>NZ_CP009517.1:0-1200000 GCF_000970305.1 Methanosarcina barkeri 3
TACCTGAAGTATAAATCCGTTCCAGTCGAAATAAAGGGGTCTTTACCACAACAATTAATACGGTGTACTTCCATTGCATCTACTGCAAATATAGCTTAAAATTACTTGCTTATAAACCAATTTTACCTAAAGTTTTAGTAAAAGAAGATCCGGAATATAGATTTTATCTAGCTTACAAGGTATCTTAATACTTAAGATTCGCCCGCCATTTATCAGAAAATGGTAGAAAATAAAAATTTAGGCATTAACTGTGAGAAAGATGTATCTTCTATCCATTTCTCTCATTAAGCAGAATTTATAGGGTTTTTCATAAAGATACAAACAATTAAGTAAAATTTCAGAATCCTAAAATAAATTTTAGTTCTTGGCACTTAAACTTTAGTTCCAGATATTGACAGTTAAGACTTCAAAGTTAAGAGTTTAACCTTTTCCCTCTTTCCCTCTTTCCCTCTTTCCCTCTTTCCAAACCCCTTAAATGGATCCTACTTACAATCCCCAAATCTCCTAAAATTCCTTATTGCAATTATAATAATTATTAAGCCACTCTATTAAGCCCCACTCTAGAAACTTGCTAAATAGCTGTTATAAGGTCAATATAAAGCTTGCCAAGGAGTTATGGCTATAATTGTCTAAGCATTTAAAATGGAAAATCTAAAAAATAACTGGAAAATCTAAAAAATAACTGGAAAATCTAAAAATTTACTCTAAAAATTTACTCTAAAAATAGAATATTCAATAGCAGTAATTCGAAGGATTGAATCAACTGCAAACTATCAAAAAATTTTCCTTATTTCCGACAGCAGTAAAACGCTTAAAATTAGTAAAGCACTTAAAGTTAATAAAATGCTTAAAATTAGTAAAACACTTAAAGTTAAAAATACTTAAAATTAAAAACACTTAAAGTTAAAAACACTTAAAATTAAAAACACTTAAAATCAGTATTACAAACATAAAAATTAAAGTAGTTCAGAGAAAGTGGACAGAGTTTATCGATTGTATTAGTTCATTATATATACTCTCTATATAATCTCATATTAAAATTACTATATTAATTAATTTGACATGCAACGGTTCGCGTTGTATTAATTATCTGCATTAGAAGTATCTTAATCTCTTATATTGCTTAATATCATAATTTTTATAGAGGATCTTCATGATAAAAGCTCAATCATTAGACGGCTTATTCGAAAAATTACTTGACGGAAAATCAATTTTCAAAAACAAAGAAGTACTTCGACCTTCTTACACACCTGACCTTTTATTGCACAGAAACGAGCAAATTAGCAGTCTTGCGACAATTCTGGTTTCTGCACTCAGAGGAGAGACTCCTTCCAATGTACTTATTTATGGAAAAACCGGAACAGGAAAAACCGCGGTTACTCGTTATGTTGGAAAAGAACTTGAAAGAGTAAGTGAAGACAAATCCCTTTTCTGCTCGGTTGTTTATATTAATTGCGAAGTAATCGATACACAGTACCGGCTTCTTGCAAATCTTGCTAGACATTTCGAAGAAGAAGTTCCTATGACCGGGTGGCCTACTGACCAGGTTTTCATGAAATTTAAGGAGGCAATCGATTCCAGAGAGCAGGTCATTGTCATAATTCTGGACGAAATCGATAAGCTAATTAAAAAAGGCGATGATGTTCTTTATAATCTGTCGAGAATCAACACAGACCTGCGGAGAGCCAAAGTCAGTATGATCGGCGTTTCCAACGATCTTAAGTTCACAGAATTTCTGGACCCCAGGGTCAAAAGTTCCCTGGGTGAAGAAGAACTTATTTTTCCTCCTTACGACGCTGAACAGATAAGCGATATCCTGAAGCAAAGAGCAAAGATGGCTTACACTAGTGACGCTCTCGGTGAGATGGTAATTCCCTTATGTGCTGCTTTTGCAGCTCAGGAACATGGTGACGCAAGGCGCGCACTTGACCTTCTCCGGGTCTCGGGGGAGATTGCAGAAAGGGAAAATCAGCCTCAGGTTCTTGAAGAGCACGTAAGGCGCGCTCAAGAAAAAATCGAAATTGATCGCGTAGTCGAAGTGGTAAGAACCCTTCCCACCCAGTCCAAACTCGTACTCTACAGTATCATTCTTTTGCGGAGCAGGGGTAGAGAAGGTAAGAACGTCACGACAGGCGAAATGTATAATGTTTACCGCCAGCTCTGCCACCATATTGATGTAGATATTCTTACTCAGCGTAGAGTTACCGATCTCATGTCCGAACTTGATATGCTGGGCATAGTCAACGCAGTGGTTGTAAGTAAAGGCCGTTACGGTAGAACTAAAGAAATTTCTCTGAGCGTTCCAGTAGAAAGCACCCGTAAAGTACTTCTTGAGGATTACAGGCTCAAACCCCTGGTAGATTTCAAGGCGTCAGTTTTCAGCAAGATGTTTTCATAAGATGTTTTTCATAAGGATGAGACTTTCGCGTTCTCCATCCTTGTTTTTTGGCCTACATGCTAATTTTTTACTTTTTCAGGATTTCCCTGACTTCTTTTCCTTTCTTACTTCAGGTCTTTAATTCTTCTCTAACTCTCTAATTTCAAATTTTTGATTTCCGTTGACTGTTCTTTATTCTCAGTTTTTCGCACTTGAGATTATTTTTATCATCCGTGTGTTAGTTTTCAGGAAATAATATATACGATCCTGTGATTTGACTAGAATCATATTATTTTACGGTTAGATTATGGAATCGATTATTCAACTTACTATTTAATTTGTAATTTTAACTTTATTCATCTTTGAAATTAAGATTCAGTATACTCAGATTTCTATTCAAATCTAATATTCATTTCAAGTTGATAGTTCAGGGCTAATGGTTCAAACTAATAGTTTAAGCATAATTAAAGTTTAAAGGGTAATTTTTAATGAAGATAATAGCTTTTGTAGGCATGCCAGCATCTGGAAAGTCGGAAGCTGCTAGAATTGCTGCTGAAATGGGTATTCCCGTTATTATTATGGGTGATGTGATCCGGAAAGAAGTTTTAAGGCGCGGGCTCGAACCCAATGATTCTAATACAGGAATGGTCGCAACACAGCTTCGCAAATGCGAGGGTATGGATGCAGTCGCAGTACGTTGTATTTCCCAAATCAAGGATGCTGGCTCTGACCTTATTGTTGTGGATGGGGTACGCGGGATTGCTGAAGTGGAATGCTTCAGGCGAGAATTCGGAGAAGGTTTTGTCCTGATTTCGATTTACGCCCCAATTGAAGTTCGTTTTTCCAGAGTTCAGAAACGAGGCAGAAGCGATGATATGAATAGTATAGAAGGGCTCCGCAACCGGGATGAACGAGAACTTGGCTGGGGCATGGGAGAAGCTATAGAGGCATCTAATATCGAAATTGAAAACAATTCCACTCTGGAAACTTTCAAAAAGGATGTTATTGAAGTTTTGAGCAACTACTTAGGAAAAAACCTAGGAAAAAACCTCAATGAATAAAATCTCTCGAATATGCTTCTGAACAAAACTCCAAAAAATTGTTTTTAAATTACTGGGGCAGATTTATGATATATGTCAAGGTTTCATCAGCTGTATATCCTACAGAAGACTCGGAAAAGGTTATCAAAGCAATTTCATCCCTTTTTACTGATATTGAACTCAAAAAAGAAGCTACTGAGACTACTGGAGCAGAAACAGGGACTTTTCCCTCTTTTTTTCTTTCAGGTGAAGGAGGAATTGAGATTCTGCAAACCTTCCATAGGCTCATTCGCAGGGAAGAAATTATAGATAGTGTCCGTAACAAAGCTTTTAGTAAAGGATTGTCCAGTGACGGACTTTCTGTTCGCTTTTCACTCAACAAACAAGCTGCTTTTGTCGGAGTTCCCAGTGTTCCTGCACAGGAAGAGCCTCTCGGATCTATTGAAGTCACTATCGGGGCTAGTTCTCAGGAAGAAATGGAAAGACTTTTTGAATGGCTTTTACCCCTTACTGAAGAAGGAAAACCTGTTGTTGAGGTAGAAATGGACTATGTGGAGCAGAATTGAAAGATTTTAACACACTATATTAAGTGTATATTTATTTTTTACGTACTTTTATTATACTTTTAATACTTTTATATTTTGTAAGTTTGAGCCAGTAAATAGTTCAGTTCTTAATAGTTCAGTTAATATTTCAGTTAATATTTCAGTTAATAGTTCAGTTAATAGTTCAGTTAATAGTTCAGTTAATATTTCAGTTAATATTTCAGTTAATATTTCAGTTAATATTTCAGTTAATATTTCAGTTAATATTTCAGTTAATATTTCAGTTAATATTTCAGTTAATATTTCAGTTAATAGTTCACTTAATAGTTCACTTAATAGTTCACTTAATAGTTCACTTAATAGTTCACTTAATAGTTCACTTATATAATTTAGTTAAATAATTTGGTTAAATATATCTCAGTTTGCACTAGATGATGTATATTGATAAATAAAAAGGAATGAACTTTCATCATGCAATTGCACAGAATCAGCTATTCTTCACGTGCAGTCGTTGAAGACCCTTTCAAATGGGCTTATACGCTCGAAGACCACGGGTACACCGGTTGGGAAATCGTACAGGAAGGATCTCAGTGCCTGAACAGCAAGAATATCCAGAATTTGAAAAATATCAGTGAAACCACAGGCCTAGAGTTAACTCTGCACTTGCCTTTCTCGGACATGAATCTTGCAGGTCTGAATGACTCAATCAGGGCAGAAGTCATCAGGCAGATGAAGCACTACCTGACTCTTGCCTCTAACTATGTTAATCTCGCTGTAATACATCCTGGTTATCTTTCCCCTTACGGCGTACAGGTCCCACAGGAAGCCTATTTTACCAATCTTGCTTCTCTCAGGGAAATCTGTGACTTTGCAGCCGATTTCGGAATCCTTATTGCTGTTGAAAATATGCCTGACATGCCGAAAATTTTTGGAAAATATCCTGATGAAATGCTTGAAATGCTTGAGTCCATTGGAAGTCATAATGTGGGTTTTACCTTCGACGTCGGACATGCAAATACAGTAGGTCTTATTGACGACTTTCTGGAATTTCTTAACGAAAAAATCTCTCATGTGCATATCCATGACAACTTGGGTAAAAAAGATGAACATCTACCTCTTGGAAAAGGCACAATAGACTGGAAGCGAGTTATGGAAAAACTTTCGGATTATAAAGGAATTTTCGTAACAGAGATGAGTTCTGTGGAAGAAGGAATTGAGAGCCTTGAGTTTTTAAAAAATTTGTGACTTCTTGTGGCTCTACTTTCCTTTTTCTTGATTCTTTTTAAATTATTCTAATATTTTCATAATTTTCATAAAAATTTTCAGTTGGAAAAATCTATTCAACTAATTTTAGTTGCTTTGCAAAAGATAACATTGTCACCATTCCAGAGATCAATATCTGGTAAGACGTCATCATAGCACTCGATTTCCTTAAAGCCTTCTTGTACCAGCAGCTTTTTCAGGTTATCAGACGTAAAAAAGTGAGTCCAAAAACGATATACATCAAAATTATCAGAATCGTCGATTACGATGTGCTGGTACAATATCACTTTATCCTTCGGATAGTAATAAGAGTCTGAAAGAACAAGGTATGGTCTATCTTTCCAAAAGCCATATTCTTCCATTTGCCAGGATTTCTCACCAACTTTCAACTCAATGTCTTTATCACTGAGAACATCAAAAATGAAAGTTCCGTTAGGCTTTAAAGCCCTATAAACGTTCTGTAATAAAGTCTTTCTTGCAACTGGTGTTAAGACGCCAAAATCAGTAAAAAGCATCATTGCAAGGTCATATTTATTCTCTTCACACAGTTCGAGGTAATTCTGGTTTACATATTCTATATCCAGTTTTTTCTTTAAGGCTTCACTTCTGGCATATTCGATTGAATTCTTAGAGAAATCGACACCCGTTACTTTATGTCCCCTCTTTGCCATAAGTTCAGCATACAATCCAGGTCCACATCCAAGATCAAGAATGTTCATTTTTTCTAGACTGACTGAGTTTAAAATCCAGTCCACAGTACTCTCTATACTTGCTCTTCTCCGACTTGCCAGGTCAATATCCGGGTTCAAGTGGATGTCCAACAACTGCTTTGAAATGTGGTCATCTGTCCACATAACAGCATTCCCTTCTGCATAGACTTGCGGTTTCTTTATAAACTCTAGGATATCTGTAAAATTCACAAGCGAGTCCTCCTTTCCAGCGAGTCTTCCTTTCCAACTTCACGGACTTTATTCATAGACTCTCATAACTGCGATTAACCACGACTCTATATCTACGATTAACCGTTAACACTTTTCAATAAAATAGAATGCTTCAGTTGTTGTTCATTATGAAATATTTTATAAGTTTTCTATTAATAACTTACGCTATGTTAGGAATTTTTGTAATGAAATTCTTTAATGAAATTTTTGTAATGAAATTTTCTGTAATATTTTTCGCATTATTATTTAGTTCTCTTAATTGTTTATTCATACTGTTCTTTTTCTTTCAAGTATCTGGCCCAGTCACCATGTTCAATTCTTTCCGATTCAGGCTTCTCATCATAAACATAGATAAAGCCTCTGAACTTTTGATCACCGATTTCCAGATCCACATATTCCCTATGATATCCTCCGAAAAGTTCCATATAATCAATTGATTTGGCAATTTCAAGCTGTTGTTTTCCCGAAAACCTGCGCACTTCAGCTATAATACATGAACCTTCCGAAGGGTATATTCCAGGATAAGGGCCCAGGGAGTAAAGAGCATACCCTCTTACTGTTGTTGTGCCAAGGAACTCTGATCTGTTTTGCAAGTCAAAACGGCGGCTATTATAAAGCCCATTTCTGAGGCTACCGTACAGTGCCATGATAAGCTCCTCACCTTCCGGCCTCTTGTAAGAACGCTGCCAGCATACATTTCTGTGAAAAACATTTCCGTAGAGAGTCTTATCTTTTACTTTGCTTTCCTCGCCCTCATGTATGCTTTCCTTTTCTCCTGAACTCTTTTCCATATTAACCCTTTAAGAATTTGAATAGAATTTTTAAAATACTTATTTTGTAAAGCCATAGCCTGCAAACCGCTGTGACAGATCAAGATTTGCTAGCAGGAAACGGTCATCTTTACTGTAAGCTACTTTTTTGTTACCTGAAAGTTCCAGTACGCACGTACTGCCTGGCTTTGCTTCTTGTACTTCCTGCCCGCCAACCAGAATCTTCTCCACACGTACAGGTTCAGACTGTAGACCAACAAAGAGATGAAGCACACTTGAAGTTTCAATTGCTCGCGTGAATTTTGAGATGGTGCATTCAAGGGTATAGTCAATAGTTACGATTTCTTTATCAGAGATAATAAATCCTCTTTCTATATCTTTAGCCTGCACGTTTTTAAGACGCATTCCCACCCTCGTGCCTGTGGGTGCACTGTCAATATCCACATCATGACTCTGAATGGATCGGATTTCGATATCTTTATCTATCGGGAAAATTTTGGTTTTGTCCTTATCTTTTGAAATTCCCTGTTTGACAACTCCAAGAACAACGCAACCTTTTCCAGTGACATTGAATGCATGGTCTATAAACACTCTTGCAGGCAGACTATTCAACTCAGCCTGTTCGGCTTCTATTTTTTCCGAGATCTCGGAAATTTTGGCTTTGAGATCTTCCACACCTTCAAAAGGATTTTTTGCACCTTTGTTGGTATTCATGGAAATACATTCCCAGTCTTGGAGAGAAGTACCCGCAGTCATCAGTTTTATTTTCTTTTTCAATTCATCGATTGCATACATATGGGTACTGTCTGACTTTGTCAGAGCAATTATCCCATGCTTAAAACCAAGCAGGTCAAGGACAACAATGCATTCTCCGGTATGAACACTTGTGGGATTATTTCTATCAAGGCCATCAGGAGGGACACAGAGGACTGCCATATCTGAGATATTGAGTGCCGTAACCAGGGATTTTAAAGCTTTAGGATAGCCATGCGGGTCTACAAAAACCATTTTCCGGCTCTCCTTATCATTGTTATACATAGTTATGTCAGAGTATGTTCCTTTTTTCCCCAGATTTGCGGCAAGGGAGGTTCTTCCGCTTTTTTCCGTCCCGATAATTGCAACATTTGTCATACTGGATTCCTTCTAGTTCTTTGTAATTCCTTTAAATTTCTTGTAATTTTTATAAATCTTTTTAATTCCTTTTAATTCCTTCTAATTCTCGTAATTCTTTGAAATTTGTTGTAACCTTTAGTCTATATGTTATTAATGAATCTGAATTTATAAGGTATTATAACTCTGAAACTGCATCTAGTAAATGGGTCTGGTATAATTCATCTGGTATAATGCATTTAGTATAGCGCATTTAGTATAATGCATCTGGTAATAATGGGTCTGATATAATGCCATCTGATATAACACATTTAGTATAGCGCATTTAGTATAATGCATCTGGTATAATTATACTCTAATATATTTCTTTTCAAAACATTGTAAAAACTCTTAAAAACTCAAATCTTAAAGCTCAACCTGAAAGAAAAAGATTACCAGGTTTCACCCTGCCAGATTGCTTGAGTTTTATCGTTGGTACTTTTGTTTATTTTTTTTATAATTATCAGATACTCTTCCCCTACTAACTGAGGTTCTTCAAAAATTGCATCTATCCCGAGTCTTTTAAGATAATCTTCAAAATCTGCTGCAGTTTTTAAATCCTTTACTCGGATCCTTGCTTCCTCATATAACCTTTGGCCATTTTTCACATTTTGGATGGATTCTCTAAGAGGATCCAGTATACTTTTTCCTAGCTGCATGCAGCGTTTTTCAAACTCGGTCTTGTCCTCGTTCCATTCAACTGTCTGAAAACCTTCTCTAACAATCCGGGAAAGCATATAATCTCTGCCGGTCTCATTATAAAATTTAAAGGCATGCCTGAGGTCCGAGCAATTACTCTGGGAAGAAGTATATTTTAACGGAGAAAGAACCATTTTCGGATCCTTTATTACGACGCCTTCATGTTCTTTTTCTCCAAGTTCCCGGATAATTTTTCTGATTTCTTCAGCAGCAGTTTCCATAGGAATTTTTTTGAAGAATTTTACCTGAAAAAAGCCATATTTTTCCAGAATTTCTTGTTTTCGGCTTATTGTAAGAGGCTTACCGCTATTTTTCTCCCGAATATCAAAGATGTAAAACTCTACCGACTCAATGCCATAGATATCTTTTGGAACATAAGGATTGTCCGGGCCTATCATTTCTCCATAAAGTACAAGTTCAGGGAAATCATCAAAAAATTTCAAATTTAATTTTTCTTTTGCCTTTTGAGTTGTATAAGGGCAGATATACCCGCTCCGAGTGATTGCGAGAATTTCGTCTTTTGCAATTGCTATGCGGACGTTATATCCATTCATTTTTTCTTCCACAGCTACTTTTTCAAGGCCGCTGAAGTGCTTTTTAATCGTGGGGTCCAATACCATGGCTCTCCTGATTTTCGGGAAACCCATAATGATTTCGAAAGAACCGTCTTTCTCATAAATCACGGTTCCTCTTTCGATATGGGAGATCTCCTTATCGAAACGGAATATGTATTCATATTTTCCCCAATTCTGGGCTAGATAGTTCTTCTCAAAAAGGTGCTGAACTCTGTCTTTATCAAATCCCAGAAAACTGGCAAGCTTATCTATAAATTGAGGATCTAGCTTCTCGTTCCCCTCTCTACTCATGTTTATTTATCTGTTTTCAGGCCTGAAATAAGTATTGTTCTCAGGCATGCCTTCAGAGCATCATTATAGATGTAAGTATGAATATATGGTATGACTTTCAGGTATGAATATGTGGTATGACTTTCAGGTATGAATATATGGTATGACTTTCAGGTATGAATATGTGGTATGACTTTCAGGTATGAATATGTGGTATGACTTTCAGGTATGAATATGTGGTATGACTTTCAGGTATGAATATATGGTATGACTTTCAGGTATGAATATGTAGTATGATTCTCAGGTATGAGTATCAGTACATCTTTATAATAACCTATTTTCACCTGTTTCTTGGGCAAAAAATTAAAGAATGTCTCAGTACATTGAAAATGTTTTTAAGTATTTGGCTTATATTGTCTGTTATATCTAAGCTTGCAAAAAGGTTGGAGAGTAAAACATGGCAGATGAAATTGACTACGAGATTATCGGTGACGATATGCAGATCGTCGAAGTTGAGCTTGATCCAAATGAAGCTGTTCAGGCAGAAGCTGGGGCTATGGCATACATGGGGCCCGGAATTGAGATGCAGACCGGTTTGGGTAATGAAGGCGGTGGATTTTTCGGAGGTCTCAAAAAAGGACTTAAAAGGGCTCTGACAGGAGAAAGTTTCTTCATTACAAGCTTTGTTCACAAAGGTTCAGGAAAAGGGCGTGTAGCTTTTGCGGCTCCTTATCCGGGAAAGATTATTCCCCTTGACCTCACAAAGTTCGGAGGCAGTCTCCTCTGCCAGAAAGATTCATTTCTCTGTGCTGCTCGTGGAGTAGATATAGAAATAGCTTTCACTCGCAAGCTCGGAGCAGGGTTCTTCGGTGGTGAAGGTTTTATTCTGCAGAGACTAAAGGGTGACGGTCTGGCCTTTCTCCATATCGGGGGCACAGTTATAAGAAAAGACCTGGCAGTTGGCGAGACTTATCGTGTTGACACAGGCTGTGTGGCAGCTTTCACTGAGACAGTAACCTATGATATAACCTGGTCAAGGAACTTTAAAAATGCCCTTTTCGGTGGTGAAGGAGTTGTTCTTGCAACCCTTACAGGTCCAGGCACAGTGTATATGCAGAGCCTTCCTTTCTCTCGCCTTGCTGACAGAATCTTTGCAGCCTCTGTTTATGGCCGCCGAGACGAACAAACCGGCGTTGCCGGGACTGGTATTCTTGGAGGCATCATTGGCGGAGATAGATCATTCTAAAAATTGGGAACTACTCTAAATGAAAAAATCGTTAAAAATAAGAAACTATTCTAAATAAAAATACTCTAAAATGGTAATTAATTGTAAATCAAACTAAAGAGAAACTCATTTTAAAATAGAATTTATTTTAAAAAAAGAAATAAATCCAAAGGAAAGTTAGAAATTCAAAAGGCCTGTTTTTAAGAAAGCAGGCCTTTTTTTAATTACTGGTTTCAGGATTCCAATCAAGTTTTTTTCTGCTCTTTCTCACCAGACTAGAGCTCATTCTTCAAGTGTACTTATTATATTTCTGCGAGCTAGAAAACCAGCAAGTTCATCATCCAAGCTAAGGACTGGAACACCTCCGACATCATGTTCCAACATTATCCTAACAGCTTCTTCAAGCGGTGTATTGGTATAGACACTAATCACACTACGAGTCATAATATCCCCTACCAATAGGTTCTTGATCCTTGAATCCTGCTGATTATCAGCGACTAGGTCCCTAAAAGAACGCATAGCAAAGGCAATATCATCTTCAGCAATAATGCCTACAAGTTTTCCGCTCTCAATTACTGGCAGCCTTCCTACGTTTTTGTCAAGGATAAGTCGCCTAGCGTGGCTAACCCTATCAGATGAACTGATAACTATAGGGTTTCTTTCCATTATTTCCCCGACAAAGCCTGTGAAGTGGTTTCGTTTCATGAATTCCTGGGGTGTCACCCAACCCAGGGCTTTTCCATTATCAGTGACAATAATTACGCCACCACTCTTTTTCATCAGGGTAAGAACATCCCTGGTGTCGGTGTCAGGCAGAACCTTTATGAAATTGTCGGATACGGCTGTTGCAACATGCAGAGAGGATGCAGGTTTGCTCAGTTTCTTGCGAGTTCCGAGCTCCTCTGTCAGACTTCTCATTGTAAGTACACCAAGTATCTGATCATCGTGGACTACCAGCAGGCGCTTTGTGTCCTTCTTTTCCATAAGATCCAGGGCGTGAGATATGGTGTCTGACTTGTCAATCCTATATGGCTGTACCATTATATCTTTAACTTGCATGCAATTCACCTCATGCGTATCCAGAACTTTTAATCATAATGTTCGCAATTTTTTGCGTGCTTTCTTCATCCGTTTTTCCTTTACTTCAATTTCGCATCCTTCTCTTGCTCTTAGCTGTTTTATCTATCGCTCTCTATTGCTTTCTATTGCTACTTTTGCAGTATATACCTCCGCACTGCCAGATAATGGTTAGAGGATGGCTTTCATGATATCGGTTCTGCTTAATATTCCAACTATATTTTCTCCGTCACTGACAGGTAATGCAGTCACTCCTTCCTCTATCATTTTTTTAGCAGCTTCACTGACATTTTCATTTACGTCAATGGAGTTTATCGGAGAAACCATGATGTCTTCTGCGGTTAAAGGCACCTCTTTTACGTATCTGAAGGTTTTCTGGCCTCCAGGTGAGGATTTACGTGCCATCTTGATGTTTTTCGTGGAAAGTTCGCCTTGAAAATCAGTTAAGAGATTTAAAGCAAGGCTTTTGCTGGAAATTATCCCTACAGGCTTTCCTGCATCATCTTTGACGATTACTCTTTCGATCTCATTCCTGTTCATTTCATCAATTACGTGGTTAATAGTGTGATGCCGGTGAACAGAAATAGTATCTTCAGACATTAACTTGGGGATTTTTGTTTTCATTTCCTCGCTATTTTCCGCAACATAACGCACAAGATCTGTCCTGGTGATAATGCCTACAATATCGTTCTTTACCACCGGAATGTTATGCACCCCGTTCTCAAGCATTAAGGCAGCTGCCTGGGAAATAGAGGCTTCAGGATAGATAGTAATAACCGATTCAGTCATCAGTAACTTAATAGGGATCTGGTCAATCGGTCTTCTCCTCCAGAGAGGTTCGGCCTGAGCCAGACGGTTAGTGATGTCTGATTTTGTAACGATTCCCACCATCTTGCCCTCATTGAGGACAAGCAATGTACTGATTCTATGCCTTAACATCAGTTTTCTTGCACGTGACACGGGTTCGTCTGCGTTTAGGACATACACAGGTGAACTCATGATGTCCGCCACATTCATGAAGTACCTCCTTCACTTTTACAATATATGAGTATCAATAATTATACTTTTTGAATTGGATGTGAAAGCTACAATTTTTAACTATAGGCTGTAGATTTTTAGGGGAGTAACCAGTACCTCTTGTTAAAGTGAGAGCTATTTTAAAAGTTCTTATTTTTGAAAATCCTTGTTTTAAAATAGACTACACTCCAAATCCTGAATATTCAATGTATAGATTACTTCTCGACCTATCTACAAAGTAGGCTTATTTCCTGGTAGGTTCAGCTAGAGGATTTTTCTTTTTTAAAACTCTTGAAAACTTAGCCTCCTTAAACCTTAAACTCCTGAAAACTTAGTCTCCTTAAACCTTAAACTCTTGAAAACTTAGCCTCCTTAAACCTTAAACTCCTGAAAACTTAGTCTCCTTAAACCTTAAACTCCTGAAAACTTAGTCTCCTTAAACCTTAAACTCTTGAAAACTTAGTCTTCTTAAACCTCAAACTCCTGAAAGCTTAATCTCCTTAAACCTCAAACTCTTGAAAGCTTAAGCCCGAAGTTTTTTCGGGCTCAGTCAACTTAAGGCTCAGTTAGACTTTAGTTTCACTAAACTTTGTTAAGTTTCAGGATAGTTTGAGCTAGCTTGAACTAGCATGACGGTTTTGATCAATTGAAACCAGTTCTGTTCAATTGATTATTTACCAGGTTCATTCAGAGATCTAAGGAAATCCCTTTCAGTAATGATGCCGCGGATTAGTCCATTCTCCAAAATCGGAAGTGAACCTATCTTTTTCTCAAGCATTATTTCCATCGCTTTTCCCAGGTCTGTACCCGGTTCAGTCCATATCAGTTCTTTTGAGACAATAGATCCTACAGGCTGGTCAAGCGCTTCATGAATGTTTCCTGTTGTCAGCTTACTGAAAGCGTCTCCCCTTCCAAGGAAATGGACAATATCAGTGGAAGTGATAATTCCTGCGAAGATGCCATCTTTAACTACAGGAAGTCTTCGGAGCCAGTTATCTACCATTACTTTTGCTGCCTGTCCAATGGGTGTCTCAGTTGACACCATCTTGACGTTCTTGGTCATATATTCATCAACAGTTCGGCTTGTCACGATTCCGCCCATCAGTTCAATTGCATTCCTTTCGGTAAAGATTGCAACGACCTGCATGTCATTGTTCACGATTGGAAGGCCGCCTCTTTTTCTTTCAATCATCATTGAAACAGCATCTTTAAAATCAGCCTGGTCATTAAGGTAGGGAATATTAGTTTCCATGATTTGCCGTACTTCTTCGTTGATTGCAGCCAGAAGGTTACCTTTGAAGCGGTTTTCAACGAGCAGATTCTTTCTTCCGCCCCCCAGGAAATCGATAATATCTACGGAAGTAACAACTCCTTCCAGCCTCCGCGTTCCGGCGTTTGTAATAGGAATGCGTCTGAACCTCTTTTCAGTCATAATCTTGATTGCTTCCATAACTGTTGCAGTAGGAGGAAGGGTTACTACACTCCTCGTTGCCAGGGCCAGAATTTTTCCTTCATGTTCTGAAATACGGGATTTAAACTCAGGACCTATTCGCATAGTGCCCATGCTGCTAATCATGTGCGGGTCTTTCTGCTGCGCTTTCTTGGATTTGCTCACGCCTGGCTGAACTTTCATCTTATCGACGGACGAAAATGTCGTATTTTTGTTCAATAGGACCACCGAATTCGAGTTGCAGTTAATTGCTTTTTTAGTATTCCATTTCTTCTTTTCCTGCTTTCTTGCGGAAACTTCCCTGGAATCTGCAGTTCATTCCTCAACAGACCCAGATTTGCTCCCGGAAAAAATAAAACCTGAAAGCAATTTTTCCCGAATCTTTCCGAAAGGTTTCCTTTATTTTAGATTTATAATTATTATTAATGATGATCTTTGATGTTATAATCTTTTTGCGTGAAAACTTGCTGCTGTTTTTCGCATTGCATTAATTCTCAGTTAATTATTTGTTTAATTCTGAGTTAATTTTTTGTTTAATTCTCAGCTAATTGTTTTTTTAATTCTGAGTTAATTGTTTTTTAATTCTAAGTTAATTGTTTTTTAATTCTAAGTTAATTGTTTTTTAATTCTAAGTTAATTGTTTTTTAATTCTAAGTTAATTGTTTTTTTAATTCTGCGATTATCTGTTATTCTTTCACCGGATACCTTCATTACACAGTTTTTTTCAAAGGCGATTTTCGAAGGTTTTTTCAGGCCATACATTGACAATAGATTCCAGAAGGTCCTGTCTATCGACGAGTCCAGATACCCTATCCTTTTCATTTACTATGGTAACCCTTCCAATATCATAGTAAATAATCATCTTAATTGCACTTTGAATGGAATCATTTTCTGACAGTGTATACGTAGGGGTTGACATTATCTTTTCAACTTTTGGGCTCTCATTAGGCCTTGTTCGCCTTTCATCTTCCGTTTCAGTGCGCACAGCACCTGATTTGATTATGTCTCTGCGGGTTATCATTCCAACCGGTTCGCCTTTCTTTGAAACTACAGGAATACCCGTATAATCGGTCTCGAGCATATGCGCCCAGACTACACTGACTTTGTCCTCTTGTGAACACGTTTTGACTTTTTTCGTCATCATGGTCTGCAGTGTTTTAGGAACATTTTTTGGGACTTCGACATTTCTGAGAATATCCACATTACTCAGGACTCCAACCACCGTACGATCCGTAGTTGATTTAACAACGGGAACTCTGTTCTGCTTCGATTGCACCATCAGTTTTGCGGCCTTTATAATATCCATATCCGGAGTGACTGTAGGGGATTGGCTTGCATACCCGCCTACTGTGACATTCGAGCGTGTAGAGGTAATCCTCAAGATATCCTGGTCACTCAGCATTCCCACAAGCCTGTTCTCTTCGTCAACAACAACAAGACTTCGAAGAAGGTAATCGCGCATCAGCTGACGGGCACGAGTCACAAACTCTCCTTCTTTGATACTCACAGGCTCATCTGTCATAATCTCACTAACGTTCACTATATACCTCCTTATACTCTCTTTAAAAAAGATGTCTCTGGAAATCGATATCTAAAGATTGTGAGTTATTCGTAGTCTTCGCCTTCTTCCTGCCTGCAGTTTCTGCATAAATATTTACCGTGTACATACTTGAGGTCAACGGAAAAAACTAAACAGGATTCACATATACCAGTTATAAAATCCTCTAAATCTTCTGAAATCTCTTCTCTTGAGGGAATGGAGAATAGGGCTTCTCTATTCATATCAACAAGGTTTCTGAGGATAGTATCAATTCCGGGTGTTATTGCCAGGATATCAGTATTCGAAATTATTCCTATTACTGTCCTATCTTTCAGGACTGGCAGTCTTTTGATATTAGCTTTTAACATAATTTCGGAAGCTTCTGCAATACTTTTTTCGGGTTCTATGGTTATGAGAGGACTCGAAAAAATGTCCTTCGCTTCCACTTCACTTGGTTTTTTATTCTCTGTAACAATATTTTTAACAATATCCCTTTCAGTTATAATCCCTATAGCTTTATCATTCTCTGTGACGATAACACTACCTGCATCACGACTGACCATTTCTCTTGCAATAGAAGGAATATCTGAGTTGATATCCATTACTATTACTGCTTTATTCATAGCCCTAGTAACCGAAACTTTATTGATGTCTCTGTTATGAATGCCGGCATATTTTCCCCTGTCAGCATCTATGTCCTTTTCGTGCCGACAGTTTCCGCATAAGTATCTGCCATCTACATACCTGAGGTCAATGGAAGTAGAACCACACAATTCACATACATTCATTCTGGAATTTTCTAAATCTGGAATCTCATCTCTCGAGGGAATAGAGAGTAGGGCCTCTCTGTTCATATCAATAAGATCTCGAAGAATAGTATTAAGTCCAGGTGCTACCATCAGGATATCTGTATTCGAAATTACTCCTATTACTGTCCTATCTTTCAGGACTGGTAGTCTTTTAATTCTTGCTTTTAGCATGATTTCGGAAGCTTCTATTATGTTATTTTCAGGCTCTATGGTTATAAGAGGACTTGAGAGGACTTCTTTCGCTTCCACTTCACTTGGTTTTTTATTCTCTGTAACAATATTTTTAACAATATCCCTTTCAGTTATGATCCCCATAGCTTTACCATTTTCTGTGACGATAACGCTTCCTGCATCACGACTGGCTATTTCTCTTGCAATAGAAGGAATATCTGAGTTGATATCCATTACTATTACTGCTTTGTTCATAACCTCAGCAACTGAGAGTTCTCTTTCAATCTCTTTATTGTGAATGCCAGCATATTTTCCCCTGTCAGCATCTATGTCCTTTTCAGGTCCATCTGCCATCTACTGCCATTCCCCCTTTGTCCTTTATGTCGGCAATTAATAATATAAAGTTCACAGTATAAAATTCACAGTATAAAAAGCCAAAATGTAGAATTTACGATATAAATTTACGATTGAAGTTTTTTAAGTATCCACTTTCTAGAAAACGTTCCATGTTGGTTTAGTTTTCCTTCCAGTCTATACTCTGAAATTATTAGTTTTTTAAAGACAATACTGCGGCGAAGCTCGTTATCCCGAATTTGTTTTTGTCAGCATCCTCTAAGATGTTTTCCCCATAATTTTCGGATTTTTTTACAGCATTTATATATACGAGTCAATGGTACATAATGATAACGGCATTTTGCTTTTTTCATAAAACACATAAAACTTTATAAAATCAAGGACATTCACTTTAAATCTCCAGTTAGCTTGTTTCTGGTGAATTCATAGTAAAAAAATTTATAGCACGCACACAGGAATTTTTTAAGTACCCCTTTGTTTCCACTGGAGATTTTTGCTGAGAATGAAAAATGCTCCATTATCTGGAAGAAGTATTAGAAAGAAGTGCAGAAGAGAAGTATATCTTAGAAAACAGGTTTATACAGTTTAAAAAAATCAAAATTATATTTGTAATGCTTTCTATTTTTCTCACAGTAAATTTTTCAGACCCCTTTATTTCCACTGGAAAACACTTCACAAGCTTTTACCGCGAAAAGCATGGTTTAAGAAATAAACCAGAAAGAAGACACTGAAAAAGGATAACGATTAAAGCATAAAAAGGATAACGATTAGAACATAAAAAGGATAACGATTAAAGCATAAAAAGGAATAAAGATTAGAGCATAATTACTCTGCTCCGATTCCCGATGCTAAGTTCAATTTCTTCGTTCAGACCATACTTCGCGTAAGCATTAATTATCTGGATTTCGGAGTCAATATCAAGATCTTCGATCACATAAGCCTGTTCTCCCCAGAGAGTTATCTTTATGCTGCCAGTTTCGTCCTTTAATCGAAGGTTTGCAACTACATTCTCGGTTCCGTCTTCCCTTTCAAACTCTTTGAGTTCCCCTATTTCGGAAACCTTACCCTGAACCGAATAGCTTTCCCCAGGGATAATATCAGCAATATCCGTAAACTTTTCTTTGTACTCAATTTCCTTTTCACTCTTCTGGATTATTCCTCGGCCTCCCAGGTTGAGTTCTATCTGCTGGCTGAATGCATTTTCCCGAGAGTAAGCATGAAGTACTTCTATGGTCTCGTCAAAATCGACTTCATCCAGAAAACTGGTTTTTTCATCCCATAGAGTCAGTCTGATTTTTCCAGTGGAATCTCCAAGAAGAAGATTTCCAACTCTTCCGGTAGACCCGTCTTTTTTCTCAAAAGTCCGGATTTCTCCTATATCGAGTACTCTACCTGAAATGTTTATATTGCTCATATCAGCCCTGATGTCCTCAATTGGAATAAATTCCTCTTCGTACTCGACTTTTTTCTCACTTTTCCTTATTATGCTTCGATTTCCTACCTGTAGTTCAACTTTCTGAGTAAAGGCGTTCTCTCGCGCATAAGCATTGACCAGTTCAATAGTGTCTCCGTATTCTACCTGGTTCAGGAATTCGGTTCTGTCGTCCCAAAGGGTTACTCTGACTGTGCCTGTACTATCCCCGAGAAGCAGGTTTCCTACCTGTCCGCTAGTGCCATCTTTCCGCTGGAAAGTTCTTACATCTGAAATTTCCAGGATTTTTCCTGTTAAATTGAGATCTCCCATACCGTCTTTTATATCCTTTATTTTCTGGCTGCTGGCAGCCACATCGATTTCTTCTTCGCTCTCGGCCAGGACTCCGTTATTTCCTACATTGACCTCTACTCCTGAGTATCCCTGCTTCGCATAACCGCTAACCTGAAGAGTTTGCCCTACTTTGATTTTTTCAGCTTTTATAAGATCTGCCATGTTATCCCAGAGCGTTATCCTGATCTTTCCTGTTTCATCTCCAACAATTATATTTCCGACTCTACCTATCGTCCCATCATTTCGAGTAAATTCTTTGGTGTCGAAAACCGACACAACTTTTGCAACAAAATTTATTTGTCCGCTTTCAGCTGTAATGTTTTCAATTTTCACACTGTCCCGACCTACATCTGAAAACCCAAGTTCGTTGGCAACTAGCATGGCAGCCATGGGTTCATCGCAAAGCCCTCCCATGCTTTCGACCTTTTCCTGTACATGCTGCAGGAAGTCTTCTTTACTGATAACGTGGCTGAGCTTCTTATAGATTGATTCGATATCTGTCATATTATCCCCTTAATGTATAATTTCTGTTTTCAGTGTCTATTATTTGCTTCAACTCTAAGTAATAATTGTTAGTATGTTGCTACCTTGAATCCAGTTCATCATTATAGTATAAAATTCAAAAGCTGTTTTAAGAGACCAGTAAATTGCAGCTAGTAAATATAAATTTACAAACCTGAGCACATTAATTCTTAAATCGCGTCATTTAATGAGTGATAAAAACGGTAATAATCAAATATCTTGTGAAGTCTCTTTTATTCTTTTTGATTTTAAATTCCAGCTATTTTAAGCTTTATTTTTATAAGTTTAATTTTCTAATAAGTTTAATTTTCTAATAAGTTTAATTTTCTAATTTTAATTTTCTAATAAGTTTAATTTTCTAAGTTGTGTTTTGTGTTCCTTTTCTTTCAGCCTCGGTAACGTACTGCAAGCAGTCCACCAATTTTTCTACTATAAAGCTTGCGGATTATAACCTGACAGTAAGTTTGAAATTAAGTCCACAAATATTCCTCAATAGACTTTAAATTGAATTTCAACCGGAAATTAAGGCTCTAACAATCCTTTTCAAAGTTCTGGTAAGACACTTTAAATATAGCTATCGTAAAGTTACTTTAAATAGGGCTGTCGTAAAATTACTTTAGGTATATACGCTACGGGTATGCAAGCGGTCCTACTAAAAATTACCGTGTACCTGATGAAAGTATTTCTCAACAAAGTAGATCAATATAATAAACTATGCTCATGCTTATCTGTTATGCTTCTTTCAGGCTTTCAAGCTAAAAGATAATCTAAAATTAAAGCTTGATGCTTGATGTTTTTCTATTTCTCCTTGGTCATCCTGTTAAAGAATTAACAGGCTTCCTGTTCTACAAAAAGCCAGGGAATAAATCGGGGTAGAGGATAATTGAGAGACATAAAATTTTAGCTTTGTAGCTTTGTCAAAACAAACTTAAAACAAACCTTATTTATAGTAAAGTTTCGTTATGTACGTGATACCATGATTCGAAAATGCACTGAGCACGGCTATTTTAGAGGAGGCAGCTGTCTGCAGTGTAAACGCCCTGGAAGATACCTGCTGGACGATAACAAGGAAGAAAAGCTTGGTAGGTTTGTATCTGGTACGCTCCGGCATTTTCCAGAATCTGCAGGAGTTGAAATGGACAGATTCGGCTGGGTCAATATCAATGCTTTCTGTGACGTTATGAGAAAGCGATACAGCTGGATGAGGAAGGAGTACCTTTACGCGCTTGTAGAGTCTGATGAAAAAGGAAGGTACGAGATCCGCAATTCAAGAATCAGGGCACGTTACGGGCACTCTGTCAACATTGATCTGGATTATAGGGAAAGCGATTCTCAATATCTGTATTATGGGGCAAGCCCTGAAGAAGTTGATGTCTTGCTGGAGAACGGAATTTTTCCAATAAAGCAAAGATATGTTCACCTCAGCACTTCGTATGAAAAAGCAGTAGAAGTGGCTCTTATTCATACTGAAAGTCCTGTTATCCTTCAAATCGACGCCTTTAAAGCTCAAGAAGATGGGATCTCTCTCAAGCTTGCAACTGATGACATCGTACTTGCGGAAAAAATACCTTCTGAATACCTCTTTGTCGTTGAAGATTGATTTTGAAGGTGCCCTTCAAAGAATAGTTTTAAGACACTTATTATTAAACTTCCAGTAAATTATTTGTAATACTTTTCTTTCTTTCCCCTCTTCTTTTCTTTCTTCTTTTCTTTCTTTCCCTTCTCCTTTTCTTTCTTCTTTTCTTTCTTTCCCTTCTCCTTTTCTTTTCTCTTTTACCTCTTGTTCTTCTTTTCCGTATCTACCTTTCCTATTTTCTTTCAACTCACGCACACTTCAAAAAGCCCTTCTTTTTTTTCTATCCTGAAGTTAACATCCAGAAACTGTTCAGTAACCCAAATATTTGTCTTAGTGTGAAGAGAGAGTTCACGGACAGTGTAAGAACTATTTCCTGCAAGAGCCATGTACGGTATTAGCTGGTCTGCCAGATATGTGTCAACAGAAGCTCCTGATCTAAGTTCAAGAATAATTTCGTCTGCAGCATATTTACCCACTTTTTCTGCTGGGAGTCCTCTTTTCCCAAGGGCACTCCCACCCATATAGCCTGTCCAGAGAGTTATCCCGCTTCCAGTGGAAAAAGCTTCAAAGGATTGAGTTTCAATTTGAGATGGGTATCCGGCTTCTATTAATCTTGTACTGGCAGCTTCGGCCTGGCGTAAAGGTACATGAGCCGGAAGATTTGAAGCATGAGAAATTCCCTTGATCTCTTCTTCTTGTTCTTCTTTTAAAAAATGAAAACCTCGTAGCCTGCACGGTTTAAAATAAGCCGAAACTTTTCCTCCCCCTTTAGGGTAGTACCCGTGTTCTTTCAGGGTTACACTGCCTGAGTATCCAAGTTGCTTCAGAGCGCTAAAGGTAACATGCTGCAGGTAATCCATTGTCGGAGACCAGGCAACGTCAGTTCCCCCTTTTATCGTTAGTTCGACTTCCTCTTTCGCAAAAGGCAGGGCTGGCATAATGCACTGGAGAAACAAGGTTATGCTTCCTGCAGTCCCGATATCAATATCATACTTACCCCCCTTTATTTCAACTGGAACAAAAGAAAGTTCAGTAGAGCCTGGAAAAAGTCCCGAGATCTGAGCTTGACAGATCTTGGCCGCTGTTTCCAGAGCCTTTAAATGCTGTTGTTTCAGGCCAGGATTTGGCCGGTTTTTCCTGATATTCGTAACTCTGATCCCTTTTCCAGTAACTGCGGAAAGAGCAACAGCCGTTCTGACCAACTGCCCTCCTCCTTCACCATAAGAGCCGTCGATTTCTAACATTTGCTTCTCCCACATTTTCTTGATTTCATCTTACGTTATCCGACTGCCTTTCTTTTGTTTTCTTTTTCACCTTTCTTCTGTTTTCTTTTTCACCTTTCTTCTGTTTTCTTTTTCACCTTTCTTCTGTTTTCTTTTTCACCTTTCTTCTGTTTTCTTTTTCACCTTTCTTCTGTTTCCTTTTTTACTTTTCTTCTGTTTCCTTCCTTTCTTTTTTATTTCGGATTGCAGCTTTTACAGCTGGTCTGAGAGGGTCCACAAGCATAGAGACGGGTGGTGCATAGCAAGTTTCCAGGTCAAGAAGGTCTCTAATTGTAGTTGTCTTGCGAATTGCAAGAGAAAAGGTATCGATTCTTTCCTTTATCCCTTCTCCTCCGGCAAGCTGTGCACCTACCAGAACATCGTCTTTAAACAGAAGTTTAATGTACAGATCTTTCCAGCCCGGATAATAGGAAGCTCTTGTACGCCCAGCGGAGAATCCTGTGCTTATCTTTATTCCGTGGCTTTGAGCCTCTTTTGAGGTAATACCAACTCCGCCAAATTGTAAGTCTCCTGCCACGGCTACCCAGGGATTGACAAGCGGCCCGAGTGGAGTATATTTTCCTGTGATATTATTGCCGATTATGTCGGCCATATGCCTAGCTGTTGTACCCAGCTGACCTAATTTTGCTTCTCCTGTTATAAGGTCTATTACCTCTACACATTCCCCACCTGCATACACGTAGGGAAGAAATTCTTCTCCTGCCTTATTTCTTGCCTTAACCTGGAGCATTTCATTTACAATTATTCCTCCTGCCTTTCCGATTTCGATACCAGCATCCAGGGCAAGGGATATCTCAGGTCTAACTCCACTTGCAAGAAGTACAAGATCTGCAGGAAGCTGCCTATTCCCTACATATAGTGTTTTTTCTTTCCGGAAATTTTCAGGAAAAGCTGCAGGCTCCCCAGAAACGACTTCAATCCCTAGACTTTTCAAATGTTCTCTTACGATTTCGGAAATGTCTGGGTCCAGTTGTCTGGAAAGCAGGTTTTTACTTCGGCTTATGAGGTAGGTTTTAATTCCCCTTCTTGAAAGTGCCACTGCACACTCTATTCCTATTGTCCCTCCACCTATTATGCAGACTCTCTTAACAGTTTCCAGGGCTTTTTCGAAAAGTACTCCATCATCAAGACTCCTCAGAGTAAAAACACCATAAGGGAGAATATTTGTGCTGCCTGTCAGAGGTATAAAGGGTAGACTGCCTGTGGCGATAACAAGTTTGTCAAAAGGATAAATCCCTTCTCCTGTCCGAACAACTTTTAAATCCAGATCTATTGAGCTGGCGCACTCGTTTAGCCTAACATCTATTTGATTTCTTTTGAAAAAATCTTTTGGTTTCACTATTAATTTTTCAAAACTCTCAATTTCCCGTCCCAGAACAAAAGGGATTCCGCAATGGCTATAAGCAGTATGTGAATCTCTTGAAATCACTGTAATCTTAAAATCACTCTGTCTTCGAATTTTGGTAGCAACCGCCATGCCACAGGCTCCCCCTCCTATAATAACCACTTTTACAGGATCTTCTTCTAGTTTCTGTGCAGATACTGCCTCCTGAAATTTTCCATCAATTTCGGCTGGTTTCCGGGTTTCGTGTATAGTATTTTCTGTGCCAAAATCGCTTCCCATACTCTCATTAATTGTGTTTTACACCTATTATAAGTTTTTAAGTGACCGAGAAACTTTGAGGTTAGTGAGTAGGGAATTCTCAAAGCGATTTATCAAGATTACTTAATCAAGAACTTCTTGAAGGACAGGTTACTTGAAAATCTATTTCTCCCACGTGAAAATAGGTCTCTGACATATTCCGGAAAATCACGAAAAGGAGCAATAGTATTCAGGGGGGGGCTGAACGAGCGAGTTTGGGAGTGGGGGGTTAGTACATAAAAAAGTTTCTATGTCTCGCCCGTTCAATTTTTTACAAGTCTTTTTTTTTATATATACTTTTCTAAATTTTCGACTCTATTATTTTTTAAGTTTTTTGAGTTTCTTCTGACCTATTCTAAAGGACTTCTTCTGGAGTTGTTTTGAAAGTACCTTCTCTTTAAGACACCGGCATGAAAAATGACTTTAATTTGATAAAACTTTTTAAATAACCACAAAGTTCTTAAATCCTGCAGGCATTAATTACATGAATTTAAAAATACGTGACGTACAGGTTTCCTCAGTTGCCAAGACTCCTTTAAAGGTGGGAGGGACTGTTCTGTCAGATTATATCATTGATTAACAACTTCACCTAATCACCATTGCTAAATTCGTAAAGATAATCCAATATAATTAATTCACATGCAAATAATAATAAAAACTTCAGATTTACTACATTATACTCAGGGTTAAAATAACCACTCAACGTAGAACTTTAATTCATATATCTTCACCCATGAAGTAAAAGTCAAAAAGTGCTAAGTCAAAAAGTACTAAGTCAAAAAGTACTCTCGATAAACCTGATACAAATTTCACTTCACTTACCACTTATCAGTTACCACTACAAGCCCCTAAACCACGGAATAAGGTGTCTGGCATATATCGGCTTCATGCTCGAATTATCCGTTTTTAAGGGTATTTCTTGAAAATCGTAGCATCAGGTTAATTGAAAAGTTAACACATTTTTTGACTTCTGGCTCTGAAATTTATCTCAGAGTTATAACAAAAACTTATGTTAGGGAAAGGGTTTTCGGGCAGATATTGGAAAGCTTTAGAAACAACGCAAGTTATTATCTGCTCACTTGAAAGTTGAGAAATTCTCGATCTAAGAGAGACTTAAGCCAGGCTAATTCAGGTCTGGAACTTTACCAGGTTCTCATAAGGTAAGAGTCCACTCGATAGCATGAATTTCTGGCACTCTACCCGGATCCAGGTCTCCTGGCATAAGTATATTGAAAACTTCCAGGCAGGTTCGGAACTATCTTTCCGGCTACAGCCATAGTTAATTCTCAAACCTGCTCCTTCAAGGGTGTTTTATCCCTGATCTGATATAAATCTGATTTTTTACTATTTTTGCATTGTTCAGGGCTTTACGAGTTTTCGGAACCTAATGAATAGTTTATAATGTCAGGAAACTCGGCGGATATAATTCACAAAACCAAAAAGCGCAATTATTGGAACAAGTTCACAATTGCGATGAATTTAATTGTTAGGAATGGAATTCCTAGCGATTTTAATTTAATAAAATTATCACGATAAATCATTCACAATATATGAGGAGAATTCACATGCAAAATACGGATACTACAAAATACATCATTCATTCTAAGATTAATGCGGATGGGGTAATTGAACGTCCTGATATCGTAGGTGCGATCTTTGGGCAAACTGAGGGATTACTTGGGGCTGATCTTGATCTCCGTGACCTGCAAAAAACCGGTAGGATTGGCAGGATCGAGGTAATGGTTACGGCTAAAGGAGGAAAGACTAAAGGAAATATCTTTGTTCCCTCAAGCCTTGATAAAGTCGAAACTTCAATTCTTGCCGCATCACTTGAGACTATTGACAGAGTGGGGCCATGCAGCGCCAAAATTGAGGTTTTCCAGGTAGAAGATGTAAGAGCTGTAAAGCGAAAGAAGATTATCGAAAGGGCAAAACTCATTTTTACCAAGATGTTTGATGAAACCGTGCCCGAATCCCAGGAACTGGCGGATGAAGTCCGACAGTCTGTAAGAGTCGATGAACTCACTTACTATGGAAAGTCCAGAATTCCCTGTGGACCGAATGTACTTAACTCAGACGCTATCATTATTCTTGAGGGGAGAGCTGACATTCTGAACCTGCTCCGCTATGGTATAAAGAATACCATTTGTGTAGGAGGGACAAACATTCCTCCAGAAGTTGCAGAGCTAACTAAGAAGAAAACAGTAACAGCTTTTACTGACGGAGACCGTGGAGGAGAACTTATAATACGTGAACTCCTTCAAGTGGCAGATATTGACTATGTTGCCCGTGCCCCCGACGGAAAATGCGTTGAAGATCTTGTCCAGAAAGAAGTTATACGAGCTCTTCGTCGGAAAGTTCCTGTAGAACAGATTATCGAGAAATACGGAATTCAGGAGAGGGAAAATGAAGAAAGCGCCTGCAGAGTGGAGAGGAGCTCTAAAAGAAAGATCAGGGCACCTGAAATTGCTCCCAGGATTGCCGAAAAGAAGTTGCACAAGCGTATTAAAGTTCACAGAGTCTCTTCAAAGCCAGATCTTTATGGGGAGGAATTCCAGGAAGAAGAAACGAAAGGAGCAGTGCCTGTAAAAGCTTTTGAAAAGGTTACTGAAAAAACTGCTGAAAGAGTCTTGGAAACAGTTCCTGCGACTATAGAAAAAGTCAAAACAAGATCTGTTGTCGCAAAACCTCAGATTTCATCAAGGGCAGTTCCTGCCGCTGTCAGAGTTCCCAGAGAAAAACCTGTTGAGAAAGTTCCGGCAACCGTTAAAGTTCCTGGAGGTGAGGCGGTCAGGGTCTCTCCTGCCCCGGTAAAAACTGTCCCGGTTTCGCGTGAAGCCGCCAGGTTCAGACCTCATGTCGAAGCTCTAAAAGGAACTTTAACGGCTAGAATTCTTGATTCTCAGGATAAAATAATAGAGGAGATTGCAGTTAGGGACCTTGCGAGCAGGCTGAAAACTTATAAAGACAATATCCAGAGTGTAGTTTTTGATGGCGTAATTACTCAGAGACTCGTTGATATTGCCTCAAGTAACGCAATTAAGAATCTTATAGGTGTAAAGATAGGAAATATAGCCAAGGTTCCTGCTGATATGGAAGTTTTGACCGCAAGCATGCTTTGAGAGACCTTTATTTCTCTCAATACTTATTCCTTTTTAATTCCCTTTTTTCAGTGCCTTTTTTTAATTTCCCTTTTTTAATGCCTTTCTCTTAATTTCCCCTTTTTAGTACCTTTCTCTTAATTTCCCCTTTTTACTTATCTTCTCTTAATCTTCCCTCCCTTTTCATTTTTTAATTCAAATTTTTTATTTTTTGAAAATCCGGCTTTTTCCATGTGTCTTGACTTTTCCATTCTAGCTTTTCTATAACTAATATTCCTATACTTTCCATCTTCTAAGTCAATTTCGTCTGGACTGTCATCCCATATGTAATATTTATACATGGAACTCATAGGATCACTACGATTTAGTATTGTTTCACACCATAGTGTTAAACTTCACACTTTCTGCCATAATCCTTCATTATTTATCATATACATTATATGGAAAAGTTTATAATGTAAAACTAGGAAGTTCATTTCCTCGGATAATTCTTTTATCCGATTCAAGATAATATTAAATTGATCTTGTAAAATTGTAGGTCTGTTCGCTATGCACAAGGAAGAGCTAATACAACTACACACGTATATGGCCCAGATGAAGAGATATTTTGAAAGGCACGGGGTAACACACGAATTCGATGACTACAAGGCTTTATCCATAAGCCCTGTACACATTCACCGGAGCAAGGCGGATCACAAGCGCGCAATTTTCATTTTAGGAGGCGAGCTTGCGACTCTCATGTCCCGGGACGACCCTATCTTTGAGGAAACACCAGCTCACGTGAGGGATTCGCTGAATTCCGTCATCAAGCTCATGGGTAATAACTGACAGGGTCCTTGAAGGTGACAAAGAATTCGTTATCTGAAATTATAGATTCCAGATATTTTTGTTTTGAAATTAAGAGGCGATAAGGATGAAGGTGCATCTTCATCACCATCCCGTCCTCTCCATCTGAGTAGTATTTCTTTTCGGTCCAGCAGGATACAAATCCTATGGACCTATATAATTTTTGTGCTCCTTTGTTACTGTTTCTTACTTCGAGCCTTGCGTATCGAAGTCCGTTTGCAACAAATATATCACAGATAGCGTGAATTAGTGATGTACCTATTCCTCTCCCCCGATGTTCTTCTTTAACACCGACAGAAAAAACATGCCCTTCGTTTTCTCCAGAACGGTAGCCTACTACATACCCCACGACTTTTCCATGCTGCTCCGCTACAAGGAAACCATCTCCCACGGTTTCATAAAAACTCATGTACAAGAGGGAGTTGTGCTCCGAAAAGGCCTCACCTTCAATTTCAACTACTTCCTGGAAGTCCTCAGGTGCAAAACGCCTTATCATAATATCTAATATATTCCTACCATTTTATTATTTCTTCTAAGGGTAAAATCTCTTATAGAGTTTTTCCGAAGTCCTTCAATCCAGATTTCAGTAAAATTAACTTTTGTAGGACTTGTTTTCGTAAAACTGAAATTAGTAGAGCTAATTTCAATAGAACTAATTTCAATAGAACTAATTTCAATAGAACTTATTTTAAAGATCCGTGTGTAAGCTCAGAGTTTCTTGATATGCCTGACATCCACTGCAACTCCTCTAGTGGATTTCACCATTTCTTCTCCGCTCATCACAGCTCGCCCTACACAGAGAGCTTTTTTGCCAAGTACAATTACCTCATCATTAGGCCGTATTTCCGGATCAGCCTGAGTAACTCCTGGGGCAAGGATGGAACCGCGTGGGAGAAAATCATCAATTGTTACCAGGTATTTCCCACTTTTTAGCATCCTTTCAGCTCCTTCAAGGGAAAGAGCAAGCATTCCGTATTGAGGAACAAGGGTTGCAAGTTGTTTTTTTCCAGAAAAGAGCTGATACTTGGGAAAGCGACCTTTAACTGCAAGCTTTCCTGCCTCTTCAGAGAAAAGAAGTGAAGCATCTTTACCGAACTGATATTCTGCAATCGCTCTCACAAAGTTCTTCTTGTCTTCTTCCGCGTTCAGGCTTTTCTTGCTGAAGTTTTCAGATATACATATAGACTCAACTGTCCTCTTAAGGTTTGAAAGCGCATCCATAGACACAAGGTTTCCTGTAGCAGTATAGGTTATTTCAATCCCAAGTTTGCTCGCTGCTCGTTCACAGATTTCTTTGTATGCCCCTTCTACATGGGCAACTATGGATCTATACCTGTGTTTTGAGAGATATGCCTCAAGACAACCGGAAACCCAGGCTTTTTCTTCTTCGTCCCAGTGACCTGTAACCGCAGTGTCATAATGGGCTGCTGGGTATGTTAATTCCAGTTCTCTGGGCACTATTCCAAGAGGTGAGGTTAAAATCACTTCATGGACAAATTTCCGATACTTTCCTAGGGCCAGAATAAACTTTTGATGAGACTGGGAAGTTGAGTAAGGTTTTTTGGCTGCACAGGGGAAAAGTAGGAGAATCTCAAGCTCTGGAGGTGTATACCTTTCCTGTATGCGCTGTGCAAATCTTGCCACTTCGATTCGGGATAGGGCCTCTGAGGTATCTGCAAGCAACTGGTTTTGTCGAAAAGCAGGAACTCTTTCTTCAAGGTAAGAGTACTGGAAATCCCCAAGTCTTAACAGGGCTGTTAGCCAGGGCTTAACCCTGCACTGGCCTTCAATATATTCTCTCAATGTTCCCGCCCTTATCCTCTCTCTCACAAGGGAGAGTTCGGCTTCGAGAGCATTCCTGTTATGAGCTGAAAGGAATTTTGCTCTCTCAGTTTTTGGAAGCTTCCCAATTTCTACGGGCGTACTTTCAGCACATACCCTGCATCTGCAAGGAAACTCTGTTAGGGAGTCGAGATAGAATCTACCTGCTGCTGTCAGGTAGATGTCAGAATAAGCTGCGATTTCCGCTCTGGTATCGTCCAGAACATCGATTCCGAAGTAAACCAGCATAGCTATATTTTCAGGAAGTGCGAGGTTTGGGGCATAAAGAGCTGTATCAGGGGGAATCTGGTTTCTAAGCTCTATTACGGTCTCGAGAAATCTTCGTGCGTTGTTTTCCATAGTACCTGCCCCTTCCATTATATACAGGTCGGCTTTCTCAGGCTTTCCTCCTACTCTCAGGAGAGAGCCTGTAGGGCCTGTATCTTCGGTGTTTTCGCTATTAAGGGCAGTAAATTTTTCGACTTTTCGGAGGGATTCGATTGGAATTGCAGGTGGGTAAGCTTGATGCGGCAGGATTATGAGAGTTCCATTTCCTGCTTTTTCACGGATTTGCTTTATGTGTGTTTCAAGCTCTACATCGGATTTCACACCCCAGAAACTCCCTGCATCAACAACAGGGCCGGGATTTTCAAACTTTCCGAGTTCCGCCGTACTTAAAATGCAGGGCGTACGAAGCTCGGGGGACAGCAGAAGTTTTCCGATCCTTGCTGCTCCGTCTCTTTGTTCTATCTCAAAGTATCGTGTCATGTTTGTCCTCTTATGTCTACCAGAATGTAAAGGTTTGTCCTGCACTTTCGCCTAAGGTTTCTTTTATTTCCCATTTTTCTAAAACCAGAGGATGCTCAGTTTTACGGTTTATTTGATAACTTTTCAGAAGGAAAATATATTCTTCAGAAAGAGAATGATATTCTTCACGGAGAATGATATTCTTTAGAAGGAGAATAGTGCTCTTCAGAAGAATGGTACTCTTTAGAGGGAAGGAGGATGGTATATTCTTATATATTATTAATCTTGATTATCTGCTGCAACTCATCTTTCATTCACCTGTCATTGTCTGTCTCAAGCCGTGACAGAAATCCTATTTTTCACATCTGAATTCCAATTTGAGGTCTAGAATGGATATAACTGCAGAACTTCAAAAGATCGTTGGTGGACGACTTTCTGTCTCTCCTTCGGAACTTTATTGTTATTCTTCTGACGCATCCCAGGTCAAGGGAATACCTGATTACGTGGTACGCCCGAAAAGCACAGACGAAGTAAGCCGGATTGTCAGGCTTGCCTACGAGAATGAGATCCCTGTGACCGCAAGGGGAGCAGGCACAGGACTTGCAGGTGGTGCAGTCCCTGTTAAAGGTGGCATTGTGCTGGATATGTCTGGCATGAACCGGATTCTTGAAATCGATATTGATAATATTCAGGTCCTGGTAGAACCCGGGATTATTCAGGATACTTTAAACGAAACACTAAAACCGTATGGCTTTTTCTTTCCTCCCAATCCTGGCAGTTCAGCCATGTGCACTATCGGGGGTATGATAGCTTACAATGCAAGCGGAATGCGTTGCGTTAAGTATGGCACTACCAGAAACTATGTTCGCGATCTTGAAGTAGTGCTTGCGGACGGAACAGTTATCCATACCGGTTCAAAGATGCTTAAATCCGCAGCAGGATATGATTTGACCCAGCTTATTGTAGGTTCGGAAGGCACATTAGGCATTGTCACGAAAGCCAGGCTGAAGATTGCCCCTCTCCCGAAAACTCGAAAACTGGTAATTGCTTCCTTTGAGAATGCAGAAACTGCAGGACAGGCAGTTGTAAAAACCTTCTCACACGGGGTTATTCCCTCAGCTTGCGAGATTCTGGACAGAGTTTCCTTGCAGGTTCTCAAACGTTACGACCCGAAACTTGTGCTTCCTTCAGAAGGTGATGTGATTCTTTTTGAGGTTGATGGCACAGAAAACTCGGCACGTGAAGCCGCAGAACAAATAATGGCAGTCTGTGCTCCTCTGGCTCTTTCCATAAGGCTTGCGGAAAGTGAAAAGGAAATGGCAGATATCTGGGCAGCCAGAAAACTCGTAGGAGCTGCGGTTTCGCGCCTGGACCCGACGAAAAGCCGCATCTATGTAGGAGAAGATGTGGGAGTTCCCATAAAGCAAATTCCGGAACTGCTAAAACGAGCGCAGGAAATCGCTGAGAAATTCAACCTGCCTGCTATGAAATACGGGCATATAGGAGACGGAAACCTGCATCTCGCCCTATTCATTGATGTTTTAAATAAAGATGAATGGGATCGCCTGAATAAAGCTGCAGACCTGGTCCACAGGACAGCGATTGAGCTTGGAGGCACAGTTAGCTCCGAACATGGGATAGGTGCAGCCAGGGCTGAATACATGAAAGCTCAATGGGGACCCGCACTTGAGGTAATGCGTGCGATTAAAAAAGTCCTTGACCCGAAAGGTATACTGAATCCGGGTAAACTGGGGTTGTGAGAACAATGAAAAACGAAGGAAAAAAGGAAACTGAACAGACAAAAGAAACAGAAAAAATTAAAATAACCCCAAAAAAAATAAACGAGAACGATAGTGAAAGCGAAAAGCAGCCCTTTGAGGTTGATCGCAGGTCGGTTTATAGATGCGTACAGTGCGGAACTTGCCGCTCTGTTTGTCCTGTGTTTGACGTAGTAGGCTGGGAATCTGCCAATACACGAGGCAGAATGCTCATCATTAAAAGCCTGCTTGAAGGAAGACCTCCTTCCGAAGATGTCCTCTCAAGCCTTGCTTCCTGTACAACCTGCGGAATCTGCGCCTCCAAATGCCCTGCAGGAGCAAACCCACCTGAGGTTGTGGAAGCTACTCGTGCTCAGCTTGTGAAATGCGGTATCACAACTGACGCCCAGAAAAATTTGAAATCTGCCATTACAACATATGGGAACTCTTTTGGTGAAACAAGGGACCGTAAGCACTGGCTTTCTGAAACAGAACGTTCAAAACTTCCCGAAAAGTCAGATTATGTTTATTTCGTTGGCTGCTTCGATTCCTACCGCTACCCGGAGTTTGCCAAAAAAACCTTTGATATTCTGCAGCGCTTTGGCGTAACTCTTCTGCCTGACGAGCATTGCTGTGCCTCTCCACTCCTGCGTACCGGATTTAGGGAGGATGCAGAAAAGGTTATGCAGCACAATCTTGAGCAGATCAGGAAAGTAGGGGCGCACACAATTATCACTAGCTGTGCGGGTTGTTATACAACGCTTAAGAATAACTATCCCGAAGAACTTAAGGTCATAAGTCTCCCTGAATTCCTTGCCGAACATCTGGAAGATCTTAATTTGAAGAAACTTGACCTTACAGTTACTTATCACGATCCGTGCCATCTGGGCAGGCATAACAAGGTCTATGACGCTCCAAGGAAGGTTATCCAATCGATCTGTACTCTCAAGGAAATGAAAAACACTAAAGAAAACGCACGTTGCTGTGGTGGCGGAGGTGGAGTGCGGACAGGTTATCCTGACATTTCCCTTGAACTTGCAAGAAACAGGCTTAAAGACGTGCCGGAAGGTGTGGATTATATTGTTACCTCTTGCCCCCTCTGCGTAAGGAACCTCAGGGATGCAGGCGGGAATATCGAGGTTATAGATATTGTAGAACTCGTAGCAATGGCAATAGAGTAGTCTGGCTAACTTCAAAGTCCGGCTACTTTTAAGTTCAACTGCTGCTTCTCAGTTAATTACTAAGGGTCAGCCTTCGACCCAACTCATTCTTTTTTTACGGCATATTACACCACACTTTTATTTCCGGAAAACGAGATTCTTATTTACTGGATTTTACGGTTGAGTAAGAGTTTTAGAGATCTGTTAAGGGTATTTAGAGATCTGTTAAGGGTATTTAGAGATCTGTTAGGGGAATGATTTAGTGATCCGTTAGGGGAACATTTAGAAATCGGTTAGGAGGACAGGATAATGAGTTGTAAACCGCTAATATTTCGTAATGTTAAGCCTGATACGTTTAACTGTATGAAGAAAAAGCTTCAGGACAATGGCATCTACATCCCTGGAGGATACAGAGGAGAACTATCTGGCAAAGGAATTACTGCGAGTTTCGAATGGGATGGACAGTCTAATCTTACCATTACAATTACGGAAAAACCTTTCATTGTCAGCTGTGAAGTCGCAGCCCAGAAAATGCGAGCTTTCGTAAGAGCTTGCCATGGCTCGTAATATTTTGCCTCAACTCTTTAGGATATTTAGAAATTAGCTTAGGACTAATATAAGAATCAGTTTCATATCATAGGAATTAGTTTTGGATTAAGACTATGGGCGAAAGGAAACTGGACACAGAGGGCTGCCAGGGGATTAAATTCAAAAATGTAACTCCTGATGTATTTTCTTGCATGAAAAAAAAATTTCAGAACTATGGAATCGAAGTTCAATCCGGAAATTCCGGTGTTCTTGAAGGAAAGGGAATAATTGCCCATTTTAGCTGGGATGGTGAGGCAAACCTGTCAATTGAGATCAAAGAAAGGCCTCTGGACACTTACTGCGGGCAGGTAAGTGGGAAATTCAGGGCTTTCTGGCGTGAGTGTCAGAGGTACTGAAGAAAACTAAAGAATGAATATTTTTCTCATCACTGTGGACAGATGGGATTGTCCAGATAAATCAATTATTTCTGTTCCTTATATATGAAGGCCAGGCAGCAATTACACATAGTAGGGCAGCTATGACCAATGCCACTCCTGAGGATAAAGTCAGGCTGTTGATATTAATCTCAGGAAGTGCCTTCGTGGAAAGGATAAAAGATGCAAAAGATGCTCCGACTGCCATTCCAAAGTACCTGCCTGTATTTGCAATACTTGAAGCGATAGCTGCTCTGTCCTTTTGCAGTCCTCGCATTATCTCAATATTATTGGGACTCTGGAAAAAGGAGTAACCAGTTGCAAAAAGACCTATTGAGAGCATAATTATACTCAATTTTTGACTTAGTATTGCCCAGGCACATACCAGCAGGGCTAAAAAGGATATTAATAGTCCTATAACTGAAAAGTATTGCCATAGAGAACGGTCGTACAGCCATCCTATTATCGGAGAGCCAATCACCAGGATAACGGGAGTGATCATCATAATCATTCCTACATGTAATGGGGTAAATTCCAGAACTTCCTCCAGATAGAAAGGCATGGTTATGTTCAGAATGAAAACTGCAGCAAAGAAAAGGATCATGCTCAAGAGAGGCAGAAGAAACATTGGTTCACGGAAAACGCTAATATCAAGCATTGGATTTATCTGTCGTCTCTCATTCCACTTCAGGAACATGAATGTTGAAAACATTACTGTAAAAGATACCAGAACCTCCATAGAGTACATGCCTTTTGTAGCGATTGCATCGAACAGAACCATAACTGATGTGATGCCAATTGCGAAGCTTATGGCTCCTGTCCAATCTATGTTCTCTCCTTTTTCCTTTCTATCTGTTATTCTGAGATAGGGAATGCCTAAAAAGAGTCCAATTATTCCTATCGGGATATTAATATAGAAAATGGCTCTCCAGTTGAAAGCTTCGATTAATATACCTCCAATACCTGGACCTGCAAGGCTTGCGATGGCTACGGTTGCACCCATGATACCTATTGCCTTTCCCTGTGTATCGGGTGGGTTAATCCTATATATAATGGCCATGCTGATAGAACTTGCCATGGCGCCCCCAATTGCTTGAGCTATCCTGAAAGTGATGAGTATGGGAAGAGAAGGAGCTATACCACAACCCAAAGAGCTGATTGTAAAAAGAGCAATCCCTCCAAGGAACATCTTTTTCAGTCCCGTGTATGCAGAAAGCTTTCCAAAAATCATCAGAAATGCCGTGATAGTGATTAAATATGCAGTTACGACCCATTGTGATTCGGAGATCGTGTTCCCGAAGTAAGCGGTTATATCTGGCAGTGCTATGCTTACAATGACAGTATCCAGCACGGACATGAAAAGTCCAAGCAGAACAACTCCCATAGCGAGCCTACGCTCTTTTCCACTTAAAATATTAGATTCCGAAGCAGTCTCATCTGTCTTCAAAGTAGAGCCTCCTCTTGATTTTGGTTATTTTCATTCTTGCTTACTGAAAATATCAGGAAGCTCTGTTCTGGAAGGAATGCGTGGTCTTCTACCAGGTGGTATCCTGCCCCAGTCATTTCGTTAACTATTGTCGCTTTTGGGACATAGTGGCAGAAGAGTCTGTGGAAGCTCCATTTACCCCTACCGTCATAATCGATAATCGCTATCTTTGCTCCGGTGCTCAGGGATTTGACCAGATCACTGAAATAAACTTCCCTGTTGGGAAGGTGATGGTATACATTACGCAGAAAGACCAGATCCAGTTTTTTACTCATAAGAGGGAACCTGTTGTCTTCAGCAAGTACTGGTATAATGTTATGGAAACCGTTCTTGTCTGAATTGCTTCTTATAAAGTCAAGAAGCTCTTTTTTTGTATCGATAGCGTATACCTTTCCTTCCCTGCCGACATCTCTGGCAAAAAGGAATGAAAAATAGCCTCCACCCGAGCCAACATCTGCAATGTGCTGGCCAATTTTCAGGGAGAAAGCTTTTATTATTTCTTCGGATTTGCTCTTCGCACTTGATGCCTTTCTATTTAACATTCTGGCTTTTATAGTGTTCACGATTTCAACTTCTGGAAACGTCCATTGAAGAATTCGGGTCTTTGTTCGATTAAGTTCCTGTTCGACCATTTATTTCACAAACATTTATACTCAAGTGCGTTTATTTAAAAAAAATCTGGAACAGATGTTACAGTAGTCACATTAATATAACTAAGTAACATAATTGCCAGAACGTAAAGAAATGAAAAGTCACGAGCTTTTTTCCGAGCTGTCATCCGAGAGCAGGCTTGCTATACTAAAGGCTCTTGAGAAAGAACCGTTGAAATTCACCCGGCTGACAACTATAACAGACACTACATCTCCTGAAGCAGCGAGGCAATTGAACCGTCTGTTCAAAAGTAGTCTAATCTGTAAGGATATCGAAGGATATTATTCACTTACTTCTTTCGGAAAGTTGGTAGTATCGTCAATACCAAATCTGGAGATTATCGCTCAAAGGTCAGATTTTTTCCTGCGTCATGATACATCTTCCATACCTCCCCAACTTCTCAAGGAGTTTGATGCTTTTGAAGGAGTAGAAGCTGTCAAAGGAGTTTTTGAGCTGGTTAACAAAACGACACAACTTTTCGAAGAGATTCATGAATATGCCTGGTACCTTACTGATAGTTTTCCTCATTACTTCATACCTCGCATAGAAAAGAAGATCAACGAAGGAGTGAGTTTTCGTGTCATTTATCCAGAAAATCTTGGTGAAAGCCTCATGTCTGGTTTTCCAGAAAGAGTTCTGAAATCTATAGATGCCCGTTCTATAGATGAGGTTAAAATAGTCATTAATGTCAGTGACAGGTTCGGTCTACTTGCGTTGCCTGGGCCTGACGGAAAAATTGACCGTGACGATGTGCTTATCGGTTACGATAATAGATTCAAAGACTGGTGTAAAAAAGTTTTTGAATATTATTTTAAAGTCCACAGGACGCTAGTGAGTCCATAAATTGATCTATATCATCAAAAGGTATGCAGCCCAAGAACTTCGATTGTTTGAAGGCAATGGCATAGTTTTCCATTCTTGAAGGCAATGACATAATTTTTCATTTTGCTGGGTGATGAATCCGATGATTGATATTAAAGAAAAAGCCTCTGGACACTTACTGCGGGCAGGTAAGTGGTAAATTCAGGGCTTTCTGGCGTGAGTGTCAGGGTTTATGAAGATGAACCCAATTCAGGCTTACATCAGGAGTATGTGTGTTTTTACCTTAAAACGGCGTATTTATTTGAGATAAATGAATTCAGAGATGTTTTAAAGTAAAAGCGAGAAGTGTTTTAAATTCTTCGTTAAGATACTTAATACGTCTTTTTCACACATCTTCGCATGTCTTCGCATGTCTTCGCATGTCTTCGCATGTCTTCGCATGTCTTCGCATGTCTTCGCATGTCTTCGCATGTCTTCGCATGTCTTCGCATGTCTTCGTAGGTCTTCTTCACACTTCTTTTCCACACTTCTTCATAATTCTTCTTCACACTTCTTTTTCACTTTGTTTTTCTTCTATTATTTGAATGTCTACTTTTCATGATTGTCTTGTTTTAACTATTTATATACAATGATACTATCCTTTATATATCTTTAAAACACATGAGTGCTATGGAGATGTAAAAATATGTCCGAATCTCCTAACCGATTTCATTGCCTTGATGCCGATGTTTGGATTGAGGTTCCAGATAGGGTAATAGGCGTTACTGGTAATTGCTACGTTGGACGGGATTATATCCCTAAAAACGGTAAAACACGATATGATGTGAGGATCTTCGTTAAGGAAGTCAAAATGGATCAAGAGCATGATACAATGATTAACGACAATGCTCTCAAATTATCTCTACATAAGTCAGATGACATTGATGCTTTGATTGAGAAAGGTGTAAATCTGAGAAATTTCGGAAAATACGATGAAGCTCTTCAAGTGTTTGATAAAGTGACAGAACTCGAACCCTTAAATGCACAGGCATGGCACAATAAAGGAATTATTCTGGGAATACTTAAAAAGTACAGTGAAGCTCTGCAAGCATTTGAGAAAGCACTAAAAATCGAACCGGAGAAAAATCGTAGAGATTCTAGTGATCTTCGTCTTCGTCGTGCTCGTAATAAGACCTCTGAAAGGGATCGGGACAACGACGTAGAACAGTAAATTAAATAAATGCAAAACTTGACTTTTATTTGAGCAAATTCGTGACACTGCCAGTTTTGGCAGTGTACATGATTTTCTGTAAAATAATAAATTTCATAAAGTAATTGGGCAGTGATATATCAGAAGCTCAATTTTTGTATACTGAACAAAATTCAGTTCTCTTGCTCAGGGATTTTCAAACCACAAACTTTCTAAGATTTCTGATTCTACAGAAAAAGTGGCACACTGCCGTAGATTTACATGCTGATTCTGATATTTTTTGCAACGGAACCCTAAACGGTTGTATGATTAATTAAAAACAATTTATAAATTCATTTCTTATTTTACATTTTCACAGGTTGGTCAAAAATATCCCGATTTGGCTCTTTTAAATAGAAAGGTCGGGGTCCGGAATATTGCTAGTTATGATCTACATTAAAGCTCCATGAAGTCTATTATTATTAATAAATGGTATAATTTAGATAAATAAAGTTAAATTACGAAAAGGTACAATTATTAAGAAGAAACTATTCTATTAATCTTATATACTTGTAGATTTATTTTCATTTCGTACTGAAATGCATTTTGGTATTAGATAAATATATACAAGAATAATATTCATTATTCTTGTATAATTAAATAAATAAAATTTATGTAAAAAAAAGTCTATTATATAATAAAAAAATCTAGTTAGAAAACTAAAAAACATATTTATCGATAATAAAATAGAGAGGACGAATGTGACGAATAAAATTCGTTTGGATAAAATTCGTTTGGAGAGGTAATATGGGAATAACACTTGGAAAAGTGAAGAAGGCGCTTGTTCTATTGATGGTCGCCTTTTTCTTAGTATCGGTTACTGTTGCAGCTGCAAGTGCAAAACAAATAAATATCCAGAGCCTCCAGAGCTCTTTGAAACAATCCAATAACGATATTAAAAGCAATCTCGGAGACCTTCTTGGAAAAAGTTTCGGAAGCAGTTTTGGAAGCAATAATCTGAATATAGGCAAAGACAAAACCCCAGTCACGACAATCCCAGGCACGACAGTTGTGAATAATAACGGTGGAAACGGCGGAAGCGCTCCTGGCGGCACTGCCTCTATAGTCGCAGTTTCAGCTCCCTCGGTAAACAATGTCAGTTCCAGCGCAAATAGCGGCAACGTTACAGCTAATCCATCAACCACTACAACTGCCGGTACAGTCAGTTCAGTTGGTGGCAACAATACAGCTAATCCGGCAGCTGTTACAACTAGCAGTGCAGATTCAACTGGTGGCAGCAATACAGCCACTCTACCAAACACTCAAACTGGTGGTACGGCAAGTGCAGCAAATTCATCTGGTGGCAGCGCTACAGCTAATCCAACTTCAACCAATCAAAATGGTCCAGTAAACTCAACTGGTGGTAGCAATACAGCCAGTCCGACAGCCACTCAAACTAGTGGTGCAGCAAATGGAACAGGTGGCAGCAATACAAATTCTGGATCGTTCAATTCAACTGGTGGTGCATCAACTTCAACTGGTGGGGCCTCTTCGGCCACTCCATCATCCAATCAGACTAGTACAACAAATGCAACTGGTGGCAGTGGCAGCAGTACAAATTCTGGATCGGCCAATTCAACTGGCGGTGCAGGAAATGCAACTGGTGGCAACAATGCAGCCGATCTATCAAATAATCAAACTGGTATAGTAAATGCAACCAGTGGTAGCAATACAGCCACTCTGACAAACAATGCAACCGGTGGTGCAACAACAGCAAATTCATCTAGTGGTGCAGCAAATGCAACTGGTGGTTCTGTGTCCTCATCCGCTCTGGTGGATTTGCCGTTGGATTTGGGTCTGTTGGATCCGCTGACCATTGTAGTTAACATTACAGGCGACAACAATACGGTCGACAACAATACAGTGAATAGTGCAGTGAATACAACAAGTACAGGTGGTGCAGCAACAGCAAATTCATCTAGTATAGCAAATGCAACCGGTGGCGACCTTACAAATGATCCAGCAATCAATCAGACTGCTGGTGCAGCAAATGCAACTGGCGCCCTTACAAATGATCCAGCAATCAATCAGACTGCTGGTGCAGCAAATGCAACCGGCGGCGCCTCTACGTCCAGCCTGATAGCTAATTCAACTGGTGGTGCAGCAAATGCAACTGGTGGGGCTCTCACAAATACTCAGACAGCCAATTCAACTGGTGGTGCATCAACTTCAACTGGTGGTGCCTCTACGTCCAGTCTGAACCAAACTGCTGGTGCAGGAACTGCAACTAGCGGCGCTCTCACAAATACTCAAACAGCCAATCAAACTGGTGGTGCGTCAACTGTAACTGGAACCAATACAGCCAATCAGACAGCCAGTGCAACTGGTGGTGCAGGAGGATCTGCAACTGTTGGAGGCAATACAGCCACTGTAACAAATAATCAAACTGGTGGTGCAGGAGGAGCTGCAACTAGCGGCGCCGTTTCAAATACTCAGACAGCCACCCAGAATGCTAATGCAGGAAATGCAACTGGTGGCAACGCTATATCCAATGTAACAAACGCTCCAACCAGCAGTGCAACCTCCACTATAGATAACAGTGCTCCAGTATTGGTATTCGGAAACACTTTAGACGCCAGTGGCGGGCAAGCGAATGGTGGAAACGGTGGAAGTGTGTTGGTTTTATAGGCACCTCTCATAATTGAGGTGGATCTGTTAAGGTGAGTTATTAAAAGTTGATGTTAAAAGTGGGTGAGACTGCATTCTCACCACTCTTTTTGTTTGACAATTAACAAGCAAAGGATGAGGATTATGGAGAGACGGGGATTTGATTGGATAAAAAAAATGGTGACAGTTTGTGTTACGGCTTTTTTAATGGTATCAGCAACAGTGACTGCAGTAAGTGCTAATAGTTTTACTGTAGATGGACGCGTTCTAGCAAACAACACACCTGAAAATTTCATTTTAACTACCGGAAGCGGTGGTCTTGTTATCGGTCATGGTTCTGCAAATGCTGGACCTGACGGTACACCTGCTGGAATTGTATATGGCGATGGATCTGCTGACGGTGGGACTGGTGGTGCAACTGGTGGTCTTGTTGTAGGTGAAGGTTCTGCTAATGGCGGTAATGGTGTTACCGGAGGTGGCGGTATTGTCGTAGGTGAAGGTTTTGCTAACGGCGGAAGCGCAGTTAATGGAGGTGGAAGTAACGGTGGACTCGCTGGTTTTGCTAATGGCGGCCTTGTTGTCGGTACTGGTAGCAGTGCTAACGGTGGATCTGCCAATGGTGGAAATTCTGGATCTGATGGTGCTGGTACAAATGGAGGAAAAGGTGGAGCCGGCGGTAATGGCGGTAATGCAAACGGTGGAATTGTAATTGGTAATGACAAAACAGAAGATGGAGGCTCCGCAAACGGTGGTAACGGTGGTAATGGCGGTGATGCAACTGGTAGTGGAGTCGGCGGTAATGGCGGTAATGGCGGTAACGGCGGCTCTTCCAATGGCGGAAGTACCATCACCGGCGAAAATGTAATAGGAAACTTAAACATCGCAAATGGTGGAAATTCCGATGGTGGAAATGGTGGTAATGGCGGTGACGCAGTTGGTGGTGGAGTCGGCGGCAATGGCGGTAATGGCGGTAACGGTGGCTCTTCCAATGGTGGAAGCATCAGCAACAGCGAAAATGCACTACAAAACCTGAACTTAGCAGTTGGTGGGCTTTCGAAAGGTGGAAATGGTGGTAATGGCGGTAACGCAATTGGTAGTGGAGTCGGCGGTAATGGCGGTAATGGCGGTAATGGTGGCTCTTCCAATGGCGGAAGTATCAGCAACAGCGGAAATGCACTACAGAACCTGAACTTAGCAGTTGGTGGGATTTCGAAAGGTGGAAATGGTGGTAATGGCGGCGACGCAACTGGTGATGGAGTCGGAGGTAACGGCGGTGATGGTGGTAACGGCGGCTCTTCCAATGGCGGAAGCATCAGTAACAGCGGAAATGCACTGCAAAACCTGAACTTAGCAGTTGGTGGGCTTTCGAAAGGTGGAGTCGGCGGTAATGGCGGTGACGCAACCGGTAGTGGAGTCGGCGGTAATGGCGGTGATGGTGGTAATGGCGGCTCTTCCAATGGTGGAAGCATCAGTAACAGCGGAAATGCACTACAAAACCTGAACTTAGCAGTTGGTGGGCTTTCGAAAGGTGGAGTCGGCGGTAATGGCGGTGACGCAACCGGTAGTGGAGTCGGCGGTAATGGCGGTAATGGTGGTAACGGCGGCTCTTCCAATGGCGGAACCATCGGCATCGGCGGAAATGCGCTACAAAACCTGAACTTAGCAGTTGGTGGGCTTTCGAAAGGTGGAGTCGGCGGCAATGGCGGTGGAGCAAGTCAAGATATAAGTGGTAATGGCGGTAATGGCGGTAACGGCGGCTCTTCCAATGGTGGAAGTATCCATATCAGTGGAAATGGAAATATTTATGGAAATAAAGATATTGCAAATGGAGGAGGCAGCAGTGGTGGTAATGGAGGACACGTTGGGTTGAATATTGGAATGCCCGGAGGAAAGGGTGGAAACGGCGGTAATGCAGACGGTGGTTCTACATCGATAGAAGCGAATTCATATTAATATTTGGTAATTTACTGAATTTTCTGTAAATTCAAACGTCAAATCTTGTATACTAAGTAAAATTCAGCTATCTTGATGTTGAATTCTCAAAACACAAACTTATGAGGATTTCTAATTCACAGAAAAGGAAGAAAACTATCTTTTAGAAACAGACAGACTGAAAAAACGGCAAATAGAAAGTAAATTTCAATATGGCTCTTCGCTATGTCATGTGAATAATTTAAATTTTAGCTCCCATTTTAGATAGATCATATCAGTAAGATAGTATATTTTCTAAATCCTCTTGCATATTTCTTTTTTGCAACTGTACGACAAAAAATACCATCTTTTGAGTTATTGAGCAGTTTCTATTCGATTTTGTGAATTCCAAAACTTTTGAAGACTTAACTTTATATTATATGCTCTTACGTCAATGTGCATGATTTCTGTAAAATAACAAATCTCAAAAAGTAATTAGGTAGAATATTTCATATTAGAAGCTCAATTTTTACCTGAGTATACAAAAAGTTGATTTCGAATTTACAGCAAATTCATGACAGTGCCAAGGAACCCAATTGAAGCAGAAATAATCAAGATAATTTGTTATCTCTATTTTTGATTCCTTCCAGTTTTGATTGCGGGAGGCGGTAGAATAATTCTTCAATCTCTCTAGGCTGAGTTATCATATCATGTACGATTATATTCAACAATTTGAATAATTTTAAAGCAGTTTCTCTGTCATCTTTTAAGTCAATTTCTCCTGGGTGAACCGCTTCATTTCCATAAACTCGTAAAGAATCAAGTGCTAATTTAATCTTCACTGGTAAACCTTTTTTTACCAGCTCCCCAATATCCTTGTTAATATCTTTTCCCTCTTGTCCTAAATGTTTCATAAGCTTTTGTAATGCAAGCCTTAACAACGCTGCTGCCGATCTTGGAGATGTTTCTACTACCTCTCTAGCTTCTAAGAAATCCTCTTTCACATCTGAGGGCATGTCATCTTCAGGAAACGGAGCTGTAGATAAGCCAGGATACACGAGTTTTTCGTTAATCCATATACATCGTTTACCGCAGTTAGGATTTTCACACTGACTTAACCATATACATTCAATGGCTCCAAAATTACCACTATACTCATTGTACTCATAAACATCAATCCATGACTGGTGAGCAATGGCACTACAATGAGGACATGAAAAAGCTGTTAATTTAAATGAAGGGGCTATATACAGATTCATGATTCAGAGAGTTTATTCATACAATATATATTCATTTATTTTTGTTATATACACAAAAAATTTATGTAAATATCCATATTCGATGCCAGCACTTCTAAGTAACAGTACATGAAAAAAGAGAAAAAGATAGTTTTAAAACATGTAAAACATATTATAAGAGATGACATTGCCAACGCACCCCCAAATAATGTTTATCATAATTGCATTCTTAGGTTTTATTTTTATATTAATTGTAACGCTAATAAAGAAACATTACACGTTATCAAAAACGAAAAAAACTGTACTGGGAATAGCAGTTATCTTCTACTTAACCTTTTTTTTAATCAGCTTTTCAGCATTCATGGGACCAATATTCTTTCAAAAGATGGGTTATAACGTAAACAATACCACTGCTGACACAATCACCGCTTTTGATACAACCAATTGTTTAGCTAGTTCAATATTAGCAGCGACATTCGGATATATGGCTATAGAAACATCACAAAATGAATCAAAGAAAAAAGAAGAAGACGATTCAGTACCAAAATTCAGTGATGAACGTAAAATTGTAAATCAATAAATTTTTATTTCATTCGAATACCTGCTAGCTTGCTGCAGGGTGCACCAGCGCAACTTCTGATTTTGCGATACCTCAAGTTTTCTGTAAATTCGAAGTAAAATTTTTGTGTACTGAACATAATTTAGTTCCCTTCATATTGGATTCTTAAGCAATCAACTTATTAAAATTTATAATTTTACAGAAAAATTGACACACTGCCATAGGTCAAAATTTAAAAAAGTTGTAAAAACGAAAACTTTAACCGTGGTTTCTTTAACTTTTTTATTGATGTCCGAAATTGATCCTTTTACAAAAGCTAATTTACTTGTTTCAGTTGTTGTTCTAGTTATTTCTGGCATTAGTCTATATTTTTATATAACTGAATATGACGAGAAAAGAAACAAAGACAAAAGAGAGTCTATTGAACAAAAACTTCAGAAATTGTACTATCCTTTAAGACAAATACTTAGTAAATATGATGACATAAGTACAGATAATCTTAGAAAAGACACTTATTATTATAGAGGACTTCGATAAACCTCTGATTTCAACATATTACTTATATATTCATTATAAGCAACTAGCCAAAAAGCTGGGTTTATCGAAGTCCTCTATAGTATTAAAAATGATATACAAAAAAATAACACCGTATTTATATTTATCATCTGACACATTGTATGAATCATTGAATAGCTTTATATCTGTTTTTGATAAGAACGCAGCTCTTGTTGTGGAGAAATTCCGAGAAAATTCTGAAAAACAAAAAAAGAATAGCAGCGAAAAAATTACTAAAGATTTCATGATAAACATGGCTATGTTAGATGCCCTGTATAATTCACATCCTCAAGCTGTTACAATGCCCACAGAAACCGAAGCCGAAAAGGCTAAGATATTATATTTTGAAATATTGGAAATAATAAAAAGGGATATTTCATATTACCAAGATCTGATAAGAATACCCGAGTCAAACCCGAAAGATTAACACATTGTCAACTTGCCAGACTTAGGCCAGCCAAGAAAATAGAGAAGAAGCCTTCAATAAGGCTAATTATCGACCCATTCCTTAAAGTTCGGGCACTTTTTATAATTATCAGTATTACAATAAGTTTCAAAGTAACCTTCTTTCATGTGCCCGATTTTGCACCACGGCATCCTGTGTTCAGGTTGTTTGTCTAAGTCAACATCTCCAGTTAACGGCGACAAATCTAATTCTCTAAGCGTTGCTCCTGACATGAAATGTTTACATCCTATCTTTAACATCTTCAATTATTTTTCAAACCTATATAAACAATATAACATATAAAATGTATTATTTTGTTTGATGCAAAACTACTGAATGGCAACAACTCAAACCTTAACTTGATAATTCCAGGGTATATAGGAATATTGGATTTTTGACTGATTATTCACATCAAACGTAAAAAATAGTAAGAAACAAATAGGCAAAATTAACAGATATTTTTACAGAGGTTTTACAACAAAACCTATGTATCACAAATTAGAATTTACAGAACTTTCAGTATACTACATTGATTTACTTTAATTTCTACACGAACAACTTTACCTTTACCACTTACCTTTCCTTCTTATCAAACACTTATGTGCATTTCCCACAAGGTCAAGTCTTCCTGCCTTCTCCAGAGCTTCATATACAAGCTCGTAATTTGCAGGGTTCCTGTAGTGCATAAGGGCTCGCTGCATAGCTTTTTCTTTCTTACCTTTTGCAACGTATACTTTTTTGCCTGTGAACGGGTCCAGTCCTGTATAATACATACATGTCGAAACGGTCATAGGCGTTGGGGTGAAGTCCTGAACCTGTTCGGTGTAGCCTCCATGGTCCCGTACATACTCTGCCATCTCTATCATATCTTCAAGAGTACAAGCCGGATGTCCTGACATCAGGTAGTTTACGATGTACTGTTCTTTGCCGCACTTCCGGTTGAGAGCTGTAAATTTCTGGGTAAACTTTTCGTAAACTTCCTTTCCTGGCTTGCACATTGCATCTGTAACCTGCCTCGAAAAATGTTCAGGTGCGATTCGCAATTGGCCGCTGATATGGTAAGCACAAAGTTCTTCGAGGTATTCTTCGTCCTTAAGTGCCAGATCATAGCGCACGCCGTAACCTGTAAAGACTTGCTTGACTCCCGGAAGTTCGCGCAGGCGGCGTAAGAGTTCGAGCAGCTTTTTGTGGCTGGTATCCAGAGCAGGGCAAACGCGAGGATAAAGGCAGGACTTGTCCAGGCAGGCTCCTTTCTTTTCCCAGGTTTTACACTCCATGCCGTACATGTTTGCACTCGGGCCGCCGACTCCGTTTATAATGCCCTTGAAATCAGGTTTTTCAGTCAGCTTTTTTGCTTCACGCAGGACAGATTCGATGCTGCGGCTTGCAATCATACGCCCCTGGTGCTCCGTAATTGCACAGAAAGCGCAGCCTCCGAAGCATCCCCTGTGCGTTGTCAGGGAAAATTTAACCATTTCCAGGGCAGGAACAGGTTCGGCGTAGGAAGGGTGAGTTTCGCCAGTGAACGGCAGTTCATATACATGGTCCATTTCAGACTCTGTAAGGAGGCGCATTGGCTTATTCTGCACGATTACGGTTTTCGGGTGAGGTTGAATGACCCCTTTTCCAGTAACAGGGTTCTGTTCCGCAAAATACATTCGAAAAGCTTTTGCAAAGGCCGTTTTATCCTGAGAAACCTCTGAAAAGGAAGGAATTTCGAGATATTGTTTTAAAAATGTGGCTGCGTCCTCAGCTATCTTTTCGTTCTTTTGTTCCGACTTTTCCTTTTCCGTTACTTCCTGTTCCGATTTTTCCTTTTTCAGTTCTTCCTGTTCCGATTTTTCCTTTTTCAGTTCTTCCTGTTCCGATCTTTTCTTTTCCGACGTTTCTTTTTCCGATTTTTCCGGTTCCTGTTTATATGGCCTGTTATCTGACTTTTCGGCTCTCTCTTTGAGTTCTTTCCAGGCTTTAACTTCCATTTTCCAGACTGTACCCGGAATATTTCTGATATTTCTGATATCTTCTCCGGCTTGCAGCCTTTTTGCAATTTCCACGATCTGAAGCTCTCCCATACCGTAGACTATGAGGTCAGCAGGTGCGTCAGCCAGAATGGATTGCCTGACCTTATCCGAAAGATAATCGTAATGAGCAAAACGACGTAAGGAAGCTTCAATGCCCCCAAGAACTATAGGCACTTCAGGGAAAGCCTCTTTTATCCTGTTTGAGTAAATTATCACGGCACGGTTCGGACGAAGCCCTGCTCTGCCTCCAGGGGAATAAGCATCCTTATTTCGCAGTTTCAGGCCTGGAGTCAGGTTGCTGACCATTGAATCGGTATTTCCTGCACTTACGGAAAAAAAGAGTCTGGGTTTTCCAAGTTTTTTGAAATCTTCAGGGCTGTCCCAGCGCGGCTGGGCAATTACTCCCACTCTAAAACCGGCGTCTTCAAGAACTCTTCCTATTATTGCCGTGCCAAAACTGGAATGATCTACATAAGCATCCCCGGAAATCAGAATAATATCAAGTTCTTTCCAGCCTCGAGCTTTCATTTCTTCAAGGCTCATCGGAAGAAATTTCGATACAGGTATGCGGGAAGAAATGGTTTTTTCTTTTCTTTCCTTCTTTCTGCATTTGGTTTCGGATTTTTTTCCGGGTTTTTTTCCTGTTTCTATCGGTGATTTTCCTGCTTCTATCTTTTCAGGTCTTATCACAGATTTTGCTCTGAGTTCCACTCCATTTTTCGTTTTTTGTCTTAATTCAGCTTTTTTTGCCTCCAAAAAACCAGTTTTCCTGCTTGATTTTTCTTTATTCGGCTTTTCAGAGTTTAAGCTCTTATTTCTTTTTGTAACTGCTATATTTTTGTCCATAATTTGCTTTAAGATCCCTTATTCTCGTATTTTTTATTCGCCCATCATCATTTTTAACATTCTGTACGAGGCCATAATCTGGTTGTTTCCATCTCTATCCGTAGGAGCTCCATGTCCAGAATACAGAGCTTTTACATCCAGTTTTGTGAGTTTTTCTATTGAGCTAGCCATTTTTTCAGGTTCCGAGCCCTCAAAGTCCATTCTTCCGAAACCCCCACCTGGAAACACAGTATCCCCTGAAAAAAGACTTTTTGAGACTGGTTCATAGAGGCAGATACTTCCTTTTGAATGACCCGGCGTATGGATTACTTCCAGATATTCCCCATTTCCGATATCAATTTTATCTCCTTCTTCATATGTAATTGTGGGCCTGACCTCAGGAGCTCGCTCTCCAAAAATCACAGCCACACTGAGGTACTCATCGTTTATGCCTTCCAGGTCAGCTTTATGTATTCCGATTTTTGCACCGCTTTTTTCTGCAATAGCTGCGGCTGCTGCGGTATGATCATAATGGCAATGTGTGAGGACTATTAATTCAATGTCAGTCAGCTTTATATATTTCTCCAGTTGCTTGATAATCAGGTCGCTATTCATTCCTGCATCAATCAGGATTTTTCCATTTACCAGATAGACACTTGAATCGTAAGCTGTAGGGCAAATGTACCGGACTTCCATAGTTCTTCCTCTTTCACTTCTTCTTCTTCTTCTTCTTCTTCTTCTTTTATTACTTCTTTTTACTCTTATTCTGTGCCTCTTTTCCTTTTTTCCTCGTTCTAGTTTTTTGAACTTTTATGTTATTTTCTAGCTTATTCTTTGCTTTTGATATATGTCTGAAAATTTAGATATTAAAAACTCTTCGTGTATTTTCGGTAGTGGATTTTGCAATCTCTGCCGGCTCCATATCTTTAAGTTGTGCTACTACCGGAACGGAATCTACTATGAAGGCAGGCTCGTTTCTGCCTTTGCGGGGAGAAAGGAAGGGACTGTCGGTTTCCAGAAGCAGGTTTTCGAGCGGCACGTCTTCTGCAAGAGTCTGGTGATGTTCAGAAAAGCAGACAAGAGTTGCCAGGGAGATATAGTATCCCATATCCACAATTTCTCGCATGGTCTCAACAGAACCGCTATAGCAGTGATAGATAACCATATCCACGTCTTTAATAAGCTTCAGAACTTCTGCTTCAGCCAGTCGAGCGTGCACTATAAGAGGTTTTTCAAGATCTTTTGCAAGCTCAATAACTTTTTCGAACGCAGCAGTTTGTCTCTTACGTTCCTCTTCGGTTTTACAGTCTTGAAAATCCAGTCCTGCTTCTCCGATTCCAACTGCTTTTTCTACATTGGCTTCAATCTGGGCAAGAATGTCATTTATCTCTTCATCCGTACCTTCCCTGCCAATATCAGGACTCAGGCCAAGTGTAGCATGAATATCTTCATTTGTTTCAGCAAGTTCAAGGCTAATGCGATTTCCTTTCAGGGAAATTCCGGAGTTGACCATTCCGACAATTCCTGCCTCTCTAGCTCGGAGAATAGTCTCTTCCCTATCACGATTAAATTTAGGAAAATCAAGATGACAATGAGAATCAATAATTGGATAAGGCATGGATCTGTATTCCATCTCATTTTATTTACTTTTTACACATGATTATGGATACAGACCCGAAAATGAGCATACAGCTCTTATCCGATTTTTTGTTTTTAATTATTGAACCAAAGACAGCCAGTCTGTTTTAGCCAGCCCAGTTGTCAATTTAGTTTTTTTCTTCTCTCTTATACAGCAGGTTCATAGCATTTACAAGGGCTTCTACAGAGGCCATAACTATGTCCGGGTTTGCGGACCTTGCAGTTACAATCCTGCCTTTCTCATTTTCGAGACCTATGTATACATCTGCAAGAGCATCTGCTCCACCTGTAATTGCATCGATCCTGAACTCCTGGAGTCTGAAGTGATTACTTTCTCCCAGGATGTCTCTTACTGCTTTGAGGGCGGCATCTACAGGGCCAACTCCTGTCTTTGCTGCAATTATTTCTTTGCCTTCGATATCTGCTTTGACTACTGCAGTTGGTGTCAGGATATTTCCTGTCATTACGGAAACTTCTTTGAGTTTAATCAGTTCATCTTCCGAACTTGCTTTCCCTAGCACGGCAGAGGCAACAGCATAAAGATCCGCATCTGTGATCTGCTTCCCTTTATTTGCAATCTCCTTAATTCTGGATACAATCTCATCAAGCTGCTTGTCATTGCTGATTATGCCTGCAGATTCAAGAGACTGCTTGACTGCATGTTTACCTGTGTGCTTACCAAGAACAATACGCCGTCTGTGTCCTACCATTTCCGGTGTCATTATCCCTGGTTCAAAAGTATCGGATTTTTCGAGTACTCCCTGACTGTGGATTCCCGACTCATGGGAGAAAGCGTTTTGACCTACGACAGGTGTATTTGGTGGCAGCCTGATTCCAGTATAGTTTTCAATCATTTTCGAGGTTTCTACAAGATATTCAGTGCGAATATTCGTCTTTGCCCCGTAGATTGAGGTCAGACTCATGACTGTCTGAGAAAGATCGGCGTTTCCTGCCCTTTCACCTATTCCGTTTATCGTAACCTGAACTTGCGATGCGCCTGCTTCTACTGCCATGAGACTGTTTGCTACAGCAAGCCCGAAATCGTTATGGCAGTGTACATCAATAGGAATCGTTATTTCAGCCGCGATATCCTTTATCTGCCTGTACATTGCCGATGGAACCATAACCCCAACAGTGTCCGGCACGTTAATGATATCACATCCTGCTTCCTGCACTGCTTTGAAAACCTCTATGAGATATTCAGGTTCGGTTCTCGTAGCGTCCATTGCAGAAAACATGCATTTTCTCCCATTATCTTTAATGTACTGGACAGCTTCCACAGCCATTTGAATTACTTCTTCCTGGCTTTTTTTGATGGTATATGTCCGCTGTACTTCAGAAGTGGGAACGAATGTATGCACAAGTCCTACATCACTATCAAAACAGGCATCGATATCTTTTTTCAGTACACGGGCAAGTCCGCAAACCTCAAGGTCAAGTCCGGCATTAGAAATAGATTTTACAGAGTCTTTATCTCCTTCTGATGAGATAGGAAATCCAGCTTCTATAATGTCTACCCCGAGTTTGTCAAGTTGACAGGCAATTTCCAGCTTCTGGGCAGAAGTTAGAGATACCCCAGGGGTCTGTTCTCCGTCACGCAGTGTTGTGTCAAAAACAGTTACTTTTTTATTCTTCATAGGTTCGATGTAAAAATCGATCCCTTCTTTCAGTTGTTACATTCATGGTAATCATCTAGTTGAATGTAGATTTCTAGTATATAAATCCCACGAGAGTTTTTTAATATCTAAGTTTGAGTTTTGTTTTTGAACTTCTCGACGGAAAAGTATTTATACTAGATCCCCCATTCTAGGGTTGCTTCTCAAGGTGTCACACGACAACTAAGAGAATGAAAAACGAAACTTGAAAAACGGGACTTGAAAAACGGAATTCAAAGGTGCCGAAAAAACGAATCTGAAAAACGGAAACAGAAGGCGCCTGTAAGCATTGTTTTTTGAAACAATGACTCATAAAAACGGATAAAGTTAAGGATTCGAAAGTACAACTCTTTTGAAATCTTTTAACTCTTCTCATTTCCCTCTTTCAAAATTGTTTAATCTCCTTTGCAGGAGAAGCTTTATATACAATAAATGCGTTGTATATCTTCCTCGTATAAATTCAATGTACTGAGGAAAGTAATACAAAGCTTTATATACAAGAAATCCCTTGTATGTATCCCTCACACAAAGCGATTGTGTCGAGGGGAATAACACAAAGCTTTATATACAAGAAATGCCTTGTATAAGTCCCTGCGCGAACTGATTGCGTAGGTAAAAAAATCACAAATCTCTTTCATCTTTTAATGGAGTCAGGAGTTTTTTCCTGTCTGACGAGGATTTTGTCGGTTCGGTTAATTCTGGGCGGTGAGAGTTTTTCATAACACATCATCGCGAAACTGAAATAACTGAATTGATAGTTGTTAGTGCAAGTTTCTGCGACCAAGACCTTTAATTTTGAAGTGTGCGATACATTAACAATTCTGGTTGATCCTGCCAGAGGTTACTGCTATCGGTGTTCGCCTAAGCCATGCGAGTCATATGTTCTTCGTGAACATGGCGTACTGCTCAGTAACACGTGGATAACCTGCCCTTGGGTCCGGCATAACCCCGGGAAACTGGAGATAATTCCGGATAACGCACATATGCTGGAATGCTTTATGCGTAAAATGGATTCGTCTGCCCAAGGATGGGTCTGCGGCCTATCAGGTAGTAGTGGGTGTAATGTACCTACTAGCCAACAACGGGTACGGGTTGTGAGAGCAAGAGCCCGGAGATGGATTCTGAGACATGAATCCAGGCCCTACGGGGCGCAGCAGGCGCGAAAACTTTACAATGCGGGAAACCGTGATAAGGGGACACCGAGTGCCAGCGTCATACGCTGGCTGTCCAGGTGTGTAAAATACACCTGTTAGCAAGGGCCGGGCAAGACCGGTGCCAGCCGCCGCGGTAACACCGGCGGCCCGAGTGGTGATCGTGATTATTGGGTCTAAAGGGTCCGTAGCCGGTTTGGTCAGTCCTCCGGGAAATCTGATAGCTCAACTATTAGGCTTTCGGGGGATACTGCCAGACTTGGAACCGGGAGAGGTAAGAGGTACTACAGGGGTAGGAGTGAAATCTTGTAATCCCTGTGGGACCACCTGTGGCGAAGGCGTCTTACCAGAACGGGTTCGACGGTGAGGGACGAAAGCTGGGGGGCACGAACCGGATTAGATACCCGGGTAGTCCCAGCCGTAAACGATGCTCGCTAGGTGTCAGGCATGGCGCGACCGTGTCTGGTGCCGCAGGGAAGCCGTGAAGCGAGCCACCTGGGAAGTACGGCCGCAAGGCTGAAACTTAAAGGAATTGGCGGGGGAGCACAACAACGGGTGGAGCCTGCGGTTTAATTGGACTCAACGCCGGACAACTCACCGGGGACGACAGCAAAATGTAGGCCAGGCTGAAGACCTTGCCTGAATCGCTGAGAGGAGGTGCATGGCCGTCGCCAGTTCGTACTGTGAAGCATCCTGTTAAGTCAGGCAACGAGCGAGACCCGTGCCCACTGTTACCAGCATATCCTCCGGGATGATGGGTACTCTGTGGGGACCGCCGGTGTTAAATCGGAGGAAGGTGCGGGCCACGGTAGGTCAGTATGCCCCGAATTTCCCGGGCTACACGCGGGCTACAATGAATGGGACAATGGGTCCCTCCCCTGAAAAGGGCTGGTAATCTCACAAACCCATCCTTAGTTCGGATCGAGGGCTGTAACTCGCCCTCGTGAAGCTGGAATCCGTAGTAATCGCGTTTCAATATAGCGCGGTGAATACGTCCCTGCTCCTTGCACACACCGCCCGTCAAACCACCCGAGTGAGGTATGGGTGAGGGCACGAACTTTGTGTCGTGTTCGAACCTGTGCTTTGCAAGGGGGGTTAAGTCGTAACAAGGTAGCCGTAGGGGAATCTGCGGCTGGATCACCTCCTAAGCATAAAAAACCCACCACCCAGATGCCGATAAACCGACAAAACCTCAATCCAGAGATCCTTTGTGGATCTCTTGTCTCTCTCGGGCTTGTAGATCAGTTGGAAGATCGCTGCCTTTGCAAGGCAGAGGCCCTGGGTTCGAATCCCAGCAAGTCCATTTTTGTGCACCCGGAAAGTAAATTTCCGGGGAAGGACGGATTGCCTGTGTTGACACGCAGGTACATGAAGTCATGTATAGGTGCTGTATACTGGACGCTTACTGGACCTGGTTAGGATACACAGGAATTATGCTATCAGGTGGATGGCTCGGCTCAAGAGCTGATGAAGGACGTGCCAAGCTGCGATAAGCCCGGGGTAGGTGCAAGGAGCCTATGAACCCGGGATCTCCGAATGGGACCTCTCCATAGTGATCAGTAATGATCGGGAACGCTCCGAATTGAAACATCTCAGTAGGAGCAGGAAAAGAAATCAAACGAGATACCGTGAGTAACGGCGAGTGAAAACGGCACAGTTCAAACCGAATCCCTTCACAGGGAAATGTGGTGTTGTAGGGCTGTTCAAACGTCTGGCGGCTAAACAGAACTTGCCTGAAACGGCAGACCATAGAGTGTGACAGTCACGTATGTGTAAACCAATAGACCGGAACATGTCCCTGAGTACCGTGCGTCGGATATCGTGCGGGAATCCGGGGGGCACCAACCTCCAAAACTAAATACTACTTGAGACCGATAGCGAAATAGTAGGGTGACCGAACGCTGAAAAGTACCCCGAGAAGGGAGGTGCAAAGTGCCTGAAACCTGATAGTGATGGAACGATACGGCATGAAAGGAACTTTGATATGAAGGAAACATTCGCGAGAATGCTGTACGAATATCACTGCCAGTGTCGTATCTTACGTTTTGAAGAACGGGCCAGGGAGTTTATCTTGGTGGCAATGGCTAACCTTATATTTGGGCAGCCGAAGCGAAAGCAACATGTGCGCAGCCCTCGGGCGAGGCACGACGTATACAAGTGCGTGGAGTCACCGGGGTAAGACCCGAAGCCGGGTGATCTAGGCGTGGGCAGGTTGAAGCGTGGCGAAAGCTACGTGGAGGACCGCAAGCGGTGTTGATCTGCAAATCATTCGTGTGACCTGCGTCTCGTAGTGAAATGCTAATCTAACCCGGCATCCGCTGGTTCCTTCCGAAACATGTCGCAGCATGACCTGACTGGAGATCGTCGGTGGAGTAGAGCACTGATTAGCGGTTCCGGGGGGGAAACCCCTCGCCCGCCTGTCAAACTCCAAACCCACCGTCATCGTAGAAAGTCGGAGTCCGGACTGCTGGGGTAAGCTTGTAGTCCGTAAGGGAGACAACCCAGCCCGTGGTTAAGGTCCCCAAGTGTCGACTAAGTGTAAACGCTAAAGGGCGTCCCAAGCCCAAGACAGCTGGAAGGTTAGCTTAGAAGCAGCTACCCTTCAAAGAGTGCGTAACAGCTCACCAGTCGAGGTTTGGGGCCCCGAAAATTGACGGGGCTCAAGTCGACCACCGATACCACGGAGTACCGTAAGGTAATCTCGTAGGAAGGCGTTGCGTTCGGACTGAAGCAGGGCTGTGAAGTCCTGTGGACCGTTCGCAAACGAAAATCCTGGTAATAGTAGCAGCAAAGCAGGGTGAGAATCCCTGCCGCCGAAGGGGCCAGGTTTCCTCGGCAATGATCGTCAGCCGAGGGTTAGTCGGTCCTAAGACGTACCGTAACTCGAGTACGCCGAAAGGGAAACAGGTTAATATTCCTGTACCATTTAGCAATCCGTCTGACGTCTCAGGGCAGGCCGAGCGGCGTCGTCGCGCCGTCTAAGCAGCGAACCCCGTGGAGAGCCGTAATGGCGAGAAGCGGGCGAATCTGTTATGGCTAAAGTCGGCTGCACCCAGGGACCCGTGAAAAGGCCGCTAAATGTCCGTACCGAGATCTGACACTGGTGCCCCTAGCTGAAAAGGCTAAGGCGTGTCGGAGTAATTCAGTTAAGGGAATTCGGCAAATTAGCTCCGTAACTTCGGGATAAGGAGTGCCTGCTGTGAAGACAGCAGGTCGCAGTGACCAGGGGGCTCTAACTGTCTAATACCAACATAGGAGATTGCAAACCCGTAAGGGCTAGTACAATCTCTGAATCCTGCTCAGTGCAGGTACCTGAAACCCCGGCTCAACGGGAAGAAGGGCCTGTAAACAGCGGGGGTAACTATGACCCTCTTAAGGTAGCGTAGTACCTTGTCGCTTAATTGGCGACTTGCATGAATGGATCAATGAGAGCCCCACTGTCCCTAACTGGAATCCGGTGAAGCTTACATTCTAGTGCACAGTCTAGAGACCTCTAGGGGGAAGTGAAGACCCCGTGGAGCTTTACTGCAGCCTGTCGCTGGGTTGTGGTTCTGGATGTACAGAGTAGGTAGGAGGCGTCGAAGCGGGTGCGCCAGCATCCGTGGAGCCACAATTGGGACACTACCCTTCTGGGACTACGACCCTAACTCTGAGAAGAGGACCCCGATAGGTGGGCAGTTTGCCTGGGGCGGGACGCCCTTGAAAAGATATCAAGGGCGCGCAATGGTTGACTCAAGTGGGTCGGAAACTCACTGAAGAGTGCAAGAGCATAAGTCAGCCTGACGTTATTCAGCATAGCAGTGGATGACGAGACGAAAGTCGGCTCTAGCGAACTTTTGAGCCTCCTTGGTGGGGGCCAAAAATGACAGAAAAGTTACCCCGGGGATAATTGAGTCGTTGCCGGCAAGAGTACATATCGACCCGGCAGCTTGCTACCTCGATGTCGGTTCTTTCCATCCTGGCCGTGCAGCAGCGGCCAAGGGTGAGGTTGTTCGCCTATTAAAGGAGATCGTGAGCTGGGTTTAGACCGTCGTGAGACAGGTCGGTTACTATCTACTAGAGGTGTTTGAGGTCTGCGGGTAAGCTGCTTTTAGTACGAGAGGAACCAAGCAGCGGCGCCCCTGGTGTACCGGTTGTCTGACAAGGCATCGCCGGGCAGCTACGCGCTTCGGAATAAGAGCTGAATGCATCTAAGCTCGAAATCTTTCCTAAAAAGAGACCTCATTAAGGATTCCGGTAAAAGACCGGTTTGATAGAAACGGGATGTAAGCACCAAGGCAACGAGGTGTTCAGTCCGCGTTCACTAATTATCCGTTCCTTTCCAAGTCAGGTCCAGGCGAAATCCAGTAATGCAGCACTTTATACATGACTTTTCATTTTCCAATCCTTCTTATATGTTGAGTATGGCGGCCATAGCGGCAGTGCAACTCCTGTACCCATCCCGAACACAGTAGATAAGCCTGCCCGCGTTCCTTACTGTACTGAAGTGTGCGAGCCTTCGGGAACTCTGGATCGCTGCCATGCTCACCTTATAATACTTTACTTTTCCATGGCTTTTTTAAAAATTAGTTCTTTTAGATTATTGTATATTTTGATTCTTGCATATATCAAATTTTGATTCTTTTATATCTTAAATTTTGATTCTAGCATATTTCTTAAGTTATTTTTACTGCTTTTGTATACTCAATCTGTGAAATTTGCTTACTCTTTGTTGCTTTCTTCTGCTTGAACGAGCCAAGAGAGTGAAACAGACCTCGTGCTCCCGAAGCGAAACTCGGGTGTGCAAGCCTTCGGGAATAGCCATGAAGCCAAATAAACGTAGAAAGTCAACAAACGTAGAAAGTTTACAAACGAAATTAATATCCAGCAGTTAAAGAAAGTTAGTTAATAGAAACTTGCTCCTTGAAATTTAATGAAGACAGTGACTGATGTTTTTCCATACAACTGAATGGCTATCTCATTATACTATTTCGTTCCTTAAACTCCATAGTGATCCTGTCATGCAGGCATAATAAAAATTGGAATAATATTTTGAATCTGAATATGATTATTAAATATAAATTATATTTTTTAATTATATAAATGTTGATGGGGGAGTAAAATTGCTTAAATTAGGATATAAGATCGCACCTGAACAGTTCCCTCCTTCCGAGTTGCTGCAACAGGTAATAGCTGCTGAAAAGGCAGGCTTTGAGAGTATTGATGCCAGCGATCATTTTCATCCCTGGAGTGAAGAAGGGCAGGCCTGTTTTATCTGGAGCTGGCTTGGTGCAGCAGCTGCGAGTACCCAAAATATCGAACTTGGAACAGGTCTGACCTGCCCTATCCTGCGCTATAATCCTGCAGTTATTGCTCAGGCTGCTGCGACCGTATCTTCACTTGCCGAAGGAAGGACCTATCTTGCTGTTGGAACTGGAGAGGCTTTAAATGAATACTCCGTAACCTTAGAATGGCCTGAGTATGATGAACGTCAGATCCGCATGATAGAAGCAATAGAACTTATCCGCAGACTCTGGACAGGGGATAAGGTCAGTTTTGACGGGTGCTACTATCAAACAAAAAAGGCCAAATTATATACTCTGCCAAAAAATGAAATTCCGATCTATATTTCTTCTTTAGTGCCTGAAAGTGCATATATTGCAGGCTATTATGGGGACGGTCTTTTAACTGTAGGAGGTGGAGAGGGCCTGGAAAAACCTAAACAAATCCTCTCCGAATTTGAAAAGGGGGCCAGGGACTCAGGAAAAGATGTTGAAAGTTTACCGAAGGCAATAGAAATATCTGTTGAATACGGAATAGACATTGAAGCATCTATTGAGAATTTTATGAAACTCTGGTCAGGAGCCGCAGTTCCTGCTCTTTTCGTAAATAAGATTTATACTCCCGAAATGTCTGCTCAAAATGGAAAAGTTGTGGGCCCTGAAACAATTAAGAAACAGGGTTGTTTTTCCGAAAATCCGGAAGATCACATCAAATTTATAAAAAAATATATTGAAGCAGGTTTCACCCATATATATGTTCATTCAAAAGCCTCGGACCAGATAGCTTTCATCAAAGCTTACGGAAAAGATGTTTTGCCGGCATTAAAAGAGACATGACTGATATTCTAAAAAACATAATTACATAAAATGTCGAATAAGTGAAAGCGGTTATTCCACTTTCACTTTCTCCCCTCCCTCTGAACAGCACTTGAAAGTTTTCCTCATACGGCTGAGTATTTTTTACATTACATCTAAGTGTCTTCTTACACTATGTCTGAGTGTCTTCTTACACTATGTCTGAGTGTCTTCTTACACTATGGCTGAATGTTTTTTTACACTCTTGATTCTAAAGATCTTACTTTTGAGGTTTGATTATCACCTTTGTATAGCCGTTTGCACGTTGATCAAATTCCCTATAGGCTTCAGGCACTTCATCAAAGGAGATCCTGTGGCTCACTATAAAACTGGGCTTTGCTTGTCCTCCAATTATCATATCTCTGAGCATTTCCTGGATTGCTTTTACTGGTGTCTGGCCAGTTCCAACGCTCATGCCTTTTTCCCAGAGCTGTCCAAAGGGAAGCATATATTCCCCTTTCTTGGCGTGTTCATCAGAGGCTCCAGGATCGTTTGACATGAAAACGCCGATAACTCCAAGATGCCCGGTGGGATTGATTAACCTTATCAGGTCGTCTAACACCTGTGTAGGTTTTTCTTTTGAGGGATCATTTCTGTCCCTGGCCTGATAGCCAACCGCATCAATGCCGCACATTACTCCTTTCATTTTTTCCTCCCCTGGCAGCCATGACCCAATAATTGCCGGGTTTCCAGCCCTCATTATCTCAATTTCGGTCACAGGATCGTTACCTGAAGGATCCATGCTACCCAGGACTGTTGCCATTTTTTGCTCCTCTGGTGGCATTGGCTCTGAAGTTCCCTCTTTCTCACTTAGTATCGCCTTAATCTGGGCTACAGGGTCACTTTTGGTAAAATCAATAGGTATAGCACCTATATCCTTAACAAGATCCAGTCTCTCAGGGATGTAATCAACTACAAATACCTGAGCTGCTCCTTGAAGCAGTGCTGAATAAGCTGTAAGCAAACCAACAGGTCCGGCACCGAAAACTGCGACTGAAGCTCCGGGCTGTAGCATAGCTAGCTTGGTGGCATAGTAGCCAGTTGGAAAGATATCAGCCAGCAGGACAAAATCATCTTCCCATTTATCCCCTGCAGTTCCCGGTAATTTGGTACAGTTAAGATCTGCGAACGGTACTCTCAACATTTCAGCCTGTGCCCCTCTATATGGGCCCATTTTAGCATATCCAAATGCTCCACCTGCAATCTCTGGATTAACAGTCAGGCAAGCGCTCGTAAAGCCTCTAACGCAGTTAAAGCAGTGCCCACAGGCAATGTTAAAGGTGACAACAACGCGGTCTCCTTTCTTAAAAGATGTAACAGCATCTCCAACTTCCTCTACAACTCCAAGAGGCTCGTGCCCAAGTACAGTACCGGGTTCTGCAACTGTCCTTCCGTCATACATATGAAGGTCGCTTCCGCAAATGGCAGTTGAAGTGAGCTTGATAATAGCATCTCTGGGATTCTCTATCTTTGGATCATCGACCTCTTCTACGGCGACATCTTTTGGTCCTTTATATACAACAGCTCTCATAACTTCCCCCCACATTCCATAAAGGTCCTCTATCGGTTTTTTATATTTGTTTTAAGAAAATAGGGTGACCTTTATGGGTAACCTTTATTGCAATAACTACTCCTTATTGCAATGGCTGCTCCTTATTGCAATGGCTACTTCGTAATCCAATTATTTATTCTTCGTTTTTTATAATTAATGTTTTTATATTATTTTTTGGATTTATTTATTTGTTATAGAACTTGACATAAGAATATGAAAATATAATAACAGCGGCTATTGCATGCAAAAAAATGAATTCAAGTAAACTAAAAAAAGTAAAAAATTATCGACGTCATACAATGGTGAGTACTCCCACGACTGAAGTCGCGGGCATCTAAGCTTTCGCTACAGACTGTAATCCCAGTCTGAGAATATTGATAGCAGCATTAAAATGACGGGATTAGCCCTTCTTTTTTCCTAAATCATGAAAGAGCAGGACTCAGGATTAGTGGGTCATTAGGCATCATATCTATGTCGATGGATAGTGTTAAGCCTAATAAATCCTTTGAAACAATTAGAGTCTTGGTGATATTGTTATCTAATGTGACTTTAATTTCTACTCCTGGCACCGGTGTAATTGGGAATTGGCTTCTTATAGTCTCCCTCGGTACTGAAATGTATGATTCATTAAATACAGAAACGTTTTGGGTATTAAATAATTCCACAGTAACTTCATGACTTGTATTACCCCAATTATTTATGAAAAAGGAATTTGTAATTTCACTATTAGCTTCTATTAGAGAACTATGCCACAAAAAATAGCTTAAAGTAATAAGAACTAACACAAGGCATATACTTACAACCAAACTCGAAATGTTCTTTTTTAGCATATTTCCAATTTCCTTTTTACAATCTAGAATTATACTTGTGTCCAGATTTCATGAAATCGTACATATAAAAATTACATAAATATCTCTTTTACAAATATATAAGCCTCTTAGAGCATGTATGATGTAGTTTGGGTGATGCTGGGAAACACTTCCAAACTCCATAAACTCCTTGTTATTGGTTCTTTATAAGTTTTGTATCCAGATTCTCTAACAATTCGATCTTCAAATTAATTTTGAGCCTATAAGTTACTTCTATATCTCTGATAATTTGATGATTGACCATAAGTATTTTATTTGGCAGATTGCCCCAAGTAAATTCCCACAGCATCAATAAAAAGTGAATAATTCTTTTATTAAAACGATACGCGTTAATTGTTTAACATCTATTCTAAAATTTTAACACGGTTCTAAAATTTAATGTGAAAATTTTTAAGACTTCAAAACTTCAGGGATTTTAGAAGTCAAGGATGAAATTTCAAGACTCATTCTTCTCGACAGTTCCTCTCTTTTTACATAAGTAGCAACTCTTTACAAACCCGCCATTCAAAAATATCTTCATTCTAATATGTTGTACGAAATCAACTATGAGCCTGCAAAGAAGTCCAAAAATAGCGCTATTCGATTTTTATAAACCAATAGCTGTTTAAATATCTAATTAACCCTTTTCAGCTTTGTTTGTTTTCTATAATATGTGCGCATGCGCTTATACGCATGTATTAATATACGCGAGTATGGACCTCTAAAGAAGCTACGCCTCATGAGAAAAGTACTATGAGGTAGCCGCTCCTGTGAATCGTAAACTAACATATTTCATCCAAATTTTCCAAACATAATCAGACAACTCAGCATATATGACAGCGAAAATAAAAAAGAATGCTATAATCAGTAGTTCTTTACTATTTTCATTCCTCAGGATTTCCCAAAAAGTAGGATTAATATAATAAAATATATGCAATTAGCCATATATTTCGAGTTGGTTTTTTTGAGAGTATCTGATCCCTGAAAAAAAACCAGCTACAGATAATACGACAAAACATGACATATAAAAAAGAAGAGAGTCATGAGAAAACAGATTTTCTAGTCTATTTATATAATACAGAGTTATATACATAAAAATAAGGGAGGAAGCCAGCAGCAAACCTCCCCAAAATCCAAATACACTGCATAGTATTCTTTTGTTCATTGAAATCAAACACTTGTAGCTGATTTTACTAAATTGTAGATCATTTGTATTCGGTTAAGATACGATCTATAAGAAATGTGTTATTTTTGTTGCCGCTTCTGTAAACCTAGAAATGTAAATCGAGATGTATAGATGATTTCAGTAGTCATTTTAACGTTAACAGGATCCTTAACCGGATACAAATGAATTGTAGATATTTAGCGGTTATCTTGTGTTACTGTTCATTGAAAATCGATCTTAATAGAATCAATTCTTGTATATCCGCAGAACTGTAAATAACTAGCAAGGTCTCTGACGGTCAATGCATCTGCTGCTCCTTCACCAGTGCCTACAGCTGAAGCGCTTGTTTTTACTACAAGATATTGAATATAAGAATGTCCGGCTTCAAGATATACATTTTGTGTAGTACTATAGCTTTCATCTTTTGAATTATAATATGGTAAGGCACTAGAAGACCAATGGAATATTTCCTTTGAATTTTTTTCAGTCCCAGTTGTTGCATAAAAGTATTACAAAGAATTTTTAACAAGATTACAATGTTAAAATGGAATATATCCAATTAATTTATAGAGAAATAGGAACGTAGTTATAGCTTAGATGCATTTTCCAATTTACGTACAAAGATAGATGATACGCACGATAAGAAACCCGCATCAAAGCCACCAAAACTGGAATAGGCAAATTCATCTGCACATTACCAATATTTGTTAGCTATTTTTGGAATTTCAAAGAAAAATCCTCTGTGCTCACAATAAATACCGTCTTGAGCTTAAAACTGTCCTGAGAATCTCTTCACCGCCTGTTTTTTCGACCCTGATGTCAGACGGCTTTTCGATTACCTCAAGGTTAAGGGGCAAACGCTTCCGGATTTCCCCAATTAACTGAAAATCCCCGCTCAGAATAACGCAGTCAATAAACTTATTTTCTTCAAGAATCTTATCCAGGGCCTCGAGGACTTTATCCATGTGGTGCGCGATATCCTCTTCCCTCAGGCGTTCGAAGCGGCGCTGGCTAAAGCCTCCCTTACTGTGTTTTTCCTTCACGCTGCTGCGGATAATCTCCTCGGTATCGAAAACCTGCGCATCTGGAGCAAAACCTATGAATGACTCCCCTGCATGCAGGATAAGGACAAGCATGCTGTAGTCCCTGCTTAAACTCTCTTCAAGCAAAGAGACCTCAAAACTGTCCCCAAGCTGCCAGGCTGGAGAAGTAATCGGAAAAGGAGGGGCTATAGCTTCGCAGACCATACGGTGAAGATCATAAAAAAGTACAAGGCCGGTCTCAGGTTCAAGCCTGTCAAGAAGGATAAGGGTTTCTTCTTCCACACGCTCAAGAACCTTTTCACTTATTACATCTGAGAGCCGGGTACCCGAGGGCAGGTAAGCGGTCAACAAGCCACCTGCAGGGGCGTGGAAGGACTTGAGTTTGGAGAGGTAAACCTGAATAGCCTGCAGGCTCAGATTTTCAGTTCCGCGAAGTTTCAATTTACCCTGAGATTCAGCCTGAATTGTTTCGAGCTCGTGGGAAAGAGTTCGGGTTCGAACACGTTCCTGGTTTAAAAGAGCCTCAACTTCCTGCCTGTCCGAAACTGCCTGCTTTGCGAGGATTTCTTTCTTTTCAAGCTGGTTTTTTGCATTCTGCAGGTCAAGTTCCAGTTTAACTACCTGCGAGTTGAGCCTGTTGATTTCAAGTTCGAGTTGCTCTTTTCCTGAAATCTTCCCTAGAAATGTGCTTAATCCTCTTGTAGTAACTCCAGTGGCTTCTTTTTTTGTTTTTCTGTCGCTGATTTGTCTTCCTCCCACTCTGTTAGTTTTGACTTAGATACCGAATTAATAAAATAAAACTTTCGATAAAGTTTCCTTCTCAATTTCATCCTTATTATTTCGAAAGTTTTAATAATATCGTATTGAATGTCACTTTGCTTTCAGGAGCATTTTCTGAAAAGCAAGCTGATTTAAGAGATTATTGTCCAGCTTATACCTTATAGATCACTCCGCTGCCTGAATGAGAATCCCATTGAGAACCCAATTGAAAGATTTTTAAACCCAGACAGGCAGAAGGACCCTAATCAGGAAAGCCCCGGTCAAAGGGACCGGATTGAGTAGATGAAATGGATAACGAAGAAAAGCAAAAGGCCCTCAGGTCCAGAGCCGAAAAGTTCCATCCCACACTTTGGATCCAGGGGCAAAAGAGCTCTTCCCTTGCCGGAAAAACCATAGTTCTTGGTGTTACGGGAAGTATTGGAGCAGTCAGGGTAGTTGAGCTTGCCAGAGAGCTGATAAGAAACGGGGCTGAAGTCCATGCTGTTATGACAGAGGCTGCTACACATATCCTGCACCCTGATGCCCTGCACTATGCTACGGGAAATCCAACAATCACCGAACTTGGAGGCAGGGTTGAGCATGTGGAGTTCTGCGGGCTTAAGGGCAGAGCCGACCTTCTCCTTATAGCCCCTGCAACCGCAAACACCATAGGAAAAATCGCATACGGAATAGATGACACTCCTGTTACCTCGTTTACAACAACTGCCCTTGGCTCTGGTGTGCCTGTGATGATTGTTCCTGCAATGCATGAATCAATGTTCAGGCACCCTGCTGTATCTGAAAATCTGGTAAAATTGAAAAGCTGGGGAGTCTCTATTGTGGGCCCCAGGCTTGAAGAAGGCGTCGCAAAAATTGCGGCAAATGAAGAAATCGTGCTCGAGGTAGAAAGAGCTCTCGGAAGTAAAAACCTTGAAAACCGAAAGATAATTATTACGAGCGGTTCTACTGCCGAAAGTCTGGACCCCATCAGAATTCTCACGAACCGAGCCTCAGGCAAAACCGGTAGGGAACTTGCCCTTGAAGCTTACCGCAATGGATCTAATGTAACCCTGGTTCATAGGGACCGACTTGGGTTTGCAGGGATCGGTGAGATCTTTGCAGAGAGCGCCGCCGAAATGACCGATGCCGTGCTCTCGGAACTTGAGAAAGGGTACGATGTCCTTATCAGTTCGGCAGCAATTGCAGACTATACAGCCGAGCCTTCTCCCGAAAAGATAAAATCGGGAGGAGAACTCACCTTGAGACTGAAACCCACCCGCAAATTGATTAAAGAATGCCGTCAAAGGTATCCCGACCTCGTGATTATAGGTTTCAAGGCTGAAACCGGAATTGAAAAAAACGAACTCCTCAGAAGGGCAGCTTCAACCCTTAAAACGTCAAAACTGGACCTGATTGCAGCAAATGACGTTGCTAGAGGTGGAATGGGCACTGAGGAGAATGAACTATACCTGCTTAAACGGGAAAAAAGTGAACCAAGGCACGTAAGCGGGAACAAACGCAAACTTGCAGCCTGTATCCTTGAAGAGGTAGCCAGTCTGTTAAAGTAAAAATCTGCCGCAAAGTATCCCAGAGTATTTTACAAAAATCCTTTACAAAAACCGGAAGCATTTTGCAAAGTATCCTGCAAAACATGAACGAACTTTGAAAAAATGATTGAAGTAGCAAAAAGGCGTTTTCTATGTATACATATGAGAGTGAAGGAGCAGACATTCAGGCAAAAGCCTATGCTCCGGGACACATAACAGGTTTTTTCCAGATCCACGAGCACGAAAATCCTCATCGTAAGGGTTCTACAGGCTGCGGAATTGTCCTGAACGGAGGCGTGACCACCGAAATAAAGATCGGTAAATCTATAGAAGAAACCGAAATTTTCCTTAATGGAAAAAGAGTTGAAGGCAGAACTACTCGAACGGTCGCAGAGATGATGACCAAAGTGCCTGTAAGAATAAAAAGTTGGGCAGAAATCCCGATTGGATGCGGGTTTGGAGCTTCAGGTGCAGGAGCTCTCGGGGCCGCTTATGCCCTGAACAATGCGCTTTCCCTGGACCAGACCGTAAAAAGCCTGACCGAATATGCCCACGTGGCTGAAGTTGTCAATTGCAGCGGACTTGGAGATATTGCTGCTCAGTCCAGCGGTGGAGTAGTGATCAGACTGCAGCCCGGCGGGCCCGAGTACGGGCTTGTGGATAGGATTCCGGCTCCCGAAGCCAGGGTTTTTTGTATTGTGCTTGGCGAAATTTCTACCGGTTCAGTCCTGAGGGATGAAGCTGCAGCCTTAAAAATTAATAGTGCAGGAAAAGAAGCTATGTCCGAGCTTCTTAAAAAACCTACTCTTGAGAACTTCATGTATCAGGCGAAAACTTTTGCCAGTAAAACCGGTCTTATGAGCAGTAAGGCAAAAGATGTGATCGAAGCTGCAAACGCAAATGGTGGGCTTGCTTCCCAGGCTATGCTCGGGGATACTGTTTTTGCAATTGCCCCTTACTCCCAGCAGTTCCGTCTCTACGAAGCCCTCCAGGAATTCGGAGAGGTATTGGAATACGGCATAAGCACCTGTGTGCCAAGGCTGATGAATGAATGAGTGAATGAGTGAACAAATGAATGAATTCAGTAAATAAATTTTTTGAACAGATCAATGAAAGAAAAAAGTACTTGTAGAAAATTGCTACGTAGCTAATCTCCCTATAGCTTAAAAAGGAAAGTAAATTAAAAAAGGTAAGTAAATTAAAAAAGGTAAGTAAATTAAAAAAAGTAAGTAAATTAAAAAAGGTAAGCGACCAATATGACCGAGATACCCAAAGACCACCCGAGGTATGAGTCCCTGATAGCCCGTGAAAAGGTTACAGCCGGGGTAAAAATGGGAATTACTAGTATTCAGGGACTAATTTCTCAGGGAAGAGGCGAAAGCTTTGATTACCTTATAGGCGAACGAAGCACTAAGTCTGCCCTGTACGCTGAAAGAGCAGCAGTTGCTGCACTGCTTCTGGCAAAGAACCCTGTGATCTCCGTAAACGGCAATGTCGCAGCCCTGGCTCCTGAAAAAGTTGTTGCTCTTGCAGATGTTACAGGGGCAAAACTTGAAGTCAATCTCTTTCACAGAACCGAAACAAGGGTTCATCTTATAATAGAACAACTCAGAGCCAACGGAGCTTCTGAAGTGCTCGGGAAAAACCCGGATGCAAGCCTTGAGCTCTCTCACGCCAGGCGGCTGGTAGAAAGTCGTGGGATCTATTCTGCAGATGTCGTGCTTGTCCCACTGGAAGACGGAGATAGGTGTGAGAAACTTGTAGAAATGGGAAAGACTGTTATAACCATTGACCTCAATCCTCTTTCACGGACTTCAAGGATGGCTACAATCTCGATAGTTGACAATCTTACACGGGCACTCGAAAATATGATCAAGCTCGGCGTGGAACTAAAAAAAGAGAGAAAAGAAGAACTAGTAAAATTAATCACAACTTATGATAACAAAAGAGCTCTTTCCGAGGCCATTTCCGAAATCCAGGAATATCTTAAAACTATGACTGTTGAACTGGAATACTGAATATTGTCTGAGAAAAAACAAGGGAATTTGTAGCTACCTTTGAATTGGGACACTGAGTATGTGTCCTGAGAAAAATAAGGTAGTTTATAACTACCTTTGAACTGGAACACTGAGTATGGATCTGATAGAAAAAACAAGGGAATTTGTAGCTATCTTTCTTGAAGGTGAGCCCAGTTCCCACGATATGTCTCATATAAATCGAGTAGAAGCCCTCTGCCTGAAAATCCAGAAAGAAGAAGGGGGGGATCCGTTCGTACTTCAGCTTGCAGCCCTCCTCCATGATGTAGGCGTTATTAAGGAGCATGAAGAAGGCGGAGATCATGCCATATATAGTGCCGACATCGCATCGGAATTCCTTTCAAAATCAGGACTCGGAAAAGAGGTTATTGAGGCTGTTACTGGTTGTATCCGAGTGCACCGCTTCAGCGCAGGGGAAAGTCCGGAAACTCTCGAAGCCCGAATTTTACAGGACGCTGACAGGCTTGATGCCCTTGGAGCAGTAGGGATTTTCAGGGCTGTTCTTTCCATGGGAGCTCTCAGAATGTTAAAGCATACAACAGGGATGGACAAAGGGAGTTCAAAAAGGACTGTGTACATTGAAGACCCTATTGAAGGCTTTAACGAATATATGCAGTACAAACCTTTCACAATTCCTGAAAAGTTGAATACCGATGCTGCAAAAAAGATTGCCGAAGAAAGGCTGAAAATTATGCGCCTTTACCTTGAAGCCCTGAACCTGGAGGCAGAAATCAATGAGCAGGAACTCTAAGTAAGGAGCAGATTCGAGTAGACCTTAGCAGGCTTTAAGACTTTAATAAGTAAAATCCAGCAGTAAAGTGCAAATGCTGCAAAAAGCCTATTTTTCTCAAGAGTCTGAATTTCAAAAACTCTTGTTTTCTAAAGTATTCTTGTTTTCTTAAGAATTCTTGTTTTCTAAAGTACCCTGTTTTCTGAAGGATTTTTATTTTCTAAGGAATTCTCATTTTCTTAAGAATTTTCGTTTCCTAAAGGATTCTTGTTTTCTTAAGAATTCTTATTTCTTCATAAATTTATAAACTTTTTTCTCAGGATTTTAACATAATTCTCAGGACAACTTTTTTTAGTATAACCTCTTAATCCCAATACCTTTTAATCCCAGTTACCTGTTAAGTCCAGTACTTCTTTAATTTGGACAGCATTCTTAAATTCAGAATAGTCTAACAGCTTCAGTTCATTACCTGACGGATCTGATTATATGGCTGACATAATTGTAAAAAATGCTTACGTTCTGACTATGGACCCTGATGCAGGAGACCTCAAAAACGGGACTGTTGTCATTGAAGACGGAAAGATTACGGAAATCGGGGAAAAGACCAGTGAAAGTGCCGAGACCGTGATTGATGCAAAACATTCGGTGGTAATGCCAGGGCTTGTAAATACGCATACTCACGCCGCAATGACCTTTTTCCGGGGTTATGCCGATGATTTACAGCTTGCAGACTGGCTTGAGGGACATATCTGGCCTGCTGAGGCAAAGCTGACCGCAGAAGATGTCTATAAAGGCAGTCTGCTTGCCTGTCTGGAAATGATAAGGTCAGGCACCACCTCTTTTGCGGATATGTACTTTTATATGGACGAGACTGCAAAAGCAGTTGAGGCATCAGGGCTTCGGGCTTCACTCTGCCACGGGCTCATAGAACTCTGGAACGAAGAAAAAGGAGAAGTCGACCTTAAGGAAGGGAAGCGCTTTGTTCGGGCATGGCAGGGAGCAGCCGATGGCAGGATAAAAACAATGTATGGGCCTCATGCTCCGAACACATGCTCTGAGGAGTTTCTTGCAAAGGTAAGGGAAGAGGCTAACAGGGACGGTGCCGGAATCCATATACATGTCCTTGAGACCGAAGCCGAACTTCTGGCTATGAAAGAGAGGTACGGAAAATGCTCGGTGCATCTCCTGGAAGATATAGGGTTTTTAGGGCCGGATGTGCTTGCTGCTCACTGTGTCTGGCTTTCCGACGGCGACATAGAAATTCTGAGGAAGAGAGGAGTGAACGTTTCCCATAATGTAATAAGTAACATGAAACTAGCTTCAGGAATTGCTCCTGTAAACAAGATGCTTGAAAAAGGAGTTAATGTGAGTCTTGGCACTGACGGCTGTGCCTCAAACAATAACCTTGACCTTTTTGAGGAGATGAAAACGGCTGCTCTTCTGCATAAAGTCAATACTTTCAACCCTACTGCCCTTCCTGCGCAGCAGGTGCTTCAAATGGGTACGGTAAACGGTGCAAAAGCCCTTGGCACGGAAACCGGCATGTTGAAAGTCGGAATGAAAGCGGACCTTATTGTGGTAGATATGAAAAAACCGCATCTTACTCCATGTTTTGACGTTCCTTCTCACCTGGTGTACTCTGCAAAAGGAAGCGATGTCAGGACAACAATTGTAGATGGAAAAGTCCTTATGGACGATTACAGGGTTCTGGTCCTGGACGAGCAGAAGGTAATGGAAGAGGCTCAAAAAGCTGCAAAAGAGCTTGTTGCAAGGGTAAACGCTTGAAAATGCCATCTATAAAACAAACTAAAATAAAATCAAGCAAACTAAAATAAAATCAAACCAACTAAAATAAAAAACAAACTAAAATAAAAAACAAACTAAAATAAAATAATTATGTCGGAAGTGTTTTGCTATATAGCCTGAATTAGTAACCTGAGTGAGTAAAAGATAAACACTTATGTTTGAAGCTAGAATAAAGATCGAACTCAATTGTATATTTGATATTACGGGATCAATATGACCGAAAAAGAACTCATAGAATCCGGAAACATGAAGATGGACTGGGCAAGAAATCATATGCCTGTACTTGCCATAGTAAGGAAAAAATTCGAGGAGGAAAAACCCCTTAAAGGGCTGAAGGTAGGAATGGCCCTGCACGTGGAAGCAAAAACCGCAGTCCTTGTAGAGACCCTCGCTGCAGGCGGTGCAGAGGTATCAATTACCGGCTGCAACCCTCTCAGTACACAGGATGACGTGTCCCTTGCCCTTGGTACCCGCAAGGATATAAGCTGCTTTGCAAGATACGGAGTCGAAAGCCAGGAATATTACGAGGCAATCGACCGGGTTCTTGACATAAAACCCGATATCACAATCGATGACGGGGCAGACCTTATATTTAAATTGCATACAGAAAGGACCGACCTGCTTCCGAATATTCTTGGCGGCTGCGAAGAGACAACAACCGGTGTACACAGGCTTCATGCGATGGAAAAGGAAGGAGCCCTGAAAATGCCGGTAATTGCAGTAAACGATGCCATGACAAAATACCTCTTTGACAACCGTTACGGGACAGGCCAGTCAGCCTGGGACGGGATTAACAGGACCACAAACCTCCTGGTAGCAGGCAAAAACGTTGTTGTTGCAGGCTACGGCTGGTGCGGTCGAGGAGTTGCAATGCGTGCTTCAGGCCTTGGGGCAAATGTAATTGTTACCGAAGTCGATCCTATAAGAGCTCTTGAAGCCAGGATGGACGGGTACAGGGTCATGAAGATGGCAGATGCTGCAAAACTAGGTGAACTCTTTGTGACCACCACAGGAAACCGTGACATCCTCACAGCCGAACATTTCAATTCCATGCCTGACGGAGCAATCCTTGCAAATTCCGGCCACTTCAATGTGGAAATCGATATGGAAGCCCTTGCCTCCCTTGCCAAATCCACCCGAACCGTAAGACACAATATAAAAGAATACGATCTCGGCGACAGGCGTATCAATGTCATAGCTGAAGGCAGGCTTGTTAACCTTGCTGCTGGTGACGGCCATCCAGCCGAAGTTATGGATATGAGTTTTGCAAACCAGGCCCTCTGTGTGCGTTATATTGCCGAAAATAAGCTTGCTAACGGAGTACATAAAGTACCTCTGGAACTTGATACTTTTGTGGCAAAAATGAAACTTCAGTCAATGGGCATAAGCATCGACGAACTAACGCCAACACAGGAATGTTACATGAGCGGCTGGGAATGCGGAACGTAATTTAGAAAAGTAGAAGAAATAATTTCCATAATCGGGAAACTATGGTGTTTTAAGGTGTGGTGAATTATTACCCTTTTTCATTTTCGAGTTATTTCACTTCACCTTTATTTAAAAGCTGATCCCAAAACTCAAAATTAAGTCCGAATCTAAATTCGATGGCCATTGATTTCTTATTACTGGAATGGTTCTAAATTTCTTATTAGTATGGAAATAGTATGGAAATAGTATGGAAATACAATTAGTTTTGGGATCAGCTCTAAAATTACTCAGTTATCATTTGATCGTATTTCAGCTAAATCTTCAAAGTTACTCATTTATTCAGTTATTTTCCATAATTACGCCTGGATAGGGAAACAAGACCTTTAGCAATCACCAGTGCGATAATTCCTATCAACGCTGCGGTTAAGAGAACCATAAACAGGTTTTCCTCATCAGCAAACTTGAACATGAAGTAAAATAAAATGATATCTATTATTGCTCCAATGCCCACCAAGGCTATTGCCGGGCCTCCTAAAGCTTTTCCAGTATCCCTGCTCATTTTCTAGATCCGTCCTGAAATAATTATCGTTAAATTGAGGTTTATCGTTAAATTGAGGTTTAAGGCTTATAAAACACCTGTATTAAATAATTAGATTAGTAGAGTTTTAATAAAGGAGAATTATTTTAGTAAAAACTTTTTTCGTAACAGGAACCAGAAGCGGGAACTCATGGGTAAAGTAAGCTTGTAGCTAAGCATATTGGTTCCTGAGATTCATCAGAGAATTGAGGTAATTGCATATAAATCTTAGGAAATTACTACAGCCTTATCGGTAAACAGATAAATTTTTCAGCAAATCATTAATTTTCAGCAAATCCGTTACTGCTTCTCAACAGATGTGAATCTTCCGAAAGGTGCCCCAAAAAAACCAAATTCGTTAAAAGATTAATATCAGAGAAATTCCAAACACAGAGATACGTAATACTCCCTTGCGATTTTCTTAAGCCAATCAGGAACAATTAAATATCTATCAACTATAAGCTCATTCAGGTAGTATAGAGACTCTTCGGTTTTACAGTCACAGAGTCGCCTTACTGCCGTTCGTCTTCCCCACGCCGATCTTTCATTGTCCAGGGCTTCAAGGTAAAGCTGATATTCTTTACTGTTTTCCATTACATTAAAAATATCTGCCAATCAATATAAATATTTGTATTGAGATTCAGGAATTAAAATATGTTACAGATACACTCTACATGACACCCTTTCCTGCACTTACTTTAGAGATTAAGAAAAGTAATAAATTAAAATAGCATAGTAAATTAAAAGGTAATTAACACACAACTGAAAAATTACCAGATGACAAAATAAATTTAGAATAAAATATTCTTTATATAAAATTTCATACAAATGTAACCTATTAAAAGAGCAAACGTTTAAAAAAGATCGTAATGTCCGAGTTGAAAATAAATAAAGATTACCTGGATATATAAAAAGTTGAAAAAAATAAGAAAATGGGATTCTCATACAATGATCAGTTGATGAGAATTCCCGCACAAGGTTTTGTTCGCTATGCTTTGGTATGTAAACATCATCCAAAAACGATATATAATTAACTGGAGCTAATTTTTAAATTCAAAGAGATATTGGTTAACGTTGAAATGTTTAACGAGAAAGATAATTTTAATAGCATTGCCGTTTTTTACTGAATTAAATAATTTTGATTGAAAGTGCAAAAGGGGAAAAATAGAACAAAAAAATTACCTGTACTTTTTCATTATCTATAAATAGTATCTCGCTTTGTTTATCCTGACTGTGGAACTAACTGCTTAAGTAATTAGATAATAGTAATTACGTTATTGGGAGTACTCTCGATGCCAATCATTCAAAAAATTTTGGTGTTGATTTAGGTCAGCCTCTGGTTTTATAGCCTTTTTTCTGTCTCAGCAGTGACCTCCCTATCTCCGTTAAAGCGCTCAAGTTCAGCTATGAGATCTGTACTAACTTTCCCTAGCTTGAGAACTATCTGCTGCAAATGATGGAGTGGGTGAAATAATAAGTAAAAGAAGTAAAAAATCGCAGTTTTCATTGTCTTTTTTCCCAATCTAATTGTCACGAAGGCTGTTTGTGATATTTAAATGAAATATAGCTGGAGAGAAAATGTTTCCAGGTTTGGCTAAAAAGGTAAAAGCCTGAAACTCAGCTAATTTTTAAAGTAAATAAACAAAACCTGCAGTGAATCCGAAAGTATTTATTCTTTAGTTGAAGTATAAGAAAAGAAATATTAAAAATAAACAATTTTACTTGATTTTCATTCTCAGGAGAAAAATAACAGCTAACGTACAACATTAGAAAAGTAAATTTAAAAATAGGTGTTCGAGCAGAAGGTGTGGTAAAAATGGAAAAGAAAAGCGTCTTGATCCTGGGAACTGCTTCCCATGTTGGGAAAAGTTCAGTTGTGACTGCCATATGCAGAATTCTTTCAAGAGAGTACAGGGTTGCCCCCTTCAAGGCTCAGAACATGAGCCTGAATTCCTGGATTACAAAAGACGGAAAGGAAATCGGAATTGCCCAGGCAATCCAGGCAAAAGCTGCAGGCACCGAGCCTACTGCCGATATGAATCCCGTCCTTTTAAAACCCAAAGGAGACTGTGTTTCCCAAATAATCCTGCTGGGAGAACCTTACGCTGACAGGAGTGCAGGCCAGTACTACGAGTCCATTGCAGAAATGAACGAAGTCCTTGAAGGAGCTCTCGGAAGGCTCTGCAAGGAACATGATATTATTGTTATGGAAGGAGCTGGAGGGGCTGCTGAAATTAACCTCTACGAAAGGGATATTGTAAATATCGGCACTGCAAGGCTCACACAGGCTCCTATAATCCTTGTTGGAGATATCGAGAGAGGAGGCGTTTTTGCAAGCCTCTACGGCACAATTGCACTTCTTCCAGAAGATGTACGGAAAAATGTCAAAGGATTTATTATAAACAAATTCAGAGGCGATCTGGAAATCCTGAAACCGGGCCTGAAGCAACTTGAAGAAAAAACCGGTATTCCGGTACTTGGAGTCCTTCCTTATTTCAAGCTTAACATTCCTTCTGAAGATTCGGTCTCACTTGAAGATAAAGAAGCCGAAAGAAATGAAAAAGAAATCGAGATCGCAGTTATTCGCCTGCCAAGAATTTCAAACTTTACGGACTTCGAGCCCCTGGAAGGATCTGCTAAAATTCGCTATGTGGAGCTTGATGAAGACCTCGGTACTCCAGATGCGATTATGATTCCGGGCACAAAGAATACGGTTAACGATCTGCTCGATCTTAAGGCAAGCGGTATGGCCGAAAAAATCCAGGCCTTCAAGGGAAAAATCCCGGTTTTCGGAATCTGCGGTGGCTATCAGATGCTTGGCAGGACAATTTACGATTCCGGAGTTGAAAACGGAGTCGAAGCCGAATTTGAAGGTCTGGGACTTCTGGATATAGGGACAAAGTTCGGAGAATACAAAAAGAGAACAATCCAGGTCACGAAAAAGGTAAACGCTTACGGCCCGATACTTGCTCCAATAAACGGAGAAGAAATAAAAGGGTACGAAATCCATATGGGCATAACTGATTCTAACCGTAACATCTTCGGAAATGATGGTGCAATCGATGAGACAGGTCTGGTAATCGGAACTTACCTGCATGGGCTCTTCGACAATAAAAATATAAGGGATGCCTTTATGCGGTATCTCTACGAGAAAAAAGGACTTGAGTACAGCCCTGAAAACGTCATGACCGAAAATGATGCCTACGAAGAACTTGCAAATGTAGTTGAGCAGAACCTTGACATGGAAAAAGTTTACGAAATAATAGGAATCTGAAAAGAGATATGAAAATTGCAGGCGTCAGAACATTCAGGTGTACAGGGCAGAGAACCTGATTAAACTTTTTAGAAAAAGTATTGTGTGTAAAAAAGGTATTGTATGTAAAAATACTGAACGCAAAAAAAGTATTGAGTGGTTTCAGGAGAACATTGAGAATAGTCGGAAATAAAAACCTGGAATATTTGGGACAAAGTACAGTATTTGCTAGGGGTATAACCGGTCTCCAGAAACCACCAACTAATAAGTGGTTTATTGCCAGTTATGAATGGTTTATTGCCAGTTATTTATGTGTTGTGAATTTGTTCTATTGTAGTTTCGAGTTTGAAGATTTATGTTAAACTTCCCTTCCTCTAAACAGGAATGAATACCTGTGTTATTTTTTCCATATTCTCTATTTTCAGTGATTTTAACTAATTATACCAACTATCGTATTAGGGAATTTTCCGTTCGGATTTTAAAACTAGTAAAAAGATATAAATCACTGGAAAATAACCTTGCTTTTCCTATGTTCGCTACTTCTGGCCGGTGCAGTTCTAGTTTTAGTCCGTATGATCTTTATAGCTACCAAAGACATTGAAACCGCGAACAGCCTTAACTCTAAAAATTAGTCCGCTTGCCGGACGAAAAGAAATATTTTACCTGAAATTGTCTCCTCGCGCAACTATTGTGCCGCAATCGTTGACCCGCAACCGTTGCGCCGGTTGATCACGCTGATAGGGTTTAGGGATAAGGTCAGCAAATCCAAACGTTGGCCCTCAAGTGTTAAAACGCTTGACAATTCTGCCAAGTCGTTTTTGATTAAGTTTTTGTTAAAAAGCTTGCTGCCAAACATTTTCAAAATAGATCGCTTTGTGCCGTTTGACTACGTTGCTACGTAGCCCGAAATTAATTTCAGGTAAATCAGCTTTCTTGAGCGAATCGAAAATATAGCCTTTCTTGCCCTAATTAATCCCCTTGAGCGCCACTCATAACTAAACCCGTAAATCAGTCCTCTTGGCTCAGCTTAGTATCTTCATTATAATTCAGACCTCTTGAGCGAAGCGAAAAGGTCCCCGTCCTCCCGAGACGGGACTCGGCAAGTGAAACTTATTTATTCACAAATTAATCCGCTTGAGCGAGCGAAGTGAGCGAAACGGCCCCGTCCTCCCGAGACGGAACTCGGGTGACGGAACTCGGCAAATGAAACTTATTTATTCACAAATTAATCCGCTTGAGCGAACTACGTGAGCGAAACGGCCCCGTCCTCCCGAGACGGGACTCGGGTTTCAGAACATAAGAACTTGCTTGCCGAGCCCTTTACTGACAGCCCTCTCATAAACCAGGTGTGCGCTTGCAACATCCTGAATGGCAAGGCCTGTTGAATCGAAGATCGTAATTTCTTCGTCATTTGTCCTGCCGGGTTTCAGGCCGACAATTACTTCACCGAGTTCGGCATGGATATCGTTTTCCGAAATGTAGTGCTTGGACAGAGGAACGTTTACTTCTCCGGAGTGAAGGGCCTGGACAATATCATCCACAATTATTTTGGATCGGAGTAAAAGTTCGGGGTCAAGCTCTTCTTTTCCTACTGCATCAGCCCCGATTGCGTTTATGTGGGTACCTTCTTTGATCCACTGGGCCTTTACGATTGGTTTTCTAGTAGGAGTGGTCGTAACAAGGATATCGCAGTCGCAGACCTTCTCAATGTTTTCTTCGTAACGGATTTCACAGGGAGTAATATCTGCCATTTCCCGGATAAACTGTTCAGAGCTTTCCTTTGTCCTGGAAGTGACCCTTACCAGTTCAGGCTGGAAAACCTCGCAAAGAGCCTCAAGCTGGGTCTTTGCCTGGTTTCCGGTCCCAACAAGGCCTATGATCTTTGAGTCCTTCCTTGCAAGGTATTTTGCGGCAATTCCTCCTGCAGCTCCGGTCCTGACATCAGTCAGGTAGGTCCCGTCCATAATTGCTACAGGAGCACCTGTCTCCGGAGAAATAAGGACAATAAGTGCCATTACCGTGGGAAGCCCACGAGCTGGGTTTCCTGGGTGGACGTTTACGATTTTCACACCAGTAATGTTCTCCTCTTCAAGATATGCAGGCATTGTCCGCAGGTCCCCGTTATACGCTGTATAGTAAAGATAGGACTTTGGAGGCATCTGGACCCTACCAAGACCATGCTGCCTGAAAGCCCTTTCTACTACCTGCATATCAGAACTCATATCCATAACACTTGTTACTTCTTCCTGAGCCAGCCATAATATTTCCATAGTAAACCCTCCAGCCGGAACCGTAAGCTGGCTCACAGCTGAAAACTGAGATAAATTGAACAGAACCTAAGTAAAAATCAAAGAAGCTAACCGACAGTCTGAGATCACATTAGTATTTTTATTTCCGCAAACACGTATATATAACATATATATTCACTCATTTAAAGAACTCCCTTCCCAAAAGGAGAAAACCATCAATGAGAGATCTGCATGTAAGTTCAGCCGATCTTTCCGGTCCCTGCCTGAAAGATGAGTTACTCAAAGAAAAATTACTCAAACCTGCACGAGATATCCGGAGCATACTCCGGTGGGGCTATCCGAAATTTGCGACCGTTCGTTTCGTGGCTGACCACTTCCAGCTCAGCCTGGAAGAACGACATATTCTCACAAGAGTAATTATGCCCCCGGACAGGATAGTTTCCAGAATAAACAAAAAAATGGAATGCACAGGCATAAAAGATAGAGATCTTCTCCTTGACGGATATAATGTCCTTCTTAGTGTGGATAGTCTACTAAAAAAAGAACCCATGTGGTTCTGTGATGACGGGTACATAAGGGACACCCGCTACTATTTCAGCAAGGCAAAACAAGCCGAAGATATCGAGGAAGCCCTCAATGCAGTCCTCAAGTTTCTCTCCAAAACAGGTCCAAAATCAGTTATTTTTCTTCTTGACGCCCAGATCAGCAGAAGCGGGGAGCTTGCAGGCTTCATCCGTCACAAAATGAAAGAATACGGAATTTCAGGCGAGGCAAGAACTTCAAAAGCCGCGGACTTCGAGCTGAAAACTGAAGGAGGAAGTTCGGAAAAAAAGATAGTTTTGGCAACTTCCGATGGGATTATTATAGATTCGGCTCTCGAGGTACTCGATATCCCTGCCTGCCTGATGGAAAAAATGGGAATTGAACCGATCAGGCTGTACTAATCGGTTTCCAAGCACTCCGGTATCAATCATTCTTTTATCAGTCATTCTTTTATCAGGCACTCCGTTTAAAGAACTCGGCCTGCCTGTAAATCTCTTCGGCTGCTGCATACTTCCCTTTTTCTTTTAGTAAATCCGCATATCCGTTCAGGGTACTGAAATGTCCGGGGTCAAGCTCAAGGGCTTTTTTGTACTGTACCTCGGCTTCGTGCCTGTGCCCGAATCTGGCAAGCAGTCTGGCATACTCACAATGAACTTCAACATCCTCAGGGTTTACTTTAAGAGCACACCTGAAGTGCACTCTTGCCCCGTGAATAAAACCATGTTCTGCAAGCAAACGGGCATAGAAAATGTGCGGGCGTGGATCATCCGGATCGGCTTTGAGGGCTACTATATAATGTTTCTCAGCATCAAGCGGTTCTCCTTTTTCTTCAAGGAGACGAGCATAGCGAAAATTGGATTCCACATGGCCAGGCTCAAGCTCAAGTGCCCTGGTATAATGATAACTTGCTTCGGTAAATTGCCCGCGTTTGGAAAGTAGAGTCCCGTACCCACAGTGGGCATTCACATTTTCCTGGTCAAGAATCAAAGCTCGGCTATATACTTCTTCGGCCTCATCCAGTTTTTCGAGCTTCTGAAGCAGGCAGCCATATTTGCAAAGCGTATCTACGTGGAAAGGATTGATTTCCAGGACCTTTTCATATTGAACACGTGCTGCATCGTTTTTGCCTTCCTTCACCAGAACTGCTCCATACTCGCAAAGCGCGTCGACATTTCTGGAATTCTGCTGGAGAATTTCTTTGAATTCCCGTACAGCAAGTCCATCTTGTCCTAATAAAAAAGCTGTTTTTCCTGCCTCCATAAGGGCATCTTCCCGAGCTTTTCCAGAGAATAGCAAAGCACAGGCTCTGGTAACTACATACTTCTCCCTGTACATTGAATCTTTATCAAAAATAGATGAAAGTTTCAGCAGGATTTCCTGGGAAAGCGAATGCTCATCTGAGAAGGAAACGACAAACTCAATGACCTTATCAAAGTCACAGTTATCAGCCGCAACTTGTTCGATTACACGAAAAACCAGCTCGTTTACAGCATCAATCTCCATGTCTAAAAACCTCCTGAAATTTACCTATAAAGAGATTCTATTCGGCTGAACATAAATAGTTGGCCGTCTTACTGCCATACTAACACGAGAGGATGAGCTTTAAAAATGTAATAGTATAAAATATTGGAAAAGTGATCAATACTTGAAATTCAGAAAAGTGAGAATGAAAAAGAGAGAATGAAAAAGAGAGAATGAAAAAGAGAGAATGAAAAAGAGAGAATGAAAAAAAGAAGATGAAAAAAAGAAGATGAAAAAGAGAAGATGAAAAAGAGAAGATGAAAAAGAGAAGATGAAAAAGAGAAAATGAAAAAGAGAGAATGAAAAAGATTATTCCCTCTGGAGTCTTCACCTGAAGGATTTCCAGTTCATTCAGATTTTACTATATCGCAGTTCAATTTCTATGAACTCACTTCTCACTTGTTACTCAAGCCCTTTTTACGTGTAAACTGTATCGAGTTTCTACGTCATATGTACCCTGCAGTTCTTCTTCGGTCAGGATTCCTTTTTCTATTAATCTGCTGAGAGTCTTTCGATCAACTGATTCGACTATATCCCAGAGATCTTTCTTCATAAGATATGGTTTTAACCTGTTGATACGCCAGAGTTTCCATTCAACCTTCTGCCGCTTGAGTTCCACATCTCCGACTCTCAATAAATCGATATCTTTTTCTGTCAGGGTACTAAGGATATGAGTTCTCAACTCCTCTCTGCGTTTTTCCAGAATTGAGATTGCAGAGACAATATCATCATACTCAAGCACAGCGTCTGTAAGATCCATGTCTTCAGGGTCCTGTTCATTGATATCAAGTTCCATACATCTGCCTCCTGTCGAGATAATGATTCGTTTTTTAAAGTAGGCATAATTTATAATTTTAAATTGCCTAAACTTTCTGTTATCTGGACTTTTTGTACTCTGACTTTTAGTTGCCTGAATTTTTTGTTCTCTGAACTCCAGTTGTCTGAATTTTTAATTGCCTGAACTTTAACTACTTAAAATATTAATTTTATTATACTCGATTTTAGACTTTAACACTATACAGCTGCTACACTATACGCCTGCTACATTAATACAGCTACTACAACTATACAGCTACTACACTATAAGCCTGCTATCACAAACAAAAACTGGGAATTTGACATTATAAGGGTACATGAAAGATTTATTGTTGAGGCCTGGAAATATTTATCGCACAAAAATTCCCTGTATATACAGAAAGTTTTCAGATCAGCTTCCATAAGAAAGCCATATGAAAGTTTCGGATCGGATCCTTAAGAGGATCTATTGGACAGAGGTGAGCCGGTGGTGTCAGGAAAGATCTCCAGAAAAATTGCCGCAAAAGAAGAACTGCTTCTTCTTCTTCCTGGAATAGACCGTGTTTTGGAGTCGGAACCTGCCGTGCTTCGAATTGATGCCGAGCCAGTAATGGTAATAGGGGATATTCACGGGGACCTTGAGGCTCTTGAGTTCATACTAGGAAAAAGACAAGAAATGAACTGTGAGAACATTCTTTTCCTCGGGGATTATGTGGACAGAGGACCCCAGGGTACCGAAGTCCTGATAAACCTTTTCAGGTTGAAGCTTGAAGATCCCGAGCATATTTTCCTGCTCAGGGGAAATCACGAAACTGTAGATATGAACCTCTATTACGGTTATTTTGAAGAAATCGGTTTTGATCGGAATTTTCTTTCAAGTGTCAGCCGGACATATGATAAAATGCCGATAGCAGCTGTACTTTCGGGAAATACATTTTGCGTGCACGGTGGGATTAACGGAACAGGCAGCATTGAGGATATCAGAAAGGAAGAAGACTTTGCTTTTCCCTATTTATGGAACGATCCTTCCAAGCGTCCCGGACTCACTGCTTCAACCCGAGGTTCGACTGTAAAAGAATTCGGGCCAGATATTGTAGATGGCTTTCTACATACAAATAACCTGAAAAGAATTATAAGAGGTCACACAGCCCTTGAGGATGGATACAGGTGGTGGTTTGACGGAAAACTGCTCTCCCTTTTTTCCTGTCCTGACTATGTTGGACTAGGAAATGCGGCGGCTTTTGTACTATTTGAAAAAGAAGAGATTAAACTTTTCGTCTTTGGAAAGTAGTAAGAACAAAAGAGAGTCTACCCGAAAAGAAACTACCTGAAGAGAAAGTTTACTCCTTGTTAACAATTAATTTTCCCTGAAAACTCATATAGTTTATTTTGATATGTCAGTCAATGTTCAGGGAATCAATGAGAAATAGAAAAGAAAATGCCGGGGTTGGATGTTGTTTTATTAGAAACAAGTTAGGGAAACATTGATAAGTTCCGAACTTTTTCTTTTAGTCCAGAATAATCCAGGTTTCGGTCATTTTGCTTCCTATATCCGGATCTAGCTGCATGGCCTTCGTATATTCCTTTTTGGCTTCGTCAAAACGTCCCATCTTTCTCATAAGAAGACCGTAACTGTAGTGAATAGGGGGATAATAGGGGTTCAGGGCAAGAGCCTTCTCATACTGGTTCTGAGCCTCTTCAAAGCGCCCGATTTCCGAAAGAAGGTTTCCGTAACTGTAGTGTCCTTCTGCACTCTCTGGATCCAGACTGAGCGCTTTCTTGTATTCCATTTCAGCTTCATACCTTCTCCCGAAGCGGGCTAAAAGATTTGCGTAATTTGAATGGACTTTTGCATCGTTCTGATCGAGGGCAAGAGCTTCCATATAGTTCGCTTCGGCTTCTGAAACCCTGCCTTCTCTTGCAAGGAGATTTCCGTAGTTAAAAAGGGTCCGTCTATGCCTCGGATTAAGAGAAAGAGTTTTTCTGTACTCAATCTCGGCTTCTGAAGAGCGCCCCAGGAAAGAAAGTAAAACTCCGAAGTTATGGTGAAGACTCGGATCTTCAGGGTCCAGTTCTATTGCAAGCTTGTACTCCTTTTCCGCGTCCCTGAGCCTTCCCAACTCAAATAACAGATTTGCATATCCACCTCTGGCAGGAACATAGTCAGGATTCGCCTTAAGTGCTTTTGAGTAGTGCTCTTCGGCTTCCCTTACGTATCCATACTCAGTCAGAAGGTAAGCATATCCTGCATTCGCTTTTGCATGTTCTGGAGAAGCTTCAAGTACCTTTTTATATTCCTTGTCAGCAGCTCCTATCCTTCCAAGCTCTAAAAGAAGTTCGGCATAGGCACACCTCACATCTTCATTCTCTGGACTTTCTTTTAGAGCCTCCAGATAGCTTGCCTCAGCTTCAAGGGAAAAACCCAGAATATGCGCTGCAGTGCCCAGCACAAAACAGGCTTCTTCACGGAGCTTTCCGGAAGCTTTTATGTAACAGGCCTTTGCGAAAACATATTCTTCCATGGCCATCTTCTGCTGCTTACAGGCATTTGAAAGGTCAAGCAAATCATTGGGGGACAATGACTTTTTTTCCGCAAGATCCAGGGTAAAATCAACTGCAGAACACAGATTCTTCTGATCGGATCCTATAGTCCCAATAACTTTATATACAAAGTCATCAATTGCATCGAAGTCCATATATCCGGCACCTCAGAAAAACAAACACTCTTTTAGGGGATAGTGTAACTATCTTTGTAACATCCGGAGTATATTTTGCGTTTTATAGAATATATTAGTGCGCTAGTATTGCGCACAATCTTCGGTATAATATTATTTCATTCAACAGTGCGTTATATCACGAACATAATATTATAGCAATCATATAACAGACTATCCCTTATTATCGTTAAATAAAATGGTTCCCTCTCAAAGTAACAGCACTTCTCTGACATAAACAAACTTTGCAGGACAGAAATAATTTTGTTAAGGCAGGAAAAATCAAAAAAATAAGCAGTCATTTATAAAAACAAAATAATTATTGTTTTCAAATGAAAAGAAAGATTTAGCAGAAAAATTGAGAGGAGATGGAAATAAATAGACCTTAGAGAAAATAGTTTTTAAATTAGGTAAATCCGATTTCAAAAAGGTAAAAGTAAGAAAATGTGATCTCAATAAGGTAGGTAGATCAAAATAATGTAGATCAAAATAATGTAGATCAAAATAATGTAGATCAAAATAATGTAGATCAAAATTTAAAAGCTTACTTTAACTATTACTAACGTGTACTAAAGTGTTAATAAGTACTATTAGCAACAACAAAGATATAAAGATTTAAAATCCCGAAAATGATTAGCATGTTTTTTAAACTCTTCTCGATTTTCCTCCTCATCCCCATTATCGAGCTTTATCTGCTCATTAAGATCGGTGGAATGATTGGGGCCTTAAACACCGTACTCATTATCCTGATAACCGCAAGCCTGGGTGCTTACCTTGCAAAATCCCAGGGTTTCCGCGTGCTCCGCGAGATTCAGGAAGCAACAAGCAGGGGATATATGCCCGGAAACGAACTTCTGCATGGGTTTTTTGTGTTAGTTGGAAGTTTTGCTCTTCTAACTCCGGGTTTTCTGTCTGATATAATAGGGCTTTCCATGCTCATACCACAGATAAGAGGAATCTATGTGGAAATGGCAAAAGGAATTATAAGAAAAAAGATACAAAATGGCCAGTGGCAGATGAGAATGTACACTAATTTTCGATGACCTGGAAAAACCCATTTAAATCGGGTAAAGTGTAATATTTATAGGTAACACTTTGCCCCAAACTTGAATTTTTATTTAATATTTGCATCTGAAATAGAAATTTCATTTAAGTAGAAATTTTTTATCTAATATCTGAGCTGAAACAAAAGTTTTTTACCTATTTGAAATTGGTCATTTGTCATTCAAGCTTTTATCATCAAGCTTTTATCATCAAGCTTTTATCATCAAGCTTTTATCATCAAGCTTTTATCATCAAGCTTTTGTCATAAGCGTTTGTTCGTCAGTCATTTGTCATTCAAGTCACAAGCCCGAAGACATAAAGCAGCATGGGAGCCAGAAAAACCGTAATCAAGCCTGCTATCCCTATTGCAAGTCCACTCATTGCCCCTTCGGTTTCTCCAAGTTCTATTGCTCTTGTTGTTCCAAGTGCATGAGATGCCGTGCCTATTGCGACACCGACTGCAACTTTATCTTTTATTCTAAAGCATCGGCAGATAAACGGACCCAAAATAGCACCTATTATTCCGGTAAATACGATTGCAGCCACTGTTATTGCAGGCAGGCCGCCTATCTGTCTTGAAATTTCAATTCCTATAGGAGTAGTTACGGATTTGGGAGCAAGAGACCTGCTTATGGTATCGTCAAGTCCTAATAGGCTGGAAAGAGCAAGAATACTTGAGATTCCGGCTATGCAACCTGCAGTTATTCCTGCAAGGATAGGAAGAGCATTACTTTTCAAGAGCCGGATTTTTTTGTAGAGAGGAACTGCAAGAACTACAGTTGCAGGTCCGAGGAAGAAAGAAATATAGTTTCCTCCAAGGTTGTAAGTCTCATAATTGATTCCAAAGATGAGAAGGAATACCATTACAAGTACAGAAGCTACAAGCAGTGGGTTAAAAATCGAGAGCTGAGTCTTCTTATATAATAGTGTGCCTGCCTGGAAAGCTATTAAAGAGAGTAAAATTCCAAACAGGGGCATATTGATAAAACCACTCAAAAAATCGGTCTGCAACTTCAGCTCACCTCTTTTGTTCCGTTCTCGTGGGCGTATGCTTTTTTTGTTTTTGTCCCAGATCCGTTTTTATTACTTTTATCGTCTTCATTTTCTATGCTTCGAGCTTCTTTTGACGATTTTTTCCCCAGGAACCTTTGAACAAGTTCCACAGTAAGCCCTGTTACAGCTAGTATAATAAAAGTAGAAATAAGGGAAACTGCAAGAATAGCAGTTAATTTTCCTTCAAGCAGGGCAAAACAGGTTATAAGGCTAGCGCCTGCGGGAAGAAAGAAAAAAGCCATATTCTCTAGCAAAAAATCACTTATTTTGTCTATCATATTGAGTTTAATTACGCCTGTACACAGGCTAAAGAAAAGAATGAGCATTCCAAGGACATTGCCCGGAACTGGTAGCCCTAAAGCTTTTTGTATCAGTTCGCCCAGGAAATAAATGCTCAGAATAATTGAGAATTGTTTTAGCAAAGTTGTTTTTCCCTCCCTTATTGGAATGGGACTACAAAACTCGTATATATATAATTTTTTCTTTAAAAAGAAAGAAACATAGCAAAAACAGGGTTATTTGCAAGTCTGCTAACTGCATTGATTAGGCTCATAGCTACTTCCTGCCGGTCTTATGAAACCGTTTTAAAAGCCTTGCGAGGAAGAACTCCATAAAGTCCAATTGTGCAATAAATTCATATTGCGTAAGTCCCTATCTTAATAACGGGGTTCTAATGGGAGAAAAGCGCTTTGTTTACATGGACCACGCAGCCACTACCTCCACAAAACCTGAAGTGGTTGAAGCTATGCTGCCTTTTTTGAAAGAACATTTTGGAAACCCTTCTTCCCTGTATTCAATAGGAAGAGAAAGTAAAGAGGCAGTAGAAACTGCCCGTGAGCAGCTTGCAAAGGCTCTGGGAGCTAATCCTGAGGAAATATATTTTACCTCCGGAGGAACTGAGTCCGATAACTGGGCTATCAAGGGAACGGCTTTTGCCAGGAGAAAGAAAGGAAAACATATCATTACCACACCAATTGAACATCATGCAGTGCTCTATCCCTGTAAGTACATGGAGACTCTGGGTTTTGATGTGACTTACATGCCTGTAGACAGTTATGGGCTTGTAGACCCTGCAGAGGTTGAGGCCGCAATTAGAGATGATACTATCCTGATCTCGGTGATGTATGCAAATAATGAGATCGGGACAATAGAACCTATTCATGAGATAGGTGAGATTGCAAGAGAGTATGAGATTCCTTTCCATACCGATGCTGTTCAGGTAATTGGTAAAATTCCCATTGAGATGGAAAAGAAAGAAAGGAACGTTGACATGCTTTCTCTTTCTTCTCACAAGTTCTATGGACCCAAAGGAATAGGAGCTCTTTATCTGCGAGAAGGGACAGAAATCGACAATTATATGCATGGGGGCGGCCAGGAGCGCAAAAAGCGAGCAGGAACCGAAAATGTCGCAGGTATTGTAGGATTGGGAAAAGCAATAGAACTTGCAACAGGAAATCTTGAGAGGCATAATGAGAAAATGAAGAGACTGAGAGACCGTCTCCTTGCAGGAGTCCTGAAAATTCCGGACTGCAGGCTTAACGGACACCCGGAAAAGCGCCTTTTGGACAACCTGAATTTCAGTTTTGAATACATAGAAGGCGAATCTCTGCTTCTCATGCTTGACGAAATGGGGATCTGCAGTTCCACAGGAAGTGCATGTTCTTCAGGTTCTCCTGATCCCTCACATGTGCTCAGATCAATAGGGCTGACTCCGGAAATAGCTCAGGGTTCCCTTCGACTGACCCTTGGGGACGATAATTCTGAAGAAGATATTGATTATGTACTTGAGGTCTTGCCTGAGACCGTTGAAAAGCTCAGGACTATGTCTCCTTTCTATAAATCCGAAAACGCCTGTAAGAAGTGAATCGAAAGTGTATAGGAATGGAAAACAGGGTAGGAATGTGAAAACAGGGTAGGAATGTGAAAACAGGGTAGGAATGTGAAAACAGGGGGAGTTTTGTGTACAATAAAAAAGTAATGGATCATTTCATGAACCCGAGAAACGTAGGCGAAATTGAGGACGCTGACGGAATAGGAGAAGCAGGAAATCCACATGGAGACCACATGAAAATTTTCCTGAAAATTCAGGACGATCGAGTTGAAGATGCGAAATTTAAGACCTTCGGGTGTGCGGCAGCAATTGCGTCCAGCAGCATGGCAACCGAACTGATAAAAGGTAAAACTCTAAAGGAAGCCTGGGAACTTACAAACGAGGCTGTCGCTGAGGCTCTCGAAGGCCTACCTCCAGGAAAGCTAGAGTGTTCGGTTCTTTCAAGGGAAGCAATCCACAGCGCAATAAACGAATATCGAAAAAGACAGGGGCTTGAGACCCTTCCTGAGCAGACCTGATAGAAGGAAAATAGAAAACAAGTTTAGATAACATAATTTAGAGATAACATATTTTTAAAATATTATATTTTAAATGTAAGATATTTTATATGTAAATCATTTTATATATACTTTAAATGTAAATTATATTTTATAATATATTTATAAAATATTTTATAAATATATTATATATCATTCATACTGTGTCGTAAACTTGATCTTTTATTCTCTCAATGAGGGTCTATGAAAAAAATAGGGATTGTCATCACTGATCCGGAAGACTGGACAGCCAGGGCGCTTACCGACGCAGCGAGAAAAAAAGGTTTTTCTCCTTTTGTTCTGGATTTCAAGGCTGCAGAGGTCAGCATAAACTCGGCAGCGTGGAAACCGAGAGCTGAAGAATCAAACGTGGTCTTCAAAGTGGGAGATCTAAAACTCTCTGATTTTGACGCGATAATTGTAAGGGATGCTGGTGCAGGAGCTTTCGAAGGTGTGTCTTTCAGGTTTGATATCCTGCGTGAACTGGAAGACGAAGGGGTCCCTGTTGTCAATTCCCCTGAAGCTATCCGGAATGCCGCAAATAAATACCATTCTTCTTATCTTCTGGCAAAAGCAGGACTGCCAGTACCCAAAACCGTAGCTGTACAGGACATGGAAGCAGCCCTGAAGGTAATATCAAGATTTGGAGATGCTGTCATTAAGCCTGTTTTTGGATATAAAGGAAAGGATATTGCAAGAGTAAGGAATGGCGAAGTCCAATTTTCGGATAGAAAAATGGAATCCTCATACCTGGAATCAGTTCTCAAGCAGTTACTTCAAGAAAGAGGTATGCTGTATATCCAGGAATTCATAGAGAATCCGAGAAGAGATATCAGAGCTTTTATTGTTGACGGTAAGGCTATTGGAGCAATTTACCGTAAAGCGGCATCTGGCTCCTGGGTCAACAATCTGAGCCAGGGAGGAAGCGCAGATCGGTGTGTGCTCACGGAAAAACAAAAAGAAATTGCTGAGAAGGCTGCTCTGGCAGTGAGCACGACTTTTGCTGGTGTTGATATCATAGAGGGGCTAACTGATGATAATCTTGGTGAAGGGCTGACCGAGGATAGTCTTAATAAAAAACTTGAGGTTCATTCCACCCGAACTGAGGGAAACCCTAAAGTTCTTGAAGTCAATGGAACACCGTCCGGAAAAGGTATTTTTGATGCATGGGGAATAAATCCTGCAGAATATATTCTAGAATACATTGAAAAAACTTTATGAAATAGTTATAAATGATGCCGTTCATAATATCAGCAATATATCGATTTGAATTTCGTAGATTTTTAGAAATTTTTTGATTTAACACTCCGGGTCCAGGTCGATCAGACTATAGATGATCAAAAATAAACATGAAGACCGGGATATAAACCGTTCCGGATTCCCCCATCGAAAACATTTAAGAAACAGACGGACCTTCAATAAACCCGAGGCAAAAGATGAGTGAATATAAACAGTGTATAGTAACCCGGGAGGACCTGAAGCTTTCCAAAGGCAAGTTTGCAGTACAGGTAGCTCATGCTGCCATTTCTGCTTCCGAATGGGCAAGCAAAAGTGACCTTGAAAAATGGAAGGAAGGCGGACAGAAAAAAATTGTCCTTAAAGTGCCTGCCCTTAAGGACCTGTATGAACTTAAGGAAAAAGCAAGAAGGGAAGGACTGCCTACAGCTCTGATACAGGATGCAGGACTTACGGAAATTCCGCCGGGAACGGTTACAGTCCTTGGAATAGGGCCGGCAAAAGAAGAGCTTATAGATAAAGTTACGCGGGACCTTAAACTTGTTTAAGTATCAAGAACCTGAAAGCCAGATTTGGGAAAACGGTACTAAAATCAAACTGAGCCGAAGCTATCAATGTGATAGCTCTTCCAATCCGGATAGAAGGCCTGCCTGTGTTCGATTCAGGAGGAGATCATGAGGGGTTCAGGGGTTTCAAGAGAAAAAAAGGCAGTCTCAACAATTGCTATTTTATTTGTGTTCCTTGTGTTCGTTGCACTCACGGGGGTGTTGTCTTCTGATTCGATTGAGAATTTAAGAGAAGAGGTAACAGATTATATAGTCTCAGGACTGGATTCCGGAAGCCAGGAGAGTGCTTTTACACCTCAACCGGCTTTATTTACTTTTCCGGCAATCCCAACATACTCTCCTAAAAAAAGCGAACTCACTCCCATTCTGAGGACTCCATTGCAACCTGGTTTCTCCCTGAGCAGCAACTACCAGACCTCGGATTTTTTCCAGGGAGGAACTGGCTATGTTAGAATCAGCATTAAAAACCAAGGCCGAAACCCAATTTTTATAGAAAGGTACGGGGTTTCGGTTAATGCTTCCGAAAGCCGGATTTATTCCGAGGAACGTGGATTTTTAATCGATCCAGGTCAAGAGCAGAACCTCGGAGTGATTGCAGTTGAGATACCTGAGGAAGAAAAAGCCGATTTCAGTATTGTCCTTTGGTTGCTTGCCTCGACTTCGGAAGGAAAATGGCATGACTATGGGCCCTATCCTCTGAAAAACTTTACTGTAAATCTTAAGCCAATGTCAGAAAAATCGAGTCCAACATACCGATACAACCCTTCACCTTACTTTGAAACCATAAACCACCTTGTGGAACCAGCCGAGCCTGATATAAGGGGCAAGGCAGCCCAGGTGGCTCGCACATATCCGGGAGCATATAATATCTATCAGGTCTGTGCCCTTTTTGACATGGTAAAAGAGAAGGTAGAATACGTAAGTGACCCAAGAGGTAACGACATATGGGAACCAGCCAACGTTACCCTGAAAATAGGAGCCGGAGATTGTGAGGACCAGGCAATTCTCCTTTCATCCATGCTTGAGGCCGTAGGGGGTACAACCCGGGTCTACCTGACCAATACTCATGCTTTTGCAGCAGTATATATAGGCAATGGGACCGATGCGACAAATGCTGCAGTTGAGGGTGTAAGGGCTTATTACGGAAACGTTGATGTGAATTACCTGACCGATGAATACGGTTCCTGGTTGATGCTTGACCCGACCTCGAGCCTTTATGCAGGCGGGCTACCAGGGAAAACGGCCCAGGCGGAAGTTAAGGTCACCGGAGGAAACGAAACATATAGAAGCTGGACCTTTGTAAGCACGAACGAAGTAAAAGCTATTGATATTAATCCCAGATGGCCTTTATAATTTTCACTAAATATGTAATAGAGGAGTGTTTTTAACCCATGGAAGTGCCGAAAATTGAAAAACAAATCGGAATAGATCTTTACTCCACAGATACTGATGGCCTTGGAGGGCAGCTTCGGCAGGAAGTTGAGGATTTTATTGTTAAAGAAATTACGAACAGAGAGGAAGAACAGGAAGGAAAATATCTAATTCTTGAACTAGTAAAGCGCGATTGGGACACACATCACCTGACCCGAACTCTTGCAAAAATCCTCCAGATAAGTCAGAAGAGAATTAGCGTTGCAGGTACAAAGGACAAACGTGCACTTACCACTCAGAAAATTAGCGTTTTTGATATCGACGCCCAGGAAATTGAGAAAATCCACTTAAAAGACATAGAGCTGAAAGTCCTTGGCCGTTCACGGAAATCCGTTGAACTCGGAGACCTGTGGGGAAACAATTTCAGAATAACTATTCGGAATATAACCCACTCGAGTGAGGAGACACACAAATTACTCGAAAAAACCACAAACGAAATCCTTGCTCAGGGCGGAGTCCCGAACTTCTTCGGAATCCAGCGTTTCGGCTCTGTACGCCCTGTTACGCACCTGGTAGGAAAAGCAATTGTTGAGGGAGATTTTGAGAAAGCTGCTCTGTTTTACATTGCCGAACCCTTCCCTGATGAACCTGAGGAAACAAAGGAAGCCCGCCAGTTCGTTAAAGAGACACGCGATTTTAAAGAAGGCCTGAAAACCTACCCTCTTCATCTTGGGCACGAAAGAGCGATGATGAACCATCTAATAGCCAATCCAGATGATTTTGCAGGAGCTTTTCTCGTTCTCCCGAAAAATCTCTACAGGATGTTCGTGCACGGTTACCAGTCCTATATTTATAACACAGTCCTGTGCAGACGAATTGAAAAAGGTCTTCCTTTAAATGAAGCTGTAGAAGGCGATATTGTTTGTTTTAAGAATGAGTTTGGACTACCGGATTCTTCAAAAACCGAACAGGTCACATCGGAAACCGTAATTGCCATGAACCGCCTTATTAAGAGAAACCGGGCTTTCATAACCGCTCCTCTTCCGGGCTATACTACGGAATTTGCGTCAGGTATTCCGGGAGAGATCGAACAGGCAGTTCTCAAGGAACTCAAAGTCCCTCTACAGGGTTTCAATATAGAAAAAGTTCCTGAAATGAGTTCGAAAGGCACCCGTAGAGAAGTTCTTCTGCAGGTTGAACCGAAGTTTGAGGTCGGAGAGGATGAACTGAATCCTGGAAAGTCAAAAGCTGTGCTTGAATTCATGTTACCGAAGGGAAGCTACGCAACAACCGTGCTGCGAGAGTATATGAAGGTAGATCCTTTGCAAATGAGTTAAGAGCCAGTAACTCAAACAAGCTGGATTGGAGAAATCAGTCCTCAGGAAAAAGGGCTGCTAAATAATGCAGCTCTCTACTTTTTCTAACTCGAGCATTCGCTTGTATTCCAAGAGTTGTGTCACTAATCTGTGCTTGTAATGTTTACAAGAGAACTGGCGAGTTATGATTGACCTTGGAAAAAGTGGTGAGATTTTTGCTTCTTAACATCATGGTCTTAAGTTCCATATACAGAGGTTCTAACGGCAATGTTCTCAGGGGGCATGAATCTCCGGTTAATCTTCATTGGAAGTTAATATAGTCTCAGAAACAGAGAAGTGGCGCTCCTCACTTACAGTTAATCCATTCTTGAGAAAACCGAACTCTTTCCAGAGCAAGCCTATTACGACCAGGAACATCAGGAATTCCGCAGCCGGGGTTGCAAGCCAGACTCCGTTAAGGTCAAGTAAGGAAGGTAAAATCCATAGTAGGGGAAGGACAAAAAGAAAAACTGTTCCCAGCTGGATGAAAAGAGAGTATCTGATTTTGTTTATCGACTGGAAATATACTGAACCCAGCATAACTATTCCATGAGTAAGGAGGGCAAACACGAAAATCTTCATGCCGTTAAGAGTAATTTCCATGAGTTCTGGGCTGTCGCGGTTAAAGATAAGGATAAACTGTTCCGGATACATGGAAAGAAGCACGAAACCAATCAACCCGGTTACGAGGCAAGAAATAACAGCTATCTTTAAGGTCCCTGCAACTCGGGAATAACAACGGGCTCCATAATTAAAACCGATGATTGGCTGGGTGCCAACTGCTATTCCTTCAAAAATCAAAGAGAAAATCGAGAAAACGTAACCTATAATTCCATAGCCTGAAACTGCGAGTTCCGAACCGTAACTGAGCAGCATGTACTCGTTTGCAATGAGCAGGACGAAAGTTGAAAACTGCATTGCAAAAGAAGGAAAGCCTGCTTTCATAATTCTGATAATTATTCTCGATTCCAGGGAGAGGGAACCGGGTTTTAGCCTCAGTCCTGCCCATCTGCTGAAAAAGTACAGAGCGAGCAGAATTCCGGAAAGAGAAAAAGCAATAACAGTGGCTATGGCAGCTCCCTTAACCCCCATTCCCATTCGCATGACAAAGAGATAGTCAAGAATCATATTTACGAAAACACTCGCAACCACACATATCATAGCAAGTCTGGGTTTTCCGTCATTTCGTACTAGAGGTTCGAGACCAATGGACATAGTTAGAAGTACCGACCCTGAAAATAGGACTCTGAGATAACTATTTGCCATGTCAAAAACCGGGCCAGAGGCTCCCAGAAAGCGGAGATAAGAATCCGAAAAAGTCAGTCCGATAACGGTGAGTCCTATTCCCGCAAGCAAGAGAAGAGGGAAAGCGTTGTGTATTAGTCTGATGGCTTTCTGTCGATCAGTTCTGCCAAGGGCCAGGGCTACAAGGCTTGAAGTTCCTATCCCTATCATCTGTCCTACAGCAATTATGGCTAAAAGTGCAGGAAATGCAAGAGTTATTCCTGCAAGCCCCTGGCTTCCCACAGTATTCCCGACAAAGAAACCGTCAATGACTCCCTGGATTCCGGCAACTATCAACCCTATAGTTGCCGGGAGAACAAATTTCAGGAAAAGCTTTCCGATGCTTGCAGACCTCATTTCCCGTTCATCTGTCATACTTTTTCCTCGTTAAGCCAGGTAGTGAGTTTCTCAAAGATTCTCTCCAGAAATCTAAGTTTTCGTTCATCCAAAATTTTCGGATCATTTCAAAAAACCTTATATCTATCAATGTTCGATATCAAATGCTTTTTTCCATTTATCGGTGAGTTCGAGCAGGCAGATCCCTCCGTCCTTCGGAAAAGTTTTTGTTTTCAGCAGGCCTTTTTCGCAGTTTTAAAAATCAAGTTGTTAGCGTAGCTTTGCTGATTTCCATGGCCTTCGCCATTGGAGATAGTGGGATTGCCCAGGAAATTAGTTTTCCTGAGGTAGAGGAAGACATGTAGCCGATATTTCTGTATTCCTCTGAGAATTCATACTTTCTCAGATTTTTTGAAACAATATTCCATCTTTTCAAGAAACCTAGAAATTTCCGTTTTTACTCTCCATAAATGAAAAAAGGAGTACATAATTAGTCTAACTACTATTAAAGATTTTCCTTCGGCTAATAAATATAATATAATTTAACTCTACCTCTGCATTCCAGGACAAACTCTTCGAAAATTTGATCTGGATATCATAACTATGGAAAGCCAGATTTTTCCTATCCTTATGCTTATGACAGGTTTTCAGTTTCAATTTCCATGGTTTTAGAGAAACACTCTAGCATTGTTCATATCAGTAGCAACTTCATTTTTGTTTTCCGGTTCTATATTTTTTCCATTTTTCTTTTTACTTCTTTCTCTTCCGAACTCCGTAAACAAGAAACGCAATGCCGGTCATAAGGATTACAAACATAGTCATAAAGCCTAGAGCAGCCATGAAACCGAATACAAACCCTGCGGTATAAGGTTCTAAGGCTTTTAGAGATAGAAAAATAACCCCTGTTAGAGCTATTAGCCAGGAACCAAAGACAAGGGCCCTGTTTTTTACCTTGGCCAGAAGTATTATCAGTAGAACTAACATTAAAGCAATGGAAATTTGGGGGAAATAATATAATGCAGAACTCTCCAGGCCCTTTGTAAAGAACATACCTTCTTCCCCATGCTCAAATGCATACAGCGTCCCCTCTGTTGAAATCAGGTATAATTTGTTTTTGTGAAGTACGGGCTTCGACACATCATATCCTTTTATTTTGCTACTGCCCCATATGGTTTCTCCGGTACTGGAATTAAAAATATATATGTTGTTCAGGTCAGTTGAATATACGAATTTATTACTGATAACAGATGAAGCAAAACTCATTTTTGAACCGGGATACTCATTCAAGATTTCGCCAGTTTCTGCCTGTAAGATACCGGGATTTGGAAAATCAACAAATAATTTACCATTTATTGCTGCAACAACATTTGACCATTTACCGTTATGTGTTTTCCAGACTTCCTCTCCGGATTCAACAGATAATGCGATAATATCTCTCTCGCTCAGAGTAGTATAAACCAGGTCTCTGTAAAGGAAAGATTCGAAATATAAAACCTCACCCGGATATATATATTCCCAGATTACCTCTCCAGTATGTGCATTGAGTGCAATTAAACCTTCTTTTACTATGGGCTTTTCCAGTTCCGGCTCGAACTCTTGATCTTCAGGTATTTCGATGGGTTCAGTATAGATGGAATGAGAAGCATGGTATCTGAATATCACCAAATTTCCATTCACTACAGGTCCTGATAAGCTGTAATAATTACTTCCTTCAGCTCCAAAGTCGGTTCTGTTGAGTTCATATTTCCACTTCAAAGTCCCGTTTTCCACATCAATAGCAGCAACATATCTGTCATAAGGTGTGCTGACAAATAATGTATTTCCAAAAATAACAGGGTTTTCCCACGCGAAACTCTGATATTCTTTCTTCCACAACAGTTTTCCGGTTTTTGCGTCCAGTGCATCAATATTTGAAGAGTGTACGGCAAACAAAACCCCGTCCTTATACCCCAGACTAACACTCTGTCCATCATTCCATTCTTTACTCCAAAGTAAGTCACCTGTTTCCGCACTCAATGCTATAATAATAGTCTTTCCAAAGTCTTCTCTAGCAAGGTAGAGGACACCATCCGCAGCAAGTGTTATCTCTGGAGGTGTCTCATACCCAAGTTCCCAGGGTAGTTTATAGGTCCAGGCAACTTTCAAAGGCGGTTTCAGGGTTACAGGTTCAGCTTCACTTAGATGAAGTGAAACGTTATAAAACTCGAAGTCGTCGTAGTTACTGCCATTAGCATCACTTCCGGCACTGATTTTCAGGGTATTGTTTCCTGGATTGAAAAGAGAAGGATGAACCGGAACTGTAATATTCACTGCAACAGAATCCGGAGTTTCTGCCGGAATATAATCATTAAGGGACCCTATTTCTATCCCATTGAGATTTACTTTATCTGAAAACTCATCCGTCGACCCGGGAACAACGCTTCTGCCTGTCAATTTGAACTCTGCACTTTCTATATCTACTGAAGGGTCCAGAATAAAATTTGCTGTGTAAATCAGCCCTTCAGGGTTCTTTGGATTCAATTCATCTTTAAAATTGTCACCAAGATGGTGGTGCTCGTTGTCAATAACAATTTCAGACGCTGAAGCCGTTGAAAAGGAAGTAAACGGAAAAATAAGTAGTAATGACGTGAGAAATAGCGCAAGAGTTAATGAAGTCTTTATCACAGGCCACCCACCTCAATCCACACAAGAAGATTTATAAATCACATTCAAGTCAACGCTTGTTTACTATAAAGGCTGAAATCAATAAATCTGACAAAACAAACATTGCTCTGGGTCCCGGGACACTAACTGGTGACTGCAAATCTCCTGCCTCTTCTTCAGTTTCGCTAGCTTCTTTAGTTCCGTTAACTTTTTCACTTTCCTCTAATTCTTCAATTTTTCCATTTTTTTTGGCTTCTTCTGTCTCTTCTACCGCATTCCGTTCAGTCATTATATCATTTTTAAAAGGTTCTGCGCAGAAGAATACAACAGGTATGTCATCAACTTCATTCACTTTCCCCAGACTGTCAAATACAGTGTAAATATCATTAAGGGTGGAATTATTAACTTCCGAGCCTTCCAGAATTCCTACTTCTATGCGATTTTCAATGCTCCATCCATAGCTGATAACTGGCCCCTCTGGATATGTATAGGGTTTCATGTAATTCCCTGAAAGTTTGTAGACTGTATCAAGTTTACTTAACCATTCTCGCCTCTGGTCCTCGATATAAAACTCACGTTCCTTTCCATAAGTGGCGATTAACGTATTTTTCTTTTGAGTTTCAATGCTTTCAAGCCCCATTTTTGCAAATACTCGAACAGTCTCGTCCTTATCATTCAGGGCGTCCGTAAGCGCTCCAATTGCACGGCCATCTCCTATTCTACCGAGAGCTTCGGCTGCGCGTACCCTGACTTCAGGATCGTCGTCATCAAGAAGCTGGATTAAAGGCTCTACAGCAGGCTCGCCCATCAGGCCCAGACGATAACCGAGATCTGCTTGAAGTTCTGGTTCTTCTTTCAAGACCCGAATCATAGGTTGAATTGCCCTTTCGTCTTTTATTCCAGCAAGGACTGCAATAACTTTCATCCGTAGAAAAACATCCTCGTTTTTATCCTGCAGGATAAAAACGAGGGGCTCGACAACAGGTTCTCCGATTTCAACAAGAGCACTGGTTGCAGCACTTTCAACTTCCCACTCTTCGTCCGTCAACAATTTGATGAGTGGATCTATAGCTCTTTCATCTTTGATCTTTCCAAGGGTAATAGCCGCGTTTTCACGAATTTCCGGGTCTTTGGAATTCAGTACTTTGATTAAAGGTTCTACTGCGGGCTCTCCGGCTTCAACCAGAGCTTTTACGGAGGTAGCTTTGACATTTACATCCTGTGCATTCAGATCTTCAATTAAAGTCTCGATATCAGGCTCATCTGAAGCGGCACTAGCTACATTAATATTAGAAAATACAGATAACTGGAAGATAATTAATGAAAAAAATACGAAATGAATTTTCAGCTTTTCAATCTCCATTTGATCACTCGATCCATTTTCATGTCAGAAATACCTAGTTCTGGTATTCATATAGCAAGTAGTTAGTATTCAGTAGGACACACAATAATAACAACCACGATTAACCACGACTATCTTCAATATATTTATTGGATAGTCAAGAATCAATAAAAGTATTTTAAAAGTCAACTTTAACTATTCTTTTACTCTTAAAACATATAAATTTTCCTTACTTTTTGAAAGATTTAGTTATTTTAGTATAAGAATAAATAAAATGAAAATGTAATTTTGTCCAGGGAGATCTGACGTGATTGAATCTGAATGTAGCTGGAATCTGTCGAGTAGATTATTGCACGATTATTTGACTGATGTTTTAAGGTAAGAATGACCCGCTATTCAGCAAATTTTTCGTGAAGGTACGTAGTGAAGCACTCCCTTTGTAATAAAAACGCAAATGGGCTAGCCATGTAAAAGAACTCAAAGGCTATCAGCATATAAAATAATACCACAGTCCAGAAGGTTCTCTTTGTAGTTGCACTTCCTTGAATTTGATCCGACATTTTGAAATCCTCCATATTTTACTACAATCGAGATTGGAATAATTAAGTATCAGTCTCCTGATTCTATTTTCTCCCATATGTCCTACCGGGATGCAAGGCACGAATGCTCATTCGAGCTATCCATCGATGGTACCTTACTATGTGTATAACAGCAAAGACCACAAAGATCCAGCCTATAAGATTATGGAGATGTGCCCATTCATAGCCTGGCAGACCCCAGAATAGTTCACCATTCAATGAACCTGTTACTGTGCCGTACTTGCTGTTACTGATAAGCATAAGGGCCGCTCCCGAAACTGTGCATATCAAAAAGTTCAGAAAAACCACGGCATAGCCTGCTCTGAGGGTTCGCCGCCAATGCATAGCAATATGTACGATAATGAGAGCTACAAGAATCAAGCCGGTCAGATTGTGGAGATGTGCCCACTCATATCCCTGCAATCCCCAGAACAGTTCATCATTTAGCAACCCTGCTCTCGTATAACCACTACTATGAAAAGCACCATGCTCGATCCGCATTAGAGCTGCACCTGAGACTGTACATATAAAGAAGGAAAGGAAGGCCATGAGATCAATCCAAAAATTGAGATAAGCCTTACCTGGCACGAATCTATTCTTAACAGGAGAGTTTTTTAACACTTTACTGCCCTTAATTGGGGTGAAAGCCGTCAAATTTGTGTTTTCTTCTCTCTCCATTCATCAATCCCTCGATTCTTCAAACCCTCTATTTTTCTTTCCGTACACGACGATGGTATCTGCCATCCTGTCGAGGCCCCGCTGCCTTTCTTTGTAGAAGAAGATCAGCATGATGAGCGTGTCTATCACGATCAGGTTGTTGATGTACTTCGATAGGTTCCTGAGTATGGCTTCCTTGTACCCGATCTTTGTACCGTCGGACCGAAGCACCCACAGGCCCATTATTTTTTTGCCGGCGGTGTAGCCGAAGTGTCCCTCGAGGAAAACATAGTAGCCGAGGATGACGACCAAGGCCGATAGTGCCGTTACCACTCCGACGATCAATATTCCGATGACATAAAGCGGGCTCTGAGATTCAAACCATACATCAGTAGCCGGGGAGTCTTCCATTGGCATGCCCGAGAGTGCCAGTATCATTAAGAGAGGCGATACGATCGCTACAAGCAGAGTACATAATACTGCGCAGTCGATGACGAATGCCACCAGCCGAGACCAGAACCCCGCCCTTCTCAGCATTGGTGCGTATGATTTCATGAAGCTATCCGCAGTCTCTCGGGGAGGACTAACGTTCACATTCGCTGCGCGGACGTCGTCCACCGATACCATATTCACTCCGCGTGCACGTGCTTCGTTTTCCGCCCGCTCGTAATATGTCGACCGTAGTTCTTTAACCATCTCCAGGCGTTCCTTATTGTCCAGGTTGATGTTCCTGACGAACTCGTCCAGGTTCTTCTCTATCTCTCGTTTTGCATCTTCAGAAAAATCCATGATAAGTCCCTTCATCCGTTATAATTCCATATCCGGTCCATTACCTCATTATGTTTCAACCATTCATTTTTCATCTCATCGAAGAAGGCTCGGCCCCTTGGGGTAATGCCATAATACTTACGGGGAGGCATGCCCGGTTCCGTCTCCTTCCAGTAGCTTGTAATCAGCCCCTCCCCTTCCATCATGTGGAGGGCCGGGTAAGCGTTGCTCTCCGTCAACACGAAAACACCGTCGGTGACTGAGATCAGCTCCTTTATGATCTCGTAACCGTACATGTCACGGCAGCGGAGCAGTGAAAGCAGCGCTACTTTTGTGCTACCCTTCCTCAATTCTTTTTGCCATTTTTCCATATCTGATTGCATCATTACCACATACTATGCGGTACATAATAGAGTTAAGTACCTAATAGTTATATGTACATCAAACTATTATATAGGTTTTTTCATTTGTAAGTGTGATCGATTAATAACAGGCCTTTTTAAAAAAGACATAGACCTATACTTATTTCAAAAAAACAGTTGAGGGAATATGAGAAAATCGAAAGGTGAACGACCATTTGAGGGCTCATTAATTTAGAACTAGTTAAACCGTATGTGTTCACTATAATGGGTAAAAACTTGTGATATAAAGGTCAAAACTTAAATCTCAATTTGTAAAAGCACCCAAAGACTTATACTTGAAAAGTTGAGGTACAGAGAGCGGAGTAAAGAGAAACTCTTATATGGTCCTTTTTTTCCTAGCTCTCAGCTAAGCGTTGTAATGCCTTTTTATCGCTAACGCAGAAAGCAATAACTGCCCCTGCTAAAAATACAGCTAAAGAGCAGTATTTTTTAACAGAACGCATTGTATATCGGTGTAAAGTCTCCATATTACACGCTTTTTTGGCTAATTTAAACGTGTCCTCTATTAGAGATCTAATTGGTCTAAGTTCTTTCCAATTTTTGATCAAAGATTTAAATTTAATAACTAATCTTTTGTAAAGCTTCTTCTCGTTTTCCGTATTTCTTTTTGAATCAAATATATTCAGAGGATAGCTCAACATGTCGAAAAGTTTGTTGAATTTGCAATTTACCCTAGGAAAAATAACAGGAACTATTTTGTATTTTGCTATTCCTATTACATAATTCTCGTATGAATAATAACCTCTATCTAAGAAAAGAGTGTCTCCTGCTCTTATTTTCTTTCTTCTTTTAAGCTCTTCTAGAGTCTGAGGATAAACAGTGTATTCACTGACATTTGCTTCATTAACAATGAAAGCAATCGGCTTTAAACTGGGATATTCAAGAGCAAGAGTTAACTTCATTCCAATAAAATAACCTCTATGCGTAGAATAGCCCCATTTAAATTCTCGGTTTTCCAACATCTTTTTGGTAATCTTCTTTTTAAACCAGTTAAAGTCAAGATCGATGTCTGTGCTATCGATAATAATTTGACTTAAACCTCTTTTCCGACGAGAGCAAACGTTATTAAGTAATACAACAACGAAATCGATAAATCGGTCTGGATCAAAGCTACTCATAATGCAATAAACTTCATCTTCAGAAGGTACTGACTTGATTTTCATAAATTTTCGTAGCTTTTTCTTATCTTGTAGTTCACTGACAACATAAGATATTTCGAGGCAAAAATACATCAGGATCCTTTCAAATCAATGTCAAAACTAAGGATATGGAACGCTTGTTTTGGGCAATAGATATGCATTTAGAACTCTCCCAATAAAAGTACACTTTAAAAACCAATATTTTAGATAAATAATCTGCAAAAATCTTTAAAATCTGTAAATGATCAAGATAAAAACTTTGTTTGTTCACAATTTATATTTATTTATGACTAAGGCACTTGATATCATTTTCATCCACACGAAATTCAATGCTGAAAGCAAAGAAGAAAAGACGTTTAATACACTAATTGAAGCATATAAGGTTTCTAAATTGCAAATAAATCATTTAACACATATACTTTAAATGGGGGAGGTTCAACACCAGGTTTAATTGGGTAATTGAGGCTTAATAACTCTTAAAGAACTGATTATCTTTTGAGGGGTCTAAAATACATACTTGTAAGGACGATTTTCAGATTAGGGATTGATTTTTCAAGAGGCAATATTTCGTACTGTGAAAGTATTTGTTTTGTGGATCGCAAATCAAAAACGTTTAATATTTCTGAAAGCAATCTCCATTTGAAATCTTCGTATATTGGTATAAGCGGAGGTTTCACAATAGACACCAGAGGAGGATTAGACGTCCTCCTCAATAAATTCTACGGTTTTAAACTAAATAAATTCAAAATTTAGACAAAAATTAGATGTATTTTTTGAAGGGTAGATATTTTAAAGATTTTTTTCAGAAATAAAGCATTAATGCTTGTCTTATTTTCATGCAATTTTTTTAGGTCCCTCTAGTGAATGTCGAGTTTGTAGTGAAAATAGTTTATATTCTTATGAGTAGAACTTAGAGAATGATACTTTTCAATCTTTACTTTAATTAATTTGAGTAATAATTCTGTAGATTGTAACTCTAACACTTATTTTAGTCAAGAAAAAACTATAATATTCAAGCTTCAGAACTTCATCTCTAATCAGAAGTCGAAAGGTTAACCATGGAAAACTCGAAATAAAGGAAATCGGGGTCGAGTCTTCTATGCTGTTTTCTTTATCTTCTGTGGTTATAAAATAAGTACAAGTACATACATCAGGAACTATGATACTGATTTTAATGCTCCGGAAAATTTGATTTTACGCTGTTGGTTGATGTTATTCCAAAAACACTCTGTAAGATGCTTCATGTCTTTTTGCAATTCGGTGATGTTATAATAATCGGATATTGAGCACAAAATGTGAGTACATCTGGCACTGAAAAATTAATCATTAAAGTATTCAACTGTGTAACAATGGATGGTCATTGAACTGGATATATAAGTATTCAGTTTTTTCTTATTCCATGTCATCCTGAAATCTGGGTCCAAATTATTAATCAGTAAAATTATAATATTTTCAATATGATACCTGAAATTTTTTATATAAAATATTATTATATAATATGTTTCAAATACCAAAAATCTTATGCAGTTTCTTGTGCCAAGGCCAGTTGAAAGTTTTTCAACTCCTTTTTAATATATACAACTTTAAATAGTATGAGTACATTATTAATTGTTAGAGATGAATAACCTTCTAATTATATACCTATACAGGTTTAATTAATCAGCCTGTAAGGCCCTTCCCATCAATCTCACAAAACGGACAAAACGGGGCTCTAGTAACTGGTTATAAACATAAAATATTTATTTTTAATGACCGGTTGTTGGACTTAAAACAGAAACAATCCGCTACATCACGTAAAAACGTTTTTTATTGTATTTATAATTTCAAAACGAAATAGGTTACCCTATAAATATATACACAGTGTATATATTTCGTGATTGTCGTCAGTTTTAAATGATAATTATAAAAGTCTTCACTGAAGACCTAAACATAATCATCTTTATATTATTTTAACTGACAAACTTATCAGTAAAATTTTAAGACAGAAGGGGTTATCATGAAAGACTATGAAGTTAAAGTGCTGGACGAAAACGACCACATTTTTATTGAAACGTTAAGAAACCTTGGGATGTCCAGAAATGTCGCTACAACTATGGCATATCTTATGAATGTTGACGAGGCTTCATCACGTGAAATAGAAATCAGTACAGGATTAAGACAACCAGAAGTAAGTCTTGCAATGAGGCTGATGCGCAACCAGTCCTGGGTTAGCGTTCGTTCGGAAAAGAAACCCGGTAAAGGACGCCCAATAAAGATCTACGCTCTTGCAGCTCCGGTTGACGAAATCATCAGTTATTACGAAGACAAAATTTACAAAGAATCTCAGGCCACCATATCAGCAATTAAGAAGCTGAAGGTTATGAGTAAAAAGGTACCTCTTACTCCCACAAAGTAAAGACCCTCAAAACGAACTTGCTCCATAATGGCTGATAATTCTTCTATGGAATTTGACCATTATGGAAACAAAAATCTTAATTCTTCGAGCTATTTTTCATTCTTGCTCTGTATTCTCTCTACTTTTCTAGATCAACCGTTGCGCCGTTTGATCAAAACCGTTGCGCCGGTTTATCACGCCGATAGGGTTAGGGGATAAGTTTCTCAAATCCAATGTTTCTCGTGTTTTCGATAAAACCTTTTCTCAAAAGGTTTTCGAGCAAGCTGTTTTTGAAAAAAGGTATAACCATGTCTGCTGAGTAATGAAAAAAGAAACTTGAGTAGATCAGTTTTTCTTAACGCATTGAGAATCTAACCTTTCTTGCCCTTAAATTCGCAGTTCTAGCTCAGTTCAGTATCTTCATTATAACTCAGCCCTCTTGAGCGAACGAAGTGAGCGAAACGGACCCGTCCTCCCGAGACGGTACTCGGGTGACGGTACTCGGGTGACGGAACTCGGGTGACGGAACTCGGGTGACGGAACTCGGGAAGTGAAACTTATTTATTCATAAGTTAATCCTCTTGAGCGAACGAAGTGAGCGAAACGGACCCGTCCTCCCGAGACGGGACTCGGGTGACGGAACTCGGGCAGCGATACGAACTAAGTGATAAAAACGCTACATAATAACTTTCAAAAAAAGTGGAAAAAAGAGTTGTAATAAATGAGAGGTTCTGCCTTTTGCTGGGAAGTCAGCCTCCTGTGACAACTCGGAGGATTGTAAGAGTATCAGAACTGACTGTCCCATCAAGGGGAACAGCATTCCCTTCATTTAATACAAGTACTGTTTCCTGATTTATTTCCAAAGTATCAAGCAGATCTTCATAGGTAGTGCTCTCGTCTACTTCTACAGTCTGCTCAGAAATCTCTCCAGCCTGGATTGTTATGTGTACTCTTCTACTCACTCTATTGATCCACCGCCGCTTACCTGAATTTCGCCTACGATTTCCTTTATAAACTTCTGCTCCAGTTCATATTCTTTCCTGATGCCTTTCCTTTCTGCATTTCTCTTCTGGAACTTTCCTGTCATTTTAGATCTCCTTACGATTTTTCAGGTTTGCAACATAGTTGGTATAGATCTCTTCAAGCAGACTTATATTTTTGTCTTCTAGAGATGTATATCCATATTATAATGATTTTGTGTTTTAATTAATTTTTTGGTTGACAATAAGTTGGTTAACATATCTAATATTCAAACTTCATGGATACCACATATTCTGAACTTAAACTTCAACTAAGGTTAACATTGAATCTGATATCATTCAAAAATTTGACAATATAAAATTTATATTTAAATTTTAAGGCAAAGATAAAAGATATTTATTCAGAAACTAAAATTTATTGGATTATTGGCTAATACAATAAATCTTTCAAACTCAAAGCAAAAAATATTAATACTGAATCTTTCCGAAAAATGTCGCAAGTAAAGACAGGTAAGGGAAAGAGACTGATGAAAAAAGAACAGATGAAGGAAAAATGATAGCTAAAAAAGAATATATGAAGGAAAGAGGCTGATGAAGGAAATATCAAACGAAAGAGAAAAGGAAACAACTTACCTTATTCTTAAACTCAATCTTATACGAAAGTAACTCAAAAAGTCGAAAAAATAATATACATCAGCCGGGATTCGAACCCGGGTTCGAGCGTTGGCAACGCCCGGTGATGACCGCTACACTACTGATGTTCTATTATGGTGCCCAGACCCGGATTCGAACCGGGGACAACTGCCTCTTCAGGGCAGCGCTCTCCCACTGAGCTACCTGGGCAGGCAGGTTAATTTAAAGTATACTTAGAGTGAATGATAACTTATTTTTTATTTTCGTTTTAACATTCCGGAAAACTCTCCGGAAATTTTTTAAGTGGGCCCGCTGAGATTCGAACTCAGGACCTCCGCCATGTCAAGGCGACGTCATAACCGTCTAGACCACGAGCCCATATTGTTTTTGTTTTTTGCATCTGGAAATACTTATCCGAAGCACTACATTAAAAAAGTTATACACCAGCCGGGATTCGAACCCGGGTTCGAGCGTTGGCAACGCCCGGTGATGACCGCTACACTACTGATGTTCTATTATGGTGCCCAGACCCGGATTCGAACCGGGGACAACTGCCTCTTCAGGGCAGCGCTCTCCCACTGAGCTACCTGGGCAGGCAGGTTAATTTAAAGTATACTTAGAGTGAATGATAACTTATTTTTTATTTTCGTTTTAACATTCCGGAAAACTCTCCGGAAATTTTTTAAGTGGGCCCGCTGAGATTCGAACTCAGGACCTCCGCCATGTCAAGGCGACGTCATAACCGTCTAGACCACGAGCCCAGTAGTTTGTTGCTTCCGCTTTTAGCACAAAAGTGCAACTCCATAGTACGCATCATCATTTATATAAGTTTTGGGTGGTATGGACCTTTTCTAATCGAATCAATCTTTAAAAACATTAAATTTTTATATAGTTTGCATCCGGTTTTCTTCTCAGGGTTCTAATGATAAATCTTTTTAGATACTTTGTTTTCCAACCAGTATTGCAAAATCCTTTACCTGTAACTCTTCAAACTTAATCTTCTGATTTTTTTATGGAATATAGTTCTTTAGTAAGTCGATAATTCTTCAGTAAATCGATATTTCTTTAGTAAATTGATATTTCTTTGGTAAGTCGGAATACTTTATCTCAATCTCTGGAGAGCATAAAATCTGTTATAGGAAATATCGAAATGTAGCTCAAAGTAAAAGCAGCTCAACAAGTAAAAAGTGGCTCAAGGTAAAAGCAGCTTAATAAGTAAAAAGAGGCTCAAAGTAAAAGCTGCTCAATAAGCAAAAAAGGCTCAACGTAAGGCAGCACAATGTAAAGCACGTAACGATAACGAAACTCTTCCCAGTTTTGAGGAGAAACATGAATGATATCCAGTGAAGACAACCGGCTAAGCCGTAAGAGCTTGAAAAGTAAGAGACCAGAGTGCGAGAAGTCTTACACTATTATTAGTATCCCAATGGGGCATTCTAACTCTTATCTAATAGTTTCATCTGGGAGGGGTGTTCTTGTGGATGCAGGATGTCCGGGAAAAATCAAAAACATTCAAATCGCCCTCGAGCAAAACAACCTTGTGTTTCAGAATATAGTTCTGATCATTCTCACTCATACTCATTATGATCATACGGGCTGCCTTGCGGAAACAAAAAAACGAAGTAGAGCAAAGGTTCTGGTTCATGCGTCCGAAAAAAGATGTCTTGAAAAGGGCATAACCTCCTTTCCAAGAGGTACTACGTGGTTCTCAGATCTGATTTCGAAAGTTGGGAACTCCTTGATGGTTTCTAAATTAAAACATCAGCCTATCGATCCTGATATCGTGGTAGAAAACGAATATGACCTTGGAAAATATATCCCTGGTGCAAAAGTCATTTCCACACCTGGCCATACTTCGGGTTCAATAAGCCTTGTGATCGGAAATGAGGCTGCGTTCGTTGGAGACACACTTTTTAATATCATGCCCTGGAATGTCTTTCCTCCTTTTGCAAATGACATCTGCGAACTTCTGGAAAGCTGGCAGAGGTTGATTGATGCAAGTTGCAGGATATATTTTCCAGGTCACGGCAGACCCATACCTCTCCGGAAACTAAAACTCTCATATGAAAAAAGAATAAAAAGAAATAATGAAGAACTTTGAGTTAATCTCACTTTTTAAAACAGCCAGTTCCAAGCTTATTCTTTCCTCAAGAGTAATTGATTCTCAGGAATCCCTACTCCTAAAATAGGATGAACTCAATATCCCGGTTGAGGGAAACATGAACGGAGAATTAGATAACACAGGAACGTCCCGGACAATCCCCGAAATTCAGGATAAAATCGATGCCGGAGACGCCATCGTCCTTACGGCTGCGGAAATTAGTGCAAGAATTCGGGCAGGGGAGGATATAAAGCTCGAAGATGTGGATGTTGTAACAACCGCAACTCGCGGCATTATGAGTGGAACCTATGCCGTACTTTCGTTCAAAGTATCAGAGCCCGATTCATTTGTTAAGGCATCTGAAGTCTTGTTGAATGGCGTGCCTGCAGTTGTTGGTCCCTGCCCTAACGAAAGGCTCGGAATTTTGGACCTGATCGTACTCGGAACCGCTCACAGTAAACTGGATCCCAACTACGGAGGCGGACACCTTTTCAGGGAGATGGTAGAAGGAAAAAACGTTAAAGTTGACGTGACTACAAATGAAGGAAGCCGTTTTTCGGTAGAAACACGGCTATCTGAGATTCCCTATGCGAAACTCAACGCAACAAGACATGCCTTTAAGAATTATCGGGCATTTGTAAATCCCGGAAAAGAGCCTATCAAAACCATTTTCCATTCCCTTCCGTTTGAAGGCGAGTTTAAGGAAATGACTTTTTGTGGTTGCGGTGAGTTAAATCCTATCGAAAACGATCCCAGGCTTGAAACTATAGGAATCGGGACAAGGGTACTTCTCAATGGAGCGGACGGATTTGTAACTGGGGCCGGTACTCGAAGCGCTCCGGACAATCCTAACCTTACGGGTTTTGCTGATATGCATGATATGACTCCTGAATACATGGGAGGGTTTGTAACGTCTGCAGGCCCTGAAATTATCAATACCTGGGCTGTTCCGATCCCAATTCTTCATGAAGGAATGCTGGAAAATATCCTGAAACTGGATAAGGAAATCCCTCTTAAGCTGGTAGATCTCGCAGGACGGATTCCTCTCTGTGAAATCACCTATGGGGATGTATGGGATAACGTGGACCTGAATATTGAGTACAAGCCCGAAAAATGCCTTAACTGTAAGGACTGCCTTGTAATCGAAGCTTGCCCCATGAATGCGGTAAGCCGGGGAGAAAATGGAGCTGTACACAATCCGGAATTTTGCTTTAACTGCGGACTCTGCATCTCAAGGTGCAGGGGAGAAGCTTTCAGTGCAAACCTGGGTTCTGTCAGGTGTGCAACCGGTGGCTGCCTCAGGGACATTAAGGTAACCCTGCGTCAATCCGATCGTGCAAGGGCAATTATAGCAGCAGAAGAACTTAAAGAGAAAATTCTCACAGGAAGATTCAGGCTTAGTGAGCCTGTAGAAAAAATAAGCTGGAGAGAGTAAGACAATATTCTTCTCTCTTTTAGTGCACCTTAACCTGTGATTTTTATTTTTAAAAACTTAACTTCTAATTCTTATTTTTAAAAACTTAACTTCTAATTCTTGTTTTTAAAAACTTAACTTCTAATTCTTCTCTTTTTGGAAACGTAACTTCAGGTTCTTATTTTATAGAGGTTTGTTTTCAGATTTTCAGAAGTTCTTTACTTCAAAGTTCTTCAAACCTCAAACTATTAAAGCCTTCATAAAGCGTTTTGTAACCTCTTCAGGGCTCAGGGGAATATTGGGAGCTTTTGTATTTCCAGGCTTCAGGATTACATGGATAAAGGAGAGTTCCTGCATGGCCCGAAACTTCCTGAAAGCTTCTATTAACCCCTCTGGGCTGTTTACTTTAACCGTATTTTGAATTCCACAGGCGGTTGCAAAAATTTCCAGGTCTATATAGCGTAAAGCACAGGTTTCCTGTGAGCCTGTAGAACCGTAGGCACCGTTGTCAAGGCAGATAATTATCAGATTCTTCGGAGCTTCTCTGGCGATTTCGAGCAGGGCGTTAGGGTTCATAAGCAGGCTACCGTCCCCGTCAAAGGCCACGACCGTCTTTTCGGTTCGAAGAGCAAGGCCAAGCCCTATTGACGAGACGAGCCCCATTGAACCGAACATGTAAAAGTTGAGTTCTCTGTCTCTGCAAGCATACAATTCCTTGCAGGGAACTCCCAGATTTGTCACCGTAATTTCGTCATCGAGTTGAGAAGCAATTGCACACATCGCATCGTTTCTGAGCATTACAGGCCTGAGGGTTTCCCTTGTAAGATTAAAACTACATGTTCTTTCCATGAGTTCAGGTTTTTGGGGCAGTCCTGCTGCTTCCCAGGCACAACAATCCGAACCTTCCCAAACTTTCGGGGAGATCAGGGCTATATGCGGCCTGAGGTTCTCAAAAGCGTCTGTTATCACGGTTTCAAGGAGAGGGAGTTTTTTGGCTTCATCAATTATTGTGTATTTCAGCCCTGCTCCTTCAAGGATTGTCGGAAGACGCGTGCCAAGCGGAACCTGGGCTTCGATTCCTTCAGCGTAAACCCCCCTCCAGCTTGCCAGAATAGGTAAGGGGATCCTGCAGATTATGTTCAGGGATTCCAGAGCATTAATCATATTTCCAAGCCCTGTGCTCTGGATAAGCATCATTGGCTTTCCTCCTGCAAGATAAAACCCGGCACAAATACCCACGCCGTTTTCTTCTCTTGTTAACTGGATTTCAGGAAAATTCTCAGAAATGAGGGGAAGTAGGTTTTTGATCCTGTCACAGGGCAGAGTTGCGGCAAGGTCGATACCTGCCTTTTTCATTATTGCTATGACTTCTTCTTCCGGACTTGCCATGCACATGCCTCTTCAACTTTCTTTTTTTACCGTAGTTTTTGGAGTTGTTTCGGACTCAGATCTTCAGCTCTTCTAAAGGAATATCAGGATTTTTGGCAGTATCTACCGGCTTGATCTGGTAAAGTGTGTAGTCCTCTTTCAGACGTTTATATCCTCCGCCTGCAAGATTAAGGAGAATAGTTTCGTCTTTTCCGACATTTCCTGCTTCCACTGCTTTTAATAGAGAAGCTGTCGCAACTGCTGACGGGGGCAGAATGTCAATTCCTTCGAGTGATTCGAAAAGGGTCTTAGCCTCAAGGGCTTCCTCTCTTGTAATTGCGTACATTATTCCGTCAGTATCGACGAGTGCGTCGTATAACCCTCCGGTAACTCCATATGGAGGAGTCCGGTTGGTAAGCACGGTCGCATAGGTTTCTTTTACCTGTTTTTTTGCATTCTTCATGTCAAGTTCGGGAATAATTTCTCTTCTTTTGTCCTTCCAGGCGTTGTACATGGGAACGAAAGGAAGGTTCTGGGCAAGCTGAAGTTTCGGGAGTTTTTGCCCGAATCGCCCGTCTGTCCTTAGGCGTAATGAAGCTTCCCATGCTGAAATCCCACCTGTTCCGCTTCCTACTGCCTGGAAATAGTGGTCAGGCATTTTTCCTATGGTTACTGCTGCGTCCAGCATCACAGTGCCCATTCCGTCTCTTCTGGCAACATTTCTTGCCCCGCCTTCGGGAACCATGCCAGGAAGCTTTGCAATCCTGCCTGCGAGATTGATAGCATCAGTGTAGTCATTTCCTGGACTCATACTTATGAGGTGAATGGATTCGGTGGGCTCTTCAGGCAGCCATAGATTCGAAGCTCCTGATTCCGGTATAACGATGTAAACATCAGTTCCTGTCAAAGCAGAGACATGCGCAAAGGCCCGGCCGGTATTTCCGGCAGAGGCGAGGACTATGGCTTTCCCTCCGGTTTCTTTCAAGAGTTCCATGGTTGGGTGAGCTTCAAGTTCTTTAAAACTGCAGGTTTTAATAAAAGCCCCTCTTTCAGGCCAGTACCCACTGAACCCTATATAAAGGTTTGAAAGCCCGAGTTCTCTGGCAAAAGCTTCACTTTTGTAAGTTATGGGTCCCGCATCCGTAGTAAGTTCTTCCTGAACCGGGAGCCAGGAATGGAACCTTCCGATACCTGGCTGATTTCTTAATTCCAGTTTTTTATCGGAGTACTCCGCCCGTAAAAAAGCGTCATCATTCTCGCAGGTGAGCCTGTATTCCTGGCCGTACTCTCTTCCGCACTTAAGGCATTTCAATTTGAATTTTCCCATCGCAATCAAAGAAAATTGGGTTTCTTATTAAAAATATATTCCTGAAATATGTAAAAAAATACCTTTTTGTGCTATATTTTTAAATTAGTTTCCTTATTGGGACATTCAATCCTACTAATGAGAAGAGATACTAATGAGAAGAGAATCACTTTGTCGGATTAACAAATGAGTAAAATAAAATAAGGCAGTTGATAAAGAAAAAGTTGAGGAGGCAGAAGAAAAAAGAGTAAATGGGTAATTAAGCTAAGAAGGTAATTACTATCACATACTTAACGAACTCATCCCAAAACTTGAAATTTACTTCTTGAACCTTGTATTTCGAATTCGAATAATCGATCCAGATCCAGACTAAATCCAGATCCAGACTAAATCCAGATCCAGACTAAATCCAGATCCAGATCCTGAAAACAACTTGAAAATTCCCAAAGATTATGGATAAATGGCTATTGGAATAGACTCAATCATAATAATAAACGACCGGCGGAGTAACTTTTAAATTTTCATAACTTCTCGTTTTGCCTTTAGGAGGATAAACAAAGGTGACAACATCAGACTGCACCCCTAATTCATAGGGATCACACAGGTAATTTACGCCTTCTTTTCTGGAAATGTTTAGTATCTGGAGTGAGGCACTTGATCTTCCTATCTTTTGAATTTTCACTTCCTTAAATTCTGAAAAAACATCTTTAATCTTGGGCTCCAGGTTTTTGCTGCCAAAAAGTGATATATATGCCTGAGCAAAGGGGCTGAGATGATAGTCTATATTGACGGTCGCATCAGTCTTTTTAAACTGAATCACTATATTGTCAACGTGAATATATTTTCCTTCTTTGAATTGATCTGCGGTGTTTGCAGGAACTACTCTAGCAGTTAGTAGGACGATTGAGATGAGAAGGGCAATTGCAATTATCGGTTTTGTTTTCATGGTTCTTATTCAGTAATAATCTTCTTTTCTAATATCTCTTTCCTGCAAGTACTCTAATATCTTTTCCTGCAAATATTTTTTGATCAGGCTTGCTTTCCTTCAAAGCTGAAACCAGGTTTTTTTCTTACAATGATGACGATTTTTATACACATTGCAATACAATTAAATATCGCAACAATAAAGGTATCCCACCTTTTAGATTGTCTAAAAGAGAATAAAGAGGCCATAAAATGAGTACAGATATTCATTTCATCTGCCCCAAATGCGGAAACACTACCTACGAAACAGGCGAGATCCGCACCACAGGCGGCTTTCTCAGCAAACTCTTCGATGTCCAGAACAAAAGGTTTACTCATGTCACCTGCAAGCGCTGTAAATACACCGAGTTTTACCAGGCCGACAGCAGCATGCTTGGGAACATTTTCGACCTGTTCACATCGTAATGAGCTGACAAAAAACTTTTTTTCGTGAATTTCTTTTTACTCCTTTTTTTGCTTTTTTTGATTGCTTGTTTCAGGGACTGGAGAGCAGCAGTGCTGGTAAGTAACGTTTTTACGGGAGCTTTTCATACTTGACGAAGGAAAACATGTTTTCATAATTGTAAAAACAGGTGGTCTAAAAAATCAAATAATTTAACCAATGTGCTATATCTTGTTCATAACTTATGAAAACTTATCATTGGTCATCGGTTAAGGAATTTTCTTGCCTGAAAGCTATCGATTTTACATTAAAAACCAGCCTTAAACTTTGGCCTATTTACGTGAAATCGATACATGGTTCCAGTTCACAATTAATAAAAATGTTAGCTAAATGCTGAGTAAATTATGCAATTTATTACGATTCATCACTTAACCGAATACGCATGGAAAACTTATTTATTTTATGCCATATAATACATTATAAATTATTTCTTGCATATTATCTTTCAAATTTAACAATAATTGTCTTATCAATGAGCACTTAACTAATATTCATACAAATATGTAAATATTTATATAAATACAGTATAAATATAGACATAGATACAAATATAAATATAAATTTTATATTCCATTCATTGATCGAAACAATGTATAAAAAATAATAAGTTATGTGCAATAACCCGTACTTAAAGTATGGAGTATACTTCAGGTCGCCTGCCTGAGTTTTGGAACTAAGTTAGTATCCTTTTAAAATTTCTTAGTGCAAAATTTCACTTCCAACCTCTGTAATCTGGTATCAAGAAGCCTTATTTTTACAAAGAAGCAACGATACCATATCTGTACAAAATAAAAAAGAGACAATAAGTCACTTACCACAGACCTGAAGATCAGGGTATTCATTCTGTCAGCGCTCCACAGCAATAGTGTATATTGTCGCATCGTAGTGTCGTCATAAAGAAAAGCTCGAAAGAATAAAGACAGAAAGAATAAACGAAAAAAAATGAGTAATTTCAGGTAGTGAATCTAAGTTTGATGCTTAATGTAAAAACGACAAGATTGTTAAAAATCACAATAGTAAAAAATTCTTGAGAAAAACCACTTGGCAAGATGAAACCGATTATTAAAAGGACGATACAAAAGTATGAGTCCTAAAAATATTAAAGATCAGGATTCCATACCCTATCAGGCACTAGTAGATGAAAACCGTGCTTTAAAAGATGAGATACAGAGCCTGAAAGCACGCTTAGAGAAAGCTGAAGAACTTGAGTGCACTATAGAAAAAGTGAATATGAAATGCAAGTTGAGTGAGACTTTTCGCAAGTCGCTTAACTCCATAAATCTGACAATTCATTCAATCCTTGACTTCGACGAGATGATGAAAGAAATTGTTTCGGAAGCAGCAAAAGCAATTGGAAGTGAAACTGCCGCTATTTCTCTTAGAAAGGGTTACCATTGGGTCCTCAGTTATTCATATGGTTTTCCGGAGAATATAATCGGATCGGTAATGAATGACAAGGAAGAAACTCACGCTGTACTTGCAATAAAAACTAAAAAACCGGTCGCTATAAACGATGCCTTTAACGATGAACGAGTAAATCGCATTCACATGAGAAAATGGAACGTTCGTTCCGTACTGGTTGTACCTCTTATAACCAGAGATGAAGTTATCGGTGTGATTTTTTTTAACTTTCACAAATCTACTTTTGCATTTAGTAACGTCCATATTAGTTTTGGGACGCAACTTGCTTCATTGGTATCGTTAGCCCTGGAAAACTCCCGCCTTATAGAGAATCTAAAAATAGAACTTACTAAACACAAAAAAGTAGAAGAAGCATTACTTAAGAGTGAGACAAGGTATCGTCAAATTGTGGAAACTTCGCAGGAAGGGATATGGCTAACTGATCACAGCAATCGAACCGTCTTTGTCAATCAGAAAGTATCTGAAATGCTGGGATATAGCATAGAGGAGATCCTTAAACAATCACCTCAAAAGTTCATATCTTCAGAGTTTAACGCAGGGTCAGACAATAAACTGCGTGAATATCTGCCTGAAGTTAACCACTTGATCGACTACCGGTTTACCCGGAAGGATGGATCGGACCTGTGGTGCATTCTTTCCTCCAGTCCGTTACTCGATGACCAGGGAAAATATGCTGGGTCACTGACCATGATTATGGACATTACCGACCGCAAGCGAGCAGAAGAAGCCCTTAAAAAAGCCTGCAATAGCTTAGAAGGAAAAATTAAAAAACGCACAGAAGAGCTGGAAATTGCTTACAATTCATTAAAAGAAAGCGAGAGAAGTCTTGCAGAAGCTCAAGAGATTGCTCATATTGGAAATTGGTGCCGCAATATTGAAACCGAGGAAGTACGCTGGTCTGATGAGGTTTATCGTATTTTTGGGTTTGAGCCTCAAGAATTCGGAGTCGACTACAATGTATTTTTGAGCTGTGTACATCCGGATGAACGTGAATATCTAATTGAAGCAGTCAAACAAGCTTTAAATGAAAAGTTCTTTGACGCCGAATATAGAATAATCCGACCTAATGGAGTAGAGCGTATCCTTCATGAAGATATCAAAGTTATTTGTAATAATGAGAATGTTCCGATTCGACTGAGCGGAACAGTTCAGGACATTACTGAACGTAAAAAAGCAGAAGAAGCTCTAATAAAACTCGAAAAAACCCGGATAAAGGAAATTCATCATAGAATCAAAAACAACTTACAGGTAATCTCTTCCCTGCTGGACCTCCAGGCTGAGACGTTCAAGGATGAAACGGTTAGACAAGCTTTCAATGAAAGCCAGAATCGTGTATTCTCAATGTCCCTTATCCATGAAGAACTTTACAAAGGAAGTGAAGCCTATACACTGGACTTTTCTTCCTATCTCGAAAAGTTAGCTGAAAATCTGCTCAAAACTTACAGTACTAGCAGCAAAAATATACGCCTGAAAATGGATCTGGAAGAAAATACATTTCTTGATATGGATACTGCCGTCCCACTGGGTATAATCGTTAATGAACTCATTTCTAACTCCCTAAAGCATGCATTTACTGAAAAGAGAGAAGGGGAAATTCAAGTCCGTTTTTGCAGGAATGAAGAAGAAAAATGTGACGAAATGCATAGTTTAATGTTCAGTCTGACAATTTCGGATAACGGAAAAGGAATTCCTGAAGATCTGGATTTAGAAAATATAGAATCACTTGGCCTGCAGTTAGTAAGCACTCTTGTTGACCAGTTAGACGGAGAATTTCAACTGAAAAGGGACAATGGTACTAATTTCAAATTGAGTTTCTCAGTAAAAGAAAAAGAAAATCAGGCATATCAACAGCCCTACATCAATTCGTTGAATATAGAGTAACTTAAAGTTTGTGTCATAGTTTGTATTATAGTTTGTATTATAGTTTGTATTATAGTTTGTATTATAGTTTGTATTATAGTTTGTATTATAGTTTGTATTATAGTTTGTATTTATAGTTTGTATTCCACTTCAAAATTGGATTGGTTTTTTCTTCTTATTTAAGCGGAGAATTTTTTATAACAGATATGTACAAACTTACTCTTTATTTCCTATTTTTATTAGATTCATATAATATTACAATTAATATTAATATTAATTTTTAAATTTGACTATATGTAATAAAATTTTATTTTTTTATATCAGAATTTTAAGAATTTATTAGAAAAGTATTTATTTTTTTACATTATAAATATATGCATGAGTTCCAAAGGTACTATTGTTCAAGAGTCCATACCCTATCAGGCATTAGCAGATGAAAATCGAGCCTTAAAAGACGAGATAGAAAGTCTGAGAGTACGCTTAAAGGATGCTGAAGAAAGGGAAAGAAGTCTTACTGAAGCTCAAGAAATTTCTCACATTGGAAACTGGTGCCGCAATATTGAAACCGGGGAAGTACACTGGTCTGATGAGGTTTATCGTATTTTTGGATTTGAACCTCAGGAATTTGGCGTCACCTATGATAAGTTCTTGAGCCGTGTACATCCGGATGAACGTGAATATTTAATTGAAGCAGTCAAACAAGCTTTGAATCAAAAGTTCTTTGACGCTGAATATAGAATAATCCGACCTGATGGAGAAGAGCGTATAATGCACGAGGATATCAGGGTTATCTGTAATAATGAGAATGTTCCGATTCGACTGAGCGGAACAGTTCAGGACATTACTGAACGTAAAAAGACTAAAGCTTTGATATGACTCTAAACGACCCTACGACTCTAATATATTACTATAAGAAACATTCCAAAATCAATTTTAGTCTCAAATCCATAGATTTTTAGTTTTTTCTTACGAGCCCAACTTGATCTGCCGGAATAAGAATTGACCGGCATTTTTCCATTATTTTTTCCATTATTTCCTTGAAATCCATACTATCCGGAATTAATGTAGACTCATTCGATGAAAGTCGGCTTTTTCGCCTTTTTGATTGCTTATTAGCCAGTACTGGAAAGTAGTGTTTTTACGGGAGCTTTTTGTTTTTGGTTTCTTATTAGCCAGTCTGGAGAGTAGCGTCTTTACGGGAGCTTTTCACGCTCGACGAAGGAGAGCGGCCTGTACAAAAATGAATTTAAAATCGCAGAATGAGAATTGAAATGAACCAAAATAGAATTTTTGAGAATTTTGTATATTTTAGCTAGCCGGAATAAGGATGCACTGGCATTTTTCCTTTATTTCCTCAAAATCCAGATTATTCAAGCTCTTGGCATTTTCATGCATAAGCGGTGAGTATTTCTCAATTAGAGAGCTGCTTTTTTCTATTAAATTTTTAAGTTCTTTTCGGTCTGTATCTGACGGCTGACTACAGCTGTAGTGGGGTAGATTTCAAACTTTTGATTTTTCCACTTGAAACGGAGTTCTATTAGTTTTTCGTACTCAAGGTCTTTTTGTTCAGAAATCAGGAACCTCGCTTAATTCACATTTAAAAATTTTGATGCTTACTGATTTCTCAAGAAAGTCCCTGGAAAAAGGTAAATAATGTGAACAGATAAATAAAATAAAAACAAGATTGAGATTAGGGGGAAGGGTAGAATCGAGATTTCAGAGCTTAGAAAAAAAGAGAAAATATACCTCCTGCTTGTGAGTATCTTTCTCGCAGCTATCCTCTTTTATACCTTTTATATCAGCCAGCTTCTTTGGGGAATAGTTATTGATGTTCTTATTCTGAGGCTTTATTTCCTCATGAAAAGGGAGAAGAGTTACTTCAGAGAATGTTACCTGGATGAAAAAGAAGCAGGAACTACGCTAGATCCCCAAATAAAAAAGAAAGTCCGGCTTGCAAACATTCTTATTACTCTCTTCGTGCTTGGACTGGTTGTTTATTCATACTTTACTTTCCAGTTCCTCTCAGGGGTTGTTGCAGGCTTGCTGATTTTGCTTTATGTACACATGCTGCTGTTTTCGAAGGACAATCTTTGAAAAATTAAAATGTCGGACTGTTTTGAGATAAAACTCTTGAAGCTTTTCTTACTTTTCTTGCTTTTCTTGCTTTTCCTGTTTTTCCAGGTTTCAGAGTTTTTCTGTTCTTCCGGGATTTTCATTTTTCTGTTCTGCCTGGATTTTCATTTTTCCTGTTCTTCCGGAATTTCTTGCTTTTCCAGGTTTTCCTGATTCTCAGGTTTTTCCAGGCTTTCAGGATTTTCCTGTTTTTTCAGGGTTTCAAGTTTTTCAAGCCTTTTCCGGGTTAAAGCAATAGCATCTTTAATAGCTGTATTTTCGGACTGCTGGGCAAAGATGTTTTCCTGCATGGCAAGAGCTTTTTCAAGGTTCTGTTTTGCAGTATCGCTTTTTTCCGGGTCCTGCTGGATTTGGCAGTTTCCAAGCTGGCTGAGCGCAACTGCAAGTTCGGCCTGATAGCCAGGGTTGTCGGGCTTTTCTTCAAGAAGTTTTTCGTAGAGTTCAATTGCCTGGTTGAGGATTTCGCATGCTTCTTCAAAATAACCCATATCCGTAAGGAGAGCTGCATAATTGTTCAGGTTCTCGCCGGCAGCAGACCGAAAAACTGCATTTTCAGGCTCTTTTGCCAGGAGATTTACATAGGTCTCACGGGCGCGGATATAATATTCGGCAGCTTGCGGCTTTTCACCTTTATTTTTTAGAAGGTTTCCGGTATTGCTCAGGGTTGTGCCCATGTAGTGACGGTAATTAGTATTTTCAGGATCGTTTTTAAGGAGTTCTGAACCTGCATTAATCGCCATTTCGTAGGTTTCGAGGGCTTCGTTATATTTTGACTCAGTATAATAGATGCCTCCACGCATAAAAAGAACATAATATACTGCGTCAGTGGCTTTTGCTTTCTTTGCCGAGTCTTCGGCTTTATCAAGAGTTTCAAGAGCTTTATCAAGATTACCTTTTCGGATTTGGGCTACGGCACTGTGAATTTGCTTCAGAAGGAGAAGATTTCTGACCTTGCTTCTGGACATAAGAGGAAAATGCCCCTTGTTTTATTAAATAACTATCGATATCGGTTTATGGACAGCAGGCAGAATGTGGCTTAAAGTTAGGTTCTCGATTACCTTTAAGTTAGCTCTGAACTGGTTTGAGCTGATTTTAATTGGTTTGAACTAATTTTAACCGGTTTATTGTGGCCTAAATTGAATTAAAATAGTCTAAATTGGTCTAAATTAGTCTAAGCTGGTCTAAAAAGGCCTGAATACATCTTAGTTTGTCCGTATTGACCTTAAACCAGTCCAAACTGGTTTGAACTAACTCTGAATCAGCTTTTAAGCAGTTGTGGTCTTAATCAGCTTTTGTATGAATTCGTGAATAATGCTCAATGTATATATAGGGGAGATAGCATAAAAGAGTTGAAATTATCTAAACGATTTGAAAATTCATTTTCTATTGCATTTGGGAACCAAATGTACAATCTAGCAAATAGTATGATAACAAAAAGTTTCTATAGATCATATATAATAGAATATTTCTATAAATTATATATACGTTGGCAGGTTAATTATATATACAGTAAGTTAATATAATTAGCAGAAGTATGGATGGGGTCACAGTAACTTGAGGAACTCGTTATTGTGGCATCCTCTTTTTGCCAATCATTTTATCACTAAAAATATTATTTTTTCGATAACGTCAAGTATATATATTGATCAGTAACGTCTATTGAATAACGTTCAAATATGTGAGCTAACCATGGTGTATAATAAAAATCAGAACATAGACGAGTCTTCAGAAAATATGGATGAGCTCGCTCAAAATATCGGCGAGCCCGTCCAGAATGTAGACACGTCTACGGCCGATCAGAAGACGGAGGAGTCCGGTGGGGGTATGACCGGGCCAGAATCCAATCAAGTTAAGGCCGAGTCTGAGTCCGATCAGGATGATTATGAAGATGTTGACATCGGCTTTTCTTTTGAAAATACTTCTAATATAGATGTACCCAAACTTCTTATCGACCAGGTACTGGGTCAGGAACATGCCGTAGAAGTCGTAAAAAAAGCGGCTGGCCAGAGACGGCATATTATGATGATAGGAACCCCAGGAACAGGGAAATCCCTGCTTGCAAAAGCAATGGCAGAGCTTCTTCCTAAAGAAGAACTTAAGGATATCCTTGTATATCCTAACATGGAAGATCTTAACAACCCTAAAATAAGGGAGGTTCCCGCTGGAAAGGGCAGAGAAATCGTCATGGCCCATAAAATGGAGGCTAGAAAGAAAGTCCAGGCCAGAAATATGCTCATGATGCTTTTTGTTGTGGGTATTATCATCTATTCTTACTTTGTTTACGAATTGATATGGGGCATTATTGCAGGCATTATGATTCTCATGCTAACCCGCCAGTTCTTGCCTAAAGAAGAAATGATGATCCCCAAATTGGCGGTTTCAAATTATGACAAAGAGCACGCACCTTATATCGATGCAACCGGAGCTCACGCAGGAGCTTTGCTTGGTGATGTAAGGCACGACCCATTCCAGTCCGGTGGGCTTGAAACCCCTGCTCACGACAGAGTAGAGGCCGGAGATATCCACAAGGCCCATAAAGGTGTGCTTTTTATTGACGAAATCAACACTCTCAGGCTGGAATCCCAACAGAGTCTTCTGACTGCGCTTCAGGAAAAAGAATACCCGATTACCGGGCAGTCCGAAAGAAGTTCGGGCGCTCTTGTCAAGACCGAGCCTGTACCATGTGACTTTATTATGGTATCTGCAGGAAACCTTGATGCTGTACAGAAAATGCATCCTGCGCTCAGGTCAAGAATAAAAGGTTACGGTTACGAAGTCTACATGCAGGATTCCATGGAAGACACTCCTGAAAACCGGAAGAAAATGGTTCGTTTCGTTGCTCAGGAAGTCGTTAGGGACGGACATATTCCTCACTTCAATGAAGGTGCAGTGGAAGAAGTAATAAGGGAAGCCAGAAGACGGGCAGGTAGGAAAGGGCACCTTACCCTGAAGCTCCGTGATCTTGGCGGACTTGTACGCGTAGCAGGAGACATTGCCCATTCCGAGGGCGCTCCATTAACAACTGCAGAGCACGTGCTTGCAGCAAAGAGAATCGCAAGGTCGATTGAGCAGCAGCTTGCAGATAGCTATCTGGAACACCGCAAAGAATACGAATCTTTCCTCAGAAAAGGTTCTGCGGTGGGCAGGGTTAACGGGCTTGCAGTCATGGGTGGAGATTCCGGAATTGTGCTTCCCATCGTGTCTGAAGTCACACCTGCAATTTCAGGAGCTGAAGGGCGAATTGTAGCAACAGGAAAACTCAAGACTATTGCAAAGGAAGCAGTGCAAAACGTCTCTGCTGTAATTAAAAACATGACCGGTACGGATATATCCAGACACGACGTCCATATCCAGTTTGTAGGAACTTACGAAGGTGTGGAAGGAGACAGTGCATCGGTTTCCATTGCAACAGCTGTTATATCGGCCATCGAAAAGATTCCAGTCGACCAGACTGTAGCTATGACAGGTTCCCTTTCAGTCAGGGGAGATGTCCTGCCTGTAGGCGGAGTTACATATAAGATTGAAGCTGCAGCTCAGGCCGGCATGAAGAAAGTCATTATCCCGAAATCAAACGAGGCAGATGTTCTCATCGAAAAGGCGTATAAGGAAAAAATCCAGATCATCCCTGTCTCCTCTATTGCGGAGGTAATGGAACACAGCCTTGTAGGTCCGAAAAAGAACTCAATTATCGAAAAACTTCGAAACATTACAAGGCTCAACTTCGATATTCCTGAGGTTTCACCCGCTTCCGTACAGGCTAAGAATCTTTTTGGATGCAGGAACTGATGACCATTATGCAGGATATTAAATTTTATGACTGCAGGGTAATTGAGGGCAGTTCCACCTCAATTATTCTGGATAACGGAAAGATCGAAGAAATATCCAGAAACTTTACACGGGGGGCCGGAGTAAGGGCTCTTTCTGGAGGTTCCTGGGGTTATACATCTGTGGAAGGGGAAATTGACCTCAAACAGGGTGTCGAGGCGGCCTCAAAACTTGCTTTTTCTATGAATGCCAGTACCCCTAAGGAAGACGTGGAACTTGCAGCCTTGAATCCTCCGGAAGTAAAGAATCTCCCAGAGGTCAGAATTGACCCAAGGGATGTTTCTATTGAGGAAAAAGTTGATCTTTTAAAAAACATAGAAACCAATGCGAAAGTAAAGGGCATTAACAGTACCAAAGTTATGTACCTGGAATCTGAGTTTAAAGTCGAATACAGGAGTTCCGATGGTATTGAATGTGCCTATGAGCTTATGAATGTCGGTTTTGCGGTTTCGGCAGTTGCTTCGGAAAACGGAGTATATCAGGCAGGCAGAGAAAGTCGGTTTGGGTACGGATATGAGCTTTTCAAGAAAGAAAACGTGCTGGAACTCGCCAGAAAGGCAGGAAATACTGCAATAGAGCTTCTCAAAGCGAAAACTCCTAAAGGCGGAGAAATGCCTGTAATTCTTGACCAGGAACTGGCTGGTGTCTTTGCCCACGAAGCCGTTGGACACGCATCTGAAGCTGATCTTGTTCTTGAAGGGGACTCCATCCTTGAAAACCGGATTGGAGAACAGATTGCCTCTCCTCTCATTACAATCATCGATGACCCTACCCTGCACGAGTTCGGATACTATCCTTTTGATGCCGAAGGGGCAAAATCAAAAAGAACAGAAATAATCAAGAACGGGGTTTTTAATTCCTATCTTCATTCCCGGGAAACTGCAGCGAAACTTGGGGGAACTCCAGGGAACTGCAGGGCTCAGGGTTACTCAATGCCCGTTGTAAGGATGAGCAACACCTTCATAGATAACGGGGATGCCAGATTTGAAGAAATGCTTGAAGAGATAAAAGATGGGATGTATCTTATAGGCTCAAGAGGAGGACAGGTAAATACCGGAGAAGGAATTTTCCAGTTCAATGCCGAAAAAGGATACCTGATAAAGAACGGAGAACTCACCGAACTTGTACGGGACGTTTCTCTCTCAGGCAAAACTCTTGAGATTCTCAACCATGTGGCCCTTGTGGGCAACGACCTTAAAATGACTGCAGGCAGATGCGGAAAAGCCGGACAGCTTGTACCCGTATCAGATGGTTCTCCTCACCTGTCTATCTCAAAAGCCCTGGTGGGAGGTGCCTGAAGATGTACGAGCTTGCAAGAAAAGCTCTAAGGCTTGCAGAAAAGGCAGGAGCTGAAGAAGCTGAAATCTATTATGCTGCAAACCACTCAACAAGTGTGAATTTTAGAAAAGATGCACTTGAGAATGCTAAAGACCGTTTCTCGGAAGGTATAGGAGTCAGGGCTATAGTAAACGGAGCTGTGGGCTTTGCCAGCACGAATTCGGCAGCACAAATAGAGGATGCTGTTGAGGTTGCGGTTTCCGAAGCCAGGATAAGGGAAAGTGATCCTGATTGGGTGGGTCTTCCTTCGAACGAAAAATATCCCACGGTATCGGGCATCTTCGATAAAAAAGTCGAGACCCTGGAACTTGAAGCCTGTATTGAGCATGCCCTGGCACTTATTGAAGGCACAAAAGAAGTCCCAGGTACACTTCCAACATCAGGAGGCTTTACTCGGGCAAAGAGCAAGCAACTTATCCTGAACACAAATGGCATAGAAATAGAAGAGGAATCAACAGCAGTTTCCGGTTTTGTTGATGTCATTACTGTAAACGGGCAGACTTCAACAGCCTATGACTTTGGAATTTCCCGTTCTCTGGATATTGATTTCTTCGCCCTTGGAAAGAATGCAGCCGAGCTTGCACTGAAATCCAGTGACGGAATAAAGATCGAACCGCAAAAAACTGATGTGGTTTTCCATCCGTTTGCTTTTTCAGACATTATTGAGGAGGCGCTTGCTCCTTCGTTTGATGCGGACAATGTCCAGAAGGGAAGGTCGGGCCTGATAGACAAACTCGGCGAGGAACTTGCAGTGCCGGAACTCAGCATCTATGATGACGGACTCATTGAGGCAGGAATCGAGACATCTACTTCGGATGATGAGGGAGTTCCTTCGCAGCGTACTACCTTGATTGGAAAAGGCGTACTTGAAACTTACCTCTATGACAGTTATACCGCAGGAAAATCAGGCGTCAAGAGTACCGGAAACAGCTCAAGGTCTTCTTATACAAGTCCTCCTGCAGTAGGGCTCAGAAACGTTATAGTTGATTATCCTCAGACGGATGTTATTGCTGATACTCATTCCGGGATCTTCGTAAACACGATAATCGGTGCTCACACGGCAAACTCGATTTCTGGAGACTTCTCAGTAGAAGCCAGAAATGCCTTCACAATTAAAGACGGAGCACTTGATAAGCCTATAAAATCCCTCATGATTTCAGGCAATGCTTTCGAGATTTTAAAACAGATCACAGGAGCAGGCTTTGATGTCAGGAAAGTCGGAGGAATAATTACACCTTCTATCCGGGTTTCGGATATGAGTGTTATAGGTTAAGGCTCATAAAGAGCCTTCTTTTTAATCAGTAACAGTTACTGATTAATAATTTTAATATTCTCCTATTCTAATGAATATTTTGTATTCCTTACTTCAGATTTTCAGTATTCCTCATTTCTAGACATTTTGTATTCCTTATTTCAGATCTTCAGTGTTTCTCATTTCTAGACATTTTGTATTCCTTATTTCAGATCTTCAGTGTTTCTCATTTCTAGATAATTTGTATTCCTTATTTCAGATCTTCAGTGTTTCTCATTTCTAGATAATTTGTATTCCTTATTTCAGATCTTCAATATTCCTTATTTCTAGATATTTGATACTTTCTTGTTACAATAAATAATAATTTTTAAGGTTTAATATTTCTGTTTTTAGAAAAAGAATTTACTTTAAACTACTGGTTCTTCGTTTGCTGTCTCGCCCTTTACGACCATCACCGGTGTTTTTGAATGCCTTACTATCTTTTCAGCTACGCTCCCCAATAGGAACCTATCAAGCCCGGTTCTTCCAAGTGTGCCCATAACTATAAGGTCTATGCCTTCCTGTTCTGCAAACTCCATAATTCTATCTGCAGGGTGCCCGTCAAGAATCACAGACTCTACTTCAATACCTGAGGTTTTTCCCGCCTCTTCAACAAAAGTAACGGCTCTTTTCGCTTCAGCCTCGAGAATTTCTCTTAGTGACTCTTCCCACCCGAAATTTCTTGGAGTATAGCCCGTTGAAGCGATTACATACACGGCGTAGAGTCTTGCTCCAGTAAGCCTAGCAAGCTCAACTGCTGACTTAACTGCCTTTTCTACCTGTTTTGAACCATCGGTTGCAATCATTATCTTGTCGTAACTTTTGCCTTCCAAAATTAAGTCCCCCGATTTTAACACTATGGGTTTTTACATTACAGTTTTTACATTACAGTTTTATATTATAGTTTTATATTACAGTCTTACATCATAATCTTTACATTACAGTTTTTAAATAATGTAGTATAATCCTTATTTATCCTTATTTGGGAGCTTTCTTATATATTTAGAACTTTATTCTTTACAGACGTTTCTATATTTGTTTATGCTTGTCAGAAAATAAATTTTCCACCATTGATATATATAACTATTATATAAATTACTTTTTCGCTAAGTTTTAGTTATTAAATATTATTGATTACCGATATAAGATTACCTCGACCCTTAAATAAAACAGATAGATAATGTTGTTTTAATACTGTTTTTAATATTATTTTATTGTTTTAATCCAGTTTATTGTCTGTATACGGACAAAAAGTCTTTAAATTAAAATATATTTACGGTAATTATGGCACAAAAAGGTACTCTTTTTTTGCGCACCAGAACACTTATATATTGCTTAATCGTCAGAGGGGATTGTTGAACGGGTAAGCTCAAATCAAATATTATTGACAATAATTATATCCAACATATTTTAACCTCCTCCAAAAAACCCCGTTCACGAACATATTTTTTATATCTTTCTTAAGTTTATACAAGTAATCTTTAGTTGCTCTTCTAGTTTCTTTGCTGCTATAACATCCGTGACAATTTTTTGAGCGCTTGTTTTTAAATAAATTCTTTCCAGACAATTCATTCACTACTATACTCTATAATATGTAAGCATAGAGTTCACTATCGCATGAAGTAAGACCTTTCTATTCTCCAGACAATTTTCCTTTTTGCCTGGGAAAGAATCGGTTTGCAGCTACTAGAGACCCTATTTACATTAGGAAAGTTAAAGCACAGGTATCGGGTAAATTTGTATTTTAACTGCTCTTTTATTTGTATTTTAACTGCTCTTTTATTTGTATTTTAACTGCTCTTTTTTATCTTCCTTTTAAGCAGTTTCTCCCCTTACAACAAGTACCGGTCTATTTGAATGTCTTACCACGTTCTCGGCCACACTCCCGAGTAAGAACCTCTGAATTCCAGTTCTTCCAAGTGTACCCATAACAATAAGATCAATATCGTTTTTTTCTGCAAAGTCGACAAGCTCATTTGCAGGAGTGCCTTGCAGGATTACGGGTTCAACCTCAACATCTGCAATTTTTCCTAAGTTTTCGACATAATCCGTAGCCTCTTTGCCTTCAGCCCTGAAGTATTCGAGAATGGCTCTTTCCCATCCGACATTCTTTGGATAAATTATCGAAAACCCTTCAGAAGCAATCACGTAGACAGCATATAGTTTTGCACCGCTTATTTTTGCGATTTCAACTGCTGTTTCGACTGCTCTTCGGACAGATTCCGAACCGTCGGTTGCAACCATTATCTTCCTGTAAAAACTGTTATTCATACCTGACTCCCCATTTTCTTCTGAAATTATATTTGCTAATATGGAAATAATCCTTTATAAAGTATCATTCAAGAAGGAAGCGATAAGAAGGAAGCGATGGCGCAGATGGACTTATTGCTTGAAAATAAATGCGCCATCACGATTATGTTTATCCTGTACGTTTCGCAGTAACTTACGTATATTTTTCTTTTAAACCTTGTTTGCCTCTGTAAAAATAAGAGCATGTGTCGGGCAGGCTTCGACGCAGGCAGGAATATCCCTATCCTCGCAGAGGTCGCATTTTATTCCTGCTTCGGCTTGCCTGTTGATTACTCCGTGATTGTAATTCATGGAACTGCTCCAGCAGCCCATAACAAGAATCAATTGATATAGAGTACTGAAACGGGAACATACCTTAGAACAGTTCCAGCAGTCTACACAGCGGTTCTGGTCATAGCTGACAATACTGGCATTTTCGTCCTGACGGAGAGCTTTTGTAGGACAAACCGAAACACAAGGTGCATCCTTACAGTGGCGGCAGGTGATGGGTAGAGAAACTCCAAGGCCAGGGACATACTCCAGGCAGATGCGTTTTTTCGGAGCTGGTTTTTCTCCTACAGCCGAAAAGAGGCTTTTGCTCTCGGAATGTGCAACGGCACATGCGATCTCACAGGAGCGACAGCCCAGGCAGCGTTCGGGCCGAATCATTACGTCTTTCATATAAATCATCTCTGAGAATCCAGACCTAGCGCCTTTCTTTTTGCATCTATGTGCTCAAGCATCAGTTTTGCGGCTTTAAGGGGATCAGGCTCAACCGCAAAGCTTGCTCCGACTACACTGTTCAAGCCTTCTGTCAGAAGGGACGTAACAGCCTGACTTCCAAGAATAGCCGGAATGGTCCCGAGCACAGTAAATACGCCGGATGAAACCACATAAGCCCCGATACTAACTGCCTTTTCGCTCATCCATTCGGGAGCTGCTCCTGCTGCTGGAAGATCACTTATGTCCACACCCAGGTAATTTGCAAGCGCGGATGAAAGCACAAGGATACGGCTGATATCAACACAGGAACCCATGTGCAGGACCGGTGGTATGCCAAGAGCTTTACAGACAGCTTTTAGCCCATCGCCTGCAAGTTCGGAAGCTTCCGGCAAAAGCAGTCCTGCTTCGGCACACGCAATCGCATTACAGCCGGTTGTGACCACAAGCACATTGTTTTTAATCAATTCTTTAACGAGGTTGACATGGCCATAATTGTGCGTTACTTTAACATTATTGCAACCGACAACAGCTCCTATTCCCCAAACATCCCCACCCTTTATTGCCTCGATAAGAGGGTCAGGGCTTCCTCCAAGGGCACTGAGGATAGCCTCGGCACTGAAGCCTACCATACATTCCTGTTTCTCTTCAGGTATGGTAATTTTTTCAGGAACCCTGTTAGGGAAGTTTTCGACGGCGATCCTTACAATTTCTTTTGCAGTTTCGTAAGCTCTGCCTTCATGGAACTCCATCCTTATGGTATTGGGAAAATCAGCCTTTGGGGATGTGGATATGAACTTCGTATGGTAGCAGCCTGTAAGTTCCCCAAGAGAAGGCATGACACACTGGACATCCACAACCATAGCTTCTACGGCACCTGTAATTACTGCCAGCTCCTGCTGAAGGAAGGTTCCGGCTATGGGAGTCCCGTGCCGCATCAGGGTCTCATTGCCAGTACAGCATATCCCGGCAACATTGATGCCTGCTGCACCCTTTTCCTCTGCAAGTTTAAGGAGCTCGGGATCTTCTGCAGCTTCTACAATCATTTCTGAGAGAATAGGTTCGTGCCCATGGACAATTACGTTTACTTTATCTTTAGATAGCACTCCCAGATTAACAGTACTTCTTCTAGGTTGCGGGATTCCAAAGAGTATGTCCTGGACATCGGTAGCAATCATCGAGCCTCCCCAACCATCGGAAAGACCTGTGCGCAGGCCTTGCAACAGGATATGAACCGCATCATTGTCCACACCTATATGAGTCCGATGCATGCATTCCACGATTTCCCGGTCAATTCCCCTTGGTTCTATTCCAAGCTCGGCCCAGAGTTTAAGCCTTGATTCAGGCACTCTTCTGGTACATAAGAGGTGTCCATCCTGTTTTCCAAATTCCTGAAGGAGTGTGTCTGCAAGTATGGATGCAACTTCTTTCGGGCTTTTTCCCTCAGGGGGGATCCCATATTCCGAGGCAAGAGATAATAGTTTTGCTTCGTCTTTTATCCTGTAACTTCCAGCCTCTCCTTCACTCATTTTCTTAAAGGTCAGCACAGCATCTCTTGCATGGTCGGAATGAGCTGCTGCACCTGCGGCAATTGTCCTCAGAAGATTCCTTGCAACTATAATATCCGCGGTAGCACCGCAAATTCCTTTTTGAGCTCCTTCTCCGAAAGGATCTATCCTGCAAGGACCCATATTGCAGTTCCGACAGCAAACTCCTAGCTGACCGAAACTGCATTGAGGCAATTGTTTCTCATACCTGTCCCAGACGGTTTCAATGCCTTCTTCTTCGGCCTTTTTGAGTATTTTCTGGCTTGCAAGGTCAATGCTTTTCTCATATATTTCCGGTTTCATCTCATATCCCACAATTTTTTAATTCCTTCCAGAACTATCCAAAATCCTGGTCCAAACTCTATTATTTGAAGAATTGATCGTGAAATCCGTGATTCTGAAGAAATTTTACCTGGCTGATCTTTAGTTCTTGATTTCCAGCCCTGTTTTATCTTAAAACTGGCAAATCCCGATAAATTCTTCAAAATTATCAAAATTTATTATTTTATAAACTTTTTTAAAAAACGCGGCTAAGTTCAGATCTTTCATACTAAATTTCAAAACTGGGTTCTTGAATCTCGGATTTCGAACGATAAATCAAGTTTTAGCATAAGTTTAAACATTCTTTTAATTCCCTGGAAATTTTTGAATCTAATTGATATTTGTAAATTACTTTTGAGGTTAGTTCACTTTTTATGTGTTTTTTTCCAATTTATTTTCAAGTTTAGATTAGTGTTGAATATAAGACCTTAACATCTCCAGTAAATTTATCAGAAATTAAAAAACATATTACTCATTGAGAATATCTTTCAGAAATTTATTTTGACAGCTTCGTTTTTGTTGTTTTATTAATCAGTTAGCTATTCTCTGTTCTAAGTTTTATTCCTTTCACAGTAATGCGGAATCTTACTTCCTAGTAATAATATAAATAATTTTCGAAAAAGGCGGCTTTGCACAAAATCTCTTTTTTGCATCTAAAATCTGAACTGTTAAAAAATTAACTATAGATCAAATAGCAAAATAATATTGATATAAATAAAATAGACAATAACTTTGTTTAATAAGTAACATAGATATCCATAAAAACACTTCCTCCAATTTTTAAAAAAATCGTTTCACTATTTCATGTTGAGGTTCTGTAACGTCTTCTAGGGCATCGTGGCATCCAAAATCCACTGTAAAGTTTAGGGGGATAAAATGAGATGTTAGTTTAGGAAGTTAAGGTTAAAACTAAAATATCTTTTTATATATAATTAATTTCTCTCTTGTTCTCCTCCCCATTTTATTTTTTACAACCAAAAAAGTTATATACCAACCATGCTTATAATTTCCTTATACGTACCTGATAGATTCCTTATGAACTCCTGAGTGTTTCCTGATACATTCTCGGAGAAATAGGTGGTAATATGAAAAAGACAACTCAAACAAATTTAGATGGAATACCTTTGAAAAACACACAACTGAATAAAAAACTTACGTGGAGACAAAAACAAACGCTTTTGGCGATTTATTGGGAAGTTAAGAACTATGGCAGTGTTACTTTTTCTAATTTAGTTGGGGACATTGGAGTGGCTTCTATTACTATGAGTATACATTTGGGATCGTTACAAAAGAAAGGACATATTTTGAAGCCGGCCAAACAGTTTATTGAAATGAGTTTCGAAGATAAATTAGAGTTAACCGAAGACGGAATTAATACCGCGGAAGAAGAATTACATAAAATAAATTCTACTATAAACGATTCACTTGACTCAATTTTTGAAAAACTTAAAACCGATTATGAAAAATTAGCTTATACAAAATCAACGGGTTTTAATCTCACAAGCAATTCTTTTTCGAAAGCTTATACCGATTTAATAAAAAACAAAAATTTGACAGAGCCCGTAATTACAAGTATTGCACTTTACGCAGAATTAGATAGTCAATTAAATCTTTTGATGATGGATAAAGTAGGTAAAAAATTAAATCCGGTTTATAGATCTTTAACTCAAAATAAATTAAGTACTATAATCAGAACCGGTAGACTTTCATCGATAGCTATACCTATTATGTTAAAGGGGCAGGTATCGTTTAATGAAGCACGAAACATACTTGAAGATAGTTGGGCATGGCTTAATACTGTTCAAAACAGGCAGATTAATCGATATATGAACGAGGCGTCAAGTTTAGGATTAATTACACAAAACGCTGGTATGATATCGAGTTTAAAACCAAGTGCTACGGATCTAATACTTTGGCTTGCTACAAAAACCGGAGATGCTTTTATGAATACTGTTAATCCAGCTCCAAAAGCATCTTTAATTGTTTATAAAGAATCTTTTAATTTGCCAACTATCGAGGACCTGCTTTCACCCCAAAATTCCAATTTAGAATGGGCACAACAAATTTACGATGACACTCCTAAAGATGTATATACTAATTCAATAAACGATGCAGTTGACATTCTTGTAAATCAAGCTAAAGTGGTGGAAAAACTAGAAGGGGATAGATTAGTTCCTAAAACAGTAATGAGAGAAGTGAATGAAGCCCCTGATATTAAAGTTGCATTTGACACAATTTTAAAGTTTAGCAAAAAAGAGAATAACTATGTCTCTAATGTCTTACTAGCAATAATAGCAAATCCTGGAATAACCATACAGGGGTTATATAATAAAGTTAAATCTTCGACAAATATCGAACTGAATCAGCTAGAAAGTGTCATAACCAATTTAGCAGGCAAAGGGTTTGTTCATATAGCTCGATCTTTGTATTCGAAGGATCTTAATACAGTCAAGTTATACGCATTTTCACATATCCCTCATTTCGAGAAATCTAAATCTTCGAATGATGATAATCTTGTTGGTGAAGCAAACGCAGTTAGCAAAGGCATGGAACCGTGGATACTCTCTTCAATAAAAGACTTTTTCCCAAGTAACGATGAAAAAATACAATTGTATGAAATATTGAATTACTTACTAAAGGAAAAAGAAATTTCATTTGATGACATTGAAGATAAATCAGACAAACGACTTTCTCGAAAAATGGGCGCTTGGAGTTATACTTTAAAACCGTTTATTGAATCGGATGAAGATTTTTCACTAATAAAAATACCAGACTCTAGGCTAGGAGAAATAATTTTAGATACACTGCAATTTTCTTTATTAACTTCTAATGATGCATTGGGTATATATAATAGTGCAATGTCTAATTTTATTAGTAAAGACGGTGATTTAATGAAGCGAGTTGAAGAAGATGCAGCAATATTAAAGAAAGAACTCTTAAAAACTAAAAAAATAAAATGATTTTTTGTAATTTGTATGAAGTATCAACTTTTTAAAAATCGGTTTAATCATATGTTGCATTAGATTTATCATTTGGAGGAATTATGGGTTCTAAGATCACTTTCAACAATATTGTTTTTTCCCTAGTAAAAAAGTACGGAGAGGTAACAGACTCTGAGAGGAAATCGGGTAAACTTCAAGCGGGAAGTGTAGCAAGTAAACTGACTGACGGGAAAGTAATCGATGTTCTAGTTTTGAAAAAAGAATATCCTGAGATAAGGGATGAGTCTGTTACTTTCAATGAGGCTGATATTAGAAAAGGAACGAGAAGACAATTTACAGAACTCGCGGAATTGTACAGAAGAAAGGGGAGACTTCCCGTACATACCGATTTCTTCAAGAATATCCAACCAGGAGATATAGTTATTATTATGTCGCCATTTACGCAGATAAAAGCATAGACTATTTTTATGTAAATATTAAGAATAAATTAGTAAACTCTTAGCCCAATCTTCATTTTCTATATCGTAAATTGCAAAATTTGATGCTGTAAATCTTATCAGTTCGGCAATGTCCTTATCAAAGAAATCTTCTGCGAGCTCTTTCATAACGATATGAGGACTTTTTTTAGAAAAGTTGTATTTTTTAGAATTTGTCAAATTTCTATGCTTCAAATAAGTACGCACCACAACAGTCTCGATGTTTTGAGGAACAGTTATCAGTTTAGCTTTTATACAACCATATTTTCCGACTTTCTGAAATATAAAAACTCCATCTTTTTCACAATACAAAGGTAATTTTTGGAATTTTCTTTTGTTTGTAGCCAGTAATCCCAATGTTTTTTGGACCTTCGTGTATAAATCCCCATACTCCACACCATCGTCATCCAGAACGAGAAGTATACCAATCTCGTCTTGATGTGTCCCCAGTAAGTCCGAAATGACGTCTGGAAACAGTTTTTCATGTATGCCTGGTTTTCCAGAGTCTCCAAATATAACTAAATCATATTCATTATTGTAATAATTAAAGCAACTGTCTTCAAGGATTTTTGTTTCTAATTCATTAAATGTGCGGCCAATCATTGAATAAATTTTTTTATTCATTTTTGGGCATTTATTGAACATTTCTTCAAAGAATAGCACATCATTAGTGCCTTCGCATATAATAATGTTCAATTTAATGCCCCCGCAAATCCCGTTTTATTGTTTTAATTTCATCATGTGCTTCTTCTCCAGAAAAAACTTGCCTTTCAATTTCTCCATCGTATAATCTACGTAATTTAATGATGTTTATAGAATCAATTGCCCCTTTTTTTCCAGCTTTCTTTAATAAATATTCGATTAATTCTGAACTATGAGTAGATATAAAAAATTGAGAGTTTTCAGAGTGGGATACAATTTCATCAGCTAAAATATCTAAGTACCCAGGGTGCATCGATACTTCAGGTTCTTCAAAAACAACTACTCCATTGTTTATCAACGGTGCCACGAATGCAAGTTTTAATAACGCTTTGAACCCATCACCCATAAATGTTAAGGGCAATGGTTCATCCAAATTCTTTAGCAGGATGAATAACTCTCCATCAATTTCTCTTACATCTTCAAAGTAGGAGATCCGATTTTTTAGATATGCAAGTACATTTTCCAATCTTTTTGTTTCAACCAGTTTTATATAAAGTGATGAAATATCTTCCGCTATTTTCGGAGAACTTATCATAAAAGGAATAACGTATGCAGATTTATTTTGTTCCTGATAAATAGGTAACGGATTGCGATCTCCAAGGATATCTGTCTTAAAATACACAGAAATTAATTTTTTATTCAACTTTGACAATAAGAATATCTTTTCAGATTCAGTAAAATCTTTCCTCATTTTTTCTCTTCGAGAGGTGATTTTATCCGAAATATCGTTCAAGATATATTGTATTTTTTTATCATCGGTTTTTATTTTTTCAGTTCGTTGAAGTTCGTTTATTAATTTAAATAGATTATACTCATAATCTTTTGTTGATTCTAATATTTCATATCCAACTATTTCTTTAAATGAAAGTAAAAAATTTTCGAAAAACTCAGCCACTTCGATTGGATAATTGTTATCACAGTATAATATATCAAGTTCTAAATTTTTATTGCCAGATAACTTTAATATTAGTTCAGATTTAGTTCCTTTTTTGTACATTAAATACTTAAAGCTGTTATCGTTTGAGACGTAATTAAAATTTGTATTTAAAGCATCTTCATAATCATTAAGTGAGGAAAGAGTTACCCAAATTGATTCTAATATAGAAGATTTTCCAGTATTATTTGGGCCCACTATTATATTTATTGAATTGCAGGGGAAATTAATTTCTTCAATGCCTCTATAATGTTTAATTTCCACATCAGTTATCATATCCATTAGATCCGCATCCATTAATAAAACTATACAATATATCTATTCGACTCATTACTTAATTATTTTTTCAATAATGTGAAGGTTCCATGACAATATTATTACGCCAAGCTTTAATAAAATTACGCCAAATCATAAGTTCGTAAAAATATTTGATTCTGGGCAAAATACTTATAAAATTGTCATATTTATGATATAATTCCAAGCCACATGTATGATATTCATTTTTACAGGCAACACATGTTAAAAATATTTACAGTCATCGGATACTAATTTGCTCCTGTTTTTTGTAATTTAACATATGATGTTTAACACATATTCTCAAGACTTCACCGCAGACGAAGACTTTATAAAACCTGTTTAACAATGTATCTAAAACGTCTTAATTATTTTTCCCCAATAATTAAACTAATCCTTATACATTCCACACCCGATTTTTGACACCTTTCTTTCAGAGAGAAAACACCCGTTAACTTGACACAACCTAAAAACACAATAAATAAATCTTAACCACTCTTTCTCTTTCTTGGTGTCACAATGAGAAAACTGTTAATTATCTTGATATTTTTTATAATATTTTCCTCTGGCTGCGCTTCAAAAGAAACAAAATACGTTCGCAGTGGGGAAGATCGAGAATACGTAACGTTATCATCGGATGGGTCTGCTTTTTACCACACTGGAGGATTGGAAAACTATAAGGGAACATGGAAAGAAGTAGAAGGCCAATATGGAGAGAATGAAATCACAGTATTCTTGGACGATGGATCAAGTTTAGTATTTAGACAAAAGCAGGATGATAAAGACATATTACTGTTAAAGGTTCCAATAGAGAATAATAATGGTGGAGTAGAAAGATATTATAAAGAAGATTAAAGTTGACTTCTTTTAAATGTAATTAGTATATATCCAATTAATATTTTAACCTTGCAAAAGCGTTACTCATTTATTCCTATATTTTGTATCAATTTGGCATCGTTTCTCAAAATATTATATGATGTCCTCATTTGATTCAAACAAGTATATATCTTGCAATATATTTTCTCTCAGCTTGTATTTTTACAGAACGAGCCGATAAAAATAATAATGTTCGTCTATATGCGAACAAATTAAAAGTGTATAAAATTCACTTTCGCGCTAAATCATCCCAAAAGTTTTTAAATAAACATGTATATTATGTACAATATATAAAAGAAGGTATTATTATGTAATTACAAAAATCAATCATTATTTGAGGACGATAGCTCCTACAACTACCGCCACTCAGAAAAACAATATCGTATCCATCAAAATCTAGGATACGTCATCAGAAAACAATGTTATATACAATTTTCTAGTATATAATTTTGATGGCACTCTAGTTTTTATTAGTGGATACTTTATTGTTCGTACTGAAAGAAGACAGAAAACCAATCAGTAAGGGTTGGGAAAATCAAATTAAGTATTCACAAAACATGATATTAACATTAAAAGAATTTTCCATTATGGGAGTCTTAATCGAAGGATTCTACCTAAACGCGAACATACAAGAAGCTAAGATTTTCTTCATTGCGTTGGTAGTAATTGTCATCGCATGGGCATACATTGTTAAGTCATATAAATGATTTAACAACTTCCTATTTTTTTTAACTGATAACTTGCACAATGCAGGTAATTTAAAAATAACTTCAGTATTATTTATATCTATGGATTTTAATATTCATGAAATGTTCTAAACTTGATCTTTCCTTGATTTTCATCTTGCACAAAATCTCCCTCATCTGCACAAAAAGTAGAGGAAATTAGGGACTTTTTGTGCAAAGCCGAAAAAGGCCAAAAAATTGAATAACAGTTTCATTTAGTACGAAGAGTAGTTTTCCTGATTTTAAAGTAAGAGTTATATGAAAATTTCTCTAAATTTATTTATATCAGCAGTTTAAATTTAGAAATCATATACAAACTTGTTTCAAAATATTTTTCATATTTAGGACCTATATGGCTGAACCGAGAAGTCAGTAACGTTAAACCTTCAACTACTTAAAATACTAAATTATATAACGTCAAAAATACTTGGTTTTGTACTTAAAAGCGTAAATCTAATATTATAAATAAGAAACGTAAATCCTAATATTATAAATGGATAGAATTTCGTAGAGATATTTCAAAGAGATAATGAATTGCAACTTGTAACTCTCTATTGAAATTCTCATAATATATTATAGACTTTGAAGTGCTTTTTTGAATACTGTATCCTAAGTAGAAATATTATACTCTCGTACTTATGACACCAATAAAATATTAGTTTTGATATTAGCTTATGTAAAAAATAACATTCGATAAAGTGAACAAGCTTCAAATCGTGAGTGCCTGTAAATATAGATTACATTAAAATAGAAGATGAATTGAATACGGTTAAGTAACGGGATAAAGTTTACATCTGCAGAATGAAAAAGTAAGGATTGGGAGCAATCATCTGTCCTTACTGGTGTGTAACTATGTCTCCTCCTATCGGAAAAGAGACTTTAACGGTGAATTCTAATGAAAAAAAATCTTATGGATATTCTGGCCTGCCCTATATGTAAGGGCGATCTGATTTTGAACGTAGTAGAAGAAAATGAAGAAGAGGTCATATCCGGAACTCTCTACTGCCCTGTATGCAAAGAGCACTATCCCATTGATGAGGGGATTCCAAACTTACTTCCTCCTGACCTTAGAAACTGATATGAGGGTTAAACTTGCAGCAGACATTCCAGAATGTTATTATCAACAGACAGGAAATAAACTCAATTGAGTTTGAAAAAGAAAGTGTTGAGATTTCTCTTTCTCCAGGCGGAGAAGAAACCTTTGAGATCCTGATCACAAACTACGGGTCACCTACGCATATTCATTTCTCGGTAAGTGATGAACTGAAAGGTCAGATCGCTTTTCTGAGGGACAATCCATATGTGCTTCAGAAAGAATATATTTCTGTAGCTGCAAGAATCCCGCAAGAAGGCAGGGTGCTTACAAAAGGGCAGATCTATATCACAGCAGGTTACGGCTCAATAAAGAAAGGTTTTCCGGTCCAGCTTGGAAAAATTGATTCAAAGTCGCAGGAGCACTCCGATGATGAGTCCCGTATAGGGAATCAGGAAGAGAAATTGATTTCTCAAAGATCCTCAGTTATACTACCTGTAAAGAAGCTTTCTCACTCGAGATCAGAAAGAGGATTTGGCGACTTTTCATCTTTTATCCGTAGAAGCTTTACAGGAAGCTTTTCAACCACAGAAAGAAAGATTCCCAAAAGTGTAAGTGAAAACGAAAAATTACCTCTGAATATTGCTTTTGGAGGCTTTTTGCTACTTGTATGCTTATTCTTCCTCTACTTTATACTGCCATCGAGCCTTCAGTTCGAAGTCAGCTTTGCCCAGTCGCTTTTGTTTTCAATACTATTTGTGACCTGTATGATATATATTCTGCTAAAAATTGCAGAAGAGAGCTAAGTCCTTTAGCAGCAGTTAAGGGCTAATCTCTGTCAATTAATACTCTTCAAAAATGTGTTCAAATTGTTGTATTCTGATAGATAAAGACTATCAGAAAGAACACATAATTGTCCTTTCTGTGGTTTATCTATTGATCATTGATCTTAATGCTTCTATTAATAATACTCAGTTGGGGCTACAGTGTGACCATAAAATCGGAAGATACCTCTCAATTCGGTGCGGAAAGTAGTCACGAGAAATACAGTTTTAAATCCGAGATTTAGATTTATTTTGGACCTAATACTCCTCAATTCAGCAGATTCAGACCTTAGAATTAATTTCTGAACCCTATGAGAATTGGCTTCAGGTACGTAAATAAGGGTTCATCTGGTTTGGAGCTGAGAAGTGCGCGGAAAAGTACACATCAAATATTCGTAATTACGGAATCATTTGAAGAGTAGGAAAAATGTGCTTTTCTGTATCTGATTCTCCCTCACTCCAGATTTTTAAGTCTACATTCACTTTATGAATTACTTTGTGGTATCTACTCGTCCAGATCTATTTCTTTTACTTTCACTTCTTATTTGAGCCTGTTCATTTTTAGAAGTTGGGAGTAATTTTTATATCATGAAGATATTGGTATTGTGTTCGTACAAGAGGATTAATGACAGATTTCTTATACATTGCTAATTTGATTATTTCCTGTCTAACTCCACGTAATATTCTTTAGTAGTCTGAAATCACTATTAGGAAAAACTAGTGAGGAAGCTTATCCATGAAGTATATCATAGTTACCGGTGGGGTGATGAGCGGGCTTGGAAAAGGCATTACCATCGCATCCATTGGCAGAAACCTTAAAAACAAAGGTTATAAAGTTACGGCTATCAAGATCGACCCTTACATCAATATTGATGCAGGCACCATGAGCCCCTACCAGCATGGGGAAGTTTTTGTGCTCAAGGACGGAGGTGAAGTTGACCTGGATCTTGGGAATTACGAGCGGTTCCTTGATACTGAGCTTACAAGAGACCATAACCTTACCACAGGCAAGATTTACTTAGAAGTAATTTCCAAAGAGAGGAGAGGAGACTACCTTGGAAAGACCGTTCAGATAATTCCCCATGTCACAAATGAAATAAAAAGCCGGATCAGAAAGGTTGCAGCCCGGAGTGGCGCTGATGTCTGTCTTATTGAAATCGGAGGAACTGTTGGGGACATTGAGAGCATGCCTTTCCTTGAGGCTGTACGCCAGATGCATAGAGAAGAGCCTTCCGAAAATATTGTATTTATACACGTGACCCTGGCTATGGAAGACCTTCAGGGGGAGCAAAAAACCAAGCCTTCGCAGCATTCCGTAAAGGAACTTCGTGCCCTTGGGCTCAGTCCTGAAGTAATCGTTGTAAGATCAAAGTCTCCTCTTCAGGAAAGTGCCAAAGAAAAAATTGCCCTCTTTTGTGATGTTCCCCAGGAATTGGTTATCAGCGCTCATGATGCCAATGATATTTATGAAGTACCTCTTGAGATCGAAGAACAGGGATTGACCACTCAGCTCATGAAGCACCTGCAACTGGAATCCAGTGTCGAAAACGGCGCATGGAAAGAGATGGTCGCAAGGATGAAATCTACAACTGATACGGTCAAACTGGCAATTGTCGGAAAATATACTAATCTTGAAGACTCTTACCTCAGCATCCTTGAGGCTGTGAAACACGGAGGAATTGATAACGGATGCCATGTTGAAGTCAATATGGTTGAAGCCGAAATCCTGGAAGAACATCCAACCAATATTGAAAAGCTAATACAGTATGATGGAATTCTTATTCCGGGTGGCTTTGGCGGGCGCGGTACGGAAGGCAAAATGATGGCAATTAAGTTTGCCAGGGAAAACGACATTCCTTTCCTTGGAATCTGCCTGGGCATGCAGCTTGCAGTCATCGAGTTTGCCAGAAATGTGGCTAAACTGGAAGGGGCAAACAGTACGGAATTTGACGAAGATACCCCTTACCCTGTGATTGATCTCCTGCCTGAACAAACCAGTGTTGCAGACCTGGGTGGAACCATGCGCCTTGGAGACTATGAGGCCATCCTTAAAGAAGGCTCTATTGCTTCTAAAATCTACGGGACTAATTACATTGTCGAGCGCCACCGCCATAGGTATGAGGTTAACCCGGAGTTTGTTGACAGACTTGAGTCTTACGGGATTGTTTTTTCCGGCAAAAACAAGAACAGGATGGAAATTGCCGAAATTCCTGGCAAGCGTTTCTTCTTTGGTTCCCAGTTCCATCCCGAATTCAGGTCAAGGCCTGGTAGACCGTCTCCTCCGTTCAATGGTCTCGTCGCGGCAATGTGCAAATACAGAAAGGAAAGAGAAGGGCAATAAATAACAGATAACGTCAGCAAATAAATAATGTCGATAAATGAATGATGTCGATAAATGAATGATGTCGATAAATGAATGATGTCGATAAATGAATGATGTCGATAAATGAATAACGCCGATAAATAAAACCATGCCGGATAAAGCAGGCAGAGGTTATTTTAGGGGATTTATCACTAACTCCCTTTTTTGTAAAGATTATAATCGTATAGGAGAAGTTCAAACTTTAATCTAATCAGATACTCTGCCAAAAAGATTTATTCGGTGGGAAACTGATAAATACTTTTAAAATTGAAAAAGGTAGATTATGCGACATCTATTGAGGCATCTTATAGAAATAATGCTTTTACAGATATCGCAACTTCATCAAAATCTATGAAGGTACTAATTATGGCAATGTCTAAAAAAGATCTGGATAAGAAGAAAATCGCTAAGAGAGAAAAACTTGAGGAGCTTGAAAAACAGGCTTCTGCAGGCAGCAAGGACGCCAAGAAGAAGCTTGCAAAGGAAAAGAAGAAAAAATAATTCTTTATAATTCTTTATAATTCTTTGTATAATTCTTTGTAATGTATTTCTTTTCTATATGGCGTAAGAAGATCCGGGGACTCTTCACCCCGATCGACACCAATTTTTATTTTCAAGATCGTACTAAAAGTGATCTAAAGTTATGTTACCTATCTCAAAACTTTTACATTTCTAAATCCTTACTTGTCTACTATTGAATCTTTTACATCTCTAAATCCTTAATTTTCTATTATTGAATTTTATTGTCATTTAATTCTTTGTTCTCACGGACTTTTCCTATCATTCCATAATCTGATTACTCTTCAAAAAAAACTATTCAAGATAGTATATTATAAAGGCATTGGGAAGTGCTAATTAAGATCAAGATTTAAAAAGAAATACAATTAAATAGAGTCAATAGTTACATAATCTCATTAGCTGAGTATGTCAAGCCCTTGTTTAAGATCCATTACTTAAGTCGATTGATTAGTTCCATTTTTAAGTCAATACTCTTGACTGAACTGACTTATTAAAAAGCAGGATAAGACAGCGGGTACAAGTTATACTGGTATGCTCCGCGTGTAATTAATATAGAAATAAAGTACAGTGATGTCCAGAAAGTTGAGCTCGCCTCAAGAAAAAAACTATATAAAGAGTTGATACCACGATCGAGCTGATAATCAAAGCCTTCTGGCTGATGCTTCCTGCATACCTTCCCAATCCTTTTGCAGCTGTTTTCGGCGGCGGAAAACCAATTGACGGAGGAAGGACTTTAAAGGACGGAAGAAGGATTATAGGAGATGGAAAAACCTACAGAGGACTTTTTTCAGGCATTTTTTTCGGAGTGCTTGCAGGTAGTATCCAGATCTGGCTGAGTTCAAAAGGCTTCGAGATTCTGGGAGTCGAGATGCCAGCCTTCGGCCCAAATTATACTGAGGCTTTCAAAGTTGTTCTTGCCCTTGCCTGCGGCTCGCTTTTCGGGGATATGTTCAAGAGCTTCTTCAAGCGCAGGATGGGTATGAAAAGGGGAGCTCCGCTTCCACTTGTAGATCAGCTGGACTTCGTAATCGGAGCCTGGGTTTTTGTATACCTTACAGCTCCGGAATGGTTTGTGAGCAATTTTACGCCCTCGATAATGATAATCATCCTTATAGCGACACCTCTGCTGCATCTTACAACAAACATAATCGGATACGTTACAGGTATAAAGAAAGAACCATGGTAAAAAAGAATCGTGGCAACTTTCAAAATATATATATTTTGTGCAGTCACATGAATTTATACAGTTATTAATAAAATAATATTAATAAAGTAATAAAATCTGATATGTTGCAAGGCAACATTTAATAGAAAATAGCTAATAAGGCTGCAAACCGGTGAGACCATGAACAAATCGGAAACCAAAAATGAGTTAGAGACACAAAAACAGGAACTGATCGCAGCCCTCAAGGCCTGCGGAGCTATCCGCTACGGAAATTTCACGCTTGCCTCGGGAAAAAAGAGTAAGTATTACATAGATATCAAAAAAGCAAGTACCGACCCTAAAACCCTGAAACTTATAGCACGACAGGCAGCATTCAGGATAAAACAGATGGATGTGAACATAGTAGCAGGAGTAGAACTTGGAGGTGTGCCTCTTGCGACTGCAGCTTCCATAGAAACCGAACTTCCCCTGCTTATAGTCAGGAAAGCTATAAAGGACTACGGTACTAAGAGCAGGTTTGTAGGTGACATTGAACCGAAAGACAGACTTGTAATGCTAGAAGACGTAACTACAAGCGGAGGTTCGGTCAGGAACGCAATTGAGGTTGTCAGGGAAACCGGAGCAAATGTCAAGTACGTAATCAGTGTCGTGGACAGAGAAGAAGGAGCAACTGAAAACTTAAAAGAGGTAGATGTGGAACTTGTTCCTCTTGTGAGTGCAAGCGATCTCTTAAAGTAAGGAAAGTGCAAGAGCACATTCCTGGAAGTTTCAGATTTTACCTTCAAATCCATCAATTGCTGCAGGAAGGCACTCAAGAACGTTAGCAAAACCGGAGTGATGAAGGTTCAGTACCACTGCAGCAATAATTTCTTCACGAGCTGCACCCTCGTTTTTTGCCATCATTGCATGCATCTGTACGCCTCTTGGATTTCGATTCGCAGTCTGGATAGCTATGTTGATCAACTGCTTTGTTCTGGCATCAAGGCCCTTTAATGCTTTCTGGGCTTCGATAAGGTCATTAAAACGTGCTGCTACTTCCGGACATTCTTTCTGGAAAACTTCATATGGATTTTGGTTCGTATTTTTCATCTCCTGAAAGAATCTAATCATTATTACTTTATAAAAATTAGGTTTTTCATCTAAAAGAAAGTACGTGTTTTCATCCTGCTAAAAAAAACCGGGTATTCGGTTCGAAGAAACTGAATTTCTACCATTGGAAAAACTGGAGTAAAAATATGAAATCAATCTCAAAAAGGAAAATTATTAGTTGGATTTGAAGCCTGACAATGACAAGATATTTATTAGAAGAAATAGAGAATTAGGAAGTCCTTCAGTACATTCCTTATTAAATGTATTTGGTTAAATTGCTAACAAATTATCAATAAAAAGAGACAGCTGTATAAAGCAGTATTGAAAGGTTTTGAGGACTGAAATTCATTACCTTTTTCTTATCTCACCTATTTCACCTTATATCAGTACATATTGAAACCATACTTATACTTGAATGTAAAAGGAATCTTTTTAAAACAGGAGAATAAAAATGAAAATTTTGCTTATCGGCGGAGGCGGAAGGGAACATGCAGTCGCCGAAGGAATTAAGAAAAGCAAGCATAATCCTTCTCTTTATGCGTTAATGGCGAAAAAAAATCCCGGAATTGCTGCCCTCTGTGAGGACTTTCTCCTTGAGAAGGAAACCGAAGTTGAAAAAGTAGTTGAGTATGCAAAAGCCAGAAATGTCGAAATGGCTTTTGTAGGCCCTGAAGCCCCTCTTGCAGCAGGAGTAGCAGACGCCCTCTGGGAAGCCGGAATTCCGGTCGTAGGGCCTAAAAAAGCCTGTGCAATTATAGAGTTTGACAAGGCCTGGGCAAGAAATTTCATGAAAAAATACGGAATAGAAGGCTGTCCTGCCTATGAAGTTTTCACAGAGGAAAAGCCTGCACATGCTTTCATAGAAAAACTGGGCGACGTAGCAGTTAAACCCTCAGGTCTGACAGGAGGCAAAGGCGTAAAAGTTATGGGAGACCAGCTCCCTGACCTTGAGGCTGCCAAAGCCTACACAAGTGAGTTGCTTGAGAAAGGAGCTGTGGTCATAGAGGAACGTTTTATCGGAGAGGAGTTTACACTTCAGGCCTTTGTAGATGGAAAAAGCCTTGTTTTCTTCCCTGCAGTGCAGGATCACAAAAGAGCTTATGAAGGAGATCTCGGACCGAATACAGGTGGTATGGGTTCATATACCGATGCAGGAGAAATCCTGCCTTTTATGCTCCCTGAAGACCTTGAGAAGGCAAAGAAGATCATGCAGGATACCGTAAATGCACTTTCCGAGGAAACCGGGGCCGGGTATCAGGGTATTCTTTACGGACAGTTTATCCTTACAGCCAGCGGCCCTAAGGTAGTGGAATTCAATGCTCGGTTCGGTGACCCAGAAGCTATGAATGTGATTCCCCTCCTTGAGACTGACTTCGTGGAAATTATGTCTGCGGTAGTTAAAGGGACACTGGGAAATTTGCCTGTAAGCTTCAGCAAGAAAGCAACTGTCTGTAAATATGCTGTTCCTGCCGGATATCCTGAAAAGCCTGAAACGGACAGCGAGGTAACTGTAGGTGATATAGGAAAAGCTTCCATTTATTATGCCAGTGTCTACGAAAAAGAAGGAAAAGTTTACACAACCAGTTCCCGTGCCATTGCAGTTGTCGGGGTTGCTGAAACCATAGCTGCAGCCGAAAAGATTGCCCAGAATGCCCTTGAAAATCTCCACGGCAAGCTATTTTTCCGGAAAGACATTGGGACTGCCGCTCTTATCCAGAAGAGAATCGACCATATGAAGGAACTTAGAGGCTAATTGCTGAAAGGTTAACTGCTGAAAAATAAGGCTAATTGCCGAAAGGTTAACTGCTGAAAATAAGGCTATTGCCTGACCTGTCATTGCAAAAGTACGGCGTGCAAATAAGTACTATGCAGTAATATAAATTAAAGTTCAACCAGAAAGAAGTAAGTTCAGTTAAAAAAGAGAAACTCAGCTTGAATGAAGTAAGTTCGGCTTGAATAAATCAAATTCAGCTTGAATAAATCAAATTCAGCTTGAATAGATCAAATTCAGTTTGAATAGATCAAATTCAGCTTGAATAGATCAAATTCAGCTTGAATGAAGCAAGTTCAGCTTGAATGAAGCAAGTTCAGCTTGAATTGAGCAAATTCAGCCTGAATGGAGTAAATTCAGCTAGAGTAAGTCGGGGTTGAAGTGATGAAGAAGGATGTACTTTCGATAACTGATCTGTCCAGAGAAGAGATTTATGAACTTCTCGAATCTGCCATGGACCTGAAAGAAAAACGCAAAGCTGGAGAACCTACAGAGTACCTGAAAAACAAAAGCCTGGGAATGATTTTTGAGAAATCTTCTACAAGAACCAGGGTGTCTTTTGAAGTTGCAATGACTGATTTCGGAGGACATGCCCTTTACCTGAATTCCAGAGATATCCAGGTAGGAAGAGGCGAAACTATTGAGGATACTGCGCGAACTCTTTCAGGCTACCTTCACGGAATCATGGCCAGAGTTATGAGCCACGAGACTGTGAAAAAACTTGCCGAATATTCAACCATACCCGTGATCAACGCGCTTTCGGACAGGGAGCACCCCTGCCAGATCCTTGGCGATTTCATGACCATACTGGAGTACAAGGACAAATTCGAAGGCCTGAAATTCGCCTGGGTAGGAGATGGAAACAACGTCTGCAATTCAGCCCTGCTAGGCTCGGCAATTATGGGAATGGAGTTTGTCGTTGCCTGTCCGAAAGGATACGAGCCAAAAGCCGAATTCCTTGAAAAAGCAAAAGCCCTCGGAGGCAAGTTTACAATTACGGATGACCCGAAAGCTGCTGCAAAAGACGCTGATATCATTTATACCGATGTCTGGGTCTCTATGGGCGATGAAGCCGAACAGGAGAAGCGCCTGAAGGACTTTTCCGCTTTCCAGGTCAATACCGAACTCCTTGGAGTTGCAAAACCGGATGTAATAGTTATGCACTGCCTGCCAGCCCGTAGAGGCCTTGAGATTACGGATGAAGTTATGGACGGCCCGAATTCCGTAATTTTTGAAGAGGCTGAAAACCGTCTGCACGCACAAAAAGCCCTTATCCTGAAATTGATGAGATGAAAATTTCATCAATTCCAACCTACTTTATATACTTGATAAGTACCAGAACTTCTTTTGAGTCCTGTATTCGGAATTTCAGTTTAAATCTGTTTGAACTCTTTTTCCAAAAGAGTAAATTCTTAAAAAAGTTCAGGCAAATTTCGCCCTCCGAGCAGGCTTTCAAGGAAAAAGTATAAGAACAAAGAGCACTACTATTGCTCCTGCAACATAAGCTACATCGTGCGAGAGTTGCCCAGCCAGGTCAAAGGCGCTGGATTCAGAGTTTAACATAGAGGACTATATTTTATTCAACAGTAAACAAACCAACATGCGAGAGTTGCCCAGCCAGGTCAAAGGCGCCAGATTCAGAGTCTGGTCTTGTAGGAGTTCGTGCGTTCGAATCGCACCTCTCGCACTTTTTTTAATTACTTCTATGCTTTTATCTAATTCTTTAAGTTTCTTATTCTATATTTAAGGCATATAATAGTTCACGTAGTCTTCAGGGTTATATTTTGAGAAGGAGAATAGACATGTTATATAACTTTGGAACTATTATAAAAAATAACAATTATATATAATAGTCAAATAAACAAGATTATGAAAATATGCAAAAGTTGTAATGGACAATATGAAGAGAAACACATATTTTGTCCAAAATGTCACAAAATCCTTTATCCTGACGTATCTCCAAAAGTTGCTCTTAATAAAACACATCTAGAGCGAGAGCCTCAGTACGATGACTGGGATCCACCATCTCCTACAACCATATACTGTAGAATCAAAAATATTCCCTATGAAGTTTTCAAGTACAATAGAGCAAAAGGACTATATTCTCTTGGGCCGCGGAGAGTTAGTGATTAGCTGAGGAAAAAAGAATACTGTTGCCTCACATGTTCATATTACTTAGGGCCGGAATGCACCCTTAAGGGAAGAGATGTTTTCCCAAAGTCTATTTGTAAATCTTATGAACCTAAACCTTGAGGAGTCCAAATCTAAGACTGATAAACATGCAAGCAACAACAATTCTACTTTATCCTGAAATTACTCTAACTGATTAATTACTCTTTTTCGAACCCATGACTATTAAACTTCAGCGTCCTGCTGTTTTCAGTAACTATTCTTACAACATTATCCGGAACTCCTGATAGAGTCTCTGCTTCAATTTCCAGGGTCACTGTAACCTTGGAGCCGAGCAAACCTACTAGGTGAGAGATTACTTCATCGGCTATTTTTCCAGCATCACGACCTACACGGGCTGGATCAAGAGTTACACTGCCATAGAAACGTTTTGGAGGCTGTTCTACAGGTTCTATGACTGTAATTACAGCTCCGTTCCCTGTTACCACTGCTGTTCCTGTATCTGTAGTGTTTCCACCGGATACTATATATGGTTCCCTCGGATCCACAACCTCTCCTGAAGGAGTAGGTGGAATTACCACAGGAGAAGGAGTTTCTGCTTTCTGCTGATTTAAAGCCACATCTGACTTCACCAGCAAGCCTGAAAGGTTATCCTCGGTAAGTGTCAAGAGATGCCCACAGCGAAGTCCACGGTAACGTTTTGCTGTTTGGTCAAAACTATCGGCGTAAGTAAAAGAGTCGTCCAACCATGAGATCAGGTTGTTCCCGTCACAAACTGCACGTACTAGCACTGAAGGTCTTACCAGCCTGGGAAGGTAGAGATAGGATGCAAAATCCTCTGCCAGCTGCTTTACTGAAACATTATCCCCACGCCAGAGAGGAATTCTATCAAGCTCCATGCGAAGGCGTGTACCCGCAAGAGCTGTTATTAGCAATTCCTCATTTTTGAGTTTCTTGCTGGCTCTAACTGCGAGAGGATCCTGGCCTGTAAGTCTGATAGACTGCCACTCTATGGAAGACTGTGGATTTACTTGCACAGGCACAAGAAGCCACAGATATGCCTCTGGAATCCGTGCTGCTACCGTTTTGTCTGCAGAATCTCTTTGACTCTGGGCTTGCTTTACCTGATGAGGAGAAAGGTCGAGTATCTCTTTTTCTCCGAGAATTGACTCCCATGCAAGGTATTTGCGAACTGCTTCATCAAGATCCTGCAAGCGCGTCTTATCAGCTGCAAGGAAGACAAGGGTATTGCGATATTGACGAGGGTTACTGCCACGGCTTTCAAAAATTGCTCTCGAAGCTTTTTCAGCTCCGTTTCCTGCTTCTTTAGTATAAGTGTGGTCAATTCCAAGCACTACAAGACGTGCATCCAGATCATCAGGAATATCAGCACTTGATGTAGGAAGAGGGTGCACACGACTGAAGTCGCCTTGATGGCGAAGGTCAGCACGCAGTCGTTTGTCAAGCTCCTTTACTACCTTGTCAGGATCGCGCTTAAGCTGCTCTGCACGGTCTTCAGCCAGTTTGGTGACCGTGGGTTGAGTAGAGTACCAGTAGCGAGGGCCGTCTTGGTAGAGGTATGTTGCTGAAGAGGACAGCCTTCTGAGAGCATCTCCAAAGACTGCAGGAGACTCGCCAGGCATTACGCATCCAAGTTTCACTCTTCTGTCCTCAAGACCACGGTTAGCAGCGGTCAGAGTAGGAGCAGAGCCTAGATAAATAGTACGTGCTACGCGGCGGCAGGCAGAGAATTTACCTAGGTTAGGCACTTCTGAGTCGATACGCAGAGGTAGAGAACTGGAGCCATCTACATCTTTTTCGATAATGGGAGTCCAGTTGTCTGAGAGATAACGGGTAAGCTCAGTCTGCACACGCGTATCTTCTATAGGAATGTTTGCCGGAAGGATGAGCGGATTTTTGTCCCCTTTTTCCCAGAGGCTATAGATAACTGCAGCCATAAGGCGCAGTACCCCTCTTGTGCGCTGGAACTTCACAAGGGTAGACCAATCAGTATAGAGCCTGTCAAAAATCTCCGGATGAATCGGATAAGCTGCTTTTATGCGTTTTTCGTAATCAGAATCCCGGCATTCGGGAGGGAATTCCTGGCTCTGGGAGCGGTAGAGCTCAACAAACTCGCGAGCCACAACATCCCTGTCTTTATACTGGGAAGGATCAGTAATTGGTTCAAACAACCGTCTGCGCACGATTTCAAACCCTTCTTCTGCACTTGCAGGTCTCCAGGAAGATTCCAGCCGCCCTACAACATTTCGAAGCCTTTCAAGAGCTTCTCGACCACGCTGACCTCCCACTTCTACGTCGTCAACCTGAGAGTTAAGAGAAGTAGCAGTGTCTGAAGCTGGCAGACTGATAACAAGCAGACAATTTCTGGCAAGCTTTGCAGATTCAGTAAGAGCCTGGGCAAAGGTGAATTGAGTTTCAAAACCACCTGCAGGTAGGTCGCTCTGGTCATGGAGCTGGCGGGCATAAGCTACCCATTCATCAATGAGAATAACGCAAGGCCCATATGTGTTGAAAAGTTCGCGTAATACGTCACCAGGGCTTGTTGCTTTTTCGTCGTCTGCTCTTACACGTTCGTATGCCTCTTTTCCACCAAGCTGCCAGGCAAGTTCACCCCAGAGAGTATGTATGACTGTCCCATCGGATTTTGTTGCAGGATTTCCGGGGGAGATTTTGTTTCCCACAAGAACTACACGCCTTGCATGTGGAATCTTGGGAATTCCGGCTTCCATTAGTACGCTTTCAATTCCCGGAAGCTCATTTCCGCTAACGTTTTTAGAGAAGAGGTGGTAAAGTGCCAGCATAGAGTGAGTTTTTCCTCCCCCGAAGTTTGTCTGAAGCTGGACAACAGGATCTCCTCCCAGCCCTGCAATGCGCTGCAATGAGCTTACAAGGAGACCTTTAAGGCTTTCAGTAAGGTATGTACGCCTGAAAAATTCAACAGGATCTCTATATTCGTCCGTCCCTTCCCCAAGGTGAACCTGCCAGAGGTCGGCTGCAAACTCAGCCTGCTGAAAGCGTCCGCTTGCAACATCATGGTGGGGAATGACGACTTCTCTCCAGGGTTTGAGGCTGCTGGAAGCACTTTCGATCCCTGTTCCTGAGTTTTTGCGCCTTTCGTTCCTCACCTGTTCATCAAATATTACCCGGCGAAGCTCCATTTTCATTTTGTGAACTTCATCAGCCTTTGGGGAGGAAATTGCTGCCAGTAATCTTTCTGTCGAGTCTAAAGCCCTGTCTGCGTCGTCGCTTGAGAAAGGCTGCTGATGTGCCCATTTATTTCTCACATCCCTGAGCTCACTTACCAGAGTTCGTTCGGAAAAGCCTAGAGTATTGCGGAAAACATCATTCCAGGTATCCCACATGAGCTTGAAAAGCCCTGCTGCGTCAAGGTCAGAAATGGGCTTTCCTGCAAAGATCATGTCTCCGCCCAGGACTTGAGCTACCTTTTCTCGAGCTTCTCCCTGATAGACATTTTCCATCTCTCTCTCAACATAAGGCCCAAGATCTCCTTTTAGCAGTTCCAGCGCTTTTCCCACACGTTCGCTGTTGCTCATTGACATTTTTATTCCTCCTCAACAAGGTGTGTTTGCCCTTTTGGCAGGACTTTCTCCTCTCTTGAAAGCCTCATAATTTCAGGCCAGCTCTGCACCAACGAGTTGTAAGCAAGTGCTTCCTGAGCCCGTTTTTTACGCTCGCAAAGAGTGTATAATAGATAAGCGAGTTCCCTTGCTGTATCAGCTTTGCTTCCGAGTTTTGCCACCATTTCAGCAGCAGCATTTTCCCCGCCGGCTTCAAGCACGCGGATAAGGTGATGTACTATTTCCCATACTGTTAATCTGGAATCTGTAGCTGGATCCCAATCTTTCGGAAGCTCTTCAGGTTTCAAAAGGCGTACTTTGCCTCCTTTTGAAGTTAAAATCCCAGCTTCAACCATTCCAGAAACGCTGGTATTCTTTGCTTTAGAGAGCGTTTCAGCAACTCCATACTCACTCTCTGCAAATCCAAACTGCTCGAACCATGCAAGAGCCCATCGACTGTCTGAATCAAAATCTCCTTCCTGCTCGGCTAGCACTTCGTCCAATGTCTGGTTAATAAGTGTGAGAGCTTCGCGTACAGAGAGAGCTTTGCCCTCAGCATCAAGCACTTTTGAATAGCGAGTATAGATCGCCATTCCGGGGCCAATTGCTGCTTGTTGTAAGTCTACAGGAGCTATATTTCCACGTTGGAGATGTTTGAGTGCAATTGGTAGCTCTGATTTGAGTGCATTAAGAAACTCTCGGCGGGTAGCTGTAGGGGCATTTTCATCACGTTTACGGCAGACGAGAACGATACTGGAAGCAAGGGTATTGGTACCAGATCGTTCCAGAGTTCTACCTTTCATCTCTGTACGCATTGGCCAAGTACCTGTAAGGGTAAAACCCGCTTGGATAACTGCATTGAGGAAAGTTTCCCAACCCGTAGAGACAGTACCTTCTCTTTCTGTTTCTGATTGCTTGAAGGCGTAGTAAATTGTAATCGGGAAGTTTGGATGCACTTGTCCAGCTAGCATGTGCATGGCTTGTGTCATGCCAGCCAAGAAAAAAGCCTCTGCATTTTCCTTACTTCCATGGCGGTAAGGAGAGGCTACAAGTTCTTCAGCCTTTGGCACGGCAAGTGTGGCGAAAATATTAGGGAAAAATGGCTTCAAAGAACGACGTAGCCAGACATAGAAAAAGTCCGACAAGTCGGCATAGCCGATGTTGTCATAATATGGAGGATCTGTAGAAACGACCTTACAGTTACTTATTGCTTGATTAGTAGCATCCGATTGACTAGCAAATCCCTTGATTTGAGAAGGCAACTGAAGAAGTACCTGCCTATTTTGCTCAATGGAGTTTAGGAAGTTCCCGGAAGTTTCAGAAAAAGGATTTCCTTCCATAAAATCCCATACCATTGGAATGGCTTGTCTTGCAAACACAGACGTTATTTTTTCTCTAGAGGTGTCATGAGTTGTGATGTTTGACCAATAAGAAGAGATACGACTTATGGAAATGCTGAGACATGCTGCAATAGCATCTGCATAAGCTTCCGCATTCGTACCACCATTGTTTAGACTCAGACCATCGTCAGATATTCCTGCCATGAGTGCATCTTCTTTCACTTTTTCGTGCACTTCTTGTACTAGATCTGAAAATGTTGTAAGAGCCACAAGCTGGCGGGGAGTAAAGAGATGATTAAAATGCGTAAGGCCATATAGAGGAGTGAACATTGACCGGCGATCAGGTGGGATTTCAACGTTCGGTTCCCAAATTGGCTGTGCCTGGCATGCAATTGTTTCCATATCTGGTGTTGGTGGTAGGTACACACGACCACGATCACCTTCAGCCACAATAGCCATCATCCGTGCACCAATGCGTCCAGCCACTCCCTCTGCCTTAATATAATCTGGTTTTAGTGGTGCTCCTGACATTAAGCATTTAAAATTAGCTCCCCTTGCAAGCTTAGTACCGTTTTTAGCTGCGTCTAAATCTTTTGGTTTTCCCATTTTCACTGTAAAGTAATAATTGTCACCCTCAATAACAGGCTCAACATAAGCCTGTTTACCTGGTTTGGCGCAAAGCATAAATTTGGAAGTGAGAGGTACTTTCACATGCGCAAATGCAGGATTTGGGCTTTTCACTGTACGTGCCCAGAGCCACGCAATAACTGTAAGTTTTTGCCCAATGTAAGCTTTCAGGTCAGGCCTTTCTTGTATCATTTCTTCTGTAATCTCAACTTTTGGGTAGAGATTCCCAATTTTCTTTTCTGCTTCGTCGCGCATCCACTTCCCATAATAATACACATCCTCTGCCAATCCTTTTGCACCTTTCCAACTCCCTGAAGTTATTTCCTTTTGCTTTCTGGATTGAGGGTTTATCGGTGGATTGCCTGCGAATTTTGGCGGAATCTCGATCATTACCTTGTTTATGAGCACAGCTACAGGATTTAGGTCTGAGGCATAAGCCTCCAGACCCAACCTCTGAGCTTCCAGAGGAATAGAGCCACCCCCTGCAAAGGGATCATGGAAAGAAGGTAGTTTATCTGGATTAAAGAGTTTTACTGCTTGAGGGTCTTCTTTGTTTTCTTCACAGATGGTACGCCAGCTTTTCCAGATTTCTTTCCTTGCTTGGTTGAGCACTTTTTCATTTGTGGTATTCTCCCACTGAACAAATTCCTCAATAATCCGGAAGAGGCGCTGTCTTTCCTGTTCCTGTGACTCTTCTGTAGGGAATTTTTCTGGGTGCTCTGAAGGATCGTCTATCATCTGGGCAAAGATCACGGCACGGGCTGTAGCAGTAGGTTTTCTCGACCACCACAAGTGCAGGGTACTGGGGTGTCCGTGACGGATAGATTTTTCTCGTACAGAGGCTTCGTTGATAGCCTTCAGGGGGAGGGCAACTTCGATAAGTTTCTTTTTATAAGCCATGAGTTATTACATCTCTGTAGATATTTTTTTAGCATTGAAAGATCAAATAAATTAGAAGATTTCAAGAATTAAACTGACATTAAATGGGGTTTCTGCGTATTGATATGGGGGGCAATGCTTCAGCAGTATAATGCCGCATCTCCTCCGCTCTTGACAGCAGTTCTGCAAAGTCATAGTTTACACTTGTCACCCCGAAATCAGGTTCACGCTGGAAGGGATGGCGGAGGTAGTGCACGTGGTGATTTTCATCAGACATGAACTCGACGATAGCCAGGATGAAGTCATCCGGTTTATTAAGAGAGTAGAGGATCTCATTTTTAGTAACTGTAACGGTCTTTGCGCCAGAAACCCTTCCTTTTACTTCAATGAATCGCAGCTTCCCTGTACCTAAAACGCGGCTTTCTATATCGTAACCGAGTTTCTCAGTCTCGCGGTCAATAGGATCAAAGCCGAGGCTGCGTTCTATATCCATCACAATGGCACGCGCACGGGCTGCAGAAGCCTGGGTATCTATCGGCTGCACTGGTTCTGGAAGAGGCTTTCCAGTCATTTTTGCAATCAATCCTGCTGGCACTACCAGAAGCCCACCAAGAATCACAGGAGGAAGCGGAGAAATCTGTCTCTCCAGTCTCAGTTCTTCCATACGCTTTTCAAGGCGAGCCTGCAGTGCATCTGCACGTTTGCGGGCTTCCCCTGAGTTAAGCCTGGCATTGGGCTTGCCTGCCTGCTCCTGAAGCTTCAATTCTTCAGCTCTGTGATCCCAGTAGTTTATCTCTTTTGTCAGCCGGTCTTTTACTGCTGCTTCTGTCTTCTCAATTAGTTCCAGTTTGCGTGAACGGATCTCTTTAAGGTGTTCCGGTACAACATAAGCAACGGCATGTCCCTGAGCCTTCTGCTCAAGTTCCCGGCTAATCCATGAGCACTCTGGTCTGGCAAGAAGCTCTTCCACGTGAGGTTCATCAGGTCTGAGTGGACGATAGTCAAGATAAGGTGCATAGTGTATATGCCTGGTATTCCCTGCTGAGTCCAGTTCTACGTACAGCATACGCTTAGAAATGATACGCCTTTCCCCTGAACGGGTAAGGTTTGCATCCTGAATGGCATGTTCAAGGTAGAAAAGAACACGTGGGTTGATTCCCGGATCGCGCTCGTCTACAAGTATAGTTCCTCTGCGCAGGAGGTCTCTGTGACGTTCCAGCGTAAGATCTATGGTAGAAGCGAGCAGCGGGTGTCCAGGACAGACAAAGGCTGCAAGAGGCTGTCCCTGAGGTGCAACAAGCGATTTTTCAAAAGCAATTCTTTCGTACCTCGGCAGTATCGGCTCACCCGTACCAATCATGCGGTCGCGGTTTCTGATAGGTGCTGGCACATAAGTAATTTCATATCTGCGAGGCTCACGCTGTTTGACAGAACCTCCAAGGCGCTGGAAAGCTTCAAGGAAAAAGGATTCAATGTAATGTGGTTGAAGCCTTCTAGCCTCAGCCCGTTCCATATCCTCACGGATACGGTATACCCGGCTTGCATCCATTGCGTCGTGAGCAAGAGCTTTCTCTTCCAGCAGATCCTGGAGATGGTTTTGGTCGAAGGCATTAGATATTACCTGTGTAAGTTTAGCCCTCACATTAGGTTGTTCACCATAACGAATTGCTTCAATCAATAGTTCACGCAGTGGTTTGCCATCAAACTGGAGTTTTCCCAGAACATCAAAAACTTGACCTCCAAGTGCCTGCCGTGCCTGTTCTAGTTTTAACAGCAGTGTTCTGTATACGTCACCTTCTCGGGTTTCTTCAGCAACCAAGTTCCAGAGATGACAAACTTCGGTCTGTCCTATACGATGAATACGGCCGAAACGCTGCTCTATACGATTTGGATTCCACGGAAGATCATAATTGACCATCAGATGAGCACGTTGCAGGTTGATACCTTCTCCAGCCGCATCAGTTGCCAGAAGTACCTGGACTTCAGGGTCGTGCTTGAAGGCTTCCTGTGCCTTCATCCTATCCTCACGCCCCATGCCACCGTGTATGGTCACAATGGCTTCCTCTCTTCCTAAAAGGGTACTGATACGTTTCTTCAGGTATTTCAGTGTGTCTCGGTGTTCAGTGAAAATTACCAGCTTCTGGCGCGGGGAAGATACAGGCCTGGGGATTGGCCTTGATCCATAAGGTGTCTGCTCTTCAGCGGCGCGGTCGACAATGGGCGCCAGAGTGAAGATTTCTCCAAGCAGGCTTGCAAGTTCACGCCATTTTTTGTCCTCCCCACTACGATAAACAGTATCAGCGAGGGCTTCCAGATGTTTCAGGGTCTCAATCTCTGCTTTCAATTCTGTAATAGTGCGGGCTGCAGTTGCCTGGTCGAGGATCTCCTCCTCAACTGTTTCGACCTCACTGTCAGGTGCATCTTCCAGGTCTTCTACGTCTTCTGCGTCAAGCACTGCTCCTTCGTATACAGAAACCTGAGCTCCTCTCTGGAGCAATTCCATCTCACGCAATCGTTTTTCCAGGCGTTCGTGACGGCGACGCAGTGATTCGCGGATTGCCTCAGGAGATGATGCAAGACGACGCTGCAGGATGGTTAGTGCAAAGCCAACTGTCCCCGCTCGTTTGTCGTTCTGAAGCGCTTCGGCGCGGTCAAATTCATTTCGCACATAATCAGTAACTTCCCTGTAAAGCCGTGTTTCTGCATCCGAAAGCCTATAAGGTACAGTATAAGCAATGCGCTCAGGGAACAGAGGCGTTGCATCAAACTTGAACAATTTTTCCTTTACCATCCGACGCATCAGATCAGAAACGTCTGCTGTATGGACTCCATCACGGAAACGTCCCTCAAAGCGGTCTCCGTCCAGCAGAGCCATAAAGAGCTGGAAGTCTTCCTCTTTCCCATTGTGTGGGGTTGCCGTCATCAAAAGGAAGTGTCGTGTCAGAGTAGAGAGTAACTGCCCAAGCCTATACCTTTTTGTGTACTTAATTTCGCCGCCAAAAAACGTTGCTGACATCTTGTGCGCTTCATCGCAGACTATCAAGTCCCAACGGCAGTCTGGAACTTTGAGCTTCTCCTGTATATTTTCATTGCGTGAGAGTTTATCCAGCCTTGCAATAACCAAGTTTGTCTCCAAAAACCAGTTGCCTGTGCGTGCAGCTTCAAGCTTGTCATTAGTAAGAATCTCAAAAGGAAGATTAAAACGTCGGTAAAGCTCATCCTGCCACTGTTCAGCCAGACTTCCAGGACAAACAACAAGGCAGCGATGCAGATCTCCTCGGGCTATCAATTCTTTCATTAGGAGTCCAGCCATAATCGTCTTCCCAGCTCCTGGGTCATCTGCCAGCAGGAAACGCAGAGGCTGTCGAGGCAGCATTGCATCGTAGACAGCTGTAATCTGATGTGGAAGCGGATCAACCATTGAGGTATGCACAGCAAGAACCGGATCAAACATGTGTGCCAGACGGATTCGATGAGCCTCCGAAACAAGCCTGAAAAGACCTCCGTCCCCATCGAAACTCCAGGGTCTTCCCTGCTCAACAACTTCAATTCTATTTTCGTCATGACGATAGAGAAGTTCATTGGCAGGCTTACCTTCAGGAGTTTTATAGGTAAGATCAAGGGCTTCTGAACCGAACCAGTGTACGTTTATGACTGTTACCAGACAATCTGAAAGAATACCTCGCACTGCTGCGTTTGGTCGAAGGTCTTCAAGTTTACTCATGGAAACACATACCTAGAAAATATATTATAAAACTTATTTATATTTCATTAAAGATTTTCTATTAAGGTATACCTGCTAATCTTTTTAACTCTTGCTCTTCACAATAATTTCCTTGTGTTTCATAAACAATAAGCAGTATTCTAAACTGAATTTTCTAGGTTTTAATGAAAGAGTAAAAATAGCTACTAAGTAAGTTTAATTTGAAGATGTTTAAGATATCGTCAAAAATAATTTATTTTCAAAAAAACACACATGAATTTCTTCGAAGAAAAGGCTCAAAAAGTGAAAGTATCTGGAAGTACTTTCGTGCCAAAGAATAATACGTTCTTTCGTGATATCTGCAAGACTGACAATTACTAAAAATCTCATATCCCTGCTTCGTACATTGCTTGAAGTAATTCATATTCTGCATCAATAACTTCAGGAGTTCTATCTTTGCTTAATAACGAATTCATTTTATCAAGTGCTCTTTTATAATTTTCAACTTCCACCGGGCAATCGAAAAGATAATTAATTTTTATTTGTGGCTTATTAGGGTTCTCTGCATTCCATGAAGCCCTTAAGAAATTATGATTCGCATCCATGACTTCAGCATCACAGATAAAGTCCATTCGTTCATGTTCAAGTAATTCGGATTCAGATACCCCACTGTCTACTAACCGCTGCCTGGCCCGTGCCTTTGCCATCTCAAACTCTTTAGAACAGCGCAAGAGTTCAGGAGTATATGATAAATTTTCGCTGTGTCTATTTGGTGGTATTATGGCTTTCCTGAGCTCCTGTATTTCCCTTTTAATCTGCTGCAGCGTCATATTTAAGTACCTCATCGGCAAGCTCTTTTAATTCATGCCTTATCTTTTGGATTGAGATTTCAAAGCCTCTTTGAGTTCTTCTATTTCGTTTTTGATTTCGTCGAGTTCTGTATCTTTCAGGATTGAATTTTGAACCTGAATAGCCTGGAGATATACCCTCATATAGGCAAGTTTTGTATTATCTCCTTCCTGAGGTCTGAAGCGTTTAGCTTTTAGCCTATCCTGCAAGTGTGCGATTAGTTCAGAATTGGCGTTTAAAAGCGAGTTCCTAGAGGAAAAATTTAAAGTAACTATAGGGCTACTGTTATCTGTTTTCATATTTTCCCTTTATAAACATGTGGTTCTTATATGACATAATATTTAATTTATAAGCTGATAAATTTCACGCTGTTAACATAAAAATGAAAAGAAATTGATATAGAGGAAAAGAAAAAATTTTACCCCCACTCCCATTCACAGAGTCTTTCGGCTTCGTCTAGTAAAGTTTGATATCCTAACACCTGTTTATACCCAGGATATCTTCTATTAAACTCATCCAATAAACTTGGAATATTATCAACAGAAAAATTATGTCCATCACTCACCAATCTTTTTAAGTCAGCTCTGAAAGATCTGATGTATTCTAAGTTTTTTACACTGTATTCTTCATTTTGTTGCTCAGAGATTAGCTTTTTTTGTTTCAGGACAGGCTCGTCTACGTATCTGTCCTGCAAGCCTGTCCTATCGCTTATGCTATCGAAAAAATGCATTTTAGGACAGGCTTCAAGGTTATTTGTTAGTGAGTTTTCTATTTTATTTGCATTTTCGTCTTTTTTGTCCGTCACCTCTGTGTAAAAAACACAAGAATGACAGTATGGTTTATTTACTAGACAAGTTTGAGGAAGGGGTAAAGCCTGTCCTGCCTGTCCTAATTGCATTTTTTCGGCATCAGTTGCCAATAAAAAACTAGGACAGGCTTGAGTGTCTTTTTTCCAATTAAGCCTGTCCTGAGCCTCTGGAATGAGGGCTATATTGCACCAGTATGTAACTTTTTTTGTGCAGTTTGTGCCGGGTTTGTTATCTCTGTAATTCTCATAACCGAGTTTTTTAAGTTCCTTCCCCCACTGGTTATAAGCTGTTGCGTTTTTGTTACTGACCTCAGCCCATAACGTGTATGTACTGTAAAGAATTATAGCATCTATATCTCCCTGGCTTTCTTTTGTGCATTCATCCATAAAAGCAGCTATCGGATTACTATTAAACTCATATTCTCTTTGAGTATCTTCTACAGATTTATCGTTTGAAAATTTCCCATTTTCTTTAAGTCTCTTCAATCCTTGGAGAGCAAGATTAAGAAAGCCTGAAAGTTCTTCAGGATCTTTCAGCTTCGTAATTAACGTTTTATCTTCCTTCCCTCCTTCAAAATTATTAGGAAACTGAACTAAAACCCATCTGCGATAATATGCCTTGTCTTTTTTTCCTTCAGGCAACACATTTGCGGAGAAAACAAGTTTAGCGGTGTTGCGGAAATGAAAAGAGTCCTGATATTTATTCTCCCCATCGATCAGATCTAGTCCGCTGGTCAACTTTTTGAAGACTTCCGATTTATGCATTTTGCTATCTGGAATATCTCCACAAATGTTAACCAGCTTTCCGTATAGTTTTGCGGTCCTATACTTGTCGAATTCAAGTCTTTGCAGGCTCTCCGCGGAGGTATTTTCTCCGCCAACAAGCGCCTCTAACAATGCAAGAAATACACTTTTACCGTTAGAACCGACACCATAAAGCATGAAAGCCTTTTGATGAGAGCAATCTGTGGTTAAACAATAGCCTGCGATCTCACACAGCAAATCTATATCCGGCTCTGCAACTACATCATGTAAAAACTTGCTTATTTGAGGGCATTTTGCATCTTCATTATAAAAAACAGGAATTTGCCTGATCAATTTTATTTCCGGTGTGTGGGGTTCAAGTTCCCACGTTTCAAGATTGAAAAGCCCGTTTTTCAGGTTGATATATCTATCCTGGTTCTCTTCTATACTGTCGCGTGTAATGTGAGTATAAGCCCTGATATAAGCCAGCACCTCACTTACATACTTTGCCGTAGCTTTTGGAACATGAGTTAAAGGAAATCCGGGATTTGCTTCATTCCAATATTTTGCATAATATTCATTGTGCACATTTCTGATTTCAGTATCTAAAAGTGCTTCTGTGTCTTCGTTCTTGTAAACACCGTCTTTGTAAAGATATATTTGCTTATTATCCCTCATTGAAAAAATATGGGCGTTCTCCAATATATGCTCTGCAACTACATCGAAGGGAACGTTTATCTTTTCTGGTTTACCTTCACGAATTTTCTGTTTCCTTTTCTTTTCTTTTATTGGCTCTCTTCCAGTCTCAATTCCTTCCTTTTTGCAGTCTTCCAGAACCCTGTTATAAATAGATACGGGAAGCTTCCAGCCATCGGTAATTTCTTCTTTCGTGCATAGCTCCCGATTCAGTGCACAGTAAATTAATGCTTTGGAGGGTATAGGATCACTTTTTGGAATGTATCCATGATCTTTAGCATATTTCCAGATAGTAAACTGAGTATAAGGGTCTTCTACGTCTACTCTTGAACTTCCCCCGCCATGTGGAAAGCCAGCCTGGGAACATGTAGAAACTCCAGAGGCTACCGCCAGATAAGTTATAGCGTTATGGCTAACATTATGCCGCCAACAGTGCAAAACATCCCCAGAAATGCTGGCATTTTTACCCGTTTCAGAACCGTGTAACTCAGCGAACATTTCAAAACGTTTGCCTGGTTGGTTGCTCCTTCCAGTCACATCATGTATATCCAGATCAAACAGAGCGCTTCTATTTTTTTGGCCCTGCCGTTCCCAGCTTTTACACTGCCTTTTTTCTATTTTCTTTATACTGGCAGCAATTTCAGTGGCTCTTCTTTCTTCGAGAGTTGTCCTGTATATTTCCGGTAGTTCTTCATAAGTTATGTTTGAGACCTCAGATTCTAAACATAACCTGTACTTTCCAGCATGTATACGGTCTTCTTCTGGAATCCTGCGAATCTCCTCTTCTGAACAAGGAACAAAAGACCCCGAACAAACAACATATTGCCAGTTTGAGCGAACTTCTCCAGCGTTTTCTGTTGCTATGTTCTGTTTAGCACTATTTTTAAATATTGCACCTTCTCCCTGCGCTGGTTCATCTTTAGTAAAATAAAAACAATGCCTCCCGATTTGTTTTCTGGATTTTACTGTTAAAGTTGTTTTAGCTCCCCCTACTGCTTCCAGATTGTCTATGTCAACTATGCAGAGGTTATCTTTATCCGTGCCTGCAATACCGATATTAAACCCTTCTCTCATCAGGCTATAAGCTTCAGAAAATGTTTTTCTATTTTTCTTCCAGCTTATTCCAGGCAGTGGATCTTTTCCGTTTTTAACAAGCGGAAAATAAAAAGGTTGATAATCCGGGTTGCCTTTCGTTAAGAGTTGATGGAACTTTTTAAACTCTTCCGGATCTGTATTTACTGCAGGGAGGGACATTTAAATCCTCCTGAATATCTGCGGTTTGTGCTTCCTTGCCTGTTGCCTCTCAATTATTCTATGTTTGCAGTCTTTACAATGCTCTTCCAAAATGCTAGCATCGATGTATTCAGACAGGTCAGGCTCCGGAGGGAGTATATCATTATCGTCCTCAAGTAAAGAGCTCATGGACTTTCTCCTCCATCAAAAATGGAAACAAAGAAAAACTCATAACCTCGTACAGTATAGAATAACCAAAAGCAGTTATTTTACTCAGAGATGGACACCCCCGCATATTTTTTTATTAAAATCCCGATAGCATGTTCGAAGGGATCCGAAGAGTTTTCAAGAAAATCTACAGCTTCTTTTTTTCTCTCATAAGTCTGCCTTGACCACGACAAAAAAGATATATCTTCTGAAGTACTATTTTTCATTGCCTGCACCTTCTCTTTTAGTTGGTTGGTGTTGAGCTCTCGGTTCTTTCAGAGTCTTGGCCGGCCTGTGGAACCGAGGTAACTATTATTCTCTGTTGGTCATCCATCTCAACATTTACACATTTCATTTCTACGTTCATGGTTTTTACCCATTGCATAGGTAGCGAAATTAGATAACTACCACCTTGTTTAATCACAGATCTTTGTCCGAAACAGAACATAAATACCCTCTTTTATTATCTGTCGTTTTGTATATAGACAACTTATAACTTTATATGCATTTTTTATCGAAAATAAGAGCTAACAAGGTCGATAATCGAAAATCGGGCCTCAAAAATCGATAGTCGAAAAATGAACTTCAAAAGTCGATATATTTGTAAGTTTTACTGCCTACTGATGATTAATCGATTAATGATCGATAATTTTAATATTGATTATAACATATCTTAGAATACTATGAAAAAAGATAAATCACCAAAAATAAAAAACAAAAATAAAATTCTGAGTTCTTTGCTGGACTCTCCTAAAACAACTGGAGAACTAGCTGAAGAACTAGGTTATGTTAAATCGAACGGCGATCGGAAGTATCATTCAATTGATAGGCTTTTAAAAGACCTAGAAGAAAACGGATACCTTGTAAGTAAAAAAGAGAAAATAGAGAATCAGTCTGGAGCTCCTCCAAGGCGCTACTCAATTAACTATAGTTTTGAAAATCTAGTAAATATACTTAATGAAGATCCGGGCTTAATATCAAAAATGCAAACGAACGATTCAGTTCTCGAAAGTATATTAAAGATAACAAGAACTCGTTCTTACAAGCACCGTATTAGTTTTGAAAATACAGGTAGAGTTGAAACATATATCGAAAAAGATAAGCCTCTCTCAGAGAAATTGGAAAGAGAATTGAAAGCAGAATTAAAAGAAAAATTCAGACTATCTCCTGAATTCTTCAGGTATTTTCTAAATAATTGTGACAGTAATTTACGGAATCGTCTTATAGAACTTGCTGAATTTAACGAAAAAATAGAGGGAAATGGATACAAGAAAGAAAAAGAACGTTTTGTTAATAACTGGAAAGCACATAATAACACATGTTCAGAAATGAATGCACCAGGCTTTGATACAGCATTCAAAGTATGTGTTTTTCGGGATATATTGAATGGACAATCAAGCGAAGAAGCGAAAGAATATTTAATAAAAATAGAGCAGGAGAAAAAAGAAGCAGAAGAATACATAAAGAAACTGAAAGGATAACTGGCAAGTTACTGTTTTTCACTAAATTTTTTTACTACATTTAAAAGTTCTAGCATCACCTCATTATCAATCTGTCCCAAAGCTTCGGTTTTTACGTCCTGTACTTCTACAGCAAGCTTGTGATCAAGAATCATCGAACATATGTAACAGTACTTTGCACCTGCCGGGTTCCTTGTCTTGCACCTGGTGCATTCAACAGGTTTTAGTTCTATGTCTCTTTCATCACTGTCATCTTCAACAATGCCATTCTTAGCAAGTAGTTTCTTTTCTATATCAGCTCCTGAGAGATGCAAATAAGTTGCAGGCATGTTACTTTCTTTAGTCCAACCTGCAAATATCCTTAACTCCATCTCGTTAAATCCTCTTTTAGCAAGATCTGTTAAGCGTCCATGCCGGAATGCATGAGGATAAACATTCTTTTTTATCCCGGCTTTGTTTGCGAGGCTGTTTAACATGTTGTTTACTGTCTGCTCGTTGAGCCTCCGGTAATTTCCATTATACTTTCTATCTGTAATAAACAAAGGAGCACTGGGGTCATCTCGGAGAGGATGCATATTTAGATAAAGCTGCAGGTCTGGAACGCTATCAATAAGCCTTATTCTTCTTTTTCCTGTTTTGCCGTCAACTATAACTGTAGCCCCGTATTTGTCAGGCTGGATATGCCCTATATTAATGTTCAATAGCTCTCCTTTTCTTGTTGCAGAATCCCAGAGTACCATAACTAAAGCCCTGTCCCTCTGATTGTTTGCAGCATCCCGCAGAGTCAGGACATCCGCAGGCAAAAGAACTTCATCGACAGGCAAGTTGTTTTTGGGTTGCTTGCTTTTGATTCCTGTAAAAAAGTCATTATCAGGTTTTAGCCATTGAAAGAAAGTTCTTAGGGTTAAAAAATTATTATGCACAGTTGTTTCACTGCATGTCTTTTTGCGGTGAATAATGAAATTCTCTATATCCTTCTTCTTAACCGTGTTAAGGGATTTATTTTTCATGAACTCAACAAATGCCTTTAATCTCCACTGTTCGCCAAGAATTGACTTCTCTTTCTTTCCGGCTAACGTAGCATGACGGATATAGTCATCAATAATTTCTTTGTTTTTTCCTGTAAATTCTGGGGGGTTTTTCATATAATGTAATTGGACGACTCCCTATAAATAATTAATCAAATCCAGTATCGTACTTTATGGATTATTCAGAGTCCAGTTTCGTAGGAATTCGTGCGTTCGAATCGCACCTCTCGCACTAAACTTTACCTCTTTTGATAACCGTATTCTCATTTACAGATTTTCTAGAATTACAACCGATGATAAGATACTTTTTACCTTTATGTTTTCAGCTACAAATTGTATTATTTCTTCTTCTCTTTGAAAAGTAATTGTTTCAAGACCTTTTACTAAAACGTCAAGAAAGTATTTTTTACCACATTCAGGGCATTTTACTTCAACTAGCATTTTCAACACCTACCTACAATGACTCCTATTTCTTCTTTTCCAATTTCAACAACAGTACCTTTCCATTGCTGGTTTTCGTATCTGACAGCCATTCCGGTTTTAAAAGCTTGTGTGTTCATCTTGTTATGCTCCTTTACATTTCCTAGGGCAACTTTACCCTTATTACATTATAGCATATGTTGCTTAAAGCATATAATCTTTAATCATAATGGTAAAATTTGATTTTTATTTATTTCTTAGAATCAAGTCTATAAATCACGTAAACTATTTTCAATTCATTGAAGTGATCCACTATGAAATATATATTCTTTAAGCAATAACAAACTATTGTAACATAATGGATCGGATAAACGAGTCAATAAAATGGTAATTAGTAGAAAATGCAAAATGTCCAAACAGAACAAAATTGAGAATGCATTGAAAAACGCAAAGAACATTGGTGACGCACACATAATTCTTGAACAATTCAGGCTTACAAATGAGGAAAATTGCACAATTGCTCAGCAATGGTAGAGAGAAAATGATTCTGCAAGGCATAGAGTATTATAAACCTTACTCTTTTACTGCATAAAGAATATATAGTTTAAATTGTAAGAAACGAATATGACCGGGGAACCTAACAGACCATCTAACACCGTACCTATGAAAATTCTATGTAATATGGTTCTAATCCCTGACAGAAAAGATGAAGTAGAATATTTCACCGTTGACAGTAGAGGATACCCAACCCCGACGAAAACCGTATATGCAAAAAAGGAAGCTACAATAATTGTAGGCCACAGAGAACGAAATAGTCTTATAGTTACACCTCAGGACCGCGTGTTTACTGGCGTTTTTGGGAGTAATGGGCGTCTGTCTTCCGTGGGAAAAGATTTAGAAGGGCAGGAACTTACGGTTATTGTGCATGTTCCTGAAGAAAATTGATTCTTTTTTCACTCTTTCAACATGAGAACAACAGATCAGGCATTAAACTCCAGTTGCTGCAAAAAATTAGATCAAAAGCGTCAGTTAGAGAGCCTGGTTTCGTAGGAATTCATGCGTTCGAATCGCACCTCTCGCATTAATTTTTAATTACTACATTTCTGTGATTTTGAGTCAACTTGAGTAGGATCATCTTTTTCTGTCACTGTGAATCTCATAGTAAATTCTGTGCCATTATTCCTTTTCAATTCAAACTCCCCATCCAGCTGGTCTACAAGGGAAATTACAAGCTGAAATCCAAGGCTATTAAGATCTTCGATATCAAGTTCTTCGAGAATGCCAACGCCATTATCTGAAATCGTTAGAGTGAAATTGGTGCTCTTACAGTCTTCGGATATACTTTCTATACACTCTTTTCTTTCCTCTCTATGGAGCTTAATTTTGATTTCTCCTTTTTCCCTACTGGAAAACGCGTGTTTAAGAGAATTGGAGACAAGTTCATTGATGATCATACCAAGTGGAATAGACGTGTCCATATCAAAGAAAATATTTTCTTCTATATCCGTATCCAGGATGATGCCGTCGCTTCCAAACTTGTAGGTGAGAAATAGATTGTCAGCGAGGTTCTTAATATACTGTGAAAAGTTAAGAGTATCGATTCCTCCGCCTTTATGGAATTCCTCATGGATAAGAGCCATCGAAATGACACGGTTTTGACTTTCTTTGAACGCTTCCAGAACTTCCGAGTCCTTTATGCACTCTTTATTATCGAATTTCTCAGCTTGAAGATCGAGCAAAGATGAGATCACCTGTAGATTGTTCTTAACACGATGATGGATCTCCCGCTTGCGAATAGTTTCGATTTTCTTCAAAAACTTATAAGCCTGCTCAAGTTCGGATGTACGTTCTTGAACTCTCTCTTCTAAAGTTTCATTTGCTATCCTTAAGGCTTCCTCAGCCTTCTTGCTCTCGGTCATATCCGTGATTGTTACTCCACAGGTGGTCTCTGAAAACTTCCACATATTCACGTTGTACCACTTGTCGAGAACCACCCCATAGTTCTCAATCTGAATTATCTCGCCCGTTTTCAATGCTCTATCCATCGCCTCAGGCCAGTAGCTCTCCACGGAGCCGACCGCTTCGCTAGCTTTACGTCCAAGAACTTGCTCCTTCTTTAGCCCGGTCATCCTCTCCCATGCTGGGTTGACATCGAGGAAGATATAATCGACCGGCTTTCCGTTCTTGTAGATGAGCTCCATGAGCTCGAATGCCTCAGCCATCGAGTCGAACAATCCATGATATTTGGCTTCGCTCTCTCTCAGTGCCTTCTCGGCCCGCTTGCGCTCGGTGATATCCGTTGATGCACCGGATATGCCGATAAGCATGCCCCTCGCATCATACAGCGGCTCGATCGACAGGGTATAGTAAAATGGATTCCCGTTCACCCAGATAACGACATCTCCCTGAAGAGGCCTCTGTTCATCTAAGGCACGTTGTTTGAGGGCTGTAATGGGAGCTGCATCCTGGGGATCGAGAACATCCTCGTCTCTCTTGCCAAGAAGGCCTTCGGGAGTGAAGTGAGGATGGGGCTGGTACACCCAGGTATACCGAAGATTGAGGTCTTGCTGGAAGACTGCAGTTTGTGAACTCCTTAAAGCGACCCGGAACTTTTCTTCACTCTCTTGTAACGCCTTCTCTGCCCGCTTGCGCTCGGTGATATCCGTTGATGCACCGGATATGCCGATAAGCATGTCCCTCGCATCATACAGCGGCTCGATCGACAGGGTATAGTAAAATGGATTCCCGTTCACCCAGATAACGACATCTCCCTGAAGAGGCCTCTGTTCATCTAAGGCACGTTGTTTGAGGGCTGTAATGGGAGCTGCATCCTGGGGATCGAGAACATCCTCGTCTCTCTTGCCAAGGAGGCCCTCGGGAGTGAAGTGAGGATGGGGCTGGTACACCCAGGTATACCGAAGATTGAGGTCTTGCTGGAAGACCGCAGTTGGTGAACTCCTTAAAGCGACCCGGAACTTTTCTTCACTCTCTTGTAACGCCTTCTCTGCCCGTTTGCGCTCGGTGATGTCATTGAAAATAATGGCCACCTTGTTGCTGTTCGATCCGCCGTACGGGAAGGCATAAACGTCGTACCAGCCTCCCATCAGCGGTTTTGCCGTCTGGGTGAAGCGCCTAGGTTCGCCGGTTTTTGCAATAGCACCGTAGATTTCGAACCAATGCTCTTCATGGTTTGGTACAAACTCCCGCATCCTCTTACCTGTCGCATTGTGCATTCCTGTCTGTCTCTCGAACGCTCGGTTCGTCTCTAGGAACAGGTAGTCCACCGGTTTGCCCTCGGCATCGAAGATCATCTCGATGATGCAGAATCCTTCATCGATGGAGTCGAAGAGGGAGCGGTACTTCTCCTCGCTCTTCCTTAATTCTTCCACCGGAGTATCCCTTTCTGCCTTCTCTCGAGCTTCACTTACCATACCTTTTTCGGACTTTTTCTGGTCACTTATGTCAAATCCAGAGATACTTACGTATTGCTCTCCAGGTAAGGGGGAAAAAACAACCAAGTATAACTTATTTCCCACTTTAACTTCAATTTTCTCGGGACTATTCCGAGAGATTACACTTTGCGTAATATCCACGATACTTGAAGGTAGTTTTTCCCCAATCTCAGCACTCCACTCTTGCAATAAGGGTTCAGAAGCCTCATTTGAATAAAGAACAGTACCATCCCTGGCAACATTGAGCATAGGATTCAAATCCATAGAGAATTGATCTATTTTTGATTTCATTTCTCCTCCAAGCTCGTCTCTTAAGCGAAAAAATATCTAATCTTGGATTGTCTTTAACTAAGTTAATATTCTATTTTTTATACTGTTCAACTTCTGTTGTATAATATGGAATAATCGCATTTGTCTGTACTTGATAAATTTGAGGATATGTTATAAGTCGGTTGCTTCTCTTTGCGTTAATATATCTTAACTTTCTCTTTTATATTGTCACAACAGTACATAATACAAATATGATTTTAAGTTTATATAATCTGTTATTGGTGTCATTAAGTATGAACCTTTATCTATAAATAGCAATCAACTTGGGAATAAAAATTTGAAAAAATATTAAACGAAAGTATACAAATAAAAGAATATTATGCCAAAAAGAGATACATTAATAATATATAACTAAATTAATGTTATTAATTATATAAAAATGTTGGCTTAATCTTTTTAAAACATGAGCTAAATGTGTTAAGACACGAGCTAAACAAAGTTATATTTTGTATATCAAAGTAAAATTTTATCAGTTAAATTAATATATATTTTCAGAATTCGGTTTCGCAGGAATTCGCTCGTTCGAATCGCACCTCTCACACTCAAATTTTACCTTTTTTGATAACCTTATTCTCGTTTACAGATTTTCTAGAATTACAACCGATGATAAAATAGTTTTTACCTTTATGTTTTCAGCTACAAACTGTATTATTTCTTCTTCTCTTTGAAAAGTGATTGTCTCAAGACCCTTTATTAAAACGTCAAGAAAGTATTTTTTACCACATTCAGGGCATTTTACTTCAACTAGCATTTTCAATACCTACCTACAACGACTCCTATTTTTTCTCTTCCAATTTCAACAACAGTACCTTTCCATTTCTGGTTTTCGTATCTGACAGCCATTCCGGTTTCAAAAGTTTGTGTGTTCATCTTGTTATGCTCCTTGTACGTTACTACAATAAAGTATACAGGCCTAAAGTATATAAACTTTATTCCTTTATATTAAATTAGAGATGAAACTGAATAAGTGGTATTAGAGTATTTTTATTATAGATCTGTAGAAGAGTGGTTCCTATTTCCAGTCTAAACTATATATTATTTAAGCCAAGTTGTGGTATTGTATTAGTAAGGCCGGATAAGATAAAAGGAGTAGAATGATTCAGAAAAAAGGAAGAGCAACAAAATGGTAGAAGATTCAGAAAACCTCGAAAGAGCAACAACAATATCCGAAGCTTACTTAATTCTTGAGTCCTTCAACCTGACAAATGAGGAAAGGAAATTGATTAACCCCTCTTGGTGTCATAAAGTTTATAAAGTTTAAGTCTACTATCTAAAGAATATGACTGGAGAACCTAAGAGACCATCTAATACAGTACCCATGAAGATATTATGTAGTATGGTGATAATTCCGAATAGACATGATGAAGTAGAATATTTCAAAGTGGATTCTAAGGGATACCCTATGCCTAAAAAAACAGCATATGCAAATAAAGAAGTAACTATTATAGTTGGACACAAGGAGCGAAATAACCTTATGGTTACACCTCAGGACCGTGTATTTACTGGCGTTTTTGGGAACAATGGGCGTCTGTCTTCCGTGGGAAAAGAATTAGAAGGGCAGGAACTTACGGTTATTGTGCATATTCCTGACGAAAATTGATTCTTTTTTCACTCTTTCAACATGAGAACAATATATCAGGCATTAAACTCCAGCTGCGGTAAAAAATTAAGTCAAAAGCGCTTTTCAGAGCCTGGTTTCGTAGAAATACGTGCGTTCGAATCGCACCTCTCGCATTGATTATTTTTTATTAGCTTTTATCTTTTGTTAACGATCTGATCTTCTACTAATATTACATAAAAAAAATGTCTGCAATTACGATTTTTGATGTATAACCAAAAGTATCAGGATACGAATCTAGTTGATTGCTTAAATCGAAAAATAGAGGCGGATAAATAATAACATCATTTTCCTCATAGTGATTTCATGTCACTTTTTTGACGTTTGGTTTTTACTTGTTTTTTTAACAATTTTCATGTTAGATTTAAAGTCAACTTCGAGCACTTTGTTTTCTCTTTGTATTTTTTCAGCAATCTCGCAGGACAACTCACTTGAAATCCCAAATATATTTTTGAGAATTTCAGCAAGTTCCTTTTTACTCATATGTAACTTTTTATGTTCCCTCAACGTTTTCAAAACTGATTTCATTAAAATTTCTTCTGTTATTGTTTCTCTTACTTCCATCTTTTTAATAGTCGAGTGTGAGAATAATTTTCCATTTAAAAAACTGGAAGTTTTTAAAGTTTACTGCTACGTTGTGCAAGTTAGCTTTTCCACAATGGGTACAGAAAGTTTTTATGTACAGTTTTATCCCCCCTCTTTCATGTTGTTCAAAATCGCTCTAATTTGGTCATTTGAGTCATGCTATCCGCTGCCATTGAAATCCCAAGTCCTTGAAGTTGCTTTCTGGGAAAGATCGTTAAACTGTACTGTCAGAGAGACTAACCTTCTGTAATCTTACTATTGCAATCTGCAACCGGAGTGCCTGGATTGGTAACAACTATGTAACCCGGCTTTGTCGCTGTACTTTTCCCTGCTGCATTTTCTGCAGTCAGACTGACTGTATAATTTCCTGGTTTCGCAAACGTGTGGGTTACATTCATAGCACGTTTTGAACTGATACCATCGCCAAAATCCCAATGCCAGGAAGTTGGTACTCCACCATTGATGATCTCAGTATATAACAGCGTTTGATGTCTTGTAGCAGCGAATAATACCGTTAAAGGCGCTGTTCCAGAGGTTACATTAGCAGAGAAGTATGCAACTGGTGTTTTTGGGAAAGTTACTGTAATATAACTCTTTCCTATTGCCGTACTATTGCCTGCTTCATTTGCCACTGTTAAAGTAATATCATACAACCCTGGATTTGTAAATGTATGTGTTGTATTCCTGGCATGGTCTGAGTAAGTACCGTCCCCAAAGTCCCAATACCAGGAAGTTGGTACTCCACCAGTGCTGGTATCAGTGAATAACACTGTTAGAGGTGTTGTTCCGGAGATTACATCAGCAAAGAAATCTGCAACTGGTTTTTTTGGGGAATTTGCATTAATTGGGGAAGTCACATTAATGTAACTCTTTTTTGTCACCGTACTATTGCTTACTTCATTTGCCACTGTTAAAGTAATATCATACAACCCTGGATTTGTAAACGTATTTGTTGTGTTCATGGCATGTCTTGAGTAAACACCGTCTCCAGTGTCCCAGTACCAAGAGGTCGGTACTCCACCAGTACTGGTATCATAGAATTGCACATCTAAAGGTGCAGGTCCGGAAGTTACATTGGCAAAGACTTTTGCAATTAGTGTTTTTGGGGAAGTTACAATAATATAATCGGGTTTTGTTACCGTATTATTGCCTGCTTCGTTTGCCACTGTTAATGTAACATTATACACTCCTGGCTTCGTAAAAGTGTGTGTTGTATTCATGGCATGTCCTGAGTAAGCACCGTCCCCAGTGTCCCAATACCAGGAAGTTGGTACTCCACCAGTGCTGGTATCAGTGAATAACACTGTTAGAGGTGCTGTTCCAGAAGTCACATTGGATATAAACCCAGCTTGTGGTTCTATGTGCCTAGCAGTGAGATCATACATATAGATATCACTAAAATAACCATCACCAGGTGGCAATCTTTGACGATTATCCCTATATACTATCCTGTCTCCGTAGATATCAGGACTGTGTGCACTTCCGCTAGTGGTAATCTGACTCTCCTTCTGACTTGAGAGGTTGTACATATAGATATCTTCTTTTCCATTACGACGATCTTGCCACACTATCCTATCACCATAGATAGCTGGAGACGAACCTGACGAGGACTGTCCGCTGTAAGAGATCCGGCTTTCTTTCTCAGTTGAGAGGTTATACATATAGATATCTCCTATTCCTCCAGTAAGGACGTCTAAATTGCGCTTATCCTGCCACACTATTCTGTCGCCATAGATAGCTGGAGTTGATGCAAGTCCGCTAGTAGTAATTCGAGTTTCCTTGGATGTGGAGAGATCATACATGTAAATATCTGATCTACCAATGGAATTTTTATTTTTATCTATAATAGTTCCGTTTCCATAACCCACCCACACTATTTTGTTATCATAAATGGTAAGATCCCTTGCAAATCCGTTTATGGGAATCTGAGTTTGAATCTGAGTAGAAATATTGTACATACAAATATGACTCATTCCTACCCATACAAATCTATCACCATAGATATCAGGTCTGTCGTAATAAGATACATTCTCTGTAATTAGCGAACTTGTAGAAGTTAGTATATCATACACGCAAAATTTGCTACTATGCTCAACATCATTAGAATTACAAAGATACCATACAATTTTATTATCATAGATGGCAGAATTTGCTGCATAATAATGCTCAGGTATAATAATTGTGGTATCATTTCTGGTTTTTAAGTCATAAAGATGAATTTTGTCCCAATATACCCACACCACTTTGTCGCCATAAATAGAAGGTTCTCCGTTCTCTCCAATATCCTCTGAGAGCCTGATTTCCTGGGCAGCTAATGCTAAGGATGAAATTAAAATAGAAAATACAAAAAATAAAACTGTTGAAACTAAAATTATCAAATATGATTTTTTGTTAATTTTCACTGGTCTCTTCCCCTTATATTCATTTAAAAAACATTAATTCCCAAGGCATGAATTTAATTTTCAATTATTTAATTCTAAATTCAGGATATATAAGTACAAAAGAATTTAAGATCATTTATTAAAAGATGGTATTCTGGTAAATCAAAGCTGAATTAATATGCTAAAATATTCAGCTAAAAAAACTTACAAGGTGTCTTAAGAATTCATACTGCCATGAAATTACCATTAGAAAGTTCCGAAATCGCTGAAACTCCCTTCTGCATGAAAGAGTAAAGATTACAAGACCTAAAGAAAAAAACTCGAGAAAGCTAGGCTAGGTGAGGAGAATTCAGAGTTCAGTTTTGTAGGAATTCGTGCGTTCGAATCGCACCTCTCGCACTAAACTTTTTTTAATAGCTCTTATTTTTGCTCATAATCTTTTTCTACATCTCTTTTGAGTTTCGGCAAAATGGATATCTAAGGAGACGGGTTTAATAACGGTTTTCGTTGACAATTGGTTGACATTCGAGTGTTGACTTTAAAACACTCTGGGGTTGTGGGCAAGCGCCCTGGCAATTGAAACTCTTTGTTGGTGGCCCCCGCTCATTTGGGAGGGAAACTAGTGTCTTGGCAGTTTAGTTGTTGTGCATAATTTTGGTAACTTCTCATCAGCATACAATGATTTTGAGCTCATCAGATTACCAATAACTAAATTTTCATGACACTAGATTCGATTTTCGACTTATACTTGTCTATCATAAAAACACCTTATACTTTGATTCCATAATTCCCAGGTGAAGACTGCTGCGGCTTCGGGGCAGGCACTTCTAAAGCTTTTATCCAGTTTTCCCCATCCCATTTTTTCCAGTGCATCATTATCATTGCACGGTTTAACAAAAGTTCTTCTCCCGAGTCAATAAAACCATTTCCATTCTTAAGTCCATGTTCAAAAGTATATCTAAGGCGTCCAGAGTACCATTCCAAAAATCGTAAGAATGCTTCGGATTTCGATATCCTCAGCTTCTGCATAAAAAATGCAGTACAGATTTCTTGCAGTTGATCCTGTCTCGGTAGCCAGATATAATTAATAGAATTATTTCCGAGGTGGAGTAAAACCTCAACTTTTTCAAAAGCAGGATTATAAACAAAATCACCGGATTGGAATACCCATTTCTTCTGAATTTCCTTCGCGAGTGAGCACATTCTGATATATTTTTCTGATGTATCCATTTCAACCAACCTTAAAATGAATTATGAGTAATAGGCTAAAAGGAGTAACCGAGCTGGGTGAAAGTATTGAACACAGATGATTCATATAATAAGTCTTTCTTTTTCACAGTAATCAATAGATTTGCACTTGACTTGTCAGAGCACTATCAAAGACTTTTCAGGAGAAAATTATGAGAATAAAAGTTTGTGGTATTAAAAGGGTCGAAGATGCTATTATGGCTGCATACTGTGGAGCTGATGCAATTGGATTGGTAGTGGGACAAAAGCATAACTCAGACGATTTTATTGACAAACACTTAGCCCAAAAGATCGTGAAAGAATGCCCTCCTTATATTTCGCCAGTTCTGGTTACAGAACTGGATAATGCTAAAGAAATCTCCAATCTGGTGCATAAAATAGGCGCTACTTCTATCCAGTTGCATTCCGACTGTACAGTTGATTGTATCATATTGCTGCGTAAAATCTTCCCTCATATAAAAATAATCAAAAACTTTCATGTTACAGGGTTAGGAATTATTCACGCTATGAAACCCTTCGAATCCGTGGTGGATGCTTTCATTCTGGATACTCTTGATTTAGCCAATGGTAAAGTAGGTTCAACAGGTTTAGTCCATGACTGGAACATTAGTAGAAACATCGTTAAAGAGATATCACGACCAGTTATCTTAGCAGGAGGTCTGACTCCAGAAAACGTTGGAGAGGCTATACGGTTTGTAAAGCCATATGGCGTAGACGCCAGTTCCGGGCTTAAAGGCTCTAATGGTTTCAAAGATGAAACGAAAGTGACTAATTTCGTGTATCGTGCAAAACATGAGTTTTTCAAGGTAAGAAATTTGTCTTTAGAGAACTAAATCCAGGCTTTTAGAAGAAAAACCAGGCTGTTAGGGGATGTTCACAGGTAATAACTTCACGTTCAATTTACTGTTATATAAAATTTAATTAAATTTCATCACTCTTTTACAATAACAGTTTTCTGATTTTGTATCCTGAAGATATCCCTATAAGCGATAACGATTTTGAATGGGATATTGTAGTGTTTGCAGAAGTATACGAACTTATCCAGATTGACCTTAATGGAGATGACATTACACTTCACTATCTGGATAGTGGGGCCCCAAAGAGTGAGCTGCCTTGATTACACTGGATAATCCGGGGTTTTTTCACTTGTTAATTATTGCCTATTTTTCCTGCACTTGTTAATAAAATCATTAGTGGAATTCTTGGTCAGGTTATTAGTGTGATTCGTTGATAATTTTTGAGTTTTTTATGGCACAAATTGGCAATTATGCTGTTCTTGAGCCAAGTTGTACAATCTGGTTTGGAGTGATAGGAACATGAAGCAGTCTGCTTGCCAATGGAAATCTTATTATGAGTTATGTTACGGACAGCTCAATTATTAATACCGATATTCGTTTTTCGATAGTAGAAAACAATTCGTTTCTTGGTGCCGGATTAATTATCACAGATTTAATTCTGAGGAATGCTGATCAGAGTGATACCAAGTTGAGTTCAATGATGGTGAAAGTTCTCGTTGGTAAGGGAATAGTTAATTCCGGATATTATGTCCTGGGTCTGGCTTTTGAAAGTTTATAATAATAAGGGGTCGAAGTAAACGTTTAGAATGATTCATATAAAAAGTCTTACTTGCGGCAATTATATGATCAATGAATAATAAATGAATAAGCCAGATTCTAAAACTCATATCAATCTTTTTTGATATCTATACCGTGGGTTTTTATGAACTAAACCCATATCGATTAAAAGAATCAAGTTTTATTTTTGAAAGAAGAAATACTGATATTGTTATGTCAGAGAATAAGTTAATTTTCATAACTTTCGTAGGTGTTAAAGATGCCTGGAAATCCTAATGAGATAAAACTGGTAAACAACGCTATGTCTAATGCTACCCGACGGAAGATGATGAACTTTTTATCGGCAGGAGATAAAAGTACTGAGGAAATTGGAGGAGAAGTAGGGAAGACAATGCTTGATTTCCATCTCAAGCTTCTTCAGCAGGCTAGTTTGATCGAAATCGAAGAAGGGATTGTGAGACTAAGCGAATATGGAAAGAATTTCCTTAAAGAGAAAGAAGAGAAAGGTGCAGATAAAACTGCAGATATTTCTCAGGCAAAACCAATAGAAATTACTGAAGTCAGGCAACTTTTACCCTGTATAGCTGATTCCTCAAAGTTCAGGGTAATTGCAAACATAGCTCCTCCCCTGGGTGGAACTCTCAAGGTTCTTGAGCCACTCTTTCCCAGAGGCAAATATTCAGGCAAAATAAATGCCCTGATAATTCAAAAAGGAGAAATTATTACAACTGTTTACGGCACTGGAAAAGTGACCATGACAATGATAAAAAATGAGGATGAAGCAAAAGAATCTCTCAAGAACTTAAAAAATACCATCAATGAAGCTATTACAAAAGGTGTTGCTCCGGCACCAAGGGAAAAAGTCAGGGTCGAACCTATGGAGATCTACAAATACCTGCCTCAGACCAACTGTAGTAAATGTGGCGACCAGAGCTGTTATACTTTTGCAATAAAGCTCATGGGTGGGGAAACAAGCCTGGACAAATGCACACCTCTCAAAGAATCAAAATATGTAACCAATCTTGAACACCTGCAGGTTCTTGCCAATTACATTTAATCTTTATTAATAATGTATTAAATTATAATTCATTCGGAGGAGATTTTGAAGACACTTACTATAGTGCTTACCGATGGTCCTTATATTTCCGAGTACGCTGAAATTGCCTGTAAACTTACCGAAGAAGCGCTTAGATGGTATCACGTGAATATATTCCTCTACCTGGATGCAGTGCACATACCTCGAAAAGGCCAGACCCCTTCCTTCTTTTCTAACATAGGTGAACTTTTCACCGGACTTGCAGAGAAAGGAGTCGTAATCAGAGCATGTGCCCGATGTGCTGCTGCAAGAGGCTACATTGCAGAAGAGAACCTTGAGAACGGAAGTAACTGCAAAGACTATCACCCTGGAATAAGAATTTCCAGCCTTTATGAACTCGCAGAAATGCTGAAAAAGAGTGATAGAGTAATCTCACTGTCAAGATAAGCTCCCCAAAAGAGGTTTGAACGATGAAATCAGTTTTCTATCTGCTGGATACTGCCCCATACGGAAGTGAAAAGGCATTCGGAGCATTGAATGCCGTTGCAGTAAGTCTTAATGGAATGAATGTAACTCTCGGTCTTTACGGAGATGGAGTTTATCTTGCAGCTGCTGACCAGGATAGCACAAATCTTAGAATGCCAAACCTTTCAGATATTCTCTATTCTTATGGTGAGCTAAGAGTACTGGTGCATGAACCCTCACTGATCGAGAGGGGGCTTTTTGATAAAACTCTTATAGAGACCATAGAGCTTGTCGATGAAGAGGACTTTCTCAAAGAGATGGAAAATTTAGACTCCGTAATCTTATTTTAAAAAAAGAGGTGATAGTATGCAGGAAGAATATGATGTGTTTCTGCTGACAAATTCTCCATCTAATCTACGGTCGGAATTATGTCTTAAACTGGTTACTCGCTCTGGAAATGCCAGGATTTACCTTGCAGGAGATGGAGTATATCATCTGCTTTCCGGTATACTGGAACTACCCGGATACATAGTTTATGCCTGTCAGGAAGATCTCAAGGCTAGAGCTATAAACGTTAGAGAGAAAGTTATAATTCCGGACAACTTTTATTCCGTTCTTGTAGAGGATATGATGGAGCACTGTAAACGCGCATACACGTTTTAAATGACGGTTTGCGGATTACAATAAGAGTCAACTGAAAGGAAAGTTATAATGGCTGAAAAGCTTCCATCTGAGTTTATTAGGGAATTAGAGTTCGTGAGTACGTTACACGAGCAGGCAGTCTGCAACAAAGAGAAGTGCAGAGAGTTTAGTGAAACTTTATCTAACCTTCTTGTCAGGCTCGAAGACATGAAATACTACAGGACAGCAGACAGGTTAATGAGCATTCTCATAAATTGCAGCCCGAAAGAAGCATCACATTGAGAAAAAGCAACACTTGTGGGAGAGAGGATGAAAGAGGCAGTGAAAGAAGCACTCTTATAGGTGACATGACTTTATGAAAAAACTAACTTATAAAACCTTAGATTCCTTTAAAATCGTTGTACAATAAATCGTTGTGCAATAATACATTAGACTCTTTTCTATTTTGTTTTGTGAGATACTCGGATAGATTGCTTTTGTCTTTTTCTCTATTTGTCTCTATTATAAGTTAATTTATATTTCTTATTACTTTAGTGTGAAAAACAGCAAGATTTTCTTTTTCTATTAATTTTACTTAAGAATCATGATTCTGAAAATAATTTTCATAAACATTGAACGATAAAATAATAAAACTATAATTTTAAATAGTATATGAGTATAATTGCATATACTCATATAATGGTGGTGATGCTGCGGATATTGTGCAAATATTTAAGGCGCTGGCTGATGAAAACAGATTGAGGATACTTAATCTTTTAAGAAACGGTGAATTGTGCGTCTGTGATATTGAAGCAGTTCTGAATATTAAACAATCCAATGTTTCCAGGCATCTTAATAAGTTGAAAACTACAAAGATTATCGTCTCCGAAAAAAAATCTCAATGGGTTTATTACCGGCTTAATGAGGAAATTTTTCTAAAGTATCCTTTTCTCTTAATCATTCTCAATAACGAAATTGGAAAGATCAGCATTTGCGAAGAAGACCTATCTTTGTTGGAAAAATTCAAAATAAGCGGTAGATCTTGCGAGTAACTATTTAAAATAATTATTTTCATTAAAACAGAGGAAGATCATATGGAAAAGTCCACTGTATCAAAATTATCATTTTTAAATCGTTATTTAACTGTTTGGATTTTCCTGGCTATGTTTATTGGTGTAGCCTTAGGTTTTGTTTTTCCCGGCTTTTCGGAATTTTTGCAGAGCCTTTCTATTGGCACTACATCCATTCCCATTGCCATTGGATTAATAGTTATGATGTATCCTCCACTGGCGCGGGTTAAATATGAGGAATTAGGCAAGGTTTTCAAAAATTATAAAGTATTGTTTTTGTCCTTACTGCAAAACTGGATTATTGGCCCTGTTTTGATGTTTATCTTGGCAATAGTATTTTTGAGGGACTATCCCGAGTACATGGTAGGCGTGATTCTAATAGGGCTCGCAAGATGTATTGCCATGGTAATTGTATGGAACACTCTGGCAGACGGAGACAATGAATATGCTGCTGCTCTGGTAGCCTTCAATTCTATCTTTCAGTTAGTCTTCTATTCCGTCTTTGCTTACTTCTTCATAACCGTACTGCCTGAGTGGTTGGGACTTAGTGGTATGGAAATAGATATCTCTATAAGAGAAGTTGCCCAGAGTGTTGCAATTTACCTTGGAATTCCTTTCGCTGCTGGCTTTTTAACCCGCTACTTCCTGCGTCCTTCGAGAGGAGCAAAATGGTATGACGAAGAGTTCATTCCCAGAGCAGGTCCTATTTCGCTTTACGCTCTACTGTTTACGATTGTTGTAATGTTTTCATTAAAAGGCGAATATATCGTTACCTTACCTTTAGATGTTGTAAGGATTGCAATTCCTCTCTTAATCTACTTCATAGTTATGTTCGGGATCTCCTTTTTTATTGCTATGAAGTTAGGGGTAAGTTACGGACAGACGACGTCCCTTTCTTTTACCGCAGCCAGCAATAATTTCGAACTGGCAATTGCAGTAGCAGTAGCGGTTTTCGGCATAGATTCAGGGCAAGCATTTGCAGCGGTAGTAGGGCCTCTGATTGAAGTGCCCGTTATGATAGGACTTGTCAATGTTGCACTTTACTGGAGAAAGAAATATTGTATCTCATTTAAAGCATGCGAAGGCTGATAAACTCAAAATTGCTTCTCTGAATCCTATGTTCCAAATAATCAATCAAATTTCGGATCATGGAAGTAATCCTGAAAATTCTTGACGATTAAGAACTAAATGGCTTTTGGGATAGGCTCGTTAAACAGAAGTTGATATCTCAGTTAATAACTCATTAAATGAAAATAGTAAATGATCAAAAAGTGAACTAAACAACCTTTTAACAACTACTTAGAAAAGGAGCTTTTACATGGGATGGCCTGCAACTTCCGGTGATTATATAGTAGGAGACCAAAAATCTCCAGTAGCAGTAGTAACTCTTGCCTCTGACTATCGAAGTCTGAACCTAGAAAATTACGCCATCTGTGGAACTTGTTTTACGGAGAATTTCGGGATTGAGAAGGTAATAGTTAATGTGCTCTCTAACTCTCACATAAGTTGCCTTATTGTCTGCGGGAAGGAAAGTGATCATTTTGCAGGGCAGTCCTTGCTGGCACTTGCCGAAAACGGGGTTTCGACTTTCGGAGGATCAAAAAAGGTTATAGGGTCAGAAGGAGTGATTCCTTATCTTGACGATATTCCGGCGACCACAATCTCTCGCTTCCTCCGGGAAATTGAGATTATTGACCTTGTAGGAACAACTGATCCCACAGTCATTCAACAGGCGATCGATTCCTGTAGCGGAAAAGAAAGAAGTGAAGTTCCGGAGATTTCCATGCCCGAGATTCATGAACACAGCTGGAAGAAGTATGAGAATGAAGTAAAGCAGAATGTAATGTCCAAAATTAAGAAAGGATAAGCCTCTTGAAGACATTTATTGAAAAATTAAAAAAGGAAAAAGCTTGCCTCCTTTTTTAAACTTCATCAAACTCTATACTGATGCTACCTGCTTTTTTTACCAGGGATTTTGCAAGGAAACCGCTTTCCATTCTGCATAGATTGAGCACTGCGCAGGGTACAAGGCAATTAGAGGAGCACTGAGCCTCCTGTGCTCTATCAATGACATAGTTGTTCTTGATATCCAGAATTTCCATCATGGGAACTTCCATGTGAGAGAATTTCTTTATCTTTTCACACGGAGTTTCGATATCAACAATAATTTTGTTTCCTTTTTTGCTTCCGTGTATCTTGTGAACAAAACCACAGATAGTAGAATTTACAGTAAATTCAGTCAATTTGTCACCCTTAATTTTTGTCATTTAAGTTTTTGTTATTCAGATAAATGGTCTCAGCAATGCATAGATATTAGTTGAAACCGAGATCGTTCTTATAAACCTTAAGTGAATCCAATAAAGAAGTCATAAGAGATAGAAAAACAATACATCACATATCCTGGATTACAGATCTTGAACTTCGACTCAAGTGATTGGACAAAAAACTACTCGTCAATAACTTTTAAAACCTTTCTGATTTTATTGTTTTCTATAGAATAGAGCCTCATCTTCCCTTCTTTTCTTACCTTAATTATTCCCCAATTCTGCAACTTTGCAAGGTGCATCGAAGTATTGGATTGGGTCCTACCAATTATTTCCGGAATCTCACAGGCACATAGCTCCCCTGTATTACCGTATTTGTTTTCTCTGCATTTATTCTCAGATTCGATTAAAGCCTTAATTATTCTATACCTTGTCTCTTCGCTTAGAGCTTTGAAAAGTTGTATATTTTCTTCATCAATCATATCATTAATTATTGAATCTTTGAAATTATATATTTTTCGAAACAGGAAATTACACTTATTGTTAAACGGGAAATAAAGACTATTTTGACTTTCACAGTTATTCTGGTTAATAAAAGTAAACATATACTCTTCAAATTTGGAGCGTTTTTTCAAATGTGTGCAAGATCCAATCCTTTATCTCATCTCTGACTCGCCGAAAGACTCTGAGCTGTTCTTCTTCCGACCCCACTGCCGCAGCAGGATCTTCAAAACTTTTGTGAATCACTTCTCTTGCTCTGGGATATTCTGCAGGAATCTCCAGATTTGTACTGCAGATAGGACAGGAAACTTTAGCACGATCACATACCGTAACTGCCATATCAAAAATAATATCTTGGAATTCTTTGGGAGTTTTGGAGTATTGATTGGAAATATCAATGTCTATTTCCTTCATTACCTGAATAGCATGAGGATTAACAGTTGTGGCACTGACACCTGCGCTGTAAGCCTCGTATCGGTCTCCATAAATAGCCCTCAAAAGACCTTCCGCCATCTGGGACCTGACAGAGTTGTGGGTGCATAGAAAGAGAACCTTTTTCTTTTCCTGTGATCTTGTATTCGGCGCCATCTGATTAATATTAGATATGATGATTAATTAGCATTGCTACATTTCCTTTAACCTATTGGAATAAATATTAAAAAATCCGGATGAAGAAATAAAGATTTTTTATGAACAGGTAAGGGAAAACCGGAAATAAGTAAAAGTAGTCGTTCAGGAATTCTGATGTTTAATCATACCTTTTTCCATGTATTTATCCTATCTTTTTTATACCCAGGCTTTTAATTTCAGGCTTTCGACTGGCAAATCTCCGTATTGCCTTTTACTAATATCCAAGTCTTCACTCAGGATTTCTACCGAAAACCCTGCTTTTTTCAGAAGCCTCAAATATTTCTCTTTTAAAACTGCACCAGCAATACAACCTGCAAGCAAGCTACTGTCATTTTTAAGCTCTTCAGGTAAGTCCTCCAGAAGAACCATATCCGAGATATACATCCTTCCTCCGGGCCTCAAAACCCGGAAGGCTTCTCTGAAAACCTTTTCCTTATCCGGAGCCAGGTTAATTACACAGTTACTAATGATAATATCCACAGAACTATCTTTAACCGGAAGAGCCTCAATATCTCCATGACGAAATTCAACATTTGAGTATCCGTATTTTCTAGCATTAGACTGCGCTTTTTCAACCATTTCAGGAGTCATATCTACTCCGATAATCTTCCCTGAGCTTCCTACTTTCTGTGCAGCAAGAAAACAATCAAACCCTGCACCTGAACCCAGATCCAGAACAACGTCTCCTGGATTGAGTTCTGCAAAAGCGGTAGGGTTACCACAGCCAAGTCCCATGTTTGCATCCGGAACAGCCTGAATATCCGATTCAGAATAACCAAGAGACTTGGAAAGAACTGCCGGGCTGGAATCACCACAGCATCCCCTGCCAGGACAACAAGAGCTACCTAAAACTGCAATTTCCTGATACTTCTTTTTGATAATTTCCTTTTTTTCATTAGCATCCATGTTCTATCCATTCCTTATTTCGATAATTTTTCCCATTCTATCTTTAGCTTATGTCAGTTATCCTTAGACTTGTTTTTCAACCTGGTTGTCAGCAGTCTCATTAATTGCATTGTTAGCTCTGTTTTCAGTTTTACACATAGGATATATCCCTGAGACTTCAGTTTTACACATAGGGTATACTCCTGAGACCTGCTGCTTATCACAACAGGGTTTTATATCCCTGATTCCAAGAGAGAGAAGTAAATCCTCAATCTCCTTGTTTTTTATACTGTAGATGATATTTCTTCCCTGCTTTTCGTACTTTAAAATTCCAGCTTCAACAAGAACTTTAAGGTGCTTTGAAACCGTAGTTTGATCCTTTTTTGTAAGGGAAGAGAAATCACAGGCGCAGTAACTGTGTTCCAACAAGTAAGATAGAATGGTAAGCCTTGTCTCGTCTCCGAGAGCTTTAAAGAATTTCACTTTACTGTCAAGCATGATTATATGGATATATGCGCATATATCCATATATATTTAATGGTTTTTGATCTTCTTCATCTGGCCGCAAAACTTGTATTTATAAAGAAAACATTGTAAAAAATATCGAAAATAGGAGTATTAAATGATTATGTCCAACAAAATTCTGTTATAATGCAAGTTCAGTAAATTGCATTCGAAAAACACTCATAAGTTCTCAAATTAAGTTCAGGATTTCAATTGACAAAAACTGCACATCCCATATCAAGATACCTCCACATGCAATCGTCAGAGTATGAGAAAGAGAAAAAATACCAGTAATGAATTAGATATCAAACAAAACTGATATGAAAACTCTTATTTAGAAAGCTCAACTTCTTTTATTTATGAGCTACTGCTGCCCTGCGGACCCTGAGAAAAAAAAGGAATGGGAAGAGAAAATGCTCCAGGAAATAGATTTTCTGGACAATGATATAAAGAAGGCCAGTGAAATATTCAGTGCTCTCGGGCATCCGATAAGATTAAAAATTGCTTATTTTCTCTCTCAGAGAGACCACTGCGTATGCGAACTGATATTCAAGTTGAATGAGAGACAGAATCTGGTTTCCCATCATTTGACTATCATGAAAAACTGTGGAATTATCGAAGCTTATAACAACTCTAAGTGGCGTTTTTACAGGTTAAACCCTGAATTTAGCGATATTCTAAACGTTATCTCAAAAATAAAGCCCCTCTAAACTGGATAAATATCAAAATTCATCTCTTTACAGAGTCTCGAAGGCTACGTGAATAGCTCCAGTAATCTTATTTGCTTGTATTTCAGATGCTTGTATTTCAGATGCTTGTATTTCAGATGCTTGTATTTCAGATGCTTGTATTTCAGATGCTTGTATTTCAGAATAATAGTGTAATAACTTTACTCATGCTTAGTTTGTTATCGACACAGTTCGATAATATCCTGGAACCGGGGGAGATTAGTGACTCTTAATAATACTTACCATGTAATTCTAATTGCAACAGATGGGTCTAAGTGTAGTCAACACGCCGTTCTTCACGGAATGGAACTTGCAAAATTAATGGGTGCAAAGGTCTATGCCCTTTATGTTTTGGACAAAAATGCATATGCTCCGCCTACATTAGAAACGCCAATTTATCTAGGTTCCAAATGGGATGTCATGGAGGAAACTCTACGTCAAGAAGGAGACAACGCTATTCAATATGCAAATAATGTTGCACAGAGTAAGGGAATAGACTTTGAAGGTGTGGTTATTGAAGGTAACCCGGCTAATGTAATCCTGGAATTTGCGGAGCAGAAAAAAGTGAATCTGATAGTGATGGGAACTCTTGGTAAAGGTGGATTGGAAAGATTTTTGCTTGGAAGCGTAACAGATAAGGTAATAAGACATTCAAAAAGATCTGTCCTTGTAGTAAAGGAAGAAAATTAGAATAAATTAGGTAAGAAGTTAAGGAAAACTTGAAAGATAATTAAACGAAGTTTTCAGTCACCAGAGCAACAATTACAGTCCTCTTCTTCTTTACTATCCTTTTCAAAGATCTTATTGTATATGTTTTCTTCGTATATATTAGTCCATCCTATCTGTGAACCAGCAGCAATAAACATTACAACTGAGATAGCTTCTGCAATTTCCTCCTTTGTGGCTCCTGCATTAATTGCTCTTTGTGAATGGGTGTCAACACAAAACTGACAGCGCATAAGGACCGAAGAAGCGACAGCAATTAATTCTTTTGTTTTAAGATCCAGAAAGGCGTCTTTAAATATGGAATCTCTCATCTTCCCGAAAGCTTCCGCAGTTTCAGGCAACATTTCGTTCAAAAATGACATATTAATACTCCTATTTAAAAATATTATTATAGTTAGTTGCGAATCTTTTAAAATGATTTCAAGTTAAAGGATGCTTGTTTATAGGTAATAGAAGAGTGCCAGAATTATCTATAAAACGATCAGTTAGAGGTTACGAGATTTTTAGTATTTTTAATGACCTGGTCTTCTGCAAAAAGCAGAGTTCCATTGCATACTATTTCCTCGATTTTCAGGTTTGTGTGTATATAGTAAGTCTTCATCATTTTTTGAGTTGTCTTCAGTTTTCTTTTCTTCCAATACTGCATCGCTCTCTTTATTCATGTCCAATCTCCTTTTCTATTGGATATTTTAAGACTATAATTAAAAGAAGTTCAAATTTTAAGAATCCAGAGGGTGGGTATCAATTATTCTTGATACATTCTAGAACAGCTGAGTGAATCATCAGTAAGCTGATATATCTTAGAGATTAAGTTTGACCGGGCTTATCAGGATACAGACCTTGTTAATTGAGTCAAAAGAAAAGAAACTAATAAAAATAAAATCATTTTCCTGACAGTGATTTTCATGTCACTTTTTTTGACGTTTGGCTTTTACTTGTTTTTTTAATAGCTTTTATGTTAGATTTAAAATCAGCTTCCAGTACTTCATTTTCTCTTTGTATTTTTTCAGCAATCTCGCAGGACAACTCACTTGAGATTCCAAATATATTTTTGAGAGTATCCGCAAGTTCCTCTTTACTTATATGTAATTTTTTATGCTCTCTCAGCGTTTTCAAAACTGATTTCATTAAAATTTCTTCTGTTACTGTTTCTCTTACTTCCACTCCTTTAATGGTAGAGCGTGAGAATAATTTCCCGTTTAAAATACCGGAAGTTTTTTCACAGCTAACTGCTACGTTGTGCAAGTTAGTTTTTCCACAATGGGCACAGAAAGTTTTTATGTACAATTTTCATCCCTCCTATTTCATTTCGTTCAAAATCGCTCTAATTTGGTCTTTCGTCATGCTTATTCTCTCAAGCTTTTTAGATTGCTTTGATTGTTGCTAATTCTTTTGTATGTTTCTGTTGCGCTCATTTTGTGTAACTACAATATAAATGTTGACGTAAACTATATAAACTTTACGTCCATATGGCTAATAACAGGTAGTTCAAGCGATTTCATTACACAAATTTGCTTAATATGAATTTCATTTGTCTTACTTAAGTTTTAAATATTGAAAGTCAAAAATTAGACATATGAGAGAACCTAAGCGCCCAGGAAAAACAGTTAAAATGATTATACCTTGCGTTATATCCCTTAGGCCGGGAAAAAAAGATATTATTGAATATTGCACTGTCGATAAACGTGGGTATCCCGTTTTTCGTCGCGTGAATTTTGCGGGACTTCAAGCGACCGTTATAGTAGGTCACAGAGATCTGGACAATCTATTGTTTAATTCTGAAGATAAGGTGTTTATTTGTCAGTTTGGGCCACAAGGTCACTTATCTTCCGTGGGAAAAGATTTAGAAGGGCAGGAACTTACGGTTATTGTGCATATTCCTGAAGAAAATTGATTCTTTTTTCACTCTTTTCAACATGAGAACAACATATCAGGCATTAAACTCTAGTTGTTACAATTAGGTCAAAAGCGCCAGTTAGAAAGCTGGTTTCGTAGGAATTCATGCATTCGAATCCCAACCCTCGCATTAAATCTGAAAAAAATTCACAGCACTGTCCCCTATAGAGTTTATAAGATTTGGAATTTTCGCACAACCATTAATTTTTCAAAAATGCCTTAATTTTATTATCTTTCTAAAGTTAAGAGGCACACTAAATTACGTGGTAGCTGAATCCTTGATGAACCTTTTATTTTTTTAATTTAAACAATTTTATTAGAACAATTTCCCGTCCCAGTGGCGGGGTCAAATCGATGACAATATTCTGGAGTTTCGAGGTTGGTGGTTATGGGGTTCACTTTGTTAAGTAATGACTTTATTTATTATTTCACGGTTCTGATTTTAATCTTTTTTGTGAGAGTCATTCTTCTATTTGTTTGAAGAGCATTATTCTGTCTTATTTTAGGATTTATTTTTGGAATAAACCTAAACAACAACTTATGGATTACTGTTGAATTCACATTAAAATTTTGTTGGAATTCTAACGGGATACTTTGCAGTTTTTTCACCATTGGATAGCTTGGATAGTATAATTACACGTGCATCTTCTGAAAGATTCTCAAAATTTATTTCAAAAGACTGTAAAATATATACAACATCCTGAGATTTTTCAATATATTTATACAGAACATTCTTTAAATTATCGGAAGTATTGTCAAAATTTTTAATTATGCATCTTGCAACGTATTTTTCACAAGCTTTGTCATTTGAAAGTTTTATTAATATATATTCTACGATGTCAACCGGTATATTTTTAGATTTGTCTGCAATTGCTTTCGCGACATAGGGCCTAGAGTTTTCTTTTTCGATAATATTAAAAAGTAAACATTTTAGATAGTCCGGAAGGTCGCTATAATTTTCAGTAATAGCACGAGCGATGTCTTCATCAAAACGGCCTTTTCCATAAAGTTCAAATATTAAATTTTTTACATCTCCTGATACCTCATGATAGTTATCAATCACAGCTCGTGCAAGATGACCTGCAATCTTATCATCTTGGGCCATTTCAAACAGCCACTTCTGTATTTCTTTTGGGGCTACATAGAAATAATCAGTTATCGCTCTTGCAATATCCTTTTTGAGGTTCTCATCAAAATACAAATCCTGTAACAGGGCCTGTGCTTCGTTGGGAATATTTGAATAATTATACACAAGGGTACGAGCGACGAATTTTTTTGTATTCTCATTCTGTGCTAGTGTAAAAAGTAAGCTCTGTATCTCTTTTGGAAACTGGGTATAGTTGTCCGCTATGATTCTGGGGATATATCTTGAGGCATTTTTATCTTCAGCCAATTTCTGTAAAAACTTAAAAAAAATTTCTGGAAAAATGGCTGTAGACTGTTCTTTTGTTGCAAGCAGATATTTTAAAGCTTGAAGATATGAAGGATGGGAAAATTTTATTCTACAAGTTTGATCATTTCTAATTTTGAATTCTTCAATTTTATCGCCTCTAAACCATTTAAATAGTGAAGCAAAACTCAAAGCATCTTTTATTCCAAATTCTTGAATCATTTCATTGTATTTTTCTTCAACGAATTTTACCCTAAAAGAACCGGATATAAAAGGAAATGATATAAATAAGATTTTATCCGCTGAGAAAGCATTAATTTCATCCGCAAAACTAATATCTGTCTCCTTTGATTTTTCAGTTATCTGTTCTTTCAATATTAGAGAATCTGTGATATCACAGCTTGCAAAACAAAAATTTCTAATACTCAAAGGAGTTGGCAGATTATTAGGTAACTTTAAAAGTTCTAAGATAGAAGTTTTAAGCTTTGCATTAGATAACCACTTACATTTATTTTTTTTAGCCCAGTTCAGGAGAATTTCTTCTCTTTCACTATATTCTTGGAGGTTATTTTTTGCATTGAGCTTATATTCAAATCTTTTAATGTCAATTAAGTAGTTATATGAATTAAATTCTTGAAAAACTTCACTTCTAGAAGTTATTATAAGAAATACGTTTTCAAATTCACGAGCTTTGTCGATTATTGTTTTTATCTTTTTTTCCAGAAATCCCATTCTTTCATAATTTTTTTCTCCAAACGGGTCTTCAAAATAAAAAATTACTTTTTCCTTTAGGTCAGATTCTATTTTTTCAAACCTTTTTTTCTTTTTATCTAATGGATTTTCTCCGATTTCCCATATAGGTTGATACTTTTTTAAGTAATACTCCCACAAAAGCCTGACAGCAGTAAATGTTTTTCCACATTCTGGATTCCCGGTAATAATGATAACTTTATTTTTTTCCAGACTTTTCTTAATTTCATCATATTCTTTCGGAATAACATAAAGTTTATCTATTCCTCCATATATAGGGTCATTTGGAATTCCTAGCGTGTTTAAAAAGTTCAAACTTTTGGCTCGTCTTTTGAAACTCTCGACATCGGCATAATAAAGAATTTTGTTTTTATTTCTTTTTGGACTAATTATTTCTTGATCACAGTAGTCCATTTTTTGATATAATTTGTCCGTAAATAAAATAAAAGTGGTTCTAACCGATTGGTCATCATGAGTACTTTTATACCATTTACAGTATTCGCCAATAATATTATTTTTTAAAAAACAAATAGTAGAGTCTTCATCAACAAAGGAATCACTGTTAAACAAATCCCTATTTTCTGTATAAATTGCACTACCTAAGGCTATTTCAAAAGGAAAATCTTGTTGTATCTCTGTTATTTCATAAATAGATATGACTAATTTTTGGAGTTCTTCCGAAACTATTACCCAATCATCTCTTCCAGTACTGACTCCAATTATATAATTTCTCTCTTCAAGCTCTTTTAATTTATTTTTCAAATGGTGTCTTAATTTATTTCTTATGTGACTGGGTTTTATATAATAAGGTTTTACATTTAAATCATAAGTTCCCACAATTTCTTTAGCTCTATTTTCAAATCCCAATATGTCAATGTAACAAAGATAATACTCTTTTGCATCCACCATTTTAGAGCCTCTTTAAAAATAGGATATAAATTTACAAAATTTTGTTAAATATTAAAATGTGAAAAGTATTAATCTAAATTCGAAAATTTAAGCAGACCACAGGAATCAAGTTCAATTTTATTTATTTTATCTCCAAAACAAGTACCAGGAACAAACGCAACCCCATTGGAATCCAAACGCCTTCCAAACCCCTTTTTACTATCGTATATTCTTCCCACAAGTGGTTCAAGCTCACCCCTATATGTTCCAATTTCATCGGTGTTTAGTAACAGGTGGCCGAATATAGGATTTCCTTCAAAATTCTTCCCCGAGACAGCGCTTTCTTCATTTGTACAACCGTTATTGAAAATCAAGCGATCGGTGTTTTCAAGGTCCCAGTTAAAAACAGAGGCTCCTTTTTCAATCTTCTTCACTTTATTTTTGCACAGCTCCAATGTTCCAAATCCATATCTAAGGTCACCACCTACACGGATTTCACTTAAAGCTTCAAGTAACTTTATTGATTTACCTTCATACCCAAGTTCTATCTCTTCAAATTCTTCACTGTTTTTTACAGAACATTTTCCAGAAATGTCTTCTTTCACAAAAAGATATCCTTTCCAGTAAACCTGCTTAACCCCAGTTTTGCAATTTACCTTGTTCAAAATATATTCGGTCTCATGCAAACTTTCATCCATTGCTGAGTTTCTGCTCCCTAGTGTGGCTGTGGAAACAAAAGAACTAATGAAAGTGGATTCAAATTCTCTTTCGGAACACTGGCCGTATTTTAAGCCTTCTTTCGTAAAGCTAGGATTGAATGTATCTTTACTGTTCCTCTTTTTTTGACCTATAATCTCTGGAAAAAAATACGTGTTTTTTACATAACCTTCAATACATTTCCCAACTTTTTCGTAAACTTTGGGGTTATATTTTACGCCTTCATCTATTAGTTTTCTTGCAACATTTGAGGTTATAGCTCCCCACAGTGTTTTCCCTGGAATGTATCTTCGAGTTTGCTGAATAAAGCCAATTTTTCGGCTGCCGATGAAGATTGGGGATCTGGCTTTAAAACGTAATTCAAAGCATGTATAGCCCATAGTTATCACTCTTGCTTTTCCTCATCAGTATCTTCTTTTTTTGAATCCTCTCTTTTTAATGCATTCTGAGCTTTTGCACGATAACGTGCATAAATAAAGATTTGTTCAAGAACTTGCTTTGCGAAAAGCAACTTTCTTAAATCGGTTGAAAGGTTGATGATTTTATCTTCTTCACTTTCCCCAACGTCTGATTTGAGTTCTATGTTACATTTTTCCAGAATCTCCACTACATTAATTTTTCCATTTCCATCCCCGTTTTTATTTGAGGCTTTTAAATATAACCATAGAGCGTACACACCATTTGATGAAAGCACTCCTATTGATTTATTTATGAAAGATTCTATTTCCTTAGGTGTCATCCCTTCCTTTGAACCTTCAGGCTTCATTAATTTGTCAACAATATCAAAACCGCTTTTTGCAGCGATAAAGTCAATATTATTTTGAGTCATTTTCTCCCACTTCCTCAATCGTGACTCTTCCGAAACCTCTTGTGACCATCCCACCGATACCAAGAGTCTCAAAGTAGCAGAACCCACCTTTAACAATTGATTTAACATCAAGAAGCGAGATCCGGGTGTTACTTTTCCCTTCTTCTGAGCTGTTCTCACTCTTTTTGCCATATCCAAAATAATCAGGATCGTTTATACCCAGTTCAAACCAGAGTATAGTGCTCCTTGGGATGGCTTCACTGGTAAAAAGGGCACCATCCTTTCCTGCACCAGTTACCGGATCAATAGATACTGAAGTTCTGACCTCAAGGTTGGAATTAATAATCTGTGAAATTAATGAATCAGGCACGATTACAATTCTACTGGAGAGCAATTTATTTTTCTTTGGCCCAAGGGATGCAAGGTGATCAAAGGATGGCAGTTCTTTTCCATTTTCAATTGGAAGATTGAGCCACCCAAGATTCAGGCTTGATTCCTTTGAGAACTCAGAGCCAACCACTATACAATCATCAGAAGGTTCGTTTTCCTCTAATTGAATGTCAAAATCTTCTAAAAGCATGGGAGATGTTATCCACGCAGGCCCTAGCCTGGTGCTAACAGGGAACAAAAGAATGTGAGCGTCACTGAAGTAAACAAGCCCTTGCGAGCTCCCTATTTTTTCATCATTTTTGGAAAAACCGAAAGATTTGCAGATTATGCAATCCCCACAGTGCCCTCTCTCTTTTTTATCGGACACTGCTTTATCCTGTCCAGCACAATCTATGTTTTTTTTATCTATTTTTCCTTCATTGATTGCTTTATATGTAGCATAAGTCCTTGAAGTCCCTGCAATGCTACTTCCGGGGATCTTCGGGATATTGGTTGAAGGCTCTCTCACTATAGTATTGTCCACACGTCCTATCTGGTAGCCCCCGGTGCCGATGTGTATCGGATCAAGCGCAAACATAAGGTATTTACTCATTTTTATCACCATTTGGCTTCATTTTTAGTATAGAGTTGTAAAATTCCAGAATATCAAAAATCGTTTTGTCGAGACAAACCTTCTTAAGTAGCTCTTTCCCTTCTTCATCTAAAGAACTCCACCACTTACGAGTTCCAACATTTATCAAAATATTTTCAATGTGTTTTTCGAGAGTTTCATAGTATTCAGTTTTATTTTTTTCTTTACAGTCTTTCCAATCCATATGAAGCTTCACAAGATTTTCTTGTATGTTTTTGAGTTGTGATGTAGTCATTGTTGGTTTATCGAACAACTCCCATACTTGTTCGAATATGGAGATAAACTCTTCAAGAAGGTAAGGTCTTGGTCCCATGAGTGAACTTTTTTGAATTCTTTTACGGTTCTTATATCTGATTTCTAATCTTCGGGCAGTAGTATCTAAAAATTCAAAATCAAAGTAATTCGGATACAACTTTACATTGTCATCTGGGCTTAAATCGGATCCACTTATCAAAAATTCGTTTTTACCGTCTATGAATGTTTCAAAGAAACCCTTTCTTTTTTGTGCTTCATCTTCAGAAGCATTAATTAGAAAGTTAAAATAATACCTTGCCTGAGCATTTGAACTCGTTCCCAATTGTACTTTTTTCTTCCTTGTTTCTGGTTTAGAAACTTCCAAGTCAATTGTAGAAGAGTTCTTTGAGATTACAGAGAAATCCAAAAAATCAGCGTTTTCAAAACCTGTGAGTATCCTTCGAGATGCATTTACAGAGGCATAAAGAGCTGTTTTGTAATCAAAAAATACAACTCCCAAATTCAGAGGTAACCTGCCAGCGACATTTCCCATTTCTTTATCATATTTATCTGTGATTTTCTTAAAAACTGCAGGAACACTATTTGCAGGCACAATAAACTGAAAGGTTATTGGAGACAGCAGAATTTCTAAAAAAGGTCTATATGACTTTTCACTGAATTTTATTTCCTTTACTTTATAGTTTTTATATTCAGAGTTTTTTTCATCTTCTGACTTTATATCTATTTGTTTATACTTGGCGATGTCTTCTTTGTGTAAGAGAAAATGTTGGAGATTCTGGACAGATACAAATTTGGTGCCATCATAGTATGAAAGAAGACCAACTTTTTCGAATTTTAGATGATATACCGCTTTAGCTTTTGGAAATGGTTCATCCAATATAACTTCCAAACGCTTGAATCTATTTTCAATATTCTTTTTGGATTCAAGCTCTAAGTAAATACCCTGATCTTCTTTCAATTCATTTTGAATTTCGATCCAGAAATCTTTGGTAGATGTCCAAATTCTTCGTAGACGAGAAGGAGATGGATGTTTTCTGAAAACAGTTAATAGTAGACGTTCTGCCGCTTTTTCACTACTGGAACTATCCCAACTACTTATTTTAGTGTTCCAAAGTGGATTTCTATCCACCACAAGATCTTCATAAAACTGTCGAGGACTTTGACCATAGTATGATTCTCCAGCAATTTTTTCCAAAATTTCTGATTTTTCGTTATCATTTTCTAATTCTTGTTTCAAACTGTCACATAAAGAGTTCCAATTTTTGTATTCATGTGCATATGATTCCAGAGTCTGAGAAAACACGGTGTTAAGGAGCTCTCCTTCAAGCCACTTGCTTATGTTAAATCTTCCTGTTATAATTGCTACTTTTCCATTTGAATCTGCAATTTCATCAATCCAAATTGTCGGATACTTCTTATTGGAGAAATCAGGCAACCAATCATTTATTCGATTTTCTCTTCTATTCAAACAACACTTACAAACTTCTTGATATTCACATTTTGGATGGATCTTACATACAGGACAAATATCAACCTGATGTTCTTTATTACCTCCCCCAGCCACACACTCACTATACCTTGTACAGGTATTCTTACAAAAGCTACGTTTTAGATTTTTTCTATTATTAATTGCACACTTGTTTATGTTTTTGCAAATGTTACAGGAACTTTTATAAACAAGAGCATCTTGAACGTTGATAGTTAAAGCTTGATCCCATTTGTCTTTCCATATAGGAATTCCTTCGTACAGCTGAAAGTTACCTTTTGCTTCGGTTAAAAGCTTTGTGAGTAGTACAAGAGAGCGAGAAGGTTCACTTATGTTTATATATGGGATTACTTCTCCATCAGATTTTTTATTTACTCTACACAGTATATCTTCTTTTATCAATTTCTCAAGAGAATCTTTGCCTATATCAGGACCAATAAAATAGATGCCACTTTCATCTTTGTATATTTCATTTCCAATAGGCAACTCTTCTTCGATATATATTTTTATTTCTTTATCAATATCTTCAGTTAGTTTTCGGTATGCTACAATATCAACTAATTTATGTGCTTTTTCTATTAGACCAAGCTTATCATATTGTACTCCTATAATAACCCACTTTAAATCTTTTGGATTGATCCATTCCTCTTTATGTATCATATTTACTATGGCTGATTTGTAAAGACTTGCAACCGAATATGAATGATCCCATAAAGTAACATCATTTCCGCTTCTTCTAGTATCTCCAAGCGACTTTAAAAATTCTCTTTTAATCAAGGGGAGAATCTTTCTTCTAATTAGAGCAATTTTATTTGGATTCTCACATATCTGTTCCAGCAAGTTAGCAAGTTCATTGCATAGTTCATCTCTAATTATTTTAAGATTTAATAATTCAATTTCATTTTTTTCACTCTCATAACCAAAAGATGTGGACTTAAAAACTCTATCTTTTGGTTGCTTGCCATTATTCTGTAGAAGTCCCTTATCTACACCAGAATCTAAACCATCTATGTTTGACAATAATTTTATTAATCCAATTCCACTATTTTTGTTATGGTGTTTTGAAATTAGCTGGCTTGGATCCGTTAATTTCTGAGTAAATATATATTTTCCTTTTTTAAAATCTCTATTGTTTAGATCTCTATTGAATATACTCAATATCTCTTTTTTTGAAATAATGATTTTTAATCGAGGAGGTAAAAAATCAGTATAATCGAAGTTTTTGGTACAGCCTTTGAGAATATCTTCATGTTCAAAATTGCAGTTTGGAGAATCTTTACTCTGTTTTGTGATAAATTCTTGACTAAGTTTTCCAAGATCATGTAACATTGCATAAATTTCTGCAAGAAATATTAGATCCTTGTTATCAATTATATCTTTTTTACTCAGCTTAATCCCCCCTCGATCATTTTTTGCATATCATCAAATGCAGATAACTTATATGGACTGATATTTACAATGCAGTCAATTTCATCTTCTACAACACCATATCCACTACTTGTCTTAGCACCAAAACCGTATGTTGTCATCATTTTCTTGATTGCATTAGATATTTGATTATAATCTTCTTTAATTTCCTCCAAATTTGGATTCTCAACTCCGATTAAATCAAAAGGAATATAAAATAAACTAAAGAACCCCGAGCCGCCTTTTGGCACAACCTCATACAAAATTGGATTTTTCACAGTCTTTGAATTTCTATCATGAGGTGCAATTATTTCAAGTCCAATCTGGTCAAAATAAGTTGGATAAAATATTAGCCTACCTTTTTTCTGGTTCTTACCTGTTTCAGTAGTATAACCAAAAAGTCTTTTTATTATGTTGCTGTCTTCAGGGTTTTTATCAATCTGATTAATTTTTATAATTGTATTTCTTAAATTCCCTTTCCAACTACTAGCACGTATCATTGGGATTTTGAATACATGTTCTTTTGTAATGGAATTCTCAATTATATAGAAATCATCATCGTCATTAGAATAAAATGGTTTTTTAAGCTTAAATTTAAACTGAATAAGTAAAGAATATCTAGGTAAGTTTTTTACTTCTATATCGGGTTTATAAAGTCCAAGTATATCTAATGATTTTAATTCGTTTGAAATAAAATAATCATATGATCTGTAAAGCTCATTTTGGTACTTATCCTTTGCATTCTGATATGCTTCCTTTTTAACTTCTTTATATTGCATTGATTTTGATAGTAGTTTTACATTCCAAAATGAGTTTCTTTCTCCTTCAACATAAAAATCGAAAAAATTAGTTTCCATAAACATTATCACCCAGAAAGTTAAAATTATTTAAAACGGATAAATCTTTAATATCTATGTTTTCCTCGGATAAATCTCCCTCAATCTTAACTGAAAAATTATTTTTAAGCACGGACTGAATCTTTTTAATAACTTCTTTTTTATTAAATCTAATGGAGATCTCATCATATGTAATAACTGGAGGGAGATTGCAAAGAACTCTGAAATTATAAGCATCATTAACCCTGTAGAGATGACTTATCTCAACTAAGCTTGCCCATTTATTTTTTAAATCTGAACCAAATAAAGCTCTAGTTACAATTTTTGAAGTATTTTTATATTTTTTTCTAGTGTGATATTTTTCACGATTATAGCGCCGAGATTGTTGATGGTTCAAATCAGAGGCATTTAATACCAAAGAATTTATTTCAAATTTCTTAAGAGATTTAAACTCTTTTCGTAAAAAATATCTAAGTATAAATCCAGTGAGAAGCAAGTTTTTATCGTAATGTTCTAAACCAACAAATTCTTCGAGAACATCTGTTGGTTCAATCTCTACATCGAAATAATAGAGATCTTGTATGTTTCTTAAATGGCTCAATTTTTTACTTATTCGTAATTTGTCCTGATTAGTTTCGTTGAATTTGTATACTTGATTTTTCAAATTTTTCAAATCAAAACGTGGATCAAGTTCATCAAATTTAACTAATCCAAAACCATTCTGAGATTTCGATCCAATAGATCCTACTTTTTCCATAAAGTTCAATAAAAAAAGAAGCTTATTTTTGATCTCTTCATTTTCTTCTGTAATTAAGTAAAACTTGAAGTATTCATTAGAGTAAAAAGCCATTGAGTTAGAATAAGTTTTTTTTATCCAGAACTCTGCATCAAAAACTTTTATTTTTTCTTCAAAAACTAGCTTTACGGGCGGTTTGCCCTCAACCTCTATCCTAAACCTTCTTTTCCATCCAGTACACCCAAATAACCTGCAGACAGGGCACACATTTTTTAGCCCGATTTCGAGTGATTCATCAACGCTCTTTCCATTTTTCCTTGCTCTCTCATAACCCACTGTATTAAACTCACATCCACCATTTGAAGGATCACAAGCATATCCCCCCATCCCTCTAATTATTGCTTCATACCACCACCTCATACTTCCAATAATGCTTGTCTCTTTGATAGTCGTGCATTTTCTATCTGCGTCTCCAGTCCAGATGGGAGTCAAAGTCTTAAATTTGATTTCGGTTTTAATCATGATATTCCCCTGTACAAGCTTAATTATGAGATGATATTTTGGTATTCAGAAAGTCACTGAATTCATGATCGGAGGATTTTTGAGTATTGTAGCTTGTAATTTTCCTCACAGTCCCAAACCCCTTAGCAACCCCCTTTCCCACTCCCATAAAATCCGGAATCAAAAAATTAGCTATAAAACCGCCTGTAAAAGAAGTAAAATCCATTTGTTTGTACTTTGAACCTCTGAGCTCCACATCAACATCGCATTTTATAGTATCAGGAACCGTATACCCAAAAGCTTTTGACATTGAGAGTAAATTTCCTACAAGCGTCTTCCTGAGGATTTCCTTTTTTTCTTCAGGGTTTATAGTCTCAAAGAATTTCTCTTCATTTTCTTTATTAAGGGCAAGCCAGGGAGTGAGAAACTCGTAAAAGTAGAGGTTTTTTGTAAGGCCAAAGTCCTGTTTTTTAAGCCTCAGAGACATTTCAGTGATTTCAAAGTCCTCGTGAGGAAGAGTAACCGTATCAAATTTATCGAATAAACCTTTTAAAGTTTCTGCTCCTTCATTTATGCCAACCACTAGCGGCATTCTATCAAGAACTTTGTACTGCACCAGAGGATAACGATAACAAAACTTGTCAGTATTGTGGTTGTGGAGTTGATCGTATTCATTGAATTTTGACGCAAAGAAACCACGTATCTGATTTGCGTCCCCTTTGAACTCTTCTGAGCCTTCAAAAGTCATTTCAAGAGTTTTGAGTTTAATATTTTCCGTAGTCATGATTAGTATAATGAATTTTTAAAAAATATCTTTTTTAATTTTATTCTTATTAGTTTTAATATATATACATTTTCTCATTTATTAAGACTAATCTTGTAAATTAAAAAAACATCATATATATTTAAATAAAATCTTGAATCTTTTTATTAATAGTCTGCTCGGTTTTCTCAAGCCCAGCCGTGTACTTTTCACTTTTAAGCTCTTTTTTATCGAGCGGATAAAGTTTTCAACCCACATAAAGCCTCTACCTGTTGGATGGTAAGAGAATCAAAACCAGTTCCTTTTGTATTTCGGTTTAAATTTTTCCAGGCTGTGTAAAGAACTTCTTCTTTCAAAAAACGATATGTTAAGGGGAAATGGAGTTTCAATCCTTGTTTTAGTGGATCTTGCTCACGAATAATTACATCCTTTTCGTGTACTCCCATATATGTAATGTTTCAATCCTTGTTTTAGTGGATCCTGCTCACGAATTCTAGATTAAGTCCTGAACAATTTGCAAATGAGAAGTTTCAATCCTTGTTTTAGTGGATCTTGCTCACGAATATGATGGAGGACTTTGTAACATCTCTGTTCCCAGATATGTTTCAATCCTTGTTTTAGTGGATCTTGCTCACGAATAATTATGTCGTATTTTACATTTAGGAGGATTGAAGTTTCAATCCTTGTTTTAGTGGATCTTGCTCACGAATATATGATATAATAGATTTGGTTGGAAAAATGGAAATGTAGTTTCAATCCTTGTTTTAGTGGATCTTGCTCACGAATAGACATACGCGCAGCCAAGCAATGTTACTCAATGGAGTTTCAATCCTTGTTTTAGTGGATCTTGCTCACGAATACTGTCCCCTGCCCCGTTTCATATGATCCAGTCGGGTTTCAATCCTTGTTTTAGTGGATCTTGCTCACGAATCAATGGTGGTCTATTGTGAGTGGTCTTACTTACATGTTTCAATCCTTGTTTTAGTGGATCTTGCTCACGAATAGTGTAATATGAAGAATATTGAAGAAGCCGTCTTTTCAATCAGGTGTTTCAATCCTTGTTTTAGTGGATCTTGCTCACGAATTGAGCAGCGCAGAAGCACGTAAACTAGACATTTTGTGTTTCAATCCTTGTTTTAGTGAATCTTGCTAACGAATATTGTGGTGGGAATCGGAAGAAGAATATGAGGAACGGTTTCAATCCTTGTTTTAGTGGATCTTGCTAACGAATTGTGGAGAAGCATAGAGTTAGGAAAGTATCACCTAAGTTTCAATCCTTGTTTTAGTGGATCTTGCTAACGAATCTTTTGGGCAACTGAAGGAAACCTGAACCTGACACAGTTTCAATCCTTGTTTTAGTGGATCTTGCTAACGAATGATCTGCCTGGGTGGGTGGAATGCTGAGGTATATGAGTTTCAATCCTTGTTTTAGTGGATCTTGCTCACGAATAAGGCAGGACCGGAAAGATTAGAAGCCGCATTAAAACGTTTCAATCCTTGTTTTAGTGGATCTTGCTCACGAATATCACCACTAGATGCAGCAGCAGCAACACAGGCACTGTTTCAATCCTTGTTTTAGTGGATCTTGCTCACGAATTCAAAAAGAGCATCTGCATATGGAATTCCATCCGAGTTTCAATCCTTGTTTTAGTGGATCTTGCTCACGAATTTTGTTGACGGCGTTGGGGTTTTTGGGCAATTGGGGTTTCAATCCTTGTTTTAGTGGATCTTGCTCACGAATACTACTATGGAACTCAAAGAACTCAATGAAAAATAGTTTCAATCCTTGTTTTAGTGGATCTTGCTCACGAATTTTTTATAGTACGTTTGTTTAAACCATCGTTTGTTTCAATCCTTGTTTTAGTGGATCTTGCTCACGAATATCGTGGATCAGGGGGAAACAGCGCAGGAGAGAAATGTTTCAATCCTTGTTTTAGTGGATCTTGCTCACGAATTCGAACAGGAAGCAGTACAAAAGCCTCTGGAGGTCTGTTTCAATCCTTGTTTTAGTGGATCTTGCTCACGAATAGGGACAATCTGCAACAGGCCAAAGCTCAAAGTTGAGTTTCAATCCTTGTTTTAGTGGATCTTGCTCACGAATTCCCATGTTTTTGAATTGTGCTTATAGAAGGAATGAAGTTTCAATCCTTGTTTTAGTGGATCTTGCTCACGAATTTTCAGTTTGGGGAGCATGGATAATAATATCCTGGGTTTCAATCCTTGTTTTAGTGGATCTTGCTCACGAATTCGAAGTCAATGAAGTCATATCGCTCTCATCAACTCCAGTTTCAATCCTTGTTTTAGTGGATCTTGCTCACGAATAAAAGGAGAAGGCTGGAAGCGTACCGATGGATCAATGTTTCAATCCTTGTTTTAGTGGATCTTGCTCACGAATAATAATCCAATTTGTTAACGTCAACCGTGGGATGTTTCAATCCTTGTTTTAGTGGATCTTGCTCACGAATGGTTGCGGTACACGCGAGCCTATATGGAGTGTGAAGTTTCAATCCTTGTTTTAGTGGATCTTGCTCACGAATTGTGATTTTTTGAGCAGTGGAGCCGAAACGTAATTGTTTCAATCCTTGTTTTAGTGGATCTTGCTCACGAATTTGTAATGGTCGAGTGCTACCATCTGAGTTCCAGTGTTTCAATCCTTGTTTTAGTGGATCTTGCTCACGAATAAGTCAGGATGGTAGATTTTGACGAGTTGTTTAAGTTTCAATCCTTGTTTTAGTGGATCTTGCTCACGAATTAAGTTTGCTCAGGAAGTTCAGGGGGTGGTCTGATGTGTTTCAATCCTTGTTTTAGTGGATCTTGCTCACGAATTAGAAAAATTAACTCCGGTATGGAACACGCTTAAAATGTTTCAATCCTTGTTTTAGTGGATCTTGCTCACGAATTCCCAAGGTGTTTTCCTTCTTCTCTAGCTCTTTGGTTTCAATCCTTGTTTTAGTGGATCTTGCTCACGAATTGGTTTCCAGGTACTCTATGAAAAACAAGTTGAAGGTTTCAATCCTTGTTTTAGTGGATCTTGCTCACGAATATATAAAGTTTGTCCGTAGTATGTGGATAAAAAAAGTTTCAATCCTTGTTTTAGTGGATCTTGCTCACGAATTTTGAGTCTATGTCTTTTCAAGCTTTACAGATAGTGTTTCAATCCTTGTTTTAGTGGATCTTGCTCACGAATGAGAAAAGACTTCCAAAAAAGGAGAGGATTCTGAGTTTCAATCCTTGTTTTAGTGGATCTTGCTCACGAATGAGTGCATCATCGGATAGCGGAAACGGACTTACAAGTTTCAATCCTTGTTTTAGTGGATCTTGCTCACGAATAGTTAAGTAACGGTGGTTTGATTCCACCTAATCTTTTTGTTTCAATCCTTGTTTTAGTGGATCTTGCTCACGAATCGTATGTTTCTGTTTCAGAACTGTAATTTTCGTCAAGTTTCAATCCTTGTTTTAGTGGATCTTGCTCACGAATTATGTGTGGAAGAGTGTGGATACATGGAACTATACCAGTTTCAATCCTTGTTTTAGTGGATCTTGCTCACGAATTGGTTTTCCATAGCAATCTTTCACTATTTTTTCAACGTTTCAATCCTTGTTTTAGTGGATCTTGCTCACGAATAAGTTTAGTAATTCGCATTCCAGCTTTAATTTTAAGTTTCAATCCTTGTTTTAGTGGATCTTGCTCACGAATCTACATGTATATAGATCCTAAAAAACACTGTAATAATGTTTCAATCCTTGTTTTAGTGGATCTTGCTCACGAATAAGAAGCTTACCCCGATGAACCAAGCGATGAAGACAGTTTCAATCCTTGTTTTAGTGGATCTTGCTCACGAATAATTTAAAATCCACTTCCAAGTGATCGACGGTTCCGTAGGTTTCAATCCTTGTTTTAGTGGATCTTGCTCACGAATCAAGCTCTGGAACCTTCTGAGCTTGTTCAATCGCAGTTTCAATCCTTGTTTTAGTGGATCTTGCTCACGAATTATTAAAAACCAGAGATAAAAGAACATCTATAGTGTTTCAATCCTTGTTTTAGTGGATCTTGCTCACGAATTGCAAAGGATCGAATGATAGATTATTCTTGTTCAGTTTCAATCCTTGTTTTAGTGGATCTTGCTCACGAATCTAGCCGGTTTTCAGGAAACTCTAAAAAACCATACTGTTTCAATCCTTGTTTTAGTGGATCTTGCTCACGAATAAAAAAATGAATGAATCATACAAACAAACAGGAATTAGTTTCAATCCTTGTTTTAGTGGATCTTGCTCACGAATGGTTGGATTAACCTCCACAAGCTTCCTAAAGCAACTAGTTTCAATCCTTGTTTTAGTGGATCTTGCTCACGAATATCATTCGAGGAGATCAAACAAGAACTAGGTGAAAGGTTTCAATCCTTGTTTTAGTGGATCTTGCTCACGAATTAATTCCGCAAAAGTTATTACTTGATATCAGGAAATGTTTCAATCCTTGTTTTAGTGGATCTTGCTCACGAATGAGAGTATGTCAAGGGTATAAGCTGTCCTGAAGAAAAGTTTCAATCCTTGTTTTAGTGGATCTTGCTCACGAATAGAGAATGTAGAAGAAACCATAGAGGAAGTCCAGCCGTTTCAATCCTTGTTTTAGTGGATCTTGCTCACGAATAAATATTGCGCCCATGTTAGCTCCATTTTCATTGGTTTCAATCCTTGTTTTAGTGGATCTTGCTCACGAATATATTTTGGTTTGTGTTTCATACTCCTCCTTTTTCTTGTTTCAATCCTTGTTTTAGTGGATCTTGCTCACGAATAACTCCCTGGTTCTTTCCAACGACTATACATTCCACAAGTTTCAATCCTTGTTTTAGTGGATCTTGCTCACGAATAAGGCTTCTTTCGAACTGCAGGTAATGATAACGTTGGTTTCAATCCTTGTTTTAGTGGATCTTGCTCACGAATATGTAATTGCTGTGACCTTGTTGTGAATATCATTGTTTCAATCCTTGTTTTAGTGGATCTTGCTCACGAATAAATACGAAATGCGGTAATTCACGCAATATATTCAAGTTTCAATCCTTGTTTTAGTGGATCTTGCTCACGAATTTCAAAAAGAGCATCCGAGTATGGAATACCAGGTGAGTTTCAATCCTTGTTTTAGTGGATCTTGCTCACGAATAACCTACTACACTCTAATATTATTTATTATTTTTGTTTCAATCCTTGTTTTAGTGGATCTTGCTCACGAATATATATTATACTAAGTCCTTTTCGTTCCCCTATCATGTTTCAATCCTTGTTTTAGTGGATCTTGCTCACGAATATTTACAGGTCAATCACTTATTAATATATTAAATGTTTCAATCCTTGTTTTAGTGGATCTTGCTCACGAATACGACACGAAGCTTTCATACACGTTTCCTTAAATGGTTTCAATCCTTGTTTTAGTGGATCTTGCTCACGAATACGTCAGCAGGTGCAAACTTTGGATGCATGATAAGTTTCAATCCTTGTTTTAGTGGATCTTGCTCACGAATAGGGCAAAAATTTCCGTTATTTGGCCAGAAAAGGTCTGAAATGAGCCCTTTTTTGGAGCTAAAATTCTTGCTGGAAAATTATCAAACCCTTTATAAATACAAGAAAAATCTCTTCATATGCAGATACTCCAGTAAGGCTATCTACATATTTCATAGAAGATCTGTATGTTTTGGGATATAAGTCTTTTTAAACAACATCGAGCATTTTCTGTATTATGTTATCGGCTTCTTTGCAGTCTGAGGAAATAATTGAGACAATTCCTAAAAACGCGCTTGAAGTCCACAAATTATAACTAAGGCACCGAGAAACAAAATAGACGGTAAAAATTTAGGTAAAATCATAAGGATATCGCGACAATTAATTTCTGGACAATAATATTGTCTCAAAGTTACTACTGCTCTCTAAATTACTATTTTTGAGAGTATCAGCAAGTTCCTCTTTACTCATATGTAATTTTTTATGCTCTCTCAACGTTTTCAAAACTGATTTCATTAAGATTTCTTCTGTTACTGTTTCTCTTACTTCCACTCCTTTAATGGTAGAGCGTGACAATAATCTCCCGTTTAAAATACTGGAAGTTTTTTCACAGCTAACTGCTACGTTGTGCAAGTTAGTTTTTCCACAATGGGCACAGAAAGTTTTTATGTACAGTCTTCATCCCTCCTCTTTCATTTCGTTCAAAATCGCTTTAATTTGGTCTTTCGTCATGCTTATTCTACCAAGCTTTTTAGATTGTTTTGACTGTTACTAATTCTTTTGTATGCGTCGGTTGCGCTCATTTTGTGTAGCTACAATATGAAATGTAGACGTAAATTATATAAACTTTACGTCAACATGGCTAATAACGGGTTAGTTCAAGCAATTGCATTACACAAATTTGCTTAATATGAATTGTATTTGTCTTACTTAAGTTTTAAATATACAAAGTCAAAATTAGACATATGAGAGAACCGAAGCGCCCAGGAAAAACAGTTAAAATGATTATACCTTGCGTTATATCCCTTAGGCCGGGAAAAAAAGATATTATTGAATATTGCACTGTCGATAAACGTGGGTATCCCGTTTTTCGTCGCGTGAATTTTGCTGGATTTCAAGCGACTGTCATAGTAGGTCACAGAGATCTGGACAATTTATCGTTTAATTCTGAAGATAAGGTGTTTATTTGTCAGTTTGGGCCACAAGGTCACTTATCTTCCGTAGGAAAAGATTTAGAAGGGCAGGAACTTACGGTTATTGTGCATATTCCTGACGAAAATTGATTCTTTTTTCACTCTTTTCAACATGAGGACAACATATGGCATTAAGCTAGGGGCTACAAGCTCAAAGGTAAATCCTTGTTTTTGTAGTGCTCAATTCCCTTAAGAGGGCAAGCTCTGAAGTTCACTGGTTCCGGTCTCTTCATTGGTCTTCAAAGTGCTTATACTCTCAAGTTTTTTGGGTTACTTTAATTCTTGTCAATTCTCTTGTATACTTCCATTGCACTCATTTTATGTTACTACAAGATATAATATGTATCAAATATATTTAATCTTTTGATACAGAAATATGTTTAAACTTTTGATATAATATTGAGATAAAAATAAAATCATTTATGAATAATAACTGTTACATCGGTCTCGGGTATTCCAATCGATGAAATCCTGCCGGATGTCGAAATCGCACAGGACCATACTTTTACCCCATGCTTAATGAATATATCACTGTTTATGCTATCCACTTTACCTAATATTACGGTTGCATTCAAGCCGCTCCAGGCTCTTTTATTCGTTCTCACGTTGCCATGTTCATCTGTTTTGTAATGATAAAGCTCATCATTTTCTTTTAAATGAATTGTAATGTCTGAATTGCAAATCAATTCTTTAGACTGTGATGGCCTATTGCTTCTACGTTCCATTTGACTAAACTCCTTTACATTAAACACGTACCAACAGTGCAAATACTTTTGCTACAGTGCTTTTGCTACAGTATTTTTGTAATACCTTCTTACTCTAAGCTGTTTAGAAGCATTTTGGAGAGTTGTTAATGCAAAATAACCTTAAATGGAATTTCAACTCTAAATTCGATTCTTTTTTCCCTGGAAAAATTCTTGATTTTTGGATATTTTATCCCGATTTTTTTAGAATATTTCTTAACCAGTGGTCCAGATTTTAGGTGCAGTCCTGAATAGTCTGTAAAGCTTCGTCCGAATTGGAACAAAAAGTAAGTTTTAACGAGATATGTTGTGATCTGGGGTGAAGGTTGTTCAGATTTTTTGAAAATATGCAAGATGACTATTTTTTCGATTATGGGCCTCCGCTCATGTTTGGATAAGTCAGGTTACATTATTAAAAAAAGTTAATATGAGAAAAGTTATATCCAAGCCTCGCGTTTACGAATCCTATGAAAAAAATGTTTTCAAATAAAATCCTCATTATAGGTTATGGCTCAGTTTCACAATGTACTCTACCCCTTTTACTGGATAAACTCGATGTTCCGCTAGAAAACATTACTTTAATTGATTTTGAAGACAAATCAAAAGCTCTGAAAAAATATACCAATCAGGGATTAAGATTCGTCTGTGAAAAAATTACCCCGAAAAATTTGAATCAAGTTTTGTCACAATATATGGAAAATGAAGGCTTGATCATTGATCTTTCATGGAATATCGATGCCAATGAAATCATTAGTTGGTGCCATGATCACAATGTATTGTACGTTAATACGTCTGTTGAAGTATGGGACCCTGCTGAGAAATTTTTGACTCAAAGCTTATTGGAAAAATCTCTTTATTTCCGACAAATGAAATTGCTTGAACTTTCCCGTGATTGGAAAGATGCGCCTACTGCTGTCGTTGACCATGGCGCAAATCCCGGCCTGATAACTCACTTCGTAAAGCAAGGCTTGCTGGATATTGCCGCTCGCACCTGTGCTGATAAGAAAGTCTCTCCTGAAGATGAAAAAGAAATTGCCCTCCTTGCAAAAAACAGGGATTTTGCTCACCTGGCTAAGAAATTGGGAGTCAAAGTGATCCATTGTAGTGAGAGGGATACTCAAATTGCCAGCCGACCAAAGGAAGTTAATGAATTTGTAGGAACATGGAGCATTGAAGGACTAAGAGAAGAAGGAACGGCTCCGGTTGAAATCGCCTGGGGAACGCATGAGAACAAATTGCCGCACATGGCGCATATACCTCCTTACGGACCGAAAAATGTAATTCTCTTGCCCCAGATGGGCATTAATACATGGGTCAGATCATGGATACCAGATGAAGAAATTGTAGGTATGGCGATCCGTCACGGCGAATCATATGGCCTTTCAAAACTGTTAACTGTTTGGGAAGACGACAGGGCGGTCTATAGGCCTACCGTACATTATGCTTACATGCCCTGTCATGATACGCTTTCTTCTCTTTGCGAATTGCGTGGCCGGAATTATGAACTTCAACCCAAACTCAGGATTATGACAAATGAAATCACATCCGGAGAGGATATAATGGGTGCACTCTTGATGGGCCATTCTTATAATTCCTGGTGGACTGGCAGCGCATTGAGCATTGAAGAGACCAGATCCCTTGCTCCCGGTCAGAATGCTACTACTCTTCAGGTAGCTGCAGGCATTGTTGCTGCTATACTCTGGATGCTTGAAAATCCACGAGAAGGTATTAAAACACCTGAGGACTTGCCTCATGACTTTGTCCTGGATATCGCCAAACCCTATCTCGGAAAATTTATCTCCACACCTTCGGACTGGACACCACTTAAAAATCGCAAAATATTTTTCAAAGAAAATCCAGCCGTGAAACACAATCCCGACCCATGGCAACTCGAAAATTTTCTTTTCGTAGGTTAAGAACAAACTAACCCTCCAGGCAGACTGATGTCTGTCGAGGAAGGGTTCTTTCCTCTGTGCTTCTACGTTAAACAATCGATTAGATAATAATTCAGTGAGAATTAATTGACTGTTAATTGACTGTTAATTGACTGTTAATTGACTGTTAACTTTACTTTCTATTTTTTTGATGAAGAAAAGGAGTACAGAGTCAATTATAACTTACAGAACTTCTGACACACTGCCGTCTAACGATGTAAAAATCTTTAAATCTTCAGGTGCTTAAAAAATAAGTTACAGATATGCCTTTTTTCCTTGCTCACAGGCTATCTGTTTAACATATATTCTCATTTTGTTTGTCGTTAAAATTTTGCGAGCTTCGAGTGTAATATTTTGTTCTCTAGAACTATCAAACTAACTTCTGCATCCAATAGTTTACTTATTGCTTCTTCTCTTTTGGTCTCAGCTTTCCTTATTAGTTCTCCGAGACTTTGAATCTGTGAATCTAATTTATTGCTAATTGAATCTAATTTTTTTGATTGTGTTAGCATAATCTTAGATTCTGCTGATTTCCTCAAACTATCTGCGGCTATTATTAAACTATCAAAATAAGCAATTTTCTCAGATGCTATTTCGAGTTCAGCTTTTACTTTTTCAACCTCTTCTTCGTCAATCATTAAATTGTGTTGTTGTCTTTCAATACAACATTCTACACTCATTTCATAACCTCCCTATTTTATGAGTAATTATTACAGTCTCAAATCCTTATAAATGTTTAGTTCCGGTTAAGCTATAAAGGTAGTAAATAATGAGTCACAAAATTTTTTAACAGATTTTCCTCCCAGTTAACTTATTTCTATATTCAGGTTTGCTATAGATCACTGGCAATTCTATATTATGTAAGGACGTGAAAACTCCTACTCCGTATCTGTTTCTATTTTTTCTATTTTTTTCTATTTTTTTCTATTTTTTCTATTTTGCCCCCAAAGTATCTCACTTTTAACTTATTGAAATATACCGTATACAGTGATCCGTTATTGAGTATTCATTTAAGGCCTCCCAGTTCCAACAGCGAGATAGGGTCCTTCCTTCGACAAGTGATGATACTGTTGCTGCAGCCTGAGCAATAACCGCAGGATTATAGCGCAGAATAGTACATGTCAGACTCAGCAACACGGAAGGGGGGAACTGTTAATGTGCGGTCTTATAGCCTAATTTAAGCAATTTTACTCCCCCATCAATATTTATATAATTAAAAATATAATTTATATTTAAAATCATATTCAGGTTCAAAAATTATTTCAATCTTTTATTATGCCTGCATGACAGGACCACTATGGAATCTAAGGGACGAAAACCTTATTTGCCAGCTCACAATCCATGCAAGAAAAGAATATTGTGGATGATTTGCAGAATGACCGCCACCGCATAGAGATACTCGGCGCAGTTTTGCTATTCTTCGGGAACATTTGAGGGCTCACCGTGGCCTCAACCGACATGGATGCCAACTGCCTCATCACGATTTCTAGGTAATGGCTGCTGTTGCTTGGTATTTGGGAAATATAGAAATAAGGGTATTTGACATCAACTAGATAAGTTCTATAAAAAACTAAATATAATTAGGAGAAAGGGCCATTACTATTAAGTATGAGTTATAAAATTCAAATATGAGCTTATAAAATTCAAATATGAGCTTATAAAATTCAAATATGAGTAATAAAATTCAGAATGACAAAGATGCTAACATTGAAAAATGAGAGAAAAATTGGCTTATGTAACTTTACCTCTGAGTCTGTGGAACTTGGAATGCTTCTTGCGATTGTAGGGGGATTTCTTGACGCTTACACGTTTGTTGGAAGAGGTGGGGTTTTCGCCAATGCTCAGACTGGAAATGTCGTACTTATGGGCATAGAAGCTGCAACAGGAGAATGGGGTCAAGCACTGCTTCATGCTGTACCTATTCTGGCATTTATGATAGGGGTAGTAGTTGCCGAGATGATTAAAAAACCTTCAATGTGCCTGTTTATGCAGGATTCCGAAAGAGCAGTTTTAATTCTCGAAACTGTAGTTCTTTTTATCGTAGGTTTTATACCTTACACGAGTCCGAGTATTATTGTAACAGTTGCGGTTTCTTTTGTTTCTTCGGTTCAGATCTCTTCATTTCGAAAACTCGTTGGTTCTACGTATAGCACTACAATGGTTACTGGAAACTTACGTTCAGCTACACAGGAAGCTTATATCGCTTTTACGAAAAAAGACGACGAATCGGCTCGCAGAACCATTCGATACTCTACAATTAACCTTTCGTTTCTAGCAGGAGCTGTTCTAGGAGGGTTGCTTACATCATTTATTGGGGTTAAAGCAGTATGGATACCTGTTGTCGTGCTGATATGCTCTATAATTTTATTCAATAGTGAGCGTAAAGATAAAAACGCTAACATTGAAATCTAAGACTCAGTGTCGCGCCAATACTAAAGGATTCACAGGTTCCGAATAATTGTAATCGATTTTATAAGACATTTTACGACTGATTCGACATTAGTAACAGTAGATTTTTAACGGTAAAGTGACGAATTACTGAAATCAGGTTAATAGATTAGTAATTTTTAGAATAGTGGAGGGTCCTTCAAAATAAGTGAATTAATTAAGGTTCGACATGCTTATTTCTTCTGACCTACATATGTATACAAGTTTATACTGTAGAAATAATGTCCTGTCTTTTCTATTTGAGTTATTTGATCCTTAAATAATTCAAACTCAGTATTTTCTATTATTCCTTTTTCAACAAGTGCTTTAAATTCTTCATTTATCAATGAATAACCCCTGAATCCTTCTTTATACTCGGATTCAGTCACTACATAAGTAAACATAGTTCCATTAAATAAGCCTGTCTCGTTAAATATACCTGAAATTTTTCGTCCCATCCAGGCATCACAATCATTCATCCAGGGCTGTTGCCAATCATTATATGTAGTGATAAGCTTTCTATAAAGGTTTTTATCAAAAGCATTAAAAATTTGCGTATCCCAATCAAAATGCGCCATAATTATTTTTCCATCGGGCTTCAGCACTCTATGAATTTCGTGTAGTAATTTACTTTTATTTTTGATGCATTCTAATACATTACAACTGACGATAACATCTATTGATTCATCTTCGAATTTGAGACCATCTTCTACATCGTAAACATCAAATGTAAACCGACAATCCCTTTCAGTCTGCATTTTCGCAAATTCTATCAGGTTAGTCTTAACATCAACGCCATACAATTTAGCTTCTTTGTAGGCCCTATTACTAATTTCTATTAGATCATAACCTTTACCACAACCAATATCCAAAAATGTACTGGCTTTTGAAAAGTCTATAAAGGATAAAATATGACTTTGAATTCCTTTTCTATTATACATAATAAACTACTCCTCTTTCTCAACTACTCCTCTTTCAAAATTCGTGACACAATATCATGGTTCTTTGCCTCCGATGTAAGATAATGTTTTCTCGCTTCCACGCTCCTGAGTTTATAGGTAAGTCCAGAAGCTTACATTTTGCTTGCAAACTTTAGCCTTCAGACGAACCGCCTCGACCCGCGAAGATGTAATTTCTCTATCCCTTTTCATAATACTGTTTCGCATATCCTTATCCATGTTTGTAAATTTGGTATGTAAGTTCAATTTTTTTCGTGAGTAGGGTATAGCACTATAATATTAAATGTCTTTAGTATTAATGTCTTTATCCAGTTTTTTGGGAGATTCAGAGCTCTTCATTCTTGTTTTCAGTTATTCATTGGTCATCGGTTAAGGACTTTTCTTGCCTGAAAGCTATCGATTTTGTGTTAGAAGTAGATCTATAAATTTTGTCCTATTTACATGAAATCTATACTCTGTTCCGGCTCGTAATTTATTAAACTATTTGACAAATATTGTGGAAATTGACATAGTTTGTCACGATTCCTCACTTAACCGAAAACGAATGCAGCTTTATTAAGTGTTCAATAGCTTTTTTAAACTCTTTATTTTTGATATCCACTATTATTTTGGAAAATAATCTGGATATCAAATCTTGCAGCTGTTTGGGCATAAAATGGGATACAAATTCGAATTTAATGATACTAACCAACACTGTTGGTTTTTTCTCTCGTTAAGCTTCACAACAGATCGGGGGTTATTAACCACAAGGGTTAGTACGAAATACTTTAAGAGGATAAAACAATATTTATATATTTAGTGTAATCTTTAAACATCTAGCGGCTGACAACAGACTTCTGCGCAATCTATATCAGCTTTCAGTGCAGGGAAGGTAAGCAATGGCAAGAGACAGAAGAGACTATTATTATCATCAGGCAAAAGAAGAAGGGTACCGGTCCAGGGCTTCCTTCAAGCTTAAGCAGATCAATGAAAGACATCATATTATCAATAGGGGAGATTCGGTTGTTGATCTGGGTGCAGCCCCAGGTGGGTGGCTCCAGGTTGCAAAGGAACTGTCCGGAGGTAAGGTACTTGGTGTGGATCTTCAGAGAATTGTTCCTATTGAGGGTGTCGAGACCATTCAGGGTGATATAAACGCAGAATCGACAATAAAGAAGATTACTAAGATCGTAGGGGTAAAAGGAGCTGATGTGGTGCTCTGTGACGCGGCCCCTAACCTTTCAGGAAACTGGTCTTATGACCATGCACGGTCAATCGAGCTTGCAACTTCAGCTCTTGAATGTGCAAAAAAAATTCTCAAACCTAAAGGGAATTTCGTTGTAAAAGTCTTCCAGGGAGACATGTTTAACGACTACCTACAACAGGTCAGGGAAAACTTTGTCAAAACAGCCGCATATTCTCCGAAAGCGTCACGGTCCCAGAGTGCTGAAATCTACGTTATAGGAAAGAAATTCCTTACAGCTCCTCTCCGCAAAGGAGATAAATTCGTAGTGGACATCGAGGAGCTGGGTTCGAGCGGGGACGGAGCTGTACTCATTGAAGGGTTTGTCGTTTTCGTAAAGGAAGTCGAGATCGGAGAAAAAGTCAGGATTAAAATAACGGATGTCAAACCCAACTTCGCTTTTGCAGATGTCGCAGAAAGGCTTGGAAAAACCGAAAAATCTGAATGATTTATTATAAACACTGTATAACATAAACTATAGCATTTCGTAAAAACATATATGTTCAAGCTGTTATATATACAGCTTAAACATTAAATATAGTTATTAAACAAAAAATGTTAGTAAAATTATTAAGAGTTTATCCCGATTTTAAAAACACCTTCAAACACGGTGATCCGGTTGATTGATCTTCACACTCACACGATTTTCAGTGATGGGGAACTTATACCCAGCGAACTTGTCAGACGGGCGGTTATTCACGGCTATAAAGCCATTGCGCTTACCGACCACGCCGACTATACCAATCTCGAACAGCTTATCGAAGCTGGACAGAAAGCAAAATACCTTGAAAATGAATGGGATATCCGCGTTCTGGCCGGGGTTGAACTGACACATGTGCCGCCACGGAAAATAGCTCCTCTTGCAAAGAAAGCAAAAGAGCTGGGTGCGGATATTGTGGTTGTGCATGGAGAGACCATCTCCGAGCCAGTTGCCCCCGGAACAAATTCAGAGTCCGTTGCCTGTGAATATGTGGATATTCTGGCTCACCCGGGTCTGATCTCTGAGGAAGATGTCGAAAAGGCTAAAGATAACAATGTCTGTCTTGAGATTACAGCAAGGAACGGACACAATCGGACCAATGGCCACGTTGCACGGCTTGCACTTGAAATCGGAGCAACGATTCTTGTAAATACCGATACACATGCCCCTGAAGACCTTATCACAGATGAAACTGCCATGAAAATTGCAATGGGAGCCGGACTTACCGAAGTAAGGGCAAGAGAAGCATTAAAAGCTTCAGCAAAAAAAATAGCGGAAATTGTTTAAACTGTATATATTCTTTTCTATTTTTTCCAAGTTTTTTCTTAATCTTTTCTTTTTCAATTTATTTCTAATTAGTTTTTGTTTTCCTTTCAAATTATCCCTTATTTTTACTACCTTCTTATTTCCTCAGATTATTCAGCTTTTATTATATTAAAAGAGAAAATGGCTCTTAGATCTACGTCGATATCTCAAACAAAAAATAAACTGAACAGAAAAGTATTCAAGAAATATATGGATATTGGCAAATACAAAAAGGTTTTTTAGTGTTTGTGGTATTTTCTTTTCGAAAGTAAATGCTATCTTAAATGTTTAGCGTACTTTATAGTTGTTAAACTCTCGATCTTCTATCTAACTGAATTTTCAATATTCTCGATAGGATGTTTCGCCTCAAAAGATCTAACTATTTATATTATATAAAAAGTTAGACATGGATTTGCAGTGACCTCCAAACCTCCCCAAATCGGATTACGGATATTGAGAATTAAGGACTTATAGATACAATTCCTTGAGATCGAGAGTTAAAGTTCCATAATATCTGAGGTACTAGAATGAAAAAGATGAGCTTTTTAGTAATTGGCTTGCTACTTATGTCAATAGTAGCAATGTCAGGATGTGCTGATGATAAGTCATCCAACACTACCGCCCCTGCAGAAGAAGAGAATGCAGGCAATATGTCAGCTAATAATACTATGCCTCCAGGAGGAGAAAACCCAGGTCAGATGCCTCCTGGAAATGATTCCATGCCTCCTGAAGGAGCTCCTGGTAATATGTCAGCTAACGGTTCCATGCCTCCAGCAGGAGCTCCAGGTAACATGTCCATGCCTCCAGCAGGAGCTCCAGGTAACATGTCCATGCCTCCTGAGGAAGCTCCTCAGGCAGAAAACTCAAGCAATATGTCATAATTTGATTAGTTTGAATACGGCTTTCAAACTGTTTAGACAAGGATGAAGGTAATTAGTCAGATAACAACTTTTACCTTCACCTTGACTTTTTATTATTTTTAAAATCGGTATCATCAATTTATTCTTGTCAGCTGCAACTCCACAAGGATATTTTCCTACAATTATATCGATGTAATCTGTTTCTTGGAATATGTTGATTTGATATATTTGTTGTGCAGTTTGTTGATTTGAATATTTATTGCAGTATATAGGTTTAATATATTTATCGTAGTATATAGGTTTAATATATTTATCGTAGTATATAGGTTTAATATATTTATCGTAGTATATTGATTTGATCTTTTTGTTGCGATATACTGGTGTAATCTATTTTCTGTAGTGTCAATGTTACATCTTTTGAATCAAAACTGAGCATCGGGGATTATGTGCTCATTTTACAGAATTAATCAATAACTCAAGGACTGCAAGGACAAAACCCATATAGTCCTATACTAATAAGAACGTATTTATAAAAATCAAATTATACAAAGACCACAATTACATAAAACTCAAAACTATGAAAATTAAATTATATAAAAAATCAAAATTACACACATTCAAAGTTATAAAATCAAAATTATATAAAAATTAAAATTTCATTTTTGAGGTGTGTTATAATATGAGTATTTATGTAATGCACTTTAATGAAATCGACAGGACAAACTTGTCTGAGGTAGGGGGAAAAGGTGCTAATCTGGGAGAAATGGCTAAAGCAGGATTTCCTGTCCCTCCTGGATTTTGCATTACAACGTCGGCTTATCGTGATTTTATTGCAGCAAGTAGTGAGATGGACAGATTTTTTAATTTGCTTGATCAGTTAAAACCGGATCAACCGGAAGAAATCATTAAACTGGGAAAGCTGATCAGAGACCACTTACTAACCGTCCCGATATCTCAAACGATTAAACTCTCTATTCTTGATGCATGGAAAGTACTGGGAGAAGAAAAGGCTTATGCCGTTCGGTCAAGTGCTACAGCTGAAGATTTACCGACTGCTTCTTTTGCCGGCCAGCAGGAAACCTATTTGAACGTAAAGGGAATAGACCAACTCCTTCAGGCTGTACGGAAATGTTGGAGTTCTCTGTTTACCGACAGGGCAATAATCTACCGTATTAAAAACGGATTTGGTCACCGAACGGTTTATTTGTCCGTAGTGGTACAGCAAATGATATTTCCGGAGGTTTCCGGACTTATGTTTACTGTGGATCCTGTTACCGGGCACAGGAATATTATTTCCATTGATGCCAGCTTTGGATTGGGTGAGGCTCTGGTCTCAGGAACCGTATCAGCCGACTCCTATCAGGTCCTCAAGGGTAAGATTATCAAAAAGCAAATTGCAGAAAAGAAGATAGCTATTTATCCGATCGCAGAAGGGGGAACAATAACCAGAGAACTTGCTCCTGAACTCCAAAAAAAGCAGGCCCTCACTGATGATAAAATTCTGGAACTGGCCCAACTCGGCCAAGAGATAGAAAAGCACTATTGCTCGGAACAGGATATTGAGTGGTGCCTGGCAGGGAATAGGTTCTATATCTTACAAAGTCGCCCTATAACCTCTCTTTATCCGATTCCTAAAGTATACGACAACAAACTTCACGTATTTTTGTCGATTGGTCACCTTCAAATGATGACGGATGCCATGAAACCTATGGGAATTTCTGTTTTTCGGGGAATATTTCCCATTGGAAAAGACTCTATATCCTTTCCCAATCCGGTAATAACGGAAGCGGGAAATAGGCTTTTTTTCGACGTCACCGCTCTTTTGTACAATAAAACCTTTCGACGATACTTTATCTGGAGAATTTCTATTGTGGACGAACTAATGAGGGATGCCCTGGTGAAAATAGTATCAAGCGGGATCTTTCGACAGGAAGCAAAAGCAAACAAAGACACAATGAAACAGGTTTTTAAGTTGTTCAAACCGCTGCTTCCGCTCTATCTAAAGGGTATTCCGGTCATTGTTGACAATTTATTCTTCCTCGAGCCTTCAGGTATCATTGAGCGAGCCACAGCTCCTCTGGAAGATATAATCGATAAGTATAGATATAGCCTCATGCAGGTGTCAGGGTTAGAGCGAATAAAAAAGGTTCAGGAAAGTACTGGAAAGTTGCTGCAGGAACTTAATGGCAGCATGATGTATGTACTTTTATCGTTCATTGTTCTGCCTATTGCGAATCGTCTTTCCAGGTTGTGGTTGGGTGAAGACCTTGATGTTGGCACGCTGAGTAAATCTTCTCCTGGAAACGTAACCGGTGAGATGGGGTTAATGATTGGGGATCTGGCCGATACTGCACGAAAATATCCTGAAGTGATAGATTATTTGAAAAGAGCTGAAGACCGTACTTTCTATCAGGGTCTCGGTAAAGTAAAGGGTGGAGATATATTCGGAGCCGAGCTGGATAGGTTCATGGAACTGTATGGCATGCGCTGCCCTGGGGAAATTGATATTTCAAACATTCGATGGTGGGAAGCTCCTACCCTGCTTGTTCCGTCTATTATAAACCACATAAAAAGTAATGCTCCCGGTGAACATAGGGACCGTTTCAGACAGGGCCGGAAAGAAGCTCAGGAAGCTATACAAAAACTTCTGGATGGTATTGGAAATACTCCTGCCGGAAACTTCAAAGCAAGACTAATGTCCAGGCTTCTTTTTATTTATCGAAATTCTACAGGCTTGCGTGAATTTCCCAAGTATGTCATTGTTCGGTTTTTTGATATCTACCGGAAGGCTATCCTTGCAGAGGCACGAGTTTTACATCAACGAGGGATTCTGGAAAGAGAAGAAGATGTGTTCTATTTATACCTTGATGAGCTTGTGGCATTATTAGAAAAACGTTTTAATAAAGACCTGAAGGAACTTATAGACTCCCGTAAAAGAGCCTATGAGCAGTACCAGAAGATGACGCCTCCCAGGGTTATGACCAGCGAAGGGGAAGTAATTACAGGTGTGAGAAGCGATGTAGAGGCTCCAAAAGGGGCTTTAATCGGGACTCCTGTTTCAGCAGGAGTTGCAGAAGGGTACGTAAAGGTTATCCTCAAACCTGAAGCCGCAAAGTTGAATAAAGGAGATATTTTAGTAGCTCCTTTTACTGATCCAGGCTGGACTCCCCTGTTTTATTCCGTTGAGGCTCTGGTAGTGGAGATTGGTGGTATGATGACACATGGTTCTGTAATTGCGCGGGAGTATGGTATTCCTGCAGTTGTAGGTATCGAAAATGCTACCAAAATCTTAAAGGACGGCCAGTATGTCCGTGTTGACGGTACAAGGGGTTTTGTACAGGTTCTGAAATGAAAAAATAAAGAGTCTTAATCAGGCACGTTATTAAAAAAGGAGGGAATAGGAGAATGTACTGCAAACAACTTTACATTCTCTTTTTCCCTTAAATCACATCCTTAACAGTACCTCTTGAAACTAAATCAAGGAAGGTTTTCAGGTGGAATATTACTTTAAGAGAATGTAATTATGTGGTTTATATCAGTTTTTCTTCCTTATTTATGGAAGGAAGAGAAGTAGCCTGATCTCTTTTTTTTCTAATTTTCTCAAAGAGTTGTTTTAAAGTGTCTTCGTTACTCTTCGTGAACTCGAAAGGTGAACTTGTGAAAGGTTCGAAATGCACCGGCAGATCGTCGAGCCTGTAGAAGGTTCCGTCACACTCCATAGCATCAATGACTCCAGGAAGTACGACATCCGAAGCAGACACTGTCGGACAGGGAGCAATGTCCATGCAGACCATTGGAATTTTGGCAAGGTAAGCCGCACAATCTGCAGGGATATGGGATACAAGATCAGCACACATAACAAAGGCTACATCTACGTCCTTTTCTCTAAGTACGTCCACGGTCGTGAATTCTCCTGGGTTATAACGTGGGTGTCCACGCATAAAGTCAAGCCCGAAGGGGTAGCCGTACATGTAGGTAGCTACCTGGTTAAAGCCTGCAACGTTGCAGTGACCTCGAATAGCTCCAAGGGTGAACTTGGCGTAGTTATTCAGTTCCTTTACGAGATTCATGGCAATTTCGGAGTTCCTGTACTTCCCCATTGAAGAAGCGAGTCCGAGCCCCACTATAATAGCTCCGAAATTGCAGCTCTTCATCATATCGAGCATCTCTTCCATAACAGGAATGGGAACTCCTGTAATCTCTTCTACTGAGTGATGTGGTGTTTTTCCATGAAGTAAGGTTAGAAGTGCACTTATCAGTTCAAAGTCCGAACCAGGTTTTAGTTGAACATGCAGGTCGGAAGCTTGAGTTGTAGGGGTTTTTCTAGGGTCTACAGTGATAACTGTCCTGTCAAAACGTCCGCGTTTTGTCCAGTAACCTCTCGGGAAAACAGCATATCTTGACATCTGTCTTGGCATGGATTCAAGAGGGTTTGTTCCCCAGTAGATTATAAGGTCCCCCCTGTTCTTTTTCTGCCCTTCGGTTGCACCGACTTTCCCAGCTTCCTGGATTCCCATAGCTGTCGGCCCGTGACAGACAGTAGCATTGGAGTCAACAATTGCACCAAGGTATTCCCCTATCTTGAGCCCTATTTCATGCGCTTCGCAGGAAGTCTCACTGCCCATGAAAAGCAGGGGACGCTTTGCCGAAACAAGGATATCGGCAGCTTTCTCAAGAGCTTCATCCCAGGCAGTAGGGGTCAGTTTTCCCTCAACTTTTATAAGAGGCTGCCTGAGTCTGTGGGAACTTACAATTTCCTGGAATTTGGCATTTCCCATCTTACATGCATTCTTTGCTTCAATTTTTCCGTCTCCGAACTCAACCTGGATGTCATCACAGGCTGCCCCACAGACCGGACAGATTATGTTTTTGTGAATCATACTCACTCCCCTCCGATATAAACTTTCAATACTACATCTTCTGCACTAAGAACCTCTTCATCAGTGGGCTCAATTGTTACTGGAGCACCCTTATAGAGAGGTGAACCCGTAGAATGGGTGTCGGGATCGATAATAACATTTGACCAGATGGCCCTTAGCATAAACACCTGCCCTGGCTGGACTGCATCCGTACATTTCGTATAAACTACAATTGAATGCTTTCCATTCTCGCTTGTTACTTTTACTTTAGAAGGAGAGCAGAGCGACACAAAATCCAAAGGCGAAATCCAGCACGATGCACACTCCATGGTGTACTCATCCGTGAACTTGTTACCCCCTTTGGCAAGCTTGCCTTCATTAATCGTACTTCCTGTAAGGAGTATTACTTCCATGCTTCTCACCTCAAAGTTCAGGGTTTATGTCTGCAATTACGTAAAGCGCTCCTTTTGCCCGCTTGCTAATTGCATAGTCTCCTATGAATTTCTTGAATTCGCCTATTAGCTCAGTCTCACCGGATTTGACACTATTTTCCATAGACACAAATTCAAAACCAGGGGAGAAACGCTCAATTTTACCCCCTATGACTATGGTGCCTCCTGCCATTTCGGCGCCTACTCCACGAAGAGCGTTTCCTTTTACGAAGATTAGCCCTCCGTTCTGGCGGATTCCGCAGAAGCTTTCAACATTGCCTTCTACAAGAATTTCGCCTCCATCCATGCCGCCTCCTAGCTGGTGGCGTGCCGAGCCTTCTATAAGGATCCGTCCACCTTTCATGCCGTGCCATTTTCCTCTGTAAGCACAGCCCACGTGGTCTCCGGCATTGCCTTTAATATGCAGGAGTCCGCCTGTCATTTCCATACCTGCCCAGGAATCCGCATCTCCGTAAACGACGATTTCTCCTCCTTTCATCCCTGTGCCTACGTGCATTCCAGCAGAACCCTCAATTTCGATTTTTCCTGCGCTCATGCCTTCACCAATCCTTTTGACTCTCATTGCGTCACCTTTTATGCGGATGAAGGTCTCAGCTGCAGAACTACCTGCGTTGCCTGTCACTTCAAAAAACTCAGAGAGAGGATAAGTCCTTGGCCCCTGCCAGACTTCCAGGTTTCCGATTTCTTCGGAGTTTTTACCTGCAAAGGAATCAGGAGTTATAACATCTGCTTCCAGTTTTATGTCAATCTCTTTTTTAGGAACAAGCGTTACTTCTTCCGTTTCTCCGGTAATTTTGCCGGTAAATGATTCAGGTTTTGTAAATGATTTAGGTTTTGTAACTTCTTCGAGATTACTCTCTGTCTCTTTTTTATGAGTAAGGACTCCCTCTGTCATGCTTTCACCTCTCACCGTTAACCTGTATGGGAGTCGGGTTTTCCAGGTACTTCTCTGGAGTCGGATAGTTGGCAAAACCTACGGTGTAATACCTGAACCAGTCCTTAACATCGACCAGCATTTCCTTTTCCCGTTCGTCCTGTACGTGTACGTCGGAATAGTATGTACGCTTCCCAGGCAAAGAGACAACCTCTCCTTTTACAACCACGATTTCTCCATCCTTTACGGTGTACTCTGCCTTCCTGAAAGTTCTGAGAAGAGCTTCGTAGTTGTTTGCGTCAAGCTGTTGCGGATTTATGTTGTAAACTGTGACATCTCCATCAGCACCCACGCCAAGTGAACCTTTCCTGTGTGCCATTCCAATTGTCTTAGCAGGGTTTGCTCTGGTAAGGATCGCAAGGTCATAGAGTGAAAGTTCCCGGTTTATGCCTCCAAGTGTACTTCTATCGTTTGCCCATTTGTGGCATTCGCTGAAGGTCTGTTTCCTGAAAGCCTCGGACATGATCCAGGTCATAACCTCCGGATACTTCGTAAACGGCCCACCATTGGGGCTGTCCGTGGTCATAATTGTCTTCCAGGGGTCATTGATAAGTAAAAGACATTCAAGTCCCATCGCCCACTGCAAGCTGTGTACAGGGTTTGACTTGTAATAGGTAAACGGAAGTACACCTGACCCGCACTCCATTTCTACGTCGGTGTTTGACCATTTGTTACCTGTAAGTGTGTAAAGGTCATGAATGGCAGGTCCGTCTCCTGTCATAACTGTAGCTTCTCCGAAAGGAGTGCATCCACTGTCGGTCACTACGTGATCTTTATTGTTGATGTAGTCTGCAACATACTTTATTCCGGACTCACAGTCTGCCCAGGTTGTACCTGCAAATCCATTGAACATCAGGTGGGACAGGTAAACGGAACGGTTCCTTGAAGGATCTATTTTGGTTTCGGCCCATTCCACATCCATATCCTGTCTGGTCTTTACTCCATCCGAAATTTTAAGAGAATCTTTAGTAATTGCATAGCAACCAGGGTGTCCCAGGTTATTTGCATGCAGGTGAACAGGCATAGGCATGCCGAGAAGTTCGTTGATTTCGGTTAGCCCTTTAATAATCTCTCTTGGAGTAATTTCAAAATGGATGTTGGCCTCATCTAATGAGCTGACATTTTTACCCCAGCTCCAGTTTTCAACTCCTGCAGGGTTGACACATTTTATTCCGTAAGCCTTGTGAGTTTTCATCATCCAGGCCACATAGGCAGCAGCCTTTTCCATATCCCCTTCCCTGAGATAGCGCATCATAAAAAAGTTGTTTCCGAGTACCAGATACCCACCCATGTCAAGGAGCGGAGTAGCGTGCATCTCTTCATGGGTATGGCGTGCTTCAAGAGGGGGAATTGCAGCTTCAAAGACAGTTGTATAGCCCATTGTTGAGTAATCGTATCCCTGTTTGTAGACCGAGGGAACAGTATAACCTGAACCTGAATGGGTAAGTGAGGTCTTCTGGAGATTTGCTTTATAATGGTCTTCAGGACGCATTGCCCTGCCGGCATTAACCTTTGCACCTGCAACGTGAGAGTGGGAGTCAACTCCACCAGGCATGATTGTCATACCGGAAGCATCAATAACCTTTATATCTTTCATTTCGGCTGCAGAAAGCTCTCTTACAACTTTTCCGTCCTTGATGAAGATATCCATAATTTCCCCATTTATCTCATTGAGGGGATCAAAGACGTATCCGTTCTTGATTGTAATTGTTCCTGCCATTTATTTCACCTTTTTTTTCACAAGCTTGATTGCATCAACAGGACAGATCATGGCGCAGGCTCCATCTGCCCCGCACAGGTCCTGGTTTACTACCGAAATTTTTCCGTCCTTAACCTCAAGAAGAGCTTTTTTATCCATGTCATTCAGGTATCCTGCAGCAAGCTCACGACTATGGAGAGCATTTACAGGGCAGACAATCACACAATTTCCACAGCCCAAACATGCGTCTTCATCCGTTTCCAGGCAGGTGCGTAGTATAGCGTCAGGAACAGGGATTTCAAGCACTTTTTTCTCAAGCACACTCTTTTTCTCCACATTCGGGAGAATTGCAGTTTTTCTGACATCAATGGCGTTAACAGGGCAGGAAACTGCACAGGCTCCACAGTAAATGCAAGCATCCGGCCTATGACTTATTTTTTCAACTCGTTCTCCGGGTTTAGCTTTTTTATTGAAAATGGCATTTGTGGGACAAACTTCCACACAGGTGTGGCAGGTCTGGCAGACATTCTCATCTCTGGTCCAGCGCCCTTCAAAGGGTTTTTCCACGGAAATGGCATTCACCGGACAGACTGCAACACACCAGCCGCAGTGGATGCAGCGCTCCAAATCAATGTTGGTCTTTCCGACAAGCTTCAGTTTTCCGTCCTCTGAAATTTCACGAGTTACCTCAATACAGCCTCTGGGACAGATTTCCTCACAAACCCCGCAGTGAACGCAGTTTTCATTTACTGACGTGGGTTTCATTGCCTTGAAAAGATAAGACATATCAGTGAGGGATTTTCCTTCCTGTTTCAATTCAAGAGCACCTGTAGGACAAACTTTTGCACAAATTCCACAGGCAATGCACTCTTCACTCTTCTTAATTTCCAGAAAATCCGCATCTACCACCCCTCTTACTACAGCCCCCACAGCCCCTATGGCCAGGTTACCTTTCGGGCATGCCTGCACGCAGGTTCCGCAGCCAATGCATCTTTCCGGGTAATAGATTAGCTGCTTGCCTTTTTTTTCGGCAAAGACAGATAATCGCATATCATTTTGCATTTTGTTGCCTCTCAACGTCTCTCAACGTTATTCTTTGCAATCGCCGCATAGCAGCTCGTTATCATGTTGAATGAACATTTCTCCACAGCTTTCACAGCACTGGATTCGCTTTTTTTTGCGTACCGGAACTTCTACATCCACAAATTTCCAGGAATACACTTTTTCTCCTGCTTCCAGGAGGATTGGGACAACTTCCACATGAGGAAGCTTTTCAGTATTCAGGAACCAGGCGTGAAGTTTAGGGTAATCTTTTGTTTTTTCAGGGTCGAGAATAATTCGGATCCCTTTTACGTTGTTAGCTCCTTCAGGTGCCTGTTTATTTACCGTGACCGCCATTTTCCCAAAGTTCATGATCTTTAACCCATTGTTTCCGATGGTAGCTCCGGCAAGGATCTGGAATGGGTCAGGCATGCAGCTTTTCGTTTCGCAGGTCACATATATGCGTTCTCCATCCCGGACGTCGAGCTCCCGCCTTGCGATATTGAGCATCTGGATACCGATTAACGCCCCTGAAGTCAGGAAGCCGTGAAAGGGAATAACCTTTTCAATCTGTGAAAGCAGTTTGGGGTCTTTTATCTGCTTCATGATTGCTTCCATAGTTTCTTTCTCTAATTGCGAGTTTTTATGCAATGTATAAACCCCCCATGGGTTCAACTGATATTATTATTGAACATGAGCGTAGGATAGGATATTATGGCTCTAATTATATAAGTGCTATAATATATAATTATCGTTGAACGTTATCCATCCTCAATTAAGGTCTGTCAGTGGGTTGTAGAAAGTCGCATATCTTTGAGTTATAGAAAGTCACATTACAAAAATCTCTATAAATATCCAATATTCAACTCTTTTTTCTTGACTTAATCTCCAGATGATCTGGATTTTCATATTTTTCAACCGTTATGTTCACTTAAACATAACGGTTTATATAGTTTGTATGCTTTCATGATTATTGAGGATCACAGAAGAGAAAATCGTGTTAAATCTCAAATCCCCAAAATCATTCCGGTGTATGTATTAGATAAAGGCAAAAAGTCGAAAAATCAGCCTTTGAACCATCCACCTATGAGCCCCCAACTTTATTCATAAAGAGAATGTAGTCAGCGAAAATTATTCTCTCTTCCAGAAACCTGTCTATTATTAAGGAAGATAAGTTCATTATTTCACATCCTTGCTCCAAATGAAATATAATGAATTTTCCTAAAAGAGAATGACAGAAGAGGAAATTGAATTTCACAAAAAAGAAGGGTGAGCCTGGTTTGACAAGAAATTCATATAAATTTAGTGTGTTCCATTTGAATGCAAACATTGGGGTTTTGAAACTGGGTGTGTTCTTGTAGTTATGTGATCCTCATTTGATGTTTAAAAATTGTAAATTCAAAAAAAATCACACTTTCTAAGGTGATTCTAAGGTAAGTTTCATTATAAGAGATAACATAATGAAATTATCAACTCTCTTGATAATCGATATAAATTTCAGACAATTTTCTGTTATCGGAAATACTGATTATTCTTAGTTCCATATTCTGAGGACTAATTTTCATTTGTGGACAGCTTATAGGTAAATTAATAATCAGATTTGCATATATGTATTTCTGAAGCAAAACTATTATTTATACTAATATATATAACAAAGCCTTATTATATATACATAAACTATATTATCAAGTAGAACAGAAGTGAATAAGCAAGTCTTCATTATGAATACTTGAAGGAGGAGCAAGGAAATGAAATTAAGTGCACGTAATGTTTTAAAAGGCAAGGTTAAAAAGGTCGTGACAGGTGCGGTCAATTCTGAAGTTATAATAGAATTGCCTGGCGGAGCAGAAATGACTTCCATCATCACAAAGGCCTCAGCTGAAAGTCTTAAGCTAAAAGAAGGAAGCGAAGTATACGCAATCGTTAAGGCTTCAAATGTGATGATCGGTATAGATTAATCCTCAATTTTCGTTTCATGCTTCGTGCATGAAAATTGATACATAGCGTCATTCCACTCTGCAGAAGTTCGTTATAGTTGCTCAGTTTTGTTAGAGGTAGCCTAAAAAGTTAAGTGTAATGTACGTTTGCAGAGTGCGAAATAATTTTATTTCAATTTGTGTCTTTAGCAGGATTTTATTTAGTTTGGATTTGTTTTTATACTCAATTTACATAATCTAGACTACTTCCAAAACTTAGACTCAACTTTTATAATCTGGATCACTCTGCTAAAAAAGTTTTCCCTATAATATCTGATTAAATGAGCATCTAATTGTCTATTCATCAGATTATCCCGAAAATAAAAGACATGATCATTATGTTGGACAAGGTATGGTTTCCTTTATCTCTCACGCTCTGGATAGCAACCATATCATCTATTCTAGTCCTTTTCAGTGGTGTAGTAATCGCTTATATATTTGCAAGGCGTGATTTCCGGGGAAGAGAGCTTGCAGAACTGTTAGTAACACTTCCTCTAATTCTTCCACCCACAGTGATTGGTTACCTTCTTGTGATCCTGGTGGGAAAAAACGGGTTTCTTGGCCATCTCATTTACAGTTTTTTTGGCACAGGGATCATGTTTACCTGGCAGGCAGCAGTCATTGCGGCTTATACAGTTTCTCTTCCTCTTATGGTGAGAGCTGCCCAGGCAGCTATTGAAGCCGTAGATAGAGAGCTTGAATATGCAGCCTATATCCTTGGAAGAAGTGAAATTGAAACTGCTCTCCTGATAACATTACCTCTTTCAAAAAGAGGCATACTGGCAGGATTGGTACTCAGTTTTGCAAGGGCTGTCGGAGAATTCGGAGCAACCCTTATGCTTGCAGGGAATATTCCGGGTAAAACAAATACAATGTCAATCTCAATATACAGCGCATTTCAGGCAGGCAATGATGAACTTGCTCAGACTCTGGTCCTGATCCTAATTTTTATATCCCTGCTGGCTATATCTCTAACCGGACGATTCGTAGGAAAATTAGAGGTATAATTTTGGGCGTTAAAATTGACCTTAAAAAACAGTATAATGAAACTGACCTCAGTAGAAAAAGAAGAATTAAGAAATCCTTTACATTAGATGTCAGTTTTGAAATGGAAAACGAACTTGTCGTGCTTTTTGGGCCTTCAGGATCAGGAAAGACCACGTTATTTAAATGTATTTCCGGGATAACGGATCTTGACGAGGGAAAAATAACCGTAGGGGATAAAGTTTATTTTGATAACGAGAAAAAAATCAACCTATCTATCCAGAAACGCAATCTGGGTTATGTTTTTCAGAATTATACTCTTTTTCCACACATGAGTGTAAAAAAAAACATAGAATGTGGACTCAAGGGTTGGGGAAAAGAAGCGAGGGAAGAGAGAGTTCTGGAAATGCTGAGTCTTCTTCATATTGAGGAGTTAGAAACCCGATATCCATCCCAGCTGTCAGGTGGACAGAAACAGAGAGTTGCTCTGGCAAGGGCACTGGCTCCCAAACCGGAAATTTTACTTCTGGATGAACCCTTCTCTGCACTTGATCTGGAAATAAGAACCAGACTTGCAGAAAAAATAAAAGACTTGCAAACTAAAATTGGAATACCTGTGTTGTTCATCACTCACAATCTGGAAGAAGCTTTTCAACTGGCTGACAAGATTCTTGTCTTATACGAGGGGAAAGCTCAGCAGTTTGGAACCCCGGAAGAAATACTTTATCACCCTGAAAATCTGCATGTGGCAGAATTAGTTGGAATTTCCAACATTTTCGACGATGCTTATGTTAAAGAGTGTGATAAAGAGTCAAAAAGCATAGTGTTAAAAAGCGATTCTCTGAGTTTAAGGGTAAAAACTCGAAAATTCAAACCTGGAGATAAAGTTTCCTGGGGAATTCATCCTGAGAACATAACTCTTTTACCCAATTCCAACTCTGAAAATCAAGATGATAATACTTACTCTGTCCGTATTAACAATATAATCAATAAAGGACCAAAAAAGCGCATTACACTTACACTTGTTAGATGCAGCAAGACTCTGACTGCAGACGTCCCTGCACAGTTTGTTGATTCTCTGAAACTGCATGCAGGTGATATATGCCTGGCAAAATTGGAAATGACTAAAGTAGTAGCATTCCACAAATCATAAATCATAACTCAATAAATAACACTAAACAATAGGCAGTGTACAAGTTTTTCTGTAAAATTACAAATTTTAATATGTTTTTGAGTCAAAAATTCAAGATAAGTAAATGAATTTCATATGTCATGTCCAAAAAATTGATCTTGAATTTACAGCAAATTCGCGACACTGCCTAACAATAACAATAACAATAACAATAACAATAACAATAACAATAACAATAACAATAACAATATTTAGATATGTAAAAAAACTTCAACATTTGGCTGGTTATTTATAAGGGACGTACTGACAACGGAGTAAAGCATTGTGATATAAGCATTATGATATTATTTTTTGGTATGCTATTACATCTAGCAGTTGTCCAAATTTCTCTCCTACTTCTTTATAATGTGCACATTTGCTAAATCCGTTTCTTACAAATAAATTAATACTCTTAGAATTTTCCCCGCATATTGTCGCAATAAGTACGTGAATATTTTGCTTTTTTGCAACATCTTCAATAAACTTAACAGCCTGGCTGCCTATACCTTTACCGATGTAATTCGGCTTTAAGTATACAGTTACTTCAGCAGTTCCATCGTATGCTTCACGTTTTTTGTACTGGGTCAATATTACATATCCATCAATTTTATTAACAGATTTTATGACAAAAGTTTTATATTTAGGGTTTTCAAAGAATACCAATTCTCGCATTTCATCTTTTGAGAAAGCATGCGCGTGAAAGGTTACATTTGTGTTGAGAACATAATGGGTATAAATTTCCAAAACATCATTCAGATGTTCTTCCTTTATTTCCTCAAAAATAACTTTGCACATTTTGATCTGCCTTTAAAAACTTAATTTTCTTGTATTAAAAAGTCATTCAATCAGATTGGATTATTTTAAAGGTTTCCTGATAGTCGTTATTATTCCAAGTATGTAGGCCAATCCAACCTAATACTAAATATTAACTATTATACCAACATTATTCGTGAAATTTAAAATTTGAGACAAGCACGAGGAAATACCTGCAGTTTTGCCTTATTCTTATGAAATTCACAAGAAAGCAGACATGAGTATGAGAATTGTTTAAAAAAATCTCAATTCAATATTGGTGGTCAGCCAGCTAACCAGAACATATCTTTTATTCAGGAGAGCGTAAAAGCGTAGAATTCAAGCATAGGCCCACAACTTGTTCTTACTGTAGGGACAGTACTAATAATATAATCGATAAAGGGTCAACGTTTGGCAAATTAGAAATGGCTAAAGTGAGTGGCATTCCATAATTTTAGACCATAAATAACAGAATTTGGATATAAAACAATCTCTATACTCAAAATTTGCTTCTTTGGATCTGGTATTTTGGTGATTACTTAAATTCTTCTAATGAAAGCAGTTTCAAAAATCCTATTGATTTAGGTTAAAGCAGTTTTAGGGATCAGTTTGTTTTCTGAGTTTTTCGTTTACTTCAGTCACTGGATTCTGAAAGAAATTATCAATTTTTACGATCCCATCTAAAAATCTCAGCATTTTTCATGCAGACTACTCATCCATAAATCATTATTGAGTCAAGTCTTACAGTACCTATTTTTGTCCAGTATTCGCAAGTGCTACAATACTGAGTTTCACCATCGGAGTGCAATTTCAGTTCAGAATGGCATTTTGGGCATATTTTGAGATGTTTCATGAATAGAACCCCTATCTTCTTCTCTTTGCTGATGTATGGAAACATATTTCCTTTTAATATTATAAATATTTTATTGAATAAGTGTAACATAAATTGAGCAGAAATTTCACACAGTGCAAATTATATGTCAGGTTTCTAAAAAGGACGAATGAGTTCAGTATAAAATAAGGTCAATAATTCCTGTCATTTGTAGCCCTATATAAAGCATTATGATTATAAAAAAATGCTTCAAATGCTCTGGATTCATAAGGTGAGCAATTTTCGCTCCGTTTTTTGCTGCAAAAAACGCCGGAAACGCAAGTAAAATCCAATTTAGAAGATTTACATATCCAACAGAATAAGGAGGAAGTCCGGCCTTTCCCCAGCCATTGATTATATACCCGACAGATCCGCTAAAAGAGGTAAAGATTATTACTGCGGCTGAGGTTCCTATGGCTTTTCGCAGATCTAAATGAAGAAAAATTAACATGATTGGAATTCCAATAACTCCACCCCCAAGCCCCAAAAGGCCGGAAAAAAAGCCTATGACAATACCTGAAAAAACATAAGAAAATGAATTGGAACTGATATAGTTCTTTTCTGTAACAGCTGGGGTTAAATAAGTTCTAATTGCACCAATCAGAACTACGATTCCGAATATTTTGCTAAGGGTAGAAGCCGGTAAGTAAGAAGCTAGTGCTGCTCCTGCAAAACTGAAGATTGATCCGAAAACTCCTATTATTGTTGCCTGTTTCCAGAGTACTGCATTTTTTTGATGGTAAATGTGAGCAACATTTATAGCGTTTAGCAGAACCACAAAAAGAGTTGTCCCAAAAGCTATCCTTATTGCGATGTCATGCTGAAGCCCGGTCTCCTGCAAAAGCCAGTACTGAACAGGAGACATGATAAAGCCTCCACCGATACCAAGCATACCCGAGACGATACCCGTAAAAAATCCTGTGAGAATCAGGACACCGAGATAAAGAGGGTCTGTAGGAGTCATTTCCAGTCAAGTATGGTTTATTTTATGATTGCCTTGGGTCTTGCTATTTTCCCTATATAAGAAGAAGTTTGTCCTTTTTTCCTCAGATATGCATTAATCTGTAAGTTGATTAAAGTTTGTGTTTAATGTCCGTATCCTGCCTTGCTTTTTGTTGTTATTTAACCCAAATTTGACAGAATTTATTAATTGGCAAAGTATTTTTCTACAAAAAACGTGTAGTATTGACGCAGAATTTTTTGGAAAAATGAAAATAGCAAAAAATCGAGAACAATGTACGGAAACCTCAAATGTAGGGGAAAACAGGGGCATGAAGCTCCTTTTTCATTTTAATTTTTATTTTTCTGTCAAATTAGGGATTTAACATGGATTTATGCATTTTTTGTTTTCTCGCAGGTTATTTCGGAATACAGGTCAGTAGACAAAGGGATATTTAAAGAAGAAATGCTTCCAGCTGAGAGAATAAATTTTACTATATAGCCAATATTCTTTTTTCACTCATATATTGTATCTGTTCTTGTATATTGTCTAAATCGAATAACTATATATAAGTTTGTGAATTATGTTTCCAAACCTTGAAACGCGAATGAGTAAGACAGAGGAATAGAAATTAAAAAAATAGTACATATTTCAGACATCCACTTTTCAGAGGCATATTATTTGCCTGAAATTGCAGATTCCATGCTTGAAAACATAAACCGGAGCTCTCCTGATATTGTAGTAATCACCGGTGACCTGACAGAAAACGGGCTTGCAGCCGAGTATAACGGTGCAAAAAAATTCATTGACAGGATTGGATGCAAAAACAAGATAATAGTTCCGGGGAACCATGACTCCAGAAATGCCGGTTACCTCTTTTTTGAGGACCTTTTCAAAACCAGATCAACCTCTGGGCACTTTGGAGAGGTCACTATAGTAGGGATTGACTCTTCCCAACCGGAACTTGACGAAGGACACATCGGAAGGGAAAATTACACCTGGATAGAAAACACTTTTTCAGTAAATAGTTTCAAAGTTTTTGCCCTTCATCATCACCTTATTCCGATTCCAAAAACTGGCAGAGGAAATAATGTACTTGTAGATGCAGGCGATGTTCTGGAACTCCTGGACCGTTCAGGTGTGAACCTTGTGCTCTGTGGACACTGGCACATTCCCTGGGTTTGGAGATTAAATGACATGCTTGTAATCAGTGCTGGAACTGTTTGTTCTTCCAAAGTTCGTGGAAAAATATCTCAGTGTTACAACTTGATTGAAGTTGATGCACCAGAATCCGATTGCAAGCGCTGGCACCTGAAAGTGTATAGAGTTTTCTCTAAAGGAGAAAAAGAGAAAGTTGTTGATAGTATAATATAATAAACAAATAAGTTATATATAAAAGAAAAACAAATTATATATAATAACAAAATAAGTTGTAAAAACAAACTAAACTTGAAAAACAAATTAACTTGAAAAACAAATAATCTTAAAAGTAAAATAAGTCGTAGACTCAAATAAACTTGAAAAACCAAGCAATTTATGAAAACAAATAAACTTGAGAAACAAGTAAACTTGAAAAATAACGCACTTGAAAAACACCACATCTAGTATTCGAGAAATATCTCGTTTCCTTTCCTGAAAAAACTGAAAATATAGAAGATACTTAAACATATTTACATTTTTTTACTTTAATATCCGGAGCAACAGGTGTAAGCGATATTTATTGCAAATGCAAGAAGATTTGCATGTAAGAAATAAACGACTTTCAATCAATATATGTATCCTTATTTTATAACCAACTGTTTACATAATTTGTAAAATTTGTTGGATTTTTCAAAAATATAAGAAAGTCACAGGCTTTAATTAAAGGTGTTAGAAGATAGTATAAGCATTGAGTAGGAAATCTCATGGTACGTGCACTAAAGGAGGAAAAATGTATACTTCATTAATAATTTTGCAGCATGCAGATATTAACACAATCCTTCCTTATATTGATTACTTTGCAAAAGAGTATCACTTGAGTAAAGCCGATGTAATAAGAAATGTACTTTATCAATACTTTGGATATCAAGCACCAGAAAGATCCTCAAAACAAAGAGAGCAGGAATGCAGGAAAGAAACTAGTTTGCGACTGAGTCTACAAAATCAGTATATTCCAGTTTTTTTAGATATAGATTTCAAGGTTAAGTATTTAGATACTAGTTCGTTCAAAAGTATGACAATTGTTGTTAATATATTAAATAAGTTTTTTAATTCTGGAATTACACTTAAAGTTTTGACTAGAAAGCAATTAAATCATAAATTAAATCCTCAAATTAACTCTAATTTTGAAGATATCCTTACTGAGACTTTCCGTCATCCGTGGAATTCCGTTTATAAATATGACATGAAGCTTCTCCATAACTTGAACTTCTTTAAAAAAATAGCTAGAGGAAAGGTTACTATGAAGAGAAGAAGTGGGATTACAAAAAACATAGATTATTTTTTCAATTCTACGCCAAAATGCTCTCTGAATCGTTCTCGGATTCTTCAGAGAAAATCACTACTCCATCAAGCAAATTCATAATTTTTGAGGGACTCAATACCGTTTTAAAAAAACATATTATTTTATCAGGTATCATATGACCCCAAAAAAGATATCTATCTCTTAGCTTAATCTTTCTTTGTATGCATTTGACTTTTTTTGGTAAGACTTAATTATTTTATTCCTGTTTCTCAATTATCAATCCATTTTTTATCGATGTGAAAGCTTAAATATCCTCTGACTTCTGTTATCGATCCGTTATGGCTATAACACTCATAATCATGGTCGAAGCTTTCTTTATTAAGTTCTGCCCGCTGACAGAGATATTCCGCTTATGTCAATGTGCTTCATTCTTATTGGAGTTTGATTTCTTCTTTGATTAACTTTTCCGATTTCATCTCAAAAACAATTTCATCCGGCTATAAACAAAGGAAAATGGTCTTTTAACAGTTTCAACAGGTTGTAAACAAAGGAAAATGATCTTTCAACAGTTTCAACGGGTTGTAAACAAAGGAAAACGGTCTTTCGACAACTGTTCATTTCATACAATTCCCTTATTATTGTTGACTGGTCAACAATTTTGATACGACCCATTTATTATAAATAGTATACTAATCAACTAATTTTCCAAAAAGTTTGTATCATGCTGAATTACCATGAGTGAAAATAATGAATGAGGAAGAAACACCTATCCAGTGGATTGAGGATATTGACAAAATTGCCGCACTGATCTCGTTTACGTATCGCTCTGTCCAGAAGCATTTTGCAAAAGAACTTGCTCCTTACCATATAGGATGGGGACATTTCTCTATCCTGATGTCTCTATATTGTCAGGAAGGCCGAAGTCAGGACAGCCTTGCACAGTCCAGAGGATTTGACAAAACAATGATTGCAAAATCTATTCTGAAACTGGAGAAAGAAGGCATTGTATACCGTATAACAGACCCGGAAGATAAACGAATCAAAAGACTCTACCTTACTGAAAAGGGTAGAAAACTAAAACCTGAGATGCGGAAGATAGGCTTTGAAATGAATTCTCTTCTGCTCAAAGGTTTTGACTCGGATGAGCTACCATCTGCTATCGAAATAGTTAGAAAGATTGCATTGAATGCAGCTCAACTCTAACAAACACACGTCCACCGATACAGGTAAAAATCGCGTCATATGTAAATTTTTTAAAATGATTTTCACATTTAAACCGAATATTTCTGTTAACCACTTTATTCAAGGATCAAACATGCAAAACATACTTTCAGTCCAATCTCTTATAAAGAAATTTGATGATTTTACAGCCGTAAAAAACATCAGTTTTAATGTGGAAGCAGGTTCAATTTTTGCTTTTCTAGGTCCAAACGGAGCAGGCAAATCCACGACTATCAAGATGCTCACAACTGTTTTGAAGCCCACATCAGGAGAAATTATTATCAACGGTTTCAATGTTCTTAAAGAACAGGATAAGGCGCGTGCATCTTTTGGGATAGTCTTTCAGGATCCCAGTCTTGATGACGAGCTCACAGCTTATGAAAATGTTGTCTACCATGCAGTTGTCTATAAAGTACCTAAAAAAGAAAGAGCAGAAAGAATTCAGAAAGCTCTGGAAATTGTTGGACTTTGGGACAGGCGGGAAGACTATGTTAAAAACTACTCAGGCGGCATGAAACGCAGACTTGAGATTGCAAGGGCTCTTGTCCATTATCCGAAAATTCTTTTCCTCGACGAGCCCACAGTTGGCCTGGATCCCCAGACTCGAAACTCTATATGGGATCATATCAAAAAGTTGAACGAAGAAAGAAACATGACAATTTTTTTAACCACGCATTATATGGAAGAAGCCGAAGCAATTGCGGATCAGGTAGCAGTCATTGACCATGGAAAAATCATAGAATCGGGAACAGTTGAAGAGATTAAAAGGCAGACCGAAACCGAATCTTTAGAAGAGGCTTTTCTGAAATTAACAGGAAGGAATATCCGCGATGACAATGGGACAAGTAGAAAGAGAATGATGCGAGGTATGGGGAGGATGAGATAATGATTGAGGTTATTTACGCTCTCTGTCTGAGGCAGCTCAAACATTACTGGCGTTCCAAAGCCAGACTTATAGGCACTCTAGGGCAGCCAATGCTTTTTCTGATTGCCTTTGGATTTGGGTTCGGTCCTATGTATTCCAAGGTTAGCGGAGGAGCAAATTACATCGATTTTCTTGCTCCAGGAATTGTCACTATGGGAATTCTGTTTACAGCTGTCTTTTCCGGCCTGGAAGTAATATGGGACAGGCAATTCGGTTTTCTCAAAGAAACTCTGGTAGCTCCGATCTCAAGAACGGAAATTATGATAGGAAAAACATTTGGAGGCGCAACTATAGCCATCATCCAGGGCTTAATCATACTTATCTTGACTTCTATTCTTGGATTCAGGGTTCCCAATATAACTAGCCTTGTCATCGGGTTAATTTTTATGTTTTTGATAGCCATTTTCTTTACAGGGATCGGACTCACTATAGCTTCACAAATGAAAGATATGCAGGGTTTTCAGATGATATTGAACTTTCTAATCATGCCTATCTTTTTCCTTTCAGGCGCTCTCTTTCCTCTAGAAAACTTGCCTCCTGCAATTTATTTCATTAGCAGGATTGATCCGCTAACTTATGGAGTTGACGGCCTGAGGGGAGCCATCACGGGTATAAGCACTTTCGGCGTCTCCAGTGACCTTGCATTAATAGGCTCGCTGTCAGTTATTATCTGTTTGATAGGCGCAGTGCTTTTTTCCAGGATGGAAGCATAAGCCATCCGGAATTACTTTCTTTTCATTAGCTTTAAAGTACTCAAGAAGGTGAATTTAATGAGTGAGATTGACTGGGATACCCCGGAAAGTGCTAAAATTTATGATCAGAATTGTGACCACCAGTTTCAGAAAGGTCAAACACTGATAAGAATAATGAAAATTAAGAATGGAGATTCTGTACTTGATATCGGCTGCGGGACAGGAAGGCAGGCTTTAAATGTCTCGGAAATTATTGGGCAGTCCGGCAAGCTTACTTGTATTGACCCCTCCTCATATAGAATAGAACTTGCAAGGAAAAAGTTTGGCGTTAATTCTTCCAATAACATCTGTTTTCTTGTGGGACAGGCTGAAGATCTTAGTTCCATACCTGACAACTCAATCAATCACGCCTATTTCTGCTCTTCATTTCATTGGGTTGATGACAAGAAAATCGCTCTCAATGAAACATATCGGGTGCTTAAGCCAGGAGGCAGTGTAGGCATGACTACACTTGATAGAGACAGTCCTAATACAATGAGAAAGCTTGTGGATCCTATTCTGGCAAAATATAACATTACCAGGAACTTTGAACTGCATAAGGGCATTAACAGAGTCAATGCAGTTGAACTCCATAATCTTCTGTCTGAGGCAGGTTTTACCTCTATCTCAATCGAATCAAGGATGATACCAAGGCAGCATCGTTCGCCAGAAGAATTTTTGAAGCGCCTGGAAGAGAGGGATAGTTCAAGGAACTTGTTGACGGATATCCCAGACGAAATTAAAGAGAAGATCAAACAGGAGATCTACGAAGAATATATTAAGATCCAAAACTCGACCTTTGCTGAATCTGGTATTGTTACGTTATTCGCAATTGCAACAAAACCCAACGAGTAATGGTGATATATGCGTCTTCGGTTAAGTGAGGAATCGTGACAAACTACGTCAATTTCTTCAACATTTGTCAAATATTTTAATAAATTCTGAGCTATAACAGAATATCGAGTTCATGTAAATAAGCCAAAGTTTAAGGCTGGTTTCTAATGCAAAATCGATAGCTTTCAGACAAGAAAATTCTTTAACTGATGACCAATGAGTATAATTTGAGTTCAAAGTTTTACCCTTTTGTAAAAAAATCTCTTCACTATTTCAGCTGTAAGAATATATATTCCTATTATAACTCCAATTAACAGGATAATGGAGATCGGAAGAGGCTTGAAGCCAAAAGGTGTTGCAAAAGGAGTTAGTGGAAAACAAAGCGTAACTATTACTATAAAGAGGGTAGCTGCCAGGAGATACTTTCCAGGTTTGCTTTTGAAAAAGGGTCTTCTGCTCCTTATTACCAGGACTATCATGGATGCAGAAATAACAGATTCTATAAACCAGCCAGTTCTGAATTGCTCTACCATACCTGGGAATATAAAAAGCAGGATACCGAAGGTCATGTAATCGAATACCGAGCTGGTAATGCCAAACACTATCATAAATCTGCGGATAAAATCTACGTTCCAGCGACGAGGGTTTTCAACCAGTTCCTTATCAACAGAGTCAGTGGCTATTGTCATCTCAGGGAAATCAGTTAATAAATTGATTAGCAGGACTTGTGTGGGCAGTAAAGGAAGAAAAGGCAGGAAAAGTGAAGCTCCTGCCATGCTAAACATATTTCCAAAATTGGCACTTGTAGCCATGAAGACATACTTCAGAGTGTTGGCAAAAGTTTTTCGTCCACCTTTTATACCTTCGACAAGTGCATTCAGGCTCTTTTCCATCAGCACGATGTCTGCAGCTTCTTTGGCAACGTCTGCAGCACTATCTACCGAAATTCCCACATCGGCTGCGTGAAGAGCACTTGCATCGTTAATGCCGTCCCCAAGATATCCGACAACTTTCTCACAATTCTTAAATGCTATGATAATGTGTTCTTTCTGGTCTGGTTCTATCTCGGCAAAGACATCAGTGTCGTTCACTTTTTTTATCAGAGTTTCCTTATCCATCCGAGCAATTTCGCTTCCGGTTAGAATTCTTGAGCTTTCAAGCCCTACCTCCTGGCTAATACTGGCAGCTACAAACTTATTGTCTCCAGTAATAATTTTCAGAGATATTCCAAGCTTTTCCATGCTATCTATCGTTTTAGCAATATCCAGTTTTGGCGGATCATAAAAGGCGAGGAACCCAAGAAAAGTCATTCCTGTTTCTTGCTCTTTTTTGATAGTTTTTTGCTGGCCCATGTCCTTATAAGCAAGTCCCAGTGTCCGAAGTCCTTTTCGACTAAACTCTTCAAACTTTTGTTCAATTTGTCCCTTGACTTCAGAGATCTCTACAACTTTTCCAGGTTCGGTTTCTGCTACTGAACAGACTTCAAGGACATTAGGAAATGCGCCTTTAGTAATCATTACGCTACTGCCATTTTTTGAAACAAGGATGCTTAACCGTCTGCGGATGAAATCGTAAGGAACTTCATCCAGATTTTCGTACTGGGACACATCTGCTTTTTTCTCTGCAAGGATTGCCCGGTCGATAGGGTTCTCAAAGCCTTTCTGGTAGTAGGCATTAAGAGTAGCATAAAGGAGAATTTTTTCACTCTGATCTCCTTTGAGATTTTGAAATGAGTGAAGTTTTAGTTCCCCTTCGGTAATAGTACCTGTCTTGTCAGTACATAGAAGGTCCATACTACCGAGATTTTCAATTGAAGCCAGCCTTTTGACAATTACTTTATTTTGAGCCATTTCTCTTGCTCCGTGTGAAAGGTTAACTGCTATTATCGCAGGTAAAAGCTGGGGAGTTAGTCCTACCGCAAGAGCAAGAGAAAAAAGAAATGAGTCAAGTAGAGGACGCTGAAGATATATATTGATTACAAAGATGGCTGTTACCATAATCACTGTAACTCTTACTAGAAAATTGCCAAAGCGTGAAACACCTTTTTCAAATTCGGTTTCCGGGATATTTTGTTTTAATGTCTCGGATATTTTCCCGAATTCTGTTCCTTTCCCCGTAGATACGACCAGTGCTTTCCCGCTTCCACTGGATACGCTCGTTCCCATCCAGAGGGAGTTTGTACGCTGTGCGAGAGCAGTTTCTGCTTTCAGTACCCCGGTTGACTTTTCTACAGGATAGGTCTCTCCAGTAAGAGTAGATTCGTTAACAAAAAGTTCTTTTGATTCCAAAATCAGGCTGTCTGCAGGGATCATATCTCCTGCATGGAGAATAATTATGTCTCCTGGCACTACTTCCTCAATAGGGATTTCCTTTTCCTTTCCATCCCTGAGCACGGTCGTTTTTACCCTAACGGTGTTTAGCAATTTTTCAAAAGCGTCTGCTGCTCCTTTTTCCTGCCAGAAACCCAGCATACTGCTAATCAGAATAATAGTTACGATAATCACAGTGTCTGTAACATCACCGAGAAAAGAAGATAATCCTGCTGCAAATAATAGAATTATAGTAATCGGACTTTTGAACTGAGAAAGCAAAATTTTAATGGTGTTGAACCGGTTTTTTGGTTTAAGAATATTGGTTCCATATTTCGCGAGCCGTTCAGTGCTCTCGGAACTTTTAAGACCTTCATCCGTTGTCTGAAGCCTCTGTAGCATCTCCGATGCTGGAACACTCCAGAACTCAGATTTCTTCTCGCTATTAGTCACTGAGACTCTCCGTATTAGCTGTTATTAGCTTTATTATGTTACAGCTTATCGATTGCTTATTTTGCAGTTAGCATTTAATTTAGCAAAAACCTTAATTTAGCACAAATTTTAATTTAGCAAAATTTTAATTTAGCAAAGTTTTCTATTTTGAGATAAGTTAATTACGGGGGAGGCCTCAAAGTCTCATAAAATGATTCAAAGGTAGGTTATTTTAAACAATAGTTATCTCCCAGATATTATAAGGATAGCTAGAACGTTCGATAAGAGAATCCTTATCCTATGAAAAATAAACACGGATTTGAAAATCCAGAGGAGATAATCGGTAAAATGATCTGTGAGAAGACTTATAGTGGGAAAGATAGTGGGAAAGATGGTGGGAAAGATAGTGGGAAAGCAAATTGGAATTTACTCAACATTTGATCTTTTGTATCGCCTGTTTTTGTATTATATACTAGACTTTCATGTACTGGATTTCAAAGTGGTTTTAAGTCTGCGAAATCATCTCAGGATACAACATAATTAGTATTTTAAATTAATTATCTAAAGCAGACTTTAAACAAACAATGCTTTGAGGTTAAAAATTTCAAAGTAAATACACAGTCCGATATTAAGTAAGTATTAATATTATACAAATTCCTTTATAAATTCTCCAAATAATATCTTTGACTTCTCAAGTCCTTCATATATTCCCTCTAAACAGTCTGCAGAACAGCCTGGTTTTCCTATCTTAAGCGTGTCTATAAGTAAGTTATATTCGTTCTGTAAGTTCTGTATCTTTGTGGTTTGATTCTCTTTCGAACTGAATAAGTCAAATTTTTCTATATGATCTCCAAAGTTATACTTTGCGATATCCAGACCTTTGTTTACTCCTTCTTTAAAATCTGAATAAGCCAGTTTTTCCTTGTTTTTATCAATTAAGTTACTAAACTTTTTAATAGTATGTTCAATCTCTTGCGTATCCAGATTTTGCCCCCTTGCTTTTAGATTAAACATTTAATGCAGTAAGAAGAAGTTTGATTCCATTTATTCGTTTATTATTTTGAGAAATGATAAACAATGCAGGTCTATAAACAAACTAACTTATATATTTTAAGATATATAATTTCTTTGAGTAGTTTATCCGAAAAAAGAAATTACGTTATTAAATATGTTTATTGTCTCTTAATAACGAGCTTATATATTCTTTTTTTGAACGTCAGGATATTTATAAATCTAATTTGATATATTAACAAGTTATTATTGGCGACAGTTTACACAAAAAACCATAGCTATACTCTAGGGAAGAGTACCGTGGCTAAAGAGGAAGATCATGATGAAAATGACAGCTTAAGACCACTTGGGAAATGCAGGGTTTTTACTTCGTGATCTCTTCTCATTACTCTGACAGGAGCCCTTCTTGTAGGATTTGTTTGATGACTTCGGATACTTTGCAGAAAACTGCTACAAACACAACTATAGTATTTTCCAGTTAATGAACTATGCTTTTTTACTGGAAAGGGTACCATGCTACCCAAGAGTACATATATCCTGCCTTTAAAGTCACCAGTCAATGCCATTATACCATCAGCGCTCACCCGGACTTCATAATAATATCTAATGGGGCCTAGCAATGACAGAAACTGAGCTAAATATTATCCTTTTAATTATAGGCTCACTGGTTCTTTTTCTCGGAGCCGTTTCCAAGCTTATCAGGAAGTGGAACTTTTCACAACCTTTTATAGCTTTGATGGTGGGCTTTCTACTGAGCTCATTTGAGCTTGATATTTTTAGTCCGGGTTTCTGGAATCACTATATATTGCAAGAAGCTGCCAGAATATCCATTGCAATTGGTGTGATGGGTGTTGCACTAAAAGTCTCTTATACCTATACTTTCAAAAACTGGCGGTCAATAGCACCCATGCTAACGATAGTAATGGCTTTTATGTGGATAATAAACAGTATGCTTGTTTACTGGATTTTGGGGTTCAGTTTTATAGTCGCTCTTCTCGTGGGTGCAATTATAACTCCAACAGATCCTATTCTTTCAGCTTCCATTCTAAGCGGAAGAGTTGCTGAAAAGAATATTCCTGAAAAGCTGAGGAACTTAATCTCAGTAGAATCAGCTTCTAATGATGGTCTGGGTTATCCTTTTGTACTACTTCCTATTCTCTTGATAACTTACAGACCTCAAGAAGCACTAAGCTACTGGTTTATCCATACAATTCTCTGGGAAGTTGTCGGTGCTGTAATTTTTGGAGCCATAATCGGCTATATTGCCGGATACTTGTTTAAAATAGCTCTGAGCAAAAGGACTATTGATGAATCTTCTTACGTTACTTATACGCTGGCTCTGGCTTTGATCGTACTTTCCAGCATAAAGTTATTAGGAGCTGATGGTATTCTTGCGGTTTTTGCTGCCGGAATTGCTTTTAGTACCACATCAACGGTAGGACAGAGGCTTGATGAAGATCGTGTTGTGGAAGGTATGGATCTCTTTTTCACAACTCCTATATTTACCCTGCTCGGCCTGGTCGCACCATGGAAGGAGTGGATGAGTCTTGGATTGGAAGGCTTACTGGTATCTTTTTTAATACTATTACTTCACCGAATACCTATTCTGTATCTTATTAATCCTATTGTACCCAATATTCGAAGTAATCTGGATGTACTTTTTGCGGGCTGGTTTGGTCCCGTTGGAGTAGCAGCTTTTTATTATTCCCAGTTTTCAATGATACAAACTGGAAAAGAAGAACTCTGGCCAATTGTCAGTCTTGTAATATGTGTTTCTGTTATACTTCACGGGATAACTGCGACTTATTTTACAAAGCTCTACGGAAAATACTCAAGAAAGTCAGGAAATGAGTAATTTGTATTTTAAAGACGTTAACAGACTCTTTATACATGTTAGTTTGTACATGTTAGGAAGAAGACTGTTGTTTATCTGATGCGGTAATAATTTATATTATGCCACAAATATATTTATGGGAAAATACATATTTCTGGGAAAATACATATTTCTGGAAAAATACATATTTCTGGAAAAATACATATTTCTGGAAAAATACATATTTATGGGAAAATATGTATTCATGAGAGGATACGTATTCATGGGAAAACACGAGCTTTGCTTATTATAGCTTAATTATTAGAGCTTGGGGGATAAAATGGAAGAATTATCTAATATAGAACAGGAGAGTAAGGAGGTCCGAATTCCAATTGGGCCAATCTATCTTAATGGAGACCTGGATATTCCCACAGGAGCCAGGGGAATTATTGTTTTTGCACGCGGTACTGGGAGCAAAAGCTTAAGTTCACGTGACCAGTACATTGCACAGGAATTTAATAAAAACAATCTCGGAACTCTTTTACTCGATCTCTTGACAGTAGATGAAGGAGGAATCGAGATGTTAAAACGTGATTTTCATTTTGATATAGAAATGCTTTCAATAAGGCTTATTGATGTGAGCAGATGGCTTTTAAACAGGTCTGACACTAAAGGGCTTAACTTGGGCTATTTTGGGACCAATACAGGGACTGCAGCTGCACTAATAGCTGCAAAAGAGCTCAAGGACGTTGTAAAAGCAGTTGCCTCTAAGGGAGGACGACCTGACCTTGCTGAAGATGCTTTAATGTATGTAGAATCACCTACTCTGTTTATTGTAGGCGGAAAAGATGCCGAAGCAGTAGACTATAATAAATGGGCTTTAGATAGAATAGTTATAGCAGACAAGGAACTTAAGATTATTCCAGGTTCTAACAACCTTTTTGAAGAACAGGGAGCTATAGAAGAAGTTGCTCGTTTAGCATGTAACTGGTTTAAAAAATATCTTCTATAAATCAAGTTTTAGAGTAGAAAATGTATCATAGTTTTATGTCACTTTCAGAAGAAACTAATCTAGAAGAGACAGACCGATGCTGGAAAAAACTGAAGAAGTCACAGAAACCAGAAACAAGTTCAGTCAGCATTCCATCTGCCATGGTCTGCGTAATTATTTCCTAGAGCTGGTTTGCATCAAAGTGCTTAAAATTTGAGATAGTAAAGAAAATGTTAGCTTAAATGTTAGCTTATGTATACTCATTGTAAGACATGATTTCTTCCAGAGTTTTCCTTGGTCTGGCGGTAGGCGACTCGTCAGGGATTCCGACAGTCAGTAAAGCGACTACTTTTTTGTCCTGAGGTATCCTGAGTAACCTTTTAACCTCATCTTCGTTGAAAGCGCCAATCCAGCAGGTACCCAGTCCTAGCTCGACAGCCTCCAGAACAATGTGTTCAAGAGCAATGGCAAGGTCAACCTGGTGCCATTTTTGGGAGAGATCCCCTATGCCTGCAATGATATGCGAGGCAGTACCTACGAAAGCCTGATTATTGCAAGCAGTAACAAGCTGTTTTTTTACCTGCTCATTTTCGACAACAATGAACTTCCAGTTCTGCCTGTTTGCAGCCGATGGTGCTAACCTTGCGGCCTCCAGCAGTTTCTCAAGTTTTTCCTGCGGTATACGCTCGCTTTTATACGTCCGTATGCTTCTCCTATCCTTAATCGTATCAAATATGCCCATATCAATCTCACCTGCGGTTGAGGATAATCGATGGTTTTTAATAACTGGTAATAATCGCTACAAAATATATTACTCTCTGTTTGTTAGAGTGGTTATTCGATAAAGCACGGAAGAGCAGTTCATGCGGGAGGAGCTGGAGACAAGTTTAGAGGGAATTTCTACAGAGCTATTTTCTTAGTATGAGTCAGTTATTTTCGCGCGTTAGTAGAAATCCTTTACAAATCCACTTAGTTTCAGAGCGCTATTCATATGTTGTGACGATCTCTTATATATTATAAAACAATTAATATAAATATTGATTATAAGGATATAAACTCAGGAAAATGAAACGGGACAGTGGAACGCTGAAGTTTAAAAGAGGAAGACATGTCTAACATTAAGTGTAAATACGCTTTAAAATGTACTGCTTATCGAGATAATTCGTATACGTGTACAAAAGCTTTTGATAAAAGGTACTGCGGAATCTATAGACAGTTTATAAGTGGGGCTATTAAAGTATATAAGCAAGATTCTAATTCTCTTCAAAAGTCTTACCGTTAACTTTTCAGCTAAGCAATTTTTCGGCTAAGTATTGTAACTCCTTTCTTTAATTTTTCGAAAATTTTCAGCATGTACAGCCATTAGAATTAGACTTAAAATGACATTTTGAGTGACCGTTAAGAGCCGCTTCATTTGCCTTTCTCTCTTCTTTTCTATACAGTTTTTTCTGGCGTCAATATAGAAAAACAGAGTTTGATAGGTTTATAAATTTTCTTTAAATTTCCTCTGTTGACAAAGAAAGCAGAATCTCAAAATTTGATAAATATCCTCTAACAAATGTTTGTGTTGAATCGTTTTTATATAATTATAATTATACTATTTATCGGAGGTGGACAGCAAGGAGAAAAGAGGTAGCTACCTGAATCTCTATTAAGGTTACCTATCAAAATGATAAACAAGAGATTAGGAAATCATGATTGTACGAGTACTGTTTTATCTTGCTAACAAAAATCTTCTCAGGTTTGCAAGGGAAAACAGGAGGAAAATGACTTTGGATACTTTGGAGAGAATACCTGAAATAGAATATAATGCCAGAATATATTGCTCTGATTTATCAGTGAAACCGAACATCTGGAAAGCCAGAGTACTAAAGAGCAAACAAGTCCAACTACTGAACTTTATGGGACAGGTTTTTGGTCAAGTAAACTCACCTGAAGAGCATGTTCTTATAACTTAGATTAAAGGCTCAAAAAGCTCTAAAGTTCAGAAAGCTCTAACGAAAACATATTCCAGTAATGACGAGGCCATTATAGAGTTTGAAAAAGTAAATGGTATGGTGGATCTATGGAAACCAATCCAAATCAAGTCCAGAAGTTTTTGGAAGATGTTTCATATCCCGCAAAAAAACAGGATCTTATTGAGCATGCTAAAAAAAATAATGCGAGCAATAAGGTATTAGAAACTCTTGAAAACATTCCAGACAAAGAATACACCAGAGCCGAGGATGTCAACAAAGAATTTCAAATAAAATAAGTTCCGATAGTTATACTTTACGTGGTTCAGTCTATATCTGCATAAACGGTTGACTAAAGGGTTAAACTTGTATTAGGGGGTTAAGAATGAAAAAGATATCAATAGCTTGTCTGATAGTTTTATGCTCAATTTATTCTACTGGGTTAGCACAAGCACAGTTTGGAGGAGGTGGTTGTAGACCAGTAACGTATTCCGGTATTACACCTGATAGGTTTGAGTGCATGAAGCAGGGTCTTCAGGACTACGGCATCAACGTTCCGTCGGGAGAAAGCGGAGAAATTTCCGGCAATGGGATTACTGCGAATTTTGAATGGGATGGGAGATCAAAGCTTACGATCACAGTTACCGAAAAACCATTTTTCGCTGGCTGCGGGACCATAACTGATAGAATAAGACAGTTTGCGCAAGACTGCGAATAAAATATTATCTTATAGTTATATTTTTTGACATTTTCAATAAATCATGGTTTGATATTTCCTGAGCGAATGGTATCATATACAGTATGATCTACCAGGTCAGTGCCTCGTGACCAGTCATTCGATCATGGATTAATCTTCCCCCGCTGCACAAGATCCTACTCACTACACAAGATCCTTACTATTGAAAGTTTATTTTTATCGCAATTTTTTGCATATTTTTTGTATATTTCTTTGTATATTTCTTTATGCGTTTCTTTGTAAGTTTCCTTGTAAATTTCCTTGTTCATTATTTCTTCGATTCAAAAATACATTCTTTTCCAGAACAAAGTCCTTCACTTTCAAGTTCAAGAGTTGAATGCTCTATATGATGCTCCTCTAATTTGTTTTTAATAGCTTGTCTCATTTTATCCGGTGTTTGTAGATATTTGTCTTCCACAACAACATGAGCTGTTAAAAGGTCGGTTTCTCCTTCCAGAGACCATACATGTAGATCGTGAACCATCTTCACTCCTTCAACCGACAAGATAGATTTTTTAATCTCTTCAATATCGATATATTCAGGGACACCTTCCAGAAGAAGATTCAATACTTCTTTTGCGTTTTTAGAAATTCCCCATAATACAAAAACAGTGAATCCTATTGTCATTATAGGATCGATAACAGGTTTGTTCCAGAACCTCATGATTATTGACCCGGTGAGCAGAACTACCCATCCCAAAATGTCTTCCAGAAGATGCCAGGATAATACTTTCTCACTCTGGCTCATCCCTTTCTTTAATCGAAAATATCCAAGTCCATTTATAGTGACTCCGATGACTGCAATTAAAATCATTCCTTCGGCGTTTACAGGTTCTGGACTGATTAGACGCGGGATAGCCTGAGTAAGTACAAACAACGATCCGGTTACCAGTACAATAATAGTAAATGTTGCAGATAAAAGAGATAACCTTCTGTATCCAAAAGTCATTTTGCTTGTTGCAGGTTTTTTTGCTTTCTTTTCCGCGTACCAGGCTATTATTAACGCAAAACTATCAGCAAAATCATGCAAGGCATCAGCTATCAGTGCTAAGCTGTTTGTTAAGAATCCTCCTATCAGTTCTATGACTGTGAAGATTATGTTCAAAGCTGCAGCAAACCCTACATTTTTTTCTCTATCACCCATATACTCCACCAAATAATTTGCTATCCCCAGTTAAGTTTATCCTGTATTGAAAACAATTTACTATTATCATAAATGTTACTATATAGAATAATGAAAATATGATTCGGAATTATAAAACCTTTCTTGAATTCAAGAAGATGAAATAGGCAACGATGGAAGTAAAATCTATACATTTATTCAATTTTCTAGATTTTTCATTTTTTAGATTTTCCATTTTTTAGATCTTCTGATTTTTTAGATCTTCTAATTTTTAGATCGTCCGTTTTTTAGATTTCTGAGCACTAAGAAAGACGTAGAAATTACAAAGTTTCACGTCGAACCTATTCCAAAGCCAATATAATGCCAGAATAGGAGTTATAATATTGGCGGTAATAGTAGATTAGATAATATTTTGGGATAAGTTCTGTATGTGAAAAAATAAGTCCTGCTTTTTATAATGAAGAAAAAAGATACACAATTTAAAAATAGTCATTAATATTAAAATGTTCTTTGCTAAAAAAACATTTTATATGAGGATATTATTTGCTCGGGACCAATTTTTTATATAGTTTATTTTAAATAAGTTTGGGAATAATTATAGTTTGTAACTCCACGAGAATAAGAGAACAGATTCAACCTCACGAGAGCAAGAGAGTAAACCCAAATAAACGGATAAAAAACGAATGGACAAACCGCTAAGACAAAAAGAAAAAGTCAACAAAAATGGGAACTGACTGGGGTATGTGAGTAAAGAATTGCCTGGAAGATGTTCTAATTCAAAGATATATTGAGGGTATGTCTCTGGATTACTTTACCGGGGGATAGGTAATAAGAACAAAAAATCTTCCAGGTTTTCTCTAATCTTTTTTAACTATTTTTAAACTATTTTTTAAACTATTTTTAAACTATTTTTAAACTACTTTTAAACCACTTTTAAACCACTTTTTACATATAAACATTGGATTTTTTTACTTCCTTTTTATACAGGACTACTGCAAGCAGGCTAACTGCTCCGTAATATACTTCAAAGCCTGGCATTTTCGAGATTTCTTTTTGTTCATCTTGTGGTTCTTTATTCTCTGTATTGTTTTTATTAATTGTCTCAGGGTAATCAACCTCTGTTTTCGTTAATCAGTACTAGAGAAGGATTTACAATTTCAAAGATTATAAGAAAGAGTTTAGCTTAAAACAACTTCACGATACAAGGAAATCCCTTTCCAGATTTTAAGTCCTGCTCAGTTCTACTTTTGAAAAACGTCGCTGGTGTGAAGTTCCATGAAAAAAGCTGTTGTTGTATCGAGAGCAGCATTTCTGTTCTCAAGCTCAAACCTGAGAACATGCCTGCACTTCTGTTTACGGTAGTGAAATGAATGATATCCAGGAACATTGATGTCCTGCAAATACCAGAACTCTTTCCTTTGTTATTGATGAAGGTAAACTTGAGACCACAAATTAGAATGAGTTCAGGAAAGAACCAATGTTCACTGATGTGGAAAAAATTTTTTATTTCAAAGAAAGTCTTTAAAAGGAGTATGACTTGTGCATTTTCAATTGTCTACTAATTGTTCTTTATTCCTATTGTTTTCAAAACTGAATAATGCTTAAGATCCGGTATCGAAAGATTTCGTAGGTTCAAATCCACACTTCACACTGAACTTCAAGGTAATAGGGATCTCATATTTTTAGTGTGCAACTGACAGATTTTTATAGTACACATTTTTCAGATGTTTTCATTTGTCCTCAATGTTTTCATTTGTCCTCAGTTATTATAGCGGATTCAGACAGGTCTCAAGGCAAAAATCATTTGTAATAGTCATATTATTTGACAATTGTCCATGCAATATGTCCATGTTCAGGAGCATGATGTCCGTCCTTACGTCCTTGGAAGTAATGCTTTTCGATATCTTCCGGACTCAGGTCCTCATGGAGACTTAATCCTAAACTTGTAATATCTTCATCCAGAGTTAAGGGATTAAAACCTGTTATTATCTTTTCACCTAGCTTTTGAAAAATTTCCTGCTTTTTTTTCATTATTGGCGACGATTTTTCGGGAATAAACGCGTCCGAATCAAAGTAATCGAAAATAACTGCACTGCCCTCAGGGGCAATATCGGTAATGGAGCGAAGCGTCGAAAACACTTCTTCCCGAGTCAGGTACATGGTAACGCCAAGCCAGCTAAAGAAACTTTTAACACTCGGGTCATAATATGGTGAACGAATGAGTGCTGTTGCTAAGTTTTCCTTTGTGAAATCCACGGGAATGAAATGTAAGTGTGCCGGATGCTCCCATCCTAACTCTGCAAGGCGATGAAGCTTGAGATTTTGTGTAGCCGGATGATCGACCTCAAATACTTCCAAACAATCCATCATTTCTGGACGCCGAAATGCAAAGGTATCCAGCCCTGCTCCAAGAATTACATATTGCTTCACTCCCTGTATGACAGCTTCCTCCAGGACATCTTCCGTATAGCGTGCACGGCTGAGAACGCTGGTTGATTTCGTAACAGATGAAAGGGTAATTGTCTGGTCTGAGGGTGTGACAGTATGCTCAGGATCGTTAAACTGTTTATCCTTACTAAAATGTTGTTTAATCGATAACAGTGCTTCTTGTGGTATCAAATTATAGGCCAGAAAATCATCAAAGATTTTGGGAGTATCATACATCGAGTGATGAGCACGAATACATGCAGTCATGATTGCAGAAAGGCTAGCTTTGTCCTCTTTCATCCGGTCATCTTCCTTTTTACTGTAATTCTTAGGGCTCGAAATCTGATATTTTAAGAAAAATTTTATTGATTTTTAAACAATCAAGGTTAAAGATAAAGATGTTAAGCTCTAACTAGCTTTTTAGCTTTGCTTTATTTCTAGCTTTTTAGCTTTATTTCTAGCTTCTTAACTTCATTTATAGCTTTTTAACTCTAATTTTAACCTTTTAACTATATTTAACTATCATTTTAGTGCTATTTAATGAGATTGACGCAGAATTTTTCGGAAAAATGAAAATAGCAAAAAATCGAGAACAATGCACAGAAACATCAAATGTAGGGGGAAAACAGGAACGTGAAGCTCCTTTTTTCATTTTAATTTTTATTTTTCTGTCAAATTAGGGTTAGAAATTAGATCAATTATTCAAAATTCAAGGTTTTGGGATAGGCTCAATCATAACTCAGTTCTCTTCGTTTTTACCATTAATAGTGGCCACTACCAACTTTTCTCCGAACTTTTCTCCGAACTTTTCTCCGAACTTTTCACCCAATTTTTCACCCAATTTTTCACCCAACTTTTTTCCGAACCTTTTTTTCTCAGTTTTCAACTACTTTTAAGATGTCAGTTGATTAAATAATTGTCTACTTATGTCTTTCAGCGGCTTAATCAAAATTCAAACTGTATAAAAGCATATGTGCCTTTAATTAGGGTCACAAACGAAGCAAAAAAGTCCCAAAAATATTGTATAGCACTGAAAAGCTGAGAAAAGCAGTAAAAGACGAAAAACGATATTTATACGCTTTAACTTTGATTATAATAATGAGTAAAGGGTTCACAAGGTTTGGTCTGCAACAATGAAGTTTATTGCTGGATCAGCTTCTATTCTGTCCTGAATTTGCTTCATTTTAAGCTTACGCGTCAATGAAGTAGATTTCGAGATCGATTTTTAAACCGTCTTGAATTTGCTTCATTTTAAGCTTACAAGTCATGAAGTCTATTACAGGGTCAGGTTTTAGACTGTCCTGAATTTGCTTCACCTCGCAGTTTACGCTATAAATGAAGGATACTACTGGATCGGTTTTTAAGCCGTCCTGAATTTGCTCCACCTTATAGCTACGCGCCAATGAAGTCTAGACATGGGATCAGGTTCAGACTTGCCCTAAATTAGCTTCATTTTAAGCTTACGCATCAGTGAAGTAGATTTCGAGATCGGTTTTCAAGCCGTCTTGAATTTGCTCCATTTTAAGCTTACACGTCAATGAAGTTCATTGCGGGATCGAATTTTACTCTGTCCTGAATTTGCTTCATTTTACAGTTTAGTTCCTTGTGAACAATATATACTATGTAAGTTCCTGTATATAACACTGGCGGTATAATTACTGAGAGTAATACACGTAGTTCGTTTTTTTACCAAGTGTGTCTGTAAATCATCAGTCATATACTCTGTCAATAAGTGTTTATGTCAAATGCTTCACTAATTTTTATATCCTTAAAAAATGCCCTTTGGTTTCTATATATGATTAAAGATCCATTAAGTGTATTTCTTTTAAGAAGAAAACAGATAAAAAAGCTTCTTTAATAAAATAAATCACATGATGAGCAATTAATGGTGATGAATTTCTCAGACGAGGACCAATATGTATTAGTACGATATTAATACGACATTAATACGATACTAATATGATATTATGGTACAAGCTATTATTAACATCGATGACCACACAAACAAAATCCTGAATATAGTTAAAGCAAAGTACGGGTTAAAAGATAAAAGCGCAGCTATTATTAAAACGGCTGAAGAGTATGAAGACATGATTTTGGAGCCAGAATTAAAACCTGAGTACATTGAAAAATTGAAAGAAATAGAAAAAACTGAAGCGATAGACGTAGGCACGATTGAAAATTTGAGAAAACGATATGGTCTCTGATTTTTATGTATAGAGAACTTCGATAAACCTATGCTTTCAGTCTGGTTTACTTTAAATCTGTTCACATTTATTTTTCTTCATGAAAAACATTACTGATTTTGCTCTTAAAGAGGAATACAAGCGTCTTGAATATGTTGGAGACAAACTGGCTGAGATTGATTCTTTAATTGACTGGAAACCTTTTCGTAATATGCAATAGATGAAATGGTAGTAAACAACAAAAGAAGAGTAGTTGAAGAAAAACAATCAGGCGTGATTTTCTTATATGATTATAATCTTGTCCTTTACAGTACTTTAATAAAAATAGACTGAATGAGTTAGTTATATAAAAAATATGTAAGCTTTTCATTTTATTCTGCTCCCCATAAAAACACTTAAATTCTAATAGAGAAAATAGTTCTATTTGTAGTATAATTTGCTGTAGCTTTTATGGCTGGTCTATGCAGATTTAAGTAGAACAGTAAAAAACCCAGAGATCAACAATATAAATTACAATGTTTTTATTTTTTGAAAAACATAAATTATGGACAGTAGTTCCTAGCATTGGTACGAGAAAAAACTGAAAAGCCAGAGTTATTATTAGACAAAGATCTTAGACAAAGATTTGAAATATGCTTGTCTTGACAAAACAATTATGGTAAACCTGTCTATGTGCGTATCTTCATAAACGATAAAGTACAATAGTAGTTTGGGGTAATAAACATGACTAAATTAATGAAAATTGTGGGCTATATTTTAGCAGCGATAGGACTTGCATATGTTGTAAAACACATCATGCACTGTAAGGAACGTTGCTGTTTCTCTGGTTGGCACAAAACAAAAACAGAAGATGAGAAATCAACTGATTCAACTGTATCACACAAAATAAATGTGGAGGATGAAACATCAACCGGTTCAACTGTACCGCATGAAACAGAAGCAGAGGATGAAAAAAGAACTGGTTCAAGGTATGGTTCTAACCCGATCAATTATTAAACCCGGCAGAATAACAACTGCACCAGTAGCTTTTTTTTGTAAAAAAGCTTGACTACAACCTTTTTGTAAAAAAGCTTGACTAAAATTCCTGTAACAATGTATAGAATGTTTTGCCACAAGCTTTTCAAAAGCTTGTGGCAAAACCCTACCTACTTTCCGCAGTAAACTTTTATAAATTCCTATTTTCCTGTTATCGTTTTTCAATTAAATGTTGATTTATTAGAATTTTGCATAGTAGGCAAAAGTATCTATGTAGTGTATTTAGAGACTATGAAACGATATCAAGCAGTTTTCACAATTTTCTGTATAGTCCAAACTAATCAGATCTGTCCAAAAAACGCTATCAGGAAAAATTACTGATTTGTTTTTCGTATGAAAAACTTCTCTAGTTTGTCCTATTTATAATAATCTCACGGTCCATAATGGCTATAATCTATACACTAAAATAAAGTCTTGGATAAGTCAAGACTGGTCAATGCAAATGCTTAAATTTTTATTGCGCACGAAGAAGATCATATTTTTGGGAAGAGCTTTAGTCTCTTTACTTAAAGTTTTTTGGGTAATTATTTTAAAATAACATGAAGGTTAATGTGTTACCTTAGTTTAGCATTTAAGATTTATGCTACTAGCATTTTACAAACAATCACTGTTAACATTTACTGTTAATATCTACTATTAACATCTACTGTTAACATTTACTACCAACATTTGCTACCAACATTTGCTACCAACATTTGCTATTAACATTTACTATTAACATTTACTATTAACATTTACTATTAACATTTACTATTAATCCACCAGGTTTTTCCAGGCTGGACTGTCCGTTTTTCAAATGGAGAAACAAACCGAAAGTCTAGATTCTAGGGAAACAAATTTTAGTCACATGTTTACACTTATAACAAGAAAGAAAAAAAGGGAGAAGTTTACTCATGCAGTTGAAGTTGGAACATTTTAACATAAAAATAGGGCAGCACAAAGTGTTACTAAATATTGCCGACGCAAAGGAACTTGGGGTTAATCCGGGAGATAGGGTCCGTATTCGCGGGCATGAGAGCATTTCTGCAATTGTTGATACAACGGATGATATGGTTCCTCCAGGCACACTGGGATCTTTTTTTGAAGTATACGAGCATTTTCAGGATTGGGATAAGCCAGTCGAAGTTGTTCCTGCATTCCGTTCAAAATCCGCATCCGTGATCAAAAAAATGATGGATAAAAAGCCTGTTGTACAGGATGAAATTAAAACACTCGTAAATGATATTGTAGAAGAAAACCTAAGTGAGATCGAACTCTCGGCTTTTATAACATCTTCCTATATTCACGGAATGACCGATGATGAGGTTGAATGGCTTACAAAAGCCATGATTGAAAGTGGAGACACGATTGAATTTGATACTCACCCTATAATGGACAAACACTCGATAGGAGGAGTGCCCGGAAACAAAATCTCTCTTCTTGTTGTTCCTATTATCGCTGCAAATGGGCTTCTCATTCCAAAGACGAGTTCGAGGGCGATTACAGGAGCAGGCGGAACTGCCGACCTTATGGAAGTGCTTTCCCCGGTAGAATTCAGTTCTCAGGAAGTCAAAGAGATAACCGAAAAAGTAGGGGGTGCGCTTGTCTGGGGTGGAGCTACAAATATCGCACCTGCGGATGACAAGCTCATAAGAGTTGAATATCCTCTCTCCATTGACCCTTACTATCAGATGCTTGCCTCTATTATGGCAAAAAAAGGAGCTATTGGGGCCGACAATGTGGTAATGGACATCCCTGTAGGGCCAAGCACAAAAGTTCCGACTGTTCAGGAAGGGCAAAAACTTGCAAGAGACTTGATTAACCTCGGGCACAGGCTTGGAATGAACGTTGAGTGCGCAATCACTTATGGTTCGTCTCCTATTGGAAGAAAAGTAGGTCCCTCGCTAGAAGTCAGGGAAGCTCTGAAGGTGCTGGAAAGTATGGAAGGTCCAAACAGCCTCATTGAAAAGAGTGCCTCTCTTGCGGGTATTCTGCTTGAGATGGGAGGCGCTGCTCCAAGAGATCGTGGAAAAGAAGTTGCACTGGAAACTCTAAGGAGCGGGAAAGCCCTTGAGAAAATGAAACAGATTATTGAGGCCCAGGGCGGCGATCCGAAGATTACATCGGGTGACATCCAGGTAGGGCAATATACCGCCGACATTCTCGCTTCTGCAGACGGATACGTCATCGAGTTTGACAATAAATGGATAATTGAGATTGCAAGGCTTGCAGGAGCTCCTAATGATAAAGGAGCCGGGGTTGCAATTCATAAGAAAATGGGAGAGTCTGTTAAGAAGGGAGACCCTATTCTTACAATTTATGCTGAAAAAGAGTTCAAGCTCGATACTGCATTGACAACGGCCCAGAGAACAAACCCGATAATTGTTGAAGGTATGCTTCTTAAGAGAATTCCCGGAACTTACGGGTTCCAGTAATCTTTTCTTTTTTAGTGAAATCCTTTAATACCTTGCAGGTTTTTAGCACGAGCATGAAAAAGATTGTTTTGCTGCGCCTGGGGCACCGCCCTGAGAGGGATAAAAGAATCACAACCCACGTGGGCTTAACTGCTCGGCTGCTCGGTGCAGAAGGTATGCTCCTTGCCTCGAATGATCCAGGAATAGTAGAAACTCTTGAGGATGTTGTCAGGCGCTGGGGCGGAGATTTCTATATTAAAAACAATGTCAATTATAAGCAGGAAATCAAGGAATGGAAAGCTGCCGGCGGAAAAGTTTGCCACCTGTCAATGTATGGAGTCAATTTGCCCGATGTCACGGACGAACTTAAAAACTGTGACAGGCTTATGATAGTCGTAGGAGCAGAAAAGGTACCTCCTGAAATCTACCAGCTTGCGGACTGGAATGTTGCAGTTGGAAGCCAGCCTCATTCCGAGGTTGCAGCAGTTGCAATCACCATGGACAGAATTGCAGATGACGAACCGCTTGAAAGGGAATTTCCAAATGCAGAGCTGACAATTGTGCCAGCAGAAAGAGGTAAACAGGTTATAGAAAACTTCAGGGGTTAAGTCTATTCCCTTTTAACTTTTCTTTATAGCCTGTGTCCTCTTTATCAGGATCTTTACCTTTGTCTCTAGTTTTTAATTTTCAGATTTCCATCTTATTATGTTTCATGCAGATTTCCATCTTCATTAAGAACCTTTAAGAGCTCAATGATCGAATACGAAGCCCGGGTGATTCCCATACTTCGTTTATCGGTATCTGTGCCAGCTATATAGAGATTCTGAATCGGAGTTCTGATATCTACAAACTTTCCATCTATTGAGACTGTAGCTTTTTCGGGAATTGTTATCTGCTCATGCTGCATATCAACACGTTTCTCGGCATTTGGAATAGCGTGGAAAATGGTGTCATAGGCTTTTTTAAGTTCATGCTTTTCACTATTATTCTCATTGAGAATGAAAGTAAAGCCTATAAGCTGTTTGTCTTTAGGAGCAAGTGATTGATCGTAATTGCTTATAGGAGATGCCCAGTAAGCAAGGTCCTTAAACCAAATCTCTGAGCCTGTATAATTAAATTCTGGAATCTTTTTTTCCATTCCAAGCCAGATAGTAAGGCTTTTGTTATGGACAATATCTTTTAGGTCTGCTACATACTCTGAAGGAAGATCCTTTATAAGCTTGGGAAGCTCTGTTGCAAATCCCGTGTAGATAACAATATCTGAGCTATAGATCTCATCAGCTTCTACACCTAATATCTTCCCGTCCTGTACTAAAATAGAGCTTACTTCACATTCTTTTTTGATCTCAACTGTTTCCGGAAGTGAGTAGAGGATAGCATTAAGCAGAGCCTTTAATCCTTTTCTGGGATAACCCTGTGAATCATTTACTTCATTTGTAGCAAGCCTTTCCAGAGATGTAAAAGGCTGCGTGATTTTTGTCATTCTGGCCTGAAGTGAAGCATGGAGATGATACGGGAGGACTGAGGCAAGAATAGACTCTGCAGACTGACGTTTTTTAGGCTCAAGCTTTCCTATCATGGCATTAAACTGCTCTTGAGTAACGCTATCTCTTACAAAACTACTACCATACAGAACGCGTTGAGCTGAAGTCTCTTTCATGGCTTTTCCAGAAAGAGACCTACACATTGTGTCCACAAAATCGTATGTATCTTCAGAAAGACTCTTTGGCATGAAATCGTATACCGATCTATTCGAAAGATCTATTCCGAATGAAGAAAGAGTAAAAGCTTTTGTAAGGGTCTGGGAAAGCAAAACTCTGTCCTTTCTAGGAAGCACATCAAAAGTAACGAAATCTTTGAGATTGGAAGGAACTTTGACAAAAGTATTTTCAGTTCGAATATAGTAGTACCCGTAGTCTTCAAATATAGGTAGATAATCAAAATAATTGTCCATCAATCTCTTCAGGGGTCCTTCAATCAGATGGGTTATCGCATGTACTCCTGTATCTACCTGATAGCCCTCTACCATGTAGCTATTGCAATTTCCTCCAATATGCTGCCTTTTCTCAAGAACAAGAACCTTTTTTCCGTGTTTGGAAAGTGTTAGAGCTACTAAAAGCCCGCTTATGCCCGCCCCGACAACAACTACGTCATACTTTTTCATTTTCAAAACAACCTCTATTTTTACGCCCTATATTTTCCCGTGAGGCTAATTTCTAGCCACTATAACCAATGTGATTGTTTTAATGTGATTGTTTTAGTGTGATTGTTTTAGTGTGACTGTTTTAATGTGACTGTTTTAGTTATTATTACTACTCATAACTTGCTGATAATTTTAGAATTTCTCTTCGAATTTTAACTTTATGGAGACTCTTTATTAACAAAAGTTTGCCTGGTCACAGGTGAAATCAACATAAATATCTGAGAATACTAAATATTGTTTCTATTTATTATTACTATTTGCTGAAAAAGTATTAAATGCATATTTTACCTTGAACGGAGTGTCTACAGATAGACCCGCTCCTTCTGCTAAAGCATGACCTGGTTTTTCCCGTTTTTCGTTCTGCCAGAAGAATAGGTGTTAACACATATAGGTGTTAGCACATAATAATTTTCGGAAAACTGTGTTAAAGTCTTGTAGAAAGACATAGGGAGCGGAAATATTTTTTGGTCGGATTTTTTCGCTTTTCCGAGCATTCTGTCTGGCTATTATTGTTTCCTTTTTCATTATTAGCTGAACCAAACCCATTCCTTGATTAACTCTGTGAACTCAAGTTATAACTTTTTGACGTCCTCATACGCTCCGAAAAGCAATAAAAGTACATAAATTAAAATAGTAACAGAAAGTAAAGGTTTATGGCTCTTATGTATTCAGCTCATGAAATATCTCTCATAGTTGGAGGTCTGATTTTTCTTATATTCCTCCTACTGTTTTTGAATCTGTATAAAAACAGTCTTATTTCATATTCTCTCAGGCTTTGCAGCTGGATCTGCGGGATGGCGATCAGTTCGGATAGTCCCTGGGTCAAAATGCTTGTGCTTCATCTCGTATTTTTCATTCGACTTCTCATGTATCTTGCTATTGTTTCCCTCGAGCAGGTTGATAAGTTAACTGCCAGAGGACTTTTGAAGCATTATATTTCAGGTACCAGAACTGTCCTTTCTGAGTATATACTCTCTTTCCTTCACTCTCCGAAAGCGATTGAGAGGCATATTCACAGCCTTGAGGGTGAACCTGTAAACCGGAAAGATCAATATTTGAGAAAGAACTCTTTAAGAAGTAGTCTATTCAGGAAGTAGTCTATTTAAGAAATATTCTCTTTAAGAAGTAGTTTTTTTAAGAAAACAAACTCTCCAAATCAGTTTTTTCCTCTTAAAGTTTATTTGCTTTCTTTTTTAACTTCTTCTTGTTATAAGTCTCACCTTAGCTTTATTTTGCGGGGTCGCTATAGGCTGTTTTTTTGTCTATCTGGCTTGTTTCTCGATTTCTCAAACTATTTATGAACATCATTTCTTTCTGTCCGGGTATTTTCATAATATCTACCTAATAATAACATATACAGGAGGATTCCGGTCCATTTTTTGGAATTTCAAGTTATCAGTTAGATTTAATTATCATTTCCAGGTAAACAGAAAACGCTATACGTTTTATATAGCTGGAGAGTATATTTTGTTCGAATGATTTAAGGCGCAATGACCGTTGTACAGTGAAGCTTGAGGTAGCGAGTTCCTTTATTTCCAAAATTTGGAGAGTATCACATTGAACATTACATTAATCGGCATGGCAGGAGCGGGAAAAAGTACTATAGGGAGATCACTTGCTAAGCACCTTGGATATACTTTTATCGATGTGGATCACCTGATAAGGGAAAAACAGGAATGCCCCTCCAGACTCTGATCGATAAAGAGGGAGATCTGGCTTTTATCAGGTTTGAAGAAGAAGCCATTCTAAGGCTCGAGCAGGTGGATAGGAGCGTTATTCCTCCTGGTGGGAGTGTGATTTATTCCGAAAAAGCCATGACTCACTTAAAAACAATCTCAAAAATATTCTTTCCACTGCATTCAGAAACATTGCCAAAAGGCTTCCCAACGCAAGAAAAAGGGGCATAGTAGGACTCAGGAATAGGAGCCTGAAAGAACTTTTTGAAGAAAGAATGGTTCTATATCAGAAATATGCCGATTTTTCAATAAAGCTCAACGGAAAAGAAAATATTCAAGAAATCACTGAAAAGATCATTGAACTCTGTTTTGAGGAGAATACCTGAGACTATGACTCAGACTGGTTTATTAAGGTTTTCAGTTGTGTTTTAACATAGTTACTCTTTCTAAGTTAGGGTTTTTAGATCGATATGTTATTTAATTTCCGAAAGAAATTTAATTTTCCATAGAGATTTAATTTTCTATAGAGTCTACACTTTAAGAATGGTTTTCTGTAGGGTCATTTTCATCTAGGAACAGTTCTCTTTAAGAACAATCGGCTTCGTAGATGGTTTACTTTAAAGACAGTTTGCTTCAAAGCAGTTAAGAAACTGCTTTACCAGATACATGGTTTACCCCATTAATAGCCTGTTAGAACGGTTTATTTAAAACAATAGTTCACTTTATTAGCAATCAGGTCTTCAATCTGAGCAAAATTCCTCAGTTTATACAAAATTTCTCAGTTTATACAAATTTTTCAGTTTATAATATTTGAGCATCGGCCTGCAGGAAAAAAGGTCCGAGCAGCAGGAGACATAAAATGGCATCAAGTCGTTTCATAATTACGGTTATAGGCAGCGACCGGGTAGGAATTGTTGCCAGAATCACTAGTGTGATGGCAAGTTTCAATGTAAACATTGTCGATATCACTCAGACTATCATGCAGGGTATTTTTACCATGATTATGCTTGCAGAAGCTCCACAGGAGAATTTCGACCTTGCGGCTTTCCAGGAGGCTATGAGTGTAGAGGGACAGAGCCTTGGAGTCGAGGTCAAAGTACAGCATGAGGACGCATTTCGTTTCATGCACAGGATCTGATCTGGAGACGATCTGAAGTGGTCTGGAAAATTAATCTGTCTGAAACGAGAGGTAACCTTTCATGTATATAAATCCAAACGAAATCCTGGAAACAATTCAGATGGTCAGGATGGAACATCTCGACATCAGAACCGTAACAATGGGTATTAGTCTGAGGGACTGCAGTCACCCTGATATTGAAGTTTTCAATGAGAATATTTATGAAAAGATAACCACCCGTGCAAAAGAACTTGTTCGTACGACGAATGAAATCCAGAGCCTCTACGGAATTCCGATAATCAATAAGCGGATATCAGTAACTCCAATAGCCGTAGCAGCCGAAAGTTGCAGGTCTCCGGATTTTGTTTCCATAGCAAAAACAATGGATGAAGCTGCGAAAGATTCACAGGTAGACTTTATAGGAGGTTTCAGTGCCCTTGTTCACAAAGGTGCAACTATAGGGGACCTGAAGCTTATCAATTCCATTCCTGAAGCTCTTGAAAGCACAGAAAAAGTTTGCTCATCGGTAAATGTTGCCACTACAAAAACCGGGATTAACATGGACGCAGTTGGCTTGATGGGAGGCATAATTAAAAAAACTGCGGATTTGACTGCGGATAGGGATGGGATAGGCTGTGCCAAGCTTGTGACCTTTGCAAATGCCCCTGAAGACAATCCTTTTATGGCAGGAGCCTTTCACGGAATCGGTGAACCTGAATGCGTTATCAACGTTGGGGTAAGTGGGCCTGGCGTTGTGAATGCTGCAATCTGTGAGCTTGAAAACCCCAATCTTACGGAAATTTCGGAGACCATCAAAAAGACAGCATTTAAAATAACTCGCATGGGCGAAATGGTGGGCCGAGAAGTTTCACGAAGGCTTGGAGTCGAATTCGGAATTCTTGATCTTTCCCTGGCTCCGACGCCTGTAATCGGTGATAGTGTTGCTGCGATTCTTGAGGCAATGGGGCTTGAGCGTTGCGGGGCTCACGGGACTACTGCAGCCCTTGCTCTCCTGAACGATGCTGTAAAAAAAGGAGGGGCAATGGCTTCTTCCTCAGTAGGAGGCCTGAGTGGGGCTTTTATCCCTGTCAGTGAGGACGCAGGCATGATTGAAGCTGTCAGGGCAGGAGCCCTCAGCCTGGAAAAGCTTGAAGCTATGACCAGCGTCTGCTCGGTTGGCCTTGATATGATTGCAGTTCCTGGTGATACTCCTGCTTCCACCCTTTCGGCTATTATCGCTGACGAGATGGCCATAGGAGTGATAAATAGAAAAACAACAGCAGTCAGAATTATTCCTGCGCCTGGAAAAGAGGTTGGAGATTCCGTAGAATTTGGCGGCCTGCTTGGAAATGCCCCTATTATGCCAGTAAGCAATTTCAGTTCCGAGACTTTTGTAAAACGAGGAGGAAGAATCCCGGCTCCTATCCAGTCACTTACAAACTAAGTACTGAACTAACAAGGATTGAAATCAGGATTGAAATCAGGATTGAAATAAAAACTGAAATAGCAAAGTGAAATAACAAATTGAAAACAAACCGAGATAACGAACCATATGAAGAATCTGAGTATTATCCTAAAAACAATCAGCTACCCTTCATATTCTAATGTTTTCAGGAAGATTGATACTTTTTCTGGATGATGGACTGAGCCGGTAAACCCGGCAACTTATTTTTATTTTCCGGAAATGAGTTAAGCTACCATAATTTTTTCAACATAAGATTACTGATTTCTGTTATGGAATAACATTTTCCAATTTCTATCATGAAATTATATTTTCCAATTTCTATCATGAAATTATATTTTACAGGCAATTTTTAATTGTTTAAGCTTATAATTTTTCGTTTGGAAATAATATTTGCTTGAAAGCAATTTTTTGTATAATTAATTTAAAATAATTTACGTTACTCGTATATTTTGGAGTAAGGGGACAAATTGGGGTATAATTGACTAAATGAACATCCTGAGGACGCTGATCCTTCTCTTCGAATGAACATGTTTGGGGGAGCATGATGTTTTCGAAGAGGCTGTATTGGGGGATGCGGTAAATGGATTCAGCGCCTCTGGACTTCTTCTCTGGATTTCTTATTATTCTTTTGATCTGTTGTTCTTTTGATGAAGGTCTTTCAATGAAAATCCTTAGTTTTTCATTAGATGGAGATTCCCTATATCACTAACGTATTCCCAAAATACCAATAAGATTCGTTGTAACATTTAGATTCAATCGAGATCCGGTTACTGTTAAGATTTGTGTGCAATTAACCTGTTGTCAACTAGTTGTTGCAGACCAGGAGGTTGAGACATTCGATGAATAGTGCTACTGCAAAGTTTTTAGAAAATACGAGAGAATTCAAGAATTCAGGGTGCAAAACTCCGAGCTCCAATTCCGAACTCCGCTTGAAAGCTGGTCTCTGGAACTTAAGGAGGCATGGTAATGAGTAGAACTGCACCGAAAACTTATATTACATCCGGGCACAGCGCCTGTCCGGGCTGCTGTGACGTTTTTGCTGCAAAGTTTACACTCATGGGAGCAGGTCCTGACAGCATTGTTGTCAATCCGACTGGCTGCCTGGAAGTCACAAGTACACCTTTTCCGCTGTCTTCATGGCAGGTTCCGTGGATCCACTCTCTCTTTGAAAACGGAGCTGCAGTGGCCTCAGGTATTGAAGCTGGCTTAAAAGCCCTTGGCAAAAAGAAAGATACCAAAATCATAGTTCTTGCAGGCGACGGTGCTACGATGGACATAGGCTTCGGGGCTATTTCAGGTGCGTTTGAGCGGGGTCATGACTTTACATATGTCTGTATGGACAATGAAGCCTATATGAACACTGGAGTCCAGCGTAGCAGTGGAACACCCTATGGTGCTAGCACCACAACGACCCCAGCAGGCAAATTTTCCTTTGGAAACCCCCTTCTTAAAAAGAATATGCCTGCTATCATGGCAGCCCATGGCTCTCCTTATGTGGCCACAACTTCCATAGGTTTTTCAAGAGACATGATGCGAAAGGTCAAGAAGGCAACTGAAACCATGGGCCCTACCTATATCCATGCCCATGCTCCCTGTACAACAGGCTGGGGCTTTGATACCTCAAAGACCCTGGAAATCGCCAAACTCGCAGTTGAAACCTGCCTCTGGCCTATGTACGAGATGGAAAACGGGGAAATTACCCAGGTCAGGAAAGTTAAAGATCCCAGGCCTGTCGAAGAATATCTTAGAATCCAGAAAAGGTTCAAACACCTCTTCACCATGGAAGGCGGTGAGGAAGAAATCAAGAAGATTCAGGCCATGGCTGACTGGAACATAAAACACTTCGGGCTTCAGTGAAAAATGAATTTCCGGCAGCCTGAACTTTTATATCGAATCTACCCATAGTGCTCTCATCGTTTCCCTTATTGCTTCTATCTTTTTTATGTTAGCTTCATCGTTTATTATATCAAGCTCATTAAAGGATTCAAGGGCTACCTTAGCTGCAATTGAGGCATCGTTCAGATACCTGTTTCCTGCATTGCTCACAATGATCTGGAGAGCAGAGATTGCCTGGATAACTGCGTTTTCCATGTTTTCTTCTTCAGCGTTTCTCCCAACTTCTTCAATAGAGTTTGTGATACTCCTTACCGTATTCTGGAGGTTTTCCTGCATAGCTACGGCTGCCATTTCCTGAAGCATAAGTTCTACTCCCACTGCAGCCTTCTCAAGGTTTTTCTGAGCCGTAAGTTTTCCGACGTCTCCAAGGCACGAGATACATATTGCCGTATTTTCCGAAAGATCCGGAAACTTCATCCTGGTAACAGCTTTTCCGATTTCTCCAAGCCCGATTATAACTGCCATGGTTTCTCTCTCCCTGTTAAGGAGAGCTGCCGTATTTCCGCTTTTTCCGAGCACTGAAGCTGCAAGCTTTGCTACCATTTCCATCTGTTGTTCTGCAGCCGTTTTTCCTATAGCTCCAAACGAAAGTAGCACTCGGATAGCTATGTCCTGCATATTCTGCTCTATGGAGCCCTGCAGTAGTTTTTCAAGGGCGCGGATAGCACTGACTGCGGCATTCGCCATGCCCTGGAGAGTAGCAGCTTTTCCGATTTCCTTTATGGAAACTACCGTTTTTTCAGCTTCCGATTCCTTTCTTTCGTTTAGATAATATGTGCCAATTTCAGTCAGGAAATTAATGGCCTTGCTAACTCCTTCGTCAAATCCCTCATTAATCGAATTAAACCCAAGGCTTACCATTTTGTCTTCTTCCTTTGAAAACATGGCATAAGACTCCTTTCAGCGAGTATTTCTTTTCATAAAAAACTCAGACTAGAGATTGAGTACACCTTTTTCTCAAAGTTTTTTTCCCTTGTCAATATCTGTCCCACTTATTTTTCTTACTTATTTCTCAGATACCTTACTTATTTCTCAGATACCTTACTTATTTCTCAGATACCTTACTTATTTCTCAGATACCTTACTTATTTCTCAGATACCTTACTTATTTCTCAGATACCTTACTTATTTCTCAGATACCTTACTTATTTCTCAGATACTCTTATACTCTTGATTTATGGTTTACCGGCTCTGAATATTTCAGGTAATCTGTAAACATTCAGGCGAATTAATAAGTCATTAGACTGATAAACTCGTTAGGGAAGATGTTATTTCTCCTTATTAGGTATCCGCCAATTCTCATTACCTTCATTATAAGACATGTGTTAAGAAGGCGATTTATCTGATGCAGGAAAGGAAAATTGAGTTTCAGCAATCCAGGTTTCAGTCAGAAAATAACTCATTCAGGTGTGAGCTGATAAGCTTTAATGAAGTCTTGAAGCTTTCCAAAATTCTTGCACGAAAAATTAAAGCTTCTGGTTATATACCTGACCTGATTGTTGCCGTAGGGAGAGGAGGTTATGTGCCCGGAAGGCTGGTTTCCGACTTTTTGCTCTTCAGTGACCTTACCTCAATGAAGATCGAGCATTACACACGAGCTGCAGACACGCTGGAAGAGACAAGAATAAAATTTCCTATTCCTGAGAATATATCAGGAAAAAAAATTTTAATTATTGATGATGTAACCGACACCGGTGAGACACTCAAGCTTGCAGCGGACTACGTCCTGAGTCTGAATACGACAGATGTCAGGACTGCAGTCCTCCAGCATAAGACCTGCTCGGCTTTCACACCTGACTTTTATGCTCAGAAGATTCTCAAATGGCGCTGGATAATTTATCCCTGGGCCAGGTATGAGGATCTGGCAGGTTTTGCAGAAAAGATTCTCCAGAACAGGCCTCTTGATCTCCCTCAAATTATAGCCGAGTTTAAACATAGGTATGAGCTGGATCTCAAGGAATTCGAACTTCTCGAAATTCTGGGCGATCTAACGGAAAGGGGTGAGCTTGAAAGCATAGAACAGAATCAAAGAAAGCTATGGAGTATCAAGCAGTAGGTACTTCAGGAAAAGGGTTCTAACCAAAAGATAAGATCGATAGAATTAACGGATTGATAGAATCAATGGTTTTAGAGTTAACGGATTGATAGAATCAATGGTTTTAGAGTTAACGGATTGATAGAATCAATGGTTCTAGGGGTAACGGATTGATAGAATTAATAGATTAATAGAATTAATAGATTGATAGAATTAACAGATTAATAGAATTAATAGATTGATAGAATTAACGGATCATCTATAGAACAAAAAAGATGAAAAGGGAAAAGGTTAGCTTCATCTCCCATCTAAAGGACAGGATGTTGCGACCTTTTACACTCCTAAAGTAATAATATTATAAAATTCTCTATTTTTGAGGGTATAATGAATATATCTCATTTATAACTTCAAAATTCCCAGATCAAGGCTCAGAGATACCACTACTGCAACAATTGAAAGTACTGAGATGATCAGGTAATTTGCACGTTCTTTTGATATCGAAAGACTGCACAGCAAATATTCCAGTCCTTCAAGGTCTTTATCCGTAAGTTTCTGCTGTCTCTTTATTTTTTCCAGCAGGTCCAGGTTTTTGACAACGCCAAACCTTCTCTTCGCAATATGGTATCTGTGTGTGAAGAACCATAGATAACCTACTACTCCGATATACCAGATTGCTTTTCCCCAGAAAATGCTGTAGTGGTCAGCTATAATTATACTTCTTAACAGGATAGCGGAAATCAACCCTACATAAAAGTATAAATTGATTACAGGCATCCCGTATCTATGGGGGATTTCAAATGTTGGAGTTTCAGATTTAAACTCGGTCATAGTTCTTCTACCTGATTTCTAGAGTTGTTTAATAATAATTGTAAATTAAGAAAAAGGGGATGCAGTTTAAAGAGCATCTCCATTTTGTTCTCCAGTTCTTATTCTGACTACAGTTTCAACGGGAATGACGAAGATCTTACCGTCTCCAATTTCTCCGGTATACGCTGCACTCTGAATAATTTTCATAATTTCTTCAATTTTATCCTCAGGGGCCGCAATCTCTATTTTGGTTTTGGGAAGAAGATCCACACAATATTTCTTACCTCTCCATTGCTGCACGATTCCTTTCTGCTGTCCACGTCCTTTGACATCAGTTACTGTCAGGCTAGGATATCCGGCTTCTTCAAGGGCATCTTTTACCTCATTCAGTTTATGGGGTTTTATTATTGCTTCTATTTTATACATTTTAGTCATGTTAGTCCTCCCTCATAAGGTACTCGGGATATGCTCTAATTCCGTGCTCAGAGATATCGAGGCCTTCGATTTCTTCTTCTTCAGATACTCTAAGCCCTATTACGGCATCGAGGATTTTAAAGATTATATAAGAGAGTCCAAAGCCCCAGACCATGGTTACAAGTACTGATACAAGCTGGATAAGGAGTAAGCTGATTCCTCCGCCATAGAAGAGTCCAGGGACTTGAGCAGCATATGAGGCGTCTGCAAGAATCCCGTTTCCAATTCCTATGGAAAAGAGCCCGACAGAGATCAGTCCCCAGCTTCCACAGTATCCGTGCACTGCAATTGCACCTACAGGGTCGTCCAGTTTTAGTTTATTTTCGTTAAACATGACACCTGCGTAAATTATTATCCCGGCAACAAGACCAATCGCCAGGGCTGCCCAGTTTGATATCGATCCACAGGGAGCGGTGACTGCTACAAGCCCGCCGAGAAGCCCGTTTGCAGTGAGGGAGGGGTCCGGTTTTCCGGTCTTTATCCAGGTAATAACCATGACCGTAAGAGCTCCTGCAGCCCCTGCAAGGAAGGTATTGACTACTACCAGGTTCATATAAGGATCATTGGCATTGAGGGTGCTTCCTCCATTGAATCCCAGCCATCCGAGAGCCAGGATAAGAGTCCCCAGGAAAGTAATAGTCAGGTTATGACCTGGAATAGGTACGGGTTTTCCGTCTTTAAATCTTCCTATCCTTGCGCCCACAAGAAGCACACCCGCAAGGGCAGAATATCCTCCTATTGAGTGTACGACCCCGGAACCGGCAAAGTCATGGCTCGCCACTCCGATTGCTTTTACTATTGGGCTATCGGCGCCACTTAAGAGAGCCATATCCGCTCCACTCCAGACCCAGTGGCCGTATATAGGGTAAATTACGGCTACCATCATGACACAGTAGACAAGATAAGCCTTAAAATTGGTTCTCTCAGCCATTGCCCCTGAAACTATAGTAGCACCAGTAGCCGCGAAAACCATCTGGAAGAACCACGAGTTCCAGATTGCGTTATCCGCACCTGCCAGGAAGAACTGATTGGTTCCTATTATGCCTGCGACATCAGCTCCGTACATTATGCCCCAACCAACGGCCCAGTAGACGAGAATGCCCAGGACAACAGTCATAAAGTTTTTCATCAGAATATTGGCGGTATTTTTACTTCTCGTAAGTCCAGTTTCCACGAGTGAGAAACCTGCATGCATAAAGAATACCAGTCCACTTGCAAGTAACAACCACATAAACGTTAGTGTAGTCTTTACTTCTTCGATCGCTGCTGCATTTTCATCAGCCGTTACCGCAAAAGCTGGTGAAACCAGTGCTATAAGTAAAACAAAAGTAACTATCGGTAGTCTATTTAATTTTTCCATCTTTTTCAACATATTTGCCTCCTTTTCACCAGAAGTAGGTAACCGGTTGACTACTTGATGATATATATACTTTTCCATCTTGCGTGATATGTATTACAATGTAAACAGAAAAATAATTAAAAAGTAATCTGCTACACATGTCCAGAAATAAGTAAAAACCGTAATCCCTCATGAAAACTAATTCTTTGAATTTGTAGGAAAACTCTCCAAGTTAGCTACAAAAAGCTGAAACATACAAACTCAAACTGCAGGCATCTGTGCAAGCCTTATAGATTGGGCATGCTGATATGATTCCTGTTCTTTTTCTCAAAAACAACCAAATTTTTTTATTAGGTCTCTTTAGTATGAAGATGAAATTCCAGTTTGGATATGTTTTAATAATTATTAAATATTTATAAAATTCAAGTAAAACATTTAGAATGAAAAAATATTATGAAAGAAATAAAAAAGCATGTGAGGTTTTGTTTCACTTTCGACATAAAGGAAGAAAGATAGTAGAAAAAAAGGAAAGAAGATCAAAAATAATAGAGAAAAGAAAAAAGAAAAAATATAATAAAAAAAGAAAAATGATGATAGAAAAAAAAAGATAATAGAAAAAAGAAAAAAGATAATAGAAAAAAGAAAAAAGAAAAAAGAAAAAAGATAATAGAAAAAAGAAAAAAGATAATAGGAAAAAAGTAAAAGAAAAAGAATTAGAAATTTTAAATGTTTATGGGGCTTTACATGACTGTCTCAGTGACCAGTTCCCTATCTCCTTTTGAAAAGACTCTGGACACCCTGACTTTCCAGTTTCCGTTTGAATTCTCTTTGTCAGCCTGAATCAGGTTATAACACTGCGTGGTTTTTCCCCTGGTTTTGGAAGAACAGAATGTGCCTGCATTTACCACAAGCATGTTATTGAGGTTCCAGACCCAGGGAATGTGGCAGTGCCCGCAGAGGACAAGATTAACTTTGCAGCGGTTTAGAAGTTCCAGGACATCGCCTGCGTCCACAAGGACAGTATTTTCCCTTCCTGCCAGAGGTATAGGAACAAGGTGGTGGTGCATGGCAAAAACCTTGAAATTTTCCCCTGAAAAGGCTTCTTTAATCCAGCCATAGTTTTCCCTGCCCAGATGACCTTCATCGAGATCGGGTTGTGACGAATCGGCCCCTACAACCGTAACATCCTCAAAATTCCGCGAAAAATACCGGTCTGTAAAGAGATCTTCAAAATGCACATATCCTGCATTTTTCGAGTCATGGTTACCCGGGACAAGAATTTTATTCTTGCATTCAATCCTGTCAATAAACCCTTTTACTCCATCATATTCTGCTGAAAACCCATTCTCAGTCAGGTCACCTGTAATCACTACAAGGTTTGGTTCCAGTCGGTTTATACTGTCAACCATAGACTCTGCAATCTCCGGAATAAAGTACGCATCTGAATAATGGATATCTGAAAGGTGTACAATCTGTATAATTTCTTCTTCCTCTCATTTTCTTAATTTTGTAACATACATTGAATCTCTTATATTCAGAGCACAGGATTTCTGTACCATTATATATAGGTATCTCTCAAATCTACATATTCGAGAATATCTAATTATAATTCATTAAAAAAGGAGATTTTCATCCTAAAACCTTATTTGTGTAGTATAAATATGTACCTGATTAATGTTCATGAACAATATCTATAAAAATCACATACCTAAATTACCCGATATGCACACACCTCATTTCAGCCCATCTTCTACCAGTAGGCGAGCGCGCGGCGGCAGGTTCCATATCATCATGTTGTCATAAAAATACCAAAATAAGTCGGGCAGAAAGACTAGAACTTTTAAAATTAGGTAGCTTGTAAAAGCATTGAGCTGCAACTTTTGATCACGTAGGATAGAGTTAGGGGATAAGTTTTTAAAGCTCAAATGCTGCCACGAATTTTAGTTCAAACCTTTTCACAAAAGATTTGCGTTAGACCAGTTAATTAAGCAAATAATCTCTCCGGAGCGAGTTAAGAATATAGCCTTTCTTGCCCCTAAATTAGCTTTCTAGGTTTATCTCAGTTTCTCTAGCCCATAATTCAGCCCCTTGAGCGAACTCGTGAGCGAAAAGGGCCCCGTCCTCCCGAGACAGGACTTGGGTTTCAGTGTTTTTCATTATGCTTCAGCCCTCTTGAGCGAACTACGTGAGCGAAAAGGGCCCCGTCCTCCCGAGACAGGACTTAGGTTTCAGTGTTTTTCATTATGCTTCAGCCCTCTTGAGCGAACTACGTGAGCGAAAAGGGCCCCGTCCTCCCGAGACAGGACTTAGGTTTCAGTGTTTTTCATTATGCTTCAGCCCTCTTGAGCGAACTACGTGAGCGAAAAGGGCCCCGTCCTCCCGAGACAGGACTTAGGTTTCAGTGTTTTTCATTATGCTTCAGCCCTCTTGAGCGAACTACGTGAGCGAAAAGGGCCCCGTCCTCCCGAGACGGGACTCGGGCAACAAATAAATTAATAATGAGTTATGACTATTCACCTACGTTTCAGCTTCATCCTTATATTTTTCATTTATTACCCCAAATCAAGGTGAATTTATGTCATTAGCAAAACTTAGAACACATTATACAGCCGATGTCAAGCCTGAAAATGTTGACAACGGTCAGAAAATTACTCTGGCAGGCTGGGTCCATGAGGTAAGAGACCTCGGAGGGATCTGTTTTGTAGTGCTTCGAGACCGCGAAGGAAAGGCTCAGGTTACTCTTGTAAAGAAAAAGATCGATAAAGAGCTATTTGATGCTGCAAGAAGGCTTATACGCGAGTCAGTAATTTCAGTAACCGGCACCGTTAAATTCGAAGAGAAAGCTCCAAACGGATACGAGTTGCTTCCTGAGGAGATTACTGTCCTGAATGTTGCAAATTCTCCATTGCCAATGGATACTACAGGCAAGGTAGAAGCTGAACTGGATACCAGATTGGACTCACGGTTTATCGACCTCAGGCGGGCCGAAACTACTGCGGTTTTTAAGATAAGGCATCAGGCTCTGCAGGCTATCAGGGAATACTTTGTTGAAAACGGATTTATCGAAACTGCAACCCCCAAGGTCGTAGCAACTGCAACCGAGGGAGGAACTGCACTGTTCCCGATTACATACTTTGACAGGGAAGCTTTTTTGAACCAGAGTCCTCAACTCTTCAAGCAAATCCTTATGAGCGGCGGTTTTGATAGGGTTTTTGAAATAGGTCCTATTTTCAGGGCCGAAGAGCACGACACTCGCAGACATTTGAATGAAGCTACTTCTATCGATGTTGAGGTAAGCTTTGCAGACCACTTCGATGTAATGGAGATTCTCGAAAACCTTGCGGCTTACGTCTACACGCAGGTTATTGAGAAATGCCAGCCTTCTCTTGAAACACTTGGAATTGAGCTCAAAGTCCCGAAAACTCCTTTCCTTAAGCTCACCTATGACGAAGTAATCGAGATCATAAACGCCCGCTCGGAAGAGAAAATGCATTGGGGAGACGATCTGGGTACATCCGGAGAGCATATCGTGGGCAATTACGTCTACGAGACCACAGGGGAATCTCACTATTTCATTATTGACTGGCCGACTGAAATTAAACCTTTCTATGCCATGCCTTACGAGGACAGGCCGGAGTTCAGTAAGTCATTTGATATGATGCACCGTACAATGGAACTCTCATCAGGAGCTCAGCGTATCCACATTCCGGACTTGCTTAAGAGCAGGATAGAATCACAGGGCCTCAATCCTGAGGGCTTTGAGTTCTACCTTAAAGCTTTTGAATATGGCATGCCTCCACATGCAGGCTGGGGCATGGGTTGCGAACGCTTTATCATGACCATGCTCGGAACCGAAAATATCAGGGACACCGTACTCTTCCCCAGGGACAGGAGAAGACTTTCTCCCTGAAATCCCTTCTTTTTGGAGTTTAAACGGTTTCAGCTTAAACACTTCAAGTTTAGTCTCCAGCTTAAGAATTTCATAATTTTTCCAGTACCTTTCATAATTTTTAGAGTATTCGAACCGGAGGGAACATAGCATGACAGAAAGAAACATATCTGCCGATTCCCCGGAAAAACGTGCAGCTGGTATCGCTGCATCCCGGATGGTTGAATCGGGAATGGTTGTAGGGCTTGGGACGGGCTCAACAGTAGCATATACGATAAAAGAACTCGGCAGGCGAGTGAGGGAAGAGGGACTTGAAATCCTTGGTGTTGTTACCTCATATCAGTCCGAAATGCTTGCCATAGAAGCCGGCATCCCTCTGGCTAACCTTGCCCAGCATCCGAAACTGGACATCGCCATTGACGGAGCAGACCAGATCGATTCGAAGCTATACGCAATTAAAGGTGGGGGAGCTGCCCATACCCGAGAAAAAATCGTATCGGCATCTGCAAGACATTTTCTGGTCGTCGCTGACGAATCAAAAACGAGCATTCAGCTTAATAAGGCCGTACCTGTAGAAGTTCTCCCCTTTGCAAAAACTCTTGTGATTAAAAAGATAAAAGAGCTGGGAGGAAAGCCCGAATTAAGGCTTGGTCTGAGAAAAGACGGGCCTGTGATAACTGATAATGGAAATTTCGTACTTGATGTAAATTTAGGCGTAATAAACGACCCTGAAGGTCTGGCCCTTAAACTATCTTCAATTCCGGGAGTTGTTGAGCATGGAATATTTTCTAATGTGGACGAACTCTATATCGGGAAGAAAGACGGATCAGTAGAGATAGTAAGGAAGTAAAAATAATCAGGAAATATGAATGTTTCACCTTCCGGAATCGGAATATACCCGGTATGTTTTTATAGAAGTATTATCAGTTATTTTCTGATCAAATACTCTTCATACAAGGCAACTGATTAAATCATATTTTCAGACTGATCTCGGGCTAAGAGTGACTATAGCCAGGATAACTTCAAATTATCAAGTAAAAAGCTTCGACACATATACTTCATTTTAAGGAGGTTTTGGTTAAGATGGAAAAAGGTGGCCAGCCAATTATAATAGTAGATCCTAGAAAAGAGCAGACAAAGGGAAAAGAAGCACTCAGCATGAACATTGCGGCTGCAAAGGCAGTGGCCAGCATAGTCAAGAGCACACTCGGTCCTAGAGGAATGGATAAGATGCTTGTCAATCCTCTCGGGGACATTACAATCACAAACGATGGTGCAACCATTTTACACGATATGTCCATCGAGCACCCTGCAGCCAAGATGGTGGCCGAAGTTGCAGAGTCACTTGAAAGTTCGGCAGGTGACGGGACTACAAGTGCTGTAGTATTTACAGGCAGCCTGCTGGAAAAGGCAGAAAGCCTTATTGAGAGTGGAGTTCACCCGACAGTTATTGTTAAGGGATACAGGCTTGCAGCCGAGAAGGCTGTTGAGATTCTCGAGAACCTGGCAGTTTCGACTGTCGAGAATGAAAAGGTGAAGCTTGTAGAAGTTGCCAAAACCTCTATTACAGGTAAAGCTTCAGACAGGTACAACCGTTTGATTGCGGAGCTCTGTGTGGATGCCGCACTCGCAATTCGTGAAAGAGGAATCGTTGACCTTAAAAACATTATTCTTTCAAAAGATATCGGCGGCAAGATCGAAGATACCGAGTTTGTCGAAGGCATTGTTATAGACAAAGTCGCCCTTGACAAGGAATTCCCTCTCAGAATTGAGAACCCAGCGATCGCTCTGATCGATACCCCTATGGAGATTGCCAAGACCACAAACAAAGCAAAACTTCAGATAAATGAATATGGCGATCTTGAGGATTTTGTAAAGCAGGAAGAAGCAGCCTTATTCGAAATGGCAGACTATGTCATCAGGGCAGGGGCAAACGCGGTTTTCTGTTCCAAAGGAATGGATGACAAGGTCGCAGCCTATCTGCAAAACCGGGGAATTTATGCAACCCGCAGGGTTAAGAATGAGGATATGCAGCACCTTGTAGATGCCACAGGCGGCAGGCCTATCCGCAATATCAAAGAACTGACCCGGAAAGAACTCGGGCATGCCGGGCTCCTTGAACAGGACCGTGACGGTGACCAGGGTAAGACCTATCTCAGGGACTGCAAGGGTGCAAAATCCGTATCTATTGTCATTAGGGGCGGTACCGAACACATAGTCGACAATCTTGAGCGCGCAATTGACGATGCTCTCAGAGTAATAAAATGCACCATTGAAGACGGCAGGATAGTTGCGGGCGGTGGAGCTTCCGAAGTCGAAGTCGCACTTGAGCTTCGTACATATTCCGCTAGCGTAGGCGGTCGTGAACAGATGGCAATCAGGGCTTTTGCAGATGCCCTTGAAGAAATCCCGAAGACAATTGCCAGAAACGCAGGCCTGGACACTATCAACACAATGGTGAACCTCAGGGCAAAGCATGCTGAAAACAAAAACGCAGGCCTGAACATCAATACCGGTGCTGCCGAAGACATGCTCGAAAAAGGCATTGTTGACCCTCTCAGGGTTAAGGTCAACTCTATCAAATCCGGTTCCGAAGCCGCAGTGATGGTGCTCCGTGTGGATGATATGCTCCGCGCCCAGCGTACTGACATGCAGAATGTCAAACCCGAGCATATGGCAAGCACTTATGACGGAATGGCAGCTCCTGGACTTAACATGCGCAGGTAAGTCAAGTTTTCGAATTAATATCACGATAAGCACAGAGATTTCTGTGCTTGTGTTTATTTTAATCAATATTTTTTCAGTTTTTTGCGCAATCAGCATCATTTTTATGAACTTCTCTCGTGACAATCTTTAGTATGTTTGAACTACCGGCTGTTAGCAGATTGAAAAGTTATATTTTTCCGTAAAACCGCTGATAATCTTCCATTGCCCTTTTCGCCTGAACAGGAAACTCTTTTTTCATATATTCTATGAATTCATCCAGTGATTGGATTTCCTTAATGATTTCAAGCATACAGGCGGCAAATTTTCTTGATTCCAAACTTCCTTTTAGGAGTTCAAAAGAGAGGCAGAGAGATTCTTTAGGAAAATACTTCCTTCTAATCCAGGGAGAAACCGAACCAAGGAGCACTCCTTCTTTCAGAATACTGTAAGCAGGCACTCCTATGAGTTCTAACCTGTTCTTTCCTGCCAGTTTTTCAAGGTTTTTGCTGGAATAGGAATGAATCTCAACGTAAATTTCGGGCTTTAACTCTTCAATCGCCCTGACAATCTTTTTTCCGATACCAGAATAGTAGTCCGGGTTCAGGGTTGAAATGTACTTTCCGCAGTCTACAAGTGGGATCAGGGCCAGGGTGCCGGTTTTTGGAGGTTTGATTCTCTTCAGAAGTCCGGTCGTATCTTTCCATTCATCTCCATGGAGACCTGCAACAAAGAGACGAACCGGTCTTCCGTGACCGTAAATTCTCATCCCGAAATCCGGGTAAGAACCTGATCGCGTATCTACGCTTTCGTGATAGTCGGAAAAGGAATCCTCGGAATTTTCTTTTTCTTTTGAGTTCCCTTTTCCTTTAGAGTTCTCCATTGACTCAAAATTCTCTGTTGTTTCGGAATTCTCTATTGCTTCAGAATTCTCTATTGCTTCAGAATTCTCTGTTGTTTTAGAATTCTCTATTCTGTCAGTATTCATATGTTTCGAGGCCTCAGAAATCCTTTTCTTCTGGCTGGTCTTCTTTGAATGTCTCTTCCTCTTCAGGAAGGAGTTTTCTTGCAACCACATAAATTTCCTGTTTTTTGGGATTGATGACCTGCTGAATTTCAAGTCCAAGGTTCTCGATTTTACTCAAGATCGGTTTTGGGTTCTTCTTTTTTGGGATTTTGATAACCTGAAGCAGCTTTCCCCCGGTTTTCAGTAGAGGGAGGATTCTCGACAGAGCCTTGATTGAGTCCTCAGGTTCCAGGGTCATGTCCGAAAGAATAACATCTACAGGCTCTTCCGAGAGCGAATTCAGAGGTACGGTGAAGACGTCTCCGAATATTACCTCAACATTTTCCTTTTCGTATGCGATTTTTCCAAGTTCGCTCCTGAAGTCCTTGCTGAATTCCACGCCTTTCACATGGCCTGCAATTTCCGAGGCAAAAAGAAGAAAGCCACCTGCGCTGGAACCAAGGTCAAGCACTTTATCTCCAGGCTTAAGAATTTCGCTTTCCTCCTGAATAAGCTTGAGTTTGAAATAGCCCTGAGGCTGGTCCAGACCCTCAGTAACCTCAATTATATCATCAGTAGATACGTCTCTGGAGGCCTTTGTCACTGCCGTGCCGTTAACCTTAACATTTCCGGCAAGGATAGCTGTCTTAGCTCGCCCCCTTGACTTGAAATGGCCCATATCTACAAGGTATGCATCCAGTCTCATGGGGCATTGTATCGTCAGAGCCTGTATATATAGGTAGCAAGTCAGGGTTCTATTGAAGAAAAGACTGAGTAAAGATTGCTGTGAAAAGACTGAGTAAAGATTGCTGTGAAAAGACTGAGTAAAGACTGCTTTGAAAAGACAGGGCAAAAACTGCTGTAAAAAAGGCAAGCAAAAATAGTTGTGAAAATATAAGCAAAGAAATGGTTTAAACTTTTATAAAACTTGAACCTGGGAATTGTATCCCAGATTTTTGCGTTGAACTTCTTTTTTGTTTACTTCAATCATGTAATTTGATATCTCTGTTTTTAACGTTTTTATCCTGTTACCTGATTTTCTGAACCAGTATTTTTGCAAGTTTTGAATCTGTACCATTTTGATTGAGTGTCGTCAGATTAACACTATAGTTTCCTGCTTCAAAGTAGGTAGGTACCGGATTCTGCTCGGTTGAATTAGCTCCGTCTTCAAAGTTCCAATTCTATTCGGTTACATTTTTTGATAGGTCGGTAAACTGTACCATAATAGGAGCAAAACCCTGGGTGACATTGCTGCTAAAGTTCGCTACTGGAGCACTGGTGCAGACTGTTCTATCTTCTCAGGTTTAATGGTTATTTCTTTTGTGATATTTCCTATCTTTATCTTAAAAATTCCTGGAGGAATAGCTGTTGTATTATAAGAGTAATTGAAGTTTCCGTTAGAATCAATATTTGTTTCCTGAGAAGCTGTGACCTTCAGATTAACTTCTGAAACACCTTCTCCAGCATTCCCGTCGATTCTCATTTTATAGTTTCCCGGAGGAACATTCGATTGAGATACGGTTGCAGTATTCCCTGAAGCCTTTGAGCTTTTTGTTACCCAGAGAATCATCTTCACCCTTACATTGAGATTTTTGGCTCCCTGGGCCTCAACTTTATATGAATTATTAGAACCCTCAGGAATTACGATGTCTTCAAGACTATATTCATATCTTCCCATTGAAACAGGTACTGTTTTCTCAAAAGTTGCAAAGACATCGACTTTGTTCCCCGGAAAAGCGCTACCGTTTATATATAATATGTCCCCGGAAACAGGTTCTTCAGGGTGGAACTCCCAGTGACTGACAGGCACCGATTTATCTAAAGCATTAATTGTAGCAAATGTTGAGTTTGTACCGTTTTCATTAATTGCAGTTAGATTAACCGTATAGTTTCCAGGAACTATGTACTCATGTATTGGATTTCTGTCTGTGGAGTTAATAACTCCGTCATTTTCAAAGTCCCAGCTCACAGAAGTCGCATTTTCTGATAGGTCTCTAAACTGCACACAAAACGGAACATAACCCTCGGTAACGTTGCTGCTGAAGTTTGCGACGGGAAGTATCAAATTTGCCGGGGCAGGACCTATAAACTGCCCAAAGGAATATGGACGACTTCCCGCATTGACCGTGTTTATAACAGTGTTTGTGCTTGTATCGATTACAGAGACAGTATTGTCCCGATAGTTAGTTGTATACACTTTCGTTCCATCCGGAGTAACTGCAATTCCGTAAGGACCTTTCCCTACATTCACCGTAGCTGTAACATTGTTTGTGGATGTATCAATTACGGAAACGGTACTGCTACCAGAATTTGCCACGTATACCTTTGTTCCATCGGAGTTGACTGCAATTCCATTAGGCTCTGTTCCTACCTTAATTATTGCTGTAATGGTTTCTGTGGTCGTGTTAATTACGAAAACAGCAGCGTTACCATAAACATCTCTCGTCACGTAAAGGTTTTTCCCGTCTGGAGCGATTGCAACCCCAGTGGGCCCTTCATTATTATATGGATAATAGTCTCCATCTCCCACAGGGATTGTTGCTTTGAACTTTTTTGTTGTTGTATCAACTATAGAGATTGTGCTGCTATCTCTGTTCACTACATATACCTCTGTTCCATTGGGGCTGACTGCAACTCCATAAGGACTTACTCCCACTTTTATTGTGGCTGTAACCGTCTTTGTGGCTGTATCAATTTCAGAAACAATACCATGAGTTGCACGTTCACTATCATAATCCATAAAATCACTGGCCACATATACTTTTGTTCCTGTTGGGTTAACTGCAATTCCACGAGCATAACCTTTTACATCCACTATTGCTACAACACTGTTTGTAACTTTATCAATTACAGAAACAGTGCCACTGTTCGTGTTTGTCACATATACTTCTGTCCCGTTTGGGGTAACTGCCACTCCAAACGGAGAATCTCCTCCATTTCGTATGTCTGTACTGGTAAAAGTTTCTGTATCCACGATATTTGTAACGTTATCTGTCAGTGTGTCAATTATAGCGACAGTGTCCGTATCGGAACTGGTAATGTATGCATATGACCCTGTTATTGAGGAATTCTGATACCCATCTGGTCCTATAATCGAGGAATTTTGATATCCATCTGGTCCTATAATCGAGGAATTTTGATATCCATCTGGTCCTATAATCGAGGAATTTTGTGTTGAAGTTGCCAGGGTAGTAGGCGAAATCAGTATCAATAATAAAAAATGGATTGTTAGAGCTAAAGCTATTGAACATTTTGTTTTAGTGCTTATATGCTTCACCTTCTTAGCTTCTTATTATTTACTTATCACACTAAAAATATTAATACTGATGGGACGTTAACTGATTTAAAAATTTCTATAATAAGCTCCATTTTATAACTCTTCTATAATATTTTAACTAAAATTAGTCGATTAAAATAGGAGTCATATATAGAAATTATCTCCGAATTTAACTCAAATTTTGAGATTTATCTCTAAGAAATAGATATATTTTTAAATGACAATTTTATTTTTATAATTAACAATTATACCCAGTTCTCAAATCCGTGAACTCAGTTCTTAAACCCAATAAGTTCAGTTCTTAAACCCAATAAGTTCAGTTCTTAAATCCAGTAAGTTCAATTATTAAGTCCAGTAAGTTCAATTATTAAGTCCAGTTCTTTATTCTCAATTCTGCACCGCAGATCGAAGGAATAAAGTACTGTTCATTATTCATAATACACAGAAACTGTGCACATTTACTTTATCATGATTTACTACTTGATCTTCTGCCTGATGCTTCAGGCATGTGGCTCCCTCCATTCTGCAAACCTGGTGAGATAGTGTATCAAAAAATGCTTCAAAAATTTACGGCTCTGTTTCCCCTCTGGGCGGTTCTTCTATCGGTTGTTGCATATTTTTATCCTGAATATTTTGCTCCTCATCAGGGGCTTATCGTACCTTTTCTAAGCCTTATTATGCTCGGGATGGGAATCACTCTCTCGGTGGACAGTTTCCTTGCAGTATTGAAAAGGCCTTCGGTAGTCCTCCTGGGTACCTTAATGCAGTACACTATTATGCCACTTGCAGCCTGGATAGTTTGCCAGGTTCTGAAGCTTCCACCTGATCTGGCTGCTGGCGTGATTTTGCTGGGCTGCTGTCCTGGCGGCACGGCTTCGAATGTGATCTCTTATTTAGCAAAAGCCGATGTGGCCCTTTCAATAGTACTTACCTCGGTTTCTACCCTGATTGCTTTTCTAGCAACACCTTTCCTTACCTGGGTTTTTATAGGCCAGACTGTGGATGTTGACGTAATGGGCATGCTCATAAGCGTTGTAAATGTGGTAATCGTGCCTGTGGTACTCGGGCTTGCAATTAACTACTTCTTTGAAAAAAGGATAAACGCAGTACGTGAGGTCTTTCCGGCAATCTCAGCCGCCGCTATAGTAATTATAATCGCGGTAATTATAGGGACAAACAGCGCGAACCTTGGAAAAAGCGGCCCTCTGGTTCTGCTTGCAGTGATCTTACATAACGGGCTTGGCCTTGCAGGTGGTTATGGGGTTTCAAAGGCTTTACGGCTCAGCGAAACCGAAGCAAGAACTATTGCAATCGAGGTCGGGATGCAGAACTCCGGCCTGAGTGTAGCTCTTGCAATAAAACATTTCACAGCAACAGCAGCGCTTCCGGGTGCGATTTTCAGTATATGGCACAACCTGTCCGGAGCTTTTCTTGCAGGACACTGGTCAAAACAAAGTGTATCCGTTCATGATAAAAGTAAGATGCCTTCCAAAAAGGGCATTCATAGTAAGAAATTGGGGTAAAATCCAAAGGATTTTACAAAAAAGAGGTTGGGAAGCAGGAAAAATCCGGTGATTTCCCATAAGTTTTCCGGATTTTTCCTGTATTCATCTAATTTTTCTCATTTTTATCTATTTTCATAGTTTTTTTTCTTTTTCTTCAGAATTTCTTTTTCTCTTCTAATTATTATATTTAGCAATTTTGCACTCGAGCCTATTCCAAAACCTTGAATTTTGAACACTCGCTTAATTCCCAACAGAAAATAATATAATAGATTTGGGAATAAAATTGGTTTTGGGATGAGCTCTTCTTGTAATTCCATTTTCGGTCTCTCGGCTTTCCAGGCCACTTAATATATAAAAGTTTCAAAACCTTGGAAATAAGTTGGTTTTTGTTTCCTACTCAGTTCCAAGCCAGTTGAATACAATACTTAAAATCCATTAAAATCACATTAAAATCACATTAAAATCACATTAAAATCACATTAAAATCACATTAAAATCACATTAAAATCACATTAAAAATCACAATCTCTGGAACTAAGGCTAATTTTAGTATAAGTAGTTTAAAATAATTATGGGAATAATTATGTTCTACAACAGGAGTAATAGGACTTGTGGATGGCTACGGTATAGCGAGCTTACAGTTAAAAATAACGTTATCGAATCAGGAATTTTGTAGTTTACTTGATCACAACATCTATTCGGTGTGATTCTTTACTCCAGATATGTATCCTATATTGTAAGATGATGGATTCCTAAAAAGTTCAAATAAGCGTTTTTGAAGCTGTATTTTAAGGATCAGAATCCATAGTAGTTGAGGGCAGGTGAGGGGGCATGAATAGGAAGGGAGTGATAAATCTGTTCACTTTTGGCATCGTACTGGTTAACGCTTTAACCATTGTAGCTTTTGGTTCTTCCGAAACTTTGAGGAGTAACATGAGCACTTCAGAAAAGGAAAAAGCTTTCGACCCAGGAAGCATGAATCTCTCAGTAAAACCTGGAGACGACTTCTATGAGTATTCTGAGGGAGCCTGGATAAAAAGCCATCCTGTGCCACCGGACAAAACCCGATACGGAGAGTTCGAGATAGTAAAGGACAGGACTTATGACCGTGTTAAAGGAATAGTGGAGAGTGCAGCCAATAATACTTCAGCTCCTGATGGAAGCCTCGAGCAGAAGATTGGCAAGTTCTACAGTATGGGAATGGATAATGCTACTCTGGAAAGGCAGCGCTTTGACCCAATTAAAGGCGAGCTGAAGATGATAGACAATATCTCCGGTGCCTCCGATCTCCAGACCGTTTCGACTCAAATGATGGAATATGGCCTGGATCCTTTCTTCTCAATGTATGCCGCACCTGACAAGAAGAACAGCAAGACCATGATTGCTACCCTTAGTCAGGGAGGGTTGGGCCTTCCGGATAGGGATTTCTATTTCAGGCAGGACAACGAATCTATTAAGATCAGAGAACAGTATTTGGCCCATGTTGCAAGGATGTTCGTCTTCCTTGGTGATAGTCCGGAAATCGCTGAGAGTAATGCCAGGACCGTGATGAGGATAGAGACCAGGCTGGCCAATGCATCCTTTACCAACGTTGATAACCACGATGAAGTCAAAACGTACAATAAGATGAGCCTTGAGGAACTCCAGACTTTTGCTCCAGGCATTAACTGGTCCTGTCTCTTTGGCTCTCTGGTTTGTCCGGATGTAACTGAGGTCAATGTCAGAAATCCTTCCTTTTTTAAAGAGCTAAGCATCGCCCTTCAGGACGAAAGCATAGCTGACTGGAAGACCTTCCTGCGCTGGAAGTTGATTTTAGGGACGTCCCCTTACCTTAGCTCAGACGTAGAGCAGGAACATTTTGATTTTTTTGGGAGAAAACTCAATGGCCAGCAGGAAATGAAGCCGCGCTGGAAGAGAGTTATTGATGCGGAAAACGAGGCCATGGGCGAGGCTGTAGGCCGTGTCTATGCGGATAGATATTTTGATCCCGATTCCAGGGCCAGGATGCAGGAGATGGTATTCAACCTGAAGAAGGCCTTTGGAGAGAGACTTCAAAACCTTACATGGATGGAGCCTGAAACCAGGAAAGAAGCTTTCAAAAAGCTTGAAGCTCTGGATGTACAGGTAGGCTATCCTGATGAATGGCTGAACTATTCGGAGCTTGAAATTAAAAACGACTCATATGTAATGAATGTACTCAGGGCTTCTAAATTTAAGTTCTATCACGGTCCAGATGGTCTGGATAGAATAGGCCGGCCTGTAAATCGCAAACTATGGGAAATGAACCCCCAGGAAGCCAATGCCTATGCGGACTACAATAAAATAATCATAGTCTTCCCGGCAGGCATTCTTCAGCCGCCTTTCTTCAGTAAGGATGCCGATGACGCTGTCAACTATGGTGCCATAGGCTCTGTTATAGGACACGAGATGACTCACCACTTCGACAGCCAGGGCAGGAAGTTCGATGCGAGTGGAAATTTGACGGATTGGTGGACAACGCAAGACGCCGATAACTTCAATAAAAATACGGAGGTTCTGGTGGACGAATATAACAGGTTTGAGGTTCTGCCCGACCTGTACGTCAACGGTAACCTGACCCTGCCTGAGAACGTAGCAGATTTCGGCGGGTTGACAGTAGCCTACCACGCCTATAAGCTCTCATTAAAAGAAGAGCCGAAAACAATCGACGGATTCACTGGAGACCAGAGGTTCTTTTTAAGCTTCACCCAGATCTGGAGGGAATCGAACACGAATGAATCCTTGAGGACTCTGGTACTGACTGATACACACTCACCAGCCAGGTTCAGGGTCAATGGCGTAGTCTTCAACGTGCCTGAGTTTTACAGGGCTTTCCCGAACGTAAAATCCTCGGATAAACTATACAGAATTGAAAATAAGAGGCCTGTAATCTGGTAAAAAGTCCACAAAAAAGCCTTTTTTCTGATGGCGAAGTACAGCGCCTATGAAAAGTCATGAACCCTAGCGACGGCAGTACCTGTTTGAGCTCTGCTCTCCTTTGATGCGGAAGTAAATTGGTTTTTGGATGAGCTAACTACTTCTGCTCAAACTTCTGAAACCTAAGTGTCGAGGTTCATTATTTTCTTTAACGGAACCTGGAGAGGTGACACGAAAGTATCTCGTTGTTTGAATAGGGATGTGCTATCGTAACTTTCGTTGTTAAAACTTATTTTGTCCAAATTCTTTTATTAACCAGTGTAGTGCCAAAATAACTATTATCCCTATACCCAGGATTTCAGGAGTGGAAGAACGCGAGAGATGAAACGTAAACGAGTTTTCGAACAGTCTTGTCAAGTATTCAATTCCGTTGAAATCGACTTGATTTTTGGGGAACTGCAGTCCGAGGAGGGGCCAGAGCAGAGTTTTGGGAGTTTTCCACATCTGATCTTCCATGAGGTGAAAGAAAGAGCCTGAAGCAAGGCTAAGAACTTTAATATCTTTTTTCTTTTCGTACAGATATAAACCTAACAGGAATAGGGAAAGAACGAATAACAGCGTATGACATATAATACGTCCGTTTGCAAAGGTAGAAGCAAAGATAATCATTCCTAGAGGTTTGTCGATTAAGTCGGGCAAAAGAGCTCCAACGGCTAAATATTTCGGATCTATAATAGTTTTTAGCCGAGGTATGAAAATCCCAATTGCGAAGAATATCCCCAATGTAACCCCAATATGTCCAAAAAGAAGCATCGTAAGTCAACAAGACTTCTTGAATATATAAATATAGTCAAGCTCAATAAAAATTTTTAAAAAGTAACACATTTCGTTTAGAGATATTCTTTAAATACACATATCATGCATTTAATACACTTATAAGTTGATAATTAGTCAATATAATTAATAGACTGACATACTGACAGATTATAATTGAAAGACACCTGTTAATAGACTAATAAATAGACTGATATATTGATATCTATAAAGAGTGCTAATGCAGACACAGCATTAATTCAGTAGAAATTTACACAAATCTACTAAAATATTCTAAAGTAGATAATTATTTATATTATAGGCATAATCTAGCCATCCGTTGTATGATTAAAAGTTCGAATATCGCTCTTCTTGCAGTCTATTGACCTTTTTCCTCCTTCTTTTTTGGGGATGAATTCCTGACTTAACAGGTTTATTCACGCTGGCTTGTAGAGAAAATGATTATTCTGGACTGAAAGTATTGAAGACAAACAGACTTAAAATTGAACGTAAGAATGCTATACAATTCAATATTCGTGAACATAATCTACTAAATATAGACTCTAAAAATCGATTGTTTACTGGTTAATACTTTCACTACGCTATATCATTCTATTAATAAAAAGTCTGCATTTTGCTGTATGTATTGAAAAACGGGGTAGTATGAATCCTAAAACCGTCGTATGTCATAGGAGTGAAATCAACCTCGGTTAATTATCACTACTTATTTATAATAATACATGGAATTATCTGCCTGTAAAAATGGCTTGACAAGTAAACTTCAGCTTTAAGCTTTTCAAAAAAATTCCTTTAAAATCTTAAATTCACTTATTCCTGGATTTTTAGAGATTTAACTTCAAAATCCAGACTTTACTCTAGAATTTACTCTAATATGAAATCCAGACTTTATTCTGGCCTTAAATTCTCATTTAACAAATTTCATCTAACCAAATTATCATCTAACCAATTCTCATCTAACCAATTTCATCCAAACAATTCTCATCTAACCAATTTCATCCAAACAATTCTCATCTAACTGATTCAACTGGACAAAAACCCGAGAGAAAGAAAATGAAAAATATTATTATTAAAGGGGCACGGGAACACAACCTGAAAAACATCACTGTTGAACTCCCGCGGGACAAATTAATTGTTATTACAGGGGTATCAGGCTCAGGAAAATCCACCCTGGCTTTTGACACGGTTTATGCCGAAGGGCAGCGGCGCTATGTGGAGTCGCTCTCAGCTTATGCACGGCAGTTCCTCGGGCTTATGAACAAGCCGGATGTTGACAGCATTGAGGGTTTATCTCCGGCGATTTCCATTGAGCAGAAAACGACCTCGAAAAACCCCAGGAGTACGGTCGGAACAGTCACTGAAATTTATGATTACCTGAGGCTGCTTTTTGCAAGGATCGGCACACCTTACTGCCCTACTCATAACATAAAAATCGAGTCACAGTCTCCTGAAAGGATTGCGGACAGCCTGAACAGGGAATGTGAGGGCATGGTTACAATTCTCGCGCCAGTAGTCCGGCAGAAGAAAGGGACATACCAGCAGCTTTTCAGGGAACTTAACAGTGAAGGTTTTGCCCGCATGAGGGTAAACGGCGAGATTCACAGGACTGACGACGAAATTACTCTTGACCGCTACAAAAAGCATGATATTGAAGTCGTTATTGACCGTCTGGACCCCTCAGAGGACCGTTCCAGACTTGTCGAGGCCTGTGAAAATGCCCTCCAGAAAGCAGACGGGCTCTTAATTGCGGTTGATTCGGAAGGAAAAGACCACCTTTATTCCTCAAACATGGCATGTCCGGTCTGCGGCATGGCTTTTGAAGAACTTCAGCCCAGGATGTTTTCCTTCAACAGTCCTTTCGGGGCCTGTGAAGCCTGTAATGGTCTCGGGATCAAGATGGAGTTCGACCCTGACCTCATTATTCCGGATAAAAAGCTCTGTCTCGCAGACGGAGCTGTTGCTCTGTACAGGAATTACCTGGACAGTTATCGGAGCCAGCATCTGGCAGCCGTGGCAAAGCATTTTGGTTTTGACATTTTTACTCCAATTGAGGCTCTCACGGATGAGCAGTATAATGCGCTTATGTACGGCTCGGACGAACTCATGCAGTTCAGCATGAGCATGAAAAATGGGGACGCCCAATGGTCTCACAAAGGAACATGGGAAGGGCTACTTCCGCAGTCCGAGAGGCTCTACAGCCAGACAAAATCCGAATACCGCCGAAAAGAACTTGAAAAATTCATGCAGGTAAAGCCCTGCCCGAAATGCGAAGGTAAACGTCTGAAGGAAAAAGTGCTTGCAGTAAAGCTCGGCGGAAAGTCCATTGTAGATGTAACAAATCTCTCAATTCTGGAATGCATTCGGTTTTTTGAAAATGTGGAACTCTCGGAAAAGGAAAGAGAGATCGCAAAACAGGTCTTAAAGGAAATCCGCTCAAGGCTTGGCTTTTTAGAGCATGTCGGGCTCGGTTATCTTACCCTTTCGAGAGGCGCAGGCACTCTCTCAGGCGGAGAAGCCCAGCGAATCCGGTTGGCTACCCAGATTGGTTCAAACCTTATGGGCGTGCTCTATGTGCTCGACGAACCCTCAATAGGGCTGCACCAGAGAGATAACGAACGGCTTATCCAGACACTTCAGACCCTGCGGGACCTTGGAAACACCCTGATAGTCGTGGAACATGATGAGGATACTATTAGAGCTGCGGACTATGTGCTCGATGTAGGTCCGGGTGCAGGCGTTCATGGTGGTTATGTAGTAGCCGAAGGCACACCAGAAGAGATCGAAATAAATCCGGAATCCCTTACAGGCCAGTACCTCTCAGGAGAAAAACAGATAAAGCCGCCTGCTCTTCGTCGGCGTAGTGACGCCTTCATAAGGCTTAAAGGATGCAGGGCTAACAACCTGAAGGACATAGACGTAGATATTCCCATAGGGGTCCTGACTGTAGTTACAGGCGTTTCGGGTTCAGGAAAGTCCACGTTAATTTACGATACCCTGTACAAAGCTTTGACAAAGAAGATAAACAAATCAAGTGTGACGCCAGGGGACTATGACGAGCTGGTTTTCGATTCCGAGATCGACAAGGTAATCGTTATTGACCAGAGCCCTATTGGCAGGACTCCTCGCTCAAACCCTGCTACTTATACCAAGGTTTTTGATTCCATAAGGCAGGCTTTTGCCGATACTAAAGAAGCCAAGATCCGGGGATATAAAAACGGACGTTTCTCCTTCAACGTAAAAGGAGGACGTTGTGAAGCCTGCCAGGGAGACGGGCTGATCAAAATCGAAATGAATTTCCTGCCTGATGTTTACATTGAATGTGAGGAATGCAAGGGCACACGCTACAACCGGGAAACCCGAGAAGTAAAATACAGGGGTAAGTCGATTGCAGAAGTCCTGGATATGACCGTTGAAGAGGCTGCCGAACATTTTGAGAATATTCCTGGAATCAAAAACAAACTCGATACTTTAACAAGAGTCGGGCTGGGCTATATCAAACTAGGTCAGAGCTCAACAACGCTTTCAGGCGGGGAAGCCCAGAGGATCAAACTGACAAGGGAACTCTCCAAAAAATGTACCGGAAAAACGATTTACCTCCTTGATGAGCCTACAACCGGGCTTCACTTCCATGACGTTAAAAAACTTATAGCAGTTCTCAACAGGCTTGTTGCAAAAGGAAACACTGTGGTTGTGATAGAGCATAATCTGGATGTAATCAAATCCGCAGACTATATCATCGACCTTGGTCCCGAAGGCGGGAACGCAGGCGGAGAAATTATTGCCGAAGGAACCCCTGAGGAAGTGTCCACAGTTCAGGGAAGCCACACTGCCCGTTTCCTTGCTCCCAAGCTTTCAGCGTCATACCTTGATATATCGGGAGAAGAGTCCATAGAGGCTGTCTTCGAAGAAGGAGAAGAATTTGAGGCCAACTCTGATGAAGTTGAAGACGATATGTACGGGGATTCCGAAGACTTTGAGGAAGATTCTGAAGAAAACTTTGAAAAAGACTTTGAAAAAGACTCCGAAAACTCCAGAGATTTCAAGCATAACAAACACAGGACAGATAAAGCACTTGGAGAGCAGTTTATTTAAAACGAGTTTAAGCTCCCTTTAAAAACTTGAAACTTGAACAAGAGGTTTAAAAATGATTGACCTGGAGGCTCTTCCTCACCTACCTGGCTGTTATCTTTTCAAGAACGAAGAGGGGACTGTGATTTATGTAGGCAAGGCAAAGGACCTCAAAAAGCGGGTAAGCAGCTACTTCCAGAAAAGGGATCACGACCCAAAAACAACGAGCCTTATGGAGGCTGTAAGGGGCCTTGATTTTATTGTCACGAACACGGAAGTAGAGGCTTTCCTTCTGGAAAACACCCTTATTAAAAAACACTGGCCAAGGTACAATATTCTTCTAAAGGACTCAAAGCGATATGCCTGCATTCATTTAACAGAAGAAAAGTTTCCAAGGATCAGGCTTGCCCGGAAAAGGGTTGATAGTGGAAATTTTTTTGGACCTTTTGTTTCGGCAAAGGAGAGAGATTACATTTTCGAGGTTGTAAGAAAAACCTTTCAGCTCCGGACCTGCAAACAGATGCCGAAACGGGCCTGCCTCAGATACCATATAGCGGCATGCAGCGGGCCCTGCATAGGTGCAATTTCCATGGAGGACTATGCCGAGAAAGTTAAGAAAGCTGCTTCTGTTCTCAAAGGCAATATCAAAGAACTTATTGAGTCCATGGAAACAGAGATGAAGGAACTGGCATCAAGACAGCAATTCGAGCAGGCCATATCTCTCAGGGATGAGATTACAGCCCTTGAATACCTTCAGGAAAAACAAAACATGGAGAGGCAGAAAAAGCATAACGAGGACATCCTGAACTATATTGTCAGGGATGATACAGTTTATCTCATGCTCTTCAAGGTTTACAAAGGCACGCTTGAGGATAAGCAGGACTATGTTTTTGCCTTCGGGGAAAATTTCCTGGAGGAATTCTTGGTGCAATATTATTCCGAGAACGAGCCGCCTGAAGAACTTATCCTGCCCGAATCGCTTGAAGAGTCATTTGTTGATTTCCTCTCTCATGTCAAGGGAACAAAAGTTAAAGTTACGGTTCCGAAACAGGGAGAGAAAAAAGAGCTTCTCGACCTTGCCCTGAAAAATGTTGAGATTGGTTTCTTCGGAGACCGAAAAAAGCTCGAGGCCTTGCAAAGTAAGTTATCCCTTCCGAAACTTCCGAATGTCATAGAATGTTTTGACATTTCCCATCTCTCAGGCACGGCTACGGTCGGTTCAATGGTTCAGTTCCGTGGGGGTAGACCCGATAAACACAATTATCGCCGCTTCAAGATCGAGAGCGTTGAAGGGATCGATGACTTCGCTTCCATTGCCGAGGTTGTACACAGGCGCTATTCCCGTCTGCTTGAAGATAAACACGACCTGCCTGACCTTATTATTATAGATGGGGGAAAAGGGCAGCTCTCTTCAGCTTTTCAGGAACTCAGAAAGCTCAAAATCAGGGTTCCTCTTATTTCTATAGCAAAAAGGGAAGAAGAAATCTATGTGCCTGGAATTAAGTCCCCTCTTCCCATCAAAAAAGACGAGAAAGCCTCACTTTTTGTCCAGGAAATCCGGGACGAAGCTCACAGGTTTGCAATTACCTACAACCGTCTGTTAAGACAAAAATCGATGATCCCTAAAAATGATTGATTCTGAAAATCATTGATTCCCAAAAATCATTAGTGAGTTACTGATATTGTTGCTACATATGTCATCTCTAAATCTCCATAATTTTAAGGTTTTGATTCTATGAATTCTTCTGACCAAACATCACAGCCATTATCTCATAAAATCTCCGAAACACTAAGAGATTCCCGATACTGGAACAGCCCGCAATTCAAGCTGGTTTCCGATTTTGAGCCAAAGGGTTCCCAGCCGCAGGCAATCGAAAAACTTGTGGAAGGGCTTAAAAAAAGTGAGCACTATCAGACCCTGCTTGGGGTAACAGGGTCAGGAAAAACCTATACTGTTGCCAATGTTATAAACCAGGTCAAAAAACCGACCCTTGTCATTGCTCATAATAAAACCCTTGCAGCCCAGCTTTATAATGAGTTCAGGGAATTCTTCCCTGAAAACAGGGTAGAGTACTTTGTTTCTTATTACGATTATTATCAGCCAGAGTCCTATCTTCCTGCCAAGGACCAGTATATTGAAAAGGATGCCCAGATTAACCCGAAAATCGAGCAGATGAGGCTTGCTGCTACTGCTTCCCTGATGTCGCGTCAGGACGTTATTGTTGTGGCATCTGTATCCTGTATCTACGGGCTTGGCAATCCTGAAAATTTCCAGAAAATGGGGTTTGAATTAAAGGTAGGAGATAAAGTCCAGAGAAAAGAGATCCTGCAAAATCTCGTTGAAATCCTGTTCGAGCGAAATGATCTTGAGCTTATGCCAGGACGCTTCAGGGTAAAAGGGGATACTATTGACATTATTCCCGGATATTTTGATAATATTATCCGGATTGAGCTATTCGGAGATGAGGTAGACAGGATTTCCGAGGTGGACAAACAGACAGGACAGCGAACAGAAGATATGGATTATTTCTTTGTTTATCCTGCCAGGCACTATGTAATTCCTGAAGAGGAGCAGAAAAGTGCAATTCAGTCCATTCTCGAAGAGCTCGAAGAACACCTTCCTGAGCTAGGGCTTCTCGAATCTCACAGGTTAAAGCAGCGCACGCTTTATGATATGGAAATGATTCAGGAAACCGGTAGCTGTAAAGGTATTGAAAATTATTCGCGGCACTTTGACCACAGACAGCCAGGAGAACAGCCCTTCTGCCTGCTTGACTATTTCCCTGAGGATTTCCTGCTTGTCATTGATGAGAGCCACCAGACAATCCCGCAACTTCACGGCATGTACAATGGGGACCGCTCAAGAAAGAAGAGCCTTGTAGATTATGGGTTCAGGCTTCCAAGTGCCTACGATAACAGGCCTCTGAAGTTCGATGAGTTCGAGAAGTACATGAAAAACGTGATTTTTGTTTCGGCAACCCCAGCAGACTATGAACGTGAGCATTCAGCCCAGATTGTGGAACAAATCATCCGCCCGACAGGGCTTGTTGACCCTGAAGTGGAAATTCGTCCTCTTGAAGGCCAGGTCAGGGACGTTATGCAGGAGGTCAGGAAAATTGTCGAAAAGGGAGACCGTGCCCTTGTAACCACCCTGACAAAAAAGCTTGCGGAAGAACTTACCGAGTACCTTGCCAGAAACGAAATCAAAGCTCGCTACCTGCACTCGGACATTAAAACCATAGAACGGACCGAAATAATCCGCGAACTCCGCCTTGGCAAATTCGATGTCCTTGTAGGGATCAACCTGCTCAGGGAAGGGCTTGATATTCCGGAAGTGGGTTTCATTGGTATCCTGGATGCGGATAAGGAAGGTTTCCTGAGAAACTCAAAAAGTCTGATTCAGATCATAGGTCGTGCTGCCCGAAACGCCAGCTCGAAGGTTGTCCTGTATGCCGACAATATGACAGATTCCATCAAAAGTGCCGTTACTGAAACCGAACGCCGTCGCTCCATGCAGATTGCCTATAATAAGGAACACGGCATCGTTCCGACAACTATCAGGAAACCCATCAGGGAAAAGGTCGTGGATATCACCGACACAAAACACATCCCTAAAACCGACATTCCCAATATGATTATCGAACTGGAAACCGAAATGAAGGAAGCTGCTGACAGGCTGGACTTCGAAAGGGCAATTCAAGTAAGGGAAATGATAAAGAAGCTGGAAAAAGAGATAAAAGTAGTCTGAAAGGAAAGTGACTTGAGGGGAAAAATAGCCTAAGAGGAGAGTGACTGGAGGAGAAAAATAGCCTAAGAGGAGAGTGACTGGAGGAGAAAAATAGCCTAAGAGAAAGTAGATTGAGAGGATTTACCTCCAAACAAAATATAAATTATCTAAGCGTCGTGCTTCCATCACCTTCCATAAGCCGTGTCATTTCTTCAATGCGTTACAACGGAAATGGCGGCGAAGTAGTTTCCGGTCTGGTATACGAAGTAGCGGGGTAAACCATTATTATTTACATCTTTTTCCCAATATAAAATACATATCCATAATACTGTTTATATTTTGAATACAAGTCTGCCTCACGCCTCATAAATGCAATCATATCCTCAACGGTTTTATTTCCCGCATGTTTTTTCAAGAATTCCTCTTGCCTTGCTTTTTGCGGAATAAAATAATTGTCTATCCAACAATTTTCAGGCAGCGTAAATGCGGCAACAGGAATATAACCTGTTTTTTGCATGATGGAAATATTATGCCCTATTGTGCCAATTTCAGGAACTGCGTCCAACCACCACTTCTCAATTTCAGCGGGGCGTTCATCGGTAAACCATGACTCATATGTTACGGCAATATAACCATCTTTTTTGAGGAAGTTTTTCCAGTGATTCAAGCCTTTTTCAAAACCTATATTGGCAATAGCCCCTTCAGACCATATAAGATCAAATTCGGCATTTTGGAACGGCAAATTATCCATTGAACCGACAATACCTTTTACCCTGTTCTGTAAACCAAGTTTTTCGGCTGTTGCGTTAAGTTTATCAATCGAACCGGCGCAAAGGTCGAGGGCGGTGATGGTTGCTTCTGTATTTTGTGCCAGAACCATTGTTTGAAAGCCTGTGCCGCAGCCTAAATCGGCAATTTTTGTTTTGTTTGAAAGATTTCCGATAAAACTTAATGCCCTGATGGTTTCTTCGGGGCTGCCGGGTCCCTGCCGTTCAAGCTCTGTGAAAAATTCATTGATGAGGTCAAAATCAAATTCGTGGATTGTTATTTCTTCCATTGTCATGCTCCTTATCTTCTAATTATACCTTTGCCTTTTTCTGCCTTAAAGATTTTTGCTATGTTTTTACGCTTGCCATATGCAATACCTAACATAATAATTTCCCTGGGAGACCATTTTATACCCATTGTAGGTTGCAAGTATTGTGGATCCGTTCCTCAAAGAACCCATGTATTTTGTTCCAACAGTTTTGAATTTTCCGAGTATTCCAATATAATAAGTTTCAACGCCAATATGATCCATGAGTACTTTTTTCTTTTCTGGTAGCGGTTTTAAAAGCTTCATAACTGCTTCTTTCTCAATATATTCAAAATTTTTTTATTAGACTTTAGATATTCAGTTATAATTTTTACGAGTTTTCTGTTACTTGCTCCTCTCTCATAACAAAATCAAGCTCTTAAAATCATTTCGTTTAGCATATACTCTAATACATAGACAAAAAATTCATATATAGACAAAAAATTCATATATAGACAAAAAATTCATATATAGACAAAAAATTCATATATAGACAAAAAATTCTGTAAATGGTTATATCTAATTATTATCGATTCTTGATGAGCAAGAGACTGGATCTAGAAAATCACATAATTATTTTTACAATACTGGAATCTGGTAAAATAATTTCATTATTTAGAATAGTTCGGAAAGAAAACTTGAAGTTTTTCTTTCATTTGAATACCTTCCTAGTTTTCTGTGGGTGCGCCAGCACAACTTTGATGTATATTTTTTTTGTATATATTCCCTTGAATTTCAGGGGACTTTTACCTTTTCATTTCACAATCTTATGTCAAAAAATAGAACTATTCTCTGGCTCTCTATAGAATATTTATGAGATAGCTAGATGGAGAACTGTAGTGCGAAAATAAAGTTTCCGCAGTTTGAGCCTAGTATTTTTACCTTTGTATGCCAGTTTCTTGGGAATAAAATGAATTAATTTTCCTAATTGTGAACATTTACACTGACTTTGAAACAGAGCTAGATTTTTTATAACACAACTTCAAAAATATATATTAACATAAATTTAGAAAGATAAATAACAAATTATTAATATTCATATTTTAATACAATATAGGAAGTTACTATTAAAAAATACTAAAATAAATTGCCTTTGAATTATGGCAGTACGCCGATTTTTCTGTAAAATCGTATGTTTAAAAGTTAATAGTCAAAATTTTATATCTTAAAGATAATTCCATCGTCCGTATACGAAAAATTTAATTTAACATTTACAGCAAATTCGTATTACTGTCAAATTTTGTAAGGTTGAACCATAAATTCGGGAATGTATAGGATGAAAGGACAAATCAAAAACACATTGGTTATTTTACTTGCAATCTTATTTGCGTTGACACTATCTGGTGCAATAGCAGGTGCTGATTCCGTTACAACTGCCGACGACGTTGCGCCACAAAATTTTTCTCCAGTTTGGAGTAAGTGGGAAGATCTGGGTGGAGAACTTACTGACGGTGTAGCTGTCTCTTCCTGGGCACCCGGTCGGTTGGACTGTTTCTCAGTTGGGACTGATCGGACACTGCAGCATAAGGTGTTTGATGGCTCCTGGCATGACTGGGAAAATCTGGGCGGCGAACTGTACTCTGCCCCTGCAGCCGTCTCATGGGATTCGAACCGTATCGATGTTTTCGCTATAGGTAAAAATAAGACACTGCAGCATAAGTGGTTTGATGGCTCCTGGCATGACTGGGAAGATCTGGGTGGAGAACTTACTGACGGTGTAGCTGTCTCTTCCTGGGCACCCGGTCGGTTGGACTGTTTCTCAGTTGGAACTGATCGGACACTGCAGCATAGGGTGTTTGATGGCTCCTGGCATGACTGGGAAGATCTGGGCGGCGAACTGTACTCTGCCCCTGCAGCCGTCTCTTCCGATTCACGTCGTATCGATGTTTTCGCTTTAGGCAAAGACAAATCTATGCAACATAAGTCGTTTAATGACACCTGGTATGACTGGGAAAGTCTGGGTGGGGAATTTATTGACGGTGTAGCTGCCTCCTCATGGGCATCTTATCGGCTGGATTGTTTCGCAGTTGGAAGTGATTTTCACACACTGAAGCATAAATGGTATGACGGTTCCTGGCATGAATGGATGTGTAGAGGCGGAGAATTATATTCTGCACCTGCAGCTGTCTCGTGGGATTCACAACGTATCGATGTTTTCGCTATAGGTGAAAATAAAACTATGCAGCATAAGTGGTATCACCTGCAGCTTAATCAATCGAATTAATTATAGTAACTGTTCAGCTATCCAAACGTATTAGTTATAGTAAAACTATTCAGCCTATCCAAACATGTCTATGGATATTGATTTTGGTGAAAACGAGGAATCCAGGAAATAACCTGCGGAAAAGGAAGAAGTGCAGTCAATTGCCAACAAATTAAGAAAATCAATTTACAGAAATTTGTCGATTGAACTTAATAAGATGGTTATCGATTCTGTTTCACATAGGCTGAATAGTTGTATTATATATTTCATTATGTGGTTCTAATATCTAATATCAACTGAATATAATACTCAACTAGATATAATATGACATCCAGCTTTATTTACCAAAGTAAAAATATATTAATAATGACTCTACAGGTAGATAGCTCTTAATCAAGTCGATTAGACTGTTCTTATTTTTTTGTAAATGGGGGATTCTTGAGAGTCTTCAAGAAGCACAAGTTCCTGCCTGGAATGTTAATTTACTGCCTGCGAAGATAATGCATCTTCCTTTTTTACGATAAACCTTAAATAACCAGACCTATCAGAAATACCGGATATATGACCTTCCAGGAAAATTCCGAAGTTTGGAAACCCACTTGAAAAGACAATTGTTGAAGCCGTAATATCCTTAACCGAGAGGAAATAATGTACGGTGCAGTCATTAATCCCGAAAAGAATATCGTCACGTAGCTTGCTCTAAGTCCAGAAGCTTTCAAATTGTCGATGGTTTTGGCATAAATTGTTTTTAAATGAGTATAGAAGAGGTAGTTATTAAACTACCTATAACTTCTCTATTACTCACTATTCTTTAAATCTTCCATCTTTTACACAGGAAAAATCCAGACAAGCAGATGGCACTATAAATGATTTCAAATCCTGGAGTGCTCATGCTTTTCTTCTCAAAAGTGCTTGCTTTTTCTTCACTCTCAGGCTGCTGTTCAACTAGATCTGTACAACTATTATTTTTTTCATCATCCTTAGTTTCAAGCGGCATTTCAGTTGCGACTTCCTTTGTTGATGTTTCGCCTGTTATTGCAAACGGAGAGAAGCCAGGGGATTCTGCCTTGAAATACAGGTATTTGTCGTCTTCCCTGAGGAGGTTTATTGGAAGTTCATTCCACTTCTTATCACTGTATCTGTTTAGGATTATTGAGGACTTGTCAATACTTTTATTCTGTACCCAGGGTTTCTCAACTTTGAAAGTTATGACTGCATTTTCAAGATTGACTTCATCGTTTCCATATCCGCCGTTTCCGACCCAGATGTTAAGGTAACTGTAGATCTCCCCTCTTGGTGCATCTGGAGTTAGTATGGATTTGTTATTCAGCATCTCGACAATGGCAGTTGTCTTGCCAACAGTCTTCTTGGAGTCAAAGCTCAAATTTGAAATACAGGTGGCATTTTTTGGAAACTCAAACTTTATTTGTTTTCCACTTGTAACGAAAGTCTTGGAGAGTTCCTTAACTTTTACATTCTTTGCGGGTTCAGGAGAACCGCCACCTCCGCTACTTTCTTTACTGCCACTGCTTGAGCTTTTCTTCACTGCAGTAATTGTAGCAGTTTTTAGAGCAGTTCCGTTTTCATTAATTGCAATCAAATTAATACTATATGATCCGGGATTTGTAAACACGTAAATAGGAGCTGCCTCAGTGGAATCCCCCTGCCAATCGTTATTGAAGTCCCAGGCTCTTCCGACCGAATTTTGCGAAAGGTCTGTAAACTGAATAGCAAGGGGAGTATAACCACTTGTTACATTGGTGCTGAAGTCAGGTATAGGAAGCGTCTTATTGCTACTCTCTTCGACAATTCTCTTAACAAATGGGTAATACCTGAGTTCAGCTACCGATGTGTTAGCGATCCTGAAATATATTCCCTGGCCAATTTCCTGATCAGAACCCTTGGTCAGAGTGAAGGCATCCCTGTTGGAAATGCTAAGATTGGTACCATTAATGGAAATATTGTTGAGCTTGCAGGATTCATCTGAACTCTGAATACTCATGGGATTTGCATAGTCAATAAGCCAGAGACCATCAATCATTGTAGTGCCGTTGACTGAACTTTGGGGAAAAATCTTGACATGGACTCTCAAGACAAGAACACTATTTTCTCCCTGGACGTTATCAATTTTGACGTCCCAAGTACCTAGGTACATATCAGTTGGGACAATTGCATCATTTACGTATTTCCCGTCTTTATCGAATTCGAGCCAAACTTTATCACCGTCAATATCCACCAGTTTGACTTTGAGGGTGTAGCCTTGACCTAAATCAAGAATATCACCGGTGTTGATAGCACTCTTATCGTTGCTGTCAAGAACGAGCTTGGCAAGCTTGCCAGTATTGTTAATATTAAGTGGAACGTATTTTTCTCCAAATAAGCCGATAACCGGATAGGTGCCCCAGTCGTTATATTTATTTTTGTATTTATAGGCAACTTCCTTGATGGAAGTATTGTAAACAAGCTCATTCTTTCCAATAATATTTTCGTTAATATTAGAAATACTAAGTGATTCCGTAGCGACGTTACTATCGAGGTCGTAGTAGAAGCCTGCAAAGTTTCTTGCATCCCACCTAAAATTACTATTATCTTTGGCAACCTCTCCTCTTACTTCATAGATTCCTGGCTCTATGGTCTGCTTAAATAGATAGAACCTGAGTTCATTAACCGGGGTATCTATAACTTTGAAGTAAATTTCCTTAGCAATTTTCTGTTCAGAATTCCTGTTCAGAGTGAAAATATATTTGTTTGAGATAATAAGTGTAGTACCGTTTATATAAAGATCATTAAGTTTACCATACTCACTTGAACTATAGATATCTATAGCGTTAAAATAATCAATAAGCCAAAGACCTTTGATTATGCAAACACTAGTATTTGCATCTAGGAATATATTCTTGACGTGGACTTTCAGGACAACAACGTCATTTTCGCCCTGAATGTCGTTGAGTTCAGTAGTCCATGTATTGTCGCCGTTATTAACCGAAACTACTCTATCATCTACATACTGTCCGTATTTGTCAAATTCTAGCCAGACTCTATCACCGTCAACGTCGATCTGCTTTATTTTGAGAGTATAACCCTTACCGAGGTCAATTATATTGCCATTAATAAGTGTATGCGTTTCGTTGCTGTCAAGAATGAGCTTGGCGAGTTTGCTAGAATCAGTTAGTCTGAGTGGGACATATTTTTCCCCAAATAAGTAGATAACAGGGTATTTGTCCCAGCCGGAAAATGAATTTGAATAACTGTAGTTAACACTTTCAATAGTGGTATTGTATTTCAGATCGTTCTCAGAAATCACTTTTCCTTCAATGGAAGCAGTACTGAGTTTGCTAAATTCATCGGTGATATTCAAAGCGGTTGCATAGTCAATGAGCCAGAGACCATCGATGATAGCAGTACTGTTTACTGCATTTTGGAAAACCTGCTTGACATGGACTTTGAGAACAGTTATATCATTTTCACCCTGAATATTATCAAGTTTGCAGGTCCAGGTGCCATCACCATCAGCTACAATAATCTGATCATCTACGTATTTACCATCTTTATCGAATTCAAGCCATATTCTCTCACCTTCAATATCGATCTGCTTAACTTCGAGAGTGTATCCTTGACCTAAATCAAGAATGTCACCTATGTTGAGAGTGTTATTTTCATTGCTGTCAAGAATGAGCTTGGCAAGTTTACTAGCATCGGTAGGTTTGAGTGGAACATAAAGCTCTCCAAATAAACTGATAACTGGATATATATCCCAGGATTCAAACTTGTAATTAGTATTCTGTATCGTTGTTTGATAAACTAAACCATGTTCTCCGATAACATTGCCTTGAGTGCCTTCAACATCTCTAATGGAAAGAGATTCAGTTGCCATATTTTTGTCGTGGTCATAGTAGAATCCTGCAAATTTAGTGGCGTCCACTGTAACGGTTTCACCATTACCCAGAGTATCGATAACATTGTCAATATCAGAGCCATTGTATACTGGGCCACGAATCTCAGCACAATAGTCTATAGGGAGAGCAGCCGAAGTCATAGGTAAAATGAGAATTAAACATAAGGCAATAGCAGTTGAAGATGAAACTACTGAACATGAAGTTTTCATAATCTTCACTAAAATATCCTCCAGTCTTCATTTGTAAAACTATAAAATAGAAAACAGAATAATTAATTTAACAAAGTCGTTCAGTGATATTACAGTACAAACTTATTTATACATATCTGTAAGATATTCCCTAACCAATATGGATAGTAATAACACGATTCATGAATTATATGGTTTGGTAGATAAGAAAACGGTATTTTCAGTAATAAAAAGAAAGTTTGGAGAATAGTTAAAGCAAGAAAGTTTTACAACCAAGTAAAAGAAATAAAAGTAAAATGATAGTGTATAATATAAGTAAAAATTATAAACTCATTTTGGATGAGATTCAGGATTTATACAACCATAATAATTGACATTGAAGCTCATCCTAAAACCAATTTTATTCCCATATCTATACTGTTTTCATGTTAGAAATTGGAGTAATTATTTGAAATTTAAGATTTTGGGATAAGCCATTGAAATAATTCCAAAATCAAGCTCTCTCGATAATAATATCATTGAAATGAAAAAAATTGCAAAGAAAATGATAAGCAATAATTGAGAAAATTTCTCCTTGTTAATTCACACTGATGAATTGACATCCATAGTTATAAGTTTTTAACCGTTTTTGTTCTTTCTGATCTCCGCTTTGAACTCGTTATAACAACGCTTAAAAGTTTGGTTTTGGATTTACAGCAAGCAAATTCGAGACGTGCCAGAGAAGGTAAGTAATCACAGACTTTTTCGCCATAAGATCTAACATGCTTCCAGGCTTTATGGTGATTGGCAAAAAGATTCTCGTCTACGTATATTGAATTATTTTCCCTATTATATACAACTCTATCATTTCCTACTGGACAGACCTTGATACATATACCGCACGGTGAAATGTGACGCTTGTTTAATTCAGCGCTATAAGAGGAACAGGCTTTTTTATCTGTCAGTCCGCTAGGGTAATCTTCCTTATTAAGAGCTTTTGATGGACACATCTTTACACAACGCATACAGCGAGTGCAAAGTTCAGTTTCCAACATCGGATCCGGAGGAAGCTCGGCTGTGGACAGAATTGAACCAAAGCGGACCCTGGGGCCATATTGAGGCGTAATAATAGTGTTATTTACCCCAAAAGTGCCCAATCCAGCGAGTAAAGCAGCATGTCTATGAGAAAAGAAGGCAATGGGATTTTCGAGAAGTACCTGAATGCTTCCGTACCCATCTCTAGGTATGAAAATAGAGGGGTATCCTTTCTCGGTCAGGAAGTTAGCAAGTCTATAAGTGTACTGATCCAGTAAGGTGTTTACAGTATTGTACAATTCGCGGTAGTACAAAGAAGGGGATGTTTCCAACACCGGTAGGGGTATCGGCAATCCGATAACTATCACTGATTTTGCTTCAGGATATATTGACTGAGGATAGAATTCTTCAGGCATCCATGGTAAAAAAGGAGGGTTATTCCTCTCTCAACATTGGTAACCCCAACCATGGGTATGTCCATGCTTTCGCATTTCTGCAGGAGGGCTTTTTTTAGATCTTCAGTCATAGTTTCATCCTTTCTTTATCATTCATTGTTGCTACAGAGAGATATTTTTACCTATTCATTTAACGTTTTCACTAATTAATACGTCCAGGATTTCCCAAAAAGAGAAAACGGATTTAATTAACTTGGATAAACTTCTATCGTTTTTGAACTGAAGAATTACAAGGAAAAATCAAAAAGAATGTAGCCTGTTGTATACATTTACAATTAGGGTTATAACAAAATATAGAATCAGAGATCCTATTAATGATCCAAAAATTGACATTGAAATAATTCCAAAATCGAGTTCTCTCGATAATAATATCATTGGAACGAAAAGAATTACGAAGAAAACGATAAGCAGTAATTGAGGAGGTCTTTTCTTCATGTTAATTCACAACCATAGATCGACACACACGTTTGTAAATTTTTTAATGTCAACTCTTTTTGCTATTTTTAACGCTGTTTGACCTAAGCTTATGAAATGCTTGTAATGAACTTTACACTCACAACTTCTAGTTCTTTGACTCCAAACCAATTACGAACCTGAACTTTCTAATTCATCAGCTGATCGATCAAGTCTTCCTTAAATCTGGATTTTAAACTATCGGATTCAAACTGCGAATTTTAAACTGCCTAATTTAAACTGCGAATTTTAAACTTTCAGATTAAGCACAATGCGAATTATATGTAGTATTCAACATAGAAACGGTAAGCAACCTGAACTTCTTCCAGCTCCCTTGGCTCCAGTTCAAAATCAGGCTGGCTAGTTTTGTAAGTCTTTTCTCCAAAATTTTTAAAGGTGACTTCGCATTTTATATTTTCAGGAAGTTGAGCCTCAAAGCTACCGCATTTATCGCGGATTTTCAGCACAAATTTTTCGATTTCTGCAGGACTGAAGACTTTTTTCTTTTCAGGGATATAATTTACCTCAACTATCAATTCTTCTTTGCTTGTTAAATCTGCCCAGAAGCCGGAAAGCTCGGTTCCTTCTATCCTGTAGTCCTGAAGTTCAAAACTTCTCGTGATTGTATTCTTCATTTTGCTCTCTTCCATATTCTTAGTTTAGAAAGTGGATATATATAAACTATTTTAAAAACAAAGCAAATTATTTAGAAATTTCTTTAAATTAATAATTCTTTGTGAGCTCATCCCAAAACCAATTTTATTCTCAAATCTATTATACTATTTTCATGTTGGAAATTAGAGCGAGTATTCAAAATTCAAGGTTTTGGGATAGGCTCTGAGTTTGTTCTCTTTTCAGTAAAGCCGACTGCAAAAACAACAGTAGCAATAACAAGAAGCATTGCTACTATTTTTTAAACTTTTTCTAATTAGTAACATCACTAAAAATCTTTCTTCATTTCAAAAACATAATTGATTCACGAATTTATACAAGTTCATAAGCTCCATGTATTTTTGAGCTTCCGTTAGAGTTTTTTAAGCATGAGGGACATTATTCCGGATTTTGAAGGTCTCATGCTGCTGGGAGAGAACATGCTATCCATATCTGAACCCCCGAACATTTCCTCGTTGACACGCTTGTTAATTTCATCAAAAATCATCTTGTAGGCCAGGCAGTGCGGGTCTACGCCCTCTATCTCGCCGCTCGTGGGCACTATTGCATTGTACGGGCATCCGCCTCTGCAATATTTGATATGGGCGCATTTACTGCATGCGGTGTCCACATATTCTTTGAACTTATGCATTTTCTTCCAGGCTTCGGATTGAGCGAGGTCTGCCATGCTTGGACGGTCATAAACATTACCCATAACGTATTCGGGCATTCCTATAAAACGATAACAGGGGTATATATCTCCGTCAGGGCCTACTGCAAAGGTATCTCCCATACAGTCAACATAGGTGCAGACCGTGCCATGGCCTGTGAAAACACATTTGCACAGGTGATCAATGTTCATAACCTCAATCCGGCCCAGGTTTTCCAGATATTTATCCAGAAGATAGATCAGGAGTTCTCCGTATTCCTCTGGAGCGAGAGTCCATCTCTCAGGATTGTCATCTTTTAATGAAGGCAAGCAGGGATGGAGCTTGAGCGTCAACCCTTTCTCAAGATAAAAATTAAAAATCTCTTCCTTTTGTTTTACGGAATGAGAAGTGAAAGTGGTAATGAACCTCACATTAAGCCCGTGTTCCCTGGCAATTTCATAGCCTCTCATGGTTTTGTCATAGTATCCTTTTCCCCTCTGCAGGTCATTAAGTTCTTTTGGGCCATCCAGGCTGGAGCCTATGGGAACCCCATATTCCGCAAAAATTTCGGCTATTTCAGGGGTCATTTTCCAGAGGTTTGTCTGTATCGCAAAAGCGATTCTCCTTGGGCTTAAACCCTCAACCAGAAGCGGCAGTGCCTCCCGATAAAATTCCGCTCCAGCTAGGAGCGGTTCTCCTCCATGGAATGTGAAAGTAACCGAATCTCCCCTGAAAGTTTTAAGCCACTCAACAACTTCTTTTATCGTTTCAATGCTCATTATAGGGGACTTTTCTTCGGAACTCCAGCAGTAGCTGCAGTTAGCAGGACAACCAAGGGTCGGGATTAACATCACATGAAAAGGCATATTTAAAGCACCTTTTTTTTAAGCTTCTTTAAATTATTAGTACTTTTCTAAGTTCTACTGAGAAAACTAAGATCGAGATACTCTTTAATGTTTTATATGTTCAGCTTATCTAATTTCTTAGGCTCAGCATTCTCTAAATTTCTCTTTACTTTTTTGTCAATCAGGAGTTTATATCAAGTTCAATCAAATATTACATAGCATATTTTTCAATAAATAGTCCGCAATATATTACGGAAAGTAAAGATTAGCTAAGTTAAGGTGCGCCAGAAGAAACGGGTTCCAGGAAAAACAAACATAATTCCAAGATTTTACATTTCTGATATACAATTTGTATATATTTATACTGACTTCATATTATATTTGCAATAAATTTTAACATAGATTTTACAAATAGGGGGATAATATCTAAATTTGAAGTATACACAGGTAGACAAGAGAATACCACTTTAGACTAAGGGCAAGAAACAGGTAGATTATAGCTTTAAGTCAGCGCTACAAAGGCAAAGAAAGCTGCCTGAAAGGTATCAAGTCAGTAAAACTAAGATTAGAGTATAGCTTATCTGTAATAAAAACAATAGACGATGAATAAGGAAGCTACCGGTTTTAATGGGTAGCATTTCACATTATATCTCATATGTTCCTTCTCCTGTAACAAGCTCCCCATTTACTGCTGTCCATCCATCCTGAGGTCCGGATAACATAATTTCCACTTTTTCCCTATAGTTATTAGACTGCCATCCTCCGATCCACCATTCATTACGTGCGTCCAAGTAGATCGAAATGCTGGTATTTGCATTCGAGGAGGTCTCATAGGAGGCATACACCCGGCTTTCATAATCAAATTGCTCAGATGTCCGTGAATATGCTCCGCTAGCGTTGACATTATGCGTAAGATTGTATTTGGGCATAAGGACCATTTCATTGCCCAACGGGTTCATTGTATCTATGGTCTGGTTAGAAAATACCATTGTACTAAGATCTATACTTTTTGCCTTCTCATTTTTCATAGATAACATGAGCCCGTGTTCCGTATCTACTAGGGCGTATTCCCATGAAGGATTATTGTTATTAAAGTGATGCTCTACGGTATCCACGCCCACGGATGACGTATTGTTTATCACCGGAAGTGGAAGGTAAAGAGTTGCGTTGCTCAAGGTCGAGTCCGTAGTTAATATTACATCGTAATCATAAACACTTGTGAAACTATTATTATACATTTTCTGCTTCTGATCTTGCCACCAGATAGACAGCAACCCTACAGAAATGATTATTAATAGTACAAACCCGATCCCTATTTTGTAACGAGTCCTCATGTTTCAACACCTTATCCACTCTTGAGGAAAGATTTTAATTAAATATAATTGCTTTATAATTTCATTATATATCTAAGTCATAATAATTTAAGTGGGACACAGAAGAACTACCTTTGAATTAATTTTCATTTTGATTTAATTCCCATTTCGCAATGATTAATCTCGACAATAATGGGAACTGCCTAGTATAGTGCTGGGCGACAAATTACTTTAGAACTCTCTAAATTCTTCTTTGCTGATTCTTTATATGTTTTCTGGCCAAATTGTCAACAATGCAATTTTTACACTTACTTTGCCATGAAATAAATTTCTAATTTTTGATTGTTAGACGATTTGGCCGGAAAACATATATATAAGCAAATATCCTGACCCTTATTCAAATAATATATATAAAAAATAATCAATGGAATTTTCGAGGGAATTAACAGTATCGTACAGTTGAAAAAAGAAATGCAAGAGGGTTTAAAAGCATATACTATTTTATTAATATGATCTATCTAAAATTAGGGAAACTAAAATTCAAATTACCCAAATGGTTTCGTTATCGACAGCTTGTTCGGATACAGATATTATATAATAATCTTCTTTTTGATATCCGTAGCAGATTTAAATTTATCATTTACACGCTGTTTTTATTATTTTCTACCTGTATATATTTGTCTGCCTATATTCTACATTATAGTCCAGCCTATACGTAAAAAGGTTGCAGCCTTCAAGAATAGTTTTAACTTCGGATTTAGTAATTCCCTCTTCAAACTCTATAACTAAGCTACTTACTTCAATTCGTGATCTGGAGTTTTAGGATCAACTGTGATTTTCGAATCAACGTGTGCTGACGTAAACAGTAACAATATTAGTTTAGCTTTCTGAATTCGACTCCTTCAAACCTGCATGTTGAAATTCTTCTTTCACGGAAAGCATACAAGAAGACCTTAAAAAGAGCATAAAGCCTGAAATAATAAGCAAGCAGGACAGGAGAGCGAAAACCGCTGATATATACGATTTTTTTATCGTCCCTGATAGAGTCATCCAGGAATTTTACTATCCCGTCAAAAGAATTCCTTTTAAGTGTACTTCCTCTCGGCATGCGGGGTCCGAGTACAACTACATCCTCTTCCATTCCATCTGCACCTTCTGTTCCCTCTACAAAGCCGTAATTGAAAATTGTAGGCAGGGGAGAAAAAAAAGCCTTTTCATAGCCTTTTTCTGTTCTGTTATACTTCCAGAAACTATATTTTGGGGTTTCGATTATAATTTTCATGGGTAATAGTCCTGCCTGTACTGTTACGAATGGCTGTTTAAAGTTTCTTCCGGGTTTTTACCTTTTTCCACAATTTCTCAGCCATTTCCCAAAACAAAAAGCATATATTAAAATGATTCTTAAAAACGGAACTAAAATCTGAAACTTAATATCCGGAACTTAATATCTGAAACTTAATATCTGAAACTTAATATCTTGAACTTAATATCCGGAACTTAATATCTTGAACTTAATATCTGGAATTAAAATCTTAAAGTGAAAGTCTACAATTTGATAAGCAGAGGATTCTTAATGAGTTTTCGAAATAGAATAAGCTTGCGAGATGCAATGAGAGGAATAGTTGAAGAACCCCTGCTTCCTATGGTTCCGAAACGTTTTGATTACATTGGAAATGTAGCCGTAATATCGATTCCTCCTGAGCTTGAGGCTTATAAAAAATCTATTGCCTCGAAACTGCTTTCTATGCGTGGCAATACTCGGGCCGTACTTAACAAGGTGAGCAAACTCGAAGGAGAGCATAGAGTTGCGGATTTTGAGTTTCTGATTGGGGAAACCACAGAAACAATTCACAGGGAAAACGGTTATACCTATAAGCTGGATGTCAAAAAAGTGTTTTTTAATCCCCGTCTGTACTCTGAGAGAAGGCGTGTAGCCTCAAAAATAAAGTCGGGAGAAAACATCATAATTCCTTTTGCCGGAGTGGGACCTTTTGTACTTCCTGCTGCAGGAAAAGGGGCAAAGGTTTACGCCATTGAAATAAATCCCAACGCCTGTGCTTGCCTTCAAGAGAATATACGGATTAACAGGCTTGAAGGGCAAATAACCGTTATTCAGGATGATTTTGAGAATCTTTTCCATATGTTTAATTCTGCAAAAACCAGTGAAGGGCTAGTAAATACGACTTTTTCTAGTCTGCATGTATGCCTGAATCCTGAGGAAGCTAAAGATGAAAATTTTCAGATTCCTGAAAATGGGTTTGATAGGGCCATAGTGCCTACACCTTACGGCATGGACCATTTTCTTGGCAAAATCTCAAAACTTGTCAGGAAAGAAGGGTACATTCACTTTTACACTTTTAAAGCCGAATCTCAGATTCCTGTGCTGATTGACGAATACAAAAAAATGGGGCTTGAAGTGGAGCTGTACAGGCGGACCGGAAATGTTGCTCCGGGCATCAGCAGGTGGGTTTTTGACCTTAAAAAAATAGGTTTGAAGGAAGAAAGTGTAGAAACTGTGGGGAATAAGTAAGGTTTCATCCCTGACTTTTCAAAGGCGGGTTAGACCGTCAACCTCAACAAAACAACAAACTTAAAAACTTTATATTCAGGGGTTAAAACAATTTTACTCAGGTGCATGCACAATAACAGTAAGTTTCCACCTTTCGAACTCTTCAATTGATTACACAAATATAATTATAACTGGATAATTTATAACAAGTGAGTCTATATTTGTTATTTATTTGCTTAAATAAGACTTTTATACACTATGATTGAATATTATTTCCCTTTATAGTCATTTTTGAATATGAGCTAAGGCATATACTCAAATAAATAATTTATGATCAAATTATTAAATATTAAAAATGTTGATAAGTAATCAAGACTCGAAATTCGCTTGAAAAAGACGAAAAACTGAAAATAGTGGAATCGATTTCAGAAAAGACATAGTACTTGTAATCCGCTGGAAGACAAAAAGATAAAAGAAAGACAAGTAAGGAAATGGTAAACATGGAAAAATCTCTAATGAAAAACCCATTTGTACTTTTCATTATCCCTGTAATTATATGTACATTCTTAGGATACTTGTCTAATAATTTAATGAATGGAGCACTTACTGGAATTTCCATTGGGATTGGGTTCTTTATAGGGATGAACGTATTTGATAGAAAGCAGGAAAAAGATAAAAGAAAAGAAAGCAAGAAAAAATAAAAATAAATCCGGCATCGATATAATCATACTAGAAGATTCCACAAACGTATCGGATTCTACCGAACTAAATTCTACATACATGCGAGATACCTATTTGAGTTATTAAACAGGTGAAAATTTTAAGCTCTCATAGTAGATATTTTTTCAATCACGAGCATAAGGATTTTCAGTCCTCAAGCCCGATATGTTTAAGAAAATGATGATAGTGTTCAGGCGGCAATCGAGAATAAAATGCCCTGGTTACAACCTCACTGAGAGACGGGTGAATGTCCATACTCCGCATAATTGGTCCAGTGCTTCTTGATTCTGTGTACATGAGAGGAATTATCTGGTGGATCAGGACTGAAGCATGCGGGCCTATAATGTGGGCTCCCAGGATTTTTTCTTCCTTCGCATCCAGAATCACTTTTACGAAATAGTCTCTGATTTCCATAGCTGACCCTTTTGCAGTATCTTCAAAAAACTTGAGGCCTATGATGACTCTTTCCTCTCCGTACTTTTCCACGGCTTCCTGCTCTTTCATACCTGCTCCGGCGATTTCAGGGTAGGAAAAGACTGCGTGGGGTACGGCATGGTAGTCTGCCTTTTCTTTTTCTTTCTTGATCGCATTGAGGAAAACTATTCCGGACTCGTAGTTTGCTACGTGCTTTAGCAAATACTTTCCATTTGCATCCCCAAATGCCCAGATATTCGGCTGTGAGGTCTCAAGAAACTCGTTCACCAGAATCCAGCCCTGTATATCGGTTTTAATCCCTGCTCTCTCGGGGTGGAGAATATCGGTATTCGGAACTCTTCCTGTTGCCACGAGGATTTCGTCCACGGTTATTTCTACTTCCCGTTCCGAGCCGTTTTCCTTTGCAATAACCGTTTTCTGCCCGTTATCTTCTTTCCGAACTTCTATGGCTTCATGGTTTGTAATTATCTGCATGTACTCCGACATTTTCATACTGGCAAGTCTGGAGATCTCGGGCTCCTCCTGCGGAAGAAACTGGGAATTTCTCCCGATGACCGTGACTCTGGTTCCCATAGCTGAAAAAAAGTGCCCGTATTCGGCTGCAATGTAACTCCCTCCCAAGATAGCGAGCTTTTCTGGGCGTTCCGTGAGTTTAAGCACAGTATCACTTGTAAGGTATCCTGCTTCTTCGAGACCCTTAATAGGAGGAATCGCAGGTTTTGAACCAGTACATAGAAAGATCATTTCGGAGTGGAGGGTTTTTTCACCTACTTTCAGGGTATAAGGTGAGATAAACTCCGCACTTTCGTGATAGTAGTCAAGATAAGGGTTATCGGTCAACCCATTCCTTATCGCCTCGACATCTTCTCCTATTTTCCTGCGCATCCTTTCCATAATTGCAAGGAAATCAATGTCCTTTATTTCAATATTAATTCCGAAAACAGATGCGGTTCCAATTTCCCTGATGAGTTCGGCAGGATAGAGCAGGATTTTTGAAGGAATGCATCCTCTGGTAAGGCAGATCCCGCCGGGTTCATCTTTGTCGATAACCGCAACTCTCATTTCAGGTTTTGAATCAAGAATAGGATTTATGTAGTTCATTGCAGAACCCGTACCTATTATAATAAGGTCGTAGTTTTCCATGTTTTCCCCTCATCACACATATCTGTTTGGAACTATGAGAAATAGATTAAGTTTAACAAATCCCGAATAACAAATGTGAGGCAAAAGTTATTTTATTCATTGAACTATTTCTATATAACTTAAAGGGTTTGTCTAAATTACTTCCCAATCGCAACTACTAAACAGATATTTTTAAGTTTTAACATGTAGTTTTAATCATCTCTGAAAGAAAAACAATTGTTATTTATAAAGATAAGCTTATTCTATGTAACTTCCCAGAAAAAGTAAAAACAAAAGATGTCTTATAATGAACAGAGCTGCCCGAATCCTTAAAAGCGGGAATTCCTGCCAGAGAATTCCTGTAACGCATATCTTATATCTCCTGCTCATTCTTATAGCTCCTTTTGCAGGAGTGAATCTTCTTTTTCTCTTATCCATCGTTCTTTTTCTGGGAATACGACTTTCTGGAAACTCCTTTTCCTGTGATAGAGATGTTACCAGCCTTACTTTTTCCCTGGTTATCATGCTCTTTGTTTCCATGATTTCGAGTGTTTCTTCTTATGCCTATCCTTTCTACATAGTACTTGGAGCGTTTGCAATTGCGGCAGTAGGAAACCATAAAACATCTTTTTCGGAGACCGAGTCTGTACCTGATTTAAATTTAAGACGGAGGAGAATCAAAAAGAAGAGTTTTTCAATTATCTGGAGTTCGGCTTTCCTGGCACTTCGGATTGCTGCTTCATTCTTTGCCGCAAGCTGGATTGTCTACTGGCAGAAACTTCCGGTCTCATATAACATGATTTTCTTCATATCTGTTATCGGGGCAGTTACAGGTTCTCTTTTCGAGTCAATCCCCTCCAAAATAGACAAAAATATTTCTGTGCCTCTGGGTGCAGGCATGACAATGTGGATTTTTGAAGATTTCAGGTACTGGGTGCCTCCCGAAAAAATGGTTGTAGCACTCATATTCTCCTTTTTCCTGGGTATACTGGCTTACAGGGCGAAGATTGCAGATGTATCTGCACTTCTGAGTGCCGCCCTTCTGGGAGTCCTGATAATTGTCTTCAGCGGGCTTTCCTGGTTCCTGCTTCTGCTCACATTTTTTATTCTCGGAGGCGGGTTTACAAAATATAAATATACATACAAAGAATCCATAGGAATTGCACAGGCTAAAGACGGCATCCGGAGTTATGAAAATGTATTTTCGAACAGTACGGCAGCTCTTGCCCTTGCAGTAGCATATGGGGTCTTCCCGGAACATAGTCTCCCGATCATCTATGCCTATATGGGTACGGTTGCAACAGCTACCGGAGATACTCTGGCAAGCGAAATCGGAACAACGGCAAAAGGAAGGCCAAGAATGATAACAACCCTCAAACTCTCGGAACCCGGAGTCGACGGAGCCGTATCGTTTCTTGGGGAACTTGCTGCAATCTTAGGTTCTGCAGTGATAGGAGTCCTTGCATACTTACTGGGAGTTTCGGACAATTTTATATTAACAGTCCTTATTACAACCGCAGGAGGCTTTTTTGGGACAAATATGGACAGCCTCCTTGGGGCTACGCTTCAGAAAAGGGGAGTGCTCTCAAATAGCGGAGTTAATTTCGTGGCGACCTTTGCAGGTGCCGGAATCTCAGCAATTCTATATTTCCTCATAACTTGAATCAAATACGAAATAAGTCTTAATAGCTGGTTTTATTTCCTTATATGTTTCTGAAACTCTCAGGCTCCTTATGCTGTTTATCAGGATTTTAAAACCTTTATTTTAAAATCTTTATCAGGTTTTTTATACGTTTTCAGGCTTTAGCTTCTTATAGATTTTCAGGCTTTTGTTTCTTATCCACTTTTCTCCAGCTTATTACAAGCTAATCTCAGGTTCTTTATATTTTTTTTCTTAATCTAATATACTCTAAAGAAGCATCCATTTATATTTTCATAACATATCTTTAAGGAAACAGGGTTACTAAACCATTCCACTTCTCATTTCTTCGATTCTTAATTTTCAAGCTTACAGGAAGTGAACAGATGACAGAAACCGAGTATAAACACAAAAAAATCCTGCTCATAATTGCCCAGGAGCAGTTCAGGGACGAGGAATGCTTTGTTCCGAAGCAGCTTTTTGAGGCTGCAGGAGTAAAAGTTACCGTTGCAGCCGAATCTACTAAAACTGCAAAAGGGATGCTCGGAGGTACAATCAAGCCTGATATCGCGATCTCTGATGCCAGGATTGACGATTATGAGGCAATTGTAATTTCAGGAGGTTCAGGTTCAAGAAAATACCTGTGGGATAACAAAACTCTGCAGGCACTTATAAAGGAAGCTGATGCCTTGAAAAAGGTGATCTCTGCAATCTGCATTTCCCCTGTAGTACTGGCAAGGGCAGGTATCTTGAAGGGTAAAGAGAGTACAGTCTTCAAAAGTCCGGATACGTTACGCGAACTTAAGGAACACGGAGCTGTCTATCTGGATCAGGATATAGTGGTTTCGGGCCGGGTAGTCACAGGACGCGACCCTGCAAGTGCTGACGCGTTTGGAAAAGCCGTACTTGAGGCCCTGAAAAAAGCTTAACTTTCATCAAAGATCCTGAAATGCTGCTCTCCTTTACTTAAAAAGCAGATATCTCTTACTGAAACGGTTGTTTGAAAATTGGATTTTCCGGCTACGGGTGTGTTTATTATGACAAAAGAACTTGAAGCCATACTGGCCTACCACCAGGCAAGTAAACACAACTTCAAATCTTATGCTCCGGGTCCTCACCGCCTGGATTTACGTCTCAAGCCAGATTCTTTCCTTAACTATCATGGGACTCGACTTTTGAATCTGGAAATCTGGAGTGATGAGCAAACAAAAGCTGAGATTTATCCTACTTATGAGCAGGCTTTCTCACCTGAAAAACTCAAGCCATCTGAGCTGAATGCGAAATCAATTTCCAGACTTTTTTTTGACAGCTTTGCAATTTCGGTCTGGAAATTGGCGGAAGGTACAGAATGGCCACTCCGTGTTAATCCTTCAAGCGGAAACCTTCACCCTACTGAGGTTTACCTCCTTTCCGGTCCTATGAAGGGACTTCTGAAAAACCCGTCGATCTGCCATTATGCTCCTTTGCCTCATGCCCTTGAAATCAGAGCAGAATTTTCCCAGGCTACCTGGAAACTGTTAAGTTCAGGTTTTCCTGAAGGCACTTTTTTCGTAGGTTTGAGTTCAATTTTCTGGCGGGTTTCCTGGAAATACGGGCTCAGGGCCTTTCGATATGCTCAGCATGATATAGGGCATGCAATTGCTGCCCTGACCTTTGCTGCTGCCGGGCTTGGCTGGAAAACAAGTCTTCTTCCGGACATGAGTTCGAAAGATATTGCTGCACTTCTTGGCATTTCCGGAGAGAAAGGCCCTGAAAAACAGGAGCCTGCCTGTTTGCTTGCGGTTTATCCGGCAGAAAAGACCTGTACAAAAAGCAGGACTTCCTCAGTCGTGATTTCTGATTTTAAAAATCTTTCCTGGAAAGGTATTCCTAACAGTTTAAGTCCAGAGCATGTTGAATGGGTAGGTATTGAAGATGCGGCCTCGGCAGCTCAGAAGAGGGAAACCGATTACCTGGATAAAAGAGAAGAATCAAACGAAAAACTAAAAGAGGAGCTAAAAGAAAAATCAAACGAAAAACTAAAAGAGCAATTAAAAGAAAAATCAAATGAAGAACTGAAAGAAGAACTGAAAGAAGAACTAAAAGAAGAATTAAAAGAAAAATCAAATGAAGAATTAAAAGAAGAACTAAAATCCAATATGCAAGCTGCTTCATCGCTGAAAGCCAGCAGTTTCAAAAACCTGTTAAATCTTGATACGGTTCCCCTGCGTGAAGTTATTCGGAAAAGGAGAAGTGCTATTGAGATGAATAATAGCGCATACCTGGAAAATGAAATTTTTTATGCTATGCTGCAAAGAACCCTTCCGGAAAATAATCCAATTTTCAATTCCCTTGCTTTCGGTCCCTTTACTCACCTTCTTCTTTTCGTAAACCACGTAAAAGATCTTCTTCCGGGACTTTATATATTCCTTCGTAAACCCGAGGAAAAAGATAGGCTTAAAGCTGCGATCAGACCGGACTTTTTATGGGAAAAACCGAAAAACTGCCCTTCAGACCTTGAGTTTTACCTCTTGATGGAAGAAACTCTGGATTCTTTTGCAGCCCAGCTTTCCTGTAAGCAGCGAAAAGCTGCCGATTCATGTTTTACTGCCTGCATGCTCTCTGAGTTTGAAGAGCCTCTGAAGAGGTTCGGGGCCTGGATGTATCCTTACCTTTTCTGGGAGTGCGGAATTCTGGGGCAGCTTCTTTACCTTGAAGCCGAGGCATATGGCCTAAGGGGCTGTGGGATTGGGTGTTTCTTTGATGACCCTTTGCACGATGCCATAGGTCTCAAAGGGCTCGAATTCCAGGACCTCTATCATTTCGCTGTTGGTTATCCACTTCCGGAGATCGGTGTTCTCACTCTGCCTGCATACGAAAAGTAAATTTTTTATTCTTTTCCCCGGATCTTTCAGCTTATTAAATGCCTTGGCCGCTGTTATGCTGTCCTTAATGTGATTTCCTTATATACTATCCCACTTTCCATATGACCAAAATGGATAGCTCTCAGTTTTAATAGCTCTCAGTTTTAATAGCTCTCAGTTTTAATAGCTCTCAGTTTGGATAGATTTCAGTCACGACAAACGACAAATGAGAACTATTCAGACTTACTGACCTCTTACGACCTCTTCAAAATTGTCCAGCATACTGAACATCAATAATTTTGACTCTGTAAGAAGTGAGTCTCTATCCAGCATCTCTTCTTCGCTCTGGATATACACTCCTTCAACCAGCTCATCTCTGCAGTTTTCAATAACGTTTTGGATTGTTTTATTGCTCATTTCTAGATGGAACTGAAGTCCGATTACCCTGTTTTTGTAGATAAAGCCCTGGTTTTTGCAGGCTTCACTTTCAAAGAGTCTTATTGCCTCTTCAGGCAGACCGAAAGTGTCTCCATGCCAGTGAAATGCGGTAAATTTTTCAGGAATACCTTTTAGCAGAGGGTTTTCTGACTCCGGTTTGATCGTAAAAATTGGGAACCATCCGATCTCTTTATAATTGTTTTTAAATACCTCGGCTTTCAGGACATCAGCAATAAGCTGAGCGCCAAGGCAAATTCCAAGAACTGCCTTTCCTGCGAAAATAGCTTCTTTGAGAAATATTTTTTCTTTCCTCAACCAGGGATATTTTTCGTACTCATAGATATTCATCGGTCCACCCATGACTATGAGAAGATCGAAGTTATCCATACTGGGAAAGTTATGATTTTCATATAAATGTGTGGTTGATAAAGAGTGCTTTCTTTCTTCTATCCATTCAACAATAGTTCCCAGTGTTTCAAACTCAACGTGCTGGATGCAGTGTATTTTCATGCTTAAACCTTTATCTAAAACGTTTAAATTAATATTCCACTGCCTTTTTATTTTTCCCTTCTTTTACTTTTCCCTTCTTTTATTTTTTTTGTCCTTTATTCTTCTTTATTTTTTTCTCTTTTTTTATCTCTATATTTTCATTTTTATTTCTTTCTTTCTTCCGTACTTTCTTTCTTTTTTCCTCTTCTCAAACTTTTTATTCTGGGAACTCCTGGCTGAGAAGGCGGAGCAGGCAGTTCACACCCTGATGTCAGGTCACATTCCACTACAATTCCCCGCAACAGCCGGCCCAGAATATCCGAACCGGTGATAATTCTTTTCTCCTGGCCCCAGTAGAGGATAAGGTCCTGGTCGATCACATCGTCTTCAGGGTACTGAGGATACACCTTAAACTGCCTGATTACCTTTTCAAGTCTGGTTTTCGGAGATTTTACCACAACCGGAAAGTGGCAGTAAGAAAGGGGAATGAATGGGCCTTTCTTGTAGACGGCGTCCCTCAGAAAGCCATCCGCATCAAGCACCATGGTAGGCTCATCTTGAGGGTTGGTAATAACTACCCACTTTTTCCCTGAAGCTTCTATCTTTTGCAGAAACGGGTCATTCGGTTCTCTTTCGAAAGAAGGAAATATCGGACGGTTATTTTCAACTGGTAGTGAGATTATACTTCTTTCGTCTATTAGCGAGCCCTCATCTGATATGCTGACATCGTCTATGGAAAGAAAGTTCAGGGCTCCTATCCCTTCAAAAGAACCAATATCGGACTTTCCGGACTCAATGTGTTTTTCGAGCATAATCCGAATAGACTGTTCCTTGAAAAGGTCAAGTTTCTCTCTGCCTAGCCACCAGTCAAGAATCAGGGCTGTAGGTTTGGCAACCGGATAGAGCAGCAGCTGGTAGAAGCGGACTAAAGGAGTTAGTTTCGCTCCTATTGACAGAGCATTTCGAGAAAAATAAGCCTGAGGCACTATCTCTCCGAAACTGGTGATAAAGAAAGTAGAGAAGAGAAAAGCTGAAGCTCCTGTCAGCACGGAACCTGTAAGCTGGGCAATTAGAACGTTTACCGCTATGTTTCCCCAGAGCAGTGTCGTAAGCAGGAAGTTTGAGTCCCGCCTGATCTGCAGGATTTTGATAGCCTCTTTATTGTTTGCTTCGGCCTCGATCTCAAGCCTGAGTCTCCCAAGGCCGAAAACCCCGATTGTCATTCCGGAAAATATAGCGGACTGCATCAGGCAGAATATAATCAATATCCAGGTAATAATTTCATTCATTGCGAGTCTATAACCTCTATAATATTCATACTGGAATAATTTAACATAATTTTATCGGTAAATCCATATATAATCAATAGGTAAATCCATAGAAATCTACAGGTGAATCCAGAGATAAACCATCAACGATTCTATTTTTCCGGTTTTTCATTACCTCGATTTGTGTGAATTTAGCCTTAAAATCTAATTTAATCTCGGACTTTTTTTGCCTCGAACTAGCCATTAATTTATTTTAAACCTTACGTGATTTTTAACAGTGCTAAAAGGAAAGTTTCCAGGTAGTCTTAATTTTATTATTATGCCGTTCTTTAATTATTACACCGTTCTAATAGTTTAACTTGCGTTCTCAGACTTTTTGCAAGCCTTTTGAAAAAACTGCTTGCCCGCAAGCCTTTTCAAAAAAGGCTTGAGCGAAAACCCCAAGCAGTGTTTGGATTTGATTGAGAACCTTATCCCCAAACCCTATCAGTGTGATAAACCGGCGCAACGGTTTCGGGTCAACGGTTGCTTCAAAGCTTTACTTCAGCGTAATGTTTAATACAAACAAATTGTACTAAATGGTTGATCAGTCAACCACAACGAGGAAACATTATGAAGAGAATTGTCTCTTAAATAATCTATCCTGCAACATAAATCAATTGCGATTTTTCTGACACTATAAGCCATAGATAACGACCCTTTAGATAAGTGATACACATGAAAAAAGATACAAATAACGTCGGATCGCCTGCCCAGGTTCCGGAAGTCCGCTGCATACCTGATGTTCCTGTTGCCGGCACAGGGAAACAGGTCGTGCTTCTTATTGCGATACTGGCGGGATTTATTACCCCTTTTGACGGTTCGGCAGTAAATATTGCCCTGCCTGCGATCGGGGCAGAATTTCATATGGATGCTATTGCCCTTTCCTGGGTTGCGACTGCTTACCTTCTTTCATCAGCATTGTTTCTTGTCCCCTTCGGAAAAATCGCAGACATTTATGGGAGAAAAAAGGTTTTCCTCTATGGTATTACGATCTTCAGCCTTTCATCTTTAATTATGACTATGGCTTCCTCATCGGAAATGCTGATTGGAGTACGGGTTGTGCAGGGTATCGGGAGTGCAATGATCTTTGGAACAGGCGTAGCCATAGTTACTTCGGTCTTCCCACCAGGTGAGCGTGGAAAAGCTCTTGGTACTTATATCACTGCAGTTTACATTGGGCTTTCCGTTGGTCCCTTACTTGGAGGTGCAATGACACAGTATCTTGGCTGGAGGAGTATTTTCTTCGTAAATGTTCCTATAGGTATTACAGCAGTTCTCCTGATCTTATGGAAGATTAAAGGTGAATGGGCTGAATGCAGAGGGGAAAAGTTCGATCTGACAGGGTCAGTCATATACGGTGCAGCGGTAGTTGCAGTAATGTATGGTTTTTCAGTTCTCCCAGAACTTAAAGGGGTTGCCCTCTTAGCTTTGGGGACTCTTGGGGTAATTGTTTTTGCTTTGTTTGAGATTAGAACATCTTCTCCAGTTCTCGACATTAGCCTTCTGACAAAAAATCGAATTTTCGCCTTTTCGAATCTTTCTGCGCTAATCAATTATAGTGCGACTTATGCGGTGACCTTTCTTTTAAGCCTGGATCTCCAGTACACGAAAGGTTTCACTCCAGAACATGCCGGACTTATCCTTGTAGCACAGCCGGTTGTCATGGCTATGGTTTCGCCAATTGCCGGTCGGCTCTCTGACAGGACTGAACCTCGGGTTGTTGCATCCGTAGGGATGGCATTTACTGCGCTTGGGCTCTTCCTTCTGATTTTCCTTACAGAATCGACTCCTCTCTGGCATCTTATTATCACTCTGGTTATTCTCGGTATAGGTTTTGGGCTCTTCTCATCTCCAAATACGAATGCGATCATGAGTTCCGTTGATAAAAAATTTTACGGCGTTGCATCGGGAATGAACGGGACTATGCGGCTTCTTGGGCAGATGCTGTCAATGGGCATTGCAATGATGATCTTTGCAATTGTTATCGGTCCTGTGGAAATTACACCTGAATATTACCCTCAGTTTGTTTTAAGCCTGCATTATGCTTTTATCCTGTTTACAGCCTTCTGTATTCTGGGAATATTTGCATCCCTCGTGAGAGGAAATAGAAGTCCTGTAGCTTACGCTCATACATCTGAAAAAGGCAAAAAATAATACGTTAATCCTGTGTAATTCATGTAGTTGTTGCGTAATCCATTCAATCAAGGTGATAATCATGAAAATTCTTGGAATTAACGCAAGCCCGAGAGGAAATGAAAGCAAGACTCTTCAACTTGTAAAGGCCGTGATTAAAGGTGCGGAGTCCGAAGGTGCGGAAGTCGAGCTTATAGATCTCTATAAACTGCAGATAGAGTATTGCACAGGCTGTGGGGCCTGTTATGCGACAGGGGAGTGCCCTCAGATTGATGACTTCGAGGAACTTTTTGATAGGGTTCGGAACTCCGATGGAATTGTCTTTGGAGCTCCGAATTATATTAACTCGGTTCCTGCACCTATGAAGGCATTCTTCGACCGACTTTCGGACGCTATCCACTGCCAGATGCTGACTGGAAAGTTTGGGTGCTCTGTGTCTACGGCAGGAGGAGGCAAGGCAGATGTGGTTGTAGAATATATGAACAGTGTACTCACCAATCTCGGTGTTACAGTTGTTGGTGGTCTTGGTGTTGCAGTTGGGATGTATCCTTCCGCACTCGATCAGGCTGCAGGGCCTGCAGAAGAGCTTGGTAAGAAATTAGTAAAATCGATTCGTGGAGAAATAAAATATCCGGATCAGGATGAAATGCATCGCCAGACAACGGAATACTTCTGCCAGCTTGTAAGGTCTGATAAAGAGCGGTTTGCCCATGATTATGACTGGTATGTCCGGAAGGGCTTGATAAAATAAGATTTACCCGGATGCCTTAGACTGTACGCCTGAGGCTGTAAATAGAAATCTTTGTTCAAACAATAGAAAATTTCTGTTCAAAATATAGAAGTCGTTATTCAAACTGGAGAAGTAGACAAACGATACTTCTTCACATATTTTTGTATTTCAAGGTGAAAAGTCAGTCAGGCTGAAAATTTTTACTTTTCTAGCCTTCTTTATCAACATGTCTAAACTTATATACTTTAGTTTATATTTTCTTATAAGCAATTTATGATTTGCAGCCTGCTATTACTTCAATTTGTTGGCAGGCTCAGGTAAAACTTGCTTTCAAGGTAAAGTACTCATAGGCTTACTGCCATAACTTTATCATGGCTGGGGGTTAACCGAATGGATGTATCTACTCTGGATAAGGAGAAAGGAAATCACATTTCCGGAATTGACAGGGGTAAGGTTGTAATGTATGGCCTTAGTACCTGTGTATGGTGTAAAAAAACAAAGAAGCTGCTTACAGATCTTGGTGTAGATTTCGATTTTATATACGTGGATAAGCTTGAAGGCGAAGAAGAAAACCAGGCTGTTGACGAAGTAAGACGCTTCAACCCTTCAACCTCTTTCCCGACAACTGTCATAAATGGGGAAAAAGCGATTGTAGGTTTTAAAGAAAGGGAAATACGTGAAGCTCTGGGGTTTTAAGGGGGAATTGGGCTGAAAGAAGAAGAAGCCGCTGAAGAAGATATAACCGAAGAAACGGTGGACAAAGTATACAGGCGTTTGAACGACCAGGTCGAAAAGTCGGGGTATCACCTCAATCCCGATGTTGAGTTCACAAAGGATCTTGTGCGCGGGCTGCTCGCAAATGAGCAGCGATATGGTTACTGGTCCTGTCCATGCCGACTTTCTGCCAACAATCTTGAAGAAGATCTGGATATTGTCTGTCCTTGCTATTATAGAGACCCAGATCTGAATGATTATGGAGCCTGTTACTGTGCGCTTTATGTTTCGGATGAGGTTATTCGGGGGGAAAGGAGAGTAGAATCGATTCCTGAAAGGCGTCCTCCTAAAGTACAGAGGGACGCCGAAAGAGCTGAAGAAAAGAAAAGAGCCGAGATGATGGAGAGTATGGAGTTTACAGAGAAACTTTCAAAGCCGGTGTGGAGATGTAAGGTTTGCGGATATCTCTGTGCCATGGACGAACCGCCTGGAGTTTGTCCGATCTGTAAAGCGAGAAAGGAAAGGTTTGAACGTTTTATGTAAATTTCAATAAATAGAAGTTTATTGAAATTTCAGTAACTTTTCTCTTTTTTCAGTTTTTAAAAATGGAGATCCTAACTGCTGTGGGCAGTTCTTTTTTAGAAATGAACATAGGATTCATAGTTACACAAGAATCCAGATTAATTTCAGAAACCTGCCTTTTTAAAGTATAACAAATGTAACGAATTGGTTTTGAGCTTTTTATATTGTATCTTAAATACTAAACTTTAAGATTTACAAATAGGTGAATCAAAAAGATCTAAATGTATGTGAAAATGTAGTCAATAAAAACTCTGATCGAGAGAGGTAAACACAGAAGAAAGAATTAAAAATAACTGAAACCAAAAAAAGAATTAACAACAACTGAAACCAAAAAAAGAATTAACAACAACTGAAACCAAAAAAAGAATTAACAATAACTGAAACCAAAAAAATAATAATAATAATTAACTGAAGTCAAAAAATATAATTATTAGGCAAATGTATTAAGGGATTTAGGGTTAAACCCGGAAGATTAACACTTCCTAATCCCTTTAATGTGCTTAGTTGTAAAGGTCTTCATGCTGAAGCAAGTACTGTAGGGTACTTTAGCAGCTGGAGCATGCAGTTTTAATCGTAACGGTTGCACAATCTTTCTTTCCATCTGCACCAATTACACAGTAGCTGAAACTGTCAGTGCAGCATTTACTGCAACTTGCCGGTCTTGTGTAGCAGAAGTTACCATTACTCTGCATGCAGACCTTACCGCCCTTTGCGGTAGTATAGCATCCTGTTTTTACGACCTTAAGGCTGCATCCTTTGTCATTCTTCAGCACATTAAAGCAACAAGATTTACATTTACAGTTACACGTAAATGTATCGTTCTTTGCGTCTGTTGTTGTTTTGCAACTAGATGCTGCTGCTCCTGTCATTGACAGGACAAAAAAGACCAACGTGAAAATACATACTGTTTTTAATATAGTTTTTCTCATTAGTTTTTCCTCCTTATTAATCTCAGGTTAGATTTAGTCTAAGAATACCTAAAATCGAAATCTAATAGAAGTTTAGAGAATTTATCTTCATTTTATTCAAATAAGTTAAATTTTTTTATCCTAATAGATTACATTTGATCAAAAGGTACTCATAGTCGAAAATTAACTGGGAAATATTATTATATAAATTTACTTATTTTCACGCTTTTGAATAAAAATAGAAATCTATATTAAAGCTTTATAATACTTTATCTATAAAGATAAAAGACGATAAAATAAAGAATTTTTCTGTCTGTATTTTATATCAGCTTAAAATGAAATTTAGTGTATTTTATGAATAATTGGTTCTTACTATTTTATTATAGTTCTTTATATCCAATCATGTTACTTCTTTGAAGTTTTTTTCTCTAATATTGATATATTAAGGTCTTTTATTCTATTATAAAGACACAAATTATTTATTTAATAAAAAAAGGTTATAATATCTACAAAAAACAATTTAATTTACTATTGTGGATTTTCCCAAGAACAAAAGTTTCATATTTTTATCATTACAATATATTATTAGTAGTTTTGGATTTAATATATAATTCTTGCTTGTTAAAGGGAAAAACAATATCATAAACTGATAGCTTAATTATAGTTGGGCAACTCAAAGATATGAGTTGCCCACATATATCATTATCGAGAATAGTTATTGTTCTAATAGTTATATTTCTGCTAAAAATGAAAGCGAGCAGGAACTTTAAAAGGAATGGATCTTGAAAAGTCCATCTTTATGGATTACAAAATTATTTTTTTGGTTTCGGTTTCTTGTCGTCTCCCTTTGGTTTACAAGCCATATGTTCACCTCTATTAATTTATTCATAAATTTAGAACTTCTTTACTTATTATAAAATCAAAGACAATAAACATTTTGGTTTAAGTTAGTATTATCTTATGTCAGGGCTTGAGGTCCGGAATTTGAAGGTAACTTCTTTTCAAGTTTTCAGCATCAAGAGTGAAAAAAAACAAGAGTGAAGAAACTGACAAGAACGAAAAAATGGCAAGAATGAAGAAATGATAAGAATAAAAGAACGGCAAGAATGAAGAAATGATAAGAATAAAAGAACGGCAAGAATGAAGAAATGATAAGAATGAAAAAACGACATATAGTTAACTAACAGAGCGAATAAATAACTTGGTGCTAGTGTTTGATATGGTGATGGCGTATGCAGGAGTTAACTATTGATAAAGCTAAAACAGCTCTTGTGGTTATAGACCTACAGAAGGGAATAGTCGCACAGCAAACAAAGCCTTATCTTGCACAGGATGTTATAGTTAATGCCTCAAAGCTCGTAGACACATTTCGGAAAAACGATATGCCCGTATTCCTTGTGCATGTTATGATAACAAAAGAGACGATGCTCAAGGTCTTAAGTGATGAGTCATTCTCGAATTTTTCAGTCCCGCCCGCTGACTGGTCTGAGTTTGTGCCTGAAATGTCCCCTACCTCAAAGGATATTGTTATAACTAAAAGGCAGTGGGGAGCATTTTACGGAACTGATCTGGAACTCCAGCTACGTCGGCGTGGAATGAGCACGATCGTACTTTGTGGAATTTCAACCGACTTTGGTGTTGAAAGCACAGCACGCTTTGCCTACGAGTATGGATTTCAACAAATTTTTGCCGAAGACGCTATGGCTTCCAGATCTGAGGAACAACATAATGCAGCTGTAAACTTCATATTCAAAAGAATAGGGAGGGTGAGGAAAACGGATGAAATCCTCAAAGCTCTGCAATAAGATTAAAAATTTAATCTTATTATTCCCATGTGGCTTATCATAGTATGGAACTTCTCATAATATGGAACTTCTCATAATATAGAGCTTCTCATAATATGGAACTTCTCATAATATGGAGCTCATCACAATGTGAAACTCATCACAATGCGGAATTCGCAGAATAAAGTCCTTTCAAGATTTAGTTGCAGCCATTATGGCAAGGTTGCGGGATTTCCATAAACAGTCAACATACCTGAATCCTGCTGCCTTCATGTCGTGAAATGTTTCCAAGAGCGTTCCGGGTTTATCTCCCATCTTTTTGGCATTTTCCAGGCGATTAAGCTTTAATTCGTCGAAGGTCCATTCCTGCCCGAGTTTCTCCTTAAGCTGTATCATTAGAGAAGATATGTGATTATTAAGTTCCCATTCATCAATAACCGGAGAATCTTCCCTGAAAATATCTCCATTTATAAATAAACCCTGCTCTTTTAGAAGTTCACGGATATCGGAATATAGCTTGATTCTGTTTTCAAACTCTACGTGGTGAATTGAAAAACAGGATACTACAGCATCGAATCCTCTATCTTCGGTTATATCCAGGATTCCTTGATTCAGATCACGTTTGGCTAAAGTTATGTTTTTGTTATCCCTGAACCTTTCACTGCTTCGCCTTATCATTTCATCAGAGAAATCAATCATGAGAACATTTGCTTGAGGCTTTAACTTCAAGATTCCGGCTGTCACATCGCCCAGACCGCATCCCAGATCAATTATCTTAGGATTCATTGACCCCAGATCCACTGCCACCTTTGAGATGATCGACAATATTTCTTTCCTTTCAGGTATGATTATATCAGCTGTCCGGGCATATTTTTCAGCAGCTTCTGGCTGAGCCCATCCTTCTTTTTCCTCTTTTTCCATATCCAGCAATATCTCCTTAATAAGTTATAAATTCCAGCTGTTATGTTAGTGAGACTATCCTAAAACTCAAAAGATTTCTCTTAGTTATGGACTTCGAATAATTACTGTCACATCAACCGTAAAATATCATATAAAGCCGATTGGAATTCTTCGGAATCGTTGAATCTTTGATGATTGACTCGGCACCAGTCAATTTTAAAGATAAAAAAAATTCAAAAATTGCCTGCTTTGCAGGCAACTATGCAAGTTACAACATAATTTTACAACGTTTTATTTTACAACGTTTTACTGCTGTGCGGCACTAGACTTTTTCGGAAAGGGTCATTACCTCCTAATTATTTCCGGCCGTAATGGATACGAATAGGTCCTGAGATTGAATTGAAAACCAGATCGTTATTATCCAGATATTGCAGAATTGCATATGCGCCGTTTCCGAAGTTCAAATCGCCAAAAACGGTCTTATGAACTGTTTTGCCAGTATCCCAGTCAAGTCCGAGAACCTCCCAGCCGTCTGGAGGTTGGTAACCGTTGATGAGAGCCATATTACCTGAAACGCTGTGAATCGGGACCATGCTTGTCGATGAGACTCTGATCGTGACCATACGGAAGACCATTTATGCGTTGAGGCATTCCATTGGAAGCGTTCAGCGCCATACGAAGCAGGGGATGCCGGGCCCATGAGCGAGACCTGAAGAATCTTGTTCTTGTCTACAAGGTTAGAGTCAAAAGTTTTCGGAATATTGTTCACAACAAAGGCTCCGTCTCCATATACAACTACGGACTGTTCTGACTGTATCCATTTGGTATTATTTGGCAAACGCACGTTACCTGGATCTGGTCAGCAGTGCGCTGGGACCTATTTGGAATTTCGTCACGCCAGAATGCAACCAGGTTCATCCGTTTGGCACCATCGGTTATGACCACCAGTTTATCATTGTCACTGCCGAACCCCATAAGCGTTGGAGTGGATCCTGTGCCATTGCCAAACTTAATCATAGGAGGTTGTACCGAACTGGTGTATTCTTGTGACCATGCACCATCAGCTTCATCGTCTGAAAGTTTCGTACCGGTCCAGACGAGTTTGTACATAACACTATTGCTAGCTACATATATGCCGTTGTTTTCGTCTACTGCAATTGAGTTGCTAACGCATTCACTGTCATCAAACCGGCAGAAAGATGCACAAGTAGTGTTGAGGTCGCGGTCAACGACTGCTATACCATTGCTGAATGTGATAATAAGATGACCATCGTATGTCATGGAAAGGCCGGATACTCTTACGCTTGGCAGATGGTTCTTACCCTGAATAGCAGTTACTACATCTTCTATCATATAGCACTTTTTTATGCCTTCGGATGGTTGGTCTGGGTTCTTTAATGCAAATGCATAGATATTATTGCCATAATTGACATATAATATGTTTTTGTTATCGACTACCGAATAACCCCCATTACCGAAGCGATCGGAGTAATTTTCACCGAAAAGGCTTTTTAAGTAAATATCCATCGAGGTTGCGTTCATTCCTACAGCAGATGACTTGCCAAAGGTGCTGAAATTTTTATTCGGAACAGCAGGTAATTGGTTGTTTGTCGCATTGGCAAGCGCCTCATATTCCGCCACTGCAGTCCAATTATTGTCTTTAATGTTAACGTAGCTTACACGATCGGTACCGACTGCCCACATATAGTCCTTATCTGTTGAGGCAAGAGTCATAATGTTAATCGGGCCGCCGTAAACAATCGGTTTTGTTGTTGGATCCATAGTGAAAACACCGCAGAGAGGCCCATAAGGTGTAGAGTCACTCTGTGAAGAGTCAAAATGGGTGATAGAATACAGTGAAGATGCCAGGTAAGGATTGGGGACAGGCCCGCTGACATTGAAAGTATTTTCATTACTCAAACCTTTAGAACTTTCATTATTTCCAAATGACGACATTGCGCCTGCGGTACTAACCAGTATTAAAAATACCAGTGCCGTGATTCCTAAAGCATTTAATAGAATCAGTTTTCCAGGGATTATATTGCTCTTCATATCAAACCTCAACTTTTGAATTTATATATTGAGCTGATCCCAAAACCTGAAATCTTTTCTTTAAATATCTCATTTGAATACAAATATACTATTTTAAATTAATTTAATCTAATTTTTCTATTAAATGTTAAATAGGTTCTAAGATGAACTAGATAATACTAATTTTGTTCTATCCAGAAATAATTTCGCTCTAAAACTTTTTTCCTTTTGTTCATATTTTTCACAACCTAAGCAATCTCATTCCGGTTCTAACTTTTACTTCAGTCGGTTAAGCTATTCTACATTTTGATGACTCTAACTGTCAACTTTTAATGCTTCAGGCCTTGTGCGAAAATAAGGCCCTGTAACAATAAGGTTTATCCGTTATAAAAAAACATTATCGATTGGGGAAATTTTATGGAAACAATGGACGCAATCTTAACTCGAAGAAGTATCCGAAAGTATTCTCCAAACCCGGTAAATCGGGATGTGATTGAGAATATTTTAAAAGCCGGAATGAATGCACCGTCTGCAGGAGACGAGCAGCCCTGGCATTTTGTTATAATTGATCAACATGATCTGCTTGAGAAAATTTCGGAATTACATCCATATGCAAAAATGCTGAAGAGTACTCCAGCTGCGGTGCTTGTCTGCGGGGATCAGCACGCTCCGAAATATAAAGACTTCTGGATTCAGGACTGTTCGGCTGCAAGCCAGAATATGCTGCTTGCTGCCCACGATCTCGGACTTGGCGCCGTCTGGATCGGGGTTTATCCTGTTGAAAAGATGATTCAGGAACTCAGGGAGTTACTGAATATTCCGGCACATATAACTCCGTTTTCAATGATTGCAATGGGTTATCCGGCAGAGGAAAAATCAGGAAGAATGAGGTACGATCCTTCCAGAATCCATAGTAATTTCTGGTAAAATTTCTCAAACTCAAATCCGAAAAAAGGGTAATCTCTGACCGAAATCATGTCTGGCCGACATCATGTAGCTTTCCAGCTAAATTCCCGAAGATATATGTTACTGTGAAAGGTATGGTTTGTACAGTTATTACTTTCATTGAACCTTTGCTTTAGTTTACTTTATTTTACTTTACTTTTAATTCACTTAAATTGAATTTTAATATTATTTTTAATAATATTTTGAAAATATTCATTAATTCAAGGCAATAATTACGTGAAAAATTAAACAGTGATCTAAATTAAGTTAAAAATTAAGCAATAGTGCAAAGAGGGCTGGTTTATGGAAAAGAAATTGGTATCAATTCTTATTTTACTTATAATACTTTTTGCTGCACTGCCTTACTCAGCAGGAGCTGCCGATGAAAATTTTCTTAAACATACGAGCTCAGGAAACGCTTTTGGAGCTGGTGAGAACCTTCAGATCGACCAGAACATCCAAGGAGACCTGGTACTTGCAGGGTCTCGACTTGAAATAAACGGGAACACGGGAGATGATTTCCTGGGTGCAGGCGGGGAGATAATTGTTAATGGAGACGTTTCAGGAAACATTATCGCAGCCGGAGGATATATACGGGTAAACGGGAATGTAGGTGGAGATGTGGCAGCACTCGGCGGCCAGATTATCCTTTCCCGGAACAGCGTAGTCGAAGGAGATATTTTGCTTGGTGGCGGGGAAGTAACGCTCGATGGAACCGTTAACGGAAATGGGGATGTCTCAACAGACACTCTCAAAACCGGAGATAACTTCAAGCTTAAAGGAAATCTTGCACTTCAAGCCGATAATTATCCATCGAACCTGAACGATAAGGTTGGAGGAAACCTGAATATCACGCAGGTAAATGCGACGGAAGAACAGTACGAAAGTGTTTGGTTTAGCATTTTCTCCTTCATATGGAGGTTGCTCGCATCCCTGGCTATTGGCCTGGTCCTTATCTATCTTTTCCCGGATTTCGTAGGTGGACTTGTAGAACTTGTAAAAGACTCACCTCTAAAAACAGGATTACTGGGTTTTCTAACTTTAGTTCTTCTTCCAATACTCTCGATAATCCTGCTTTTTACTTTCATTGGGTGGAGCCTTTCGATCCTGCTTATACTGCTTCTCGCACTTTCGCTTCTTATCGCGACAGTACCTGTAAAACTGCTTGCTGGCAGGATAATCTATAATAAAATCTTAAAAAAGGAAGCAGGAAAAATGATGTACTATACTTTCGGGGCAGTCCTGTTTGCAATTGTATATGAAATTCCTTTTCTAGGAGGGCTTATACGTTTTGTTGCCCTCATTATTGGGTTAGGGGCTATAGTAGCCTGGCTTGCGATTCGAGCCAGATCGACAGGTTAAGCAGGTGAGTTTTCTAAGTGGGAAATTTCAATTTTCTCGTGAAAGTGGTTTCAGGCAGATATTAAAAAACTTGGATAAAATATGAGAACTTGGATAAAATATGAGAACTTGGATAAAATATGAGAACTTGGATAAAATATGAGAACTTGGATAAAATATGAGAACTTGGATAAAATATGAGAACTTGGATAAAATATGAGAACTTGGATAAAATATGAGAACTTGGATAAAATATGAGACTTGATAAAATAGGGAAATTTTTAGATCTGGAAGGTTCGACCTTGATGATAATAAGGATGTAAGTGAAGTCGCAAAGTAGATTCTCAAGTTGCGTCAGGATACATTTTCAATAACGTGTAACGCAATCAAATCAGGGGTCGATGAAGGTCTGATCCGACGCGATATTGGTCCAGTTGAAGTGAACATCTTGTTGACCCTAATTGTCAAAGGGCTCACAGAATGGACACTAAATGAAAATATTCATGTATATGCGAAGATCTAAAAGTGAATTTTCCGTCCTTATTATCAAAACCTGTAAGCAAAAATATTCTACGGTACAAATTGAAGAGCCGCTTAAATTTGGTATCAGGGAGGGAGAAGTTAAGACTTTCCTTGCAGAGAAGGGGTTTTCTCAAATTCACAATGTGACTGCTGAAGAATATAAACAAATGTACTTTCATGGAATAAATAAAAATAGAGAAGTATCCAGCCTTTTATTCTTTGTCCATGCAGTGATTTAAGTGATTTAAGTTTCAAAGGCACAGAAAGCATTACCAATTAAACTGATGAGGCTCATTGCTGGGCTGTTTATGAGATTGATTCTCTTGCTTTAAGGTTTGCTGTCGCCTATAATAAAAAGATGGAGAATGATTGTTTGATCGGCTAAAATGGATTCTCAGCCTTTTTTCTCCGAAGTGAACAGCTTCAGCCCGGACTTAAATCTGTTGTTGACGGAACTTGCGAACTGGGAAGTGAGAACGAATATTCTTAATTAACGATCAAGAATGTCTAAGAGAACGGAGGAGCGGAGAACACCAAAAAGATATTATGAGTAAGATTTATAATTACTGTTATACGTCTCATAACACAAGTAAATAATCATAAAAACTATGAATTTATTTAGTGATATTACACTGACTTTTATCACTGGAGTTTTGAACTGAGTCGAATGAAGGCGAATATAATTTATTTTTGCTCATAGATAAGTGAGAGAATGGAGAAAAGACATTTTTATATCTCAAACAATGAAATTCGTATTCCTGCCATCCTATGGGGAAAGCCGAGTGAAAAGTTATTGATTGAAGTTCATGGAAACCTTTCCAATAAAGAAGACACCGTAATTTCCATGATGGCACAAAAAGCCATTGAAAAAGGTTACCAGGCGTTAAGCTTTGACCTGCCTATGCACGGTGAACGTGTAGACGAGGAATATGCATGTACTCCCAAAAATTGCGTAAGTGATTTGGCCGCTGTTTACAACCATGCAAAGTCGCTTTCATCCTATATTCATTTGTTTGCGTGCAGCATGGGAGCTTATTTCAGTCTGCTTGCCTATCATGACCTTAACATAAAGCAAGGCTTATTTCTCTCGCCTATCGTCAATATGGAACGCATTATACGCAATATGATGGAAGGTTTCCAGGTTAGCGAAGAAAAACTAAAAGCAGAGAATGAAATTCAGCTGCCGATTGGACAGACACTGGAATGGAACTATTATTGCTACGTGAAAGAAAATCCGATTTCTTTTGAATGGAAAGTGCCTACTGCCATTTTGTACGGTTCTGACGATAATCTGTCTGAATGGAACGAGATTTCAACGTTTGCAGCAAGATATCATTCAGCAGTTAAAGTCCTGGAGCATGGGGAGCATTACTTCCATACGGAAGAGCAATTGCAGATGTTTGATAGATGGACAGATGAAAATCTGCTGTAAAACTTGATGGCATACTGACAACGGAGAAGTACCTGGTCTTTTGTCGTTTGCCCACGTAGTGATCGAATAGGTTGAGTTTTTTTCAAGCATTATATATAGGAGCTTATCTTTGTAGGAGCTTTATCTTTGTAGGAGCTTTATCTTTGTAGGAGCTTTATCTTTGTAGGAGCTTTATCTTTGTAGGAGCTTTATCTTTGTAGGAGCTTTATCTTTGTAGGAGCTTCATCTTTGCATGATGCAGATACAACATTCCTAATTGCGTGGACTACCACAATGAAGGATAAGAGAGTTTGAAAACTGATAAAAGGATCTGAATTAATTAAGGTTTTTATGCGCAGAATGATGGCAGTGCATATTGGCATGCTTCTATCGTATTTTTCAATATAATTATTGGATTTGTAAGCAGTTTCTTATTCACTTATTGCTAATTTTTTAGATAGTTGATTATCGATTAATTATTATTGAGTGGAACTGATGCATGATTATTCTTTTCTACTACTGTGAACCTTATAGTGAATTCTGTCCCGTTATTCCTTTCCAGTTCCAGTTCTCCGTTCAACTGTTCAACAAGAGAAGTTACAAGCTGAAGTCCCAGACTATCGAGATTTTTGATGTCAAGTTCTCCGGGAACGCCAACTCCGTTGTCTGAGACCGACAGAACATAAGCTGTACTATTACATTCTTCAATTCCGCATTCTCTGTCCTCTTCTCTATGCAGTTTAACTCGGATTTCTCCACAGTCTCTTCCTTGAAATGCATACTTTAGAGAGTTTGAAACAAGTTCGTTTATGATAATACCTAACGGCACTGCAGTGTCCATATTAAAGAAAATATTTTCTTCTATATCCTTACCGAATCTGGTACCGTCATTTCCAAGTTTATAGGTAAGGAAGAGATTATCCGCAAGTTCCTTAATATACTGTGAAAAATTAAGCTTATCAAGCCCTTCGTTTCTATGCAGTTCTTCATGGATGAGAGCCATTGAAATTACACGATCCTGGCTTTCCCTGAAGGCTTCAAGAACTTCCGAGTCCTTAATATCCTCTCTGCCTCTGAACTTTTCAGCCTGTAAATCCAGCAGGGATGAGATTACCTGCAAATTATTCTTAATGCGATGGTGAATCTCTTTCTTACGGGTATTTTCAATGTTTGCCAGAGCTTCCTCAGCTTCTTTTCTTTTGGTGATATCGGTGTACATGCATAGCGAGCCAGTAAAATCGCCGTTCTTATTAAATAACGGTTTAGCGTTTATAAGTGCCCAGAAGAGTGAACCGTCCTTACACATTAACTTCAATTCATAGCTCTCGCTAATACCACCGCGCCTTTTTTCCAGATTCCTTCCGGCAGTAGGCTTGCTTTCTTCACAAATGAAGTCTATTACCGGTCTACCGATAGTTTCTTCGTGAGTGTACCCCATTAATTCTGTAGTTCTTTTATTAGCAAAGGTAATCTTGAATTTGGAATCCATCAAGAATATACCTTCGTTTGCTGTCTCAACGATATTGCGGTACTGTTCTTCACTTTCACGAAGTTTTTCTTCTGTTATTCTACGTTCAGTAATATCCTGAACGGTCCCCCTCATTCGAATAGGAGAATTACTTGCATCAAAAATAACTTCAGTTTTTGCGTAGACTGCTCGCTCAGATCCATCAGTTAGGACGATTCTATAATTAATGTTAAAGGGTTCACCAATTAAGGCTTTTTTAAAGGCAATATTTACATAATCCCGGTCATCCGGGTGCACACAAGTTAAAAACAGGTCATAAGTCACTTCAAGTTCCTTAGGCTTAAGTCCAAAAATGCGATATAACTCATCAGACCAGAGCAACTTATTATTTACAATGTTCCAGTTCCAGTTTCCAATATGAGCTATTTGTTGAGCTTCAGCAAGACTCTTTTCACTTTCTTTCAATGAATTGAAAGCTATTTCAAGCTCTTCCGTACGTACTTTTACCAAGTTTTCCAAATTGTCAAGAGTTTCCTTAAGTTTTGTTTCAACTTCTTTTCTTTTGGTAACATCAGTGAACATACATAGCGAGCCAGTAAAATCCCCGTCTTTGTTAAATAACGGTTTAGCGCTTATAAATGCCCAGAAGAGTGAACCGTCCTTACACATTAACTTCAATTCATAGATCTCACTAATACCACCACGTCTTTTTTCCAGGTTCTTTCTGGCAGTAGTTTTGCTCTCTTCACAAATAAAATTCATTACAGGTCTACCAATAATTTCTTCCTGAGCGTACCTCATTAGCTCCGCAGTTCTTTTATTAGCAAAGGTAATCTTGAATTCAGCATCCATCAAGAATATGCCTTCGTTTGCTGTCTCAACGATATTGCGGTACTTTTCCTCACTTTCGCGCAATGCCTTTTCCATTTGTTTTCTGTCGGTAATATCCTGAACTGTTCCTCTCATCCTGACAGGAGATTCCTCATCGAAAATAACTTCAGTCTTTGCGTGGACTACTCGTTCAGATCCGTCAGCCAGGGTGATTCTATAAATAATGTCGAAGGGTTCACCAGTTAAGACTTTTTTAAAGGCAATGTTTACGTAATCCCGGTCATCCGGGTGCACATAAGTTAAAAACAGGTCATAAGTCACTTCAAGTTCCTTAGGCTTAAGTCCAAAAATGCGATATAATTCATCAGACCAGAGCAACTTATTATTTACAATGTTCCAGTTCCAGTTTCCAATATGAGCTATTTGTTGAGCTTCAGCAAGACTTTTTTCACTTTCTTTCAAATAACTATAAGCCTTCTCAAGCTCTACCGTTCGTTCTATAATTTTCTCTTCTAAATTGTCGTGAACCTTTCCAGGCGCTTCTCTAGTCTCCTTTTTTTTATCGGCATCTTTGAAAACCAACGCAAGTTTTCCATTTTCAGGTCTAAACACATAAACATCAAGAGACCTGTCTTTAACCTCAATACTCCTGACTTCATAATAAGTCGGTACATCAGAAAGTGTCACTTTTTCATATTCCTTTAACCCGACAGGATCGGCATCAGGAAACACTTCAAGTGCCGTCTTACCTAATAACTGTTCCTTCTTTAAGCCCGTATAACACTCATAAGCAGAATTAAGCTCAAGGAAACGATAATCACAGGGTGTGCCATCCTTATCGTAAATAACTTCAGCAACGAAGAAAGCATCTGTCATATTTGTGAAAAGCATCCGGTAACACTCTTCACTTTTCCGCATCGACTCTGCAATCAGCTTGTGCTCTGTGATGTCCCTGATAATCATGGCAGTTTTTACCAGACCATTCTTATCAGAGAAAAATACAGTTGACAACTCCCCAGGGAAGATAGCACCATCTTTCCTCCTAAAATTGAGCTCCCCTTTGAACTTTCCGGCTTTTTCAAGAGCAAGCTCGAGTCCTGGGCCGGATGTGTCTACAATTCCGGATTTTCCAGCCCGTATGATTTCCTCTTCGGTCATTCCGAAAATCCTGCAGGCTTCGGGATTAGCCGTATAAATATTTCCGTCAGGTGAAATGAGAAGAACGGCGTCATTGGTGTTTTTGAAGAGCACTTTGTACAGTTCTTCACCATCCCGAAGTTTTTCCTCATCTTTCTGGTCACTTACATCGAATCCAGAGATAGACAAACGTTTATCCTCCTTCAGCGAAATACAGATAATTATATCTTTTCTCCATTTTAACTTCCAAGTATATATATATCCATTAAATTACTCATTTGACACAATCTCTGCTAGGAGAAATATTTCTTCAATACTGCGATTCATTCATACAATGAAATTTACCGGTTTCTACAAGTAAAATCTGAGCAGACAAATATTAATGTTACAACACGTTTATTTCGTAATAGTTTATTTGTAAAAAAGACGTAAGCAAATTCTTACTGAAGATTTGTATCACTAATTTATTTTCTAAAAATTAGGAACCGTCTGTAAACCTTCCTTTTCTTACTTCCGTTAAGTTGACAGTAGATTTAGGCTATCAGATCTCATTATGTTTTTTCCTGTTTTTTTGCTAGAATTAGTGACATCAGTCCTGCTAAATCTTGTTATAGTTCCATCACTATCATTGGCAAAACGAGTAACTGAAAAACACATGGATTTTAAACAACTTATTAACCTCCAGAACTTTTGCCAGACAACTGGGAACATGATATTTTCGATTACTTCTTAAACCACAAAACTAACAGTTTTGATATTTAACTTTTGATATTTGACATAAAATAGAAAGATTTTTTATAAGTGCCGTACTGATATTATTTGAAAAGTATTCCCTATTTTGGAAGCTACAAAAACTGAGAAAATAGCTTACTGAATATGAGTTAATCACATTGGAGAGAGTTATTTGAACCCAAAATACTTGAAAATAATGACTTTATTGCTTCTTATACTCTGTACCGCAAGTATGGCAGGCGCAGAGTCAAGCAGCAAAAACTCAAACAATGTAGCAGTTTTGGACTACACTGAAGGAGGACACAATGATACCGATTTCAATGCTAACTTTATGTCGGAATGGTGGTATCAGAATGGGGATTTGAGGCTTGTTGCAAAGGATGGAGAACAGAAAAAAATTGCTTTTTTTGTCGTAATGGCTCATCAGGAGTCTCCGGAGCTCGTAGATCCTGATTCTGGAACCCAATTGTCATACCTGTCCACATTCTACGGACTTTATCCCTATGGGGAAGCCGCTACTCATAATTTTACCAGGACTCTTGTGCCAAGGTCCGGTATTGAAAATTACATCAAGTTTCATGTACCTTACCTTAACTTTGCTTATCCTGATGGTTTGAAGAGATTTTATGGATCAGGCTCCAAAGGATACATGCTAAACTACTCCTTTGATGATATGCAGCTTAATTTGTTTTTCAAGCCACATGTCAAGAAAACTGTAGATAGTGCTGTAGAACCTGTGAATTTTACCACATACGAGTACGCTTACGGAAAGCTCAGGGGCAGTGTGGTACTCGATGGCAAGGAATACAGGGTTATGCAGAATGACGGGTATTTCGACCATATGATCCCCTACACCCCTGACCAAGCTACATGGCAAATGGAAACGCATGGATGGAGCTGGTCGGAAGTTACAGCGGGTAGATACCAGACAATTTTCTACGGTGTAAGAAGTATTGATGATGGATATGACGGATATACGTACAAGCATCTGACACTTATAAACAAGCATACAGGGAAGGTAATTGCAGAATATTCCGGAGATGAGGTTAGTGTCGATGAAGAAGAATGGGTGAACACTGTAGTAAAGGACCGTACTGTGAAAAGGCCTTCCAAACTTGAAATTTCGACTTCCGACCTTAATATTTCCATGAATGCTCAAAGTGTGGTTCAACTTGATGACACATCCCTGCCAAGTGGGCAGCCTATAGGTTTTGTCGATTTTATGGCTTTCCAACCTGATAACGCAACAATCAAGTACAGGAAAAATCTTGAAAGGGGAAGCGCATTCTACGAGTATATGGTAACTGACCCGGGTATATCTGCCTCTCCTCTGGAGTGAGTCCTGAGAGGGTAGTGAATAAGATCTTTGGAGTTCTAATTTGAAGGAACTTTCTTTTTTCTTTTATTTTCTTTTTTTATACATGATTACCCGAGCACTGCTGCAAGCACCCAGATAGAGCTTATAAAAGGAGCACTTTTTGATTCCGGATTGCTTTTTGATTCCAGGGTAGAACTGGAATTTTCGTCTTGTTTGCTCACTGTTACTGTATTATCTGACATTCCAATAGTTACTACATCTTTTGTCTTTATTGTTATCTCCACTACCCTTTTCTGTTGATTAAGAGTCAATCCGAAAAGTGGTTACCTGCTGTAACTTTTACAATTTGCAATATGCAAAACCGCAATGGGTACTTTGATATTATAAACCTGTTATGACTTTTCAGTGCGCACTACTGACTTTTCGGATAGGTTCTTAATCCGTACTTTCTCAATGGAATTAAGGCTCAGTGTTTGATGTATTAATAGAGCCATTAATTTAAGAATCGAAATATTTATCATCATTTGACTCATAGTAAAAAGTAGACCTTGAGTAAATTACATACTATCAGTAAATTTACGGGTTTATTAATCTCAAGTGAGCAAGGTGATGTAAAAATGGCACTAGCAGAACGAAGGCAGCGAGAAAAAGATCAGAGACGTGAGGACATTGTTAATGCTGCTGAAAAACTTTTCTTTTCACGAGGTTACGATAATGTCTCAATGGACGAAATTGCAGGTGAAGTTGAGTTGAGTAAGCCTGCTTTGTATTACTATTTCAAAGATAAAGAGTCGCTTTTTTTTGCAGTCGTAAATCGTGGAGTCAAAATCCTCCGCGCTATGGTTGAGGAGGAAGTAATAAGCGCGCAGGCTAATGGTATCAAGATCGGCGCAATCGCCACGGCATTCGAGAAGTTTATTCAAAAATACCCTGACTATGCCAGAGCCTATTTTCACTTTTGGTCAGGCAGATTTGATATATCGAATGACAAAAATGTGAGTCCAGACGCAAAAGAAATCATTGAGTTCACTTGGGAAAGCTACGAGAAATCGCTTTTGATATTAAAAAAAGGCATCGAGGAAGGGGTTATCAGATCTGATGTTAGTCCGGTTGTAGTGGTGGTCTTAAATAACTTGATCGTCACCGGCATCATGAATATGAGTCCCTATCTAAGAAAATTCATGGAGGTTCATGGGATTACTATGGAACAGTTCTACCTGGAAGTTGCCAATCTTGTGAGCCATATGGCCATGGATAAAGGAGAAGGGAACGAAAGCATCCGTGAGAGAATGTTAAAATGGAGGAGTGATAGGTTTGCACCGGAACAAAATAAAGATTGACTTAAACGCTTTCGATTCTGGAGTACATATACAATATTGAAGAAAAAAGAGGTAAGTTTATGGATTTGAAAGAATTGAGAGAATTGACCGCGCCATGCGGTTTGGACTGCTTTAATTGTAATTTTTATTTGGCAAACGATAATGAAAAGATCAGAAAACAAATACAGGCAGGATTTTCCTCAGCTGGGTGTAGTCTTCCAGATGGAGGAGCTGTTTGTAAAGGCTGCAGAAGAGAAAACGGCAATTGTGCTCCCCGTCGTGTGCTCGGGCTAGAACCGTGCAAGGTACTCAAATGTATCGGTTCCAAAGATATTGAGTCGTGTGCCGACTGCTCTGATTTTCCCTGCGACAACCTTCATCCTTATGCAGACCTCGCATCGGCGGTTCCGCATAATACAAAAGTATTCAATCTGGCGTTGATAAGGAAGATGGGCTTGGAGAAATGGGCTCAAGAAAAAGCGAAGTCCGTAAGAGAGACATACTTCAATCAGAAATTTGACATTTAAAGTTAACTCAGGGCTAATTCCCTTCTCTTTGGAGAGGAAATACAACACGTATCAATTATGCATTTCGGCAACAAGGTTAAAGGTGTACTCAAAAAGCACTCTCATTTCTGATTTAGCCGGTGTCTTATATGCCCGTACTAAGTATTATTGCGTGTGGAATGCTCGAAGACGAGCTTGTACATGTATTATCGAGAGACCACGCACTCAAGCTGCTAATTGTCGTGGAAAACCGGGATAATATAAGATTCCTTCGAAATCTCAGGTCAAAAAACTGTACTCCAAAAACAATTTTTCTGGATAAAACCCCAATGCTTCTGAAAGACGAACGACATCCCGATTCAAAAATGCTTTTAAAGTTTCTTTCCATATTTCCCTCTTTAAAAGAAATGCACGAAAAAAGAAAACTCCTGGAAAAGAAAAAGTTAACCGTTGTCGTAAATCTGCTAAAAATGGGCCTGCATTCGTATCTTGAGTTATTGAAGGCTGAAGTGCACAAAAATATTCGGGAAATGGCTCCCTTTTCGGATAATATATTGATTTTTTACGGCAGTTGTGGGCATACATTAGTAAAACTGGAAGAGGACTTTGCAGATCTCGGATGCAAAGAGTATGAGTTCCGATGCAAAAGAGATCATCGAGTTTACTGAAGAAATCTACGAGAGAATATTTCTGGCAACAAAATTCTACATCGAGGACGGGACTTACAGACCTGAAGTGAATCCAGCTGCAGCGGTGGTCGTAAGTACCTTTATTGCCGACGGTATCGCGAATATAAGTCCCTTTCTAAGAAAATTCATGGAAGCTCATGAGGTTACTATGCAGCAACTCTACCTGGAAATGGTCTTGTATACCACATGCTCATGAATACCGGAGAAAAGAGTGAGGATATGTATTCAAGGATTTTAAAATGGAGGAGTGATAGATTTGCAACAGACCAGGATGAAGGTTAATTTAAGCGGCATGCCGCTAACTTCCTTAGTGACATTGTATAGTCGAGCGAAGATAAGTAAAGAACATGGCTCATTATTCAATGATGCAAAAGCGGTTGAACTCGTTGAACAAATTGATTTCTATTTTTCCTTACTTGAGAAATCAGGTGCTGACTTTACATTTTTTGCCAATGCTGCACGAGCAATGCAATTGGACAACAAGGTAAAGGCTTACATCAAAGAGCACCCTCGCGCATCGGTAGTTAATCTCGGTGCCGGATTCGAAACGGAATTTTTCCGCGTTGACAACGGCACTGTCCGCTGGTACGACCTTGACCTTCCCGAACTCATTGAAGTCAGAAAGCAGCTGCTTCCGGAAACTGATAGGTTAACGTGCATTGCAAAGTCGTTCCTCGATCCGAGCTGGTGTCAGGAAATTAACACTGAAAACGGCGTACTTATAATTGCTGGCGGCCTCTTCCGCTACTTTGGCGAAGCAGAGGTACGCCAATTCTTTTCCTTGCTGGCGGATCGTTTTCCGGGTTGCGAAATCGTATTTGAAGCCGAATCAAAATCGAGCATTGATGTCGACGGAAGCTGCGGTGCCTATGGCGCAGGGTGGAATGATGACGAGCCTGAAAAAAGAGACGCAATGCAGGCGGAGTACATGAAGGCATTTGAGAACGCGTGGAAGATGTTTTTCCCACAGGCTCAGAAAGATATGATGATCGGCGCCCTGACAACATCGACCAGACCGCGAGGTACAGAGTGGGATGATTTCAAAACATGGTGGGACCAGCTCGGTGCACAGGAAAAAAGCAAAGCAATGAGCGACTTCTTCTTTGGCTTCACCTGCGGGTGCCCCCTTGAAGATGCAAGCGAAATGACAGCATGGGATGACCGTATTACTGTTGTCGACCAATTTCCCCTGTTCAGAAACATTCCCCGAGGTCCTTCAATGAGCAAGTCTACTCGACAATTTATGGACTACACCGATGAGAAAGGAAGGATAAAAATAGTTCATGTAAGAACCTGAGATTTTAAACGACTTCTTCCATCTTCCCGAGCATTCATTACCGTACAAATAGGGCACTTTGTATGAGGTTAACATAATATGCTCAGGTACTTATTTTCTTATCCTGGCAGAAGGTTCAGATGTGAATTGAAGCGAAATTTGGAACAGGAATTAGATTGTTTAGGCTGCTAAATAACTGATAGTAAGAAAAAGGAATAAGAAAAATTAGCGAGAAAAAGGAGTAAGAAAAAAGTCTCGAAACTAAATTGTTTAAGGATAAAACATCTCTAAACTCGTTTCGATTTGATATATTCACGCTCATACCTTCCCCCACTTTCTTCTGCGTTTCTTTTTACTTCTTGACGTGCAAATCAGAATGAGCTTGATCAAGATACTTTCGTCGTCAGATGATAGCAGTTTCTTAAGTCTTCCAAGCTTATTGCGAACTTGAAGAAGCTGACCAGTTTCAGCATATTTATAAGTCTGCTGAACCCGATGAGTTGGAGTTCCCTGAATCTCAGCTATAGTCGTGGTAGATTCACCTTTACTTTTTAGCAATTCTCTAACGGACCTTTTTCCTATTAAATTTCAGAGTGAATAAGGGAAATAACATAGTTACCGCGAAATTATTTTGGGATATCATAACAGAATCCAACCTTTTATAGCTTATTATGACTACAACCCACTTTCCGCAGGAAAATTTCGCATTTTCATAATTATTACTGCTGTCAATTTTCCATTTGACATAATTTTGATTGCACTTTTGGGCATGAGTTAAAGATGAATATAGGTTCATTTAGAAACTAAAAAACGATAGCAATCAATTTCCAACGAGTTCCATTAAAATTTCAGATTATTTTAGCGTGTTTCAAAAAAGCTATCAGGAAAAATGTTAATTTTCGAAAAATACTGCGGAAAGTGGGCTATAAGACATAATTGTTACCATAAGTAATTAAAATGAATGACATTCATTTCCCGGTGATGGAATTGTCAATAAAGGAAATTAAGGAAAAGGAAAAAGAGCGGAAGCGCCCACGAGTTAAAAGAAGTGCTACAGGTCCCGGTGGCTGTCGGAGGAGCAGACGCGAAGTACCTTATCGAGGGGAGGAATGCACCCTTAGTACTCTGTTCATCCGAGGGCCACGAGTTACTTCGCATGATCCGGGCACAGGGTCATAAAAACGATGTACTGCCGCTACCGGTCCAGCCCGATATCCTCATAGAGAGCGATACTGACCTTTCGAAGTGCGGCGTGGACGCTGAAGCGCTCCTTACGCCGGGCCGCACATCCGGCTGCTATCTGTCGCGATAAAGGGCAGTGACTGCGTTATCGGAGACCTGCTGATCGGCATGCCGCCGTCGAACATGCCTGAACTCCCAGTGCTTGCCGAAGACATAGACGCAGTAGTGGCGAGCCTGAAAAAATGCTGAGTTATGATTCCGCTTGGCTGTGTCCAGCCCATGGTCATAGGATCGAGACTGCAGAGGCGCGGAAAAAGTTCGCAAATATTATCAGGTGACTTTCACTGACGATAATCTTAAAGGGGTTTTATCAGGCCCACGGAGAAAAAGGTCCCGTCAAGACAGTACGATTAACTCAAACATCCCGGAAAAGACTTTGATGTAGAAACAGAGTTTTATGACAAAAGATTCCAAAAAGTCCGCGAAATTCAAAGAGAGGTCGAGAGAATTGTACCTTTTGAACCTCCAGCCAGATCGGATAGAAAAAACACAATCCAGTTTTTCTATTAAATTCCGCCCTACTGAGAAGGACTACAATTAAGCCTGTCCGGACTTTTTCAGCTTTAGCATGACTTATTAAGATAAAACAGAAACTTTATATTGTTTGACTTCCATTCTTATAATGACCGATAGTCATATATTGGCTATCAGTCATATTGGTGAAGATAAATGGCAACTGCTGACAGAAAGGAAAGGGAAAAGGAGCAAAGGAGAAATGCAATAATCAATGCCGCTGAGAAATTATTTTTCTCCAGGGGCTTCGATAGCGTCTCCATGGAAGAGATAGCAAAAGAGGTGGAGCTTGGTAAAGGTACGCTTTATCTTTACTTTAAGAGCAAGGACTCGCTGTTTTTTGCTATTATCTCTAGGAGGTGGGAGGAGTTTGGTGAAGCTATGATAGAAAAGATGAACCACGGGAAAAACGGCTTTGAAAAAATTCAGATAATGATCAAGTGGTTTATTGAATATTCACAGAAGAATCCAGAATATAACGACATGGCTACCACGTTTGGACCCCAGCTCTTCCAGAGAATTGATCCCGAAGATGCGCGAATGATGATGGAACTCTCCATGAAATACATGCCTCTTGTGCACTATGCTATCAGAGAAGGAATTAAGGATGGATCTATCAGAAACGACCTTGATCCCGCACTGCTTGGAATGTATATCCAGATGATTACGTTTAACGTTGTCTCCCCGGATCCCTCTATTAAGAATAGTTTTGCAGCACAGGGAATAAGCTACGACACATATGTAGAGATGTTGCCAAAATTCCTCTGTCCGTCAATTGCACGGTTACCGGAGAAAGAGTGTAATAATAAGGACGAAATTTTTCAGCGATAAACACTAAACCGCCAAGCACGGAACCAGAAAAATTTTATGATGCGACTATTGGAAACAATCAGAATAGCGGGTGCTATCAATAAAAACTAAGCTAGGTTTTATTCAATGACGGACGGTTTTACAATGTCCATAGCTAACCGAGACCGAATACGAACAATTCAGTTAGAAGGAAGATGTCTACACAAGATAAAAACATCAGCTCATTTTTCTGGACATTGAATATTCTCTAAAAAGCGTATAATTCGAAGATATTGAAAGTGATGTAATGACATCGGATGAACGTGAATATAAGAGTGCAGGAATTCCGGGATGTATACGCCAGATGACCAATCTTGAGCGTATTTTCCTATTTACTCCTGGATGTAATGTATCGATTGCTGCACGGATTACCGGAAACGTATCGGAACAAGAATTGCTCCGTGCATTGGACACAGTTCGCCGTATGCACCCATTGGTCGGAGCAAAGATAGTATTTGATGACCGACATGATGCCTGGTTTTCGAATGATAACGTCTCTGCTCTTCCATTAAGGGTTATAAAACGAATTTCGGATACCCAATGGTTTGAAGAGATTCAATATGAACATAAGATCCCGTTTGAGCTGGAAAAAGGTCCATTAATTCGGTTCATATTGTTGCATTCCCCTGAAATATCAGAGCTTATAGTCATGTGCAATCACAGTATTTGCGATGGGATGGCACTGGCAAATCTGATCCGCGATATTTTGGTCAGTTACGCTGATCCAGGACACAAGTTTATTGTACTCAATCCCCCGGATATTATGAAATTACTTCCAAGAAGAAATAGTCTTTCTCCCCGTGCGATTCTTACCTCATTATTTATATATAATTCCAACAGGAAATGGGAAAAGAGCCCACATTACTTTTTCCAGGCTGATTATGATGCGATCACCAGGGCTTACTGGGAAAAAAAACAGTGTGGTGCTGTATTAATTGAGCTTGATCCCCAGGAATCCCAGATCTTTTCCGAAAAATGCAGGAATGAGGGGGTTACGGTCGGATCAGCACTGACTACGGCATGCATCGCAGCACATGAGGATATATCAGGTCCGTTTACTAAAAATTTCAAACTTGTGTCTGTTCCCTTTGATCTGAGAAGGCATGCAACTACACCGGTTGACGACGTATTCTGTCTCTGTGTTGGTGCTCCACGCTTCCCCTTTACTTATGATGCGAAAAAATCCTTCTGGAAGAATGCTGCTGTTTTGCATAAAGAGATACACAAACGTGTGGAAAAACTGGACTCTACTGGTCTGGAGGTTCCGAACTTTGAGCCGTCTTTCATCGATGCTTTTGCCGGTTTTGGGCCATTTTTTAAAGTCATTCCTGAAGCATATTCCCGAACAGACAGCCTGTTACGGTTTGCCCAGGATAAGAAAAATGTGGCTTTTTCGTTTACACGCAATTATAAGAACATGACTCCTGGGACTATTCCTTCAAATTTAGGAAGACTCAAACTTCAAACGACATACGGAAATCTTCAGATTGATCGCATGGTCTTTTTGCCAGCAGTCAGTGAGGCAGTCCCATTGATCCTTGGAGGGATTAGTGCCGGCGGGAGGATTGTATTTTCTCTCACCTTTGCCGAGACAATACAAAACGATGGCTTTGGCCGGGAGCAGGAAATGGTCCGGATACGGGACAGGGCGCTTGAGTATATGGGTTTTTCGGAAAAAGTAAGTGAGAAAGCTATCCAGTGATATTGCTCAGGAGATCTTTTTCTGCCTCCAGTCTCTCTTTGTTCGAAAGATCCTGGCATTATGAAGGTAAAATACGAAAATACCGGGACAACAAAAATCAGGCATGGAACCTTCACGCCAAGCGAAATTTGTGCAAAGATCAGCAAGCTTCACAGCTTCAAATTTGATGAGCTCAGGAAGTGAGAATCAGTAAGTGAGAATTAGTAAACTACCGATATTGCCGATTGTCTGGTGCTCCCGACGCGAGAGCGGTCAAATCCAGAAAAAGCTGGCCATGAGTGATATCGGGTACTATGCATCTTCAGTGAATGTATTATCTGCGAAAATAAAACCAGCGCCCGGGAAAATAAAACCAGTGGCCAAACAAAAATCAATAAATATATATAGTTACCTGATAGCAACATTTTGTCATCGGAGGACTTAAATGACATTTGGAATAGAATTCGTACCAAGCGACCCTGTCCTTAAGATCGCACACTATGCCAGGCTTGCTGAAGAGCAGGGATTCGACAATGTATGGATCACAGATCACTATGATAACCGTGATGTGTATTCTACTCTTACCGTACTTGCAATGAACACAAACAGCATAAAACTTGGTACGGGTGTCACCAATCCTTACACAAGGAACATAGCAGTAACCGCATCAAGCATAGCCTCTATCAATGAAATCTCAGGTGGACGTGCTATCCTGGGCCTTGGCCCCGGGGACAAAGCGAAATTTGACGCAATGGGTATCTCATGGGATAAGCCCCTGACCACTACAAAAGAAAGCATTCAGGCGCTCCGGTCTTTCTTCGAAGGTAAAAAGGTGAACATGAATGGCGAGGTTGTTAAGTTCAGCAGTGCAAAGATGGCATTCAATGCAGGCCATGTACCTATTTATATGGGTGCACAGGGCCCCAGGATGCTGGAACTTGCCGGAGAAGTGGCTGACGGAGTATTAATCAATGCTTCTCACCCCAGGGATTTCGAAGAGGCTGTAAAGTATATAGCTACAGGTGCAAAAAAAGCTGGTCGCAATCCCAGGGATATAGATGTTACAGCCTATACGTGTTTTTCCATTGACAGGGATGCAGCAAAAGCCGTAAATGCCACAAAGATTGTTGTTGCCTTCATAGTTGCTGGCTCTCCTGACATGGTTCTTCAGCGCCACGATATTGACGTGACCTCAAAGATAGCCATCGGAGAAGCTATTTCAAAAGGAGACTTTGGAGCCCTGATGGGCGGTATGGTTACCAGGGAGATGATCGATGCATTTTCCATAAGTGGCACACCTGAAGACTGCAAGGCAAGGATCAATGAACTCCTGGATATAGGTGTCACACAGGTCGTTGCAGGCTCTCCGATAGGTCCGGACAAGGAGAAAGCAATAAAACTCATTGGCAAGGAAATTATCGCATAGTCGGAGAACTCGGATGGTTCATTCAGGAATCTGGCGACCCGTAACGAATAAGCTAATGCCCTTATAAATAATTCACATACTCGCATCCGCGTCTATTTTCCTGGTTGTGTACTTGTATTTGAAGGATCCTGGCAGCACAGCGAGAGGTACCCAAAAAGCTGAAATCTGAGGTTTAAAAATACCAGTAGTGAAAGTCAACGCTATAAACATGTATTACGAGATTCACGGCGAAGGTGAGCCGCTTGTGGTGGTCTGGGGAATCAGTGGAGAGATCTCTCCACTTGTTGATTACCTGGATGCTGAAATGAGTAAAAAATACAAAATTGTCTTCTTCGACAGCCGTGGTACAGGCAGGACTGATAATTGTAATACCCGGAAAGAGTCAGGAGCCTGATATTGAACTTAGCTGCTGCCAGGTCGCCTGATAAGGATGACCCGCAAGCTGCTCTGTCATTTGATATGTTGCAGACAATGATTACACAGCCGGGCTTCCTGGAAGCAATGGGCAAATACCCGCCGAGCATCGAATCATTCAGAGGCAGTTCGATGCGCTCAAAGAGTTTGACGGTATAGATTTGCTGGGTAAAATTACCGCACCCACGCTCATAGTGAACGGGACGAAAGATAATTCCACACCGATCAAATGTGCCGAAGAACTTTCCGAAGGGATATCAGATTCCAGACTGGTCCTTGTTAAAGAAGACCATTTATTCATAAGGACAAAACCGGACCTGCTGGTTATGCCCATTCTCGAATTTTTGTATGAAGTCAATTTGGTGGAAGTCGACGCAAAAGCAGAGGAGAAAACTTCATGGCCGACTGCCTGATTAAAGTTCTCTTTTTGCGATATTTTTCTGTTATCGCTCCATTATCATGTTCAATTTTTCCTGACAATAGAGCTTTACACAGTTTTACTGTCTACTAGCCAGATTGTCAAAAAACCGATTAGGCTGTACACATGCAGAGTACCTTATACTTTTAAAACTCCTGTAACCCAATTTGCAACACGTTGTAAATCACTCTCATTCGGTCGTCCTGTAATATCTCCCATGCGCCCTTCTGTATTAAAGCGCATATAGCGTTCATTTTTGCTGTTAAATTGGCCTTCAATTAGCCATTCTGCTATTACCTCAATACCAAGGTGATCAAGTAATTGCCCTAAGAATTTGGGCGTAAATATAGCTTCATTTACACCTGTATGGGGACCGCCAAAGGTACAATAGGTTACAGCTCTTTTTTTATCAATTCTTGGAGAGTAACTCTTAACATCACCTCTATCAACATGTTTGTTCAGCATAGCCCTGCAAAAATCAATCATTATTTGGGGGGGTAGCCAAGTGTATACACCCGATCCAATAAAAATGAAATCAAAATCAAGCAAATCAAATTCATTTGGATCACTGTCTTTAGTTACCTCTATGGTAGTGACCTCCATCATACCCAGTGACTTAGCTGTTTTTTCGATCTGTAACGCAATTTTTTTAGTATTACCAGTCATTGAACAATACAGATTTAAAATCTTCATCATTTTACACTCCTTTCAAAAAATAAAGTTTTCCAAGAAATTTTGTGCTATCACGCTTTCTCTCGCTTCATACTCTTTTATTCCACTGACTGCGTAATCTTCAGGTATTCTTCCGAAATGTCGGGATTGGGATCGGTAAGCAGTTTCTTAAACATAGTTTTCATTATCTCAATGTGTTGATCTGAAACTGCATCGGTACCCATAACCACTTCCACATCAGGATATGCCACATTAATTGCACTTTTGTATTTGTTCACGAACGGGCACATCTTCGCCATGCAGCTGGATAAATGTATTTTCTCTGCTTTGCTGATCTCAACAAGCGGCTTGATCTTTTTTATGATTTTTTCCGGAGCGAGCAAGGTAGGGCAACCAGCGCACGTGCTGAAACCTACGAGACGAGCCTCCGTATCATCCTTGTATCGTTCAAATGAGCCCGTCTTCTCATTGAATGATCTGAAGCAGCCTGCTGCCGGACAACTGAGTTCATTCTTTACATTATCACAACACAGAATTGCGACTTTTACCATACGTTTCCCTCTTTTTTGATCCGAAATCGATAGTATATAAACGAGAAGATTCCTTAACCGATGACCAATGGTAAGTTTTTATATTTGTTTCGCTTGGAAAACTAATGTGGTACCAGCATTGTTTGGTATAAACGCTTTAGGCATTGCTTGGGCAATTTGATGGATGGCAGACCAACCAGTGCAGTGGCCAGGCATCAAAAAGGTCGGACTAATTTTTTGCAACTCAGCAATTGTAGCAGGAATTATCTTTTCAAATATCCCACCCGTTAAGTGGAAACCGCCTAATACAGCGCAAATTTGCTGGTTATTAGTCAGAGCTTGAGCATAGCGGATAGTATTGACAATTCCAGAGTGACAACAACCTGTAATTACAACCAATCCCTGTCCCCGAACACTTACAATAACACACTGATCATCTTTTATTACCGGATCATTTTCCCATTGGTCATTACGTTTTGTATAGTGGATAGGGAATCCTGTTTCAAAATCCGTAGTTCGAGCAATTTCACCGGAAACGAGAACCATGTTATCAACCAGAAGGGTTGGATCGCTTTTTTCAATAAAAGCAACTTTTTTCTGTTGACAAGTAGTCAACTTTGGCGGCGAGAGATCCAATTCATACCTATTTGGCATTATGATCTTTCTGTCTAAAAGAGCATCTGGATGATAAACAAGAGGTATTTGATGTGATCCTAATTTCTCAATTAGACCAGGTAACCCCATAGTATGATCAGCATGACCATGACTGAGTATAATTGCTTGCATATCATCTGGGTTAATTCCTAAGGCAGCCATGTTATGCAAGATTCCTCCGGGGCTAATACCTGTATCCAATAATACTACTCCCTGTCTATTTCCGCGTTTAACCTGGATCAACGCTGAAAAACCATGCTCTGCAACAAGTGTTGAAAAACCGTCTTCTGCTACAAGTGGACAATTAGGACTTGAACTAAACCTGTGAACAATTTCATTACCTGTCATAAATACGTCGATTGTATTGTCCACGATTATTGTTACTTTTACTTCATCAACCTCTAATAATGAACTTCCTATCATAGAGTGTATTCACCTCTCTTTGGTTTTGCAAATAGTCATAAATTATTCCCTCGCATATATCCATAATAATATTATGAACAGTAGCAATTTGTATTAGATCACGCAAATACACCTCCATTGTTTATAAGGTTATAAGCATAATCTTATAAACAACGCTATAATATTTACTAATACTTGAACACTTACAATTAAGGCATTATATCCGTTTATTGATGTTTGTTATTATAAGGACATTTGTCACAAAAGAAATTACATGTGCATTTCTCAAAGGCTTTCTTAAATAGCTCATCTATGTCCTTTTTATACTCAGCCAATACATTAGCATTAATTGTGTAGAAGACTCTAAAACCTCTTCGGTTTTCTTCAAGAATCCCAACATTTTTTAGAACCTTTATATGTTGTGATGTTGCAGGTTGAGAGATACCAAGCTGTTGAGCTATATCGGAAACGCAAAAGACTTCATCCTTATTTGAAGCAAGTATTTTTATTATTTTTAGTCTTTTCTCATCACCTAGGGATTTGAGAACTTCGGCCATATTTTTTATATGATCTTTCATTATCTACCTCATACTTATAAGTGTATAAGTATTATCTTATACAATTTCTCAGGTACTATAAGTAACTTCCTCTTTTTCCCTATTTTGGCAAATAAGAGTGCTTGGGTGCTAAAGTATATTCACAAACCCGAATTTTCGATCTATCCTTTAATCTAACGAATTTTCCGCTGAATAATTTACTTATTTTTGAATCCAAACACTAGAGATTTAATTATACTAAGAGCTATGTGTTTTTTGTGGAATCTAAATATGTTTAAGGGACCAGGATTCTCAGGCCAACAGACTATAGTATCTTCTTGGAGAAGTTCCAAAGGACTATCGTCATGAAACTATATTCGAGGTACTTTTCTGGTATGGAATACTATACATAGAGCTGCAAAGGTTCTATCATAAGTATTAACCGTTTAAAGTCGGAAAAAATATCCGGAATTTTAAGGTACAGAAGGGAGAGACTCTTGGATTCGGCATTAAAAAGGAGATGGTCGAAGCTTTTCTTTCATAAAGGAGTTTTTCCATAGTTTTGAAAGTTACTGATGAATAGTGAAAAATATATTTCATAAAACAGACAAAGAGGAGTATGCAGCCTTTACTCTTTTGTCCATGCAGTGATCGAATGAGTGAAGTTTCACAGGCAGAGAAATAAAGAAAAGTAAATAAATATTGCTGGTTACATATCTGCCTTAGCAGGGGCTGGTTAATATATTTGCCCTTAACAGGATTTGACATAATGACTCACATTATCGTTGATCAGGACCGCTGCACAGGATGCGGCATTTGTGTAAAGATGTGCTCTTCAGGTATTATTAGTCTGGCTGATGAGTCTAATTTCCCTCAGGTGCAGGACGAAAACGTTTCCCATTGTCTATACTGCGGACACTGCGAGGCTTTCTGTCCATCTCAGGCTCTTATTCTGAATCTCAGCCCTGAGGAGAAAGTTCTCCTGCCTGCCAGTGCTGGTAACATCTCTCAGGAGGATATAGCTTTTTATCTAAAGAAACGCAGGTCTATTCGGCATTTTACCAGGGAGCCTGTACCGAAGGAGAAAATCCTTGAGGTTCTCGATATTGTCCGCTATGCTGCGTCTGGAGGCAACGGTCAGCCGGTAGAGTGGCTTGTTATCTACGACTCTAAAAAAGTCAGAAAGATTGCCGAGCTCACTATGGAATGGATGAAAACTCTACTGAATACCGACCACCCAATGAGCTTTTATGTGCCAATACTAATTTCGGCATGGGAGCAGGGAATCGATGTTATATGCCGCGGCGCTCCGCACCTGCTTTTTGCCCATATTCCTGAAGATAATCAGATTGCATCCGTAGATGCTATCATCGCCCTCACCCATTTTGATCTCGCTGCACCGGCATTCGGTATCGGCACCTGCTGGGCAGGTTTTGTTGCAGCTGCTACCATGTTCTACGAACCCCTCCAGAAGGAACTTGGCCTTCCCGCAGGAAGGAAGTCCGCCTATGCAATGATGTTCGGCAACCCACAGTATAAAGTGTATGGAATTCCCCGCAGGAAGCCCCTTGAGGTTATGTGGAAGTAAGGTTGAAAGGTTTTGGAAAGTAAGGTTGAAAGGTTTTGGAAAGTAAGGTTGAAAGGTTTTGGAAAGTAAGGTTGAAAGGTTTTGGAAAGTAAGGTTGAAAGGTTTTGGAAAGTAAGGTTGAAAGGTTTTGAGGAAGCGATAAACACTATGATAAAAATTGCCGTTCTTCTGGAAAGCCTTTAAAAGAACGGCAGCGCCACTATTTTGCTGGGATCATGGCGGTCCAGACCAGAGCCTGGTCCGACTGTCCCTTTTCCATATACAGGCACTGATCTGAGTCAAGATTGCCGAAATTAAGTATCTATTTTTCAGCGTCCATCAAATCTTATAATAAGTCCTGTCTTAGATTTACACTCAAATCCAGCGTTTTCGTAAAATGGTATAACTTCTTTTCTTCCTGTGAGGAGCATAATTTTATAACAGCCTTTTTCTCTGGCTATCTCCTGTGCCTTTTTTAAAAGTCTTGTTCCAATTCCCCTTTTTCTATAATCTGGGTGCGTCACAACACTCTCGATAATGGCATAAGGACTTGCGCTTCTAGTCAGATTCTTGATAACAACCATTACGCAGGAGGATACCAGTTTTCCGTCTACGTCAACCACAAAATAGTGCTGATTCGGATCTTCCAATATTTCCTGCCATAATTTTTTGAGCTCAACGTCCTCTATTAGATCTGGATCATCCTTGTTCAGGTATTTATAGAGATCCAGTAGTTCTTTCAGTTCATGTTTTTGAATATAGCGAATAATTTCACTCATAACCAGTCCCTTTTCCTCAAGTACTCAGGAGCCTGCGGAGTTTTATGCATCATGCCATAAGACTTGCCTGAAGGGTAGTACTCGGCACCGAGCTGAATTTTTCCTGCCGTTTTTTCATCTGTCATGTGTTCAATAAACGCAAGCGTCAGATCAATGCCAGCAGAAATGCCTGCTGAGGTCCAGATATTTCCGTCTTTTACAATTCGATCCTCCACTACCTCCACATCGCCTAATTCTCGCAGCTTCTGGAGTGAAGCCCAGTGAGTAGTAGCCTGCTTGTTTGAGAGCAAGCCAGCCCTATGAAGAATGAACGTACCGGTACAGACCGACAGTACGGCTTTGCAATATTCAGCCTGCTCGGCAATAAATTGAATCAGTGATGGATTCTCCACTTCTCTCTGTGTTCCTTCCCCACCAGGTACAAGGAGAAAGTCCAGTTGAGGGCAATCCGCAAAAGTGAAGTGAGGATTTACGGACATTCCTTTGTTACATATCACGGGTCCGGGGTTTTCGGCAACCATAAAGCATTTCTCAGGCCCCTGGGCAAATTTGCTCCAGAGCGATATTATTTCCCACGGTCCTACAAGGTCAAGCTCTTCGAGCCCAGGAAAAATCAAAAATCCGAAATTCATATCATAGAGTTTGTAAATGTTTTTGTAAATATTTTTTGCTAGCATAACTGATATGGTTATACAAAGTCTACTCTGCGTTAAGGAATGGATAAGAGATTATGAATATTGATTTGTCTTATGCATGCTCAGGCAACTGACTATTTCACTTCAACTTCAAATTTTATTTCATCCTGCATCATCGTTATCTTTACTAAGTTGATTGGAATTACTTCATTTAGCTTATACTCAATATGTGTTGTATTATCTATCGTATTATCTATCGTATTATCTATCGTATTATCTATCGTATTATCTATCGTATTATCTATCGTATTATCTATCGTATTATCTATTTTATTATCTGTTAGCTTTTATACAATTGAATCGTGGAATTGTTTTAGGATGAAATAAAATTCCCTTGGATTTATTAATCCTTTTTAAAAATTCCGTTTGAGTATACTGGGATGTGTATACAGAACAGAATAGGGGGATTGATGAGGCGACTAGTAAGTATGTTGGGAATAAAGGCTATTGGTACTGTATAGTTGATAATAACCATAACCTGAAATAGATAATTTCTAGTGAATTGTGGAGATATCGCCGATTCTTACTGGAAATAAAGAACTGTCTTGAGATACAGAGTTATATAACATCCTCATAGTCCTTGTTTTTAATCTTTTAAGAATTGACAATAATAATAAATGAATTTATAGTGTCATCATCTTTTAGATAAAAAGATAAAGCATTATAAAGCTTTAAATTTCCATTGCGCTTTTTATTACATCTCTTGAAAATAAGTATGCTTATAAGTTAATTTCTCCTGTCATTTTTCACTACGGGTACTCCCAGATAAAAGTTAAAAAAAACAGGAGGATTATATGAAAAATAATAAAAAGTCTGTATGGAAAATAACAGTATCTGTTTTCACCGTGTTAATGATACTGGCTTTATTGTCGGAAGGAGCCTCTGCAAAATGTACTGTAACCATGACTCCTCTCGGTGCAGGAACTCCACCAGCAACAGCCCGAATATCCGGTGGAAATAACTATATTGATTATACGGCGGTAGCCGCTTCGAGTACTAATCCTCGACTAGTACAATTTAAGGACCTGTCAAAAGGCAAAGAGACATATATCAGATGGGACTTTGGAGATGGAACCTCTCTACAAGGAACAAAAATAACTTCATCACTAAAAAATCCGACACACACGTTTCCAAAGACTGGTTTTTATATTAGTTGCATGACTATCAGGTGTGATGGTTATAATGGACTGTTGTGGGTTCACAAAAGTATTGTTGTTAAATAGAGTTGAAAAATCAATATTTACTTGCCGTTTCGAGCTTTTAAATGGTGCTTTTATATTGAGCTGATACCAAAACTTAAAATTACTTATCTGAATCCTGTATTCTTGGTAATCAATAACATTTCAGATTATGAAAATAATTTATGAGAATAAACTTTAAAAACATATTTATTTTCAAATAAATCGGTTTTGGGAGAGCTCAACAATGAATTTTTGGTTTTGTTCAAAATTTTAGCCTCCGATGCTACGCACTAATCTTTAAGCACCTAACAGCCGACACTGCAAAGAACTTAAAACATTTTCCAAAACATATTTCATGATATATATTATTTTATTTATATTATATAACTTAATATTTTTCTAAACTTTTCTTATTATATTAAAGAATTTCAGTTTTAAAAGACATCTGTGTTCGGGTGATAATATGAAAGGATAATATCTTTTTTTTCAGCGTACAAGTCCACAAATAAGATAATTATGAAACTTATAAGTTAAAGTTGTCTTTTATTATCAGATTTGTATTGTTTTTTAATGCTAGTAAAGCAGTTTTCAGGTTTTTTGTCCCGAACCTTAGTGCAACAACTGTAACTAATTTGCGTTTCTTACTCAAAAACGTAATCATTTGTCATACTAAATATTTAATCATAGTAATCTCAACCATATAATCTCAACCATATAATCTCATCATATAATCTCAACCATATAATCTCAACCATATAATCTCAACCATATAATCTCATCCACATAATCTCATCATATAATCTCATCACATAATGCTGGACTGCTTGTTGATTAAAAACATTGAAAATTTTGTAGGTTCTGTCGGAATACAATTTATAGGAAAAGAGATATGTAGTTAAACGTATCAGACTATCTGAAAAAAAGCTTCCCATCTTTTTAAAAAGTTTGATAATTAAAAAAAAGAATTTTACTCCAAAAATGTTGGTTTTAGGCCTATTTGACTAAATAGAGAAAATTTTACCCTATTTCAGAGTGTTTTATTAAGTTTGTTAAGTCATGAGGGTGAAAAGAATGACAAAAAGACAATTCGCAATCGCTTGTACATTCTTACTCATAATAGCCCATATTTTCAGACAATGGAAACATATGCAAAAATCTCTTATTTGGAAAGGATTTCTAAGTGAATCCATGTGGGTAGAGGGTTATAAAGATCTATCGCTTTTTAGGAAATTGGCTTTTTGGGTGAATTATCCTTTCTCTTATGCTAGATTTTTATGGGATGTTGTATGGGATCGTATTGACAGATTGTGTTTTATGTATTTGAGAGCAAGATCTACTAAGTAAGGATTGGATTCCAAAAGCTTTGAAGATCTTAAAGTATAATATATTTAGAGGGTTAAAACTCCCTCGTTTCTAACGCGATGAAGAATATACCGTTTACCTATAAAAAATTTTAACTTTTGATTTTTCAGGCTCCAGAAATTGTTTCCTGCCCACGTTTTTGTTATCCGTATTAATTTGATTGGTTTTACCATCAGAGTAAACGAATGTAGACTTGTAAAACTCCTTTTTTAGTTATATCATGGAAATGTTTACAGCAAGTATAGTTTTATAAACTTTCTCTCAGATCATCAAGCCTGGTCATCGTTTAAAATAGTGTAGTCTGCCTGTATCTTTTTTCCTTGTTTAAGTGTTTTTCCTTCTGGGAGTAATTTATGATGCCTGTAAGTCTATCAATAAAACCTGTTTGTTCTTTTCTTATTTTTTTCTTAGCGAGCTCAACATCAAACCAACCTGCTCTATCGACCTCGGGATACTCATGTACTTTCCCGGAGTTTTTTGGCCACTCAAGAGTAAACGTATTACTTATGACATTTGTTATATCCAAATCTTTCTCAAGAGCCCATACATGCACTATTTTGTTTCTGGATTGATTTAACTCCCCCAGATCAATAAACCTGCCGTCAACTTCAAAACCTGTTTCTTCTTTGAGTTCTCTTTTTGCCGTGTCCAGAGGTTTTTCATTCTTTTCGGGTAGCCCTTTAGGTATTGACCACACTCCGTAGTCTTTTTTTGACCAGATTGGCCCACCTGGATGAACCAGCATTACTTCTAGCCTTTCATTTCTGGACCTGAATAAAAGAATGCCATTACTATAAACACTCACTTTTTTACTTCCTTCCAATGCTTTGATCTTCAGGTTTCATAATAAACTCATGTCATAATTATAAGCCCATTCCCATAGCTTTTCTACTGTCAGTTAAACTAAACTTGCCCTCTAAGTGTCCTGTAATTTTAAAATGTGAGAACCAACGTCTTTAGTACCAGGACTATTAATTAAAGGGGATGATCATGTTCGATTCTGTCAACTTCTGCAACTGCTTCTATTTTGTAAAGATCGTTTATTGCACTGTTCCCTCTTATTATGACATCTGGGCCTTCTTGAATATCCGTGATTACAAGTCCGTTTGCCTCAAGTTCAAGTATCACTTTTTCAAGGATTGAGTCTTTTTCCAGAAACATTCTAATATCAATACGGTCATCAGGTGCAATCTTTAATTTGTCCATTATTATAGGTTCCAACTCAGCAGAAAATTTCGACGCCATCAGTAATTCCCCCATATTCGGATTATTTTTTTCACATAAATAACTGGCTATCTTGCCTAAAGGCTTATCCGAAAAATCTGACAGCATCCTTAAAGTTAAGTAGTCTATAGAAAAATGTGCTTTGGTTTAAAAAAATATAAACATTTATGGGAACTTTATAGTTTAGAATTAAAATAATGGATCAAAAATGTTCTTCGTCAGTGTATTGATTCAAAATACTAATTTCCAGCCCAAAACTATCCAAGGAAATAAAGAATTCAATCTAATCTTTGTAAACGTGGTCTACAGGAAATTATCTGTCTCAATCTTCAGTAATTAAATTAGACTTTATAGAAACCCCCAAAATAGCTAATCTCCATTTATCTGAACTGAACTATATGATCTGATTTACAATCTGTTTTCAGCCTCTTGAAGCTGGTTTAGAAAGTTCTCTACAAAGCTTATTTTGTCTTTCTCCAATATACTGTTGTCCCAATAACTGCTGCAAGCACCCAGAAGGAGTTTATGAAAGGAATGCTTTTGGATTCCGGGGTAGAACTGGAATTTCGTTCTTGCTTACTTGCCTTTTCTGCATCTTTTGATATTCCAGTATTATTTAATATTCCAGTATCATTTAATATTTCAGTGTCGTTTAATATTTCTATATCGTTTGATATCCCAGTATCATTTGCCTTATTATCGGTTTGATTAATTGTACTCAGCAATTCATCCAGAGTAATATTTTCATCAGGTGTTACAGCTCTCCCATTGTCAGTTAATGTGTATTTTCCTCGGTGGAAATCTGTAACTATGAAGTGTTCAGGACCGATATCCTTGGTATTGGGGCTACTATCTTTACTCAGATAGAGTAAAACCTTTTCTGAAGTATTGAAGCTTGGTTCAGCGTCTGTAGTCATGTTAACATTTCCAATCTTCCCGCCAACAACTCTCACAATAAGCTCTTTAGATGACAACGGATTTTTAAGGTATTCATCAACACTTATATTGATATCGGTGTAAATGATGTCGCTAAAATTAAGTTCAGTAGCCGGTTTATCAGGTTGTTTCCCGTCTATAGTATTCCATCTGGGTGGAAGTGTTTCTTTAACAGTGCCTATCAAAATTGTGTCGGAATAATCTCTCAATTCCTCATGGTTATATGGTATGAAATCTATACATATGCCAATACCAATTGGTTCTTCACTATTGTTTTCGGGTTTGTTGCTGTTTTCTGAAGGATCGGACAGTGCAAAAGTATTTAATGTCAGCAAATAAAGGGCTCCAACTAAAAAAATTGCATATTTTATAGTATTTCTCATGGTTTTGCCTCGGTATACGGAGTTAAAACAGAGTTTTACTAAAACATTGCAAATACATTAAAATTTTTTAAATAACTAATTCTAAGTTCGCTTACTTAAAAGTCTCGCACATCTCTTTCAAGCGATCAACTTCAGACTGACCTGTAAAGCCAAGAATATAAAGATCTACCAAGAAATTACTTAATGGCTGTTCCTTTAAAAAAGGTGTAACAAAACGTGCCTTCTTTTCCTGCCGTCCGGTAGAGGTCGCTAATGCCTTTATTCCACGTTTTTTCATCGATCATCTTTAGTTCCAGCGCCTGCTTCCTGACACCCTCAACCATCGCAGTGAAAGTGTTTTTTGTAAATCCTTCTACCATATCAGGTTTACTGGAATCAACATATACCATTCTGGGGGAAACGCTCACATTTTTAAAACCAGCTCGATTCAGTAGTGGATAAATTTCTCTACCTATGAGGGAATTGCCTCCTAAAAGTTTCTGGATATCGATCAGGCATTTTATTGCTTGCAGGGCTTCATCGCTCCTGGGGTAAAAATAACTTGAACCGTGATCTCCCTCTATGACAGTTATTGTACCCTCTTTTTTGAGTACCCTCTTTACCGATATTAAAGCATCGAGAGGATTTTTAAGGTGCTCAAGTACAAAGCATATGAAAATGTGGTCAAAAGTCTCGTCTTCATAAGGTAGAGCGAAGATATTAGCTACCTGAAAATCAGCATTCTCCACACCTTCCTTTTTAGCCAACAGTCTTGCTTTTTCAACTGATTCATCTGAAATATCAATTGATGTGATGCTGGCTTCAGGGCTGTTTCTGCTCAATATTACCGTTTGTGCACCTACTCCGCAGCCTGCTTCAAGCACTCTGCTTCCTGGTGGATATACGGTATCCTGATGTAATAACACAGTGAGTGTATTTGCCTGATCATAGAGTCGAGAATTTTCTCTGTTAGAATATCCGTGTACGTAATCCATTTTATCTACCTAATTTAACAGCAGTTTCCTTTTTGTTACTATTCTGTCCTTTAATGTACTTATGTGTACAGGGATCTAGTGCTAGATAAGTATTTTTATAATCGTTCTATTTCTCTAAATTTTTTGGATTTTAACCAAATATCAAAGCATATTAAAACATTATTTCCAAATTTAAAAATATATACCATTTTTGCACCACTTCTTTTCAAAACGCAAATGGGATCCAGAATCAAAAGGAGAAAGAAATAGGGCGAACAAATCTATGGATATATTTTATTACTTTATCTATTAATAACCCTTAATATTCATATTTTAAGGCTACTCTTTAAATATTCAGCGTAAGATTATGACTTAACTGTTAAAGTCTGTTTTTGGGGGTGACACAATGGTCAAAAATATTGAGTCCAAAACTTTTCAAATTTTTCTTTTTTTAGTTCTGTTTTTACAGGTATCAAATGTAGCAGCTATAGAAGAACCTGTGGAACAATGGAACAGATCTTTTGGTGGAAATGGTGAAGATAGTGCCTGGTGTATTCAGCAGACTTCAGACGGTGGGTATATAGTGGCGGGTTCAACAGCTTCATACGGTAATGGTACAGAAGGTTATCCAGATGCCTGGCTTATAAAGGTTGATAAAAGTGGGAATATGCAGTGGAATAAAACTTACGGGGGAACTTATTTTGATGAAGGATACTTCACCCGACAGACCTCAGATGGGAGTTATGCGTTATCAGGTTACACATTTCCCTCTGGTTATGCTGAACCCTGGTTGATCAAAACTGACAAAAAAGGAAATGAGATGTGGAATAAAGTGTCTGATAATATTACTCACTGGGATTACCTTCAGTATATGGTTGAACGCACCTTTGATGGAGGATATATAGTTGGGGATACAATTCAGCATGAAATTGAATGCCAATACGATTTGCTTCTGGTTGATAATGATATCAGATTAACTAAATATGATTTAAATGGTAACCAGCAGTGGAATATCACTTTTGGTCAAAAGAATAGTTCTGAAACTCTAGACCCATTTTTAACTTCTGTTAAGCAGGCACCAGATGGTGGATATGTAATTGCCAGCTCAATTAATCTCAATGAGACAAATACAAATTCCGATATATGGCTTATCAAAACTAGCGAGCATGGTCAAGAGCAGTGGAATAAAACCTTTGGTGGACCGCTGGATGATTCTGCTTTTTCTTTGTCCGTGACTTCTGATAATAGTTACGTACTAGCTGGAAAATATACCGAATCCTGTTCATCTGAGACTGAAGGCGCTGCTTTCATACTTAAGACAGATAGTGAAGGTAACCAGGAGTGGATAAAAACATTTTCAAATTGCACGCTATATTCCATTCAACAGACTTCAGACAGTGGATATGTAGCTGCAGGCGTTAAAAATGGAAACGCATGGTTAGTTAAGTTGGAAAGTGATAAAGAGGATACTGGACATGAAGGTGGAAAAAATACTGAACCTGATAATTGGGAAGATACTGAATCTGAGAACTGTGAAGATACTGAACCTGAAAATAGAGACGATACTGAATCTGGTAATACATCAGACGGCTTCTCTGCCCAGATAAGACATTACATTTGCGATATCTTCAGGGGAGTTTTCCAATGGGGCTACTATACTTAAAGGGAACTTTTCTTGAGAAGATTACATTCATGCTTCTGGTGTAGTGTTGCAAGCCTCAAATCTTTTACAATCCCTGGGGCACTCTACCTGCTCTCCTTTTTGAGTTATTCCAAATAAATTTCGGACTATTTCGATCCATCGAGAGCGGACTTCTTTCCAATCAATACCAAGAAGGATAAGAACTCGCATTCCGTTAAACATTGACACAAGAGCAACTGCAAGGGTATGCGGATCGGTCTCGGACGGAATAAGGCCTTTCTGCTGTTGTTCTTCAATTTCATGAGTTGGCTGGTCAAGACCATGCTTCATGCCTTCAATTGATCTTTTCCCGACCTCAGGTTTGTGTACTGTCATCCCTAGAATCTCGAAATATAACGCATGTATTTTAATATCAGGTGACATTATCTGATCGAAGATTTCTATCCAGGCATCAACCGGACAGACGTTAGAATTACAGTCTGTTTTTATATTACGGTATTGTGTCTGCAGATAATTTGCACTTTCTATGACGAGTTCATCCTTGTTTTTAAAGTATCGGTAGAGAGCGGGTTTGCTGACATTAAGTCTACTGGCGATATCTTCCATTGTAGCATTGCAGTATCCTTTCTCATACATTACCTCCAGTCCTGCTTCAACAATTCTCTTTTTTGCTTCTTCTCTGTATTCCGGAAGCATCTTTGACAAACAATCACCCTTTCACGTTTTGGTGTCAATTTATATATAACTTACCAATAAAATACTAAAGTTACTTACCAGTAACTTTAATTACTATAAAGTATTATTACTATTGTAAATCCCTGTCAGCTATGAAGGAAAAAGTTAGAGTTTGGATAAAACCGGGATAACCAAAAAGAAGCAAGAAAAACATAAACATATGTAAGAGGCTGGATTTCCATGGAAAAGTCGGACAATACGGAAAACAGAATTCTTGAGGCTAGCGGAAAGAGAAAAGGGTCAAGCGTTACTGCCGAGAACGTAGCATTCGTCAGAGCTCTTGAATCGCTCAAGCCAGAGGGCGAACGCATCTGTTATGACCCATTTGCCGTCCGCTTTCTTAGTCAGCAATACTTGACGTTTTTGGAAATGGCAGCTCATGATCCTTCTAAAACTCCATTCCCTGGAGTACACAACTCACTTTCAGCAAGAGTCAGATATTTTGATGACCTTATTAAAAAGTTTATTAATGAAGGGCTTGAACAGCTTGTCATTCTGGGTGCAGGGTACGATACTCGGGCATACAGAATCGAAGGACTCAGTAAGGTTAGGGTTTTTGAAGTTGACCATCCTGAGACTCAAAGCATAAAAATCGAAAAAATCAAAGATATCTTCGGCTCACTCCCGAATCACGTAGAATATGTTTCGGTTGATTTTGAGAGCGAAGATTTCAGTCATCAACTGTTAGAACATGGATACGAAAGGTCGCAAAAGACCGTTTTTATCATGGAAGGGCTCATTTACTACCTTCAGCCAAAAACCATAGATGAGATGCTTTGTTTTATTGCAAAAAATTCGGGTTTCGGGAGTGCAATTATTTTCGATTATGTCTATGAATCCAGTATTGATAGAACAAACGGAATTTGTGGCGTGAAGTGTACGGCATGCGACCAGATTGCAATAATGACTGCTAAAAAAGACATGGCACAGCAGGGTGAGCCTTATAAGTTCGGCGTCAAGGACGGAATGTTGGAAACATTCATTATTCAGCGTGGTTTTTCTCAGGTTTGCAATGTTACCAGTGATGATTATAAAAAAGCCTATTTCAAGGGAATCAATGAAGGCCGCCCAGTATGCTGCCTGTCATATTTCGTTAGTGCAATAGTGGAATAAAATCAGCTATCGCCAAGTAATAGTAGACAGTAGAAAATGAGACTTTTAGAAGATCTGTTATGAAAAGTAATATTGACGCAAAGAACGATTCGATGATTGTATTCACGGGTGGGCAGATACTTACTATGGACTCCGAGCAAAAATACGTGGAAGCCGTAGTTATCAAGGAAGGTCATATTGTAGCCGTTGGCGATAGAAGTCTCCTTAAAGCTTATCCTGATGCGAAAATTCACGATCTGAAACCGGGTTCTACTTCCTGCTTTCATTGATTCTCACAACCATTGTCTTCACTCGGTTGTTTTTTCCCTACCTGGGCGAACCTGATAGGCTTAACTGAAAAGGAATCCGTACCCAGGCGTCACACCGGCTGCTGAGGCGGCATATAATAAGCTCCACGATGAATAGCGGCTTCCGGTCTCGGTGCTTATGATGCCTGGAGAGATCGTTCTGGACAATCAGCTGAGTTATCGGCTCCATGGGCTATCTATACCTTTATGTCAATTTGCTTTGCAAAAGATCACTTTTACACAAAAATAGCTGTGTTATTCTATTTCTTGCTTGTTTTCTATTACTAAAGCACCCTTTAATTATAATTTCTTAAATAATCTCTCTATTTTATATTAATCTTTAAGTGAAAAAAGCATATATAGTAATAACTGCAATAAATAATGTGTTATCTATGATCAAAGTTAAACTGTCTGGTGGGTGATATAATAGAAACAGAACTTATGAGGATAGGGGTTTCTCTTCCAGATAATCTTTTGAGTAAATTCGATGAAATCATTGAGAAAAGAGGTTATCCTTCCCGGTCGGAAGGCATGAGAGACGCTATCAAAAGTTATATTTTCCATTACGAATGGATAAATGACGTAAAAGGCGACCGTATAGGAACAATTGCAGTTATCTATGACAATACAAAAAAAGGACTTTCAAACATTTTAACAAACACTCAGCACAATTATTCACACCTGATAAGATCCTCAGTGTGTGTTTACCTTGATCGCGAAAATTGTTTTGAACTAATTTTTTTCAATGGAAAAGGTGAAGATATTGCAGAACTTGCTGAATCCATAATAGCGTTAAAAGGAGTTAAATTCTCAAAACTTACAACTATATCATTAAATAAATAATACACTCATAAATGTATCCTTACAAGCAATATACTTTTAAGAAGCTCTACCCTTGATAAATTTTAAACTACTAACACATGAGTAAAACGAGAAATTTTGAATTATAACTTGAACGCAAAAACACCTGAAATTCCCAACTTGCTGCACACACAGGTGAAGAACTCAGGAGTTATGCGTTCAACTCACAAATTTAGGAGGCTTTTTTGTTTTTGTCTGTTCGCTTAGACATAGATGAATATGGTGAACTTATATTTAACACTTTTCTTTATTTTCATATCATTTGATGTTATTATATTAACAAATTGTATTACCTCGCTTTGGTTAACGTTCAGGAAAAAATACCTTAACTTTTACCGTAATTAAAAATATGAAGTCAATGAGAAAAAAACGACTAGTATAAGGCCTGATGTTTTAAAAATAAAGGATACTACAGTTCACCTGTACTCGATTAACTAATTTTGCGTGAAGCTTCGAATAAAAAATATCGCAGATCATCTGTGTTCAGTTAACTAATTTTACTTACAGCTTGAACACCAGTTACGGCAATTATTTCTGCACTATTTGTAAATATTCAAAAATGTGGCTTTTCAGGCAATTTTTCTATTTTTGTTTTCTCCGATTTCAATCAGATTGATAGATTGATACACCTAAGTTTTTTTGCTCTTTCTCCATCTTTTCAAAGAACAAGTAATAAAGTACGGTTGCAACTACATATAAAACACAGGTAAGAAGGAAAGGAAGACTATAGTAGCTGTGAGACATCATCAAACCACCTGCATAGGTGCTCAGTCCGACACATGTATAGCAGCTCATCCATATCAGGCTGTTTACAGTTGCCCTCTGGTCTTCACTGACCACCTCCATGTTGAAACTACTTAAAATAGGGTTTGACATGTTCATTATAGCTGACCGCATGATGTATCCGAAGGCAGCTATTGTAAGTACGGATGTAGATGTGAAGAGCATAAGAAACGGGATTGAAGAGAGCTGAACCAGGGCTACAACCTTCACCTTTCCTAACCATTCAGTAAGTATAGGAACAAATAATAAGGTGAACATCATGACCACCTGGGAAAGGGAAAAGATGAAACCTATCTGCCTGGAGCTTGCTCCAAGAACAATATCAAAATAAACATTAAAATAAGGGAGAGCCAGCCCCCATCCCATACCTATAAGTCCGTTCACCAGAATCAGTTTTCGGATTGTTTCTGACCTTAGAGTTGAAACAAGGGTAGAAAACAGAGCTGGCCTTCCTGGAAGGGTGGATTTTTTGTTCTTTATGAATATCAGGGGTAGCAGGGAAATCAATACAGCAGCTAAAGATGCATATAGTGAGAGCTGGTAAGCCGCTGGTCCTGTGGGGTCGATCTTGAGTGAGCTGGTGAAGACCTGCGGTAGAGTACCACCTGCAAAGTTTCCTATCATGATGCCTATGGTGTATAACAGATAGTACATCGAAAACAGGTGCATTCTTTCATAACTTGTGGAATTTTCAACCATGAATGTAGATGCTGTAACTATTTTTAGCGACGAGGATACCCCGTAGAGAATGCTAAATAAAGCCAGCAGGAATGTTGAAGTGGTGGTGTACAGGACTGCGAAGGAAAACAGAAGAAGAAGGCAGGACAATAACAATGTGTTCTTTCGGCCTGCTCTATCGCAAAACATGGCCGAAGGAATTGCAAACAGGCCGGTAGATATGGAAACAAGTGAGAGCATGAGTCCCAGGAAGTCCTCCCTGAACCCGAGCCTTAAGATATATAGATTGAAGATTACTTCGTAGATTCCCAGGCTCAAAGAGATAAGAAAAATGTAACCTAAGAACAGATACGCATTTAGACTGAAACTGTTTAGTCTTGCTCTGTATCCGGCAACTGCACTGATTGTCGTGTTTAAAACAAATCTGCTGTTAAGTGATGAGTGTTTTTTCATGGTAACTGCTCTGAAGAAATATACAGTTTTCAGTCGATGTTTCTCCTTTCTCTAGGGTCAAGCAGGTCTCTTAATTCGTCTCCAAGGTAGTTGAATACCAGGACCGTAAGCATGATAGAAAGTCCTGGAAAGATCATTACGTGGGGGCAGACCGGATGTATGTTTTTCCTTCATTCAGCATGGAACCCCATTCCGAAGTAGGCGGTTGCACCCCAGAGCCCAGGAAACTGAGGCCTGCTGCTGATAGTATGACATATCTCATTCCACTCCCGTTACCGATTTTTCACATACAAGTCTTTTCCATCGTTTATCTTTTTAAGAACGATTTTATAGCATAAAGTACAGATTTAATAGAATTAATTATTAATAATTTCTTTATTATTATGTTGAAAAGATACATAAGATATAACCATTATAAAACTTTCGAAACCATCATGTAAGTAAAGATAACAAGATATCAGAGCGTTTTTCATACTCAACTTTCGAATATATGGAAACACTGTCTGGAAAAGCTCAGATTAAAAAAGAAAGAAGTTATTCCGATATGAAATCGATGCTAATATCTACCTGAGTAACAGAAAGCCTTAATTATCAGTTTTAATGCAATGTGCATTAACGGTTTAGGGTTTACTGAATGTTGTCTTTACCTATTCCCGCTTTTTTTGAAAACTTACACACTGAAAGGTTATTGGGCGAAGGTGTTTTTCCAGAACACCCTAACGATGATTTTTTTAGGAAAACTCTGGACAAAATCCAGTAACACGGAAAAACTGAACTTTTCAACCATATATCTCTGCAAGCTATGAAACCCGTTCCTATTAATCTCCTTTTTGCTATTCTGATACTACAAATTTCAGTGTTTGTGGTGACGATAACCACGATGATAACGGAAAAACTATCAACATTACTTATGGTCATCCTAAAGACAAGAGAGTAAACTTACTTTGTTTTTTCATTTCTATGGCTACTGATCACAAAGGAATTCCTCTATTGGTTCTATGTTTACTTTGTATTCAATAGCTAAATGGAAACTTAGAACAGGATTGGAAGAAGCAAAAGAAGCTATTAGAAATCAGGTTAAGAAGAAAACATAGACTCCAAAAATGAAAATGGGTATTCTTCCTGTTCAGGAGAATAACAAAACTAATGATCGAAATTTATAATCTTAGTTTAACAGTCTGATTTTTATGTGGGAAGATTGTTTTTCATATCCGTTGGAATGATAAGTAATATTATTTCAACAATTTTTGCCAATTTTTTACGATTCTATTTGACAGATGATTCTCTTTCTCTTGATAGATGCTTTTATGATTTTTGACCAAATTATTGGTATAGAATTTGACAGATAGCGTGAATCTCAGATAAAATCTAGATACTGAGCTCATCCCAAAACAAATTTCATTCCCAAAATCTATCCCAAATCTATTATACTATTTTCATGTTGGAAATCAAAGCGAGTATTCAAAATTCAAAGTTTTGGGATAGGCTCACTATCTAAAAAGTTAGGTGCTAAAAGTGATAAAATAGGACGAAAAATCTCTATAAGTTTACCTTATAGTAATTGTGAAGCTGGAAAATCAGAGTTAATTTTACGAAATTTATGAACACTGTCAATTGATTTTTGACAAAAAATTGAAGCTCGTCAGTAAATTTATTTCGTACTGTCAAACTAAGGTTATAAGGAAAAGGATAAAGAAAGTATTAAAATCTGGCTGAGGAAACAATTAAAGTGCTGAGATTGGTGGGAAAAAATAAGAAAATATTATGTATGAGAAAAATAGTGTGGAAAGTAGGTTAGAGCACAAATCATAAAAGTATCTATCAAGAGAAAGAGAATCATCTGTCAAACTAAATCACAAAAATTTGTTTGAATAATAATTTATTATTCCAATGAATATGAAAACAATCTTTCAACATAAAAATCAAACTGATGAACTCAGGTAGTATTATAAGACTTCAAGTTATAAATCTACTATACTCTTGATCTGCTTGTTTTTTCTTTGGTTCTCAAAAATATAAGTTTTATAGTTGTTGATAAACCTTAAGGCATCGAAGCTCTTTATTTCATAATTTTCCACAAATTCTTCCATTGATAATAAAATTTTATTGAGCTCGTCAGCTATCATTTCGGACAAAGGTAATAGATTTTCTTCTATGTTCTCTACGCTAGACGTCTCAAAATCGCTAAACTTAACAAGCCTTTTTTCAAGAGCTAACGAAATTACCGGACTGCTGTAATCTCTTTCAAGTATCTCCCTCTTCCATGTATAAACGGCATTATCCAGCATAGCTACAACATCTGCCATTTTGAAAAGGACAATCGCGTTTCCAAGATCAGAAGCTTCAAAGTCTTCAGAACACATCAGATCCAGTATGGAGTGTACAACAACCATCGTGGAAGCAGCCTTGCTCTGGACAACAAAAGAGAAGGGGTATACAATTTTATTCTTATTCAAAATATATGAAAACTCCATTGACTCTGCAACATTTCTAATTGCCAGGAAAAATTCACCTTTGAAATAATCATACTTTGGAAGGGACGATATATGAGTTCTTATTAAGTCAGAAAAAATATCAAACGTTGTTTCTACATATACATTGTTACTTAGATTGGAACACGTTGATATATATATTCCAGACGCAACCTTATCAGTATTATAGAGCATGCTTAGCATCTCGTAGCTAAATTCATCTCCGCCTGATTTTTTTATTAGAGACGTATAATCACAGGAATCATCAACCGCTACGTCTATTAAGGCTAGACATGTCTTTAAATCAGCAAGCTTTGGGATATAACATGAACCCACACAAGAAAGGTGTAGAGTTATATAATTGTTATATAGCCATTTGAAAAGAATTGGTTTCCTGAAGGGGCTTGCAACATTTCTGTAGTAAGAATAGTAAGTTTCCCACAATGTATCACGTTTGATTATCTTCATGATTATCACCAACTTAGATATCAGGTTATGTCAGTAAGCTGTTGATTTAACCTAGCAAAGCGGCGCATCTGACTTACCTTCCCAGGTTTGAAAATTTCCTTTATCTTGTAATTTTCAGTCGCTGAGCCCCTATGACCTGATACTGATTACACCAAAATTTATGCGCTTGAAATATAAAATAATTATAAAAGACTTCATAAACCTCTGATTCTAACAAATTACTTCTATACCTTTTTTCAGCTAGATTTTCCAAAATTTCAGTTGAGATAATAACAGGAAATTTTTGAGAAATTCTGGCTCTTCGCTGTTTTGTGTGGGTTGAAGTGATTGCTAAGTTAGAAAGTAGCTAGGTCAAGAAGAAAAACATCAAGCTTGAGTGTGATTTTCAACTAAAAATGTTTTTAAATATTAGACATGTTACTTTTACACTTAGGAGATGAATGTGAATTACCAACTTGAAATAGCGAAGAGTAGAAATACAAAACTGATAGCAGGAAAATTGTTGTTTTTTTGAGAACATCTGCGGAAAGTCGGACTTAAGGGTTATTCGTTGCACAATGTAAGATCAAAAGATCTACAAATATCTAGGTTTGATCTCCATACCAGAATTTCTATAGTTAATTTTGTTTTTCTGTCGATTTAGAATTGGGGATCAGTATCTTAAATCTGGTTCCTAACTTATTTTCAAGCTCTATATCACCACCGATTTGCTCCACAAGAATGTTTACTAGCTGCAATCCCAGTGAATTGTTGTTTTTAAAGTCGACAGATTCAGGAAAACCAATTCCATTATCTTCTATAATAAGTGTAGAATATTTATAGTGACAAGAATTTTGTATATTATTACCAGCTATAATATCGCTTGAAATTTCGTTCTTACAATTATTATCTCTGTGAAATTCTACACGGATTTCTCCATTTCTGCTTGGAAATGCATGTTTTAAGGAATTAGAAATCAGTTCATTAACAATAATACCTAAAGGGATTGCACAGTCCATTTCAAAGAAGAAATCATCCACATCAAGGCACAATTTGATCTCAGAATTCCCTACTTTATATGACTTAAAAAGATCATCTGTTAATTTCTTCAAATAAGAAGTAAAATTAATTGTCTCCACATTTTTTGAGTTATATAATTCTTCATGTATAACGGACATTGATAAGATCCGATTGTTGCTTTCTCGAAAGGCTTCAACAATTCTTTTACGCTCAGGGATACCGGCGGAGAGTAAATTTTCACATTCTAAATCCAAGAGACTTGATATTACCTGCAGATTGTTCTTGATTCTATGGTGAATCTCTTTTTTGCGGAGTTTTTCAGTTCTCTCAAGAGTCTCCATTGCAATTTTTTTCTCAGTAATATCTTGAATAAAACCCTGATAAAGCCGATATGCTTTATCTATATTACGTACAACCTGAATAGACTCAAAAACCCAAATTGTATTTCCATTCCTGTTCAGAATTCTGTATTCCTGCTCAACTAGATCGTTTAATTCTGTACTTAATTTTCTTCTATTTTCAAGAAAATTGCTTCGATCTTTGAAGTCCACAAGTTGAGGTAATTGAACTTTTCCTGAAAAAAAATCTTTATCTTCATAGCCGGTAATCTCTTTCACAGCTCCATGCAATAAAACAAAGTTAAAGCTGCTGTCCAGCTGAAATCCGATTCCTTTGAAATTCTGCAAATATCTGAGAAGATTTTCTTCACTTATCTTGAGTTTTTCCTGGCTATTCTCCTTTTCCGTGATATTTTTGAATAGGCCAATACCCCTATATACATAATCGGCATCATCTTTCAGGAAAATTGAACTGAGTTCTACATAAATATAATCGCTTTTTCTCTTGAACCAAAATCTCTGTTCAAATTTCTCTCCAGTTCTCAAGGAATTCTCCAGAGCACTCCATACTCTTTCCCTTTCTTCATGATGTATCAGTTCTTTGCAGCCTACCAGATGTAAATCTATAGCATCAAATTCCTCTGGTGTATAGCCAGTAATTTCCTCAATAGCCCCATACCATTCAATTTTGCCTGTCTTTGGATCACCATCGAAAATTAGTTGTCCTGTTTGGCCAGCTATAGAAAAAAATCTTTCTGCAATTTTCTCCAAATTTTCTTTGTAGAAATCTCCCTCCATGATTATTCTCCTTTACTGCGGATAATAACTTATATTTTCACAGTACAAAGAACTAATTTTCATATTTAATATTGAACTTCATTATTAAATTATCTTTATCTCATAAAAAATTTACGATCTGTAATAATAATTAAACTTTTAAAAAAGTAGTATAATACAAAAAATATTATTATTACCTTGAAAGCATGAAAGTTCCCAAATTAAAGAAGTGATCAGAGATTACTGGGATTATCGCAATGAGACTTATAATATTGGAATTGTGGAACAACCCAAGAATGAACGAGCTACCTGGAAAAACATGTTTTCCTAAACCAATTATACGATAAGAGCATCTATTTACAAATGGACTCAAAAATTACTTAAAGGTGAATAAATGGGAAAATGTGAAAGTTGCGGAAAAGAAGTTGAGAACGCAATAAAGATTAAAGGACAAAAACTTTGCATTGAATGTGCAGTTAAAGCCCAAAAGGATATTGATTCCGACAGCCTGAATTTCAGTGCATGCATATGATTCTTGCCAGAAAGGGATTTCTGGTTCTCTTTTTTCTTTTTAAATCCGGCATTGTTTTTCTTTAACATCCGGCTTTTCTTGATTCTCTAAATTTTTATCTGGCAATTTGAACATTAATAGCTTAATTTGCTAAGAAAAGCTAATATCCTGGTTTACACTTACCCTCTGTTTTGATTCTTTGGTCTCATAATAGAAAAACTAATTATAAAGTAAGTATAATTTAAGTCGCGTATAATTAAATATGTTATTCTCTTATTCCAAAATCTTTTTGGAGTGTCCTTATTGACTGTCAAAAAAGCACTTATCCCTGCAGCAGGCCTTGGAACTCGTTTCCTACCCGCTACCAAATCCATGCCCAAAGAAATGCTCCCTATAATTGATACGCCTGTAATCCATTACGTTGTAGAGGAAGCTATTGCCTCGGGAATTGAGGATATAATCATTATTACAGGCAGGGGAAAACGGGCAATTGAAGACTATTTCGACGATTCTCCTGAACTCGAAATGTACCTTGCAAAAAAACACAACAGTGAACTTCTAAAACTTGTCCGGGACGTTTCGTCTCTTGTTGATATTCACTACATTCGCCAGAAAGAGCCCAATGGGCTCGGAGATGCGGTTCTCAGGGCAGAAAACCATATTGGAGATGAACCTTTTGCCGTGCTTCTAGGAGATGATATTATTGTGAATGACAAGCCCTGCACTGCCCAGCTCATTGAAAATTTTGAAAAGTATGGTAGATCCACACTCGCAGTGGAAGAAGTTCCTTACGAAAAACTGAGCAGTTATGGAATTATAAAAGGAAAGGAACTCTCTGACTCTCTCTATATGCTTGAGGATATCGTCGAAAAGCCCTCACCTGAAAATGCTCCTTCAAATTTGGGAGCAATAGGTCGCTATGTTTTCACTCCTGAAATATTTGACTGTATAAAAGAAGCCGGGACAGGGGTAGGAAATGAAATCCAGCTTACTGATGGGATCCGGGTTCTTAACAGGTCTCAGATTATCTATGCCTGCAGGTTCAAAGGAAAAAGGTTCGATACAGGCGACAGGTTAGGGTACGTAAAATCAATACTGGACTTTGCTCTTGAGAACGAAAACCTCAGGGAAGATGTACTCGAATATCTGAGGGAGATTCTTGAGGCCGCAGAGAGTCCGGAACAGGGAAAAGCTGATATTATAAAAGATCAGTCGGTTGACAGGATCACAACTTAATAGTGGGCTTGAAAGTATGGTAATTTCAGCGAAGGATGGAAAATTAAACGAAGAATTAGAAATTAAATAATGAAATAAAGTTATCCAGGCATTACCTTGAAGTCTTTTCGATTGAGAAAACTTTTGAAACTGAGACATTTCCAGTTGATGAACAAAAAAATAGTAGTGAAATAGTCCCAATTACAGGAAAGAAGGAAGGAAAGAGTACATGAGAAGCATTATTCTCACGTACTTTCATGTCATGATACTTTCATGATGATGCTTTCATGTCATAATACTTTCGCGATGATGCTTTCATGTCATGATGCTTTCATGTCATGATGCTTTCATGTCATTGTATTAAAAACCATGTTGGGGATAGGGCATCTGAGTAGTTGGAGTGGGGAGTTTGGGGGAAAAGTGTTGGCTGAGGTTTACAACAGAAATATATTTTTCTCAGATGCCCTATTTATAAATATAAAAGAAAATATATAAAAATATGGATATACTGCTAGTTATCGTATGTTTTTCACAGTACTTGCGTTTTTAAGAAATATTTTCTTCATTATACTACATTGTAACTTTGGATTAATTTTAAAAACTTTACAAACATTAGACTTGAGAAGTTACATGAATGATAAAAGATAAAAGTAGAAAATAAAAATTAATGAGTAAAAAGTAAAAAATAAAAAATAAAAAATTAAAAGATCCAAATTAAACGGACTTTGTTCATAGAGTAGCAATTAAAACGCTTCTAATTATGAAATAAATGTAAATGTCTTTGGGTTTAACCTGTTTCTCAGAAAGCCTTTTCAACCCTTAATTTTTGTCAACAAGTTTTGCTTCCAGGATCTTTAAAGAGCCAGTATCACCCTGCCATTCAACTTCGCTTTTTACAATCTCAATCCGCTTTTTAAAAAAAGGGGCATCAAGCACAACAGTCTCATATTCCCCCCCTTCTCCGGCCATGTGAACCATGTATCGCTTGTTCAGCGCTTTGAGATGTTCGATCGAGTTCACATTAATAGGGCGACCCAACCAGGATTCATCGAGACCTTCAGCTGCGACTCTGACAATCCGAATATCCAGTACTTTTGACATCTCATTGAGTAGTTCTTCAGGATCTTTGTGCCAGAGAGGAGTATAGACCTTAAGCCCCAGAGCATCACAGATCTTCTTCACCCTACCTGCCTGGTACTGGGACTCAATCGCACCTACGGACACGCCGTCTACATCTACTTTCTTGAGGGCAAGGGTCAGGTCATCCAGCTCCAGCTCCTTTATTCCGCTGGACTCTTGCTGGACCAGAGGGATTTCACAGGCGGCAGAGATTAGTTCTACCATGTGGAGGTTGATGGAATGATACATGTAGGAATCGTCCCTTGCGGGAATAATATTAATCAGGTGGGTGACTTCATGCCCTTCCTGGAGGGCTTTATATATGGCAAAAATCGAGTCCTTGCCACCGGAAACCAGTGCTGCGAGTTTCATCTGCATCCCTTTTTGTTTACTATCTTTTTCATATGTCGAGGGTTATAATGCGTGGATCATTAAGTAATATTTTATATACTTTTTGACTTTTGATCATGCTTCTTCGGCATTTGCAATTTCAGCACTCTTTCTCAAGCCTTCCAAAATTTGCTTCATAACGGGTCTTCATTTCTTCCCAGGTTGGAAGACCTGTCTGGCAGCCTCGTGTCTGCACAGCAAAAGAAGCTACTGTAGACCCAATTTTTCCACATGTTGGAAGCGAGTATCCTCTTGTGAGGGCGAGAAGGAAACCTGCTCTGTAAGCATCTCCTGCTCCGGTGGGATCTGCAGCCTGGACAGAAATTACAGGGATTAAAAACTCGTCTTTACCTGTATAGATCCTGCTGCCCTTGGAATCATATGTGACCACAATAATGTCGATCATTGCCTTGAGTTCGGAAAAACTTTTTCCGGTCATCTCTGAAACTCGTCTGATCTCGTGCCGGTTCGCAAAAAGGATGTCAGTATGAGCGAGTATTAGTTCAAGATTTTCTTTTGAATACGTAACAAGATCCTGGCCCGGATCAAAGGAGACGAAGTCGGCAATTTGTGCGAGTTTTGCGTTATAGACCGAGTCAGCGGTTGCAAGATGGACAAAATCTACAGGTTCGGGTTTCAATTCTTTGAATTTTGAAGAAGCTCCCCAGTAAAAATAGGTTGTCTGGTTGTCTTCCCGATCAGTGAAAATAAAGGCTTTTGAAATTTTCTGATCTTCAATTCTATAAAGGCGAGAAAGGTCAACATTTGTTTCTTTAAGAAGTTTTTCATATCCTGAACTTACAAAATCCGTACCAACAGGAGAAATCAGCTGGCTCTTTCCTCCCAGTTTTGCAATGGCAACTGCAATATTGGCAGCCCCTCCGCCAGGATATTCTTCATAGTCAATGACAGGGGACGACTCATTTTTTCCTGCGATTCTTTCAACATCTACAATATAATCAAGGGCAGTGTGCCCTACAATAGAAATTACTCTGTCCATGTAGTATCCTCTTTTTTCATGGGTTGTGAAAAGATTGGGTCTTGACATCGGACCCAACTTTAAAAACAAAGCCTGGAGGAGAGATAAAACTTGCTTTTTTGCTGGGCTTCGATTAATAATAGATATTTTTTCTCACGAAGGGCTCATTACTTAAAGAGAGTTTTTTTCAGCCTTATATTATTCAGATCTGAACAAAAACCAGAGGAATAACTAGCCGCAGTATAATATCTACTCTATCCCAACAGTTGTTCTGGAAAACTTTTATTTGCCTGTTTTGCTCTTCTGCTGCTGTTCACCCTTATCAGCTGACCTCTCGAACTCAGTGACTTCAACAACTGTCAATGGAATGTCCCTGAGAGATTTTCCTATCACGGACTTTGCGATTCTTTCCGCATGTTCGGCAGATTCGGCATCAAAAACCTTCATCTCAAAAATAAGACCTACAAGAGCGGTGTTTGCTGCTATGAAAACGCTGCTAAAGGGCTCACCGCATACAGGGCAGGATGTAGTGCCCACGTCAACCTCTACAAAATCCAGTTTAGGATTCAGGCGTTTTCCAGCTTCTGAAATCGCGACTCCTATAGCGTCATCAGCCGTCTTTACATCTCTAACCAACCAAGCTGCTTCAAGTACCACATGGAAGTTTTTCATTATTGTCCACCATAATTATTCTGTTATTATATATTCTCAAGAAGATTTCCCAATCGGGAAAAGTTTCTCACAAAATCTAAAGAATAGAATAAAGTATATAAATTATTTCTGCTTCAAATAGAATAGTATCACATTTACTTTTATACAGTTTTCCAGTTAAGTTTCTAACTCTTAGTCCTGCAACTTTAATCCTTCCAACTGAGGTATCTGTGCTTTCTTCCAGAATCAAGTTGGCATTTTTAATTTTCTTTAATTAGTTTTTTTTCATCACATTTTATTTATTATATTTTATTTATTTTACACTATTTATTTTATGCTATTTTATTTTCTAATTATTCATTTTTATTTATTCTTTTTCAATTATTCTTCTTTTATCCTCATATCTCATTTAAATAGTAAAAAGAGTCTCATCATCAACTGCAAAAACTCCGAGTTTTGCGCCTGCATCGAGCCAGGCGTGACCATAACTGAAGGAGGCAAGAGCATTTACAGGGTCTCTATTCTCCAGAAAATACACCCCATCTTTATAGTAGGCTTCTGCCATTGTATAATAATCCTTTGCAACGGCATACATATGGGACCCCTTGATTGGGGAATATTTGGCTTTCTGGAGGGCCCTTTTTAACATATCCTCATATCTTTTGACTTTTTCATCCAGATCGGCAGGCATCATAATCACCATGAGATATATTTATAATTTTTTTACTCCACTTCTTCCATAAATCCTATTGGGCCCCCTGCAAGTTTCACAAGCGCTTCGGCTTCAAGAAAATGCAGTTTTCCGGGAATTACAAGAATGTGGAGAGGCTTTCCAAAATTAAAGTCTTTAAGGTTTTCTGCATAATCTGCTTTTACGGTCGGTTTTTCCGAGCCTGCCCTGGCTATTCCTACTGCAGCAGCTCCTCGTATAATTCCTTCTCCTCTTTTTTCCTCAACCTCAAGGAGAAGCTCAAGGGCAGTATTTACAGTCATATAGCCTTTTTCCTTATCTATATCCAGGAAAACCAGAGTATGCAGGCCAAGTTCCAGGTTTTGTTTTATAATATCATAAGGAGTTTCCGAGATTATCCTTGTACCTCTCCTGCTCTCATAGGGATGAGGAATACTTGCGGATTTCCCGAAGCGATAGTTCTGCAGTCCTGTAAGACCCGAGACAGCTGAGGCAATGGAAGCCCCATGAATCAGGCGAGTCTCTATTCCCAGTTTTTCAGCTCTCAGGCGTAAATCGACATGAGTTGTGGAGACCATTGTATCTCCACCAGTCAGGAAGCAAAGGTTCCTGTCCTTTGCTTTGTAGAGCCAGTCAGGATGCTGCTCTACATCCTCTCTTGAAAGCAAAAAGACTTTCTTTCCGTAGAGCTCCTCCATTTTTTCAAGGTTCGTACCCATGAGACAGGAGGTATAAAACTCAGCATAAACCAGGTCGGCTACCCTGATAGCTTCAAGTCCCTTTAGAGAAATGTCATATTCGTCGAAAAGGCCCAGACCTATAAATGTAAGCATAGCCCGCTTTAAGAGCCTTGCTGGTTTAAAGCTTTTTGTTTGAATATATCCAAGCAATAATAATGCTTTATTTTCTAGGTTTACTGGTACGCTTAACTTATTTATATCTGGAAATTAATATTAGAATGGAATTATAACTGTAATTTTAGAGGGGATTTTATGGTTAAAGTTACGCTTATTCACGCTAGCTGGTGTACTGCCTGTCCGGCAACTCGAAGACTCTGGAAAGACCTGAAATCCGAGTATGATTTTGAATACGAGGAAATAGATGTGGAAACTCCAGAGGGTCAGACGTTGATTGATAAATACGGCATAGCCGGAGTTCCTACGACTATTATTGATGGAAGGGTAGCTTTTGTAGGCCTTCCGAAAAAAGCCGATGCTATATCCCGTATTAGCTGAACTAATTCTAAAATGAGATATTTTTTCTGAAACTGTTTTTCAGAACTCAGGAGACAAGTATGTACGATCTGATAATTGTAGGAGGAGGGCCTGGAGGACTATCAGCCGGCATCTATGCCGTGCGCTTTGGACTTAACACTCTGGTTCTTGAAAGAAGCGAAATTAGCGGCCAGATTGCACTTTCAGGTTTAGTGGAAAATTACCCTGGCTTTCCAGCGATTTCAGGGCTTGAGTTGATGGAAAAGTATAAAACTCACGCTCAGGAAACTGGGGTAGAAACAAAAATAACCGATGTTCTCTCTGTCCGCAGCGAAGGGGAGAAGAAAATTGTCTCTACGGACAGCGGAGACCTTGAATCAAAAGCTGTTATAATTGCTACAGGTGCAAACCCCAAGCATCTGAATGTGCCTGGAGAAAAAGAGTTTCTCAGTAAAGGAGTCTCCTACTGTGCTACCTGTGACGGGCCTTTCTTTAGAAATAAAACCGTCGTAGTAGTTGGGGGTGGCAACACAGCTATTAATGAAGCTATTCTTCTTTCAAAGATAGCCCGGAAGGTTTATCTGATTCACAGGAGAGATCGGCTGAGAGCTGCAAAAGTACTTCAAGACAAAATTTTTGCAATTGCGAACATTGAGTTCATTTTCAATGCGTCTATTCAAGAAATCCTGGGAAGCAGCGGGGAAATTCAGAGAGTCGAAAAAATAATCTATAAGGATATTAAAAGCGAAGAACAGCACGAGCTAGCTACGGACGGGGTTTTTATATACGTGGGCATCCATCCGAATACCGAAATCATTGATGTGGAAAAGGATAAGGAAGGTTTTATCAAAACTGACCGCTTCCTTGAAACCTCGAAGAAAGGGATTTATGCTGTAGGAGACTGCCGTGATACACCTATCTGGCAGCTTGTAGCAGCTGTTAGAGATGGAGCACTCGCAGCTACTTCTGCAAATGAGTACATAGAAAGCTTAAAAAAAGAGACTACGTGAGAACTATCTAAATCAGATCTTTGATTATAGTTGCCTGAAATAAGTTACCTGAAGAGCTACCCTAACCAAGAATTTCAGGCTAAAGTTACCTTAAGCTTTAAGTGTTCAAAATTCCAAACTGTTTATAAATTTTAAATACGGAACAGTAGTCCTCTTCTGTCTCCTGTTTTCCGTTTTTCGGCCTTCTGCTCTTAAGGCTTATTCCAGCATCTGGTTTATCTTATTGTAGAAATCTATGATTAGCCTTGTCGCCTCATTGTCCATGTTCAGCTGGAAAGTCCGAATTTGCTTTCCCAGAGGTTTTTCTATGACGATGCCTGATGCGATCAGGGGAGTAATAACCCTTGATACGCTGGAGTGAGACAGTCCAGTTTCTTCAGCTATACCAGAAAGGTATGTTGATTCGTTCTGGTGCTCGATCAGGTTCTTGAGTACTGTCATCTGTGCAGTTTTACCGAAGATTTTTTCCATTGGATCCATTGATATCATCTCAGAGGTGGCTGTTCTCTGTAAGTGATTCTTATTTCCAATATTAACTTGCTATTTACGGTTATAAACTTATCTCCTAATTGGTCAAGCCGACGATCCATAAGAAGTCTTCTGAATATTTGGATAACTCTATACTCTTCATACTGTACTAAATTTAAAGTAACGCCTATTCTAAAAAATTTGAGAAATGTTTAAGAGCTAAGAAACTATATATTGTATGGTGATGGAGGGTGATGAATAATAAAAATCTTGATAATGAAATTTTGAAATTAATTGAAGCACAACCTGAAATAAGCGAGATAGAGATAGCTTCTCGTCTCTCAGTTCCAGAAGAACTTGTAAAGGCCCGAATCTCAAATTTTAATGACACGCGACAGAAAATCCTGATTATGGGAGATGGAAACAGTGCTTTCAGTATTAAGGCGACACTTGAAACTGAAAATTATAACGTTGTCAAAGTCCCTGGCGGTCTTTCTTCATTTGAAGCCGTGAAAGCGGAAAAACCCGACCTCGTATTGCTGGATACAGGGTTTGCAGATCTTGAAGGTTTCAAAATCTGCAAACAGCTTAGAACAAGTTCAAGATACTGGTGGATACCTGTTATGGTGCTCAGTGAAAAAGGAGAGGTGAAAAATAGGGTTGAGGCTTTTGAATCTGGAGTTGATGATTATGTTACTATGCCTTTTAACCCTGTAGAACTGCGAGCTAGAGTGGGAATGATCTTGAAACGTACTCATTTCTAACTGCAAAATCGGCTTATAGCAGAAAATTCATTTACATTAAAAAATTTTGGGATACAAAGGTCGCTCTGAAGAGCTTTTCAGAGCATTCCTTTGAAATTTTTACATTTCCTGCATGTCAGAAATGCTTCGGCATATTGTAAACATTATTTCATAGTAAAATGAAATTTCCTGTTAAATTCCTTATTGAATGTCTTGTTAAATGTCTCTATTGTTATTTTTTACAAGTATCTAAAATCAAATTAATTAGTTTATTAAGTGTGTCAGTACACTCGGGGTATTTATCTTTATTATTCTTCAAAAGACTTTTCTAACAAATTTTGGAAAGACGAGAAGATATTAAGAACTGAGTTGGACCCTAATTCAGGTATCTGACCTTTAACTAAGTTTCTCCAGTCCGGGGAACTCCTCAATTCCTCAGTGTGAAATGTAGATAATTAGACATTTAACAGGCCGTGAGAGGAGGAAATTTCAACTTTCTCCAAAATCGAACTTACTGGATTTTTCAGATTTTGTTTTATAGATCAATTTTCCCCATGTTAGGGCAAAAACACGGATTAAATAATGTGAAAATGGAAGGACTTTGGGGATGTGATAAATATATTTTTATTAATTTTAAGGATAAATTGAAAAACCTGTATAAAGTTGTTTTACTCCATCGAATTCTTGTCCATACTTTACAAACTATATTTTTAAAATAATAGAGAACAAGAATATTTCAAAACGCTTAAAAAAGAACAACAACATAGGTTAACATGTGTAACTGTAAATTTTTCCTTAACATATAAATTATGACGAGGAATTGTGAACTCTCTTTATTTTTATTACGGAGCTAAAGTACAAAATTGATTTAACGCTTTACATATATATTATCGTTAAAATATTATGTGATATATGATGGAAAAACGTTATCGAAAAAAGGTGTGGTTGAGTGATGACTTCGAACGAGTGGTACAATACAGGTGTTGCACTCCATGAACTTGGACGATTTACAGAAGCTCTGGATGCATACAACAAAGCTCTGGAAATAAGCCCTGACAATGCAAAAATCCTTTTTAGCAAAGGAATGGTTCTTAAAAGCCTTTTCAGATATGAAGAATCTCTTGATTCCCTAAACCGGTCTCTTCAGATCAACCCTTCGGACGCAAAGACATGGTATTCCAAAGGAGAACTGCTTATAAGTCTTATGCAGTATAGAGAAGCTCTGGAAGCATACTACCGGGCTATTTATCTTGCTCCTGAAGACCCTGAAGTCTGGTACAGACGAGGAATGGCTCTGAGGGAAATGAAGGCATATGAAGAAGCTATGGATGACTTTGAGAAAGCTATTCACCTTTATGAAAAGAATTACGATCTGGGCTCCATGAGCGCAAGTGAATGGTGCAAAAAAGGTATGGGACTCTGCAAAATAAAAAGTTATGAAGAAGCCATCAGCGCTTTTAATAGAGCTCTTGAGTTAAACCCTGCTAACGGGAAAGCCCTTTATAACAAGGGTGTGGCTCTCCGCTGGCTTGGAAAACACGAAGATGCGAGAATTTATATTGAAAAAGCTGTGGAGATTTTTGACACCAAGATAAAGACAAACCCGGACAATGCAAGGTTCTGGTACAATAAGGGAATTGCCCTGAGAGACCTGGAAAAATACAAAGATGCACTTCAAGCTTTTGAGAGGGCTATCGAGATCAATCCAAGTTTTACAAAAGCCTGGATTGGTAAAGGTATCGTGTACGACAGGATTAAGAAACACCAGAAAGCAATTGAGGCTTACGAGAGAGCAGTAGATATAAACCCGATATATTCCGATCTTCTTTAAAGTAACCAGACCTCAGGTTTTTCCATATGAATCAAAGACCCAGAGCTAGAAGATGCCGTTAGTTGAAATTCCTTTCCGGAATCTTCAGGACTGGCGGCCAGAAGTTTTTCTTTTCTCTAAAGGTTTTTTTCATTTCTCCAAAAATTTACTTTTCTCCTGGTGCATCCGGCTTGCAGGTGTACAGCTTACAGGTTTATGGGATACTGTCAAGTCTATGCTTGTTAAGGAATTTTCCAGCTACGATTGAACCTATAAGTGTTCATTCCTTGCCAACTTGACAGAATCCTATAATCTTAATGGACAAAATATAATTCGGTCGTTCTATAGCAATAACAAAAATAGTTACTTAATCTCTTTTCCAAGATAGTTTTCAAGGAATTCTGTATCGTAGAAAAGTGATTCCGAGTCAATTCGAGCCGGTTTTTTTTCTTTGAGGTTTGACAACTCAATATTGTGAGCATCAGTAACCATATCATCATAGTCATTTGCAGGCAGTTTGTGGCTTTGACGCCATTTAGTAACATCGTGTTTCCTAACTTTGAGTATTTCGGCAATTTTACTATCCGATAATTTTAAATCATACAATTCACGCATTTTCCAGTGTCTTTTTCCACTGTTTGATGCAAGCCCGAGATAATGGCGTATTCTGAAGACAGCTGATTGAGAAATGCCTATAGTTCTACCAATTTCGACATCGTTCATACCTTTCAGATATAGACGTTTAAACTCTTCAATATCAATGTTTTTTCGTCTAATCTGTCTTGGCTTTTGCCTGTATAGCCCTAAATTTCGGCGACGATTTGAGATTGTCCTTTCAGAAACATCAAAATATTTTGCAATCTCTGCATCACTAAAACCTTTAGTAAAAAGTTGTTTAAGTATATCTTTATTTGTTTTTTCCGTTGTGAATGTAAACACAATCGTGTTTTTCTTAATCTCCTTTTCCACAAAGTTTTCAATAGTTCCCGGATCATAAGTAGATGACTCTGAGTTTGGTTGGATAGTTTCATTTTCATTAACATTTGACAACTTGGCTTCAAGAACAACACTAAGTGCACTATTCGACTTGTTTGGAGGAAGTCCGTGGTTTCGACGCCATGCAGCAACACTTTTCTTTTTTCCTTTTATTATTTTTGCGATTTGCCTGTCAGACATTCCTGCATTGTATAATTCTCTTTTCTTCTCGTTATGCCTTCCTTGATTGGGTGCAAGCGCAAAATGATGACGTATTTCTCTTATTAATTCACAATTTTGTATGCCAAGTGCTTCGGCTATCCTTACATCACTCATGCCTTCAGCATATAGCTTTTTGAAATCATCTATATTTATGTTCTCAAACCAGGTTTGTTTCTGGCGTCGAAACAAACCCACATCACGGCGTCTTTCATAAATAGTATGAGCACTAACACCGAAAATAGCTCCAATTTCCTTATCAGTAAGTCCTATGGTCAGGTAACGTATTAACTCCTCAGTGTTAACGTGTTTCCTACTTAATGGCTGTGGAGGTAACCCTAAATCGTGACGGATTTTCCTTGCTGTGTCAATGCATATGCCAAGAGAATTTCCTATCTTTCTGTCACTTAAACCTTCAGAATAAAGTTGCTTGAATTTTTCGATGTTATCAACTGTTTTTTCCCACTTCTTCCATCTTAATAAACCTAAACTTTGGCGATGTTTGAAGATTATATTATCACTTACGCCAAAAAATTTGCCAATTTCCTTGTCGTTAAGACCTTTTTCGAAAAGCTTTTTGAGTTCTTCATGGTCTATGATTACTGCTACTGCAGTGTGACCACTGATTAGTGGCGACAACCCTAATTTACAGCGTATATTGCGTGCAGTAGCTTGAGAAAAGCCAAGATTATTAGCGATTTCTTTATCGGTCATTCCATTATCATGGAGTTTTTTGAATTCTTCCATATCGACGTTTAGTTTTCTCAATCTGCACACCTCCGAAAACGAGTGACCATTTGCATGGAAAAATCGGTCGTAGGAGTGAGGCTCAAAGCAGATTTCCTCTTATGGTTGGTGTAACGATTCTGTCAAGGTGACGAGAGTTAAGAAATTTTCAACTGCTATTAAGCCTATAAAATGACCAACTCTCGTCACCTTGACAGAATCGATATACAAATTATTTATATTATATGTTAGGAAATCTACTTCCTTTTTCTGACATATTCATATAAAAGTTTATCTATTACTGGTTATATCGATCTGGTGAGGAATCAGAATTTCAGTTACTACTGAATCTATAAAATATCCAATCCTTGTCAACTTGGTAAAGCACGATTTAGGGTTTCTACAAAGTTAAGTTTTGCAAAGCAAATCCTTAACATTTCAGGAAAATATCTGATTTTGTAACTATTCAGCCAGTTTAAAAACGTCCGTTGATATCGATTCTAACGGAATATAAATATCTAATAAATAACTCACATGCGATGAAAAAACACAGTCAATTACCGATAATCAGAAAAATCCATTTGCAGAAATTTATCTGTCGAGTATTAATAAATGTGTTTATTGATGCTGTTTTACGTAGACTGAAAAGTTACTTAACTTTTAAAAATTGTTCATCTCTTCAATGATATAGCTACGGTGTTATATATGACATTTTTTACCTAACTTTAATTTCATACAGTTAAATAGGTCGCTAAATTATACAATTATAAATATTTAAATGTTGTTTACTGAAAAAATATTTTACTCGTGGATATTATTTGTTCAGAACCATTTTTTCATATAATTAACTATAAATAAATTTAGTAACTATTCTAGTTTGTAAACTAAAGGATATAGTCAAGTTTACTGGAGTTAGGCATTTCTTAGATTCAGATGCAGTTGTAAAAGTATGTTAATCTTAGTAAACTTTACTGAATCATTTGGAGACATATCTATATGAAAAATAACTTACTTGAAAAAGGTGCAATTGTTCAGAGAGACCGTGAAACCTATGCAATAGCTCCCCATATTCCAGGAGGTGTTGTAGATCCTGCAACCCTCAGGAAGATTGCTGATGTCGCTGAAAAATATGGAGCAGCTGCTCTCAAAATAACTTCTGCCCAAAGGATTGCAATAGTGGGTTTGAAAGAAGAAGATCTTGATAATATATGGGCTGATCTTGGGATCAAACCAGGGGCGGCTGTAGGACTATGTGTAAGAAGTATAAAGATTTGTCCAGGTACGACTTTTTGTAAGCAAGCAAAGCAAGATTCTTTAGGGCTTGGTCTGAAACTCGATGAGAAATATCACGGAATGCCTATGCCTTCCAAACTAAAAATAGGCGTCTCGGGATGCTCAAACTCCTGTTCTGAATCAGCTATTAAAGACATTGGAGTAATCGGTACTTCCAAAGGATATACTCTAATGGTTGGCGGTGCCGTGGCTGCATCTCCAAGACTTGCTGACGTTGTAGCAAAGGAATTATCTGAAGAAAAAGTTCTTGAGACTATTGATAGGATAATTGATTACTATAAAAATTCAGGTACTAAAAAGAGACTTGGTAAACACATTGAAGACATTGGCCTTGAGAATTTCAAAGCTCAAGTCGGGCTATAAGATTGTAGTGCAAAAAGCGGAAAAGTATAATTTTGCATTAATTCCTTGAAAGTGAAGTTCACTTGTGACAGCAAATAAAGAAAAGGATATAGCATCAAGCCAATTTTACAGAACTGTCGGTGCACTAGATCACGTAGTACGCCAATTTTCTGTAAAATTATAACTCTTAATAAGTTAGTGGTTTGGGAATCCAGTATTAAGAGAACTGAGTTGTGCTAAGTATACAAAGTTTTAGTTTGAATTTACAGAAATTCGGAACGATTTTAGCTTGAACTACAGAAACCCGGAACGATTTTAATTTGAATTTACAAAAGTTCGTCATATTGTCCGATATTTTAGTGAAATAAATCAAGCATATCCGAAAATTTATCTAGCCTGAAATCGAAGCATTGATCAGTCTCTCCTTCGGTTCTCCAGTCTCCATAGGAAGCATAAGCTGTTCTCAATCCAAGTTTGCGAGCGGGCACTATATCTCTTTTGATATTATCTCCGACTACCAGGGTTTCTCCGGGTTTTATCCCAAGCATCTCAAGCGCGAAAAGAAAATGTGCCGGATCTGGTTTTTTTGTACCTGTTGTGTCCGTAGCCACGATAAGATCAAAGTAATTAAGAAGCCCGACTCTTGTAAGCCTTGCGAGAGCATGATTACTATCGGCATCAGTTATAATCACAAGCTTTAAGCCTAATTTTTTAAGCTTATCAAGAGTATCCGTTACAGCTGGATAGAGTTCTAAATTTTGCAATTTTTCCCGTTCATAGATCTCACAGCACTTTCTGTAGTCTTGAGCTGTAAAAATATTTCTCTCCTGCATGTAGTCCTGAATGTTTTCGTAATCCTCAAAACCGTAAACTCCTCTCAGAAAATACCTGAAAAGTACCGAAGGTTCCTCGGTAACATTTTCCTTCCAAATAAAAGAGAGAATCTCTCTGCAAGCTTCCAGTTTTGCGGCTACGAAATCAAAAAGAGTGTTATCCATATCAAAAAGCACTGCTTTCAGACCTCCAGGATAAATTTGCTCCGGATCTTTCTGAATTGTATTCATGTTTTTCCCAATCAAAATTTCCTGCTCTGCCTTTTATAATCTTCCATTTCTTGGAGCCTGCTGCTTTTTTTTAAATTATGTAAATTTGTTTTTTCTTCTTCTGCTCTTCTTTCCGGAACTTTTCTCAGAGCCTTTCGGGGAGAGGCTATAAAAGCCATAAAGAACAGATGTATAGATCATAAACGAACAACGAATTTAAGTAAATACCGAACGCGGACATTTAAGAATCCGCAGGATATATTATAAAAGGCAGAGCAGGAAATTTTGATATGAGTTCCGACGAACCAAAAGACAAAGCCTTCAGAGGGGAAGGCGGGAAAGAAAAATCCGAAGAAAAGACTGTTTCCGAAGACATGTATATTTTGAGTGATTCGGGGGACATAGGTAAGCAGGAAGTCAGTGATGAGTTTCTGGCAGCCGAACTTAATGAGTACGGACTTGACCTTCTCAGAAGCGGTAAGCTTAAAGAGGCAGTTGTGGCCCTTGATAAGGCAATCGAGAAGGATCCAGAGAATATAAATCTATTAAATAATAAGGCTCAGGTTCTTGAAACCCTTGGAAAATACGAGGAAGCTCTTGAGCTTTATGATAAAGCTATCAAAATTGATTCTGAAGATCCAGATCTCTGGAACAATATGGCTTTCTCCTTATCCCAGGTTGGTAAGTATGAAGAAGCTGTTAAAGCTTATGAAAAAGCCCTTGAGCTCAGACCTGACTATCCCAACGCATGGTATGGAAAGGCCCTTAACCTGAGTCAGGCAGGAGATTATGAGGCTGCTATAAAAGCTTATGAAAAAGTCCTTGGCGAGAATCCTGATTATAAAGAAGCCTGGGTAGGAAAAGGTATAGCTTTGGGGCAAATTGGCAACTATGATGAAGCAATTCTAGCGTACGATAAGGCAATTGAACTTGATCCCGGTTTTGTCGAGGCCTGGCAATATAAAGGTGTGGATCTGGACAGCCTTGGAAGTTACAGACAGGCCTTAAAAGCTTATCAAAAAGCTGTAGAGCTGGATCCTGAGAACGATGACGCCTGGAACAACATGGGTATAGACCTAGAAAACCTCGAAAAGTACGACGAGGCAATCAAAGCCTTTGACAAAGCAATCGAAATCAATGCTGAAAATGCCGATGTCTGGTATAATAAAGGCTTTACCCTCAGCCAGGTACAGAGATTTGAGGAAGCCGCAAAGGCGTACAGGAAAGCTACCCAGCTTGACCCTGAGTATTTAGAAGCATATTCCAGTCTAGGTTTCGTGCTTGCTCAGCTCAGACGCTTCGACGAAGCTCTGGAGATTTATGAGCAAGCACTCAAGCTTAACTTTGAAGCTGCAGACTCATGGTTTGGGAAAGCTGTCTGTCTGAGTTTCCTCGGACGGGAAGAAGAAGCTGAAGAAGCATACAGGAAAGCTATAGAAATTGATCCCAGATATGCCGAAGTAGGGGGAGATACCCAGTAATCGAATTTTTACATAACGACCTGATTTTGTTCAATATCCTAACATTATTCAGCGTTTACTTTTTTAAGATCCTTGAATTTTATTTTTTAGGTCAAATGACATAAGGGGAAAGGCTTGGCACTAAAATAGAAACCCTGTCACAATAAAAGAAATCATATTCAACTCGTCGCCTTTTGGAGCAGGAAGAAAAAGAGGACATATGATGCAGGTAATCGGAACAATGCGCTGCTGTATGAATGTTACCTCATTTATGAGAAGGAATAGTTACGTAGCTATGAGAAAGTTCTGAGAAGCCCTGAATTTCCTTTTATAGGTTTAGTTTTTCTAGCTTATTTATAGTGAATATTCAAAGGTATTTCTATATTAAAGTGAAAACTGCAGATTTATTTTCTCATATTATCCAGGAAATATCCTTAGCAATTCATTTTATCCTTGAAAACTACTTATTTTGAATTTGTGGTCCCTAAAAATTAAACTGTTTTAAAAAAGTAATAAAACGGAGTTATCAGTAGTTTTAACTGCATTTAAAACTTTGTTGATAAAATTTTACTCTTTTTCTGTAACTACTACAGTACCTTTCATAGAAGGATGGATCGAACATTTATAATTATAGGTTCCGGCGTCCGTAAACAGGAATTCATATGTGTCTCCATTCTCAAGTACCTCTGAGTCAAAAGTAGGCCCCGTAACGGTATGAGCAATTGAGTCCTTGTTCGTCCATCTTACGGTATCACCTGTCAGGATTTCTACTGACTGCGGATTAAAGGAAGAGTTCAGAATATCAACTTCAACGATCTTGCCTTCATCTACAGGTTGAGGCGTTACATCCGAAACCGGAGCTACAGGTGTTTCAACCGGAGTTACCTCAGGAGTTGCCGGTTCGTTTCCCGCACATCCTGTTGCCAGGAATATTCCAAGTAAAACTATGAAAACTGCAAGTTCTTTTCTCATTCTTTCCCCCCATAAAAAATAAGTTGCTTTATAATTAATATTTATAGTTTTATAATAGTTCCTATCAGATTCTAAACATAATTCCTTTTAAGGCTTAACCTTTCTAATGATTCTTTGAAGATTCAGTGTTAAACAAACTTTAGAGATCTGGAGTTTCCAGGTTTAAATTTGCTTTGAATAGTGAAGTAAAGTGTGTTAAACTACCGAAAGATATTATTCTTTGAAATGTTACAAAAAAACTTCTCAAAAACAGGTTTTTAAAGGTAGACAGCATTACGTAGGTCAATAAAAAGCAGTTGAATCGACCAAAAACAGGATAGTTCTCTAAAAGCGAAGTTACTTTTAAAAGACCCTTTCTTAAAACCGATTTCCATGCAATCTATATGCCTTTTTCGATCAACGCAGCTATTATACTTTATTCAGGTATTTTTGTCTTTCTTGATATTTGTCTTGTTGCTAATTACTAAAGTGCCTGGCTACGCTTTATTGGATTTGAAGTTTATACTACACTATTAAGTGTAAAAATTTTGTATTATGGGCAGAGTCCTTATTGTTACTATTATCACTTGATAACTCACACTGACTCAGAATTACTGGATTATCTGCCCATATGGAATACTTAGTCATTGCTCGGAGTTATTCTGATCACTCTTCCTTCCTCGCTTGTATCATTTCTAGCTGGAGTTTCCATAGTTCTAGCTGGAGTTTCCATAGTTCTAGCTGGAGTTTCTTCTCCAGTTACAGTATTTTCCTCAGCCGGAGTCACTACCACAACTGGAGTTACTGCTACAACTGGAGTTTCTGCTACTACTTCTTCAACTGGAGTTACAACTTCAACTTCAGTTACAGCTTCAACTTCAGTTACAACCTGTGCTGGAGTGCCTGCTTGTGCTGGAGTTATATCTTCTACTTCCTCAGCTGGAGTTCCTGTTAGGTTTGGAGTTTCCTCTCTCTGACCGGTGCATCCTATTGCAAGGAATATGCCGAACATGACTATCAATATAACAAGTGCTTTTCTCATACTTTCCCCCACTTAAATTATGTGTTTTATAAAAGATGCTTTATAATTGATATTGAAGTTTTATAACAATTACTACTAGATTCTGAACATAATTCCTCTTATGATCTGTTCATTCTAGTGCTTAATTTCTTTGAGATTAGAGATCTTCCGCTAACTTAACACTCTTTTTCTATTCTAATTCATTTTCTTCATTATCCAAAAATAGAGTTTATAAAAGTAAGACTGCAGAAAAGCAGATAAAATATTGATAATATGTAAGATAACTAATATAAGCTGATTTACAGGAAATCTGTATTGATCTTACTTCTTTATTATTATTATTATTATTATTATTATTATTATTATTGAGCCTATCCCAAAATCTTGAATTTTGAATAATCACTCTAATTTTTAATATGAAAATAGTATAATAGATTTGGGAATGAAATTGGTTTTGGGATGAGCTCATTATCAGCATTTTATTATTTTATTGTACACACTAATCAATAGTCATCGGGATCAACAGTGATGGGAATCAATAATGATAGAAGTGTTTTTCGATAAAATATAAATTTAGATATTTATTTACACAGTTGTCAAAAGGAAATCCATAGCTACTGACCTTATGTGTACAGTTCGCATTTAAATGCGAACTATACCATATATATGAGGCAAAGGTCTGTGCTCTCCTCAGAGGGTTTAGGAACCCTTGCTGGGAGTCATTTTAATTACTCTGCCTTCGCTGGTGTTATTTCCAGATTGGGTGTTCTCCAGAATACGTTCCTTCTTTCTTTGAGTACTACTCACATGTTTAGTTACATTTTGAGTAGTATTTGCGTTTTGGTTTTCAGTTACAGTATTTTCCTCAGCCGGAGTCACTGCCACAACTGGAGTTTCTGCTACAACTGGAGTTTCTGCTACTACTTCTTCAACTGGAGTTACAACTTCAACTTCAGTTACAGCTTCAACTGGAGTTACAACCTGTGCTGGAGTGCCTGCTTGTGCTGGAGTTATATCTTCTACTTCCTCAGCTGGAGTTCCTGTTAGGTTTGGAGCTTCCTCTCTCTGACCGGTGCATCCTACTGCAAGGAACACACCGAACAGTAATATCAAAATAATCAACATTTTTTTCATATTTTCCCCCACTTATAATTATGTCCGTTATTAGTTGACACTTTATAATTGATGTTTGGATCTTATAATAATTACGACTAGGTTCTGAACATAATTCATCGTACAGGATTAAGGATGGTTATATATCCACATCTGTTTATTTTAAACACTTATGAATGTATGTAAAATCCGGAATCTTTATTTTCTGCTTAATTTCCTTAAATTATAATACTGGAAATTCCAATATTGTTAAATGATTTTTTAATGACTTTTTGGGGGGAAGTCATGAAAATAAAATCCATAAATCCTTATACTGAAGAGGTAAACTGGACTTATGACTCATTTTCTTTCGGAGAATGCGAGTCCAGGATTGAAAATTCAAGGACTGCTTTTTCCGGGTGGAGTTCATTGTTTGCTGAGGAAAGGACAAAATACTTCTCAAGGGCTGGGAAAGTCCTCAGGCAGAACGCCGAAATTTATGCCGAGATTATTACAAAAGAAATAGGAAAACCTATCAAGCAGTCAAGAGGCGAAATTGAAAAATGTGCCTGGCTCTGTGATTATTACGCAGAAAATGCGGCCGAACTTCTTAAAGACGAAATTGTGAATACTGATAATGAGAAAAGTTACGTAACCTTTGAACCTCTTGGAGTAATTTTCGGGATAATGCCCTGGAATTTCCCGTTCTGGTATGTTTTCAGGTTTGCAGTGCCTGCAATGTGTGCAGGAAATGTGTGCATAATAAAGCCTGCTTCAAATGTGCCTGCTTCGGCGCTGGAAATCGAAAAAATCTTTCTTGAGGCAGGATTTCCTGAAAATGTTTTCAGTACCTTATTAATTGACTCAAAAACAGCAATGCAAGTTATTGAAGAAGAACTGGTAGATGGAATTTCGCTTACTGGCAACATAGACGCAGGCTCGGAGATAGGTGAACTTGCAGGGAGCCTGGTAAAGCCTTTCGTACTTGAGCTGGGAGGTTCAGATCCTTTCATAATACTTGAAGATGCCAATATCGAGAGAGCTGCTGAGGTTGCTGTAAAGTCCAGTTTTCTAAATACCGGACAGAATTTTACTGCTGCCAAGCGATTTATTGCCCTTGAAGATGTTGCTGTGGACTTTATCGAGGCATTTGAGCTTGAAATGCAGGAACTGAAAATCGGGGACCCTATGGATGAGGAAACCGATATTGGACCACTTGCAAAGAAAGAGTTTCTTGACAGTCTAGAGAGAATTCTGAAAGACGCAAAAAAGAAAGGTGCAGAGCCTCATGTTTACGGAGAGGAGCAAAGTAAGGGTTTTTTCTTCAGACCGACTATCATCCCTGCAGCCAGTACCGATATGAAGGTCTGCAATGTAGAAGTTTTCGGACCAATTGCTCCGGTAATCACGGTAAAAGATGAAGATGAGGCTGTTAAAGTCGCAAACTCCACCGAGTTTGGGCTTGGAGCCGAGATATGGTCCAGAGACCTTGAAAGGGCTCAGAGGTTAGCAAAAAAAATAAAATCGGGATTTGTAGCTATTAATGGAATGGTTAAACCCGATCCGAGGCTACCTTTTGGGGGAGTAAAAAAATCCGGAGTCGGGCGAGAGCTTTCTCATTATGGACTTAAGGAATTTGTAAATATAAAGACGGTTGTGGTCAACAAGTGAGTTTAAAGGAGTGAGTCTAAAGGGCTGAGAATCGATTGAAGTTTTTATGAATAAATTTATCCATAATTTATTAAGCTAATTTGTTTAAGCTTTGCAGTCTTCCTGCTCAAATCTTACAGTTTGTTTAAGCTTAAAAATTCTGATTAAGTAAAAATTCTGATTAAGCTTAAACAGTAAACTGAATAAGCTTAACAAATAACTTAATCAAGGCTCAGTAAGCAAACCTGAGTTAAGTTAAACTCGGGTTAAATAAATCATACAGTTGTATTGGAGTTTTTTCATGAAAGCTTCGGATCTTTTTGTTGCCCAGCTGGAAGAAGAGGGCGTTGAATATATGTTTGGATTGCCAGGTGAGGAAAACCTTGACCTGCTTGAGTCCCTGAGAACTTCAAGAATCAAACTGATAGTAACAAGGCACGAACAGGCTGCGGCGTTTATGGCTGCAACTTATGGAAGGTTGACCGGAAAGCCAGGAGTTTGCTTTTCAACACTTGGACCTGGAGCCACAAATCTTGTTACGGGGGTTGCCCAGGCACAGCTTATAGGAGCACCTCTTATTTCCATATCCGGACAGAAGGCTCTAACTGACAACTGGCAGGCCCGTTTCCAGCTTGTAAATGCTGTCAGAATGATGGAACCTCTCTGTAAAAAGGCTGTGTCCATTACCGATCCAGGAATGATCCCTACGGTGATCCGTAACGCTTTCAAACACGCCGAAGCTGACAGGCCGGGAGCTATACACATTGAGCTTCCGGAAGATATAGCTGAGGAAGAAACTGAGGCGACGGTTCAGAGGCGAAGCGAAATTAAAATTCCTTACCCTGATCCGGAGTCTGTAAAAAGAGCTGCAGCTATGATCAATGAGGCTAAGAATCCCCTGATTATAGTTTCCTCAGGAGCAAACCGAAAAGCGATTACTGAGGAGCTCGAAAATTTTGTCGGGCAGACAGGCATTTACCTGGTGCATACCCAGATGGGGAAAGGAATTGTTCCCGATGACTGCAGCTACAGTCTATTTGCTACAGGAATTCATGCAAGGGATTATGTTAACTGCGGAATTGACGGAGCTGACCTTATTATCACCATTGGGTATGACATAGTCGAATATCCTCCGTATCTATGGAACAGTACACTTGATAAACAGATCATAAATATTGACTTTGTGGAGTCCGTACCTGACAGATATTTTAACCCCACATTAGAAGTCATTGGGGATATTGCTTCTTCAATCCGGGAACTCGCTACAAGTATTCCGGAGAAACGGAAGTTTCCGATCTTTGAACACACCAGATATTTCATTGAGGAAAAAATAAATACCGCTGCCAGGAAAAGCTATCCTCCTCTCCCCCAAGCCGTAGTTCAGAGTGTTAGAAAGGTTATGGGGAGAGAAGATATAATTACACTGGACAATGGTATTTACAAACTCTGGTTCGCTCGCCTTTACAAGACTTATGCCCCTAATACCGTGCTCCTTGACAATGCCCTTGCAACCATGGGTGCAGGTCTCCCTTCAGGGATTACTGCAAAGCTTCTTTTTCCTGACCATCGCGTGCTTGTAATCTGCGGAGACGGGGGTTTTATGATGAACTGTCAGGAAATTGAGACTGCAATCCGTTATGGGATTCCTATTGTTGTCCTTGTCCTGAACGACAATGGTTTTGGCTTTATTAAGTGGAAACAGAAAAATATGCATTTTGAGGATTTCGGGCTGGATTATGGAAACCCTGATTTTTCTCTCTTTGCCAGGAGCTTCGGGGCTGTAGGTATCAGGGTCAAGGAAGACGATGACCTTGCAGAAGTCCTGGAGAAAGCTTTCGCATTGAACAAAGTGGCAGTTATTGAGTGCCCGATTGACTATTCCATAAACTATGAAACTTTCTCGATCGAACTTGGAAAGCTTACATGTGAGTTCTGATTGGGAACTATTCTTCAGGAGTTATAGCTTTCTTTATTACTGGTAAAAAGAGATTAAAAGCCTGGCTGAGAGTTAAGAAAAAAAGCACCATAAATTGCTTACTTACATAAATCTTCCTGTAACAAATGGCTGGAAAAATCCAAAAATATAAAAATGAATCAAAAAAATACAGATTTTATTAAAAAAACAAACATCAAAATATGTGGAATAGACACCGATGCACATAGGAACCAGGTGTCCTGGTCTAAAAGATCACAAAATGATCTAAAATGTATAAATCAGTCACAGAAAGACCATTATCGTTCAAATGAAAATATTATTCAAACGACATTATAAAAGAATAGAGTCCGTTTAGCCTGCTCGAACTAAACGAAACGGACATAATTTGTATAATAAATCTTTTGAGTAAACCTGATATTAGTATCTGTTTTCTCTGGGTTTTCTGTGGTTAGGGAGACAATCTCTGCAGTAGACTGGTCTGTCAGGGTCAGGCTTGAAAGGTACCTGAGTTTCAGCGCCACAGTCAGAACAGGTTGCATTGTACATTTCCCTGGGTCCTCCGAAACCTCCCCGGTTGCTGTCTCTTCCTCTGAAGGAATTTCCTCTGTCATTAAAAGCCATTTTCTTTTCACCTCCGCTTACAGCGGATAGTCCATAGTTTAAAAATAAGGTTGTATATTGCTCTTTGATTAAAAACAGAAACTAGTTTTTAATAACAGATTATACATCTCTTTATTTTTAATGCTCTTAGTATACGGTCAAATTATATAAGTTTTACTCATAAAAATCAACTCAAAATCATGCGGAAAGTGCTTGCTGCTTTAGAGTTGACTCTTCTTAACCTGCTTCTTAAAACTTCCATATAATATTTTACGAACAGAAAAGAACTGAACTGCAAGTGGAATTCACTCCCCAGTCATATGAGGAAATTAAGAGGTTATATGCTAAGCTAGAGGGCTGAAGGAAATAGGAAGAAATTAAAGGTAATTGCCTGAAGAAGGGGATATAAGAGGAGAAGAGGTTTAACCGAAAAGCGGCTAAAACCGGATATAATCAGGGAAAACGAGTATAATCAAGGAAATTGGATTTATAAGTTTTACTGTATTTATTTCGCGGTACTTACTTGAGGTACCCTTTTCTCTCAAGCCATTCAACCTGGGGCCTTGTATACTTCCAGATCACGTCGGCTTTAGAATCCTGAATCTCCCACGGAGTAACGATTACTACGTCTCCTTCATGGATCCACATTTTCTTATTTTTGGACCCGGGAATTCGGCCCATTCGGACTACACCGTCCATGCACTGCAGTGTAACTCTTTTTGAACCAAGTAAACTTGATACTGTTGCCAGAACTTCGTGATTTTCCCTACGTGGTGTGCGTACTCTTGTTACTTCCTGAGTAGGAGGCATGGAGCTTCCGGTCCCTGCTTTTCTCTTTCTTACATTGCTTCTATAGTTTGCCAGGTTAATTCCTCTTGTTATTAGTTTATTACGATCTGCTTTTACTATGTCAGTTTTTTTAAATTTATTGTGTCTATGGATGCTTCATTTATTTTGACATCAAGGTTCATAAATGAATAGGGACTAAAGTATCTCTTAAAGATCTAAAATCTCTGAAAAACCCCAAACTCAGGAAACTTTCTCATTTCAAAGATTCTTGAAAATCCTTCAAGTACTCTTTAGTCTATACTAAGAGTTTTTTTAAACCCCCATTCTGATACTTTTATATAATAATAAGTTATAAAAATATTCGCGATAGTATCCAGACTCCATTATATAACCAAATATGAAAGGTTGATTAAACTCAGGGTTCTGATATCCTTCGCTAGCCTTAATGTAAAAACAAAGACTAAAAATGGAGTAAGTGTTGGTTTTGAAAAGTGTCAACACTTTACTTAAGTTTTAGTTAAGAAGTCTTATTTTAGAACTTCCTGTGGTTAGGAAGGCAATCCCTGCAATAAACCGGGCGTCCTTCTGTTGGTTTGAATGGAACCTCAGTCTCAACTCCGCAGTCAGAACAGACAACCTTGTGCATTTCTCTGGGACCGCTGTTGCCGCCTCTAAAACCTCCGCGACCGCCGTTTCGATTGCCACCGCGATAGGAATTTCCTCTGTCATTAAAACCCATTTTCGTTCACCTCCACTTATAGCGGATACGTATTCTCTATAAAAACATGATCGGATATAACTTATTATTTAAAAACAAAAATGGAGTTTTTAATAACAGATTATATGTCTCACTATTTTTACTATAAATATAACCATTTCCATGTTATATAAGATTAATCCAAATAACAACCGAAAAAAATAGGGACGGATCCCTCAAAGAGAAAATATCCTGGAAGGGAATGTATCTAAAAGAATAAAAAGAGTGTGGAAGCCCCTGTTACAGGAGAGTTTCCAGTGATAAGTTTAAAGTAAGAAAAGTCGGGATTTCTGAATTTAGAACTTTCTGTGTTTTGGTAGGCAGTCTCTGCAGTAAACCGGTCTTCCTTCAGCTGGCTTGAATGGAACCTGAGTCTCTACACCACAGTCAGAGCAAACTGCGGGGTACATTTCCCTAGGGCCGTTATTTCCACCTCTGAAACCTCCGCGATTGTTGTCTCTGTTTCCCCGGTTGTTGTCTCTTCCCCTGAAAGAGTTCCCTCTGTCATTAAAACTCATTTTCGTTTCACCTCCGCTTATAGCGGATATAGTCTAAGTTGCTATAAAAATAAGATCTATACATTCTTTTATTAAAAACAAAATTGAAGTTTTTAATAACAGATTATATGACTCTTTATTTTTACTGCCAATATTTCCCAAGCTTTTATCGTATATAAATATATCTACAAAGTAACCGAAGTTCTAGCAATAAAAGTATGCAAATAAAAGAAAATATTCAGGACTTTAATTCGCTATTTTGGTTGAAAAAAGTAAGTATAACGGCTTGACAGAGTAGCTGTATTTCGTCAATTAGAAAGACACTAAACCTGTAAAAAGGAACTAAAAATTATAGGCTAATTTAGATAAACAGATAACAAATCCAATTAAAAGACAAAGTAACAGATAATAAATAATGTACGGAATAAATATAATATGTCAATAAGGAATAAAAGTTAAATAAAAAACAAAGTTATCTTTTTTCTTTGTCTTGATATGTGTAACTGGCTTAACCTTAGTGACAAACAACATTAAATGGACCTGAAATAACTTTGAATGTGCTCAAGAGTAAAGATAGTATTAGGGTTATCTCCTTACTAATAAACCTGAATTAACATATCTCGAAAACCTGAATTAACATATCTCGAAAACCTGAATTAACATATCTCGAAAACCTGAATTAACATATCTCGAGCCCTAAGTCTACGTGCAGGACATAGTTTTTAGAAAAACAATGTTCGGTTGTCAGGTTTCCTGTTTACCAGCAAATAACCTCAGGTATTCTTACTAAGCCTGAAGATATTTTCTCCTGCTTGCAAAGAACTTTTAGGTTTGTAAGTTTTAATATTTTAGCTTGCAAACAAATTTCTCGACATGAAAATTCCTGATCGGTCTGAAAGCAAGTTTTTATTAGGGCTCCTTAACTTAAAAGATTCGCTTAAAAATAAGAAAGATATTTCAGGCAGATCCTGAAACCGCCCTCATGAGCTGCCTGAAAGATTCTTCTTTGTAAGGAACTGCCCTTATTGACACGGCATCCGACATTGTCTTGAAACCGTTACATTAGGGTTTTCGTTCCCGCAGTTGACCCTGGGTCTGACCGCAGGTTTGAACCCTTACAGAGAAATACGGCAACTATTGTTTCTGCTGTCGTGCAACTACTGTCCCTTAAATATGTCAGGGTGCAAATTTGCCTGTACGGGTTCATTTACGACTTCTGCTGTAGTGGCTCCGGAAGGGATCGGAGATTACAATGTTTTTATAATTAGCAGATGTCGCAGTTTTTTTGAATTTCCCTAAAATTCATTTTATTTCTTAACATTAGATTATTTACCCGTTTTTGAATTTTCCTTCTCATTTTTAAGACCTTTTTCCTTTTCGTTTTTAAGGTCTTTTTCCTTTTTGTTTTTAAGATCCTTTTTGTTTTTAAGATCTTTATTTTTTATTTTTAAAATCTTTGTACTGAATTCCAAAGATCCTAAAATTCCCATTTTATTGCTTCCTTACTTTTGACCTAACTTTTTTAAAAGGAAAGCTGGGACTAAAATCTTATATTGTAAAATTAAAATATAAGTATACTTTTTCCAGTAGTCTATGTATTACTTTTAACTAAGGCTTTATTACTTTGAAATAAGATCCTAAAACTTGATGATACTTTATTTTTCTTTAAAAAAGAGAACGGAAACTTAAAATTTAAAAATAATATATATGAACTTAAATATTAATTAAAAAAGATCACAGGAAATCAAAATTGATTTTTCAGTTATTATTCTACCTTATATTACATATTATATATGTTTAAATTACTGAAAAAATAAATGAATCAGTAAATCTTTTCCAATAGGCCCCAAGATTAATCTACTACCTCAAAATTCGACTAAGAGCTCTTAATAAGCTGGCTGGGATTAAGATGAATTGAGGGTCAAAATGGGTTAAAATTAGAGTGGGCAGATTTTCTCTTTCTAAACTTAATTCCATATTTTTAAGTAAATAAACCTCACTGATAGCAGTATATGAGCTTGAACTTAAATATATCATAAACCTAAGCATAGTAGATGCAAGATAATATTTGTAAATCGTAATCGTTTGACTTCTTATATACAGAAAATAATATCTGAACCTGAAAACCGGTTCAATCTTCATTAATAAAATTAATATGTAATTAATGTGTAATGTATCTTTTACAGAACTTCGTATTATGGTTTACTTTTGATAAAAGTAAGGGAAAGAATAACTTGCTAGATAGTGAAGTAAAAAACCTCAGACACCCTGCCGAAATACCTCTTTTTATTATCTGTCTACTGATCAGTGTTTTTATTTATGTCACACTAATGACAGCTCCCCTTCTGTATCCTGAAGAACTTGGGCCTGAATATATACTGGTAGTTCCTGCAGCAATTGCTTTTCTCTCGTTTGTTTCCGGACAGACCTACGGAGGCATGATGGCAAATGCAATCAAGCTTTCAGAAAAGCAGTTTCCTGAACTCTATGGAGTCATAACACGCCTTTCTTCCGAAATGAACTTCAAAGAAGTTCCGGATGCCTTTCTGATCCAGGAAGGCGGGATGATAAATGCATTTGCTACCCGGTTGTATTTCCGAAAAAATTACGTAGTTTTTTATGCAGATATAGTTGAGGTCGCGTATAGGGAAGGGGACTTTGATTCGCTTGAGTTCATTGTTGCTCATGAACTGGCTCACATAAAGGCAGGCCATGTAACCCTGCTCTACAACCTTGCTATCTTTCCTATTGCTTTTGTGCCTGTCCTCAAGAACTTTTTGTGGACTGCCCTGAGCCGAGCAAGGGAATATACTTCGGATAGAATTGCAATCCGACTCGTTCCTTCAGGCAAAAAAGGACTCATAGTTCTTTCAGCAGGCGAACATCTTTATAAGGTTGTTGATTATGAGGAATACCTTGAAACCGCAATAAGTCCTGAAGGCTTCTGGATCTGGTCTACCAATCTGTTTTCAACGCATCCTGTATTGCTCAGAAGGATAAGAGCCATAAACGAAGATAAACCGGGAAGGATTTTTTAAGTTATTATTTTTTAATTTTACTGGAATTTATCTTGAGAGTTTTTCTTGAAAGCTTTGCTAATTCTCAGATTGAGAGGCATATATGACTTAATACTGGAGCTGTAAGGCTTAATCTTAGGGTTATGGAAAAATTCAAAAGCTGTCGGCACCCTACCAAATTTCAGGGAAAAAATAGTTACTTAAAGAAAAAACAAATTAATAAAAATACAAAAGTACAAAAGTAGAAACATGAAAAAGGTACAGAGTAGAAACATGAAAAAGGTACAGAGTAGAAACATGAAAAAGATACAGAAGTAGTAACATGAAAAAAATACACAAGTAAAACACAAAAAACACACAAATAAAAACATGAAACGAGTAAGTAGAACTGATAAATGTATAAATTTGTAAATTTTTCTAAAAATTATAAATAACTTTATGTTATAATCTAACCAATACCTTCAAAATGACATATCTACTTGAGATCGCAATCGTTCTTGTTTTGATCGCACTCAACGGCATATTTTCCATGTCAGAATTTGCCCTTGTATCTGCCAAAAAAACCCGCCTGAAGCAGCGGGAGAAAGAAGGAGATAAACGGGCAGCTGTTGCACTTAAGCTTGCGAATGAACCAACTCCGTTTCTGTCTACGATCCAGATAGGAATTACTCTTGTGGGGATCTTTGCAGGTGCGTTAGGTGGAGCTACTATATCAAAAGAATTTGCAGTTTACCTTGGAAAATTTTCTGTTCTTTCTCCGTACAGTAATGCGATCAGCATCACTCTCGTAGTGCTCTTAATAACCTATTTGACATTGATCTTCGGAGAACTTGTTCCGAAAAGGCTTGCACTCAATAATGCGGAGTCAATTGCCTCCAGCATGGCAAAACCTATGTTCTATCTATCTGTTATCGCAAGACCGCTTGTTGTAATTCTCAGTAGTTCTACCGAAGCTGTGCTCAGGTTCATGAAAGTCAGGAAAACTACGGAACCTCCGGTAACAGAAGAGGAAATCAAGATTATGTTTGAGGAAGGAACCAGAGCCGGAGTATTTGAGAAAGCAGAACTAAACATGATAGAAGGCGTGCTTGAAATCGGTGATCGCCGCGTAGATTCCCTTATGACACATCGCACTGATCTAATCGCGCTTGATCTCGAAGACCCGACAGACGAAAACCTGCTAAGGATGATCGAAAGTGGTCGATCCAACTTTCCGGTATATGAAGGAGACCTAAACAACATTGTCGGGATGATCTCCGTAAAAAAAGTTCTTGAGGAATCCGTGAAAAGAGGTACTGTTGATCTCAAATCACTGGTTACAAAACCTCTTTTTGTACCTGAAAGTGCCTCAGTTTTAAAACTTCTCGAGTTGTTCAAGGGAACCGGAGTGCATATTGCCCTTATAACTGATGAATATGGAATTATTCAGGGTGTAATAACCCTTTATGACATCCTTGAAGCTATTGTAGGTGAGATCCGCTCCCTTGGCGAGCCAGTGGAAACCGAGATTAGTGTTAGGGAAGATGGTTCCTGGTTGATCGACGGGAATACACCCATTGAGAAGATTAAAGATGTTCTGTCTGTTGATTCCTTTCCAGGGGAGAGCCTGGGATATTACCGGACCATAGCAGGGCTAATTATATTTATCCTGCAACGGATTCCAGAAACCGGAGACCACATTATTTTAGGGAAACTGAGGTACGAGGTTGTGGATATGGACGGCAATCGAATAGATAAAGTACTGGTAACGCCGATTCATCTGGAGCCTCAAAGTTGAATGTTGTCCTTTACTGTCAAGAAGGTGAGTTTTAGATAATGAAAACGAAATGCTACTGAATACCCCAGAAATTAAAAAGAAATTAAGAGAATTTCGACAAATCACGACTATGTCAAAAAAGATTTATCACGATCTGGATATCCGAAACTCTCAATCCTGTTTTTTATAGGCCTAAATCGAATCAGGCCTTTAAAAAGTTTATTTATTGCATGTGGTCTTTTCAGAGCTGTATTTATTGCATGTGGTTTGTTCAGAACTGTACTTATTGCAGGTGGTTTGTTCAGAGTTGTCACTGCAGTTTTTTACACAATCGGTTCCATTACAATTTTCTGTAAAGTTGTCGCAGCATTCTCCTGTGCAATTCTCGCCGCAGGTTTCTTCACACTGGTCACAGCAGTCGCCTGCGCAGTTTACTGCGTTACAGTTTTCAGTACAGTTATCGCGACATTCTCCTGTGCAATTCTCGCCACAGGTTTCTTTACACTGGTCACAGCAGTTGCCTGAACATTCTGTTTCAGTACAGTTATCGCAACAGTTTCCAGTACAGTTTTCGCCACAGACCTCTGAGCACTTATCACAGCAGTCGCCTGCGCATGTAGTCTCGGTACAGTTGTCGCAGCATTCTCCTGTGCAGTTATCGCCGCAGGTGTCTTTACATTGATCACAGCAATCGCCTGAGCAGTTTTCCTCGCTATAGTTTTCAGTACAGGTATCACAGCATTCTCCTGTGCAATCCTCTCCGCAGACTTCTGAGCATTTGTTACAGCAGTTTCCAGTACAGTCTGCCTTGTCACAGTGGGATGAGCTGTACTTATAAGAGTAGGTAGAAGGTGTCTGAGCATGACATGCTGAGGCTGCAGAAACTCCCAGAGTCAATATCGTTAATACAACAGAAACAGACACTATAGTTTTCCAGATTGATTTTCTGTTAAAGTTCACTTTTTTCCTCCTATTTTTCTTACATTTGATACGAAAATACTCGTAATCAGGAATTCACTGGGTAAATTAATATATAAATACACTTACTTTTATATGATCTTATAAAAATCGAAAACCGAATTTAAAGCTTTATAATACTTTGTTTTCCAGCCTGAAATATTATGATAATATAAATTTTGTTTAACTATATCTCTCGTCAGTCAAATGTTAAATATAAGTCCCTTCAGGATTTCATGTCCGCTAAAATCTTAATACAGTCCTCTACAATTAAACAAGCCTACAGTCTAAGGCCCTTTTTACATCCCTGAGCTCTTAAGCCCCGAAATTCACTTGGAGGCTCAGATTTCCTATATTTAATGAAAAAGCAGGATAAGAAGCACCATATCTGTCTCGTCAATGTAGTGTCTGAAGCCTTTCCTTTGATAGTTATAAAACCAGCCAGACCAGAGTTTTCTGAGAATGACTTGATGATGTAGAGATGCAAGAGAAAAGTGTTTTAAAAAATATTGAAGATATAATAATTCTAATCGTGAAACATCGACAAAAAATAAGTGTATAGTGTAGATAGCTGAATGAATATTGTCGAGCATTATAAGAGAGAAGGAGGTTATAATAAAAATATGCCTGTAAATTTATAGTACTTTGTTTTCTCCTCACTCCCTTCCTTCATTACTCTTTAATTTCATTGCTCTTTAATTTCGTTGCTCTTTAATTTCGTTGCTCTTTATTTCACTACTCTCTTCCTTCGTTATTCTTTTATTCATTGCTCTTTTATTTCATTGCTCTTTTATTTCATTGCTCTTTCATTTCACTACTATTTTACTTTATCATTCTACTTTTACAATTTTTCTACTTTATTCTTCCTGGGTATGTTCCAAGATCCAATTTCCTATAATTTCCAGAGCATCCGGAGAGATTGTTTCTTCGATTTTTGCGTACTCCGAGGGAGACCCTGTTTTAGCGGTCTGGAACAAATGGTTGAGGCCTGGCAGTTCTTTGACTATGTAATCTTTATTACCACCTGCCTTGAGAGCATCATCTATAGCCCTGAGGTTTTCTTCAGGCGGAACCTGAAGGTCTTTTTCGCCGTTTATGGCAAGGACAGGACATTTGACTTTCATTAATGTTGGCCTTGGATCATAAGTAAGGAAAAAGCGCATCCATGGTGAGGTGAGTGCCGTTACTTGAGCGTCAATGACAGCTTCGGAATGGCCTGAACTTTCTGTTTTCTGCCCACTTGTGTTCGCTATCTCGGTCCTTAGAATTTCCCGAAGCTCTTCCTCAGCTGCTGTGTTATTCTTTTCTTCTTTTATTACAGAATACATTCTTCTCATCAGAGCTTCATTTTGTACGATAGTCTCATTGCTTGCTCCTTCAGCTCTTGCAATCCGTTCACTTTGCATGTACAGAATTTCCTCTCCGGTCACCCCAGGTGCTGCCATCAGTACAATGAATGCGATATCTGGAGACTTTACTGCTACCATAGGTGCAATTAGCCCTCCTTCGCTGTGTCCAATCAGTCCGATTCGGCTCGGATCGATCTCCTTGCGATTTTTGAGGTATTCAACTCCTGTGAGTACGTCTCCAGCAAAGTCCTCAGTTGTATCCTGTGAAACATTTCCGGTAGAACCTCCGATACCTCGATCATCGACCCGAAGCACTGCAATCCCCTGGCGTGTTAGATAGTCCGAAAGTACAAGGAACGGACGATGACCTGCAATTTCCTCATTACGATTTTGCTGTCCTGAACCCGTTATGAGTATGACTGCCGGAAAAGGCCCCTCTGACTGCGGAAGAGTTAAAGTTCCTGCCAGCTTTACTCCTGCTTCCTTATTTTCATAAACAACTTCTTCTTCGGTATACGGATACGGTTTTACAGGGTCCTGCTCTCGGTGCGTCTCAGGAGCTTTTTCTATCCTGTTAAGCACAAGTGGAAAAGTTGATCCTGACTGCTTCCATTCTCCTTCTATGGTTTCATTATTCTCCTTATATACCCCTTCAAAACTTCCCGGTATGGACTTTACTCCAAGGTTCAAGTTACCGTTTTTGTAACTGACACTCTCAACAGGTATACCGCTTACTCCCTGATCAGGGCTGTCCATACTGGCATTGATGGACCCATCAGGATTAGTAGAAATATTGAATACTATCCTTAATTCCAATCCACTTGGAACTGTTAAATTTCCCATCCAGATGCCTTCAATGTCCTTGAGATCCCCAGTAATATTATTGGTCTCATTTATTTGTGAATTGTTTTGCTTTGACTTATCTGACTGCGAAGTACATCCAAGACTTGCTACAGTAATACTTAGTAGGACTAGACAAATTATAATTTTGCTTTTCATAATAATTTCTCTCTTACAAATTTTCTTTGACTCTCTATGTTTAATTCTATCAGATTTATTTTTAAACTTGGATTCTATTGTTTTTCAACTTTTTTACCTGGACAAAGTTACAGCTGTTAGAACCTGATCAATCCAAGTTCGGTTACTGAGAAAAGTAGCATGCCAGTCTGATATCTTTGTGAATTATTTTAGATCATTATACTCTTTTTATTATACTCTTTTTATTATACTCTTTTTATTATACTCTATTTTATTATACTTTGTTTTATTATACTCTATTTTATTATACTTTGTTTTATTATACTCTATATTATTATAAAGGGATTAGATTCCACCTCGGTCAGCCAGGGAAAGACATGTAAAAACAAACGAAAACACAATTCCTGAGAATCAAACTCTCGCCAGTAAAGACCGAAAAGAAATGTCTGTTCAAAACGACAAATTATTCAAAAGAAAAATTCATTCAAAATATTTATTCGAATGAAAAATTTATTCGAAAATAAGTTATTCAAATAAAAAACTTGTTCGAAAACAGTCAAATAAAAAAGGAATTAAAGGTTCAAAAGGAAGATTGTTCGGAAAAAATAAGTTAAGTTGTTGGAAGGAAAACTATGTTATAAAAAGAGTAAATGAAAATTTACCTTCTAAGTATCATTGTTCTTAGGCGGTCAGCAGCACTTGCGGACTTATCAGCAATGCCGCCTACTCTTTCGACAAGACCTATCAGGTGACAGACACCTGCACCTCCTATAGTATCTTCGTTTTCGAAGATCTTTTTTAGGAGAGAAGTTTCAAGAACATCTACATCATGTTCCAGTCTTTCTACTTCAGGGATAATGGCCATAGTTTCTCTGATTTCTTCCTTGCTGAAAGAAGTTGCAAGAAGTTTGTAAAGCGCGCCCGCAAGTTCATCGTAAAGCCTTGCAGTCTTCAGGGAGGTGCCCATTAGTTCCAGAAAACCTTCCTTGATTTCCTCAGGTATATCCTTACAGGGCCGAAGGGTCATCCAGTAGGCAGCCGCCTGAGCATAATCCGCAATAGAATCCTGTTGCTTAAGGAAGGAAAGGAGATCTTTTTTATTCACGGGCAGCCTTATTAATGAGGGAATGCTGGCCCTTATCTTCTGTTTGAGTTTATCAGCCTCGTGCTCCAGTTTGTCAATCTCATCTGTTCTCTCCTCCAGGATGGACTGATTTCCTGCACAGTAGGCTTCCATTGCTTCAGCCAGCTTTTCAACTGCCAGCACTCCCTTTTTTGCGTGTGCTTCCAGAGGCACAAAGGGAGATTCAGCAACCACGTCAAGGACAGAACGGATGTAGTCTATCATAAAAAGATCACCTCTAATCCTATAAAGATCAATGCTGATGTAAGGGCTGCTATAGGAACTGTTGCTACCCAGGAAGAAATAATTCTCCAGATCACACGAAGGTCAACGGCTGCAATCCCGCCTGCAAGTCCAACCCCTATAACCGAACCGACAAGTGTATGGGTAGTCGAAATCGGAAGCGAACTGTAACTGTGAAGCAAAACAACTGACGCTGTTGCAAACTGGGCAGAAAAACCACGTGTAGGAGTTAGTTCCGTAATCTTTGAGCCAATTGTTAGAACCACTTTGTAGCCCCAGGTGGCCATTCCTATTACCATTCCAAGGCCTCCCATTAAAAGCACCCATAAAGGAATTCCGGCTTCTACTCCTGATACCCCCATTACCTTAAGTGCTGCACAGAGAGGACCAATCGCGTTTGCTACGTCATTTGATCCATGCGCAAATGCGATATAACAGCCTGTTATGAGCTGTAAGGATATGAATTTTTTCTCAACAAAAGGCAGGTCTATAGCTCTATGAAGATAAATTCTTCTTATTACGGAAAAGGTGAGATAAGCAAAAATTGCTCCCAGAACTGGAGATATAAACCAGCTGGCAACAATCTTAATAAGTTCTCCCCAGTGGATCTCAGAAACAGAGATAGTTCCGTTATAAACCAGGATCAGCCCGAAACCAAGCACTGAACCAACTATGGAATGGCTGGTTGAAACAGGAAGGTTATAAAAAGTGGTAAGAGTTACCCAGAAACTTGCTGCAAGAATCGCAGCCAGCATCCCTACAGCTACCATATTCGGATGAACTTTGCCGATTAAATCGATGGGGACAATTCCGTTTGCAATTGTCTGAGTAACTCGGTCACCAAAGAATACGGCGCCTAAAAGTTCAAAGATGGCAGCAATAATAATCACTTGCTTGATTGACAAGGACCCTGTTCCAACTGAAGTTCCCATAGCATTTGCGAGGTCGTTTGCCCCTATATTCCAGGCCATATAAAGGCCCGCTAAAATAAGCGCTATGATAAGTAAATCCATTTTTTTCTGCTCCAGAAATCTTAAAATTCAAACCTTTTATAGTAATTATAACGATAATTATAAAATACATATTTTTTAGTTTTCATATTAAAGATTTTATCAATCCCATTGTCCAGAATTTATTATTTACATTAGTCTCTGAACGTTTCTCTTAATTTCAAGCGTGTGGTATTTCAGACAATTTCATTATATTTTATAGTTTCCATATATTTTCGAGCGCTCTATATAATCTATAGACCTATATATCACTATTTTTGGTATATTTATTTTCTTTTCCTTAGGGTTAGTAATTTCAAACCTTCAATCTGAAGATAACAAAGACAAACTCTAAAAAACAAAACTTTTCCTTTATTCAAAATAATGATCGAATCTCCTTGGAGTTGTTAGTTCTTTCGTTTTTAGGTGATAAGAAAAGAGGGCGTTTAAAATTTTATTTTTATATACTGTTTAAAATTTTTGATAAAAATGTCTTATTTCATGTATTTAATTAATTTTAACTATCTCCACTAGTACTAGCTTTCAAAACTTTCTTTGAGCAATAAACTACCTTTATAGGATAGTTTATAATATTGTAAAATACCCACAGTGGGGAAGTGGGGAAATAAAAACCAATAACTTGGGGAGTATTATAATATGTTTTCAACATTTGGTATTATTCCAACGTATGAAACCTTAACTAAATCCTGTTTACAGGGAAAAGAGAGAATACTAATATTACGTGAGCATGGTCTTGGTTTGCTGTCAAAAGAAGGACAAGAAACTTTGTGGCGCATAGATAATATCGCAATTGTTCTAGATTTGATCAAAACTCGAGTTTTTATATGCGCCCCATTTCAAACGGAAGAAGAGCTTTTAGAAAACGTGCTGCTATTTACAGGTCTCGACTATAAAGCTGCAGTGAAAGTCACAAAAACAATTATTGAATCCGATTGGATTCCTATGTTGGAGGAGAACTTTTATTCTTTGTAGGGCTTTATAGGAGGTTCTACAAACGCTTTTCTTTTGAGGTAGTTTAAACCTGGCCTTCAAATTTCGTCTTTTATGTTTAAAAATAGACCGACTACATTATATGATCTACGGATTTATAGTTTACAATAAGATAATAATAGAAAGGAGTAGAGAACGTGCGCAATTACGTATATCATGGCATCTTGTCAGAATGCGATCTTTACTATTACAAACGGCATAGGGATGGATTCCCATGTTCAACTTGCACACGCAGTCCGTTGAGTCAAGAAAATATATTCCAAAAACTCAGTGAAATTAGACAATGTCATTTGTAACTATTCAGCCTATTTAAAACAGCATCAATAGCCGTCTTTACTAAAGTTCAATTGACAAATTTCTGTAACTTGATTTTCTTGTACTGTAGCCGATTGAGTGCGTTTCTTCCTTTTCCGGATATTATTTTTTTGGATTCCACTATTTTATTATAATCAATATCAATAGGCACGTTTTGATGGGCTGAATAGTTACTGTCATTTTTTACTTTTGTTTTTCTTTTGTGGAATGGCAAACTAATAGAACTTCATAGGCGGTTCTAAAAGTGGTTTTCTTTTGTAGGGTAGGAATTACATCCACTCTCTATTCAGTTGACGGGTGTTAAACATTATAGAGGCTCGGCTGTAACTGGAAAAATTCTTTAACATCCGTTAATTTGACAGTACCTGTTTATCTAAAAAGAAATATTAATCAAATCTAATAATTCAAAAGCATCTGTGGGTACGGTAATGAACACAAAAACAAGACGAAGAATAAACACTACCGCGAATTACCTGCAGCAGCTACCATAACAAAAATAAGGACTTTAGATTACTGTATTACATATTTACCTGAAAACATATTGAGTTAATGTGACAGGAATTACAGAAGAAGATATTTTTTTCAGGTTTCAAGCATGAAAATCCTGATCTTTCAGTTCCTTTTTCCTTATATTCTCTCTCAATAGATCGAGAACCTCTTCATCCGAAACATCGTACCATTTTTCATAAGCCTGGGCGACAGCCCTAAAATAGGCAGGAGTCTCAATCACCACGAGTTCATCTACCTTTTTCTGGAGCTCTTCTGCAATCTCCCTTCCTGCTACAGGTACTGCAACCACGATTTTTCCGGCTTTCCTGTTTTTACAAAGCTCAATGGCTGCCCGCATTGTAGATCCCATTGCAATGCCGTCATCGATAAGAATCACGGTTCTCCCTGTAAGCTCAGGTATGGGATTTCCTCCTCTAAGAGCTTTTACTCGCCTTTCAATCTCAGCAGTTTGCTCCTGTTTTATCTGCTCAATGGTCTCTTCAGAAAGCCAGTAATACGCATTTTCTAAAATAAAAGTGCTCCCATTCTCGGCTATTGCCCCGAATCCGGCTTCAGGATTATCCGGGAAAGGCAGTTTTCTTGCAATAATGAGAGAAAAATCGGCATCCAGCTTCGCTGCGACCTGCAGTCCAACTTCCACTCCCCCACGTGGAATAGCAAGAATAACAGGATTTTCAGTCCTGTATTTTTCAAGAGCTTTTGCAAGCTTTTCTCCTGCATCTTTACGGTTTTTGAACATATTTCCACCTTATATTCAAAATTACACTTTCTATTCAGGAATCACGCTTTATATCCAGAAATTAAAATCTATATTCAGAAACTAAAATTTATTTCAAACCTACACTTTCCATTCAGAAACTATACCTCACATTCCAAAGCTACGTTTTTTTCCATCAAATGTCAAAGTTAAACTATCCTCATAGGCTGCCTGTAAATCTCGACTGAAGAGCCTGAAGGAAGAGTCATTTCTGGTAAACAAAGTTCCAGAACTTTGTTTGCAACATCTTCGGGCTTAAGAACAGGTTCATCTGAAAAAAGCGAGTGGTACATGCCGGTATTCACACCTGCAGGACAAACTGCATAAACCTGAATCCCACCTCCTACTTCGTAAGCAAGAGACTCTGTAAATCCAATTACTGCAAATTTTGAAGCGCAATATATCGAAAGCTTCGGGATACCATGTTTTCCTGCACCAGAGGATATATTTACAATTCTGCCATCTCCCCTTCTAAGTAAATGGGGAAGAGCATACTTTGTACAGAAAAACATGCCTTTTACGTTTGTATCCATAATCTCATCATATTCTTCGGTTGAAGTCTCCACAAGATATTTCCTGTATGCTACTCCTGCATTGTTCACGAGGATGTCAATTCTTCCAAAAGCATTCATTGCCTTTGAAACCATACTAATGACTTCCTCTTCATTTCGAATATCAGTCTTTACCGCAAGAGCTTCTCTACCTTCCCTTTCCACCAACCTGGCAGTTTCTCGAATTTCCCTTTCGGTTCTTGCGACAATTACAATATTGGCTCCTTCTCCTGCAAGTGACAGGCAAATGGCCCTGCCAATTCCTCTTCCCCCACCGGTTACAATGGCTGTCTGGTCTTTCAATCTCATAGCAGTTCCTCTACAGTCATCTTTTAATTATCATGCAGGATAAGAATATAATTTTGGAAGCAATAATTCTGAACTACAATTAAGCATTATCTATCTTTTTTAAAAACTGTCGACATCTTAAAAGGAAAAGGTAACTCCGACAAAAGAATGAAAGAAGATCCGGCGAAGAAATGCTGTAAATTATAAATTTACAAGCCACCTGTTATAAGTCTGCCAGAACTACTCCATATTGCCGGACGCCTGCTCTTTGGTTTTTACAATTAAAGCTGAGGGACTGGAGGAGCCTGTATCTCTATTATCTTTCCGGATGTAACTTTTGAATCAGGAGAGGCAAGTTCCAGAACCTTTTCCGCAATATGTTCGGGTTTAAGTGAAGGTCTGTTTGAAAATAATGACCTGTACATATCCGTATCCACAGCACCCGGGCAGACAGCGTACACTTTAATTTCTCCTTCCAACTCGGAGGCAATGGATTCCGTTATTCCGTTTACTCCAAACTTAGATGCGCAGTATACGGAAAATTCCGGAAGCCCGTGTAATCCTCCTACTGAAGATATATTGATAATTTTTCCGTTTTTACTCTCTCTTATGTATGGAATCGCATACTTCGTACAGAGAAAAACTCCTTTTAAGTTCGTATCTATGATTTTTTCGTACTCTTCGAGAGTTGTTTCCTCCAGTCTCCTTTTATATGCCACTCCTGCATTATTGATAAGGATGTCAAGTTTACCGCATTTATCAATTGTCATTGAAATCAGGCGCCTTACGTCTTCTTCGCTACGTACATCAGCCTGGATAGCCAGGGACTTACTGCCCATTTCTTTTAACTTATCCATTGTTTCTTTGATTTCACTCTCGTTCCTTGATGCAATGATGATGTTTGCTCCCTCTTTTGCCAGAGCAAGGCAGATAGCTCTTCCTATCCCTTTGCTTCCCCCGGTTACAAGAGCTGTTTGACCTGCTAAACTCATTGCTACTCCCTTTATTGGTTTATTTTTATCTAATTGTTTTTTATTAAATAAAAGATAAAACGGATAAAAAAGGGATATATTTTTGGAAATTTAGTTTCTGAAAAGATATTCTTCAAGCCAGTGAGCAGTATTGAAATCATGTAACTGTAACCTTGGTAAATCTCCATCTAGCTATAAGAAACATTATTGTAGCGAAAATCAGAAGTGCAATAAAGGAAGTAACAGCCTCTCCTTGCGTGTAAGTGTAACGAATGCCTATTGACGAAAAATCACTTCCTATTGCAAAATACCTGATCCCACTGACCAGATGGGTAAGTGGATTGACTGTGGATAGCGCTCGGAGAAGAGGAGGAAAAGAGTTAGCCGGATAAAGTGCATTGCTCGTGAAGAAGAAAGGCATGGTCAGCAGAGTTATTACTGCCTGCATCCCTTCCGGACTTTCCATAGTTATTGCGATTGCGGCTGACAGGAAAAGAAATCCCAGTGAAAATGCTCCTATAAAAAGCGTGATTCCAATCAGTGAAATCAAAACCTGCGTTGCTGTGTAGCCTTCAAAAAATTTGACTCCAAGCAGAAGCCCAAAACCCATTATAACAGCTGCCTGGATAAAGGATTTTGTCATGGCTGAAAGCCCTATTCCCACAATTATATGAATTCTTGGTAGAGGACTTGAAAGGGTCTCTCGCATAAGCCCCCAGTTTTTATCAAACAGCAGTACTGTCCCCCCAAAAAGGCTTGTAAAAAGCGTGGTCATGGCAATAACACCTGCACCTATAAAAGTCAGGTAGCCCACAGCTCTCACTCCGGGGACAGCCGGCATTGTTGCAGTTAGTCTATCAAAGTTGTTTGACATTGCTATCCCAAAGAAAGCTAACCAGAGTGCAGGCTGGATAAGAGAAGTAAATAGGAGAGTACGAAATCGGACAAACCTCAGCATATCTCGCCAGTATATAGTAAGAAAGCCTTTATGCATCTTTTAACGCCCTCCTGGCTTTACCACAACAGTTTTTTCGGTTCCGGTATCCCTGAGCTCCCTTCCTGTATAGTGGACAAAAACATCATCCATTGACGGCTTTTTGAGGTTTACGACCCTGATCTTAATCCCCCCTTTCTGAAGTTTTTCCATGATCTCAGGTAGCAGGTGAGTACCATCCACATTGACCATGACAATTATTCCTTTCGATTTGTCTCTAACCCCTCTTACAGTATCAAGTCCCTCTAAGATGTTTGAAGCTCCCTGGTTATCGCTTGTTTCAAGATATATAATATCCTGACCAAGTGCGTTTTTCAGTTCCCATGGTTTGCCTGTGGCAATTATTTGTCCATGATCTACAATACTTATATAATCGCTGAGCTGGTCGGCTTCGTCCATATAGTGAGTTGTCAGAAAAATGGTTGTGCCCTGCCGATTTATGTCCCTTACATACTCCCAGATTCTTATTCTTGTCTGAGGGTCAAGCCCGATTGTAGGCTCGTCCATGAAAAGCACTTTCGGGCGGGTCATCAATCCTCTCGCAATCTCAAGCCTTCGCTTCATTCCGCCGCTCAGATGCCTTGTTAGAACATTCCTCTTTGCTTCAAGCTCGACCAGACTGAGCAGTTCGTCCACACGTGCCTGCCTTTGAGTTTTTGGCATGGAATAGAGCCTTCCATGGTACTCCAGAATCTCCTGAACAGTCATATCTCTGTCAAGAGTCAACTCTTGAAAGACGATCCCTATTGATTCTCTCACTTTTTCAGGCTCGGTTCTCAAGTCATGGCCTGCAATAGTTACTCTTCCTTTCTGCATAGGCAGGAGAGTAGTAAGAATATTGATGACAGTACTCTTTCCAGCGCCATTGGGTCCGAGAAACGAGAAAATTTCCCCTTTTCTTACCTTAAAACTGATATCATCGACTGCTTTTATTTCGTCGAAAAAATACTCAAGGTTATTTACTTCTATAATATTGTCTTCCAGAATCAGTACCCCATTTTGCTCCATTGACCTTTTCCCTTAAACAGATTGAACCTTCAGTAATAAATAGATTTATTTCTTTCGCGAATCCCTTATGCGGAATTTACTCCAGCAACAAAGATGTAAGGGATCGGAAATATCACGGATTACTACCTGCAAGCAGGATTTCTGAGTTTCAGTAACCTGATACTTTTCTGCAGTCTCAACATACTTGTGGTTTTTTCTGGACATTCTGGATATAACGTGTTATATTGAATCTTATAGACTGGATCAAGTCAAGATTTATATTCATTCAAAATAATAAATTAAAAACAAACTTGATGATCTAGAGCTAAGAAATATTCTACAAAATTAATCTTGAATGGTAATTTAAGGGAAGGACATTGAATAAAGACCATTGAATAAAGATCATTTAATAAAAGCCATTGAATATGTGTGGAAGCTAGAGTTATTGTATACTAAAGGGGGAGTTAAATGATAGAGATTATATCTGGTTTGCCTGATAACGTTGTAGCAGTCAGTGTAAGTGGAGAGGTAACTGGAGACGACTACAAAAATGTGTTAATTCCTGCTGTTGAAGAAAAAATAAAAAAGTACGGGAAAGTCCGTATGCTTTACCAGCTGGACGAGGAACTCGAATGGTTTACCCTTAACGCTATGCTTGAGGATGCCAAAGTTGGTATACAGAATATTACAGCATTTGAAAAGATAGCAGTTGTCTCAGATGTAGACTGGGTGAACAGTGCTGTTGGAATATTCAAGTTTGTTATTCCCTTCCCGGTGAAAACTTACAAGAACGAGGAACTTTCTGAAGCAAAAGCCTGGATCAGTGAGTAAACAAACCGTTGACCCGAAACCGTTGCGCCGGTTTATCACGCCGATAGGGTTTGGGGATAAGTTCTTCAAATCCAAACGTTACTGGTTTTTCGCTCAAGCTTTTTTTGAAAAGGCTTGCAGGCAAGCAGTTTTTTGAAAAGGCTTGCGATTTGGCTTTTATTTTCATTCCTTCTTATTTTTGAGTACCGAAATGGCGGGTACTACTTCTTTGAAAGTGATATATTCTTTCAGGTCTGATTTCAGAATCCTTTCGATCTCGCTCCAGTTGCTGTCTCTGGTTTCGGTAAACATGTACCCGAAGTAGCCGCGTTTTTCATGGTCCGCTTTTCTGAGTTCCAGGGGTTTTTCGAAGTCCGAAAGCAGTTTTTCGTAATTAAAAGACTTTACGTCCTTCAAATTGAGGTCTTCCGATTTGCTCAGCATAACAAGGCAGAAGCTCTTTCCTTCTTTATCAGCAAGAACTTTGTCCCAGTCCGGTTCAAGCTGTTCCATAAAGTACCTGTAAGTGTTAATCCCATATGCAAAATATGCAATATCAGTCACGCACAGGCCGGCAAAACGCATAGGGTTCAGTTCAATCGGCTGGATTCGTCTGTCTTCAGCTATTCGAAGTTCCAGATGAAGGGGAAAATTCCTGAGCCCGGCCAGCTTTCCGATTTCATTTAAAAGGTCCTCAATGGCTTCCCTGTAGGTTTCTATCACTTTTTTCGAAGTAAAATATATCCTGTCACTGACATCGTTTTCCGAAGAAAATATGTGCTTGAAGATATTAAGGACTACAGGCTTTCCTTCACGATTGAAATAAGCATCAACTGCAAATTCGTCTCCTTCGATATTTCCTTCGATGATGAAATTCTCCACATTAAGAACCGAAGCCGGATAAAGCTTTTTGATTTCTTCAACTTCAGCCTTTATGGATTTCAAAACCGAATCCCATTCCTCGCTGGTGGAAACTTTATGCACTCCTAGACTGAAAAATCCCACAGCAGGCTTTATGATGAACGGCTTTTCGATTTCTTCAACCCGGATTTCGTCCAGTTCTTCAAATTTAACACTCTTAAAATATAATTCGGGGTAAAGCCTCTGTAGTAACTCCCTGAACTTAACTTTATTCTTAAAAAGCTCGATTTTTTTAGGCAGCCCTGTAAAACCCAATTTTTCCGAAATCCAGCCAACTGAGTTTTCGGAATTGGAATAAAGGGTACACTCACCCTTTTCTTTTATTAATTCGATAAATTCAGCTTCTTCAAGGAGATTTAGCTTTTTTTCAGTCTTCAGTTCGGCTGCCATTTCATTTTTTAAAACAGGAATCTGTAATTCCGCAGCAGTATTTTTTAAGAATTCAGAGACGTAGGGGTGGTCGAGGATTAACATTTTCTTTAACCTTTCTTATTGTCTTTCAGTTTGAAACCTGAAACCAGATATTAAAAGAAGTTAATAATATTTATTACGGACTTATTCCGGGAACTATAAGTATTAACAATAATAAAACAAATGTAAAAACTAAAAAATTTCGTGGGGAATAAGAAAAATGAAAATCCTTCAAACCCTCTCCCGTCTCTATGTAAACGACCTTACTTCTGCCCTGGAGTTCCATGAAGAACTCCTTGGCTCCCCCGCAGCCATGCGCTTTAAAATCCCACAAATCGGCCTGGAACTGGCTCAAATAGAGAATATTTTGCTCATAGCCGGTTCGGATGAAGCTCTAAAACCCTTCAGAAGCACGCAGGCTACTTTTCTTGTCGATTCTCTTGATGAATTCAAGGCTTATCTGGAAGAAAAAGGTGCAGAAATTCTCCGAGGCCCGAATAAGGTCCCGACCGGCAAGAATATGACAGTAAAGCATCCTGACGGCTCGATAGTAGAATATGTGGAACATTCGAACCGGCCTGAGAATAAAAAATAAGCCATAATTCAAAAATTCTGCTCCAGAGCTCCAGAGTCAATATTTTAATTTTTTTCACTCAGGCAGGAAAGGTTTTAAACTTATAAATTAACGGAATCTACAACTCATAATCATGGTTTTATAAATTTAACAGGATCGTTACCAAACTTTACTATCGCTGATAATGTCAGTGATAATGCTACTGATACTGTTACTAATGCTGTTACTAACACTGTCATTGATTTAGTAATCCAGGAGTTTTCCAGAGGGGGTAATTATGGTAAATACTAGCTTTACGCGGGATATTCAATTTCCGCCTTTGCCGCTTGAAGAATGGGAAGATACGAAGAATACGCTGCACCTGTTCCTGCAAATCGTGGGAAAGATCAGGCTTGCGCTGTTTCCGAAAATGAACCACTGGTGGCATGTTTCGTTTTATGTTTCCGTGCGTGGGCTCACGACTGGCTCCATTCCTTACGAAGATATGACTTTTGAGATGGAGTTTAATTTCCGGGACAAGGAACATGTTTTAAGGATTGAGACCAGCGAAGGGGATTTGAAAACCGTGCCTTTAAAAGGGCTGTCGGTTGCTGTTTTTTATGACAGGGTGTTTTCAAGTTTGGGTGAACTCGGGATTATGGTGGGCATCAGGCCGGTTCCATATGATATGCCTGGGGTGAGTACCGAGTCTTTTCCGTCCGATTATCAGCATATGGCCTATGATGAAGAATATGTGAACCGGTTCTGGAGAATCCTTGTGCAGGTCTCCTCCATTTTTCAGGTATTCAGAGGCTGGTTTATAGGAAAAAGTTCGCCTGTGCACTTTTTCTGGCACCATGCCGATCTGGCCCTTACTCTGTTTTCAGGCCGACCTGTACCTGTAACGGAAGGGGCAAAACAGGTAGAACTTGAGGCTTCTTCACATGAAATGATCAGCTTCGGGTTCTGGGCCGGAGACCAGCAAATAAGAGAGCCGGCTTTTTATGCGTACATGCACCCGCAGCCTGCAGGCTTCATGAATGAGCCGCTAAGCCCGAAAGAAGCTTTCTGGAGCCATCAGGCAGGCCTTGCACTTTTAATGTATGAAGATGTCCGAAACGCTGCAGATTCGCCGGAAAAAGCGGTCCTGGATTTTCTTGAGAGTGTATATCAGGCAGGAGCAAAGAGGGCAAACTGGAGCATTGAGGCTTTCAGGCTTCCGTCATCCGAAAAGCAAGTTAAGGAGCAAGCTCAAACGCAGCACAAAGAACATGCGGATATACTGGAAAAACTGGAAAGACCGGACGCTTGAACTTCAAATTGGAAGAATTGCAAGATGTTTTTACCTGATTTTTACTTTGTTTTTTGTTTAATTTTTCCTTTGATTTTTATGTGAGACGCTCCGAAGAAGAACACTTACTTCTCTAGTGTTTTTTTGAACTGGATGTCGCATTTAACCGGTATAAACTGCTAAAAGCCGGCATTTTACCAGATATCGTAAAAAAGGATTTTTTTCTATCTTTTTATGTGCACCAATCAGTTATAAATGGTTAAATCATAAATTAAAGCTTTAGAAAAGATTATTTTCTCAATTTAGCAATTTCATGCCGGCTTTATATAAGTATATTTATATTTAATCTGGCTAATATATGAATTATAAGTTCAAGAATACCGCAAAACAATCAAGTAATTCTTTCAAAAGCCGGAGGTCAAGTAGAAGTTAAGCACGAATATCTGGTGAGGTCAAAGTGAGGTCAAAGGTTAGTTTAGGTTGGTGAGGTTAAGGATCGAGTTCAGGCTAGCGAGTGTAGAATATAAGTACGGAGAGTTAATCCATGATAAGCAAAAAATTTGATAGAATAAAAAGGACTTTTGCCGTTTTGCTGACAGTTTGTTTTGTATTGTCAGTAACGGTTGCAGCAGCAAGTGCAGCTGCTGATAGCAGGAACAAAGATGGATATAATGATGGTTATAATAAAGGTTATGGAGATGGCAGAAAACAGGGTCAAATAGACTGCGATAATTATGGCAGTAGAGAAATCCTCTCGAAAATCCCCTCTCCTTACAACGATAACAAATGGACAAAAAATTACAAAGACCGTTATAATAGGGGATACCAAAAAGGATACATCGATGGTTACAACGGAAATAGGTACACATGCCTAAAATAAGGGATAAGAGCTGGATAAGAGCTACATGCCTAAATTAAGGGATAATAACTTTTAAATATAAAAACAAAAAGGTTAACTCCTGATGTAATACAAATTGCCAGAATGGAGGACTTTGTGTAAGAACCCCTGTTTTATTGGTCTTACCTGGTAATGCTGTCAGTCTTCCAGCTCAATTATTCTTTTACGATTCTTCTGGTAGTTTTTCGGGAATCTTGTTTTTGAATTTTTAAAGATATGTCTGTTTTGATAAAAAAGATTGCGTAAAGCAGGACCAGAGCACTGTATTGTTTTTATTGATTTATTTAATCCGAAATAAATAATAAACGATATATTTATCTATTATCTATATTATTATTATAATTTATAGCCGTAGTATTCTATGAACATGAGTAATGTGCTCAATGAGTCAGCTTTAAGGTTCTATATTTGGCTTACCAGGAGCAATTTTTAGACGCACTTATTAAAAAATTCATTTTGGGTCACGGGGATAAGTCATTAAAACGATCCGAAAAAAGGATAGATCTTATATTCAGAAGAATTTAGAGAGATATTATGCTCAGAATTTTCAGCAGCTGAATCCCTTAACTTCAACTTACAATTCTGAATTAACTGGTAATACTGGATTAACTGGTAGAGATGAACTTGAGGTTCTATATTCTGTGCACTGCTGCTTTACTCGCTTTAGGGATATCTCCTCCCTCCTCAGGAGTACCTTTCTTAGCAGACAGCAACATCACTGCAACAATCCATGGGGCAACATATGCATGGGATACCCTTGAACCCCTAAATGACACTGTGATTAGTATCAATTCTAATCCTCCTCAGTCAGTACTGGCAAAAGACGGCACGTATTCCTTTGAACTCGGTCCTGGGGACTACATTATCACAGCAAGGTATTACCGGAACAATACCGTTATTTATTTAAAAGAAACGACTTTGAAGGTTCAAGAAGAAGGGAACTATGTCTTCGATCTCCTGCTTTATCCAGTCTCCGAAAATTCTGCAATGAAAACAGCTGAAGACGAAATAAGTAGTGTCAATAGTGTTAATCCTACCAAAAAAACAAGGAATGACTTTTTTACTGTAAGCTACCTACCAGTAGCCTTTATGGTTCTTATTCTGCTTGGTGGAGGTTATAAACTTTCCAGAAAGCAGAGCAAGATGAAAATAAACAGGCTTCAGGCAGGGCAGTTCAATACATCCGGGTTTCTGGCAAATGCTCTCGGTAAAATCTCTAGTTCTGGAGTGAAGCCGGAGTTCGGAGACCTAGGAGAAGCAGTCTTAGCAAAGGAGACAGTACTGGAGCCTGGAGAGTCAGGAATAGGAGTTCCAGATAACTCCGAAATTGAGCCTGCGGACTTAAAAAGACCTCCTCTTACTACAGATCTGCGAGAAATCCTGGATATGATTAGGGGACATAGAGGTAGAATTACGCAAAAAGAACTACGCAGCCGGCTGGAGTATTCTGAAGTAAAAGTCAGCCTTCTGCTTTCAGAACTGGAAAAAAGAGGACTAATTAAGAAGTTCAAACATGGGCGTGAGAATATTGTGACCTTAATAGATGAGGAACGCAGGAGAAGCTAAACTTTATACGGCTCAACAAAATGTTCAACAAAATGTAACAGGATGGAATGTAATTAACGTAATGATACAACGATAATAACGTAATGACCTAACAATAGTAATGTAATGACATAACAATAATAATGTAATATTTAGTAATGTAAACGATGTAATGATAATGGAAAAAGAGAACCAGTGGAAAAAGAGAATCAAGGAGAAAGAGAAAATCAGGGAGATTTCACCTTATTCCTCGGGGTTGAGAACTTGTGAATCTCCCTACTTTCTAGGTAGTAAGAACCCCACTGCTCTTGGTCTTATTGCTTTTTAATTAAAACTGTTTTTTAATCCAGACTATTTTCTCTTATCCAGATTATTGTTTTCCAGATTATTGTTTTTTGATCCTTGTTTTTTGATCCAAAGGGGTGTATGGCTAAGTAATCACCATAGGTTACATTTCACCATAGTTATATTTACATAATTTACAGCCAGCTCTGACCATCTATTTCAACGGTACCTGTTATAATTGCCGTAGAATTTTTTATAGCCTCCAAACCAGTTCATATACGTTTTAAGCCACTTCATATAAGCTGCGTACCATTTATTGTACCCACTGTCATGTTTCTTATTGTCCCACTTTCTCTTGTCGTTGTCCCATTTTCTCTTGTCGTTATCCCATTTCCTCTTATCGTTGTCCCATTTTCTCTTATCTTTGTCCCACTTATTCCGGTCGTAGTTATCAAATTTGTTCCTGTTGTCATTCCGTTTGTTCCTGTCATTATCCCAGGATGCTGCACTTACTGATGCAACTGTCACTGACAGTACAAAACAGACTGCTAGGAAAATCCCCAGTATTTTTTTCATTTTTGACAGATCATCCACTCCCAAGTTTAATTGAAATTACTCTTTTTTTATACTCTTTTTTTAGTCCAGATTGCTGCTTATTTAATCCAAGGGATATGAGATGGATATGAGATAATTGTCATCTCATTTTACAACTATCTCATTTTACAGCTAGTTCTTACCATCTTCCAAAGTAGCTACTATAACTGCTGTAGAATTCGTAATAGTAGCTGTAGAACTCAGTATACTGACCGCAGAACGTTTTATAGCTGACAAACCAACTTATATACACTTTATACCATGTGGTGTATTCTTTACCATGTTTCTTGTTGTCCCATTTTCTCTTATCGTTATCCCATTTTCTCTTATCATTATCCCATTTTCTCTTATCGTTGTCCCATTTTCTCTTATCGTTGTTCCAGTTAATCTTGTAATTGTCCCACTTAATCTTGTCATGTTTGTCAAACTTGTTCTTTTGGTTGTCCCATTTCTTATATTTGAAATTGTCCCAGGGCGCTGCACTTACTGATGCAACTGTTACTGACAGTACAAAACAGACTGCCAGGAAAATTCCCATTATCTTTTTTATTTTCAACACATACCTCACTCCAGAAATTTATTTAATTTAATTTAATTTAATTTATTTTATTATTTCTATCTTCTATTTACTATGTTATTACTCGTTTATTACTCGACTTTGTTTTGTACCTTAATTACCTGCTTAGTTTACCTAGTCGTTTTTACCAGTTCCAGTTGTCTTGTCGACTACCTGCAACTTGACAATTCTAAAATTCGCCAGATTAAATATAAATATACTTATACTAAAAAATAGCTTAAAAGGGTTTAATTAATAAAATAATAGTTTTAAATGGTTTAATTGAAAAAATAAAGGTTTTTAAAACTTAAAAGTTATTTTTATCTATATATGATGAGTTTGACACTAATAAACCGTTTTAAACACGGAATTTAAATGCAAGTTGCTGAAATCTCAGGTTTATAAGTCCCCAAGTACTTCCAAGAAAATTAGGTTGTACTTTTTCCTTAAATATAATAATAATTTGACTTATGTTTTCGTCTTCAAAGTGCTGCTTCCGATATTGATTATCTACTTTCATCTTATATATAGGTTTTTTAGATAAAAAGGTTTTAGCGGGTTTTTTCAAGAAAATAAGTTTTTTAAAACTTTAAATTTTACAGAAAATCATATATAAGCCCTATAATTGTTGAAAATCCTCTTAATAATCTTATATTTTGAAAAAAAAGAATTTATTTGTTTACTGGTGGTTTTCAGTGCAAACATAAGAAAGCGTTTGACGATTATTTTAAGCGTAAGAGCTGTGTGGCATGCAGCTTAACTGAAAACCAGTAGCGTGAGGTTAAAACCTGTCTTTCATTCTTGCTACTTCTATGGACATGGTAAGGTTCCAGAACCTCAGCCAAGTTGTACCAAGTACTTCTATAGTCAGGTACGTACGCTTTAGATAGATATCCGTAAAAAATCTAATAAAATCCAGCAATTATGGTTGAGAACAGGCTAGTTGATGGTTTTTAAGGTAAAGTGGAAATTTATTTTTCAGAAACTGGATGTTCACTACATGTAATGAAGTGCATAAAATAACTGTGTAAAGGATCATAAAAAAAATTGCAAAAAAGAGTTGCAAAAAACCCAATACCGGTTTTAAACCTTTTGATCATCTTCCTGAGAACTCCATTCGGATCGAATCTAAAATCTATGTGAAATCACTTGGTGAAGAAAACGAACTATGTTCTAACGATATGAGAAAACAAATAGCAATGTCGTGAATTTGCTGTAAATTCAAAGTCAATTTTTTGGACAAAGCATGTGAAACTCATTTACCGATCTAGAATTTTTGACCCAAAACATCTCAAAATTTGTAATTTTACAGAAAAACTTGTACACTGCCTACAGAATACTGAAAACAAAAGATGATAAGCAAACGTTAATGGGGATTGGGCATCTGGCTATTGGGGAGTTGGGGGGTATGGGGGGGTTATTAAAAAGAGTTAAAAGGTCTCTTATGACCTTCCCAGATGCCCAATAGCCTAGAGTACTTCATGATATATAAACTTAAAGATTTAATCGCAAATTGGCTAAGCATAGTCAAAATTTATAACAAATAAACCGGTGCAAAGTCTAATATTGTCCGGGAAATACCGTATAGTTCTTGTGTTAAGATGAAATAACAATAAAAACCCAAGTTAAAAATTGGAGACAATTGCTTTTAACTTAAAATTTTAATAATCAACGGTTTTAAGGATGAAATGTCCTCTACTGCTATATTCCAGATGGCTTCAAGATCAAGACCAAAATCGCCGTGTACCATTTTGTCGCGCAGATCGGACATTTCTCTCCATGGAATCTCCGGGTGCTTCATTTTTAGGGAATCCGGCAGACCTTTCGTTGCTTCTCCAATAATCTCAAGAGCAAGGATTACGGCATATATGGTTTTATCGTCTATGGAAAAATCCTCAAACTCAAATCCTTCAATAAAACTCTCGATTTTCTCGATTGAATCAAGAATGTCAATCAAGAAATCCTCTGGGTCTCTCTCTTCGGCTTGCATAAGCCATACCTCATTAAGAAGTTAAATCTCAATAGCGGAATATGTTTTTTATCTATTTGTTATTTTCTACTGTCAATCTGTTAAAAGAGGGTCAGGATAAGAAAAACTATCCTTAAAAACTATCCTTAAAAACTATCCTTAAAAACTATCCTTATAATTAGCTCTCCAGCAAATTTACGGTCAGTTATCCAAAATAACTCTGATCGAAAAAATAACTCTGCTTGGAACCTCTGTCGGAGCATTTGCTCTGAACATAAAATCACAGGAGTATAAAATCGTGTCTACATAAGCTGACCGCTTTAATTACTCAAGCAACGGACATTGATAGGCGTACCTGATAGTAATCGTTATTCACTTTAATCACGTTTGACCCTTTTAAATGAAGAAATTTTTCTACCCTTATCCATTCAGCAGAATCAACTGTAAAGCCCTCTCCTGAATTCTTGAGTGCTTTCCTCAAAGCAGGATATTCTTCTATTTCACTTTCGGTAACAACAGCAAATTCATCGGGTGCTTTTTCGAGTTTTTCGGTTTCGATCCAGTACTCATCTGAGTTCATATGGTTATAGGCCCCAAGAGCAAAAAAACCAGCAGAGATTAGAAAGAGAGCTCCTAAAGATGTAGCAAATCCTTTAAGAATAAAACCAGGAGAATAGTCCCTTAAAACCAATATTCCGATTGCAAAAAGGGTCCAGTAAACCAGAAACATTAGATAAATTGATTTCGGAGGATGTATTCCTCTAAGTATATAACCACTCAAGTAAAAAGTAAAAATTCCAATAAAAAAGAATATTGCATATTTTTTGGCATTTTTGCTCTGATCTTTCATAAAACCCCAGTAAAAATGGACGCAACAGTATTTATTTCTAGACTGAAAATTTTGATAGCAGCATTAAAATGGCGGGATTAGCCCTTCTTTTTTCTTCAAGAGGCTGAAAACAAACAAGCAAAAAGACACATGCCATTAAGCAGTCTGGCAATCCAAATCCTATGTTACTTCTTCCTGAACTTCCAAACTCCATATAGGCAGGTCAAGCTCCCCAATAATCCAAATCCTGGTGTAGAGTTATTTTTGCTTGATTCATTTCCACTTGAGCTGCTATCATTATCAGATTCAGAAGATGATAGATTAGATTTTTCAACTTCTGTATCTTCAGTTGCATTTGAGATTGCCTCTGTGCTTTGAGTACTCATATTAGAGTCCATAAAAGGCACAATTACAACTCCAGTAGGATAGATTCCTGCATTCACCGTGGCTATAACAGTGTCTGTGGCTGTGTCAATCACTGAGACATTGTCACTTTCGGCATTTGCCACATATACTTTTTTTCCGTCCGGTGTGACTGCAATTCCCATTGGCCATTCTCCTACAGGCACTCTGGCTGTAACGGTGTTTGTTTTTGTATTAATTACAGTGACACTTTTATTGTAAAAGTTTCCTAAATATACCTTACTTCCATCTGGACTGATTACAATTTCACGAGAAAAAGTTCCTACAGGCACGGTGGCTATTACAGTATCCGTGGCTGTATCAATTACAGAGACAGTATTGTTGTTAGCTACATATACTTTATTTCCATCAGAAGTAAATGCAACACGATGAGGCGAGTCTCCTACAGGCACAGTCGCTGTAACATTATCAGTGGCTGTGTCAATTACAGACACAGTGCTGCTGTTATAGTTAGGTACGTATACCTTTTTTCCGTCCGGTGTGACTACAACTTCATAAGGACTGTCTCCTACGGATACATTGGCTGTAACTTTGTTTGTAGCCGCATCAATTATGTAAATAGTGTTGTTGTCACTGTTTGCAGCATAGATTTTTTTTCCATCCGGTGTAAATGCAATATCATAAGTACTCGGCCCCACAATAATCGGTGCCATTAAGGTATTTGTCGCTGGGTTGATTACAGAGATATCGGTGTTGTCTCGCTGCTTCGTCACATAAACTCTTGTTCCTGCAGGGTTAAATGTAATTCCCGAAGGATAACTACTTCTGATATTCACTTTGGTATTGACCGTGTTTTCGGCTGTGTCAATTACATAAACAATGCAGACGTCGTCTATAGTTGCGGACGCTACATATACCTTTGTTCCTTCAGGGTTGACTGCAACTCCCACAGGCCACCCATCGCCGAGAGGCACTCTGGCTGTAATATTGTTAGTTGCTGTGTCAATTACAGCGACACTAGGAGTCGGGATAGCACCATTATAATTCGTATCGTAATAATGACCTCTCAGACTATAATCTCCCAGATTTGTCACATATGCAAATGGAGCTGCACATGCTACACCAGCCAATACTAAAATCGTAAGTGAAGATATTCCCAAAATTCTTATGAGAGTACGCTTTCGATATATTTTATCACATGTTATTTCTTCCATTTTAAATCCCAACTTATGGACTCATTAAAAAGCGACAACATCAGCGTCTCTCTCCTGAATTTTGTTTATACCAGCACATAAAAATTGAAGAATTTCAATCCCTCATGATGTGCAGTGTTTCGATATATCAGGTTTCTTAAGTTTGTACATCAGACTTGAGAGAAGATAGATCATTAATACCAATACTTCGGGTTCTTCAAGTCTCGCATTACTTTTTCTTGAGTTTCCATCCCCCATAAAGGCAGGTCAAGCTCCCTAATAATTCAAAACCTGGAGTAGAGTTATTTTTGCTCGAGTTATTCTCACCTGGACTGCTGCTATTATCAGGTTCGGAATTATTGTCTGAATGATTGAGTCCGGCGGCGTTTACTTTATCAGGTGACGATAAGTTAGTTTCTTCAACTCCTGAACTTTCAGTTGCATTGGAGATTATTTTTGTGCTTTGACCAGTCATATTAGAATCTACAAAGTTCCCAAAGGCAACTTCAATAGGATATTTTCCTACTTTCACTGTATCTGTAACCTTGTCTGTAGTGGTATCAATTACAGATACAGTGTGGCTCGCGCAATTCACCACATATACCTTTGTTCCATCTGGAGTGACTTCGATTCCACCAGGTGCCTTTCCTACAGGTACAGTGGCTGTAACCTTGTTTGTGGCTGTATCAATTATATTAACAGCACCTGTAAGTGAATCAGGTCCAGGAAACTGTATAGCTACATATACCTTTTTCCCATCTGGACTGACTGCAACTCCGCGAGGAATGTCTCCTACATGTACTGTAGTTGTAACATCGCTTGTGGTTGTGTCAATTATCAAAATAGTAGCTGTGGAGTCATGGTAAATATTGGAGTTCATCACATATGCCTTTGTTCCGTCCGGACTGAATGCGACTTCAAGTGAGTTGTTTCCTGTATTTATTGTGGCTGCAACAGCGTTTGTAGCTGTGTCAATTACAGAGACTGTACCTGTAAAGTTAGTTGAGTCACCGCCAGAATTCGTTACATATGCCTTTTTCCCATCCGGGCTGACTGCAACTCCAAAAGGAAAGTTTCCTACAATTACTGTAGCTGTAACTTTGTTCGTAGAAGTGTCAATTACAGAAACAGTGTTGTTACTGAAACTTGTCACATACGCCTTTTTCCCATCCGGGCTGACTGCAATTTCTTGAGGATAGGTTCCTACTTTCACTGTGTCTATAACCTTATTTTTGGCAGTGTCAATTACAGAAACAGTGTTGCTACCTGCGTTCACCACATATGCCTTTTTCCCATCTGGACTGACTGCAACTCCAGCAGGATGGTCTCCTACATCTACTGTGGCTGTAACCTTATTTATTGCGGTGTCAATTACAGAAATATTATTACTTTCGTAGTTAGAAACATATGCAAATGGCGATGCACCCGCGATGCCAACAAGTGTCAAAATCACAAATGCCTTTATTCCAAAAGCTTTTATGATAGTATGTTGCCTGTGTACCTTATTGGATGTAGCCACAGAGAGTAGACTCGAAAAAATGGCAATCCCTATTGTTGATACAATTTTGTTTTTCATCTTTTTATCCCCCGATATTGTTTATTTTTTACTTTAGTGATTCAATTGGAAATTATGTGTTAATTTGTACATACCCTTTCATCAATTATAGGTATTAGTTTATTCATAAACAAAACAATGCCTTATTATAAATAATTGAAAAGCAGCAGATTACCGCATTGGACTTAAAATCTTTCAGAAAAACAGTAGAACCAGTAATTACCTTGTAAATATTATTCTTATCGGTTTCTAAAAAATGAGGAGTTAAACTCCTCATATATATGCTACCAATCTCAGTCTTCGATAGTATTTTCCAAGCTCAGAAAATCACATAAATACGTTGAAGTTCTGGACTATTTGATACAGCTTCCCAATACTCGCCTTTACTGGGAGCTGGGTCCTGAATGTATAAACAGTCTTCTGCGCTATCATAGAAAACCCAATATCCAGCACAAGCTCGACAATGAGTATAAGTGAGACTATTGAAGGGTCTAAGATAGTCAATTTCACTCATTGCTTTAGTAAAAGATAAAACACTAGTTTTGGACGACCTCGTTGCCCCTAATCCTCCATCACTTCTAGATAACTTATACCAAGATAGTGCCGCAGCAGGGGTAACTCCAACAATGTTACCGTTTGTCCCACCCATTTTTTGATATATGTAATCTTGGGTATAAGAGTAGCCATGCCACGCAGCAATCATTTTAGCAGTTGCTGGAACACAGTAAAAATTCTTTTCTTGAACATACAAGGGAACATCAAGTAGTACTTTTGTATCTGTTGTTGTAGACATTTTTGAACTGATATTTAGTTTGTTGCTTAGTTTTTTAATATTTTCTTCAGTAATTGGCGCACTGATATCAATTCCTATATTATTTACTTCTTGTTCTACTGTTTTAGTAAGCTGTTCACTCTTCTGCCAGTCTTTTAAATTCTTGTCCAGTTTATCCTTCGATATCTTTTCATACATTGACCAAACTCCAAGCTCGGTTTCAGTCGCAGGTTTGTCTTGCACCTCTTCAAGGGTGTATGCATCTACAAATATCCGATGTTCAACTCCAGTAATCTTATCTTTTACTACGGTCATTGCCCCTATTTCATGTGTCTTTTTACCCTTCGATATAGTCTGGGATTACAATCAAAACTTTCTCATTATTCTCAAGCTCATCTTTTATTCTGACTGCATCTTTCTCTGGAATCCAATACTTTGATTCATCTCCAAGATGAATATGACAAAGCAAGGACTCTTTCAATTGAAGGCTATTTTTTTCCAGCATTACAAGTAATTCTTCATCTGGAATAAAATTTTCAGTTTCAGGTAACATAATTATGCTATAATTTCCTTTTTTAATTTCGCTGTAAGAAGGATAATTTTCATCTTTCCCCAGTTCGTTTATTATATCCGTTCTTTTATCTTGACTTGTGATTATATAGTACCTTTTCAGCATGTTATTAGAATCATAATCTATGGTATAGTTCACAGTCATGTTGTAATTCTCAAGAATAGCTTTTACTTCTGACTCGGTAGTTCCATTTTCAAATTGGATATCTAAACCATTTACTTTAGGGGTTTGAGTTTCTTTTATCATATCAATTGAACTTTTCACAGCTAGTCCCAATAGTACTGCAAGAGTCAGAAAAAAGAGAAAAAAAGTAATTTTATTCTTTGTTTTATTCATATACTTCACCCAAAAAGATGAGGAATTTTAACTCCCCACATATATGCGATTACTTTCAGAACCAATTAGTTCCCAATAAGCCATACCTAATGAAGTGGGGGACGGATCACAGATACGCAAATATTGTTCCGAGTCAACTTGTTTGTATCCTCGACAAACTCTAGCATGAGTTCCAGTTCCACTTTTGAAGGGTCTATAATTATTAATTTCAGTAACAGCTTTACTAAAAGTTACATTGGACGAACTATATGCATTAGGTTTATTTAACCCATTACTTGCTTTATAATAAACTAATGCCTCAGTATTATTAAGGCCATTAGGAGCTACCCCACCCATCATTTGATATATAGAATCTTGAGAAGGCTTTGTACCTCTATAATATTTGGTAAGCATTTGAGCACTTGCTGGCTGACAGTAGTAGTTTGTCGTTTGTAAATATACAGTAGGACTGCCGAGATCTTTTTGAATAGCTGTTGCCACTGTTACTGTATCGCCACTAAATTTTTTCATGTTTTCTTCAGTGACCGCCACATTAATATTAACTCCTTTATTAATTGCTGTTTGTTCTATAGATTTAGTAAGATTATCACTTTCCTGCCAGTTCTTTAAATTCTTGTCTATTCCATTATTCAGCCTCTGTTCGTATATTGACCAAATTCCACGCTTTGTTTCAGTCGCAGGTTCATCTGGTATCACCTCAAGGGTATATACATCTACAAATATTCGATATTCGTTTCCTGTTGTTTTGTCCTTTACTACGGTCATCGCTCCTATAGCAGGATAATCGTATACAACCAGCTGAGTTGACTTAATTTTTCCATTTGGATATTCATTTTTGGCGATTTCGATTGATTTTTTCATGGCTTCAGTAGCATTAAGAGGTTTTGAATCAAGTTCGACGAGTTGTACTGAGTGTCCTATCTTTTTATTGGCACCGATGTCGATTCTACCTATTAGACCAGTATTTTTATATACAGAAAATTGATAATACAATTTTTGACCGCTTGGATCATAAAGTTCCAATGGCTTAGGATCAATAGATACCTCAGTCCAGTTTTCAAATCCTGGTGTGTTGGTTGCGATAAAATATATCACATTCGCATTAGCATGCTTAAAGGCTTCTTCGGCAGTTACAGAATAATTATCTTCTTTCTGTGCACTCACAGCTGGTATCAATGCCATACCAACCAGCAGTATTGCTAAAACTAGCGTTCCTACTCTAATTTTGTCCTTAATCATTTTATTACTCCTAGATTTTTCCCTAGGAGGCAGAATCAGGCAAGCTTAAATATTCGCACAGCTAATCATGATAACTGCCTCTCGGGGCTTATCTTATGGAGTTTGGATGACTTGGAAGGTACTTTCAAACTCCATAAACTTCTCCTTACTTAACTCCTTATAACTTTTCCGGCCAATTTCTCTAACTGTATAATTCTTAAACAAATTTCAAGTCTGGATTATTTTTTCATATTTTTACTGTTTAATGATTTGGCCATAAATTATTTATTTGAGTATATGCCCCGACTCATACTCAAATATATATAAAAGAAAAAGTTCTTTAATCTTAAGATACATGAGTCTTATTTGAGTTAATAAATCTAGACTGCTTTGTCTATAGATTATCTAACTCTGACTATACCTGCGTAATCACTTAAAGAGTTCGAAGGATAGGATTAGTAAATTTTATACTGTAATTAGGCAAATTTGTAAAATGTTTTTATTATATAACCAGTGATTAAGTATAAAAGTTATAAAATATCTTAAAATATCCTAATACAAATAACTGATGAAAGTTGGTATCAGCTTTACCGACTTCAAAGTACATATTTCCAGCCCTCCTTTTTCAGGTTATTCCTGTGTTCTTCATAATCAGGCATAAGTTCTCGGACAAGTTTCCAGAACCGTGCAGAATGATTTTTCTCTTTTATGTGGCAGAGTTCATGCACTACCACATACTCGAGCTGTCTTGGCGGGGCCATTATAAGCTGGAAATTTATCCTTAGTATATTCTTTGCAGAACAGCTTCCCCAGCGTTTATTCTGGTGCTTTACCTTAAAAACCGGAGTGGTTACCTCGAGTTTTTTCGAGTAAATCTTCAGAAGCTTCTCAACTTCCTCTTCGGCACATTTGCTATAAAAGTTCCAGACAGCTTTTTTTACCGGAAAGGAAACCTGATCTTCAGAAGTATTCTCAGGAATCTCAACCATGAGTTCAGAATCCTTGAAAAAAGCCAGAGGTCTTTTAACGTTATTCGTTAGTGTAATTCTCAGGGGGTATTCTCTGCCCAGATAAAGATAAATCTCTCCTTCACAATATTGCTTTTTTTGATCAGGCAGCTTGTTTTCCTCGAACCATTCAAGCTTTTTGAATATCCAACGAGCTTTTCCTTCAACCATTCCTCGAATAGTATCAGCACTCAGACCCTGAGGCGCCCGAAACTCGACTTTCATATCCGGACGGACTAAAATAGCCGCTTTCTTTCGTTTTTTACTGTATATAATCTCGTAATTTATAGTCCTACCACAGGCACTGATTCTATCGTTTTTCCTCATCCCGGTTTCCTCAGTTATAACGAGTTTTCAATTCAATGTTTTTTATCGTTCCTTTATTGTTCTTTTACTGTTCTTTTATCATTCTTTTATCATTCTTTTATCATTCTTATTGTTCTTTTGTGTTTTCTTGATTACTTCCTTTAATCCAGGCCTGATTTGCCTTTTTCATTCATTGAATTTTTTATAAAGGTAGTTTGCCGTTACCTGAAAGATCAGGATAAATATTATGATTGCCAGAATATCCACCAGTGGTGAAAAAAGCGATTTACCGGTATAAGCATACTCAATCATATCATTTCCGTAAGTAAGAGGCGACACCAGTGCAATCTGCTGTCCGATCCTGGGCATAACCGATATAGGGATAAAAACGCCGGAAATAAAAATAAGCGGCAGCCTGACCGTGTTGAGTATGGACATAACCTCTCCCACGTTTTCGGTGGGATATGCGGCAAATAGTGTTCCAAGAGTCGCAAAACAGAATGCTGTAAGTACCATGGAAATAATTAGGATCGGTATATTGAGGATAGGCGTATCAAACACAATAACACCGATAGCAAGCGGTAAACATGCAATGCCGAGACTATACAGAAAACCGCTCAGGCTTTCACCCGTTACCAGTGAGTATAAGGATATAGGTGCCGAAAGCAGACGTTCAAAGGTCTTTACCCGCCGTTCGATAGGAATTGAGACAGGTTCTATTGATGAAGCTGAAAACAGGAGAGTAATTGAGATTAATCCGGGAATGAGAGTACCTGGTGGTGTATTTTTTCCAATGGCAAAAGCAAGGAACATGAAAAGTGGGAAAAATAAGCCGGAAACTATGATGTTGGGCTTGAAATAGTAAATCCTCATGTCTTTTTTGGCAATTGCCCATGCAGCAGAGATCTCGCAGGAAAGGCGCTTTACCAATCCTTCATTATCAGTCGATGGCATGGATTCTCTCACCTGTCCGCTGTAGACCTGTCAAGCGTATGAAAACATCCTCAAGACTGGGGCCAAGAGTTGTTATACTGACGACTTTAAGGTTATGTGTATTGGCATAAGCTATCACTGCATTGATAACTTCAGAGGGATCTTCGGTATAGAGCTTAAACTTATCGCCTGATTTTTGTGCTCTATTTACCACTGAAAGGCGGCTAAGCTCATCAAGCTGATCTGCCGAATTATGATCAAAAGAGACCTCTATCGACTGTACGCTCTGTATGGTTTTTTTCAAGGATTCCGGAGCATCAATTGCAACAATATGCCCTTTATTGATAATTGCTACCCGGTCACACATAACATTTGCCTCCTCAATATTATGCGTCGTTAAAAAAACAGTTACACCCTCGAGAACAAGATCGGCAACTACATCCCGAATGATGATATTGCTCTGTACATCGAGCCCGGAGGTTGGTTCATCCAGGAACAACAAACGTGGGCTATTGACCAGTCCCATTGCAAGCGTGAGACGACGCTTCATCCCCTTTGAAAATCCATGCGCTTTATCATTGCGCCGGTTGTATAATTCAAACTTTTTGAGCAGTTCCTCTGCCTTTTTTTCTCTTTCTTTTCGTCCCACATGGTAAAGCTCGGCGGAAAACATCATGTTTTGCCATGCAGTAAGGTCGTCATAAACGTTTGAATTCTCGGACACTATGCCCATTGACTGCCGTGCGGCAATAGTGTCATGCTCAATATCATGGCCAAAAATAGTTGCTGTTCCAGATGTCGGTCTCGAGACTCCAGTCAAAATACGAATGGTGGTGGTCTTGCCAGCACCGTTGGGACCCAAAAAACCAAATGTTTCTCCCTTGCCAACCGAGAAAGTAATATCATTAAGTGCAGTAAGAGAACCAAATTTCTTGATTAGATGAGATACCTCAATTGCTTGCATATATCCTGATATCGTGTTTAAAACTTAAATCATTCTCACAACCTTTTTTCAAAATACGCGATCACAAAAAAACAGTACTTGATTAAAAACAGTTCTTGACTAAAAATAGTGCTTAACCGAAAAACAATAATGTTTGACCAAAAAACTGTGCTTGACCAAAAACCAGTACTCACGAATGTTGTCTTTGATACTTTGCTTCTATTTATGCATAAGCGGTGTACATATTATACGCCTTCGTGTAATGCTCAAAAGCCAGCATGGTAAGAATGTTTGCGTCACGGTCAAAAGTGTAAACCAGCACAAAGGGCCCAATATGAATTCTCCATTTGTCTTCAAAATCGGCTTCAAGGGGAATGCCAATTTCCGGCCTGTAAGCCAGAAAGCGAAGACGATGTTTCACGTAATCGTAACCTGGCCTGTCAAGCCTATACAAATTTTGAAGGTTTTTACGGACTGAGGGATGAAGGGCTACTTTATATGTCATTCCTCTACCTTCTCGAAAAGTTCGTCAAGCTCATAAGCAGGTATCTGATGGATCAAACTATCCTGTTCCGCTTTACGGATTTTAGAAGAGAAAGATGGCTGAAAAGCAGCTTCAGGCGGATACTTGATCTCATTATATTTATTCTCAAGCTCTTTTAGCTGGTTGAAAATTTCTGCAAGTGTCATACCCACCAGCCCAATCGGTTTATAAATATAAAGATTTCAGAAATTTTCTTTTAATTCTAAGGTACTTAAGGTGTTCTTAGAACTATGTTTAAAGACATACTTTAATATAACGGTTTATATAAATTATCTAACTTTAAATTTGAAGATTGAACTCAGAAACGAAATTAAAATTAGTTCTCAGAATGTTTTTAAATTCCAGAATTTTACTTCATAATCTGAAATTAGTGCTATTTTTCGCAGCTTAGGGTTAGTGTTAATTTCCCATGAGCTGTAGCATTTTTAATTGTAATAGGTTTTGAAAAGGTATTGTTCCTTTCCATAAACCACGTCAATTCTTTTCTTAATCATCCTGAACTTAACCGACTTTCCCTTGATAAATCAAAGCTGATCGTTAATTCTTTTTTCATAGCTCTTTGATGGCTTCCATCCCTCAGTTACTAATGCTTCCAGTACTGTATAAACTCTGCGATCTGTGGTTCCGCTTTGTTCTGCTATCTCATCTATGGCTGCTTTAGGGATCATTCCGTCATTCCTTGCTTTACACTGGACCAGCAATGAAGCTATTTCATTGAATGTCTTTTTTGCCCCATTAAATTTTTTTGTCTCACTGTAGTCTTCTGTGCCTGATAAGTTCAGAAACTCTCTTGCAAACTGTTTTGATGTTTTACTAACATTCACTCCCTTCTCAGGTGTCCATTCTAAAAAGTCCAGTTTGCATGCTTGCAACTCTGCAAGATACATTTCGTCATTTTGATCTCCCATAAAGTTCACCAACTCCTAAAATTACGATTTCTGTTCAACTCTGTTCTTCTATTAGATTCAATTCTTCTATTGCTTATTGGATGTCGAATGATAAAGTACTTTTTAATTCAAGATTTAATCAGAAGTATGGCCTATTCCAAAACCAACTTTTTTCCAAACTCATAGATGTCTCACAATTACTTGCCTTCTTACCTTCCTTATTGTCATTTCAGAGTGCTGTTTCAGGATTGGCATTCAAAACTAATTTTGAGTTTCGGAATTAGGCTCAATAATTAATTATGAGCCCATCCTGAAGTCCACTTTATTCTTAGTTGGAATTTTCAGAATTGTTTTCATGATCATGAGCTTGATTGATTGTTCGAAATACGAAGCCTAAGAGGTAAGTTTCAAGTTTTTGAATGAGCTTTATACACACATGCTCAGATGTTTTTACTAATTTGCTTTGGTCTCACTATTTTTTTCGAATCCTAATCTTTAATAATCGATTATACTACTTGCATTAAAATCATTTTAGACTTTTTCCTTTCTATTCGTCAAAAATCACTAAATTTTCCCTAAACTTTTCCAATCGCATATTATGCACATGAATAAAATACTTTTAAATATAATATATGCCCGGCAATTTTAACTATCCAAACTATATCATGAACCCCAATTCTAAAAAATAAGTAGGAGGCATTTAGATACAGTACAGCATGGGTATTGATGCAGGAGGCACCTACACTGATTCGGTCATCATTCGGGACTCAGATGGCAAAGTGATGGACTCGAACAAGGCGCTTACCACTTATCCCGACCTGCTTGAAGGAATCAGGAATTCCATAGACGGCCTGGATGAAAAATATTTAAAAAATGTAAAAATGGTTTCGGTCTCAACAACACTTGCCACAAACACAATCCTTGAAAAAAATGGCTATCCTGTAGGTTTGATCCTCGTAGGAAATTATGAAATTCCGGAAAGAGCGGATGTTGAATTTTATACTGTAATAAAAGGAGGTCACGACCATCACGGAGCCGAACTTGTTTCACTTGATATGGAAGCTGTAGAAGCTTTTGTCAGTAAAATTAAAGATAAGGTTTCGGCTTTTGCAGTTTCTTCCTATTTCAGTATCCGAAACCCTGCCCATGAACTGGCAGTCAAATCCCGTATCCAGGAGCTTACCGGGATGCCTGTGGTCTGTGGACATGAACTTTCCCTTGACCTTGGGGCCTACGAGAGAGGGATTACAGCCTACCTGAATGCTCAGTTAATTCCTGTTGCAAACCGGTTTATTCTCTCAATCAGGGAAGAAATATCCAGGCGGGGAATGAGTTCCAGGCTGCTGATGCTCAAATGTGACGGTTCGGTCGTGGGCATTAACGAAGCCCTGGAAAAACCAATCGAGTCTATTTTTTCGGGCCCTGCAGCAAGCCTTATAGGAGCATCCCATCTTTCAGGGCTTGAAACCTGTGCGGTTATTGATGTAGGTGGGACGAGTACGGATGTTTCCATGCTCGAAAACGGGCTTCCTGAACTTTGTACTGACGGAGCTGTAGTCGGAGGCTGGCAGACAAAGGTTAAAGCTATTCGAATGGAAACCTCAGCAATGGGAGGAGACAGCCATGTCTGGGTCAGGAATATGAAACTAAATATCGGCCCAAGGAGAGTTATCCCACTCTGCGTTGCAGCGGTCAAATATCCTGGTTTTCTCGAAGTCCTGAGAAAAGGGAGAATCCCTGGCACTATGCATCTTGACGAAAATGTGCAACCTACTAAGTTTTTTGTAAGGACTGGTGTTGCGCCCTCGAATCTAGGAAAATTTGAAACAGAACTCTTTGATAGGATAGGAGATTTTCCTGTATCGCTTAATGATATTTTCTGGGAAACCCAAAAAACGATTTCTCCTGGTTTGCTTGATTCCCTAATAAGAAAGCGCCTGATCCAGGCAATAGGTTTTACTCCAACCGATGCACTTCATGTTCTCGAAGAATATACAGCCTGGGATCAAGAAGCTTCAAGGATAGGAGCAAAACTTCTGGAACGCTATACCCAGACCGATAATATCGAGCTCTGCAAACAGATAAAGCAGAACGTTGCAAGGAATATGGCCTTAAATTTAGTATCTTTCATCCAGAAGGATGTGCCTTCTCCCGAAATCGAAAAAATCCTGCTTTCCAACAGGTTTACACAGTTCAGAATGAAAATCCCTGTTGTACTGATAGGAGGCCCTGTAGTCGCATACACCAGGGAGTTAAAGCAAATTCTCGATGCCGATATCATAATTCCCGATCATGCTGAAGTAGGCAACGCTGTCGGAGCCGTTGTGGGCAAGGGCATAAAAAGAATTGAAATCCTGATTAAAAACGCCTATTCGAAAGACAAGAAAAGACTTGTTCTTTTATTTTCGCCTCAAGGCAGGGAAATTTTTGGAAGCTATCCTGAAGCTCTCGAATATGCAGAAACCCTGGGAAGAAAACTCATCATGGAGTACATGACCGAAGCCGGCCTTGATAAAGAACAGGTCCAGATCGAAGTAAATAAAAAAGATATTTCTTTGAGTGAAGCAGGACCCATACCCATAGAGACAAAACTTGTTTTTGTCGGGGTAGGGATGCCGAAAATCTGAGTTCCGGATAATCGCTCCCGGAACTTTTATATATTTTTCCCCAATAGTGCAAATAATATAGTTGCTGAGTTCAATATTTGTTCTTGATCTCTCACCTGTTCTAGAATCTCTCATCTGTTCCTGAATAGCTGTTTGTTTCCAGAATTATATCCGAAACAACTTCTTATTCTGAAAAAAAGATTTCAGGTGGGCTGAACGGGACTTACCAAATTCAATTGAACCGAGTATATTGAACTGAACTGGCTATATTGAACTGAACTGGCTATATTGAACTGAACTGTCCAGATTGAACTGACAAATGATTGGATTAATTTTCCTTATTTTATGGTAAGAAAATCAGAAAATAATTAAAAATGGCATAAAGGAACAGCATTACAAATGGTAAGGAAAGGGTAATGTAAAAACATAGAACGTGAAAGTGGAGGTATAAAAATGGTACATAATTCGAAAATGGCATATGATCTGGGTATTGATGCAGGTGGAACTTATACTGATTCGGTTTTAATTCGGAAATCGGACGGAAGAGTTGTATGCTCAAACAAGTCCCTCACAACCTATCCTGATCCTCTTGAAGGAATAAAGAAGTCAATTGACGGACTTGACCCTGAAAAGCTAAAATTCGTGACTGTAGTTTCGGTTTCAACTACTCTTGCCACCAATACTATCCTCGAGGGAACAGGATATCCTGTTGGGCTCATTCTTATCGGAAATTATGATATCCCTGAAGATTCGGGAATTGAAAACTGGATTATGGTAAAGGGAGGACACGACAGTAATGGTGAGGAAGTCACAGCTCTTGACCTGTCAGCAGTAGAGAAATTCGTACTTGAAATAAAAAACAGGGTTTCGGCCTTTGCAGTCTCTTCTTACTTCAGTGTGCGAAATCCGGAGCACGAGCTGCAGGTAAAAACCCTGATCCAGGAACTTACAGGGCTGCCTGTTGTCTGCGGGCATGAACTGGCCCAGTCACTTGGGGCTTATGAAAGGGGAGTTACTGCCTACCTTAATGCCCAGCTCCTGCCTGTAGCAGAGGGGTTCTTAAAGACGGTAGTTAGTGAGATCGAAAGAAGAGATCTCAACCCGAGAATTGCCATGCTCCGTTGCGACGGCTCTGTAGTAAGTATGCTTGAGGCCATGAAAAAACCCATAGAATCGGTCTTTTCAGGCCCTGCAGCAAGTCTTCTTGGAGCTTCCTATCTGTCCGGACATGAAACCTGCATTGTAATTGACGTTGGAGGAACAAGCACAGATGTTTCCCTGGTCCATAAAGGACTTCCATACCTCAGTGAGGCAGGAGCAGTTGTAGGTGGCTGGCAAACAAAAGTCAGAGCATTGCGTATGGAGACCTCGGCTATGGGTGGGGACAGTCATATCTGGGTCAAGAGTGGCGATATACACATAGGCCCCAGGCGGGTTATTCCTCTCTGCAGGGCAGCAGTCCTGTACCCCGATTTCATAAGCACTCTGAAAAAGCGCTGGATTCCCGACCGCCTCAAGCTAGATGAACATATCCAGGCAACAAAGTTCTTTGTCCGGACAGAGCAGAAACCTGTCAATTTGAATCGTGAAGAAAAAGAGCTACTTGCTCTTATACGGGACGAACCGCTTTCCCTCAAAGATGTTTACTGGGACAAAAATATTCTTCCTTCAAAGAGAGTAATGGATTCTCTAATCCAGAAACGGCTTGTTCAGGTAATCGGTTTTACTCCAACAGATGCCCTGCATGTACTTGGGGAGTATACTGAATGGAATGTCGAAGCCTCGGAAATCGGAGCTACTCTACTTGCAAACTTCATAGGAATTGACAGACATGAGTTCTGTTTCAATGTGAAGCGGCTCTTTGCAAAGAACATGGCAAGAGACCTCATTGCTTTTCTGATGGAAGGAGTGGACAGGGTCGAAATTGAAAAAATGTTCGATGGCAATTTCTTCGCTCGCTTTAAAGTGGATATTCCTGTTGTCCTGCTAGGGGGTCCGGTAAAGGCGTATGTGGACGAACTGAAGAAGCTTGTAGATGCAGAAGTCTTTGTTCCCGAATACTCAGAGGTTGGAAATGCCGTCGGAGCTCTTGCAGGAAAAGGGACAAAACGTATTGAGATAACAGTGCGTACGCTTTATAGTGAGTCCAAGTATGACCTTAAAACAAAAGGGATCTTTGTATACACTCCTGTAGGAAGGAGGCATTTCATAGTCCGGAGTGAAGCCCTGGAGTTTGCTGAGGCATTCGGGAGAAAGCTGATTCTTGATTATATGGCTGAGTCCGGGCTTCTCCCTGACCAGGTTACAGTTAGTGTACAGAAGAAGGATATAAAAGTCCATGCAGGTGAAATTCCGATAGAGACAAGATTTATCTTTGAAGGGGTTGCAAATTCTAATGTCTATGAAAAAGCTCTCACTGGACAGAGGAAAAAAGATGAAGGCTTTACAGAACTAACCGAGCAGTTTCATTCGCTGGATTGTAATTCTCATAGAGATCTTTCTATCTCTGAGCATTATGAGTGAAAAGGATAAAGTTCATAACTCTGGTATACGTTTCAGAAATGAGAGAGAGAATTATCATCCTAATAGTCCAGCTTGCTACAATTAAAAAACTTAAAATGACTCTAAAGTTATTATATGAGTCTATCCCAAAACCAATATAATGCCAGAATAGGAGTTATAATATTGGCGGAGTAGATTAGATAACGTTTTGGGATAGGCTCTATGTGTATCATATGTGTATCGGTTACTCATACAATGGAAACCGCACAGCAAATGCATAAATTCCTTAAGGAGTTAACATGATCCCGAGAAAAGCATTTTTGACAAAGGGTACCGGGGTACACAAAGACCGATTAGCATCCTTTGAACTTGCACTACGAGCTGCAAGAATAGAGAAATACAATCTTGTAAGTGTTTCAAGTATTCTGCCTCCCAACTGCAAAATCGTACCCAGAGAAGAAGGACTTTTAGAGTTAAAACCCGGTGCCATTGTCCATTGTGTACTTGCAAGAAATGATACTAACGAGCCTCATCGTTTAATGGCTTCAGCCATAGGAACTGCGGTCCCTGTGAATGAAGAAAACTACGGGTACATTTCCGAACATCACTCTTTTGGAGAAGAAGAAATTATCGCAGGAGAATATGCTGAAGACCTGGCAGCTACAATGCTTGCGACTACACTTGGTATAGAATTTGATGCGGAAATGGCCTGGCATGAGAGAGAGCAGGTCTACAAGGCAAGCGGGCATATCTTTGATACTTTCCATATGTGCCAGACCGCAAACGGCGATAAGGATGGAAAATGGACTACGGTTGTAGCTGCAATGGTTTTCGTTACAAAATAAGCTACAAAATAAAAGATAATCACGCAAGATATTAATTAAAAAAATATTAATTAAAAAACAAGACATTAATTAAAAATAAATGAAGTGATTAAAAGAGAAAAAGTCGGTTAAAAAATAAGGTAAATAAATAAACTTGTTAAAAACTATGTTAAACACCTTTAATTGAGTTAAGGGGAAGAAGTCCCTGCTTTCCTGATTTCATAGAAGTGCAGGGTTAAAAAAGTTGCCCCGATTTCTCTAATATTTTTTGGTTTCTCTACACTGGGATTCTGTCCGATAGTTGCGCTCTTGATGATATATTCTCAGACGAGTCAATTAACTGAACTTTTTGAATTGCTATACTTAATCCTCTTGTATCATTATTTTTTAGCTCCGGAAAGTCACATGGTCTTTCAGCGCCTTCAGGTATATTCAAAACAATTGTATTCTTCCCCTTGTTTAAGGTAATCGGGATATTTACTGTGCTTAAATTAGCGTTGATAATTTGTTTACTCTGGAGAGTTTTGCCGTTATACACCTCGAGTGTTTTTGGTGAATGAAAACAGCATGTGCTAAGTTTTAATACTGCATTTTCAGCAACACCTGAATAAACCGATAAGGTAGCCTTGTTTGACATCCATCTGGTTATTGTGCCTCCCCAATTCTCCGGGTTATTCCATCCATCACCTAAAAGCATAAAGGGCCGGATTGTTTCATCTGGAACACTGTAAACAATAAGTTCGTCTTCGGCATATACATCAGGTTCGGTTTTAAGGGTCTTATTCAGTAAATCGCTTACAAAATCGAGCTGCTCACTGGACAATTGATCTTTGTGGACAATGACATACCTTATATTATAGGCATTCAAGACCGAAGCGCCTATCTCATTAACATCTTCCTGTAAAATGTCTTTGGTCCCAAGGGAATAATACTTCAATTCTTTAATAAGCGGGGTCTCTCTTTGAAATTTATTGACATTAGGTGGGTACCTTGCTGCATATCCACCGACAAGAGCTTTATTGTGAATTGTCTGATAGTACAGGTACTGAAAATCCATATATCCTGCGTTAGAGTTTTGCGGAACTTCCAGTACTGCGTAGTTATCCTTATCGTTACTAATTTTATGGTAAAAGTCAGGAACATTTACCTGCGTGGTCGGATACGGAATAGACAGGTATTCAAAAACTAGCAGGAAACCTACTATTGCAAAGATAAGTTTTTTTCTTTTGGGTTTATACTTCAATAATTCCGAAAAACCGTACCCTGCTAGGACGGAATACCCAAGGGTTGCAATAACAAAAAACCTGCCAACTGTCCTGCAGTTTTTCAGGAAAGGAATCGTATTGTATAGTATCTGATATGGAAGCTGAATTTTCAGGTTTGAGTCCGTGAAGGTAACTGCTCCGTTAAAGTGTAATATGGGTCCTAAGCTAATTATTGTAAAGAAAAATGTAGATATTAACCAGAACTTTATGTCAGGCTTTCTCTTTGATTTCAGGAGTGCAAGAGCTGAAAGCCCGAGAACAATATATCCTATAAAGTTCACTTTTTCAGCAAACCAGCTTGGTATACTGGAATATAAGTCTAAGGTAAACTGACCGAAAAACGAATGTAAATGCGAAGGCAGGAAAAAGCTCATCAAATCATTTGATAAGTTCGGAATCTCAGAGGCACTTGGCTTTAAGTAGTTCTGGTCCGAAAGAGCAATAAGTATCTCGTTAATGGTCAAAGGCAATACTCCGATAAAAGCGACCCCGCCAAAAAAGAAGTATTTTTCAATTATTTGTTTCATAGAATAAGTAAAATTTTTTCTGGCTTTTAGAGTCAGGTAAAAATCATAGAAAAATACCAATCCTGCAAAGATCCCCATAAAGACCAGATACTGCAGGTCGCTCATTGCTACCAGAACAAAAAAGATTCCTGCAACGATTGGGTTCTTGACCCCTTCTTCTTTAACTGTTTTCATGAGATACAGCGCACAGAAGGGTATCCACTCAACCGTCGCTGCTCCAAAAAAGTATAGTCCTCTGGAAAAATGGTATGGAGAAAATGCGAATACAATTCCTGCAATAAAGGCAGCATATTTATTGTCCGTAAGATATTTTACCAGGAAATACGAACCGATAGCTCCTATTATAAAAGTTAAGAGCCATAATATCGTGTATATGACGTGAAGTTCCAAAAAGGGTGACATCAATACGTAGAGAATTTGATTGAAGGCTGATGAAAAGGGCATTGATTCTATCCCATTCGGATAAAAAAGAAGATTGTCGTGCGTCAAAGCCGCTAAATCAGTTTCCTTTATTGCTATTTTTGTGTACCATAAGATTCTCATCCACTGAAACGAATCCGCTCCCGTTCCAGGAATATCGGTTTTTATCTTAAAAAAGACAGGATAAGTAAGAATAATTGTCAAAAGAGTATATGAGATTCCTACTAGAGAAAACTCCCTTAAGTTGTTAAAGTATTTATTCTTAAAATTTCGATTTTTTTCCGGGTTAGATGTTATTCTTATTTCCATGAAATTATCTCCCGTCTTTCTGAACATTTATCATTTATTTTTTAAAGTAAATCTAAAATAATAAGTGAATATTAATAAAAAGTAAATGTTAATACTTATTTTTTGCACAGAGCCATAGTCCAGGGAAATGGTCTTCGAACTTCCAGCACATCGAAATAGGTATCTATTAAACTCACGAACTTTCCTGAACTCCAATTCTGGACATGTTCAGGGTCATTCCCCAGACGTGCTAAGTTTTTACCCCTAAAAAAGTTCATTGCACGGAAATAAGGTTCATTGGGAACACTAAGAATACAGTAATTTTTAGTTATTCGTCTTATTTCCCGAAGAGCTAAATCAGGTCTTTCAAGATGTTCCAGTACTTCGGTTGCTATAACAAGATCAAAACTATTTTCTTTAAACGAAATTTCATATATGCTGCCTGAACAAAATTCACACTCTGGATTTTTCTCCTTTGCAATTCTCAAAGCATTTCTGGAGATATCAACGCCTGTTATTTTCGGGTAATCAAGGCAATTAATAACAAATCCTTCCCCACAGCCTATATCAATAACACTGTTTATATTTTTCAAAGTAGCGGAAGTTTCCTTTAAGTTATTCATAAAATTGGATATCACTATACCCATCAGCGGATTTTTAGAGTTGTATTTTTTGTAATTTCTACTCTGGTTCTGGTCCATCTAGCCACACCTATATTAAAATGCGTTTTTAGTTTTATTTCTTCTTAATATTCAGTTTTAATTTTTTATTCTTAATAGCCCGGTTATTTTGAATTTTTGTCAGTTACTTTGACTTAATTCTTAATATTCGTATTCAACCTATCCATCCTCAACGTCTGTCTTTAATTCGTCAATTCCGTCTTTAATTCCCTAACTCTATCCTTAATATCTATTCTTAGTATCTGTCTTTAATTTCTCAATATTTGTCTTTAATTCCTCAATATTTGTCTTTAATTCCTCATATCCACTCTTAATATCTGTTCTCAATATTCTTTCTTAATATCCTTTTTCGATATTCTTATTCAATTCCCTTTTTCAGTATTTTTCCTTAACACGTTCTCGATACCCTTTTTATAACAGTTCAATCTGTCTTGAAATTTTAGGGCTTTTTTCTTAAAGTGAGCATGAACCCAAATACTGCTGGTAATAGTGTAGTTAAGAGATATAGAACTATAGAGCAGGAAAATCCATATGCAGAACTTTCATTCAACAACTTGAATATAGTGACGCTTACAAATTCTCTAACTCCAAATCCTGATATTGAAATTGGAAAATTTCCCAAAACTACTACTATTGGAAGGGAAAATGTCAACAAACCGTTTAATTCGGGATTTAAGGATTTTATAACTATCCAGTATACAAGTAGATTCAGTAAATAATATACAAGAGTTAATGCAGAAACAGAAAAAATAGCTTTTTTATTTCGAGTAATCTCTTTTATCGTTTTAATATAATTTTCTTTGAATTCGCTTTTTTTAGAAAATAACCCGAAAATAAGAGTTACGACCTTTTCATTTGTGATAACGAACATGCCAGTGATAAAAATCATTATCATCGGCGTCATTATATAGATTAAATTTCTATCTTTGAAAAAGAAAACTATGGATAGTACACTTAAAACCAGAAGACAGATCATATCTATAACTCTGTCCATTACTACGGTTGGTATGCTTCTGGAGCTCTCAGCATCTAAGTAAAAAGCTCTTGAAACTTCTCCTGCCCTGCCTGGAGTAAGAGCTCCGTAAAAATTACCTATCAATATTATTTCAAGTGATCGTTTTACCGGGATTTGAACATTTATACAACTGAGCAGAACCTGCCATTTTATACCTTTCATCAGGTACATCAGAACAATAAAAGGTAATGAGAGAGAAAGCAATGCCAGATTCATCTGGGTAAAAGTCTCGTAAATTGTCCGCAGGTCAAGTTTGGCTATAAGGTAAAGCATTAAACCCGAAGTGACAACGATTTTACATGCTGTTTTCCAGTTCATAACTATCGTACTTTATAATATAGTCATCATTGTTTCTCGAATTTGTGATCAGTTCTCCTATAAGGCCAAGGGATATAAATTGAGCTCCAAGAACCGTGATTAATATGCTCAACATCAACAGAGGTCTGTCTCCTATCCTGATGCCTCTGAGCCATAAAGAGACAAGATGCAGGTTTATGATTACTGCTGAGAATATTAATAAGAGTCCTATACCTCCAAAGATATGAAGGGGTCTTTTCTTGTATAGGTTCAAGAACGTGACTGTAATCAGATCCAGAAAGCCTTTAAAAAGCCTTTCAACTCCGTATTTTGATTTTCCATGGACTCTGGGATGGTGTTCGACTTCGATTTCTCCAACAGTGTATCCTCTCCAGTGAGCTAGAGCTGGAATATAGCGATGAAATTCTCCATATAGTCTTACATTTTTTACGACATAGTTTCTATAACCTTTGAATCCACAGTTGAAGTCATGAATTTTGACTCCTGTAATACATCGAGTCAATGCATTGAAGAACTTTGAAGGAATAGTCTTTGAAATAGGGTCCTGTCGTTTACTCTTCCAGCCTGAAACCATATCATATTCTTCTAATTTTTCAAAAAATCTCGGGATTTCTTTAGGGTCGTCCTGTAGATCTCCGTCCATAGTAATAACAAAATCTCCCTGTGATTTCTTGAACCCGCAGGAGAGAGCCGCAGCTTTTCCATAATTCCTCTGAAATCCTACAATCTTAACTCTATTATCCTTAATTGCCTTTAACTTCTTTAAAGTATCATCTATAGACCCATCATCTACGAAAATGATCTCAGATGTCTTTCCAAGTCTGGAAAGAACTACATTCAATTGATTATATAATTCCCCTACGTTTTCTCCTTCATTGAAAACCGGGATTACAATTGAGAGATCCAGTTTATCGGACATTTACCGTTTTCTCCTAAACAGTGTTTCACTTCATCAATAAAATTGCAACTTAAGGAATTCAGAAACTATGCGAATATCCATCAGATTTTAATTTAGAGCTAGTTTTAATATAGAGGAAAATTTGATTTAAGATTGGAAACGAATTGAAATAAAACCTTTCTTATAACTGTATTTTTAAGCTAAATGTATTTTTAAGCCGAGCCAAATTCTTTATAAAATTTATTACAGTAATGGCACGGAGGCTCACGAATACCCAACCTTAAGGCCGAGGATGAGTGAACCCTTTCCTCTTTGTTTTTTTCTTTAAATATCTAAACCATATCTTCCTTTATAGAGATCTAAGCCATATCTTCCTTTATAGAGATCTAAGCCATATCTTCCTTTATAGAGATCTAAGCCATATCTTCCTTTATAGAGATCTAAGCCATATCTTCCTTTTATAGAGATAGTAAATCGGATAGAAAACCGAGGTCAAAATTTCAATCACTGATATTAAAGAAACTTTGTTAAAGGGTACTTATCATTTGTCTCCAAGTAATAGGGCGGGCATCCTGAAGCATACATCATCCTTAACGAGGGTGACCGCTTGCAATTTGATTTTTGCGTTTTCAAACTAATTTATCTATTATCTCCGAAGCTTCTTGTTCTATAAAATAAACCTAAATAAAGATTACTGGTGTAAAAACAATCTTTAACTTTACTAAAAGTATCTCATTGAAATTATCTAAAAAGAAATAAAATTACTCTCATATAAAAGTTAAGATTTAATTATAATCTTATAAAATTATTTTTGCTAAAATAATATCTTCGGTTATTGAAACAAGGTTTTACATTCGATTATCGAGTCAAGTTTGATGTCGGAAAATTGTAAAGCATATAAAAAATAACAAAGTAGAGAAAAACGAAAAATTAGAAATATGAAAAAGAAATGAGAATATGAAAAAGAAATGAGAAATATAAACATTAAATCAAAATACATTAAGTTAAAACATTAAGTTAGAACATTAAGTTAAAACATTAAATCAAAACATTAAATCGAAACATTAAATCGAAACATTAAATCGAAGCATGGAAATAGGAATAGAAAATAGAACGGAAAATGAAACGGCAATGAAATAGATAATAAGCTTTTTAAAAACAATAGGCTCTAGAAATTTCAATTTTCTGAAAGACTTGCTTTATTCAAAAAATAAATCATTTCATTAGGCATGAGAGTTAGTTCCTCATTTTTGATTCCTGTCTGTACAAGCTTTTCGATTCGTTCCTTTGTGTTTTTACGTGTGGTTTTTATCCCTAGCACTCTAGAAGTCTGGACAATAAGATCTTCAAGAGGAGTTGAGTACTGGTTATATAGCACAAAACGGATAGCTTCTTTTATTTCCTCGTCACAGATCCACTCGATTTTTGCAGATTCTTCTCCCTCACGCCTGCGCAGAAGGCAGGCAGGTTTTGAAACCGGCCAGTAGAACTCACCTTTGACCCTGATTTTTCCAGAACTTTCGGCAAGAGCTGCAACATCAACTATGCGCTGCTTGATTTTTCCGAGCATACGGGAAACTCCTGTATCCGATTTTATTCGCTGCTGCAGGAGTTGCGCGTGAATGGGACCTTCACACGCTACAATTCGCAGAATTGCCTCTTCAAGCTGCTTATCCGAAACCTCAGAAAGATCACTGGTTTTCGTAAGTCCTGAGGAAAGACAGGCCTGGTAAAGAGGTACGGAAGCTTCAAGTGAACTGATTTTCCCGGACAGCTTTTCATCCTCTTTTTTTGAATTATCCGGTTCAGACTTTTCTCCTGGAATTTCCAGGATTTCGACAATTCCAGGCCCTGTATTACAGGCTCTGAGTTCTAAGGAGCTTCCGATACCAGGTTTTTTAGAGAATTTTCCTGTTTTTTCAGTCGGGATTAAAGATAGGGGTGTCTTTGGAGTTCTGGCTTCGGTTTCAAACATATGTCCGAGAGCAGGCTCATTTAACCGGGTTTCAGTTCTCCTTTTTATGTCGCGCTCAATTGCAGGCTCGGCTTCATGCTCACTTTGAGTTTCTGAGTCCCATGTCCCTGGGTAACTGTTATCTCCATCTGCATAATCCTCTTCTTCGAATTCCGGCTCGGATTCAAAATAGTTTTCTGAGCCGTAAATGTACGCAAACTCATTAAGTCGCCTGCGTTTTTTCTTCTTTTCACGGACTGCACTGAAGTCGATCTCAGGATAAGCCTGATAAAAACTCATTTTTTCAGGTTCTGGCTCAGGTATCAGTTTGGCTTTATTTCCCTTATAGCGGGAATCTACACTGAACTTGAGGATCTTTGATTTTTTTAATCTTCTTACAGGCTTCTTGCAGGAGTTTTCATCGGCTACCAGAGCCATTGATCTGGCTCTTATATCCATTTCTGGCAGGAAATCTATATCTGAAGCTGTAAGTCCTTCCTCCAGTTTAAAAACTGGATAAGGCTCTTCAGCTTCGACTTCAAAGGAGGGCTCTGGAAGAAGTTCAGCATCAAAAGTTTCCGAAAAACAGGCTCTATTATAAAATTGATTTTCAAACTCATCCGCACCTTCGAATTCATCCCCATCTTCGAATTCATCCGCACCTTCGAATTCATCTCCATCTTTACTCTCCACACTCATTGCAGGCAAAGCAGGAACCGGGGATAAACCCTGATTTGCAGGATAACTGGAAAATTTTCCGGAAGGTCTGCCTGCAGGACTTCGGTTCACACACTCAGCCCAGGCAGAAGGATCTTTAATCCTTGAAGTTCCGGATACGATATCGTTTTTTGCCTGCACTTTTGCCTGTTTTACGGTCATTTTCACAGCCTTAAGCAGCTTTTCCCTGCTCTCTTTCGGATGTAAGTACCAGTCCGTTGACCAGATCCGGTAAATCTTCCAGCCCAGCTCTTCAAGTACCTGCTGGCGCAGGCGGTCGCGGTCCCGTGCGACATGCAGGGAATAATAGCTTGCTCCATCGCACTCAATTCCAAGCAAGTACCTCCCTGGATGGGATGGGTCAGGGACTGCAAGGTCAAGTTTGTAACCCGCACAGCCGATATGCCTGTGGACTTCGCAGCCGTTTTCTGCCAGGAAATCGTAAACTGCCTCTTCAAAAGGTGAACCGAGTTTTTCTCTGAGGTATGCAGGTAAGGGAAGCCTGCCGCTCTCTGCAAACTCAAGGAAGGCTTTAAAGGCCCGAAGCCCGAAAGGTGAGTTTTCATCCAGTTTCAGGTCCCTTGATGTAAAATTTGCAAAAACAACGCATTTTTCCCTGGCCCTTGTAATAAGAACATTCAGACGCCTTTCTCCTCCATCACGATTAAGAGGGCCGAAGTTAAGTGAAAGCTTTCGGTTGCCGTCAAAGCCAAAACCTACACTCAACAATATAATGTCCCTTTCATCGCCCTGGATGGTCTCAAGATTCTTAACAAAGAAGTGTTCACCTTTTCCGTTTCCAGAATTAAGATCAAGTCCAGGATTTTCTTTAAGTAGAGCCTCAATTTCTTTCTGAATAGCTTCCTGCTGCTTTATATTGAAAGTCCCGACACCAAGGCTTTTATCAGGATATCTGCTCAATTGTTCAAAAACTGCCCTTGCAACAGCTCTTGCCTCTACCCGGTTTACCCCACTTTTGCCTCTATCATAAAACGCATCCGGAAGATGTATAAATTTCAGCCCGAGCTTTTCGTCTTTTTGCATGGGAGAGGGATAAACATAGAGACGGTTATCATAAAACTCCTGGTTTGAGATTGCAATCAGGGACTCATGCCTGCTCCTGTAGTGCCAGCGCAGGGTCTTTACCGGAAAACTGCGTTTGCACACATTCAGGATACTCTCCATATCCCCGGCTGTAACACAGTCATCAGGCTCACTTTCCGGAGAATCAAGTATGGTATCAAAAAATTCGGTTGGGGGAAGTTGTTTTGAATCCCCCATTACCACGACCTGCTTTCCGCGCAGGAGAGCTCCAACTGCATCTTCGGGTCTGACCTGGCTGGCTTCATCAAAAATAATCACATCAAAACGGGTGCTTCTGGGATCAAGGTACTGGGCAATGGAGAGTGGACTCATCAGGAAACATGGCTTGATTTTTTGGATCAGGTCGCCTGCCTTTTTCATAAGGGTACGGATAGGCATATGTCCCCTCTTCCTGTTGAACTCATTAAGCAAAATGCCCGCTTCCGAGGCTCTTGACGCGCCTGAGGCCAATTTTGGGGTTTCTTTATAAGCCGAACATGTTATCCTTTTTCTGTTTTCCAGAAGGACCTTTTTGTCAAGTTTTCTGAACTTGTCAAGTTTGCCTTCGTGGAGTTCCCGGATAAAAGTTGAAAGTGCAGGTCTCTCTCTGAAGGCGTGATTCAGCAGGCTCTCTGCGTAGTTGCCTTCAAAAGCAGGAATTGCATCACAAACTTCGAGTTTTTCGGATTCAAGGTCTTCAATTATCAGGGCTGCCTTTGTTTCCAGACAGGCCTGCCTGTAACCAAGATACTGGCTCCATAGCACCAGGGAAGATGTCTCGTTTTTCCAGCTGGTTACCTGGGTTTTTAACGAATTTAGATTTGCAGTTTCCAGGCCTTTTGGATACATTTTTCCAAAATCTGCACCTATGCGAGTTCCAACTCTTTTAAATGCTTCCAGAAACTCCTGCGTTGCGGTCAGTACATGATCGGCTGCAGACTCGATGGTCAGGCTGTCAATTCCGGTTTCTAAAAGTCTGAAACTCCTATCTGTGAGGGTGCCTTCTTTCAAGTACTGCCGGAAAAGAATTGTCCATTGGCTGTACTCGTCCAATAGGGCAGGATCGCTTTCAAAACCTTTCCAGTAATCTCCAAAGTACTTCTTCCCTTCTGTACCTGAACTTTCAAGTTCAAGCCTGAGAGTTTTATATTCGGAAAGGCTGTTCAGGTCAAGCAGGATTTTACTATCCCAGAAAGGCACTCTTGAGATATAACAGGCTGAAATCTCTTTTTTGAGCTTCCTATACTTCGGATTTAAAAGTTTGAGAAGACTACCGGAAAGCTCCTCGAACTCAGGGGTATCAAGGTTGTAGATCTCAGGGCGAAAAGTTTTGTCCACAAAAGTTTTGAGCTCAAGGTATTTTCTGAGTTTCGAAACCAGAGCTTCGGATTCGATTTTTGAGTTCTCGGGATCCCATCTCGAATTCTGAAGAATTTTCTCAGGCAAGGGTTTTGAGTTTCCGAGGAATTTTGCAGCATTAATTACATTTGCAATTCCCTCGAGAGTATTGGGCTTTGAGGTTGCGGAAAGGTCATTAAGGGTTTTCATAGCTGCTTCGAGGGCCTCAGAAGCTGTAGCGCATTCGTCTGTAAAAGTTTCGATTTCTCCCAGATCCGAGGGCAGTACAAGCCCTGGATTGCAGCCGTACCACAGGTTTTCCCGGATAGGCCCAAGAAAAGGAAGTATCTGGCTTAATTTTTCCAGAACAGCTTCTGCATTGGCCCAGGCTTCAGGATCCCAGTTTTCAGGTTCTTGAAATTTATATAAGGGCATTTTCAGGCCTTTTGATTCAAAATAGGCCTTTGTCTTTTCCCTTATACCATAGAGAGTATAGACACTTGGGTAGATTTTTCCAGCAGGTTCTCCAAGGGACAGTGCATACTGGTTAAGCTCATGTTTTAGCTTTTCGAGTTCATTGATGTCCCTGTCAGGACGTACTGGGGCAGGAGCTTCGCGGTTCAGGGTCTTTTCCAGTTCTTCAAGTACGGCTTTTTTACGGGTCTGGTTGCTGTGAATCTCCAGGCAGAGTTCTCCAAGGCCGGCAGAGTCCAGCCTGCTTTTTACAACCTGAAGGGCAGCCATTTTTTCACTTACGAAAAGTACGCTTTTCCCCTGAGCTATAAGTTCTGCAATTGTATTTGCAATCGTCTGGGACTTGCCGGTTCCTGGAGGCCCTTCAACAACAAGGTTTTTTCCGGCTTTCACATCTTCAATGACTGCAATTTGGGAAGAATCGGCATCCATTATCTGGTAAGTGTCCTTTGCTGGAAGTTTCAGGTCAACTTCTTCTTCCAGGAAACCGGAAACCTCATATTTGGGATCTTCAGGATTGAAGACTTTTTGGATCAATGGATGGTCGGCAGGAGATATATCTTCAGGCCAGGTTGCAGGGTCCAGATCCTTATACATAACAAATTTCTTAAAATTAAAAAGATCAAGGCAGATCTCAGGCAGGAGCTTCCAGTCTCTCTTTCCATGGATTTCTCTGGATACAGCCCTGAAATATCCTTCGACTCCTGCAGCATCTTCAGGCATTTCAAATTCAGGAAGCTCGATTCCAACCTCTTTAATTTTTGCCTGGAGAGTAATTGAAGTGAAAATTTCGTCTCCTGTCCACTGTATACTGAAAATTCGGCCTTTTCCTATGCGTTTGAGTTCAACGGGAATAAGAAGCAGAGGGGCTTTCGTGACTTTTATAGCCGATCTGCTGTCGCTCCACTGCAAAAAGCCCAGCGCAAGATAGAGCACAGGATATCCCTGTTCTTCAAATATGGAGTTTGCCTGGTTAAAAACATAAAAAAGCTTTTTATCAAGGATCTCGCTATCATCTGGGGTTTCCAGAAAAGTTTCGGAGCGGGAAGTCTGAGGTTTATCTTCCGAGACAAGAATATTTCCTATTGTTTTCAAAAGCCGTTTTTCCTTTTCTGAGGCTTCATCTTCAACCTCATTTTCAGGTTTTCTGCCTTTTTTTAACTGGGCTGTTGCCCTGAACCTCATTGATTTTTCCTGAAGAACAAAGAGCGCGTAAATTTCCTCTGGCTTCCTACCTGTAATCGAGATGGTCCTCTTCTGGGAAGGGCGGTAATTGAGAAGATTATTTCGAAGGGACAGATCAAGCAAATTCTGCCTAAGGGTTTCCAATTCCTTAACTACGTCTACCATAAGAATACCAGGCACTTTTGAAACAATTAGTGAAATATATGAAACATTTAAGACTAATAGAACAAAGATTACTTATTAATAAATTTTATTCTTTCCAGCCGGAAACAGAGCTATGAATAAAGAAAAAAATACAACCCGGATGGCAGAGAGATCTTTTAAGGATGACTTACTTAAGAATAACATCTTTAAGAATCTTTTTTTGTTATATTTGAAAACTATTTCTCTACTATTAGAGCCTTTCTAAAAATTACGATTATTCTTATTTTCGTTATATTTCAGCCTTCTTGGGTGAAACTGTCAACGCAACCGCTGGGCCGCAACCGTTGACCCGCAACCGTTGACCCGAAACCGTTGCGCCGGTTTGTCACGCCTATAGGGTTTGGGGATAAGTTCCTCAAATCCAAATGTTACTGGGTTTTCGCTCAAGCCTTTTTTGAAAAGGCTTGTTTTTGAAAAGGCTTGTTTTTGAAAAGGCTTGTTTTTGAAAAGGCTTGTTTTTGAAAAGACTTGTTTTTGAAAAGGCTTGTTTTGAAAAAGACTGCTGTACTCAGACGTTTACTTTACTTTACTTTTCCCCGCTTCCGGTAAGCTAAGGGATTGCAGGCAGTTTTTCCTTAAAAACGGGTTCGTTTTCGGTTTTGTTTTCTTCCTCCAGGCTTGCCAGGAAAGAGCTGGAAAGGATAAGGACACAGCCAAATAGGGTTTCAATGGATATGGGATCTTTTAAGAGTAGGTATGCGAAAAAAATCGCACTTACGGGTTCAAGCAGGGAAAGTATGCTTGCATTCTGGGCTTTGACGTGTAAAAGCCCTGTAAAGAAAAGAATAGAACCCACTGAAGTGATTGTTATTCCTAAAAAGAGGAGAATAGGCAGATTTTGAACAAGGGTTGTAATTGGTGCCTGTTTTGCAAAAGGAAGCAACAATAAAAGCATTACTATGGTTGAGATAAAAAGTTGTTCCAAACCTGAGTACTCGTTCCTGAGAGAACGTGAGGTGATGGTAACGCAGGCATAAAAAAGGCCTGAAAAAAGGCCCATAAGTACCCCATAAAGATATGCTGGCTCAATTCCCGGTCCAGAAACAAGGTTTTCAGGACCGATTACCATTACTACACCCGCAAGAGAAAGAACAAGGGCAAGAAGGCTCTTTTTGTTATGCTTTTCCTTTAAAAAGACAGGGGCGAGAAGTAAAACGTAAAACGGAGCCGTATAGAGCAGAAGTACGGATATTGAGACATTAGTAAACCCTACAGCCATGTAATAAGAAATCATTGCGCCTGCGTTGAAGGCTCCAAGCATTATCAAGGTTTTTCTTTTTCCCCGGAGCCTGATTCCTGACAGTTTTCCGGTAACTGCCAGATAACCTGCAAGTGCAAGAAGCCCGAAAAGAAGCTGATAAAATACAACAGTTCCTGCGGCCATGTTCTTTACATACATGAAAAAAATTCCTGAAAATCCGTAGATAACGGATGCGGCAATTATCTGGATATTTGCTTTTATGTGCTGCGGCTCCATGACATCTTCAAATAAGGGTTTCTGTTAAATAAGATTATCTTGAGTATATTGAAAGTAATATCCAGATAATCGGACTATTAGCAGTCGGCATTCTGTGAATAGTAGTCCAGAAACAGTAAAAACGTTTATAAAATTGATCTTGACAAAATTGATCTTGATAAAATTGATCTTGATAAATTGATCTTGATAAAATTGATCTTGATAAATTGATCTTGATAATCTTAAGTGCTCTCAAAACAGAATAATAAACGGATAAGCAAGTGCGGAAAAGAATAATGAGAGGCGTGTTTGGGTTATTTTTTAACCTTCATCGCATCACTCAAACACGCCCGTGATTCTCATCCCGAATACGCATCATTCTAATTATCTTTTGCTATTCTATTACTTTTTCTTCTTTCTTCTTTTTTAGTTTCTTCTTTTAGTTCCTTCTTTTAGTTTCTTCTTTTAGTTTCTTCTTTTAGTTTCTTCTTTTAGTTCCTTCTAGTAATTCCTACTGCAGTTACTGACGGGTCGGGCCTGGAAAGCTTGTTTTTTACTCCAATTAACCTTACAATTATCATACTTATCTCAAAGAAAATCACCATGGGTACTGCAACCATCATCTGACTGAAGACATCTGCTCCAGGAGTAACTACGGCTGCGATAAATACGACAAGGACATAAATATGCTTGCGGTAAGTCACAAGAGTACTATATTTTACAAACCCATTTCGAGTAAGGAAAGTAAGCACTATAGGAAGTTCAAAGACCAGACCAAAGACTGCTGTAGTTGTTGCGATAAATGAAATAAATTTAAAAACCGAATAAGTCGCAGTCACCCCTGAGTCTGCTGCGTCCATGTAGAGGAACTTAAGAAAGAGAGGCAGCATGAGGAAATAAGAATACGAAGCCCCAAGGGCGAACATGATAATGACCGCTAAACTCAGGAAAATAAACTGACCTTTTCCAATGGATATCGGAACTTTGATTGAGTACCGTTTCGAGATTGCCCTATAAACATAGAATGCAACAATAGGCAGAGTGACGAGAATTCCTATTATAATAGAGAGCTTCAGCTCCAGCATCATTACCTCAAGGGGAGATACATACACCAGTTTTGCGCCCTCAGGGAGAAGATCAACCTTCATTCTCTCGATCAGAGGACCGGTAAACTGGAAAGAGAGAATAATGCCTGTGATAAGGACCCCAGCAATCACAAGTAACTTATTTCGCAGGGTCAGCAGAATTGCACTGAGATTTTCAATCGCTTCAGACATAATGAATACCTATCCGGAAAAGCAAAAGAAAGTTATTTTTCCTATTTAAAGGAATTCTTATTCACCGCACTGGGGTATATTCATGCAGAGATTTATTAATCAATCAACTTTCTTTTTACCTATTTTGTTTTTTCGATTCAGGTTTTTTTTCGGCTCTTTTCATGGAATCCTTCAAATTTTCCTCAGACTTCAAACGATTCAGGAGACTCAATTGATGAAAGTCACGAAATACGAGTACGGAACCAGTGGGTTCAGGTATCGAGAACCGGGAAATAGCAGTTGATTTTAATAGATTGTAGTATTTATTACGAGTATATTATATTAATTATCTTAATTCGTTTAAGTAGTCATTAGTTAATTCTCTTAATTTATTCATATTCTCATAAATTAATTGCCTTAGTTTACTTATATAACCATTAATTAATTATCTAAATTCGTTTAAGTACTTGTTACAACTAAATTTATATTAATTGAATAACTATTATATATAAATTATTTTAATTAAGCCATATTAATTAAAAGAATGTATTAAACAGATTCTTCTAATCTGGTTTAATTTAATCATTTTAATTAACTATATAATCATTTTAAGTTATTGCGTTATTAATGACTCAGTGCCATAAATGCTCAGGTATGCAACTCTCAAATATGCAATTCTCAAGTATGCAAATATATAGTAGAAAGATATTCTGAAGAGGGATCATAAAATGGATTGTGAAGATCTCTTACATCAGGAAATCAAAATACCTCCTAAGAGTTGCAGATTTACATTTTATATTATGTTCCGATATTAATATATTTACCTATATACATGTAAGAGCGGAAAAAATGAACTCACAGCACACAGGCAACGGAACAACAGCTTCTACCGGAAAAAACTCGGGGATTAACTCTTATACTTCCGGTGTCCCAGGAGATACCGAAGAACCTCTCATGGTCCACCTGTTAGAGCTCAGAAACCGGCTGGCAATAGTTTTGATCTGGCTCTGTCTGGGAATAATTATCGCTTTCCCGTTTTCAGCAAAAGGGATGTTAATTGTCTGGAAGGAATTTATAAATACTGACCTTTACATGACAGCTTACTCACCTCTAGAATGGACCTTTGCTCGCCTCAAGCTCTGCTTCGTTTTTGCTCTGGGTACTTCAATCCCATTGCTCTTCTACCAGCTTTACAGGTTCACAGGCAAAGGACTTTATCCACATGAGAAGCGCTTTTTCCTCAAGGTCATTCCTGCATCTTTCCTGCTTTTCATTTTTGGGGCCTCTATAGGTTACTTTATCGTCTTGCCTATTATGTTCAAATATATTCTATTTTATTCTGGGGACATGGCTACAGCGCAGCTTTCCGTTCAGGATACTCTCTCAGCAGTAACCACAATCCTGTCAGGTTTCGGAATCGTGTTCCAGCTTCCCTTGCTTGTGGTTTTTGCTGTGAAGATGGGGCTTGTAGAATACCAGACTCTTAAAAGGCAGAGAGTACTGGTCTACAGTGTGATTATGGCAGTTTCACTATTCCTTTCACCTGATCCTACATTTATTGCCCAGATCGTTGTGGCGTTTTTACTGGGAGTTCTTTTTGAGTTCAGCCTGTTACTTATCCGGCTATTTTGAGAGTCAATTTGCCTATTTATGGGATTCTTTATTTTTAAAAACAGGCGTTTTTAAAAGAATCTCCGAATAGGTCATTTCACCGATCTTATTACAAGAACTTTTATATTTGATTGTTGATAATAACCAACAATGATAGGCACACAGGAATTAATAGTAATTCTTATTGTAGCTCTCTTCCTCTTTGGGCCCAAGAAGCTTCCTGAGCTTGCACGATCTTTAGGAAGTGCAATGGGAGAATTTAAAAAGGCACAGCGCGCTTCTGAGCTTGAGCTCGATCAATTCGATGCCTACACCAGAAAGGCTGCGAATATAGTTGCTTCTGAGGGAAAAGAGAAAGAGAAGGAACAAAAGGATATTCCAAGCAGCAACAACGAAATAAAAACCGATACGGAGCCGAAAACCGATACGGGATTGAAAATCGGTACAGAGTTAAAAAACGACACAGATCTGGAAAATAAGCCTTAAACCGGAAAATCTGTCCCTGAACAGGAAGAGCCCCGGAAAATCTGAAATCCAGGGTCAAGTCGGGATAAAGGAGATAAATCTTAGTAGAAGACTAAAACGGAAGAATTCAATAAAAAGAAGCAAAATAAAAACAATTATATATAAAATCTCCAAAATAGTAATCAAAAATAGAAACTTTATATAACATAAAAAATCTTAGCTTAATTTATAGATATTTACAATTTTCAGATCATTATCACCTGCTGGATTATATTTGTTTAAGAAAACGAAAAGCTTGAGGTTAAGCCATGATAGGCACACAAGAACTTATAATGATTTTCGCAGTAGTTGTACTCCTTTTCGGGGCAACTAAACTTCCGGAGCTGGCCAGGTCCATGGGAAGTTCAGTGGGCGAGTTCAAGAAAGCTCAGAAGGAATCCGAACTAAACCTTAAGGAATTTGAAAAATCCATAACAGAACCTATAGCTCCAAAGAGTAAGGTACAGGAAACTGCCCAGAAACTCGGGATTGACATAAGAGGCAAGACCGACGATCAGCTTCTGGATCTTATCCAGAAATCCGCAGAAAAGCCAAAAGAGGTTTCAGAGCCCTGAAAATCCTGAAAAGTTAACTTCTTTTTTCTTTTCATGGCATTATTCCAGGTTTAACCTTTTTAGTGAAGCCTGTCATTTTTATTTCAACCGAAATTTTTATTTTTTGTCACATCCGAATAGGATAGTGAAACAACTTAAATAGGAGTGCTTTTGTGACAGAGCTAATCACTGAAGTTGACAAAAACGATAACTATCTTCGGCTGCGCGAACGAGAAGAGTTTTATTCGGGAATGCATATTCACAGGGCTGCCCAACTTATCCTTCTCAACCCTGAAAATAAGATGCTTATCCAGAAAAGGTCGCCTCAAAAACGCTGGTTTCCGAGCCGCTATACATACTCGGTAAGCGGTACTGTGGCAAATGAATCTTACGAAGCCTGTATGGAGCGGGAAATGCTTGAAGAAATCGGAATCTCGGTTCCATTTCGAAAGTTATTTAAAATTTCTTGCATCGTCGAAAACAAAGGAGCCTTCCACACGGTATTTTCAGGCCTTTGTTCTGAAAAAACTGCAAGCTTAATTCGGCCTGACCCGGAAGAAGCCGTATCCGTAGAATGGATCGAACTTGATGAACTGCATAAGGCCGTCAAAATTGAGCCTGAGAAATATACGCCTTCTCTGCGGGCTGGAATTCTAAAAATTTTCCAGGAAGGATACGAAAAATATATTTTTTGAGACTAATAGAAGTTCTCCTTATAGAGAATCCTGTTAGTTCAGTAGAGAACCCTGTTAGTTCAGTAGAGAACCCTGTTAGTTCAGTAGAGAACCCTGTTAGTTCAGTAGAGAATCCTATTAGTTCAGTAGAGAATCTTTATTGGTTCAGTAGAGAATCCTATTATTCAGTAGAGAATCTTTATTGGTTCAGTAGCAAATACCTAACTTGTACATTTGCGATTTTTCCCTGAATTTCTTTTCTTACATGGCAAGTACTTCAGGCTTAATACTCGTGTTCATCCGTTACCTGTTTTGAGCCTCCGTACTCACCTACAATTGGAATATGTTCTCCACACATCGGACAGGTTTTCTCAGGCGTGATCTCATATTTTTCAATATCGAAATAGCCACGCCTGATCAGCATTTTTCCGCAGTTCGGGCAGAAAGTGTTGTTGCGGTCACTGCCAGGGACGTTGCCCATGTAAACATATTTTATCCCTTCTTCGGTTGCAATTTTACAGGCTTCCTGCATTGTTTTGACAGGCGTCGGTGAGAGGTTTTGCATTTTGTACTGGGGATGGAAACGGGTAAAATGTAGGGGGGTATCAGGCCCCAGATTTTTATACATCCATTTTGAAAGTTCCCTTAACTCATCAAGGGAATCGTTTACATCTGGAATAATGAGGTTCGTAATCTCAACATGGATTCCAAGTTGCTTTGCAAGGGTAGAAGCCTCGAGTACAGGAGCGAGTTTTGCACTGGCGACATCGTGATAAAACTTTTCGTTGAATGCCTTGATATCAATATTGGCAGCATCCAGATACGGCGCTATATTCCTGAGGGCTTCAGGTGTCATATATCCGTTTGTCACGTATACGGTCCCAAGCCCTGCCTCTTTTGCCAGTTTTGCACATTCGTAAGTATACTCATGCCAGATTGTGGGCTCATTATAGGTCCAGGCAATTGAGCTTGAGCGTGAGAGGAGTGCCCTTTGAATAAGTTCGTCAGATGGAATATCCATTGTATAAGCATCTTCCAGGCATGCCTGGGAAATAGACCAGTTCTGGCAGTGTTTGCAGCGGAAATTGCATCCTATTGATCCGACTGAGTAAACATAAGAACCCGGGTAAAAGTGATAAAGAGGCTTTTTTTCTATTGGATCAACTGCTTCGCTTGAAACAGTCTCGTAGATAAGGGTATATAGTTCTCCGTCCCTGTTTTCGCGGACTCCGCAAAAGCCTCTTTTTCCCTGGGAAATTTTACAACTCTGGGCGCAGAGATTGCAGTGTACTTTATTGTCTCCTATTTTCTCGTAAAACATAGCTTCTTTTATCACATCTATCCCCATTAGAAATTGTTTTACAGCATAATAACGTTACTGTTTCATATTTTCCAATTCTGAAAGAGGATAATAAGTTTATCGATAATTTTGTTCTGCTTGTCTGATCTGAAATAATGCGATCTTAAACAGTCCGATTTGAAACCAATCTGATTTGAAATAATCCGATCTGAAACAATACGATCTAAAACAATGCAATCGAGTAATATTATGCCTTGATTCCATTTTTTGCCCAGAAAAAACAGCATTTATAATTTATTTTCCACTTTGAACCTTATGCTAAACTTGGTTTCGTTTTTTCGCTTCAATTCGATTTCGCCTTACAGTTGATTAACCAGAATGCTTACCAGCTGTAGGCCAAGGGTTTTGGGAGTTTCAAAGTTAATCCCATAGAAATTTTGTATAAGAGAGCGGTATTTCATTTCACTCGCTTCAACCTTTTCCAGTGTACATTTCCATTCTGTAATGTCTTTCATCGCACCAATGGTCCGATAAACTTCTCCCTCGTCATTTGTTAGCCAGACGCCCCGAATTTCCATGTAGATATATCTTCCGTCTTTTCTTCTGAACCTGAACTCCATCTGAACTCTTGCTTTTCTCCTTAGGAATTTCTCCAGACTTTTTGTTGTTTTGTCCCTATCTTCAGGATGGAGGTGTTATATCCAGAGTAATTTATCAAAATTTTTGAGTTCTTCCGGAGAGTAACCTGTTACTTCCCATAGCTCCTGCCCATTCTACCTCATGCGTATCGAGCCTGATCAAATACTAGCTGCCCTGTCTGCTCGGCTGCTGTGCGGTACCTTTCCTCACTTTTTTGCAGGTTTTTGCTTGCAAGCTTTTGTTCTGTTATATCTTTTACGACTCCGGTGATCCTGCTTATACTTCCTCTTGAGTCCAGTATATAGGTTCCGTTTTCTTCAAGATAGGCATAATCACCGCTCTTTTTTTTGACACTCAAATTCACAGATAAACTCTGTATTTTATGGGCAAGATGCCTGGTTAAATAAGTACTTATAAAGTTAAAACAAGTTTTCTGATGTTTTCTAAATTCGGTTTACTGTAAGCCAATAAGTTAGATTATATTCATGATAGTTAATAGTTATCTCTATAGGAAATAAAGGCGAAGGTAATTTCTAAGATATATAATTAACAATTTTATATTTAACAATATCTAGTTGATCACGTCATTAATTAATATATAACTAATATGGTAATGATAATCATAAAATGCCAATTAATGGAAAAAGATAACTGAAAAAAATAGTAATTGAGGCAAAATTCAGGTTATTTTCCGTGCAAACACAATCCTTGAGCCGTCTATCATGTCAAGAGCACGGAAGACTTCAAGCCCGTAATTGCCAAGCAGCCCTATATATTCATTAAAGGGAACGCTGTTTTCGAAACTGTAGCCTGATCTCCCTTTTTTCACACCTTCAAAAGTCCAGAGGTTCCAGTCAAGACTGAGAAGCGGGTTTGATTTCATTTTCTCGTCAGGCATCTGCCTGGTTACGAAAATGCCTCCTGGATTTAATGCTTCAGCTATCTTGGGGATAAGGGAAGGAACTTTTCCTCCGGGGTTAAAGGAAGAAAAGATAAGGTCATAGTTACTTCCTATTTCATCTTTAAAAAAATCCCCCTGGATTGTATCTACTCTTGAAGCTCCGTATTTCTCTATGAAATATCTTGTTTCTGCAGTAACAGGAGGAAGGTCGAAAACAAAAGCCTGAAGGTCTTTGTTAAGCTTTGAAAAAGCGACTGCATAAAGCCCGTGCCCTCCCCCGATGTCAAGCAGCCTTTTGACGTTTGTAAAATCAATGTTTTCCGTGACAACCTTTATAGTTTCCTGAAGCAGGCCACAACGTGCGTTTTCAGCCATGCAGTGGACAATTTCTCCAAAAAAAGGTCCTTTTTCGACAATGTCAGGTCCCTGTTTTAGAATCTGAGGAAGGCGAGCCCAGCGTTCAACATTTCGGACCCTTTCGGCAAGGTAATGCTGCTGAGAAAACGGAGAACTTTCCAGGAGATAAGTCGCACTGAGTTCCGAGACAAGGTATACTGCTCCACCATTATTTATTTCTTTATCAGTGTTCTCGGATCCGGTTTCGGATTTTCCTTTTTCTTGACCGGCTACTGGATCTGTTTTTACAACCTGAGCCTTTTCTTCTTCCTTATCCATCCCTTCCTCAAATCTATCAAGGAATCCGAGACTGTGAAGAGCTTCACAGAAATAAGGCATGAGCAGAGGATCACAGCCAAGCTTTTCAGCCAGGTTCCTTGCTGACAAAGGAGTATTAAGCGCTTCAAATACTCCGAGCTCAAGAGCCGAGGCAATCAGACTGTACTCTTTTAAACCCTGAATTGAAGAATCGATAAACTTGAAAAAGCGATCAAAATCAATCTCAGGCTTTTGAAATAATTCCTCAGCTTTTTCAGCATTACTGCCGTCTTTAATTTCGATTCCGACACTTAACTGGCTTTTTACTTCTTCCGTATCTTCATTTTGTTTATTGAATCTCGGATTTGTTTCTTTATTTTGTGTACTAGGTTCTGTTCCGGGTTCTGTTTGTTGCTTATGAACTTCCTTGTCAGATTCTGCTTTGTTTCCAATTTGAGTTTCCATTTCCTGGCTCCTGATTCTTACTTTCCGCATACTACTCTGATTCTTATCAGTCTGACACTAATTTCTAAAATATAGTAATATTTTATATGGTTAAAGCTTTATCTTATAACAAAATTAGTAAACATTGTTAACTAAGTGTACTACTCATGAAAAAAGACTTATTACTCAAAAATGAAGGATAGTTGTTTCACACTAAGATTAAAATAAAAATAAAAAAAATAAAGAAAATGAACATGATATTCTTTGAATAACATGCACAACCAATGAAAGTGCTTGCAGATGGCAGCACTTTCATGCTAAATAACTAAAAAACAAAAACAAAAAGTAAAAACAAAAAAAATAACTAAGAAAACAAAAATAAAAAGTAAAAATGAAAAATAAGCAGCCTGAGAAAAATAAATACCTGAGAAAAATAAATACCTGAGAAAAATAAACAACCTAAGAAAATTAAACAATCTGTAAGCCAAACTCTTAAAGCAATGTTTTATGCAGAAAAAAGGGCAAAAAATTATAAAATTAAAAACAGAACTTTAAAGGGCTGCGTCAACATAATCTACCGGTCTTTTAAAAACAGCTGTTATCATACCGTTTTCGTCTATTTCGTCTGCAAATTTGATGAGCTCCCAGCCATCAGTTCCAAGGCTGTTAAGATCTTCTTTTGTCTTTGACCACTCACTGAACCTTATCTCTTTAACATCATATTCCCAGATGGTCACTCTAATTCATCTCCAGTAAAGTTGGGTAAGATTAATCTATATATTAAGTTGTAGTATCTGCTATATTTATCTTTTTAAAAAATAGATTTGCGGTTAAAGCAATTAAAGTTGATTTGTTAATTGATTAAGGATTGACCTGAAAATTGACCTTAGTTAACCCTTACAACTAAGTATATAACTCAGAACTTTATGTTTAAGGAACAAGTAAAAAAGAAAAGCTGTTGAGAATTGACTTCTCTGATAGTTAATTCTTTAAATGAGGTCGAATTTCAACCGGTCTTTAAAAAACTCAGACTTCAGTCTGTCTTTATATTAGCTCAAATTACTAGCTCAAATCTCAATCAATTTATACTCACGGCGACCCATGCCGATTTCTTCTCCGTACTTGAGCTGGTGGGTTCCATCGATCATTGGCCATGCCCCTTTGAACTTATCGGCTCCAGCTTCGTGGTTGCACTGAAGGGAGGAGTTGACGAGCCCTTTCTGTCTATTTACGAGGTCGTAGCTTGCCTGGTCAAGAGCAACAGGGTCTTTTGAAGCGAGAATCCCTATATCAGGCACAATCGGAGCATCACTCCAGGGCACACAGTCGCAGTCAGGGGTAATTTTAAGCAGAAAATTTATGTAACCCACTTTTCCTTCCTTTCCTTTTACTGCTCCGTAAGCATACTCCGTAAGACTCTCCAGAAACTCAGGAATGTCATGTTCCCAATCTATAGTTATAGCCCCCACAGGGCAAACTTCCATACACTGTCCGCAGCTTATACAGATATTGGGATCAATCATTGAAACCTCTCCAAGAAGAGAAGAAGCTCCTACAGGACAAATTTCAACACATTTCTCGCAGCCTATACACTTATCCTGATTTACATGCGGGCTTGTCCTGAAATGCTGTTCCTTCTTGCCGATTGCAGGAGCACAGCCCATAGCGAGGTTCTTTATAGCCCCTCCAAAACCGGCTACTATATGTCCCTTGAAATGAGACATCACAATCATAGAATCCGCAGCAGCAATATCCGCTCCTATTTTCACGGACTCGAAATGTTTCTTTCCGATCTCTACATCTGCAGAGTTCTGGCTCTTCAAACCGTCAGATATGATAAGCGGAGCCCTGACAACGGAATAATCAAAACCGTGTTCAATCGCAGTCGTCAGGTGGTCAACTGCATTATGCCGGCTGCCTGAGTAAAGAGTATTCGTATCCGTGACAAACGGTTTTGCTCCGGCTTCCCTGATCTTTTCCACAACCTGCCGCACAAAAACGGGATTTATGTATCCATCGTTCCCATACTCTCCAAAATGAATCTTGATCGCAGTCAAATCACCTTCTCCAAGGAGTTCGGCAAAACCTGCTTCGTCGAAGAGCCTCTGAATTTTGCTGATCGTATTCTCCTGCGGATTTTTTGCCCTCAGGTCTGCGAAATAAACTTTACTTGCCATGTAAGCGCCTCCTAAATCCGGATTCGTGCTTTTCACGAAACCTATGCAATTAAAAAAGTGCTGTTTATTTTTAGGCATTGCGCTGCCAGGGGAGAATAAGAAAAAAAGAAAAATACTGCTTCAGTCGATTAATATCAGTCGATTATCTTCAGTCAATTGTTTTCATCAATTGTTTTCAGTTGATTAAACTCGCACAACATACCGAAGCAGCAAAATAACACAATATAGTGCTAAAAGACTGATAATTCCTGAGAAGTCCCGCCTAAAAATACACTTCATCTTACAGTTTCCCTGTAGATTTCTTATATTTTTTAATATCCAGCGCTATTTTCTTGCATTTCTCCTTTTCAAGTCGTTTTAGGCCAATTTCTGCTTTTTTTGACTGGAATATGAGTTCTCCAGTTAATCTGTGATAACTGGCAAGCCGTTCCTCAGGAATTATCCCGTTTTCAACCGCCTTCAGCACAGCACAGCCCGGCTCGTCGCGGTGAGTGCAGTCTTTAAACTTACAATTGCGGGCTGCGTCAACGATCTCGGAAAAAGCTTTTTCAAGCCCTTCTGCAGAGTCTCCGAGCTGTATTTCCCTGATCCCAGGATTGTCTATAAGGACTGCTCCATTCGGAAGCAGGAAGAGCTGGCGAACTGTAGTTGTATGCCTTCCTTTTTCATCGTCTTTCCGGATATCTCCGGTTTTCTGGACGGTTTTACCGAGAAAAGCGTTGATAAGCGTGGATTTTCCGACACCGGAGGAGCCTATTAATGCAACTGTTTCCCCTTGGTTGAGGTAAGGGCTAAGTTCTTCAAGCCCGGTTTTTGAAAGGGCGCTTAACGGAATAACAGGTACGTTACCTGCAATCGACCGAACTTTTTCTACCAGCCGGGTTGGGTTATCTTCAAGGTCGATTTTGTTAAGTAAAATTACAGGGCTTGCACCTGAAGAATACACAATGGCAAGATACCTCTCAAGCCTTCGAAGGTTGAGATCCTTACCATAAGACGTCACGATAAAAATGGTATCAAGGTTTGCAGCAATTACCTGCTCTCCGCCCCCGTCTCCTGCTGCCCCTCTTGAAAGGCAGGTCCTCCTGGGCAGAATATTTACAACCATACGTGAGCCCAGTTCAGGCTGGTCAAGCAAAACCACAAAATCCCCTACAACCGGCTGCTTCCCAATTTTCAGAAGCGCACCTGAGATTCCAGCCTGTACGACAGCTCCAGAGACAAGGACCTCGCAGACCGTTTTATGCCTTGATGCGATTCTTCCGGGCGTGTAGGGGCCTTTATAGGCAGAAAAAGCCAGTTCAAGTTCTTTATTCCAGCCTGGAATTTTATCGGCGTCGCAGTGAATTGAACTTTCTGTTTCGCTATGATTGTTCATGAGATAGAAGTATTTGATTAAATGGATAAATATTTTGATATTTCGTCCTGTAAAAGTTCAATTGTGCCTGAAAAATTCCTTCTTATTCAGGCTTGTGCGAAAGGGGGAAAAGTGACAAAATCGGAAAATTAATACGCATGTTCTATTTAGTAATTATTAATAACCTGTTCAATATTTGAAATACCTAAATAATATTATGAGTTGATATAATGGATAGTAGCCATCCTTTTAAAATTATCTCGGAAACAGATGACTCTGATATCGATCGTTATCGAACACTATCCATCGTTAAGTATAAAACCGACTCTCCTTTTGATTTTGATGAGATTATATATAAATTTTCGAAGAACAAATTAAATATCACCAAAGAATTCGGTTGTGTTTACACTAAACCATACGGAGATCACGTTTCTGCACTGTTTGGCAAATTGGGCAACAAAACTTTAACTGGGTTACTCACAGATTATGAAGATAATCCAGTATTAAGACGGTATAACCTTTCAAATGTAATCTTGGCTACTATGTATGTGGATCACTTTCCTGAAGATAATAAACTCACTTTATTGGTCTTTAATGGGGGAAAGATAAGTAAGAATCTGTGGCATGCTCCGTATAACAATTTGTTCAATGTACTCGATTTAACCCCTACTAAATTTAGTGAGAAAGAACTTCGGAAATTATGTATAAATAAATATGTAGACGGACTTTCTGAGATTCGATTTGATCCTGCGAGTGAAGAAGAATTTGGTAATGTTAAAACAGCAGAGTACACATCAATCCGTTCTAAGAAACTCAATCCAAAAGCAGAAAAAATAAAAGAGATTATAGAAAACGATGAAATTAAAGTCAACATGTTCAAATCAGAAATCTGGGCTACATACGAAAATCTCGATAAAAGCTATCCGGTGGCTTTTACTATCGATATTGATGGAAAGGTCACATTAGAGTTCCCTCGAATTTCTTGGTCATCTTTAAATGATGATTATGATATCGAAGAGCACTATTATTCTTTTGCGAGAAAAATTTATGACGAAATCGTATCCAAAGAAATTTATATAAATGAAAAGGACGAAGACAAATCACAAAAATCGCTTTTTGATTTCTGAGGGTTGAAATGATTGAATCAGATTTTAAGGATTTTTTTCAAAAGCTCGCAAACAAAGCTTACACAAGATCCGATCTGAGAACTGTATTAGTTACAGCTAATTCACTATTAGCATCAAATTTTGGAGATAGTAATTTAAAAAATCAATTATTCATATCTTCTATTGATTTGGCCAAAAAAGATATCGAACTGTATGTTCGAATTATGAATTCTTGTATAGAGAATTCTTTATACTGTATGAATTACCTGTTCTTACATAGTTCTATCTTTTTAATTGACCAAAAGTATGCAGGCGATATTTCTTTAATATATAAAAATCATCCACGAATATTTTACAATTTAATTTCAATTATATTAAAAAATGAAATTTTAGATGAAATAGACATTATTGACTCGTGTGATCCAGAGCTTGTATTTGGTAAAGATCCAAGAATCAATGTTCCTTATAAAATGCTTACTCAATTCGAAGATAAAATATTTGAAATTTTGAATAAAAAATATACTCAGAAATTAATTGATAGCGAATACGATCTAGAATCTGATGATTTAGATACTTATATAACGAAACTAGATATTGTATATACTACATTTGGAAAATGTATTTCTTTTACTTCTGAGAATTACTGTTATTCAAAAGATAATAGTCAAAAACACTTCCGAAACCTTTTTTCTCCTCTTGAGTATGATGAAAAAATGCGTGATCGCGGAGTTCTACTTTTTCCACGGATTTCTGAGATTAATATAATTGATAATAAAGTAATTATTAGTAATAACGGTTTTGGGAATCTATGCAACTGTACTTTTACAATATTATATCAAGAAAATAAAGAAATTTTACATAACGAAAATTTTGGAATTTTATCTAGGAATAATTATCCTGCTTATATAGACACAATTAAAAAAAAACTGCTCGAATTGCCTGGGCATCACCATTTAGAGTTTAGATTTGATTTTAAAAAGTTTAATCGCAAGTATTTCTTCTTATTTATTAAGAGAATTGGCCCAATAGCTGATGAATTAAAAAATTCAGGAGATTTTTCTGTGAGTTATTATGACATGCGTAATTATGGGAAGATTGGGAATATGGCTATTGATTCTAAAGATGTGAAACAAAGTGTTGTAACTATGGATTTTCAAGAACTTCGAGATATTTTTAATGAGTTAGCTAATCTTATTGATGAATCTGATATTGAAATACAAAACAAAGATGAAGTGAAAACTAACATTAATGAAGGAATTAAAGAAACTTATAATGAAAAAATGAGCTTTTCAAAAATTGCAAAGATATCTGAGAATTTAATAAAGTTGATAGATCCTGTTAGTAAAGCCTACCCCGTAGCTGTAAAAGTAAAGGATTTTGTATGGAATTACATTCAGAATAACATGTAATTGGGTAAAAACTACATTTTGAAAGTTAATTTATGCTCTGTCATCTTAGGTTGTACTTTTTTTGTATATTTTATATAATAAAGAATTCTTAAGGCTTATTTTTGTTTTTTTGGTTGTAAATGCCACCAATAACTTAAATAAGGTTGGGAACTATTATTATACAACATATTAAATATGCGTAGCGCTCTTTTATACATAGTAGAAAAATCAAAATATTGGGGGTACACTCGCAATATATCTCCAGTGAAGTATTATCTTTTAGAAAAAGATAGCTTTGACTGATAGTTAAATTTCTCTTTTTTTACTCATTGGTTTAGCTTAGTTCTCTTTTTTTTAGAGGAAGTAAACCAATCACTACGGCAAGTAATGATTGTATGTAATAACTTGTTGCTTCTGAACTTGTTATTTTTACTCCTGGTATATATCCTGCTAAGCCTGAAATTATTGGTCCTATACATAGAGCTATCATTACTAAAGCTAAGGCAATTGTGACATACAATGCCATTTCTTTTGTTTCCGGACTTATTTTCATAATTACTTTCTATGTATATCTTAATAAATAAACTTATTTAATTTTTTTATTAATTCGACTGTTTATAGGGATACATTGAAAAGCAGATTTAACAACTCTCGTATTATCAGTTTAAATGCTTTAATAAATAGATATATCGTAACTGGTCATGTGTAATAAAACTCTTAAAATTAAAAGACCTTAATAAGAATTCAATTTTCTTTTTCAATCTCAGGAACCCTGCATAACATATGACAAACGTACTGACTCTAACACCAGGAACATTTCTTCAGAGTAGTTTTGATAAAGTCGGCGATGGCCGTGAATACGAAGAAATAGAGCTCAAAACAACAGGAACGAAGACAACATTTACGGCCAAAACTCCTATTCAGCTCCATCCTGGCACGACCATAACCGGAGATGAAAAAGCAATCATCCAGCTAATACCATATGCTTCGATGTGCCTCTGGAAGCCACAGGTACCGGTTTTCAGCTTCTCGGGTGAAAATTATCTGTTTGAAGGGTTCATGTTTGGTGGGCTGGCTGATAAGCAGAATGTGCTTCATGGGAAAGGTTACCATAATCTATTTGGAGGAAACAGGGCTTCAGAAGTCAAAATCCGGAATGTGAAAATTCAAAATTCAAAAGGTGATGGTGTCAGGATTCTGGACTCAAAAGACGTAACCGTCTCTGGAAACAAAATATACGGCATCGGACATGATGGTTTCTATTGTGAAAGGTGTGTTGACGTAGAAGCTTCAGGAAATGAGATCTATACAAGGATCAATTCAGGCCTGCGCTCTAAAGGCTCCAGGAATGTGATTTTCCAGGACAATATAATAAAGAGCACTGCGAAGTATAAACCTCGTACAGGCCCAGGCATTCAGATTGAAAACTCCAGGGCAAACGAAACTACATCGAATGTCTGGATACTCAACAATATTATTGATGGTTGCCAGGGGCCAGGGATCTGGGCAGCCGGTCATACTGCACCTGCTTTAGATGCAGCAACAGGACTTACAATTAAAGGAAATACCATAACAAACTGTGGGCAAATGCCTGTATTTGAAGACAAAGAAACTGCTGATAGACTTTCAGCCGTTGCTGGAATATGCCTGGATGGATGGACAGAAGTAGACATTCGGGAAAATGTCCTGGATGGTAACTGTAACGGTATCCGAATAGGAACCTACATAACTACTTCTGCAGGGTCCGGGTATGTTGTGCGTCTTACAAGCAATGAAATAAAGAATACTGTGGCTCCTTTTAATAGGGATGCGTACGCAGGTTATGCAATTGCTGTTACGGTGCCTTGTAAGTTCAATGTTATAAGTGAAGGAAACATGTTCAGCGGAAACTTGAAAGATGTCTTTGGGATTTAATTAAAAAATAGGTACTGGGTTGTCCCCAGCTACATGGTTGATATTTTGGGGGTCAGACTTCCCAGCGCGGCTAATGATTTCATTTTTATCTACTGTACGCAGGTGGGTTCAAGCGGAGCGCGGTGCGTGAAAAGAAAGAATGTGAGATGCAATTTACGAGCATTCAGGAATAATAAAAACTAATTAACCAGGGAGCGCATGGAATTAAACCTAAAGGAAAATTGTCTTCACCACCGGCTGGAAACTCAAAACCTTATTTTATAATTCGGCGCGTTGACATCGTAGTGGCACGAACTGGCCGTCGTTCTTATTCTCGTGCCTGGGTTTTGCAGGAGCAGTCCATTGCTCCTGCCGATGCCAATCGGTCAATGGTTAGTTATAATGCAATGCACAGACGAAAGGTGTTTAATAGTTTTTGTGCCTGGGTTTACGACCTTTTCTGGAGGGGTTGTTCATCCTATTTACCGGCTTTGGCAATCTTATTTCCGGTCTTTCAATTACAATCTTCTTCAGAGCGGGTAGGGCATGTTCCTTAATATCTACATGATTGTCTTTCAGCACACTCATGAAATTAGCATGGTCATTTTTGGAAAGGATATTTATCGCTTTTCCTTCTGTTCCTGCTCGTGCAGTTCTTCCAATCCTGTGAATATACTGTTTACTCTCCCTGGGAATATCATAATTGTAAACATGGGAAACACCCTGTATATCAAGGCCTCTTCCGGCTACATCTGTGCATACAAGGACACATATGTTCCCGGAATGGAATTTTTCCATTATGCGAGTTCGTTCGTTCTGTGTCAATCCTCCATGAATTGCCACGGCATTGATACTTGATTTTCTCAGGTTTTTTGCGACTTTTTCAGTGTTTCTTTTTGTGTTGCAGAAAACCATCCCGAGGTTTGACTTTTCATTTTGTAGAAGATACACGAGCAGAGATAATTTCATGTCATCCTGTACTTTATAAACGATCTGATTCAATTTTTGCGGGTCGATATAAGACTCTGCTGATACTCGAACCGGGTTTTCCATGTGCTTGCGGGAAAGCTGGACAATATCTTTTGTAACGGTTGCAGAGAACAAAAGGGTCTGCCTGTTTTGAGGACATTCCTTGATAATTTTTTCTACATCCATTTTGAATCCCATATCAAACATCTGGTCTGCCTCATCAAGGACAAGGGTTTTCATCTTATTGAGTTTGATGGTATTTCTGCTGATATGATCGAGTAGCCTGCCGGGTGTTCCCACAACAACCTCGGCATTCTTTAATTCTTTAATTTGTGGATTGATCCCTACACCGCCATAGATAGATACGATATTTAACGGGTCGTATTTTGAGAATTTCCTGAAAGAATTTGCCACCTGCTCCGCCAGTTCTCTTGTAGGGGTCAGGATCAAAGCCTGAATTCCTTTTCCTTTTTCGGAATTTTGTAATATGCCGGAAGCAAATGCGAGTGTTTTTCCGGAACCTGTTGCGGCTCCGGCTATAACATCTTCCCCAGCAAGAATTAGGGGAATTGATTTTTCCTGTACTGCTGTAGGGCTTTCAAAGCCATGTTCATCTATTGATTTCAAAACAGCATTACTGAGACCTAGTTTTTTAAAATTATTCATAGTTAGACTTTCCGTGATTTTTCTGAAAAAGCTATTTAATTGCTTTTTCATATTCATATATTTAAGACATATTAAAAACAATTAAGAGCTATAAGCACAACTTTAAAAAAGTTAAGATTAATTTACGCTTAAAAGTTAGTAATCGCTTATAACGGTGAACTCTCCCTTTATACTTTTGCCTATTTTGATAATGTGATTACCCAGCATTCATTGTTTTTCCAAAGGTTCCGTTTGTAATAGTGTGCCGCTTCATGCAAGAGCCGTTTCCGGTTTGTTTGCGCGTCACCACGTCCAATATACCGCATAACACTGCAAGGCTCACTCATCTATCATTAGATAATATCTATATCCTGTATCGCTTCTGGCTTATATGGAAGACTCTCATAATGCCAATGGACAAATATGAGATGGCACTCACAAAAAACAAATAAATAATTCTGTCAATAATCATTTAGAAACATCAGTCTATGGAGATGGAAGCATGCTGGAAAGCCAAATTATAGCTGCACAATCTGATGACAAATATATAGAAAGGATGCGCTTTGAAGGCGAGATGCTTTCGGATGTCGACATCGCAAGGATAGAATTTGAATCGGTACAGTTTATACAATGCCAGTTCATCAAATGTGATTTTTCAAAAGCCAGCTTTTACAATTCGGTGTTTGATAACTGCAATTTTGCAAACTGCAGTTTTATGGAAAGCTACTGGAAAGGCTCTAAAATATTAACGTGTAAAGGCGATGGTAGCAACTTCAGCAAGAGCCACATGAAAGAAACCTCTTTAGCGGACGGTTCCTTTCGATATGCAGATTTTTCAAGTTCTGTGTTGGAGAGCTGCACCATTCGTGACTGCAATTTTACGGAAGCTTTCTTATCCGAGATTCGGTTAAAGAAGCCCACGCTGAAAGCGGTTAATTTCACAGGAGCGGATTTCTTTAAAGCCTTACTCAAAGGCATCGATTTATCGGATTGTATTATTGACGGGATCACAGTATCCGATACACGAAATGAACTCAGAGGGGCTATAGTCAATGCCGGGCAAGCAATAGAACTTGCTGCGCGGATTCTGGGAGTCAAAATTGTGTAAGGTATTGGCTCACTCACATATTTCTTACATGCAGATGTTTTTCTGTTAAACCTACGTATTCTGAAAACATAACTTCAAGAAAAGTAAAAATTAATGAACTGCCGGTCCTCCCATCATGCTTATTTACACTTCATCCAGGTATCTCTGCAGCTTATCCGCAAGTTTGCCAATATGAATGCCATCAACAAATGCATGATGAACCTGGACTGCAAACGGCATCATAAATTTATCTTCCCTTTCCTGATATTTTCCCCAGTCAAATATGGGCTGCGCTTTTTCCCTGTTTCCGAAATCCGTGTGCGAAATATGCGTAAATGTTATCCACGGCAAGGCTGAGAATTGATATACATCGTTTTCTACAGGCCTTGTAAAACGCTCTTTTTGATTTTCTGCCGTTACGGTTGCCAGTTGTACAAACTTCTCAATCGTATCCTGCATGGGAACATTTACAACCTTAAATAATTCCGTTTCTTTATCCAGATATGTAAATGAGGTATCAATGGACTCATATAACACAACTTCACCATCAAGAAAACGATACCGAAATTCCTCGATTTCATTTGCGCATTTCGTAACGGTAAATATAAACGCCATCGTAAATGACCAGTTATTTTCTTTAACGTGCCAATTTAAAAAGACCAGTTCTTTAGGTCTGTAGCTTTTCTAGCTTTGCAAATACAGGAAAATGCTTTCCAATGGGTTTATAGGACTATGAAAACAAGAAGAAAACGTTTCATGTAAATAAAAGGTTTGGAGCCACTTTAATTCAGAATCTAGCTTGGTCACTCTTCTCTTGTATCATTTTGTTTATTTTTTGTATAAGAAATTTAAAAGGCTGAGTAATAATTTTATAACTAAATACGAAAATGTACCATGGTTATTGTGAGGGTAATACCAATACAAATCTATTTATGTAAATGTTGTATATAACAGTAAATGTGCTGAATTTGCGAAGGGGGATTCTATAATGCCAATAATAAATAAAAGACAAAGAAATGAAATAAGACAATGTAAAGCTATTGCAAGGATCGCAAAAACAGCCTCAAGCAACGCGAGAAAAAATGCATTTAGTCACGGAAGGTCGGTAACTATACAGCAAGGCGAAGCCATTGTCAAGATGCATCCAGATGGAAGAACTGAAATTATTCGAAAAATCGAAAACAGTTCAGTAATTCCAGAAAAAAGACGATACTATCTATGAAACGCATGAGAGTATTTGCAGGTCCAAACGGGTCTGGTAAAACAACGCTAGTTAATCAGTTTATCAAAGAAAGAAGTAAATTGATTAATCCTAATCGTCACATAAATCCTGATGATCTTAATTTAATCAATGTGCTTAATTTCAACGACTTTGGATTAAAAGTTGATGAAAACAATTTTCAAGATTTTATATCTCAGTCTCCATTTTACAACAAATGCAACATTGACACCAAAAATATCAAAATTAATGATAATTGTTTTAATATAACAAACAGAAGTTCATATATGGGTGCAATGTTGGCTGATTATTTACGGCATTGTTATATTAACTCAAAAGAAACATTATTCTCATATGAGACTGTTCTTTCACATTCATCAAAAGTAGATTTTCTCAAAAACGCAAAAAACTGTGAATGGCAAGTATATTTATATTTTGTAAGCACGGTAGATTCTTACATCAATTACGGTCGTGTGGAAGAGAGAGTGTTAAATGGGGGACATGATGTTCCTACTGACAAAATCCAAGATCGGTATATACGATCACATGAGAATTTATTTACCGCTTTACAACATTGTAGAAGAGCATACATCTTTGATAATTCAACACAACAAATGCAATTAATCGCTGAAAAAAAGCCAGATAATTCATTGACGTTGTCAAATGAAAATTCTATCCCAGCATGGTTAGATGAATGTGTGTTATCAAAAATTAAATGAACGATTAACCATCAAATCCTTTAAGCCCCTTTACACACTCCCTAACACAAAAAGTTATCATCAGAAGCGCCACCTGGATTTTTCTCTATGACTTCTGGCAAGAGCTTCATATCAATTTACTGTTTTCCTCGATTAAGCTAGCTATGAAGTGGACCGCTTGCTTATACACCTTGTTTAGTTTTTCGATCTGGTCAAGCAAAACGGCAAAATCCCCTACAACTGGCTGCTTCCCAATTTTCAGAAGTGCACCTGAGATTTTTTGAGTCCGTTGCTTGTCTTTCCTTGGTGAGCTTTCAAAAAAACATTTTTAATTTCAAATATGGGATAACTTTTTATATTTTTTTAGTCAATTTATATATAGCCCTATGCTAGAATTTTAGGAGATATCGATGGTGACACGTAAATCAAATTATAGATACTATAATAAGCGGAGACCATACAGAGCTTCTAAACAAAGAATCTTGAACACAGATAAGCTTGTAATCGCGCTTATATGCTTATGTTTTATTTTCCTGATTTTGAAAGAAATTATTCAGATGATTGTTACATATTATTATGTATTCATACCACTTGCTTTGATATCTTTAATTGTCTGTTATATAACGAATAATAGGTTACAGTCATTTCAATGTAAAGGTCCTTTTAAAGATAAGGAAATTATGAGTATGGAATCTACTGATTCAGAAAAAAATCCCGAAAATTGTTATCATTCAGAAGAACAGCTATCACCAGATGCTTATCAAAATGAGCTTAATGTCGAATCTGAGAATGTAGAAAAAGGAAATAAATTTGAAAGATATGTTGTTGATAAATTTGATGACAAACTTTTTTCTATAGTAGAATGGACTACGGATATGTGCAGAAAGCATAATCGCTACGTAGAGTCAGATTGCAATCCGGATTTGGTGATCAGAGATAGAACAACAAATGAAACTTTTTGTGTTGAATGCAAATATAGATCTCGTCTGGTAAATGGATTTTTTAATTGGTCATATCCAGACCAGATAGACAGATACTTTTCTTATTCTCATGATAGGAAAATTCCGTTTTATGTAGTTTTGGGTTTAGGAGGAAATCCAGATTCTCCGATAGAAGTATTTTGTGTACCCCTCGAAGAAGCTAAAAATTCACAAATTCACATAGATATGCTCAGGAAATATTATCACGATCTAGAGAAAGATTTCATCTGGAAAAATGGGGTTTTAAAGTAATATATTATCTCAATTATTATTGAAATCTTGAAATTTACCTAATCTTACATTGGAGATTCACCGATGGTTTCATCGGTTTCTTTAGTATGCATTTATCCATTTTTAGTTTCATGACTTAATAAACACCATACTTTGCCGCCGCCTTAGGAATATACTTGTTTTCAATATTTGGTAACATTGATTGCCTAAATTAGTATAAAGAGGAAGTTAAGCCGGAGCTTGAGGGAAGGCTTGCCTTCCTTTCTTTCAAAAATTAGTTTGTTTGTGTCTTTCTAGTGAGAAAAAGAGTTCTGTTGATTTATTTCCCAAATCTTTTCTATGACATATATTCAAATCTTGATATGGTTATGAAAAGGAAATAATTAAGTACATTAATAAAGAGACCAACAACTTATTAGTATCAAAATTTATTGTAAAACTTATAGTATATAAATTAATTAGATATCGGAAAAACAGATTGTATATTCTCCTAAATGTTATAAGTTATTTATTCTTGAAAGTATTTTACCTTCAATAATTTGCACAATAACAGACACGACATTGATTTTTATGTCAAATGGCGATTCTTATACGGTTAAAGACGCTCTTGATTATCTGTCAAAGATTGAGATAAATAATCTCCATACGACTTATCACTTTAATATAAGGACAGATGAACGTAAGAGTGATATACCAGATGCAAATGGAGTAGTAAATATTATTCTCAATGATACTCCATGTGGTATATTCAAACTATCAGAAGGTAAATTTAAATTAATCTATAATCTCAACCATGATGATGATTTTGTGGTTATTATAAGCATAAAGAATTCGGATCCAGTTAGAATTAATTTAGTAAGTTGCTTCCCTGATGAAGCCAAAAAGCGGAGGAGAGAAGATGTCTAGGGGGATTGAACTTAGTAAATATGACTATGACTTGGAAAACGATAGTGCTTTCTTTTATGGTACTGGTAAAAAGTACAAGAAATCTATGGATTTAGATGGTATAATACTTGATATGAGCGAAGACGGTTGCGTAATGGCTATTGAGATACTGGATGCATCAAAGAAATTTAACGTTTTAAAAGCAGATTTACAAAGTTTAAAAAGTTTTGATGCCAATATTGAAGTTCATAAAGAAACTATCAAAATAGCTATGAAAATTACTATAGTTAAAAGAAACAACTCAATTAGTAAATGTATGGAAGCAGTTGGATTAAATAGTATGAACCTTCCGATCAGCAATCAAGAAATTGCATTATGTTGCTAATTTTATTTTTTTAACCCAAAGTAGTGGGCATGAGCTCTTGAAAAACGTATGTACAAGATTCTCTCTACAGGTCCTTTAAAATGTTCTTTTTGATTTTCTGCCGTTACGGTTGCCAGTTATATAAACTTCTCAATCGTGTCCTGCATGGGAACATTTACTACCTTAAATAATTCCGTTTCTTTATCCAGATATGTAAATGAAGTATCAATGGACTCGTATAACACAACTTCACCATCAAGAAAACGATACCGAAATTCCTCGATCTCATTTGCACATTTCGTAACGGCAAATATAAACGCCATCCTCCAGTCGAGATCTCTGGTAGTACCTGAGAATTTTGAAACACTTTTTTTCCTTCCCATCTATTTTTTATGATGAAAAAAGATTGTCTCTGCACATGTGACCAGAAACCATAAGTATCCATAGATATTAATAAGTTATTAACTAATATCTGATTCTTACATAATCATTACAGATTTACGGAAGTGAATAAATGGCAGAGACATTAAATTCTGATAAGGTAAAACCTTCTCCAACTCTCAATACTATTATAATGGTAGAAGATACTCTACAAAACTCTCCAGATAGTGTTATAACGATTCCGGAACTCAAAAAAGCACTTCCACGCCAGGTAAACCATAATACTTTAATGATTATTTTAGAATATCTTGAAAAAAGTAATAAAATAGTTGTAGGGTTAAGAGGGATAACGTGGATTCACAACACAAACAAGAATTTAAGAAATGTTGCGGTTTACGGACGTGAGCTCTAAAGTGTGAATAAGCTATGAAGCGTGTAAGTGTAAGATTAACTCCTGAAGCTGAGAAAATATATGAATCTCTTATAAGTAAGGCTTCGCACTCAAAGCAGGAGGAGACAATTCTTAATGCTTTTCATCAAAAAATAGAGTTAATAAAAAACGATGTTCATTATGGAAATCCAGTTGCTAAAAGATTAATTCCTTCTGAATATAAAACTAAATATGAAGTAAAGAACCTGTTTAGAGTAGAACTTCCCGGTTTCTGGAGAATGCTTTACACACTTACAACTGGTAATCCGGATATTGACACTCTCGTAATAGTGATTGATATAATTGATCATAAAAAATACGATAAAGTATTTGGTTACAAGAGGTGAATTTTTCCTTCACTTTTCCTTTGTCTTTACTTTTCCTTGAATCTAACATCCGTGTACTAAATATGCGTAAACGTTATCCACGGCAGGGTACAGAATTTGTATTATCCGTGGTATCGTGAAAATGGGAATCAAATGTAAAAATTCTTAAAAGCCACAGACTCTTTCCTTGATATCTACTGATGCCGTTTTTAAGCATGAAAAAGTATTGAAATTTAAAAAATATAATTGTCTGTTATAAAAAACAGATTAAGAGTCAAAGCATTAACATACTCCAAAACATTAAAAAAGGTATTATCAAGTCTATGAGGTCTCTGAACCATTTCAGCTACAGTCGAGTCTATAATTTTTTATATCCCTCTATAATTTTTTATATCCTTCTTAAGACCTGATATTACCGCTAATGCCAAATTTCATTATTCAATAGTTACAAAAGCCACGGATCATTTTCGGGTTCAATGCATGGATCACCATTAGTATCAATCTCCCTGCACGAATCTTTTTTCATTGTAGGTTGATTTAATTCAGGATGTTTATTGTTTGCTTCATAATTGGCTTTTCTTGAAGTACGCGCTGGCAAATTTAAATCAACGGTTGATATCTCTATTTCCAATGCTTTTGCAACACCTTTACCATATTCGGGATCTGCCTGATAGCAATTGTAAATATGCCTGTGCTTGATTTGGAGAGTAGAATCTCCCAGATTTCTGGCAGTATTTTCAAACAAAACCTGTTGCTGATCAGAAGTCATAGCTCTGAATAACTCCCCTGGTTGGGTGTAATAATCACTGTCATCTTCTCTGAAATCATACCTCCAGATGTCTGTCGAACCCGTTTTTTCAACTGGAAGTGCGTATTGAGGTTGATCGTTCCAATTTCCATAGCTATTGGGTTCATAATGCAGTTGACTTCCTCTATTACCATCAACTCTCATCTGTCCATCTCTATGGAAGCTATGATAGTTTTTAACACCCTGAGGAGAATTCACAGGTATTTGATGGTGATTTACACCCAATCTATACCTCTGTGCATCTCCATAAGAGAACAAACGTCCCTGTAACATACGGTCCGGGGAAAAACTTATTCCAGGGACTACGTTAGCTGGTGAAAAAGCAGCCTGTTCCACGTCTGCAAAATAGTTTTCAGGATTCTTGTTTAATTCAAATTCACCCACCGGTATCAGTGGATAATCCTTTTTATGCCACATTTTAGTTAGGTCAAAGGGATTATTCTTCATAGAATTGGCCTGTTCCTCTGTCATAACCTGTATATACATTTTCCATTTTGGAAACTTGCCTTTTTCAATGGCTTCGTAAAGGTCTCTTTGATGACTTTCACGGTCCATTCCGACAACTTTTGCAGCTTCCTGGTCGGTGAGGGTTCTTATACCCTGTTGTGACCTGAAATGGAACTTTACCCATACACGTTCATTATTCTTGTTTATTAAACTGTAGGCATGGCTACTAAATCCATGCATGTGCCTGTAAGAAGAAGGTATTCCACGATCACCCATAATAATAGTTACCTGTAGCAGAGCTTCTGGTAAAGATGTCCAGAAATCCCAGTTGGTGTTTGAGCTACGCATATTGGTACGTGGATCACGTTTAATAGCGTGGTTTAGATCAGGAAACTTTAAAGGGTCTCTAAAAAAGAACACAGGCGTATTATTCCCTACCATGTCCCAGTTTCCTTCTTCAGTGTAAAACTTCAAAGCAAAACCACGAATATCACGCTCTGCATCAGCCGCTCCACGCTCACCAGCTACAGTAGAAAAGCGTGCAAACATTTTGGTTTGTTTTCCTATTTCAGAAAATATGGCTGCTTTAGTGTAATTGGTTATATCATGAGTTACAGTAAATGTACCAAATGCTCCTGAGCCTTTTGCATGCATTCTGCGCTCTGGAATTACTTCTCTGTTAAAATGTGCTAATTTTTCCAAAAACCAGATTTCCTGAAGCATAAGGGGCCCGCGTCTACCGCTTGTCATGCTATCCTGATTGCTTTCCACAGGAGCTCCTGCTACTGTAGTTAATTCTGTAGTATCCCCCACTGTTTGATTTCTGCTCGGAAGCGGCTCACCTAATTGATTTTTATCCATAGGATTCTTACAGTTGTCGCTTTTCATAAAATATCCTCAACTATGTGCTATCATGTAGCTTTTTATGTCTCACATTAAGACCTCATCAGTCCATAAGGAAAAAACCATTTCAAGCAGATTTAAACATATAAATTATTTCTTCCCCGCAGACCTGACAAGACATCAAAACCTTTTCCCCAAAGGCAAATATTTTTAGTGTTTTACTTTTTTAAGGATATAATTTAAACCTTATATTAGTTCTGGTTAACATTTACTACTATATCTTTTTCCAGCACTAAAACTATTATTTTTCAAGGACCTTCATCCTGTAATTTTAATGTTTTATGCACAGGAGTTACTGTGAAACCCAATTTTTGAGGACATAACTTTAAAAAAAGTAAAAATTAGTGAACTACTTACTGATCCTTTCCATTTTGCTTATAGTCTACACTTCATCCAGGTATCTCTGCAGCTTATCCGCAAGTTTACCAATATGAATGCCATCAACAAATGCATGATGAACCTGGACTGCAAACGGCATCATAAATTTATCTTCCCTTTCCTGATATTTTCCCCAGTCAAATATGGGCTGCGCTTTTTCCCTGTTTCCGAAATCCGTGTGCGAAATATGCGTAAATGTTATCCACGGCAAGGCTGAGAATTGATATACATCATTTTCTACAGGTCCTGTAAAATGTTCTTTTTGATTTTCTGCCGTTACGGTTGCCAGTTGTATAAACTTCTCAATCGTGTCCTGCATGGGAACATTTACTACCTTAAATAATTCCGTTTCTTTATCCAGATATGTAAATGAGGTATCAATGGACTCATATAACACAACTTCACCATCAAGAAAACGATACCGAAATTCCTCGATTTCATTTGCGCATTTCGTAACGGCAAATATAAACGCCATCGTAAATGACCAGTTGTTTTCTTTAACACGCTTCTTAAAGTTCGTCACATCAAGTTCAAAACTTACGCAATATTGAGGTTGTACTGCATTCCTGTATATTTGACAATAATCTTTTCTTTTCCATGTTTCAAAATCTATTGTTTGGTATCTGTTTCCCATGTTTATGCCTTCGTTCAATACAATCTACTTTACGGTATATTTTCTTTTTTAGTTTCAAGACCCAGGCAGGGATCTGTTAATAGAATACATAATGACACTAACTCGATAGTTGAGTTATATAAATAAGGGATTCACAAATGGCAAAATCTATTGAAATTGGGCTTGTTCTTGAAGAAGGAGGCGCAGAGAGGTTTTTTGAATATGATAAGAATTCCGAGGTTTCAGATGAATTAATAGCAATGTTATTGAAGGCAAGGAAATATATGAGCAAAACAGACGAAAAGTTCCTTGCAATAGCTTCTCGTGCAGTTCCCTTTCACATCTTCCGAAGGAGTTTCACATCATCCGAGGAGTATGCGAACGGTCTTCTCAAAAAAATTGTGAAAAAATTGTGAAAAATAATTATTTAAAGTTAGCATAAAGATAGAGATTGTGTGAAAACATGTCTGAAAGGGCTCTGTGTAGTTGACGGTTTTTTCCCCCCTGAACAACTTTAGAGCTTACCGAAAATTTATCCCGGATCCTGTAGACTACACAGTACCTGATTTTACTCTCCCTTTACTTCTATTCCTCCGCCCTTTGCTTCTCTTAATCTTTGATTTGATGCTCTCAGTTCATCCCTGATTTCCATGAGAATTTTTTCTATATTATCAAGCCTTTTGTTTATGTCTTCCTGTGTCGTAGTGTCTACCATATTATATAGATAGATCAATAATAATTAAATGCCTATGCATCGTGAAGTTTCTGAGTATATCAATAGGATATACTCAGTAAGAGTCTGTCTTGAAATTAAATCATTTTTAGCAGGAATTTTTTGGCAATTCGGGAAGATACAAATTAACGACTTTATAGGTTGCAACCGAATGTGCAAATTGCAATGCATTTTTTAAGCTCCCGAAGGTTCTTCTTTTTTGTCAGCAACCGCCCGATATCTGCTGCTCCGCAGTATGCGGGCGTTGAGGGGAGTTTCAGAGATCCAATTTCCAAGATAGGCTCAATTAAGAATTAGTTAAAATAAAGAGGGTTACGTAGAAATCTTCGAGTTTTGATTTTAAACGAGAAGCTTTACTACAAATTTTAATACTATTCTATTCGATTTCTGATTCAAGTAAAATTAGTACCAAAGCCTTGTCGGTATCTAATATTTTTCTCCTATGCAATATGTAACCAACTGATAGTTTTGAGTAACCAAAAGTTATAATACAACCGATAGTTATAATACAACCGATAGTTATAATATAACCATTAGTTACAATATTCTAGTGAGATTACCTCCGGGCAGAATCCTACAAAATTGATGGAGTAAATGAAATGAAAATAAAATCTGTGAAATTAGTTTATTTTTCACCTACCGGAACAACAAAAGCAGTTGTTCAGGGCATTGCGCATGGCATTAATCCAGGCACCGTGGAATTAATCGATATTATCAGACCGGATGCAAGAAAACAATCATTGCAGACATCGGAAAATGAATTGCTTGTAGTTGGAGTTCCTGTTTATATGGGAAGAGTGCCGGCATTATTAGATGAATGGCTGCATACAATTCAAGCTCATAATACACCAACGGTCTGTGTTGTTGTCTATGGCAATCGGGCATACGAAGATGCATTACTCGAACTAAAAAATCTTTTAACTAAATGTGGGTGTATTCCCATTGCCTGTGCAGCATATCTTGGAGAACACTCATTCTCAAATTCCGAGACGCCAACGGCACAGGGACGTCCAGATAAAGATGATTTACACCATGCAGAAGTATTTGGACAGAAAATACGTGAGAAGCTGCAATCTGTTTCCTCAATCTCTCAGTTTTCTGATGTGCATGTTCCTGGCACTTATCCTTATGGAGGAGTTACGAAATTGTGGACTGTTGATTTTATCGCAGTCAGTGATGAGTGTTCACAGTGCGGAACCTGTGCAGAGGTGTGTCCTGTAGGTGCTGTTGATGCGGAAAATTCCCTTTTGATTGATATAGAAAAATGCATTACTTGCTGTGCGTGTATCAAAAACTGCCCGCAAAGTGCCAGATCGATGAAACCCGGGCTGGTTAAAGACGCATCAGTGCGTCTCCATACGCTCTATAGCCAACGAAAGGAGCCTGAATGTTTTATCTAATGAATAAAACATAAGTTTATAAATATGAGTCAAGTGGAGTAAAACTATGGGAATCGCCGATAGAAGGCAAAGAGAAAAGGAACAGCGAAAAACAGAGATTATCGATGCAGCCGAACGTCTCTTTTTTTCTCGAAGTTATGAAGATGTTTCTATGGAAGACATCGCCCGCGAGGTCGAACTGAATAAGGCTACTATTTATCTATATTTTAAAAATAAGGAGACGCTTTTTGCAACCATTGTACTCCGTGGTATCCAGATCCTTAAAGAAAAATACACGGAATGCATGGAGAAACAGGTGCCTGGCATTGTCAAGGTAGCTCTGATGGGCCAGGCTTATTACCAGTATGCACAGGAATATCCCGATTATCTTCGCATGATTCATTTTTACGGTTCTGAGCGTTTTTCCAAAGAAAACCCGTGTACCGCAGAGATCGGAAAAGGATACGGTACTTGCCGTCTGCTCCTGCGGGATGCGATCCGGCAGGGTATCGATGACGGTACAATCCGTGCCGATATCGATCCGTTCCTGACCTCGATGTACCTTATGATCTCCTTCATGGGTACCTTGTCAATGGAAAATAAATGGAAACTGGTGATCGAATCGGAGGGTTTCAGCTACGAGCAGTTTGCCAGTGAGTTTTTCCGTTTCATCACTCCTGCTATCTCTTCAGGTGAGAACTCTCACAAAATGGATGTCAAAGATTTCGCATCGTTTGGATTTTTTTTAACCGAGCCTTTGGCACCTGAGGGAAAAAAGAAAGAAAAATCTTAAACTTTTAATTTTTTTTGAATCCAAGGTTGAGTTTTTTGTCTCTATTGAATTTTATAATTTTGATTATCGCCTACTCCATATCAAACAGGCGAGTTCAGCCCGATATCATAAGATCGGTTTTGTTCATATATCAATCATATATCAATCATATATCAATCATATATCAATCAGTTACAAATTGATCATCAAACAATTGATAGCATGGTTTTTTTCTTTATAATGGCCTGTCTCAAAGTTAATACGGTTAAATCAAATTTTGGGGCAAGCTCATTCGTTAATTACACAATTTCCCACCCTGTAGCGTTTCCGAGAAGAAAAGACCTTGAACTAAGTTTTCAAAAAACCGACATGACTCATTAACACCAACATACTGCCTGTCATTCTTAAAAATTGTGTCATTATTTGTTCCTATCTTTATTTTGGAACCATCTCTCTGATAAAATGTGCACATCGTATCTGCAGGTCCACCATTAGCTTCTCCAAAATGAAAACTTAATACTTTCACAACATTGACAGCTTTCTCAATATCTTCATTATTAGTAAGAGTAATGGTTTTGTTTTCCTGCATAATTTGCACAGATACGATATTCGTTTTTTCCAGTTCTTGAGCAACAGGCAAACCATGTACAAGATAAAAATATGCCAGTAAAATAATAGTTGTAATAACAAATGGAATTATAAAATTTGTAACCTTTTTGGTCATGTTATTTTAACTCCGTTATATTTTGTAAAGATTTCACTGGCATTTAACACCATTGATACAGTATCTCTGAACTCAAGTTATAGGATAAAAAAGGCCTGGCACACAGCAAGTCCGATGAACATCCTGAAAATGATACTGAAAATGATACTGAAAATGATAAAAATAATTAAAAAAGGTTACAGCAGAAAGAATAAAACTCTGAGTTGAAAATTGACTTCTCAATCTTGCTTTAAACTTCCAGCCCTTCTTCTTTAAGGAAATGGTCAATCAGTTTTCTCGCAATGCTTATTTTTCCAGGCAGATCAGGCAGGTTTTCGACCGAAAACCATCTTGCATCCTCGATTTCGAACCCATCTGGCTGGATATCACCGGAATCGTACTCTGCAGTAAACCCGATCATAAGAGAATTAGGAAACGGCCAGGCCTGTGTTTCGAAATAATTGATATTTTTGACCTTAATTCCAACTTCTTCTCTGATTTCCCTCACTACCGCATCTTCGGCTGATTCTCCAGGTTCAACAAAACCGGCTATCAAACCGTACCTTCCTGTCGGAAAATTCGGGGACCTTGCAAGTAAAATCTCATGCTCTTTTCGGATAAGTACGATCACGGCAGGAGAGATTCTAGGATAGAAAAGCTCACCGCAGTCAGGGCACTCCTTACCTCTCTCTCCGGGTTTTTGCACAGTCTTTGTCCCGCAGCGGCTGCAATACTGGTTAGTTCTATCCCATTCCATAATCTGGACGGCTTTATTCACCAGCGCAAAACACTTCTCATTCAATTCCGAATAAGCTTGCCTGAGATCTGCAAATTTCATTCCCTCAGGTGCCTGTGCGTCTTCAGGAAGTTCCACGGAATAACAATGGGTTCCATCAAGAGTTCCAAGATATTGTTCCCGATTTCCCGAAAGCCCGATTTCTCCAAGGTTTAGCAGTTTTGGAATTGCTCCTGGATTTTTATTAAGCTTGATTAGAATCTCTCGGCCCCGAAAAATGAACCAGAGTGCTTTTTCCGTCCTGTTGGCTGGCGGCTCGATGCCTATGATAAATTCCGGGAAGAATTCCGGGCAAGTGTGACTTTCCCTGTCTACTGGGGTCATAATGTTCATAATTATTGTTTTTTGTTCTATATATGATTACAGGAAAATTTTTGTTTAGGAGCATTTTATTTCAGGAGTATTTATACTCAAAAGCTTTGAGATCTGCCATAACCCTTTTTCATTTTTTGAGATAAGCTTCCTGCCGGAACATACAAAATTTTAATGAAAATAGTAAAGTAGTAAAATTAACAGCTGTATTAAGTAAATAAGTTATACACATTCTATTAAGTGAGTAAAGTCATATACAATTCTATTAAGTGAGTAAAGCTATATATGACCCTAATATAAAATTTACCAGCCATAAAACTAAAAGAGTTTGCATATTAGCTTTAGTTTTCCATCTCCTTTTAATTTTCCAGCTTCTTCTGTTAATCACAACAACAAATCCCAGAAGTAAAATTACAATTCCTATTAAAGAGTGGATTAAAATTACAGAAGAAACTGTTTGTGAAACTATAATATCATATGTAAAATTAATCATATATGGGACGGATAAGACAACTAACAAATATCCGAATGTAGATATAATATCATGTCTGTTTAATTTTTCTTTATTCAATTTTCCTATCCTTAATATGATGAACCCAGTTACGATAAGTATCAAGGCTATTTTTTGTAGATTAAAAGAAATTAACATGGACTCATAAGTGTTTATTCCTGACATTTTTTTCTCCCCATAGTGACTATACTATAGGAGATATAAAAAACAATCTTAATGTGGCATATTTAACAACAGACAATATTTTCTTAGTCAAACTTTTTAAGAAATGGTGCGAATATAGCTCGTTGCCGCACTATTTGCAGTTGAGTACACCAGTGCAAATTTGATTTCTAACTGTGAATCAGGCTGACGGTTTTTATTCCCGGAGGATCTCAAATTAGCTTTGAAGTAATTCTGTGTTGACAAAAGATATATATGATAAATATAATTCCTGTTTTTCATTTTCAAAAGGGAATTACGTCACGGGCAGCAGAAGATAGATAACATGGCCAGAAACGGAGAGAAGAAAAAAGGGGCAGGCGACCAGAACAAAGATCTTTTTACCATCGCCTTCAAAACTACAATTCCTGTGCTTCTTGGGTACATACCTCTCGGAATGGCTTTTGGATTTCTGCTTGACGGTGCAGGATATCACTGGATCTATGCTTTTATTATGAGCCTTTTTGTCTATGCAGGCTCAGGGCAGTTTCTGGCAGTAGCTCTACTTTCTGCAGGTGCAGGATTAACCGAGTTTGCCATAGCCACATTGCTTCTGAACTTCAGGCACGCTTTTTACGGGCTGTCTCTGCTTGAAAAGTTCTCCGGGATCGGCAGAGTTAAACCTTACCTGATCTTTGCGCTGACCGACGAAACATATGCTCTCCTGACCACAACTGATGTCCCGCAGAGCAGCTCGAAATCAAAGTTTTACTTTTATATTGCAGCCCTTGACCACCTGTACTGGATCGCAGGTTCGGTTCTGGGAGCTGCACTTGGCTCTGTCCTGGATCTTAATCTTGATGGCATGAGTTTCGTGCTGACTGCGCTTTTTGTGGTGCTGACCATAGAGCAGTACTTTAGTTCAGAGGCCCGCTTTCCGTTCATAGCTGCAGTCGGTGCAGGAGCGCTTTCTCTTATTCTGTTTAGTTCTGACAATATGTTGCTTGCCTCAATCATTCTCGGAACGCTGATCCTGATTGGCAGGGAAAAGTCAATACAGAGAACACAAAAAAAGCAGGAAATGCAGAAAATACAGATAACGGAGAAGAGCCAGAAAATACAGGGAGTTTTAGAAATACAGAATGGAATTCGGTCGATTGACACATCTATACAGCCTGTTGAGGACAAAATCAAGGAGGAAAACTGATGCTGGACACTCTTCAAATGCTCATAACCGTTGCAGTCATAGCGCTTGCAACCTTTACAACAAGAGCTCTTCCTTTTCTGTTTTTTGGCTCAAGAGAACCACCTGCAATGCTTGCGGTTATCGAGAAAAATTTGCCTCCTATGATTCTCCTGCTGCTTGTTATCTACTGCCTCAAAGACGTTCAATGGCTTACAGCTCCTTACGGAATCCCGGAACTGTTCACCATAGGTGTCGTTGCCGGGCTGCACTTCTGGAAAAGAAATGCCATGCTCAGCATCTTTACAGGGACAGTGCTTTATATGGTACTCGTGCAGTTTAACTTTTTTTCGTTTCTCTGACTTTTTCTCTTGCCTTCATAATCCGATTTCTTTGTCTTCCCTCTGACAAAAATCTCCTGTTTTTCTCTGATATAGGGGTATGTTTCCAAATTCTTCATATATCGGGATTCGGTTAAAGCTGCATTCTGTTAAAAGCCGAAAATCTATTAAAAAAGCCAACTGAAAAAAACAAAAATATTTATACACATTAATAATAATGCTTCTACAACAAGTGACCTTATATGAATGAGAAAAAAATTGATGTGTCTTTACTTAAAAGTAAAGGATTCCTGCCTCAGAAGCAGGAAAATATGTTTTCTATGCGGCTGAAGGTTGTGAGTGGGAATCTGGATGCCGAAGAACTGCGGGCAATTGCGGACGCGGCCGAAAAATATGGCTCCGGTTACATTCACATAACCTCAAGACAGCAGATCGAGGTTCCTTTTGTTAAACTTGAAGATGCGGAAGCAGCAAACGAAGAACTTGAAAAGCAGGGTATTTTTGGAGGTTCTGCCGGAAAAAGGGTAAGAGCTGTGGTTGCCTGCCAGGGAGACAGGGTTTGCAGGAACGGGTTAATTAACTGCGAGAGCATAGCATGCAGGATCGATGAAAAATATTTCGGGGAATCTGTCCCCAAAAAGCTCAAAATTGCAGTAACAGGTTGCCCTTCAGCCTGCGTAAGGCCTCAGGAAAATGATTTTGGAGTCATGGGTACTGTAAGGCCCAAAACCATCGGGGAAAATTGTGTCGGCTGCAAGCGCTGTGAAAAGGCTTGTAAGGTGGGAGCAGTAAAAGTTCTGGAAGATAAAGCCTTTATAAATACCGAAAAATGCATCCTCTGCGGAGCATGTATTGCAGCCTGTCGGAAAGATGCCCTGAGGGCAGAAAAAACCGGATGCACAATCTTTGTAGGGGGCAAGGCAGGACGTCAGCCCATGCAAGGGATAAAGCTCCTTGAGCTTGCAGACGAGGAACAGTTGTTCTCAGTTCTTGAAAAAACCTTTAAGTATTACAGGAGAGAAGGCCTTGATGGGGAAAGGTTAGGAGAACTCATTGACAGGCTTGGTATTGACAAATACAGGGAAGAAGTCCTTTCCTGAGTCTTGTGGAACTCCTTAATTTCAACCTAAATGGCTTACAGTTTCTTTGTTTATGTTAGCACTTTTAATTTATTTTTTTTATTTGAGAACCTATCCTGAAACTCCTGTAACCTCATTATTACTTACTGCTAACATTACAATTTCAAAGTGTATTTCTTTTATTCATATTTTGTAAGTATTTTCTTACAAGATTTTGGTTTCCTTTTAACGGAAGCTATATTTATAAGTTTAATATCAGTATGTTTGATATTTTCAGATTTAATATTTGTAAGCTTAATACAGTATATTTAATATTTGTAGGTTTAATATTTCATTTAACATAGATTTAATTATAATTTAACTCAGATTTAGTTATCATTTAAGATGCACTCAGCTTTAACCGCATATAACTATAATCGCACTTAACTATAATCATACTTAACTGCACTTTACTTTAGTTGCAATTCAGCAACAGCACTTTACTTCACGAGTGATTGATTGAAGTTTTACCTAAACGTAATTGACATATTAAATCATACTCAGGAGCAGTAACTAATGAAACGAAAGTGGGAACGGGATTTAGGACTTCAGGGACGGATGATTTTCACGATGTTTCTTCTGGCAGCAGTTTACCTTTTTTTCCTGGCGTTTCTTTCGTACAACGGGACTCCACCGGTATTTATGATGCTTTTTGTAGGCTCTTTCATGGCCATCCAGTACTTTTATTCGGACAGGCTGGTACTGTGGTCAACCGGCGCACAGATCGTTTCTGAAAACGAAGCCCCACAACTGCATGGGATAATTACACGGCTCTGCGCAATAGCTGATCTCCCAAAACCTAAGGTGGCAATTGTCAGGACTCAGGTTCCGAATGCTTTTGCAACGGGCAGGAACCAGAACAACGCTGTTGTTGCAGTTACGACAGGAATTTTGGATAAACTCTCTCCAGCCGAACTCGAGGCCGTGCTTGCTCACGAACTTACTCATGTAAAAAATAGGGATATGGCTGTCATGACAATTGCCAGTTTCATCTCAACCCTGGCTTTTTACTTTGTCCGTAATATTATCTACTTTGGAGGTATGGGAGGAGACCGGAGAAAAGATGGCGGAGGCATTTTGCTTGTCTGGTTAGTTTCACTTGCGGTCTGGGTTGTCAGTTTTCTACTTACTCGGGCCCTTTCCCGCTACAGGGAATATGCTGCAGACAGGGGTGCAGCCGTTATTACCGGACAGCCGTCGAACCTTGCATCAGCTCTAATGAAGATAAGCGGAGTCATGTCCAGAGTCCCGAGCGAAGACCTCAGGTCAGTAGAAGGAATGAATGCCTTTTTCATCATCCCCGCAATCTCGGGTTCGTCCATTATGGATGTTTTTTCCACTCACCCCTCTGTGGAAAAAAGAATAGCCAAGCTTGAAAAAATGCAGCAGGATCTGGGCTAACCTGATGTACTGGCAAAATTCCGGTCACAGGAAGAATTCTGGTCATGATATCTCATTTAACAGGACACTAATTAAGAAAACGGATTAACAATACGAATTAAGGACACGAATTAAAAAGGAGAGACTAAATGGGTCTTCGCGATTTTGTGGACGCAATTCTCGGTAAGAGTACACTTCCAAAAGCAAAAAGTGAGAAACTATTTGCAATGTCTACAGCCAGTATCACTCTGGAAAGCAATCTTGGCCTGAAGCCCTCAGGATCGGCAGGGATATGTTTTAAGCCAATAGGGGCTTCAGCATACGAATCTGCACGAAAGGAAATTCAGGAGCTTCTGGAGTACAGTTCAAAGGAAACGGAAACCGAGTTCAGGCTGGAAAAAGACGAATTCAATTTTCTGTGGGCTATTTTTAAAGACCCGGACTTTGAAGACCTTGTTGCAAATATTCACCTTGTAAGTGAAACCCTTGAAGAACATGGCTTTGGCGGGCAACTTCTCTGCGCTATTTACAGGTTTGACAGCGAACCCGAAGCTGGAAACTCTAGCCGTGGAAAAGCTGTTTACTGGATCTACAATTTTAAACAGGGAACTTATTACCCCTTTGTCCCACTTTCCGGCAAGCAGAGAGACAATCCTTTTGAGTTTAAGTTAAGGGCGGAAATGGAAAGAGAAATGCCTATCGAAGAAAATGTTGAAAAGTGGTATCCCCTTTGGGGAATTCCATTCTAAAAAACTGCAACGCCGAGAAGTTCAATTTATTTTATAAATTATTTTTTCTTTGATTTTTAATCAAGTTTACTCAACTTAATCCTTCATAACCAATCAGGTTTTGATCAATTTCAAGTTTTGGTCAGTTTCAGTTTTTGGTCAGTTTCAGTTTTTGGTCAGTTTCAGTTTTTGGTCAGTTTCAGTTTTTGATTAGTTCTAGGTTTTGATCAGTTTCAGATTTTGATCAAGCTAAGGTTTAATCCTTGAGCTTTGAGTTCTTCCATTAGCTCTTTTGAATATTCGGGCACCGCACCTGATTTTGATGCAACATATGTTCCAAGAATGCAGGCAATTGAAGCGGCTTTTGAAACTCCGTATCCTGAGAGATATGTGTAAAGAAAACCTGCGGAAAAGGCATCTCCGGCTCCGACGGTGTCTGCAACTTCGACAGGAGTGGTTCCTACTTCCTCATAAACTCCTTTATGGTAAACCGCAGCTCCTCTGGGCCCTCTTGAGATACAGATAACGGAAATTTCAGGATAATTTTCGGTAATTAGGTGGCAGAAAGCTTTGTAAGAAGTAAAAGGTTTGCAGGTGCCGGCAGTGCTGGAAAGGAAGCTGGAAATAATTGAGGCTTCTTCCTCATTCAGCTTCAAAATCGTTGTGTGTTTGAGCGAAGACAGTATCCATTCTTTTTTGTAATTTTCTGTCCTCAGGTTTACATCATAGAAGAAATATTTTGCTTTTATTTCCGAAAACAGCCTTTGAAGGGTTTTTCGGTTTTCTTCCGATCTCTGGGCAAGGGTCCCGAAACAAAAAACCTCCCATTCTTCCTTTGAAAGAGCCTCAAACTCTTTTTCGTCCGGCGTAATCTCATCCCAGGCAACACCTTTGTTAATCTTGAAAACCGGGATTCCTTCAGCCTGAAGTTCGACAGTAACCGTTCCTGTGGGCCTCTTTTTATCAATTAAGATGTAAGAAATGTCAATTCCCATTGCTTCAGCCTGGGAAAGTAGTTTTTTTCCGAGTTGATCCCTTCCGACCGCCGTGATTACAGCCGGTTTTGCTCCCAATTTTGCAAGGTGGGCTGCAAGGTTCAACGGAGCTCCTCCAAGGTGGGCTGAACCTTTGATAATATCAAAAAGGGCTTCCCCGAAAGTAAGGGCTTTAATTGGCTTAATGTGGAGGGGGTGAGAATTTTCATTCATCAATACGGTATATTGACTCATGAGTGATAACACTTTGACCTGTGAATACCATGCAGAGCTTGAGTGATCTAAAAAAGAATGTTGGTCATTGAAGATTCCACCTGAGTTTTATTAATATTTTATATTCTTGAGGTTACACCAGTGTCGAGTCAACCGTAAAATATCATATACATGGAAAGTCTGTACATATTCACCTTTCCTTTGTCTTACGTTCTTGTTTTCGATTTCTGAGACTTGGTTTTTATCTCAAGTTTTGTGAACTTATACAATTCATTCTCTTTCAGCCATGTTCAGCCGCTATCCTTGCATCGGCTTCACAGGCAAATTCACAATTAGAAAACTTTCAAGGGGTTTTTCTGTTGCTTCAAATTCCTTAATTCTTTTCCCTTAAAGTAAAAGAAGGGGAAAAAAAATCCCTTGCTCCAAGTTTCTCCTCAAAGCCGATGAAAAGCAGCTCAAACATCATCTCATTCTTAATCGCTTTTTTGTCAGCTTCCAGCGGACACAGTTATGACTCAAACAAACTCCTTATATAAATCACATCTCATGCAGTCAGCACAATGATTCCCCTCTCTATCTTTACTTCTACGAAGCTCTGCTGCAGCTTGCACCATCTCTGCGCGAGTTTTATCGTGAAGGTCTTCCAGTACTTTAAATCGTCTCGATTTAAGCTCATAGCAGTTTGGATTTTTAGCAATTTCAAGATCGAGATTTCGCAGCTTCAATGCGACATCAACAATATACTTACTCTGGTCAACAATATGCTCATCTATAACAGTCATATAATTTTCTCCACTCTATGAAATAACTCTTTAAATTTAAGGTTCGATGGGCAGCCAGTTATATCTATTTTCTGTCAGCGCTCTCATAATGCTCTCATAAGAGTCTTCGAGTTCGTTCTATCTTTTTCACCGTGCTACTTTTTCCGTAAATTAGTAATTGTTCAATATATAAAATATATAAGAGTTTCTGGTCAGAGTATCAGGCATCCTAACGACTTTTGATTAAGAGAAAGAACACACAAGTAACCACCATCTTCATACACGATCAGATAAGACCTGCCAAGCCCCAGTAGATATTCTCTTTTATCCTTCCATTTCCGGGCTTAATATATTATTTGGAACTTATTGGAGGAAGTAGCCACACGCACTTCTTGCCTCTGCACGCAGGATGGACATGTTTCTTCTTTCGTTGGAGTTTCTTGACGCTGGACTGTTGATTGTTGAACTGTGGAAGAATTTCCGATACTTAAAAGTAACCTGCCAACTTCCCTGTTTCCAATAGTACGCTGAAGCTGCACAATGTCAGCATGAGTGAGGGATTTCGGGTTGGTTTTGGCACGCTGGATGATAGAATAAGGATTAGAGAAGGGAGTCTGGCTTATGGGAGTTGTTCGCTTTTGAAAACAGTATTCATTTTTTTGAACTTCTGGATTTACTGGTGCTCGGGCATGGGTACATCCCTGTAGGGTTGACGGAATAATATTAAAAATTCAATAATATTGACATGTGGCACAGCATAAAATACTAACTACTTGGTTATTTTTAGAAATCTGTGATTATCCGAATTCTCTGTGACTCTCCCGGGACTGCTCGGGAAGTAGTAAGCCTAACTGTAAACGTAACCGGGATCTGGACGGGATTTGGACGGGATTTGGACGGGATTTGGACGGGATCTGGACGGGATCTGGACGGGATCTGGACGGGATTGAGGTGAAGGGTAAAAAGAAAGCTTATTTAAAACTTTCTCTTGTTTCTACATTCTTTTAGTTTTTCTTCCAGGCGGATACAGGAAATGAAGACTCCGAAATGCGTCGCAATGGTTTCGAGGGCAGTACGTACACTATCTGGAAACTCGAGTTCAAGGCTCGAGGCAAGATAAAAAGCTGCAATGACTTTTCTTCCTGATTTTATGGGGATAATTGCGGTAGCCCTGAGGTTTTCACGCCTGAGTGCATCATCTCTCGAAGTGAGAAGCAGGTCTATATGTTGTTTATAAACCGGTTGTCCTATCATAACAAGTTTAGTATTAGGGGAATTCACACTGTAACGAGAGGCATGCTCGACAAAAATGGGGGAAAAACCAAGGTGAATTGCAAGCGTCATATCTCCTGTTTCTTCATCTATGAGATAAATACCTCCGGCATTAATTTCATCAATTTGGAGGCAGGAATCCAGTAGTTTCTCAAGAGTCTCGTTAAGGGAACTCGAAGTGCTTAATGCGATGCCCAGATCCCTCTGGATGTAGAGCAATTTTTCTTTTCTTTTCCGCTCAGTAACATCCATGACTATTCCCATAAGGTACTTTACAGTCCCATTTTCATCGGCTTCAATGAAAGTCCTTTCATCAACCCAGCGTATTTCGCCTGACTTAGTCAGGATACGATACTCTTGAGAATAGTCCACGTAATTTTCTTCTATTCTTCTTGAGAGTTCTCTTTCAACCATTCCCAGGTCATCAGGGTGTATGATATTGCCATAAAGAAGTTTTCCGGATGTAAATTCTTCGGCAGTATACTCGAATTTCTTTATGTTTTCTGATACAAACTCAGCAGGCCAGTATTTCTCTGGTCTCCAGAGGAAAACCGTGACAGGAACCTTATTTATCACCGAGATCAGCTCCTTTGCCATCTCCAGAGCATTGCATAAAGCCGTCTCACTTAAATATTTATATGATTTTTGTCTACTGTCCCCGTTCTTAGCTGAATTCGAAACTGTTTTAGGCATTTGGTTCTCCCGTGATCAAAATATCTTGCAGGAATTTCTGCAAAAATTTTGAATATTTACATTTTTTGCTTCGCAAACATAAAAGTATACAATAAATAAAAAAGCTTGTGATTTTGTTTTCGGAGGGCATCAGAAGGTAGAGACTTGAAAATTAAAATTAATTTAAAGATCTGATTAGAAGAAGTGAATTAATAAAAGGAAATGTAAGAGAAAAGTATATATACTAAATTTAATTTAAGGGTTTTAAAGTATAACATTTAAATTCCAAGCCTCTCTATCTAACTGCCTGAAGCTCTTTGCATGTCTGTTTTCTTCAGGTATCTTTTCTTGATTTCCAGATCCGTGGATGATAATTTGATAGCCACCTTACGGGTTTTTCAAAGCTGGTATCCTATTTTTTGGACTGCTGAACTTGCTGATGTTCGGGCATGGGGTAACATCCATGTGGAAGTTGAGAAGCGGACTATGAAATACTTCAAAAAAATGATATATGACTTCGTTACAGTGCAAAAACGTTCCATATTTGTTGAATATTTTTAATTGAGGAAATACAGTAATCAAATTTGTATACACGTGGTAAAATGAAGTGAAAAACAAAACACGAGAATAAAGTACGGGGAACTAGGACCAGTGTCAAAAATATGATAAAAAAGAGCTTACCTAACACTTGCGTCCGGCTGCATTACCCCAAATATGTTTTTTTCGGTGTCGAGGCAATAAGCGTACCAGCCGACCCCACGTATTGGTTTTTTTTCCATAGTGATTTTGCCACCATGTTTCTGTATCCTGTTCAGGTATTCATCGAGATTCGGGACACCTATTGTGCAGATATAGGTACTTATTGGCGTATCCGCTTTTGGTTCTTTTCCCTGCCTTTTCATAATGCCGCCGTCGATTCCCGGCTCGTCTCCCTTGCCGGTGATTACACTCCAGTATTCTACCGAACCTTCCGACCTCTCTATTTTCCAGCCGAACACATCCTGATAGAACTTCTTAGCTCGTGCAATATCTTCTGCATATATCTCAAAATGAATTACTCTTGGCGTGAGAATTACCCCCTGCTTTAATTAGATAGTTTGGATGATGTTCATATATTAATTTAGGCTTTACTTTTTTAAACACTTGGTTTTCTGATCCGTAATGGTGTATAGAAGTCAGAAAACTATTAGGGGATTTTGAGGAGATTCTAAATTCTGAGAAGATCCCAGATTCTGAGAAAATTCTAGATTCTGAGAAAATTCTGGGGGGATTCTGGATTCTGAGAAGATTCTGATGAAACTCGAAGACTCAGACCGGTTTTTCTTGTTGTCGATTTTTCGTTTTTAACATTCAAGTTATCTATCAAACCGATAAGAAACTTGAACTTTTCAGTGGTTTTTGGTAAAGAATTAAAAAATATTAAATATTCTTTTTAGCTAAAAACTGAGCAATATATTCAGCGAAAAGTTCCATATCTTCAGTGCCTTTTTGAAGATTTTCGTAAAGCCTATCCAGCTCTACTTTTGCATACATATGTACGAGCACATTTCTGAACCCTGCAGCAGGTTCAATTTTTCGAGCAAAGGTTTCAGTTATGTACTCTTCAAGTAGTTCAAGCTTGTCGATTATTTCCTGCCTCATTTCAACCTGCCTTTTGACATTCTTTCAATTGTTCTTTTCATGTGCCTTTCAATATAGTACTGCTCATCGTAATATCTTGACATTATCCGTGTCTCAAAACCCACTCTTTTCCTTTCATCGGACTTCAAAATAATTCCATCGCGTATAATGTTGAATGACAGAAGCAGAGGGGAGTCATTGAGTACAACAAGGTCCACATTTTTTGTTTTCAGAAGGTCTCCCAGATCAACTATTAATCTCAGCTGAAGGTTAAAAGCCTCTTTTCCGGTAAGTGAATCGTCAAGAAGGACAGCAATATCTATATCACTAAGGCAGCTTGCCTCTTCCCTGGCGATTGAACCGAACAGGTAAGCAACCACCACATGGGCTTCACCGGAGAAAAATTCTGTCAATTTTGTTTCAAGTTCTTTTAAACCTATTTTTACAATTTCTGACTGCATATAATCAACCGTAAGGTGTTAACTCTCGTCTAATTGGTTTTATATCTTAATGCTTACTTTCGGTTTATAACTTATTTAGCTTTAGAACTTCTCTCTACAAGCTGTCTCAAGATCATGCAGATTGTACAGTAGCATAAAACATAAGCATAATACATAAGTACAAAACTCTTTTAACTTACTACTTTTCTTGCTGCTAATTGAGCAGTTTCTATCAAAATCCTTCTTGCTCTCTGTGATCTTCTCACTGTGATTCGTCATCGTACTGCTGCTTTACAAGAAGACTTCCTTTCTTATTGCATCTTAAGCTGGTTTTGCTAAGGGTTATGAATTAAAAAGAGTTTACGAGGTTTTTATCGAATCTTCTAGCTTTAGCTAGGATGCGGGAATGAGGTGAAGGAATGCAAGAGATTTGAGTAAAAGATTTGAGTAAAAAATAAAAAAGTAGAGAGTTTGAAGAGAGATTTAAGTAATAACTAAGAAATTAGAGAGTTTGAAGAGATAGTCGGAAAAAGAAAGGGATTATGGAGTAAGAAAGGGATTATGGAGTAAGAAAGGGATTATGGAGTAAGAAAGGGATTATGGAGTAAGAAAGGGATTATGGAGTAAGAAAGGGATTATGGAGTAAGAAAGGGATTATGGAGGAAGAAAGGAGTTATGGAGTAGATGGACTACTTTTGTACTGTTAATTTCGTTGAAGTTCAGATATAAATGGCAGCTTCGTTAACTTGTTGCAGGTTCTAGTGGAATGATATAGGGATTCTTTCCATCATCTTTCACAAGAGCTCTTACACCATAGACCTCTTTTATATTTTCTACGGTGAGAACTGAAGTCGGATTCCCAACGGCAAATATCTTGCCATCTTTCATCAGGATTATTCTATCGGCATATCTGGAAGCAAGATTCAGGTCATGAAGTGCCATTATTGCAGATATTCCTTTATTCTTCACTATGTTCTTTATAATTTCCATGACTTCGAGTTGATGCCTTATATCAAGATTGCTGGTTGGCTCGTCAAGAAGAAGGATGATTGCTTTCTGCGCAAGTGCGCGTGCGATAAGTACTTTTTGTTGCTGACCTCCGCTGATTTCTTTAATATCTCTCATGGCAAACTCCATCATTCCAAGCAATTCCAGCACTTCCAGTACACAGTCCAGGTCTTCTTTACTGTTCTTCCATCCAAGATAAGGGCGTCTGCCCATAAGAACGGTATCTATAACAGAAGCAGGAAAAACACCTTCAAGATTCTGCGGCACATAGCCCATTTTTCTTGCAATCTCCATTCTGCTCATTTTATTGATATTGTGACCGTCCAGTAATATGCTTCCTCTTTTCGGGTTCAGTATATGGTCAATACACCGGATCAGGGTGGACTTTCCGGTACCGTTTGGACCTACAATGCCAAGAACTTCTGCGCGGTTCAGTTCCATTGATACATTTTCAAGCACAGATATACTTTTATAAGCAAATTCAACATTGTTTACCTTCAGTTTCACCAGTATTCCCTCTTTCTTTTCATGATCATATACAGAAAAAGCGGAGCGCCCATAAAGGCAGTTATTGCTCCGACAGGAAGAATTATTGGAGCCAGAATTCTTCTTGCTACAAGGTCTGCGCTAGTCAGCAGTAACGCACCAAGAAGGCCGGATACCGGAAGAGCAAACCTGTTATCGCCTCCTACTGCGATTCGCGTGAAGTGCGGAGCAACCAGGCCTATGAATCCGATTGTTCCAGTAAAGCACACAATGCATGCAACAAGCAAAGTCGTGATTGACATTAAAATAATCCGGGTATGTTTGACATTCACGCCCAGACTTGCTGCAGTTTCATCACCTGCAGCCATCAGGTTGAGATCAGGTGACTTTATTATGAGCAGAGGGAGGCAACATGTTAGTATGCCGAGTATGATAGTGACCTTAGGCCAGGAGGACCTATCAAGGTCACCTACTGTCCAGAATACAGCTTCCTTTACAGCCTCAGCTTCGCCAAAGTATTGAAGGATTGTTGTCATTGCAGCAAACAAATACATCATCGCGATGCCAGCAAGAATCATGGTTTCAGGCGTTGCACCTTTTCGATTTGATAATCCAAGGATTATAAAAGAACATAATAGTGCGAATAGGAAAGCGTTGCCTATTACAAGGTAATTTCCTCCAGCAACACTTATGCCTGTAAGGATTGCAAGAGACGCCCCAAAGCCGGCACCCGAAGATATACCGAGCGTATAGGGACTTGCAAGAGGGTTTTTGAGTACTGCCTGCGTTACACAGCCTGCAACCCCAAGCCCGAAACCAGCAACTATTCCCATAAATATGCGGGGAAGCCTGAGGTTCCATGTACATACATCGGCAAGCCAACCCGGCTCAAAATAAGCTGGAAATAACCTGTGCAGTATTGAAGAGTAAATCTCCCATATAGATAGGTTTGCAGATCCCATAGAGGCGGATATGCCTGATACGAGAATTATTGAGAATAGGAGGAAGAAAATAAAGAAGACCTTTTTTCCGATAAGCTTATTGTACCGGTTTCTAACCTCTTCTTTAGTCAACGTATACTGTTTTGTCTCCAAAGATACACATCCATTACATTAGGCAATTTATTGTTTTTCATTCAACTGGTTTTTATTCGGTAAGTGCTGCCTCAAACGTACTGATAATGGTATAATTATCTAATCTTCATGGATTGTCTAAATCTTCATGAATTGTCTAATCTTCATGAATTGTCTAATCTTCATGAAACCAGCATTAGAGCAGGAATTGTTAAGACTATCAATCCCACCTAAAACTGCACTTACCGAGATTATTTTTCAGGCTTAGCATAGCTCGAAAACGTGCAGTATCGGTTTTTCTACCGAAATAATCGATCAAATGTCCTGAACTCAACTGCGGTACTCGCCATCAGTATGCCAACGTCCGTGAAAAGAAATACATATATCCAGAGTTCAACTGCACGAAACATCGAAGCAATTACCATGGCTTATTCTTTTTCTCCTTCTACAAGCATCATTTTATCGAACACTTTGACAGATACGTTCACAAGCCCTGCCGCTTCAAACATGCTGATTAGCTCTCCAGGGTCAGCTCCGTTGTAGAAAGGCAATTCTTTTCCTATCTCTCCTCCAAAGTGATGGTTTCCGGGATGAGAATGTCTGGCCGGAATGTCCGTCAGTACCTTACCCCCGGGCTTTGTCACTCTCGCCCACTCTTTAAATGCAGAAGCCGGGTTTGCAAGAGTCCAGATCAGGTGTCTACTGACAACCGCATCGAACTGCTCAGCTTCAAACGAGAGATTCTCGGCATCTTCCACAACAAAATTCACGGAACTTCCGGCTATCTCCATTTTCTTTTTTGCTTTTTCCAGTTTACTCTTTGCCCAGTCTGCACCTGTGACATCATAACCCAGCTCAGCCAGCAGCAGAGCTAAAAACCCGGTGCCTGTTCCCATATCCAGAATTTTTAATTTCTGCCCGGTTCCAAGGAGCTGGGTGATCGCTTCTGTCCAGAGTTTCTTTTCTGCTTCAGAATGAACTCCATGTGCTGCAATGGCATCGTAATCGTGTTCTGCATTGTCCCACCATTCTCTAATTTGAGGCTTTACTTCCATATGTTCTCACCTACGTCCATTATAGTAAAAGTTGCAGTCATTACCTTTTTGTTATACAGGCCCTTTGCTTTTTTTTCAGGGTCTTTGTGCCCAACTTTTAACATTCACTTTCCACTTTTTCAGATCAATGTCAACTATGCCTTCCTGGTCAATTGTCACTTCAATAGGAAAATCACGATTGTCAGTATGTATTCCATATACTGTCTTTCTGCGACACTGACCTCAACAGCATGATTTTTCCCCAGGTACCAAAGACTGTAGGAGTCATTTTTTCGATCTTAACCACCTTGCCACTTTTCATACTATGTCCAGAGCAAAGGTCACATGCTATGGAATCTCCTGGGGAAAAATTGTGCATGCAATTCTCAATCCAGATCTCATGGCCCCGTACGATATAGAGGAGATTTTCCTCAAAAAAAGGTGAAAAGGCTTCCTTCTGGAAAGCTTTTTGAACCATGTTATTACTCCGGATAAGCCCAGGTTCCGGGAACCTCAATGTTATGGAACTTTTTAAGATACTCTTTGTTAATTTCTTCAGGACTGATGTCCTTAAAAAGCTCAGGATGCATGCATTTGGCAAAGTAGATATGACCTATTACCCACCTTGGTCCTCCGATAATATCCCTATCTATTAAGTAGACTCTATGATTTTTCACAGCATTTACCTTCTCGAACCCTGGTCTGTTTGAGAGGACTTTCGCCAGCAAAACTTTCATATCTTCTTCTGTTTTTCCAGGACCACTGTCAAATCCTTTCATTAAATCCGCAAACATGAAGTCAGGATTTTTCTCTATTACCCACTCAGGGTCCACTTCAACAGAATTGCCGGCTAATCCTGTGGCGATATTGCTCCCTCCTGTTCTTTCAGCTACCTGGCCTGCACTGGGATCGTTCGGGGTTATCAACTGCCATTTATCTTCTCCTTCTGACATATACTCATAATAGAAAGTTGGCATGTCATTGGTCTTCAGGTCTTTAGTACGTTCCTTTACGAGATTTTCATAGCCCTGCATCCAGTTGAGGAGTTCATTTGCTTCTTTTTCTTTCCCCAGGACAAAACCCATAGTTGTTAAGTCAGAGTATATTGTTTTCTTGGAGGAAAGGCCCATTACAACAATAGAGGTATTAGGAAGATTGTCGGCTATTTGGTTGGCATTTTCTGCCTGCGAGAGAGGCAACAGGACTATATCGGGCTTGAGAGTCAGAACCATTTCGTAGTTAACCGATTTTCCGTGCACTCCAACCTCAGGAAGATCCAGAAGTCCAAACTCAGCCATACGCTCATGAAAAGCTTTGTCCACTCCTACAATCATGTCTCCTGTTCCGAGAGCAAGCAAAGTTTCCGTAGTACGATAGTCCGTGGGGACGATCCTTTTTACAGGCAGACTTACATTTACCTGCCTGCCAGCTCCGTCAACAAGAGTAAGCTCTTTCGCTTTTCCAAGATTAATCAGCTCGGTTTTAGTTACATCAAGTATGTTGATATTGTTATCACATGTTGCATCTGCAAATTGCGTTTGGTTTTTAGAGCCCAGAATGATGCTTTCAGTATACTCCACATCTTTCACATCTATGGTCTCGTCTCCATTCGAATTTCCAAGAACGCTGAGTGTGACATTCGATGCAGTTTCAGAGTCAGACAGATTCACAGAATCGGATACATTCGCAGAATTAGATACATTTGCAGAATTGGATACATTTGCAGAATTAGATACATTCGCAGAAACAGATGAGTTTAAGGGGTCAGATGCGTTTATAGAGTCGGATGAATTTAGAGAATCCGATGCAAATGCGGGTAATGTAAGAAGAATCAAACCAATGACCATTCCAACCAGGAATTCTATTTTCATGTTATCACCTCTGTTTACTCCTGGCCAGACAGGCTACTGCAGTCAAACCAATCAAAGAGAGCTCTACTTCGAATCCGGGAGTAGCTGCTTGTTTCGTAGCTGCTTCTTTTCTATTCTCTTCTTTTCCGTTCTCTTCTTTTCCATTCTCTTCTTTTCCGTCTTCTTTGGAATCTCCCCAGATGGTATCGATACGTTTAGCTTCGGTGTTTCCTAGCAGCCCGTTAGAAATTTTAAGGTCTCCTTCTCCGTCACTCATCACTTCAAACCCGATTTTGGCCAGTTCTCCAGATCCACTGACGCCGGAAACTCCTTCCAGATTAAAGATCACTCTTGCCGTCTTGCTGTCAACTGAGCTCCATTGTACCGGTATTTCCGTACTCCCAATACTACCGTTTTCGACGCTGACAATTTTCAGGACATCCGGGTTGAACACCAGATCAAACTGTCCTGCATCAAGATTTTCAACATTATCGATATTTACGGTTGCATAAACCGTATTTCCCTTTACCAGCTCAGTTGTGTTTAAGCTGACAGTCGTCTGCTGCGCCTGGCATGGAACTGCCGCAAACACCAGCAGTACAGCAAAACAAATCCCGAAGAGAATTTCTCTCCTCAACTCCGTCCATAAACTTTTTTTCATCCGATCACCCTTGAGCCCTCTAAATATAGGCTATTTCAATATCGGTCAAAACTTTGCTGCTGGATAACAGATTTAATTATCTCGTGTGCTGGAATGGCAAAATCATAAAAATGCTGCTACGCCTAATAATGCCATAATAATGCTGCATAATAATGTTGCATAATAATGCTACCTATCACAGCTACGAATCTAATGCCGTTCCGGCACTTTGGAATACTAGCAGAGGAAGCTGCTTCTTTCCCATTATTTCAATAAAATTGCAGGTACTTTGTTTATATGTGCTCACACTAATTTTCAAAAAAGTAATAAATAAGTAAGATATTAATCTTTCTATTTAACATTATATTTATTTCAAATCCACTTTACTTAATATAAGACAATTATTTTTCCATAATTTATTATTACTATTTTCCATTGAATTTGGAGTTTTATAAAGAGAGTTAAAGCAGAAAATTTATGTTCTGTTAATGGCAACCAGATACTTTTCACGATAAATGATACTCTTTTTTACGACAAAGTATGTCTATCGAAAAAAAGCTGCAAATCAAGAGCCAGCAATACCCACAGGAAAATTCGACTCGTAGTGAACTCCAGCAAGCCATCTAAAGTATGAAGATTTTGTAAATATTGAGCCTGTAAATCTAAGTTTTAAGACGTAAGAGACTACTAGGGAATTCCATAAATTTTTAAAAACTCCACAAATTTTAACTGTTCTGATTCTTTTTGAGGTCTTAAACAACTTTAAATTAAAATTAAGAATAAATTCATTTAATTTAATTTTTCATCTATCTACAAAATATTTATAAGTCAAACGTACTATATACTATATTACATATTAAATTGTTATGAATTATGAAACTGGACAGGGAATAGAATATGTTGTTGTTAGACATAACAACCTTTGACCCTAAGAATACTACAGAGCTATTTAAACGATGGGAAAAGGTAGAAAGTATGGATTTTCCAAAAGGGTTGAAGGTCATCAATCAGTGGTTTGATGCAGGAGGAGGGCGTGTGATAACTCTGTTTGACGTAGAAACTGTCAAAGACTATCTGGCTTATAATTTGCCGTTTACTGATTTATGCCAGATTGATGTTTTTCCCGTCATAGAAGCCGATGATGTTAAAAAGTCCATAATATATCGGATGGAAAAATTGAGTTACCTAGAAATTGGACAGTATAAAAATTGACAATCCGGAGAAATTATTGCGAAGAATTTCATGATAATATGTTCTTAAAAATATACTGCCGGAAAAAAGTTGATAGGCAAGAAAAAGGGAACAGTTCAGGAAAGTGAAACTTACTGACCTGTTGACTTGCCTTAAGAACCCTCTATAACCAAAAATATGCCACTACATTTGAGAAACCGAGGATGAGAGATATATTCCCCGGCTATCAATCACCTTATCAGGTGATTCGTGTTATATGGATAAGAAGAATCTGAACAGAAGGTGAAGAAGCCTACTTTCAGGTCCTTTTATCCATTTTGAATGCTCTGTGCACAGTTACTGCACAGTATCGCTCGACGAATTTGCCAAAAAGCGTCGAGGATGACCGGAAAGGGATATAAGTAAATCCATTCTCGGATTTCTGTTGTATTATTTCAGGCTATCTATATAAATTTACTGGATAGTGTCGCTCAGCGGCCTCTAAAGAGCCGTTGAAAAAACTGATGTCTAAAATCCGGGAACAATCCGCAGTTTAAATTATTATTCGGGTAAATTTTAAGGAGCAATTTTATGAGAATAGTCCTGGACGGCGACGGCGCAGAAATCAAAAAATTTGATAAAGCCATGAGAACCTGCGGAAAGGTAGAATTCTCGGAGCTCTCAACGATAGCCTGGCAAAAAAGACCTGACAAATAGATGCGAATCCTTTCCAAAATATTCTCAACTTGCAACTCCCGCCTACCCGCGCTTAAAGGCGTGAAATTTCAGACATCAGGAAATAATATTTATACACTTTTTCGTTTTTTACGTCATATTTCAGACTAATTATATATGGGGCCATACTATATAACATTCTCTTTTTTTAATAAGATGTTATTTCATAATAATAGCAATTTTTATTACTTAATATGTAAAATAATTCGCTTTAATGAGAAACTATTGTAAAAAATTATATATAATTAAATAAGCCTCACAAGTCTGAATTTCTCATTATTACTGCATAATTTAAGTTAATAAGTGCATGACTGCTTTAATAGAGACACAACCAAATTCGAGATAAGCAGCCTATGAGAATGGTATGAAATGCCTAGGATACCGGTCAACAATAGTTTTTTTGAAATTTATTTCTTCCAATTTCTATAAATGATATCTAGCCAATATTGAATAATATATAATAAAATTACAGACATATTTAAAATTTCATATTAAATATCTGTATATAATTAGCACTTAATAGGAGAAAATCAGATAAATTTTCGAGATAATAGATAAATTTAAATTAATATCCTTATTACTATCTGATAGGTTAAGCATGATATAGGTAAGGTACGGGCATGTATGAAAACAGCATCATGCTGACCTGTAAAAAAGTCCTGCCGTCTGCCCCTCCGGACTGCAGAAAAACTCTCTGAAACCCATTCAGGGAGCAAGGCTCAAAAAAAGCATGACAGGAGTCGATTTCCAGGCCCCTGTTTGAGTTCTTCTGGATTTTCTTCGCATACCTAGCGGATAGCATCGAAGGCGAACACCCGGAAGAACAATTGGATAATGGACCAGGAAATGAAGTGACTCCACAAAACAGAAAGACGCTGAAAGTATAAAACCTGCTGCCAATTTTCGAAAAAACATTAAGTTGATCCTTATTTGAGTAGCAGGCATTCAAAGAAAAAATTAGCCAACCATTCCCTCAGATGGGAATTTTAATCAAACTAAACTAAAAAAATTGATAAAACTTGGAGAATATATTTATGTTTAAAAAGGAAACATTGATAAAAATAGGCGGCACAACGCCAATCGTCCCCCTGCTCCCCATAGGTGTACTGATACTATTATTTACGATTGCACCTCTTGCGGCGGCAGACCCATACCTCGGAGGAATTTCCCTCATAACTGCGAACGGAACATCCGGGACAGTAACCGGAGACCTGTGGTTTGATGCTTATCCCGGGTTTGCCACATCCGCACAAAAAACGTTTACTCTACCTGCTTATACCGACATTGAGTGGGCCAGGCTCTACGTTGATGTTTATGACGGACACATGGAAAACAACTACCGGGGCAATGTGACTATCGACATAGATGCAAACGGGGACAACACTTATGAGATCCAAAAGCAAGAGACCTTCGATACTGCTTACTCGTTCCCAGGTTTAGGCGGGACTGGTCCAGTCTGGTTAAACGACCACCTGAACCGTGTGACAAGCGACTACCTGATGTGGTACGACCTCACAGATGAGATCAGTGGGCAGACCGTGAATGTGCAGGCTGCAACCACAAAAATCGATCTTTCCTTTGACGGCCGGGTAAAGATGATTACCCTGGTGGTGGCATACAACAAAGATCCCTGTGAAAACTGTAACGTAACTCATTACTGGGTGGCTCAAGGCCATGACACGGACTCATATGTGACAGATGAAGCAGGGCTTCCTTACACCGGGAATACTACCTTCGATACGTCTGCCGTTTATACTCCCGGGGAAGCTAATCTTACTGTTCTCCCACTTTCGAGTTTTAACGGGAACTATACCTTCAATAGTGATACTGAGCAGTTGCCGTGGGACAATCCTCATCAGGGATCATACTTCCAGTGGCAGAGCTGGAACGTCACAGATTTAATTTCTGGAAACAGCTATATGACTTACGGCCGAAATGTGACTGATACTGATCGAAATTACAGCGGCTACTTCAAGGTCCCGCTTGCTTTGCTGACTGTAAAGGACGAATCCCTTATCTATGACTTCAGCGATAACACGCTGGGGAGAGCAGGAATATGTTTATTTGCGTATAGAGACCAGGCTTCTGGCTTGCCACCAACTGTCAACAATGATCCGAATAACGAATTCTCAACGACAGAGTACAACAAGATTAAATATGACGACCAGAGTTTCCAGCCTGATGTGACTGCCACCGAAGGCAAACATGCAGCGCACCGGTTTGTATTCAACGTAAGTTGTTGTTCCAATGTATCTAATTTAGATGCTATCAATGTAACTTGGAATGGTAAAGGTTATCATGACGATCCTGAAGCTGATGATGGTGTTAACCTCTACATCTGGAATGGAACTGGTTATGAAACATTGGCCACGTCTAATGATGAAGACGAACATATCTTGACTGGAGAAAAAACAACTAACCTTGGGAACTACATCAACAATGACAAAGTGATTGTGCTGGCGGAACAGAAGTATCCAGATGATGGTTTAGGTAGTCATTCAACTATTGAAACAGATTATATAAAGCTGGTACTTAAATCATAAACATAAATTTTGAGATGAAGAATTAACATACAATCATCCAGGTCTAAAAAATTCACAAGTGATTTATTGAAATTAGGGTTTTCTAAAACCTCTTTTTTTCATTTTTTTATTTTATATTTTTGCCTTAATTTGACATTATAAATTCAATTTAAGTGAGAAGCCTCAATTTTTCGTCAAAAATCAATTGAGAGTATTTATAAATTTCATCAAATTTCCTCTAATTTTCCAGCTTTACAATCACTATAAGTTAAATGAGTAGAAATTTTTGTCCCATTTTGGCACTTCTGACATCGACTTTTTATATAGCATCTGTATTTTAGCCGTTAATTCATGCTATCTGTCAAATTCTACGCCAAAACTTTGATCAAAAATGATGAAAATAGCCATCAAGAGAAAGAGAATCATCTGTCAAATTAAATCATAAAAATGGGCAAAAATTTGTTGAAATAATATTACTTATCATTCCAACGGATATGAAAACAATCTTCCCACATAAAAATCAAACTGTCAAACTTAGGCTTTTATGTACAAAATCAACGTGTGATTCCATATTTTTGCAATGATTGTACGATTTTCGGAATTGAATATTCAACAAATATATTTGGGTAAGTTTCAATTTTCGTATATTTGCAGATAAATAGTCATATGATTAGTCAATGAAATCAGAATGAGACAATAAAATAAGGAATTCTATCCCTATATAGCTTGTTTAGTCACTAAATTGAAAATTCCTTATTAGATACCTGAAATCTTGTGCAAAAAGAAAGTTTTCTTTTTATTTTCCTTCATTCAGATGGAATTTTTATCATCTCACAGGAACTACAAGGTTGTAAGATAATATATTTGTATAAGATATGTTAATAATTTTTATATTTGTGCTATTTATGATGAATATAAACTAATATGTTTCTTATTTTTTCAAATAACTTAAATAGTAAATAATAATTCTTTATTGAAGTTGTTTAAATTTAATAGACAAAGCTCTTAAAAAACAAAATTTGCAGATTAATGCAATATTTGAAAGTCGGGCTTTATCTACGAAAGACGCTCACTAGGCAGACTAAAATTTGTAAATTTAAGGAAAAAGGCTTTCTATCTTTTTTTGGTGGAGTTTCTCCCTCATAATTTGAAGATGTACTGAAAAAGTCGTTATTCAACCCGAAGAAATCCGTTAGGCCTGAAAAACTGAAACACAATTTCAGGAGAGTCGTTCAATTCTCTACAAAAGAGGTGAATAAAAGATGGATAAAAGAATAACTCTAATTTTCCTTGCCCTTATCTGTACTTTGTTAATAGCACCTGCGGAAGCAAAGACCTGGTATGTCGATGATAGTGGTGGAGTAGATTATACAGATATACAGGCCGCTGTTAATAACGCTTCTTCCGGAGATACGATTTTCGTTTACAATGGGACCTATAATGGGTTCAAGGTAAATATACCATACTTAAGCATCATAGGAGAAAGTGCCGATCTTGTAACAGTGAGTAGCAGTATATATCTACCTGAAGGAACAGACACGTCTCAAAATGCAACAGGAACTGCTCTTAATGGATTGAAAATAACAGCAGCAACAAAAATTAAACCGAGTACACAATATGGTACGGTGTCGGATTTAATTATAAGAAATTGTGCATTTGAAGGAATTACTTCGTCAAATGCGATCGAAGTGAGAGCATATAACACTACTTTTGAAAATAACGTGGTATCAAATTGTTCGGGAAGTAATGTCTTAGTTTTAGTTGGAACTGCAAATGGTAATTCAACTATAATTACAAATAACACATTCAAAAACAACAGCAATGCAGCAGCTATAGCTTTCTCTAAAACAGCTAATAATACGGTAAAGAACAATCGTATTGAAGCAAATAATATTGTTTTTCTTTTCTCCAGTGTAGGTGGCGGAAACAAAATCTATTTAAACAGTTTATTTACTAATTCACAAATTACGAAGGTTTCAGGTACAGTTTCTTCCATTAACTGGTCTTCTCCAAATCAAATCACATATGCCTACAACGGTACGACCTACACCAGCTACATGGGTAATAATTGGTCCGATTACAACGGCACAGACACTAACAGCGACGGAATCGGTGACACTCCGTATGTCCTACCAAGCACCCTCGGAGCCGATAACTACCCCCTGATGCAGCCTTTTGAGAACTACTCTATAGGAAGCAGCGTCCCTGTTGCTCCCATTGCTGCATTCACAGCATCACCGACATCCGGAGATGCGCCTTTAACAGTCAGCTTCACGGACCAGTCAACTGGGTCCCCGACTTCCTGGCAGTGGGACTTTAACAATGACGGTACAGTCGATAGCACTGAGCAGAATCCAATATATACCTTTAGTACGGCCGGAACTTACTCTGTAAATCTAACTGTCAGCAATGCAGAAGGAAGCGATTCCGAGGTAAAGACAGGATACATTACCGTGAATGAACCAGTGCCAGCATCGGTTGCAAACTTTACAGCATCACCTACTTCTGGTAATGCTCCGCTCACTGTCCAGTTCACTGATGCATCAACCGGCACTGTCTCCTCATACGCCTGGGACTTCAATAACGACGGAATCGTCGACAGCAACACCCAGAGTCCTTCGTATACATACAGCGAACCTGGAACATACACCGTCAACCTCACTGTCGCTGGACCGGATGGGAGTGATTCCGAGGTAAAGACCGAATACATAACCGCAACTTCAGCAGCGACAAATGACCTCAGTATCTCAGGTATCGTCAATACGGTTCCAGGCTCTGCGGTTTTTGCCAAAGAACCAAATACCATAAACATTCTCAACATTATGAACACTGGAACTGGCAGTCTTTCTAATATTTCAGTAGCACTTTATGCAAGTGATGTATCCGGTGGGACGGTTCCGGTAAACACGACAACAATCGCATCCCTTGCAAGCGGAGGAAAGGCCACAATAAGCCTGATTGACCCGACTATCCGCAGCCTCGAAGGCGGCACGGTAACGTACACTGCAGTTGTTGACCCTGATAACCTGATCGCTGAAACCAACGAGGCAAACAATAACAAGAGCAGTGCGTCCAAACCGCTCAGATATAACGGTTATAAAGGCAAAGGCATCTACTGGGAAGGTGGCAGCAACATCACCACCAAACATACCTATGACCTTCAGGGTAACCTTCTTTACTCCACGCAGCCTGATACTGCTTACAAAGCTGTTGGCTGGAGTGACAGGACCGAAACATGGACTGCAGATGACCTTCCAATCCCCAGCGGTTCCACAATAGAAAAAGTCCTTCTTTATTTCGCCTACAACTGGGACCAAACTCCTGGCGGATATCCGTGGTTGAATCTTAACTTTAACGGAAACACAATTGAGAACGGAAATCTCTCAACAGGAAACGGAACTCTCTACAGGGACTGGAGCAATTTTGGCGGATATGCTGATTATGAATATGGTCTCTGTGTCTACGATGTAACTGACAAGTTCAACGAGGCCGGAAATAGCCTTGTAACGAATCCATATGATAGCTCTTACAATAAAATCGCACTGTATCCAAGCACCCTTGTTGTAATCTATCGAAACTCTAACGAGACCAGGAAACAGATCTTTATCAATGAAGAGTGCGACGAACTTGGCGTATCTGAGTCCAGTTACGGAACAACTCCTAAAGAGGCTACAGCATATGCTCCTTTCACTGGTATGTCCATTGACAAGAGCAAGGTAGCAAATGCTACGATGTACAGTTTCGCCGGAAGTGCCGGGCCCGATGAAGGTAACCTGCTTTTCAACGGAAACACCGTGGCAACAAGTGCATGGATGGGAAGTTCCAATTCAGCAAGTCCCCTAGTGTTTAACGTGAAAGATCACATTAATGAAACAGGAAACGAAGCCGGAATCCAGGGAACAACAAGCGGAGGCATGGATGCGCTTCAACAGATCCTTGTCGTTGACTATCAGAAAGAACAAGAACCTGCACCAGTAGCCAACTTTACCGCAAATGTGACAAGCGGTACAGCACCTCTAACGGTTCAGTTTACAGATGCTTCAAATGGCACTGTTTCTTCTTATTCCTGGGATTTCAACAACGATGGAACTGTTGACAGCACTGAGCAGAACCCTATCTACGTTTATGCTGCGGCCGGTTCCTACACCGTCAACCTCACTGTTGCGAATGAAGGCGGTAGCGACTCTGAAGTGAAGACAGATTACATTACTGTCGAAGGAACAGGAACTGGCGGACTCGCTGACACAGCATGGCCCAAATTCCATGCAAATCTCAATAATACTGGTCAGTCCCCATACAACGGACCACAGAGTAACAACGTTATATGGACCTACAACACGGGAAATTACATATTTTACTCAAGTCCTGTAGTTGGATCAGACGGAACTATCTATATTGGAAGCTACGACAATAATATATACGCATTAGATACCGATGGAACACTCAAATGGTCATACACCACCGGAGATAAAATACAAGGTTCAGCAGCGATAGGTGTAGAAGGAATCATCTACATAGGAAGCACTGATAATAAACTATATGCCTTGAATCCTGACGGAACACTCAAATGGTTCTATGTAACTGGAGGTTCAATACAAGGTTCACCAGCAGTAGGGGCAGACGGAACCATCTATATTGGAAGTTATGATAAAAAAGTATATGCCCTGAATTCCGACGGAACACTCAAATGGTCGTACACTGCTGAAAATAGCATTGTCGGTTCACCAGCAATAGGGGCAGACGGAACCATCTACATAGGAAGCTTTGATAATAAACTATATGCCTTGAATCTTGACGGAACACTCAAATGGTCATACACCACCGGAGGCACTATTGCCGATTCACCAGCGATTGCAGTGGATGGTGTCATATATGTAGGAAGTTATGATAAAAAAGTGTCTGCCCTAAATCCTGACGGAACACTCAAATGGTCATATAACACAGAAGGCACTATTGCCGGTTCACCAGCAGTTGCATCAGATGGAACTATATATATCGGAAGCGGTGACAAAAAAGTATATGCCCTGAATCCTAATGGAACACTCAAATGGTCATACATCACTGGAAGCCCAGTATATAGCTCAGCAGCGATAGGGGCAGACGGAACTATCTACATAGGAAGCAATGCTAATAAACTATATGCTTTTAATCCTGATGGAATACTCAAATGGTCATACACCACCGGAGGCTGGGTAACTAGTTCGCCCGCGATAGGGGTAGATGGAACTCTATACATCGGAAGCCGTGACAAAAAAGTGTATGCTTTTCAAGATGTTGCGACTGCTACTCCGGTTTCTAATTTTACTTCAAAGGTAACAAAAGGAACTGAAGGATACATTCCGCTCACTGTCCAGTTTACCGACACCTCACTGAATCGGCCGACATCTTGGTATTGGGATTTTGGTGATGGGAGCACTTCTACGAAAAAGAATCCTTCACATACTTACACAATACCTGGAACATACACAATCAGCCTGAATGTAACTAATAGCATTGGTAGTGACGATGAGGTGAAAACAGATTACATCACAGTAACCACACCAACTACCATGTATAGTGATTTAACTACCGAATCTGCAGCTTTTGCAACCATTTACCCACTTACCAATAACACTTTGAATGTGACTGTCACAAACTCCGGGGAAGAAAACGCTACGTCATTCAATGTGACAGTTCAGATTGGTGGGATTAGTAAGACTGTGAATATACCTGAACTTGCCTCAGGAAATAATACTACAATAAGTATTAAAGATATCAAACGCGAGGTTGGCTCTTCTGTCAAGGTCAATGTCAAGATCGACCCGGAGAACTCAATAATCGAGACAGATGAAACAAATAATGAGTACACTACTAATGCGATCATAACCGCAAGTGGTGAACGTTATGAAGGTGGCCGTTTCTCTGATGGATATGACAAAGTGAATACTGCAGTTTACGAGAAAGGAAACATTGGAGTAAGAGTTCTAGAATACGGCGATTACACCTGGTTTACTCATACTGGCACTGCTACCTATTCCGCCAAGGACCTGAATATCCCTTCCAATGCGACCATCAAATCTGCAAGGCTCTACCAGGCCTGGACTTGGTACGCAGACCCACACTTCACTGTTGAGTTCAATGGTCATAAGAGCCAGAATCCAGACGTCATATACACGGATAAAATCACGGGTAATTATGTCTTTGACGTGACTCCTTACTTCAGTGCTGGTAGTAATAACACTGCAGTCATAACCGCAGAAAATGACCAGAGGGGTTACTATGGTAATGTCCTTGTTGTGGTCTACGAGGATGCGAGCGAACCTTACAGGCAGATCTGGGTAAATGAAGGTTGTGATTGCCTGCTTTACGGAACTGAAGATCCTTATGTCGGTTATACCATCATCAACAATGTATCCACAGCAGGTCTTCTCTCCGCCAATGTTACTGCAGTTCTGCCCTCCGGTGAAAACGCTGATCTCAAAATCTCTCTCAATCAGAAATCCTTTTCCATGACCAGAAGCGACAAACCAGATCCATCATTCCACTATTACGACGTCACCGACGCAGTTAAGGATGGTACCAACGAGCTTGGCGTCAAGGGTCACGGTGGTGATTATTTTAATTACGCCCTTTCTATCGTGGAAATGACTAAATTAACCGCTTCTGAAGCCAACTTCACATCAAACGTTACGAATGGAAACGCTCCATTAAACGTTAAATTCACCGACATCTCAACCGGTACCCCAACCAACTGGACCTGGGACTTCGGTGACGGAAGTACCTCAACCGAACAGAACCCAACCCACATTTACAAGTCAGAAGGAACTTACACCGTAAAACTGACAGTCAAAAACTCTCTTGGAAGCGATTCCGAGGAGAAAACCGGATACATAACCGTTGGTTCAGCAGTTCTTGCTCCTGAAACAAATTTTGGTTCAAATGTGACAAGTGGTAACGCACCTCTCTCAGTCCAGTTCAAGGACGAATCCACAAACAGTCCTACTTCATGGGAATGGAATTTCGGTGATGGCAAGACCTCTACTGAACAAAATCCATCTCACACCTATGAAACCGTAGGCACATACACCGTAAATCTAACTGCCACGAACTATGGTGGAAGCAATACCACAACAAAAACCGACTACATAACCATAACTTCTGATACCTCAGCACCGGTTGCTAGTTTCACCTCTGACTCAAATTCAGGCCAGGTACCATTTACAGTTAAGTTTACAGATACCTCCACAGGCAAAGTGAGCAGCTGTAACTGGGACTTTGGAGACGGTAGTACTTCTACCGATCAGAATCCAACCCATACTTACGTGGCCGAAGGAAGCTACACTGTCACTCTGACTGCTACAGGTCCTGGAGGAAGTAACACAGCAACTTCTGGTAAACCTATTACTGTTAGTGCTTCTCTTACTTCCCCAAGTTACAACGGAGGAATTCCACTGACCACCGCTCAGAACGGAACCGTTTCAGGCGGGTTGTGGTATGACTCATATCCAGGTTTTTCCACATCTGCTCAAAAAACATTTACCTTGCCTGATTATACTAAGATTAAATGGGCAAGGTTGTATGTCACTGTTTACGACGGCCATATGGAAAATAACTATCGGGGTAACGTGAGTATTGACATAGATGCAAATGGTGACAGCAAATATGAGATCCAGAAGACTGAGAACTTTGATACCACTTATTCATTCCCTGGTACTGGTGGAACCGGTCCTGTGTGGTTAAGCGATCACATGAACCGTGTGACGAGTGATTACCTTATGTGGTACGACCTTACTGATGCAATTGCAGGTCAGAAGGTTAATGTTCAGGCTACAACCACAAAAGTTGATTCTTCGTTTGACGGTCGTGTCAAAGCTATGACTCTGGTTGTTGCTTATGACGATGGAGATTCTGACCAGGTCTATTACTGGGTCAACCAGGGCCATGATACTGTAAATCCGCTTGACGACACTTATACCGGTTCAACCTCATTTGGTACCTCTACGCTTGAAAAAGGCTGGAGTTCGGCAAATCTGACTGCAATCTTCCTTGCAAGTGTAGACGGAACCTATACTTTCCAGGGAACAAAGCTGGTTTCAGGTGTTAAATCCGGTTCTTACTACGGTGAAAATACCTGGGATATAAACAGTCTCCTTACTGTTGGACAGGACAGTAAACTTGATTATAACAAGCAGGAGAGCAACTATTACAAGGTTCCACTTGCTCTCATGAGTGTTAAATATACATCAGCTTCGCCAGAACTACCAACTGCAGATTTCAAAGCGGATGTAACTAACGGTACTGCGCCTCTCAATGTCAATTTCACTGATCAGTCGACTGGATCACCAACTTCCTGGTTCTGGGACTTTGGAGACGGTTTTAACTCTACCGATCAAAACATTTCTCACACATACACGTCAGTCGGTAACTACACTGTCAACCTTACGGTTTCCAACGCAGATGGAAGTGATTCTGAAGTAAAAACTGAGTACATTATGGTAAGCGAACCACTTCCTGGAGCACCTGTTGCAGATTTTGCAGCAACTCCGACTTCTGGTACTGCTCCTCTCACTGTCAACTTTAAGGATCAGTCAACTGGCACTGTTTCTTCGTATGCATGGGACTTCAATAACGATGGTAATATAGACAGCACGGAACAGAGTCCTTCGTATACTTACGGTACGGCAGGTACTTACACTGTCAACCTTACGGTAACCGGACCTGGTGGAAGCGATTCTGAGGTAAAAACCGGGTACATTAAAGTCACTGGTTCATCTCCTGGAAAGCCAGTAGCTGCTTTTTCAGCATCTCCTGCTTCAGGAAAAACACCATTAACGGTTACCTTTACTGATAAAAGTACAGGAACACCGACCAAATGGAAATGGAGTTTTGGAGACGGAACAACTTCAACCAAGCAGAATCCAAAGCATAAGTATTCAACCGCAGGAAAGTATACGGTAACACTGACAGTTTCCAATGCTAAAGGCAGTAACACGGTAACAGAAACCGACTATATAAAAGTGATATCAAAACCTGTTTCAAACTTTACCAGCAGTGTTACGTCTGGAAAAGCGCCATTGAGCGTTAAATTTACTGACACAAGCACAGGTACAGCTTCTGGCTGGATCTGGGAGTTTGGAGACGGATCAAGGTCATTTGTTGAGAATCCGGTTCATAAGTATTCTAAAGCAGGAACATATACTGTTAATTTGACAGTAAAGAATGCTGCAGGACGTAACACGGTAACAAAAACAGAACATATAAAAGTGACAGCAAAACCTGTTTCAAACTTCACCAGCAGTGTTGCATCAGGAAAAACACCATTAAACGTTAAGTTTACTGATACAAGTACAGGAACACCTGCTGCTTGGAAATGGAGTTTTGGAGATGGAGCAAGTTCAACCCAGCAGAATCCAGTTCACAAGTATTCCAAAGCAGGAACATATACTGTTAGTTTAACAGTAAAGAATGCTGCAGGCAGCAACATGGTAACAAAAACAGATTATATAAAGGTGACAGAAAAGCCGGTTGCTGAATTCTCTGCAACTCCTACCTCAGGAAAAGCGCCATTAACGGTTGCTTTTACTGATAAAAGTACTGGAACACCGACTAAATGGAAATGGAGTTTTGGAGATGGAAAAAGTTCAACCCAGCAGAATCCAAAGCATAAGTATTCCAAAGCAGGGAGTTATACAGTAACATTGACAGCAACAAATGCTGCAGGCAGCAGTACGACAACAAAAACAGATTATGTAAAAGTGACAACAAATACAAAATAAAGGATATAATCTGAAAACGAATAAACCTTGATTGAAAAATGATGAAAAATCGAGGCTAAAGAGGAGTGGGGGAATTATTTATTCTATTGATAAAACGATCTTCCACGGTTTTCGGGTAAGTGAGGATTCGTGATAAATTGTCTGATTTCCTCAACATTTGTCAAATAGTTTACTAAATTATAAGTTAGAACAGGTTATCGATCTATGTAAAGAGGCAAAACTTAAAACCGGTTTCTAATGCAAAATCGATAGCTTTCAGGTAAGAAATTTCCTTAACCGATAACCAGTGAAAAACATCTATAAGAGAGGGAATTTAGTGCTTAACCGATAACCAATGGAATGCATTTGGCAGATACTTTTAAAGAAGTGAGTATCAAGCCTGAATAGTGGAAACCAACATTTTCATTTTTAATTGCCATTTTGTAGCTTCTCTTAATGATAGTCATTCTAACTTTACTTATGTCAGAAATTCCGTCATGATCAAATGGTACCTCTACTGGTTTTTTATGATAGTCAACTCTAACTGTTAATTTCATAGCTTCTTCGATTTCGGATTCATTTTTGAGATAATGCAAGTTTTACTCCAATGCATGTGTAAATTCCGGCTTTTCCCCAGTTGATATATCTGCCAACTCCTGGCTTATGTATTATTCTCTCGCCAACGGTTCCGGCAAAGAACGAGACTGCGGAAAAGATCAGCCAGGCCTGAACCATGAAAATTATTCCCAGAAATATCATCTGCATCGGGACACTTCCCGAACCTATGTTTACAAACTGAGGCAGGAAGGCAAGGAAGAAAAGGGCAACTTTAGGGTTCAAAACGTTCATAAAGATTCCACGTCTATAAAGGGCAAAGACATCGGTTTCCCCGACAGGGGCCAAGGATACCAGTTCTTCACTCTCTTTTAAGGCGTGCCAGGCAAGGTAGAGCAGATAAGCTGCACCTGCGTATTTTACGATTTCAAAAGCAAGAGTGGATTTATATATCAGGGCAGAAACTCCAAGTGCGGCTGCTGTAGTATGTGCGAGTACGCCTGTACAGAGGCCAGAAGCGGTTGCAATTCCTGCTTTTTTACCCTGTGAAATGCTCTGGGTAATTACGAATAGGATATCAGGGCCCGGAAGAAGCGTAAGTGCTGCAGAGGCTGCAATAAAATAGATTAATTGAGATTGTTCGATCAAGTCTCTCACTTTTCCTTTTTCTTACTTTTCCTCTTTTTCGACTTTTCTTTTTCGACTTTTCTTTTTCGACTTTTCTTTTTCGACTTTTCTTTTTCGACTTTCTCTTTTCGACTTTCTCTTTTCGACTTTTCCTTCTTTACGTGAACTACCCCACCCTGTCGCTTCGCTCCGAGGGTGGAGCTTCCTTCGAGTGATTACGTCATTTGGATATTTGCAGTGATGCAGGTATCCATCTGTAATCCTGTTTGTCGAAGATTATCAGAAAATTTCTGATAGCTTGTCCACAAAGCATTTTGTGATAAGAACCGCTTCATGATGTTGATAGCACTATTTCTATCTCTATCAATTACGTTTCCGCAATCACAATTCATAGTTCTTTCCCAAAGAGGCATATCGTGCCTTTTTCCGCAAACACAACACTCTTTGGATGTATAGCTTTCATCAATTCTTATTACTTTTTTACCTGCAAGCTCTGCTTTGTAGGTCAAGAATTCGGTGAATCTGGAAAGATATCCTTGATTTTGTGTTGATCTGTTCTGAGAACGCTTTCTTTTTCCAGTTACTTTCTTTGATTGAGCCATACTTTTTAAGTTAAGATCACCCACGATTACTGTATTTGCTCTGGTGTTCTCGATCATGGTTTTAGAAAGTTTATGCTGAAAATCTTTGATCTGATTAGATTTCTTTGCTTCCATTTTCCGATAGGTTCTGTGCAACCTTATCCATTTTCTGCTTCCTTTTTTACAATGATCTCTTCTGGATTTGATTGTATCTATTTTTGTATTCCAGTATTGATCTGCTCTAGGCGTTTTAACTTCAAAGAATTTACCTTGAGTATTTACTGCTGTCACTATTTTTGTAATTCCTAAGTCTATTGCTTGATACAAATCGTTATCAATATACTCTGTGATTGGAATTTCTTCGTATGTTATGGATACAAAGAATTTTCCTCTGCCCTTATAGGGGTCATCATTGTAGATTTCAATCTGCTTGATTTCCAACAAATCAAAAGCATTTCCAATCTCAAAAGATAATGGAATTTCATTTACTTTATGAGAGAAACTGAGTTTCCCATTATTGATTTTGAATCCACTCTGATTGTAAACAAGAGTCATGAAGTATTTTCCACTTCGGAACTTTGGAGATCTTGCAGATTTATCACCATTTTTCCAGAGCGAGAAGAATGATTTATAATTAGCATCAAGTTTTTTCAGAACCGATTGCAGTACTTTGGAATACACCATATTGTACTGAGGAAATTTTTCTTTTAGTGCTGGAAGTTGATTCTGTTGTTCTACGTACTTTACACTTCTCTGTTCAGTTTTCCACGCATCTTTTCTTTCAGCTAAAGCGAAATTATAGAGGCATCTGCACTGTTCAGATAGTTGCCAAAGAACATCTACCTGTTCTTCAGTCGGATTTATCTTGATCTTCTTCGTCAGATGCATATTTGCCTTGATTCTCCACGTATTTTTTAAGTACGTCTAGGGTTACTTGCCCTGTCGATGCGATAAAATACGATCTTGACCAGAACGTATCTTCCCATAACATAGTCTTTACTTCAGGGAAGTTTTTACGAATCTCCCTTGAAGTTATAGTTTTGATTGTGTTGATGTATTTTGGAATATCAAGTGAAGGTTTTGCTGAAAATAATAAGTGGAAGTGATCTTTGTCACACTCAATATTCAGTACTTCAACATCGTATGTTTCACTTATGTTATGAATTTTAGTTTTAAGAAAATCGACAACTAAAGGATTCGTTAGAGCTTTTCTTCTATATTTCACACACTGAACGAAATGATAATGGAGTGAATATACAGAATGGCTTCCACGATCTAGTTTATACTGCATAGTTATCACTATGTTGATGTAACTATATGTATATAAATAATTATGCTACTGTGGTTTTGTAGAAGTTAACGGCTTTCATCCCCCACCTGTCGGGCTACGCCCTCCGAGGAAGGGGACTTCCCGCCTTAAAGTTAAATCTCATTACTCAGTAAGCTGTAAAATCTTTCCTTTGCTTCTCTTTCAATCCAGGGCTGATGCCCGCATTTTTTCAGTAAAATGAACCTGAAATCCTTTAAAGTACGTGAAAGAGGTTCTTTAACTCCTTCAAAAGGGTGAGGGTCATAGTCACCGTGAATCGCAACTACCTGGCAGCGGATTTCTTTTCCTAACTCAAGTAATTTTCCTTTGCTTCTAAGTTCACTGGCTTCTTCCCATACACCTTTAAAACTCTCGTAGTTGCATTCAAGCCCTTCTTCTTCGTGAGGAAGAGAGTCATAAGTATCGGCTTTCAACATTAACTTCCCAAAGTTGCACAGGGCTTCGTTCCGGTTTTTAGCTGAAGGATCGTTCAGGGTTTCGGTCAGTCGAACGAAATTCTTCAAATCTTCTTTTCCAAGTCGACTTATCCGGGTTTTAGTTATGCTTGCAGCATATTTTTCTTCATAGGGACCGCTCCCGATAAGTATTATCTTTTTTACCATATGGGGATGAAGGGCAGTAAACATAAAGCTGAGCATTGCGCCCCAGGAAAAACCGATTAACGTAATCGGCAGGGCGCCGTGTTTTTCCAGAACTTCACTGAGTTCCCTTACCTGCCCTTCAATGGTTATTGCAGTTTGAAGCGGTTCAAGTACGCCTCCAAAAGCGGAAAGTTCTCTTGCAACAGGTGCCATTTCACCCGGAGCTCCCGGACCGCCATGGATAACGGCGAGATTAAAAGGAGAGGTCCCGTACTTTCTCAAATTATTTATGCCTGGGTAGTTTTTCATTTTAGCACCAGGTTATGGTTTTTTGAGTTAATTATAAATGGGTATCAAATTTATCCGGATTTATTCTTACTGTCGTAACTGTTATATACAATTATATTCTTGCGGTATCTACACAAGATAGTTACACGTGTAACCGTGTTCCCGATTATATAGCTCTTAATTTTTAACGACTAACAATAAAGGATCTGGCTATGGCTTTCAAACAACAGACAAACGTTTCTAACCACAAATTAAGAAATAATTTGAAAATGACAGTGCCGCTTCTGGCTCTTCTGTCTGCCTTTCCTCCTCTTACCACAGACATGATCTTACCGGCTATTCCCTCCCTTGCCAAAAGCTGGAACGTCTCTCTATCGCTAGTTAACCTTAACCTGGTTTTTTTCTTTGTGACCTATGGGCTTTTCCTTCTCTTCTACGGCCCAATTTCTGATCGTTTTGGACGGCGACGTCCCCTCCTTGTCGGGATTGCAGTGTACATAGTGACAAGCCTGCTAGGTGCCTTTGTGTCCAGTGCGCCCATGCTGATAGGTATCCGCATACTGCAAGCTGCAGGAGCTGCTGCCGGTTCCTCTATATCCATGGCAATGACTAAAGATATTTTCATTGGTCAGGAGCGGGAAAGAATCCTTGCGTATATAGCTGTAATCATGGGTCTTGCCCCTATGCTTGCTCCAATCATTGGTGGGTGGATCCTTCTGTATCTTTCCTGGCACTGGATATTCCTTATGGAGGCATTCATGGGAATTGTAGCGATGTTTGGTGTTCTCCGCTTTCCGGAAACACTACCAGTAATATCTGAAGCTCCTTTATCTCAGGTCATGAATACCTACGGCAGATTGCTGCTCAATCCTTCGTATATGATCATGGTTCTAGTTATGTCTGTCAGTTTTTTTCCATTGTTTAGTTTCATTGCAGGTTCTTCTGCCATTTATATTAACGAGTTTGGCCTAAGTGAGCAAAAATACAGTTACTTTTTTGCTTTCAATGCCCTTGCCCTCATGATTGGTGCTTTTTCTTGCCTGCGGTTAATAAGAAGTGTGAACTCAAAGCACTTGATGACGATCGGGTTTGCAGGAGTCTTTCTGGGCGGTATTTTCCTACTTTTTATGGGACAACACGGTCCCTGGAGCTTTGCTTTGCCCATGTTTATGGTTTCGTTTTCCCTGGGTTTGAGCCGTCCGCCTAGCAATCACCTTGTGCTGGAACAGGTTGATCGGGATATAGGTTCAGCGTCTTCCATGCTGATTTTTACCTATTTCGCCTTTGGAGCTGTGAGTATGTGGTTCATCTCTCTGGAATGGGCGGATAAAATCCCTGTGCTCGGAACCACTGCCGCAGGTTGCGGAGCTCTGGTGCTTGCAGCATGGGTTATTATACAGAAAAGAGGGGTAAAAGGTATTGCTTAAACCTTATAAAGTCCAATAATCCTTGATACCCTGAATCTCCAATATAAAAAGTTAAAACCGAAATCTCCTATATAAAAAGTTAAAATCAAAAAAAGTTAAAATCCTTTTATCTCTTGCATTATAATTTTATTCCAGATTTAATTGACATTTTATATTATATAGTTGAGTCTTTCTGACTAAAGAATTAATTGTCGGTTTTAAACTTTATCCAATCCTGTATATTCTTACCTCTGGGTTTCCAGAGCTTTTTGCCGCTTAACGAGTCTGGCTCCCATCTCAAAGGCTTTCTGACAGTCCTGTGGAAACACTTCTTTTCGCTTTTTTTCCTTTTCCTGAGGATTGAAGACAGAAGAAACATATTTTGAATAATCATCAAACTGGTATGTATCGGTACTGAATAATGATTCGGAATACCCGAATATCCTTGTTGCAACCCATTCATTTGACTCAATAAGCTTATTAATCCCAACCAGCTCAAAAAGGTCCTCAGTGATGTTCATTGTGTAAATAAAACCAACAGGAATATTTCTAGGATAAAATGTCTGTATGTCAATAGAATAGGTTATATACGGGAATATATAGCGTTCCATAAAGGACCGCATTTCTCCTGTTGCATTCCCAAGGTAAATTGGCGATCCGAGTATAACTGCATCGGCATTCTCCAGCCTTTCCAGCACAGGTGTCAGCTCATCTTTTACTGCACACTTTCCAAAGCTTTTTCCACCTTTTAATTTGCAGGCAAAACAACTTATGCAGCCTTTAAAATTGAGGTCATAGAGGTGGATTAATTCGGTTTCTGCACCCTCCGAAGCTGCACCTTCAAGAGCTTTTTCCAGAAGGGTGGCTGTGTTCCAGTTTTTCCGAGGACTTCCGTTTATTGCTATCATTTTCATGATTTTTACCTTTCATTGTCAATATCTTTTATACTTATGTTCGTAACGTAGGTCTGAATTTTCTATATGAGATCACTAGATTCTAGAGTTCACTATGGTTATAGGATTCACTAAGATTATAAATTTCATTACATATTTTTACGGCAGTCTCTCATAGCCAAACACAAAAAAACTTTGAAAGAAAGCAGTTGTTTAAGAAATCTTTCTCAATAGTCGAAGTAGTGAGTTTTGACCGAAAAGCTGCAGAGGAAGAGAGTACTATAATGGGTAGGCTGTTGAGCCCTTTGAAATTTCTCGAGATAGATATTTTGGTTTACTGCCTGTGTTTTCTCGGTTTACAAGTAATTTTTTAAACCAGTATAAAGATATACAAATTATTTATTAGGTTGGCGCATATTCTCTAATAATGTGAAAAACTTCGATTATCAACTTCGACTATCAATTTCGATTATCAATTTCGATTATCAACTTCAATTTATCACCTTCGATTTATCAACTCCAGTACTTTTAATATCGGCATCTAAGGAACACTAAAAGCTTTCCAGTCTACTACTAACGCTTTTCCAGAGTTGAGAGTTTCATGAATAAGCAAAAAGTCATACTGATATTGTTACTGCTCCCGCTCACTCTATTTATGCTGTTTCTCTATGGTCCTTTCTTATTAATGGAGTTACTTGACAGTTCCTGGTACTACTCCGAAGAAGTTGATATTGGGTCTTTTGATTACAATTCCGTACTTACGAAAGCGGAAAAAGCTGGTTATGAGGTAGAGGGTTCCTGGCCCTGGCCCGGGAACTTTTCGGGCTTTGAACCAGGGAATGTCCCTGAGGTCCGGGAAAGCTTCGGAAGTGCTGCTCTTGTGCAGAATATAAGGCTTAACTATAACGAGAATTCCGAGCTTATTGTCTTTGCATGTGAAAACGGAACTGAAGCAGGAGCCGGAACCTGTATTGTTGTCTCGAACTTTAATCATTCCGACCCTCAGTTCCCCTTACAGCCATCGGAATTTCCTGATGACTCCTGGATGCTTGAAAAATTAGGGCTTCTCTTTGGCTCGGATGAAAAAGCTCCGGAAAAGTATCTTGAGGCTCTGAAAAAAGCTGCACAAAACCAGACATGGGACGCTGAAATACAGGTGAAAGAGCCCCCGAATTTTCCGGCTGTATATGCCTATCTTACGGAAAGCAGTGATGATTCCAGTTACGATAATTATGCTTTGGGTTTTTATGGGTACCCCAAAATAGGCTCGGATACGAAAGAAGTTTTTTTAAAGGACGGGAGCCAGGTTGGTTCAGTAAAATATTTTGTCCCAGAGGCAAAAGTAGTAACTTATGAGAAGGGGAACAGGTACATAGGAAACAGGTACACAGGAAACAGGTACATAGGAAACAGGTACACAGGAAACAGGTACATAGTTGAATTCGATTCCTCAGGAAAGGTCAGGCTCGAAATCATAATGCATGTCGGAAGCGTTGGAGAATCGATACCTGAAAAGGAATATCGCGCATTTTTCAGGGAAATGTTTGAAGAAATGGGACTTTCTACTGAAGTAGTTGACAGCTTTGAATTTTTTCACACTTCTTTAATGATGTGAACTACTGGAACTTAAACAATTTCTTCATATCCTATTAACTGAAGTTTGTAAATAATTTGGAAAACATAAAAATGGGATAGGAAACAGGAGCTATGAGAAAGAGATAAATAAACATATATATTATGTCCTGTTAACTTATTATAGAAATAAATTAAGTATCTCCACAAAAACTTCAGGCTAATGACAGTATGATACGTAAAAGACTTCATCGCTATGCCATGTTGAAAAGATATGGCCAGATAATTGAGGTTCTCCAGAAATATGGGTTTGGATATGTTGTTGACAAGATAGGTTTGAGCAGTATCAGGGACTTAACTTATAAGTTTAATAAAAAAGATAAGGTGGACAGGCTCAATACTTCAGGTCCGGTTAGAGTACGTAAGATACTTGAAGAACTGGGTCCGACCTATATCAAACTGGGTCAATTACTGAGCATGAGGCACGACCTTGTACCTTTGAAATACGCTACCGAACTCGCAAAACTTCAGGACGATGCACCTTCTTTTGAGTTTGAAAAAGTTGAACTAATTATAAGAGAAGAACTCGGTCATTCTATTGAAGAGCTGTTCGAGTACTTTGAAAAAAAACCACTAGCCTGTGCATCTATCGGGCAAGTTCATCGGGCAAAGATAAAAAATGGCGATGAAGTTGTCGTAAAAGTCCAGCGTCCTGGCATAAGTGAAGTAATCGAATCTGATCTGGATATTATGTACAGTATTGCAAGACTTATTGATGAACATATGCCAGAAGCGAGATTATACAGACCAACTGAGATTGTTGACGAATTATCGCACAGTATTCTTGCAGAAATAGACTATACTCAGGAAGGCTGGAATGCAGATCGTTTTGCAGACAATTTCAGAGAGAATGGTCAGGTTCATATTCCACGGGTTTACTGGGACTATACAAACACACGTGTGTTGACGCTGGAATATATCAAAGGTATTAAAGGCAGCCATGTGGATTTACTGGACATGCAGGGCTTTGATAGGAGCAATATAGCTTCCGTAGTAGTAAAAGCTTTCATGCAGCAGGTATTTGAAGACGGTTTTTTCCATGCAGACCTGCATCCCGGAAACATCCTTATAATGGAAGACGGGACCGTAGCTTTTCTTGATTTTGGAATGGCAGGTCACCTGTCCTCGGAAGTATGCGATATATTTCTGGATGGCATGGTAGCTTTAGTTAACGGAGATAGTTCAGCGTTCATAGAATTACTTCGGGATATGGGTTCTCTAGACTCTTATGCAGATACAAGATCATTGAAAGTGGATGTTGAATCCTTTCGCTCCAAATACTATGGTAAGGCCCTGAAAAAGCTTGATGCTTCAATAATAATTGAAGAGTTGATAGGTATTTTAAGGGACCATAAGGTTATGATGCCTCATAACATAGCCTTACTGGTAAGAGGTACAGTGGCTGTTGAAGGTTTTGGACTTATTATTGATCCGAATTTGAATTTTAGTGAACTTCTCGAACCTTATGTAAAAAATGAATTGAAAAAACGTTTTTATCCACAAAACCTGTCTCGTAAGGCCTATAGCAATATTTCAAGCTGGGCACGTCTCTTTCGAAAAGCACCTACTAAAATCTCACACATACTGGATCACGCTGAAAATGGCTATTTGAAAATAAAGTTTGAATCTGAGGAAGGTAACAAGCTGGCGTCCGAGATTGACGTTGCAAGTAATCGGTTATCTATCAGTCTGATTATTTCTGCTATGATTGTCGCTTCCTCTCTGGTCATTCAGACACATATGAGGCCTCTTGTTTGGGGTGTACCATTTCTTGGCACATTCAGCTTCGTTATTGCCAGCATCTTTGGACTATGGCTTGTATATAATATCTTCAGGACAGGCAGGGTATAACTCCACAAATGTATACTTTGCAGAAAAATAGATAACATGAAAAATTACAAAATTGGAAATTTTACTGCAAAGTTGGGTTTATTCGGATTTGGTATTTTCTTTTTGCAGCGCTAGATCCAGAACTTTTTCGAATTCTTGCTTATCCCTGAGTCCAAGAATTCTGGCCGTGAACCTGTTCTTGCTAACGTTTCCATCCTCTTGCATATATACATATTCTCCGTTTTCAATACCTATGATCACGGATGAGTCAGGAATAGAGCCTACTCCGAAATACTCAATAAATTCAGGGCTTTGTTCTATATCTACGGACATAATCGTTGCTTTTCCTTCATATTTATTTGCCAGTTCCTGAAGGATAGGTTTCATCTTCTGGCAGGGCCCACACCATTCGGCGCCGATTTTTAAAAAGACCGGGCCTTTCTCAAGTGATGTATTTATCTGTCCAAGTTCAGTCGTATTGACAACAGAACCATTACCATGAGACTCCTGGGTAGGGCTTTGCTCAGTACAACCAGCTGTAAAAAGCGTACCTATAATCAGAATCGATAATAGAACTAATTGCTTCATAGCGATCACCTGTTATTGCATTGATTAATGTTTTGTTTTCTATAGGATTTTCTGCAGTAATTTCTATGGATTTCCTCAGTAAAACTGAAAGTAAATGTCTGAATAAAACAACAAATGACCATATTTGTTGATTTTCGATGAACTAACTCCTGTGAGTTAATTTTTTTAACTGTTGGTTATTAATCGCTTGTTGCATTTTCCATTAGCCAGTTATTATACTTATAGGTGAAGTCAAAATAAATTTCAATAAGCTGATTTTATGTATACCGAATTGTTACTTAGAGCCTATTAAAAAATTAATGATGGCATGTATCAGTTACAATAGTTGATAATATCGAATAGTTACAATAGTTGATAATATCGAATATCAGTTAATTTATATATACTTCCAACTATAAAAGTCATAATTATAATAATTTTTGACATATTTTAAAAAAGTAAACTAAGATCTATTCTCTAATTCCTGTGTTTTAACTTCAAACATGATGATTTTTGATTCTTTTGCTTTGATGTAATTTCGGTTTTATAAGTCGGACTCTAACAACAGTACAGGGTAGTAGAAGAGTCACTTTTTTCCTGAGTTTAATGAATATAACCTGGTTGATTTAAGTTAACTAAAACAAAAACTTCATTTTCGATGCCCTTTTACATATTTTTCTATGAAAAAAAATGACTTTTTTTCAAATTTTCTGGGTATAAATTGGGAGAATAAATTAGGAGAAAATCTGGGAAAATAAATTAGGAGAAAACCAGGACGAAAAATTAGGAGAAAATCTGGGAAAATAAATTAGGGGAAAATCAGGAAGAAAAATTACGAGGAAAAATTTGGATGGGGTATTATGGTCTGAAGACCGTAAGCCCGATCCTTGCTTCTTAACGCTTATACACTATGCGCAGGTGCATAACTGTTTCCAGGATATGACGGTACTACCGGCCTGGGCAGATCAATATCCAGGGCTTCTCTCAAGACCTCTTCAATGGTCTCTACAGGCACGAACTGAAGTTCGTTTCTGGCATCCTCAGGCACATCTTCAAGGTCCCTTTCGTTTTCTTTTGGCAGGATTACCTTCTTTATACCTGCCCTGTGAGCTGCCAGAACTTTCTCTTTTATGCCTCCGACAGGCAGTACTGCACCGCTCAACGTTATTTCCCCTGTCATAGCAAGTTTGGGGTCAACAGCTTTTCCGGTTATCAGGGACGTAAGGGCGGTAAAGAGGGTTACGCCTGCTGACGGGCCGTCTTTCGGGGTTGCACCTGAAGGTACATGGATGTGAATATCACTTGAAGTGAAATCAAAGCTGTTTGCAGTATTTGCAAGCCGTGACCTGACAAGACTCAAAGATATCTTTGCAGATTCCTTCATCACATCTCCTAGCTGGCCTGTAAGAGTGAGTTTTCCGCTGCCTGGCATAAAAGTACCTTCTATGAAGAGAATATCTCCTCCCACAGGCGTCCATGCAAGTCCTGTAACCACGCCGGGTACGTTCTCTTTTCTGGCTTCTTCCTGCCTGATTATCTCTTTTCCTAGAATTTCTTTGAGCATGTCAGCCCTGACCACATAAGGAAGGTCGGCTTTACCTGACACAATCTTCTCGGACACAAACCTTGCAGTCTTGGCAAGCTGTTTTTTAAGTCCTCTGACTCCGGCTTCGCGGGTGTATTTATCGATGATTACTTTCAGGGCTTCATCTTCAATTTTGAGTTTTTCCGCATCAAGGCCGTGGTCTTCCAGTATGCAGGGCAGCAGATGGTCTTTCGCAATTGCAAGTTTCTCATTCTTTGTATAGCCTGAAATCTCAATAGTCTCCATTCTGTCAAGGAGCGGCCAGGGAATACTTGCCAGAGAGTTGGCTGTAGCTATGAACAGGACATCGGACAGGTCATATGGGATTTCCAGATAGTGGTCTGAGAACGTGCTGTTCTGTTCAGGGTCAAGGACCTCCAGAAGGGCACTTGCCGGATCTCCCGAATAGGAAGCTGAGAGCTTATCGACCTCATCAAGAATAAATACAGGATTTTTCGTGCCTGCTTTTCTCATACCCTGAATAATCCTTCCGGGCAGAGCACCGATATAGGTTCGCCTGTGTCCCCGAATTTCAGCTTCGTCTTTGACGCCTCCGAGGCTGACACGGACATATTTTCTGCCCAGAGCATCGGCAATACTTTTTCCAAGGCTTGTTTTACCGGTTCCTGGTGGCCCTATCAGGAGCAGAATTGAGCCCTGTTTCTCATGTTTCAATTTCATGACTGCCAGGTGCTGAATTATTCTCTCTTTGACCTTCTCCAGCCCATTGTGGTTGTTCTCAAGCACCTGACGGGCTTCGGCAATATCTATGCTCTTTTTCTCCTCGGTTATCCAGGGAAGGTCAAGCAAAAGGTCAAGATAATTCCTTATAACATGGGCTTCAGGATTATGACTTCCTCCGGTTTCGAGTTTCTTCAATTCTGAAAATGCCTTCTTTTTTACCTCGTCAGGCATAGTTGAGTTTTCAATTTTCTCCCTATATGCAGCGTCGCCTGATGCTGAGTCATCTCCTTCGTTGAGCTCTTCCTGAATCACTTTGAGTTGCTCACGGAGCATTGCCTCTCTGTTCGACTTGCTTATTTTGTCAGTGACTTTTTTTGCCATTTCGATCTGGAGATTGATATTTTCTTTATGCTTTGTCAAAATGTGAAGGAACAGAAGATACCTTTCACGAACCGAGGCAAGCTCAAGGAGTCTTTGCTTTTCGGCAAGTTTCACAGGTATGTACGGCATGACAAATCCCATTATCTGGTCAATGGAGTTCATCTTATCGATCGACTTGGTAAACTGTTCGGAGCCCTGGAACCTTGTGCTGATCTCGTGAATGGTCTTTTTTACATTCGCCATCAGTTCGGCCTCGTCGTCCTCGTCGAAATCCGGCAGATCATGGACAGGCCTGTAAGTTGTGTAGAACAGCCCATTCTTCCGATAAAGAGAAACTGCCTCTACCCTTTCGATAGCCTTTGCAATAACGAGATATCCGTCATCAGCAGGCTGTACATATGTAATTTTAAGCAGATTTCCGGTTCTATACAGACCTTCTTCCGATAGGTCCGAAGCTTTTATGTCGCTCTTCACAGTCAGCCCGACAGCGTTAATGAACTCGGAGTTTTTCATTTCATTAAGTAGTATTTCGCCAGTAGTTTTGTCAGATATGAGTTTTGTCCGGCTTTGAGGGTAAACCACAATCTCAAAAAGGGGTATAACCAGCATCTCTCTGTTATCGTCAGCTTGTTGTGAATACATTGTCATCGTCTCAATTATCATCTCAAATATTTAGTTTAATTTAACCTAACTATTTTTGTAAACAAAAAAATTACCTTACTTTTCTAAGGATTTCTATAAGTGTATCGAGCTCTTTCTCATTCAGTGAGTTCGCCATTCTTTCAATAACCTTCAATAAAGCGGTCTCTTCGGCACGGGCTAACATTTGCCCTTTTTCTGTCAGACGAATGTAAAAAATTCTGCCATCATCCTGACACTTCTCCCTGTATACACACTCCATTTTGATGAATTTATTAATCATCTCGGTGATGGTAGGCTTTGAATTGCTGGTAATTCTGGCAAGCTTACTGAATGTTACCTCCCCACATTCGTCAATGACTTTCAGGTATCCGATCTGCTTGAGAGTAATATCCGATAGTCCGCATTCAGAGAAGATCTGACAGGAGCATTCGCTTCTGATTTTGATCAGGTTTTCAAAAACTATGAACAAACGCTCTTTTTTCTCCATCATATCTTGATCTGTTCTGTTAGTTAGGCTTTTCCTAATTAAATAGTTTTTGGTTGGATAACCTTTGTTTCAGGTTTCTGCTGTAATTCTCCTGGTTGAATGCTCAGCTTTTGCTTTCTTAAACGAAATCAGAAAAAAGTTAATACAAAGTGGAGTAGCGATATTTTTTCACTCGTTACAGCTAAAAAGTTATTTATTCTTTACCCTTCAATATAGTCAGGACTTACAACCAAAACTTTCTCATTCATTTCAAGTTCGTTTTTTATTTTGACTGCCTCGTCTTTCAAGATATAATCCTTTCCCAATATCCAATCCTTTGATCCGTCTCCAAAGCGGACAAGACATAAAACAGATTTTTTTACCTGAAGATTATTATCTTCCATAATCTCAAGGAAATTTTCATCCTGTATAGCTTGTTTAGTTACTGTGATTATGTAATAATCTCCTTTCTTAAAATCAGAGAATATAGGATCAGTCCAATTTTCCTTTTTCCTTAATTCGTCTCTTACATTGACTATTTTATCTTCATTTACCACTATATAGTATCTACTTGACATAATGTCAGAATTGTAATCTATGCTATAGTTTATGGGCATATTGGAATTTTTAAGAATACTTTTAACTTCCTGCTCAGTAGTCCCATCTTCAAATTCGATGAGAAAGCCACCTACCTGCGGTTTATGAGCCACAGTTTCCTTATTAGCTGATGTTTTTATAAATATCCCCAAAAGAACTACAAGACCTAGAAAAAGAGTTAAAATGATCACTAACTTTTTATCCATATTAACCAACCACTTAAAAAGATAAGGAGCTTTAGCCCTTCACATGATGTATATACGGTTAATTTCTCGATCCAGCCTTTCCATAGTAAAAAACCGGATCTAACTTTTCCAAGACTTTTTTGAAAAAGCTTGCTTTAAAACTCAGTCTCCTTTCCGTCAATCAATAAACTCTTAATTACGGTGTTTCCGTATTTGTCAATGATAATTTTTGCATCAACTTCTGTTTTCCCGGTCCTTTGTGCCTTTTCTATCTCCATTCCCTTGCCTTCGGGAACAAAATAACTTTCAATGCCGTAGTCGACCCGAAGCTCCTTAATGGTTTCTTCTGTCGTAACACCTGATTCGTCGGTTTCCCAGTCGTATAGAATATCTTTTACCTTGCCTTTGATGTAAAGTCCGTCCTCAGGTGGAGTAGTATAAATTTTTTTAGGTACGCCGTATCCGTTTTTCAGTTCAAGTGCCAGATATACTGGTTCGTCATTATAAAAGTAAGATTCTTCAGATGGAAGCTTTTCCATATTCAGGTTGCTGATTTCGTAGTTAAGGGTCACGTAGTCTCCCCTGAAAAGGTCTTTTGGGTCTACTGGTAAGGTTTTGAGCAGAACCTCAGTGCCGGTCCTGAGAGTATACTCCTTATAAGCAATAAAGCCTGAAAAAATCAGGAGCCAGAAAACTATGGTAAGGTAAAGGATTTTTTTCTGGTTCATTTGCAGCCTCTCCCTGTTTCTGGAAGGTTCGTGGGTTCAAAGCTTCTGGTTATAAGAGTGCAGTTTTTCATTGTCCCGCTCCTGCAAACTGAGCTTTTAATTCTCTTCTTTTCCTTTCCAGTACCACACTTAACGTCAGCAGAATAAGGCCCCCAATCATGAAAAAGAACGATCTTGGAAGAAGGTCCCAGAAAAAATCGAAATATCTTGCAATAATCAAGGGTACAAACCAGAACATTGCAGTATTAACTATCCCGATATCTTCTGTGCTGTACCCTGCATAGAGGAGCAGAACCAGAAGCCCGAGGAAAACAAGATTAAAAAAGCCCGCACAGGCCTCTTCTGACACCTGAGTGTTTGCAGCTATCAGAGTAAATCCTGCCATCAAAAATGAGATTACGGCCATGCTCGTATCTGTCTGGAAACCTGCAAGCTTTGATCGAAGTGATTTAGAAAGCAAGACTACCAGAAAAAGAATTCCCAGGAAAGCGTAAATAACCGGAACAATTTCTTCATTTTTTGATTCCCATAACCCGAAGGTGTACATGAACAGTGCAAGGAGTACAGCTTGCAGTCCCATGAACTTAAAAATTGGTGCAGCATATTTCGCTTTTGCTGATAGCTCATGCAAAGTTCCTGCAAAATAAAGGGCAATACCTGAGATAAGGTAGAGGTCTAGAAAATTTATCAATTCACCGAAACTATTTCTTTCGCTGTACAGAAGGCCTACCCATATGTAAAAAAGCAAAGAACAAAGCCCGGCAACCGCAATAGACCTGTAACCGTATATAAGTGGAGAAACTCCAAAAAGCCATATCAAGACAAGGGTGCTATTATTAGCGTTGCTGTTGTAAATCTGGGCAATTAAGAAGAGGCTTGCTCCAAAAAACAGAGCTGAGAGGAAAAGCAGAGCAGAACCCAGCCTCGGATATTTCTGGTTTTCATATTTCAAGTGATAACCAGTATAATGTATGCTTAGAGTGCTTCCTGCAAGCAGCAGAATCTTTACAGTATCTCCGATTTTCTCCCAGTTGGAAGCTACAAAGAGTATGGCACCAATCCCGATTAAAATCGCCCCTATGGTTGAGAAGGCAATAATTTGTTTTTTTGACCTGTGTTCTGTTTTATATTCCTCAATGTCCGCCCTCATTTTCTCAGCCTGGGCGTGAGTAATCGTGCCTTCTTCCAGCCATTTTTGGATCAGATCCTGGTCAAACATACACTAATTCTATTAATGTGACTATATAAATAATTTTAGATTGATTATGACATAATTTTTTCTCTTTGTCCGGAAGCTTACCAGATGAAACTACTCTATTATGTAGTGTAGCATCTAATATTCTGAAATTTTTCAAGATTTTGAACCGGCAGAAACACCACTAGGTCATGTGCCCAAAAAGCAAATCTGGAAAAGCGGACATGCAGTAGAAACATTAGAAACATATTACATCAAAAAGAAAGGATGTAAAGAGAATTGATAAATTATTGATAAATTATTGATAAATTATTGATAAATTATTAATAAATGTAAATGAAGCAACCTGCGCCTTCTTTTCTCAGACATTTTTCTCTGTTCTGCATTAACGGTATGGAGATTTAAACGAAACCAAAAAGAGACGAAGGTTCATTCCTCTCTTACTTAAACTCATGAGATTCATAATTCTTTACGCTCATCATGTAATAAAGCCGGAAAGTAATACAGAACATCCACAGGACATCCGCATAAAGTTTGTCTTTAAAAGGTAAACTCTTTATAGGTTAGAACTAAAATAATTTATAATGTCCCAGGCCGTCAGAAAACCCAAGTCTCTCTCAGTTCTGTTTTTTCTTATAACACTTATTGCTTTTTCCATTTTTCCATCCCCTGCCTCCGGGCTCACCGAGGTGGAAGTAAATCCTGTTAACACACCTCAGGGTGCGGTCGTACTGATCGTAGATGGCCTGAGTGCACCTTTTATCTATCCGGAACTTACACCGCATGCACTCGATGGCACACCTCTTGAGAAAGCCAAACTTAAAAATCTCCCTATAATCAGTAAAGAAAGTGCCAGAATTCTGGAACTTCGTGCCCCTCAAACCTTTACCGAAGGAGGACATTCGGTCCTTGTCACGGGAAATCCGGGTGCAGACAGTGAACTTGTAAGCTTTAAAGATGCCACTATTTTCGATATGCTACACAAGGAAGGTTATCTTTGTATTGCAGCTATGGAAAGAGGGGACTCTTGGTCGATTCGTGCCGAGCAGGATGCCATTCTCAGAGATGAAAATAACTCAATAAGTAATATGAAAATTGTCCTTGAGCAACCCGAACCTTCTTCTGATAATCCTGAGGTACCGGAAGGACTCTTACAGGTTATGAAAAAGACAGCTGATAAAGCACCAGGATATATCAAATCCAAAGAGACCCGTGAAAAGTACAGCGGATACAACCGATGGGGAGTAGAAACTGCATGCAGTATTGTTGAATATATGGCAAAAAACAGACCGGAGCAAAAATACCTGCTCACTATCAATGTAGGCGCTGTAGATTCAAGCGGACACCACCGGGATAATTATGGGTATGTGGACTGCATCGAATGTCTTGATACCGATATTTCCCCACTTTATGAACTCTGCAAGAAAAATAACCTTGCCTTTTTGCTGACAGCAGACCATGGAATGGGTTTTTCCAAAGATGATTCCAAAGGTGGGCACCAATCCGAAAAATTTACGGAAACCGATGAAGCACAACTCGTTCCTCTTATAGTGCATGCCCAGGATGTTGAAAGCGGAATTATCAAGGGAAAGCATGGCCAGGAAGACTTTGCCCCTACACTGCTTGGAATTCTTGATATTCCGGACCACCCAAGGTTTGCAGAAGGAAAACAGATCCTTCTGACAGGCCATGTAAACCTGAAGGTGGAACTCCCTGAAAAGGGCTCTATAGAACTCAGGAAGAATGTAAATGGAAAGGACGGGGACGTGAAAGAAGGAAACGTGAAGGAAGGAAATATTGTAACTTCCCTGCAACATGATGACGAGTTTCTCTTCCTGGGGCTTGAACCGGAAAGTAGCTATACGGTCAGGGCTTCTCTTGATTCCGGAAATAGCCTTGAAGAAGAGGAAAAAAAGCTCACTCTTGAAACCGACTCGGTGTTGAAATTCACTGAAAAAGGACAGCAAATCGAAGAAAGTAGTGAAGATAATCCGGAATCAAGTTCAGGTTCGGGAAAAAACTCTACTGCCAGTTTCCTGAAAAAGGAATCCGGAAAATCCAGTTCGAACTTAACGCGTCTGATAGGATATCTTGTGATAGGACTGGTAAATCTTGCCGGAATTGTAATTATTGCAAAAATCCTGAAAAAGGGCTGAAGAGATATCTACTATGCCTTTCCTGTGTTGTTTCTACTTTTTCGCTCAAGCCTTTTTTCAAAAGGCTTGGTCAACATTTCCAAGGGCTTCCTTAAAAGTAACATCGACATTTTCCACATGAGCAAACATGGGCCCTTTCCTGAGTTCACTTATATAGAGCTCCACAGCTTCAGGTCTGCCTTCTGCAATGATAAAAACCCTGCCGTCTCTTAAATTTTTGGGGTTAGATTCTACGCCCAGACGTTCGGCAGCATTTCTTGCAAATCTTCGAAAACCTACGCCCTGTACCCTTCCTGATACAAGGATTTCCGCCCGTACAGTTTCTTCAGAGGTCACAAATGGCTATTTTGAATAACCCTGATTTATAGTTATGGTTGTTTATGGTGGGGAAGTTCGGAGGGAAGCGATTTTTGGAATAAAGGAAAAGTTTGACTAATAAACAAGAAAAATAAGGAAATTCGCTGTCCATTTTTAAAACGATGTTTGAATCTGTTAGAGTACAGTAAAGAAACTATTTTTAACCAAGTATAGAGTCACTGGGTAAGTTGTATGGATTCAAAAGAAGTTTTCAGTGTAGATATGCTTCATTGCTTGCAGCAGAGTGCGCCAGTGAAGCTTTGATTATCTGTTCTGAAATAAATTTTCTAAGAGATTTTAGAATACTATCTGTAATAACCTTGTATGCTTCAAAGGTTATGTTAAAGATCTGACTCTTATGCACTAACCTGATTCGAGTGTTTGACTGAAAAAAGATGGTTTGAAAGGAGTACTATTTTGGATAGTTGATTAAGTTGGATGGTTGGATTTATGAATGATTTTTGGGTGCGATGATGGGTGTGAAGATGGGTATGAAGATGGGTATGAAGATGGGTGTGAAGATGGGTATGAAGATGGGTATGAAGATGGGTATGAAGATGGGTATGAAGATGGGTATGAAGATGGGTATGAAGATGGGTATGAAGATGGGTATGAAGATGGGTATGAAGATGGGTATGAAGATGCCTTCGTTAATACTAATGTCGTCGAGTACTCTATGGAGCCTATAATAATTCTAGAAAGAAGGTATTTTGATTTCTAATAAGGGAATTCTAGTAAGATAAAAGAGATAATATTGGTTGCCCTGTAAACTGGTATCGAAATAAGATCAATTACATTCGTATAATTCGGGAGAGGGTACGGCATCCTAATTAGTATCAACCAAGTTCAGCCTGGGCCATAAATAGTTATCTATTGTAAAAAGATATATAAATAACCCCGCTAAAATTCTATGAGGTGTTTAGATTGCTCGGTTTCCTTTATCCTCCGATACTTGAATTGCCCTTAGCCATAATCCTTCTGCTTCTTATTATTACAATTCCTCTAATCGTTATCTACTTATTCCTAAGGCTCACAGAGGCGGCCTTTGAGGAGATAGGCTTCGATCACTGGCATGCAACTCTCGCTGTCTTCGGCTCGTTCATAGGAAGCCTGATTAATATACCGCTTTATGCAGGCACTATAAGCTCCTATCCCGGATGGTACATAACACTTGCCAGTATCTTTGCTCCAGGGTTCCCGACGACCTTCCATCCCTTATATTTAGCTATAAACGTGGGAGGGGCAATAGTACCTCTTATTATATCTGCCCACCTTGTTTTGACTCGTAGGGTATCGGCTTCCAAGGCAGGTGCAGGGATTCTGGTTGTAGCATTAATAACTTATGTTTTAGCACAGCCTGTGGCAGGTAAGGGAATAGTTCTTCCCTTCTGGGTGTCTCCCGTATTAGCGGTAATTTGCAGTCTAGTCTTATTACGAGGTTATTGTGGCGCACCATCGCTTGCATATATAAGCGGCTCGATAGGAACCCTCCTGGGTGCAGATGTTATGAATATTCTGACTCCAGGAGTACTCCCTGCTCTCTCACCAGTAGGATTGCAGACTTCAAAGTCATTAGTCCTATCCATAGGAGGAGCGGGCGTATTTGATGGCATATTCTTAACAGGAATATTGGCTGTGCTCTTCGCCTCAGGAATAGTACGCTTTTTCCATGGATCATGCGAAGGTGTAAGAATGCACAGAAATACATAACTAAAAAAGCTATTGATTATCATTCCTTCATGAATTAAGTCTTACTTTTCATCATGATTCAATCTAAAGACAGTTTCAATAAATTTATTTATCATCAATTCAATTTCTAATTAAGATGAACTATATCAAAACCTGGAAAGAGGTTATCCTGAAACCAGCTGAATTTTTCATGAAAATGCCTACGAGTGGAGGATACGCTGATCCCCTTACTTTTGCAGCAATCAGCTATATCATATCCTGGCTTTTATCTCTACTTGTTTTCTTCAGTGTGTTAACAATGGAAGATTCGGGATTTAGCTTTTCCGAATTTGGCCGTATTTCTATGATAGTGGGAGTAGGACTTTTTTTAGTATTCGTTTCTCTTCTTATCCTATCTCTAATCGCTAATCTCCTTTATAGGGCGCTTGGAGGAACTGGAAGTTATGAAGGTACCGTAAGATTTGCATCATATGCAAGTGCTGCATTGGTATTTTTAGCAGTTCCTTATGTCGTCTCAGTCGCTGTAGTTTACGAGATGTGTCTTCTTATTATGGGTGGTATGTTTGTGCATAATGTAAGTATGAGAAAATCCATAATAGCAGTATTTCTAAGCTTTTTCCTACCATCAACTATCTGGACGCTAGCTATCTTATTTGGCTTTGTATAACAAAAAATTACTCGATAATTCACGTTGAATGTTATAAAGCTACTATAAGCCATCTACACATTACATACACGATCGATAGCAGGTTTTCAGGATATTGGTGAATAATTATATCCAGAGTATACAAAATAATTAGCGAAGGTTGTTAAGGTCGTTTCACGAAGACTGTTTAAGCATTGAATTTCCTTCAAAATAAGAAATAGTAGAAGCTTTAGAATCCAAAAATCAATGATAGTTATAAATGAATTGAATTTCTAAATAGAAATTATGGCATTTACAATTATAGAAATCTCAACGCTATTTCTGGCAATTATAATAGCTGTTGTATTATACGTAATTCTTAAGAACGGTACTCAGCTTGCTATGAATGCTGTACTTGGAATTTTAGTCTTAGCTGCAGCAAAATTTTTATTTGGGATTAAAATCGCAATAACATTATTAACTGTCTTGATTTGCGCAATTGGAGGTATTTTTGGAGCACTTTTAATTATCATATTGAACTATCTTGGAATAGCTTTTGTATAACCAATGAAAAACTTTATGCAATTTTATTTCCCGTATTAAGGTAGTCTGGTTGTAAGATACCCATACCATACGCATAGTTTGCGTTTGGTTTTCTGGATATTAGTGGATAAATGGGGATAAATATTACCAGGCTCACAAGCCATAGGCTACTTTTGGCTCTTTAGAAAGTCTCTTTCGTAGAACTTGTCAAGAATTTTTAATTGAATCTTTTTAGCATCAAATCTTAAGCTTTGATTTAATTTTAAGGTGCACGTTTGGATAGGACTTTTACAGAGCCACTTTTTTCAACAGCGATAATATTTTCAAAATATTTTCCGTATCATAGGATCTAGTATCATAGGATCTAGTATCATAGGATCTAGTATCATAGGACCTAGTATCATAGGACCTAGTATCATAGGACCTATTGACATCTCCAAATTCGATATTTGGTGAGATAAGTTTGAGTTTTGGGATAGGCTCTTTGGTTATTTCTGCTAAGCTGCATCTGTTTTCTAAGCTTACCTGCTTACAGGTAAGTAATTGTACGTAACGAAAAAAATAGAGTGAAAAACGAATGTGTTAGTATTCCGGAAAATATCAACGGATTATTGAGGGACAACCCTAATTACTTTCTAAACAGAAAATAACTTTGTTCAATAGTTAAAAATAAATTGCGAAAATCAATAGTTCTTCGGTTTTCAGTCAAACAGCAACCAAAAAGAAACTGTTTTAGACATTAATCTTATCAGAACTAAGGTGTTGGGCAATTGACAGGTCAAGAGAAAGGTCAAGAGAAGATGGACAAACCAAATTCGAAATTCTAACTTTATTACGAGAATAATTCCAATACCTATAAAACTTCAACTCTCTTAATACCAAGCATGAAGGGGATTATTTTTATCGATGAAGGCAGCCTTCCCACACCTGAAGGTATCACACGGGAGTGGGTAAAGGCAGCAGCTGAAAATCGAAATGAAGATGAAAAACTCTTTTCTGTAGTAAGGGAGGCTTTCCGGAGGAAAATCGACGTGGGGATACATGTGCCCACTTATCCTCAGTTTAGAGATATGATAGGGCAGTTTCTGGACATCATCAAGGATGAAAAGAACTGTTCTGAGCCTTATGTACTGAAAGAGGAAAATGCAAAGATCCTTGAGCTGGAAATAATTGACGAGATTGCAAAACACTACAAAGAAAAGACAGGAAAGACTCTTGAAGTCAGGGTTTGTGTTGCAGGCCCTACAGACCTCTATCTTCAGGCCTTCGGGGCAACTGATTATGTGGACGCTTATAATATCCTTGCACTGGATATCGAAAAATTCATTAAACAGGCGTTTAAAACAGCAAAAAATTTTAAAATTAAAGTTATAGCTCTGGACGAAATCAGCCTGGGATTAAATGATAAGATTCAGTTTTCTGACTCTGATATCATATCGGCTCTTTCAGTTGCCTCTACCTATGCTCGGCAGCAAGGAGCAGACATGGAAATTCATCTGTATTCTCCTTTGAAATATAAGCTTATATGCGAGACCCCTATCAATGTCATTGGATTTGAATATGCGGGAACTCCTTCCTACCTCGATCTTCTGGACAGAAAAGTACTGGAGGATTCAAATACTTATGTAGGAGTTGGAATCTCAAGAACTGACATTTTCAGTCTTATAAGCATTATCAATGAAAAGTATAGAGTTAATGCCTGGAAGGAAAAAGAATATCTGCAAAAAATCGTAACTGAGCTGGAGACTCCAGACGTTATAAAAAAGAGACTTGAAACGGCTTTTTCCGTTCTTGGGGATCGCATAAAGTATGCGAATCCGGACTGCGGACTGGCGTTCTGGCCGGATCAGGACCTTGCTTTCAAGCTGCTTGAAAATACGGCAAAAGCCATTAATGAATTTAATGCAGAAAGGAAACCAGTAAATAAATTAAACTGGGAAGAGATTATACGTGAATTATAACGATTTTACATAATAACATTTAGCAAAAATAGGGACGAAAAACTTAAAAAATATGAGTGATCAGTCAATCAGAAAGAATTCAAACATTACTGAACTACAATTCAAACATTACTGAACTAACAATTCAAACATTACTGAACTAACAATTCAAACATTACTGAACTAACAATTCAAACATTACTGAACTAACAATTGAAAACACAGCACGAATTCGTTTGAAAGCCATAGGAGAAAGAAAGATGTTATACAGAAAAGTGCCTAAGAATGAAGACGAACTTTCAGTATTAGGATTCGGGTGTATGCGTCTTCCTATCAAAGAAGATGGGACTATAGATGAAAAAAGAGCGACAAACCAGGTACGTTATGCAATCGACCACGGAGTAAATTACATCGATACAGCCTGGCCTTATCACATGGGAGAAAGCGAGCCTTTCCTTGGCCATGCCCTTGCGGATGGATATCGAGCAAAGGTTAAACTTGCTACAAAGCTTCCATCCTGGCTCATAAAAAGTCGAGAAGATATGGATAGTTTCCTCAATGCTCAGTTAAAGAGACTCAACACGGACCATATTGATTATTATCTGGTCCATGGTCTTGCGGGAGAAGTATGGGATAAACTTGAGCCTCTTGGTATAACCGATTTCCTTGATGAGGCAAAAGCCGATGGACGTATTGTCAATGCAGGTTTTTCTTTCCACGGCTCAATTGAGGATTTCAAATGGATTGTCGATGCATATCCCTGGAAGTTCTGCCAGATTCAGTATAATTTCATGGACGAGAAGCACCAGGCAGGAACAGAAGGGCTTAAATATGCGGCTTCAAAGAGTCTGGGAATTATTATCATGGAGCCTCTGCTAGGAGGCAATCTGGCCAACCGAGTTCCCTCTGAAGTTAAGGAAATCTGGAACGAAGCATCCGTAAAACGTACACCAGCAGAATGGGCACTTCGCTGGATTTGGAACCATCCGGAAGTCACAACTGTGCTTTCAGGCATGAGTGAGGAAGCCCAAATAGAGGAGAACTTGAAAACAGCAGATGAAGCCTATCCTAACTCATTGACTGAAGCCGAACTGCAGCTTGTTAGCAGAGTTGAGCAAAAGTACCGTCAGCTCATAAAAATTGGCTGTACTGGCTGTCAGTATTGCATGCCCTGTCCTTCAGGAGTAAGCATCCCTGAATGTTTTGATATTTATAACAACTTGCACATGTTTGGCAATGTGGATGGATCCAAATTCGCGTATGCTATGAGGATGAGCGGAGCATTCACGGACAGTGATCCTGGGGGGTTTGCTTCTCTATGTATTGAGTGCGGTCAATGTATGGAGAAATGTCCCCAGAGTCTGAAAATTCCTGACCTGCTAAAAGCTGTGGCAGAAGAGCTTGAAGGGCCTGACTTTGAGCAAAGATTGGCCATGGTAAGGCAGTCTTTAAGGAAAACTAAGCCACAAAACAATACACAGGACTAATCATACTAAATAGTCACAACACTTTTCAGATATTTCCAAGAAGCTGTCTTAAGAGGGTCTCAAATTGTTATTGAGATACCTAACACTATGAATAATTTCCCATTTAATGTAAATTAGCTTCTGCTAAATATTTCGAAAAACGCCATTAAGAAAGTGTTTATGAGATAGAATATTATGACGGATAAAGTACAGAAAAACAACGTACAGAAAAACAAAGTACAGAAAAACAAAGTACAGAAGAAAAACAAAAAGATAAGTTTGATTTTTCTAGCTATTTTAAGTATTTTTATCTCTGTCTATGTTGCAGGAAACTATTATGTAGGTTTACGTTTTTTTCAATCATTAACCAATTTTATTGAACCTCACTCTTTGCTTTACTGGACCTGCTATTCACTTCTTGCAACATCATTTTTTGCATCCAGGTTAGGAAAAAGATTTTGTCCTGGATATGTTAATGATTTAATCTCTGTAACGGGCGATTACTGGCTGGGTGCTGTTTACTATTCTTTTTTGATGTGGATAGTTATGGATATTCTTCATCACTTAACTAATCTCATATTTCCAACGACACAGATTATTCAATACCCATCATTTTACTGGGGTTTTTTAGTTTTATCCCTGGTCTTTCTTCTTTTAATATATGGAACCTGGAATGCAAACAGTCCACAAGTTGTGCATTATGATATTACCATTAAAAAAAGAGTACAAAATTTATCAGAAATTCATGTTGTTATGGTATCCGACATACACCTTGGGCTGGTAGTTGATAATGATCGTCTTGATGCAATGGTTAGTAGAATCAACGAGCTTGATCCAGATATTGTGATTCTTGCCGGGGATATCATAGATGAGGATGTAAGATTCTTTGCCAATAGTAAAATGCCGGAAATACTGAAAAAACTAAGATCCAGGTACGGTGTGTATGCAGTTCTTGGAAACCATGAATATATTAGCGGCAATAGTGAGCTAGCCATTGAATATTTGCAGCAGGCTGGGATTAATGTGCTGGTTGATGAGTGCATGAAAATAAACAATCAATTTTATATAATTGGCCGAGATGATCGCACGGCTGGTCGTATGTTCGGAAAATCACGTCTTGAGCTATCTAGCCTTATAGAAGAAATCGACAATAATCTCCCGATTATTCTGTTGGATCACCAACCCATTAATCTGGATGAAGGACAGCGAAATGGAGTCGACTTACAATTATCTGGTCATACGCATAACGGACAATTTTTTCCCAATAATCTGATTGCCAAGCATATATTTGAAAACAGTTGGGGCTATTTGAGAAAAGGAGAATATCAGATAGTTGTCTCCTCTGGATTCGGTACATGGGGTCCACCAATCAGGATTGGAAGCCACTCTGAAATTACAGATCTAACTATTTACTTCGAAAAATAGATGTTTACTCTCTTAAAATAGATGTTTGCTTTCTTATGACTTATGCGGTTGAATGAAAAACTAATATGATTAAACTTCTTAACTGACTAAAAGGTGTCTTTTATCATGGCGTTTTTTAAATTCCCGTTTAGGAGATGCAGTTTTAAGTTATAGGATAGGCTCTCTAAGAATGGAAAAGCTAATTTCAAAGATTGAGTAAAAAAGTCGCTGTAATTATAATATATGGCTTTTTTATTTGAACCGATAGTGGAGATAAGTGTTCTAAGTGAATGAATAAAAATTTTGATCGAGAAATTAGTTTGTTTTCTTTTCAATTCTTTATTCACTTTTTCGGTCAGCTGGGTCTCCTACTCATCCCAAAATAGACCAAATAGGAACTAGACCAAGTCGGAGAAGGAAAAAATCCGTAACTGGTGAGAATGAATTGATCTCATAAAATTATGGGTTTTATTCTATGGTTTTATTTTATGATTTTGTTTTTTCAGCACTTTCTTTTTGCCACCTATAATGGATTCCGCGTTTTGAAATCCAGTTTTCTGGACCGTATTTGCCAATTAAGTCTAAGTGGTAGTCTAAACTCGGATGAACGGACCTCAAATAATCAAGTTTAGTACAGCTACGGCGATCGCCACACTCCCAGCATCCGAGGTATCCTTTATCTTGCACACAGTTCCTAATCTCGCAGACAGGCTTTCCACCTCCTTCTCTGCAAGGCATAGAGCATTTTAATGATTTGATTTCCTTAAGTACCTTGATAAACACCGGATAATCTTCAAAGGCAGGATTTTTTTCAGCTTTAAGCTTTGCATATTCATCAAACTGAAGATAGGAAAGCTTTTCTTCAAGCTTATGAGCAAGATTAAACAGATCCTTGTTAGAAGGGATGCAATCGATACAACATAACCCACACCAGGCTGTGAACTTCTTTTCATTCATCTTTTTACCTCAAGAAGCACCTGTTAAGCTCAAATATGCTATCAAATATATGCTACAAGCATTCCTCTTTATAATAAAACTTCATGAAACCTGATAGTTTTCAAATGAAGACCAAAGTCTTGTAAATATTTAAAGTACATACTATTAATAAGTCCGATTTTTATAGATCAACAGATTGATAAAGTGGAATAGCTTCAATTGAGTTCAGCGATACCAAATAATTAGCCTGAGAAAATTAGTGCTCAGGTGCTATCCCTAAACTTCTTTTGGTTAGCTGTATAGGAAATGATTTGTAATGTCAAGCAAGACAACATTTGAAATAGAAGACAAGTGTCTTCCACCTTTCTTCGTGAAGCAGAAAATTTCCGTTGAAAAAGGAGATGGAGTTTACGTATGGGACGAAGAAGGAAAGATGTATATTGATTTCACGGCAGGTTGGGGTGTAACATGTATCGGTCATGCAAACCCTGTCATCACTGAAGCTTTGATTGACCAGGGAAGAAAGATAATTCAAAACCCCAATTCGGGACTTACATATTCTCCTGCACGTGCACGTCTACTTTCCTTACTCGCAGAAATCCTGCCTTCCAATCTTACAAGAGTATTTTTCACGAACAGCGGAGCTGAAGCAAATGATGCTGCCATTAAACTGGCTCGAAAGGTGACAGGAAGGTCTGACATAATTTCTACATATCAAAGCTTTCATGGGCGTACGATCAGTACAACATCTGCCACAGGTCAACCCAAGCATAGGGATAGGTATAGTCCTCTGATGCCTAATTATCGGTTCGTTCCTTATGATGACCTGGAGGCTATGAAATGTTATCTGGACGAGAATGTTGCTGCAGTAATTCTTGAACCTATTCAGGGAGAAGGCGGAGTCCACATACCTTCAGAAGGATACCTGAAAGAGGTAAGCAACCTGTGCAAGAAGAACGGAAGTTTGCTGATCGTTGATGAAATTCAAACCGGATTTTTCAGAACAGGGCCAGCTTTTGTTACAGGTTCCTGCGATGTGAAAGCAGATTTTATGACAATGGCAAAAGGGATTGCAGGTGGTTTCCCGTTTGGTGCTTTCGCCTTATCTGAGACTATTGCAAAAAAGCTTGAGATCGGCGACCATGGTGGTACATATTGTGGCAATCCTCTTGGTTGTGCCGTTTCTTACGCAGTGATAAAATACCTGATAGATAACAATATTTCCAAAAATGTAGAAGAAATTGGTTGTCTTGCCCTGAAAAGAATGAGCTTGTGGCCGGAAACTTATGGGAATATAGTTGCCGACATACGTGGAAAAGGGCTCCTTATTATGGTCGAATTCCAGAGTGAAGATATCGCCACAAATGTCAAAAATGAGTGTTTATCAAAAGGTTTATTTGTCACTCAAACTCAGGGTAACGGAATAAGGATATTTCCCGCGCTAAACATCAAGAAGGAAGAATTAGAGGAAGGCCTTCTAATTATCGAGGGTGCGGTAAAGGAAATTAGCCTTACTTTCCAAACGCTTACTTTCTAAACGCTTACTTTCTAAACGCTTACTTTCCAAATGCTTACTTTCCAAATGCTTACTTTCCAAACGCTTACTTTCCAAATGCTTACTTTCCAAACGCTTACTTTCCAAATGCCCCATTACAGCTGTCTAAGCTAACTCAGTATAAAAATGATTGGGAAGACGCGTTAAACTGGATGGATTCGGGACTTAAAAGTGGGCATTAAGAAAATCAATGCAAGCTTAATCGATATAGGTTCAATCCAATATAGGTTCAACCCTATAGGTTCTCGAGGCTTGTGTCAAAAGTCCTGAAACCATCCAGAAATCTTAAGATCTTACTTTCCGCAGATATCCTTACAATTTTCACAATTTTTTCCGTTGTCGTTTTTCTGGTAACTGCATATGAAGTGAGAAGAAAATATTTTTAAAATATCCTTCAATTTTCGACATTTTTACCTTCAGTGAAAACTTTCAGCTGGATTTTCCAAAACTTCAGTTGAGATAATAACAGGAGATTTTTGAGAAATTCTCGAAAACCGATATCAGAGAAATTGTTGTTTTTTTGAGAACATCTGCGGAAAGTCGGTAAGATCTATCCAGTTAAGTGGATAAAGATAAAAAGCTCATTACCATCGATTACTGGCTTTTTTTAATCCCTTAATCAGTTCATCGACATTGCCGACTAATTCCAGTCCAGCGTTTTTTCCAGTTCCGGAATAAATGAGCTTCGTGTCAGAACCAGTTTTCCTCAGTAGAGTTATACTGATACTGGAGTGTAGGGATTCGTTAACCTTCGCTGTCATCTCTCCCAATTTTGGTGCAGGGAGCTCGACGCCTTCCGACCTGTCCGCATCGATGTCAAGACGGTATCTCTTGTTTTCTAGCCGAATCCGAATGTTATTGTCGGTAACATCGAACCCAGTGACCTTTGCCCCTGAATATGTCGTAAATTTGTACAATTTTTTGTCATATAAAAAGCCGAAGATGTAACCTGTGAAATAATTGCCGAGCCAGGGTATCTTTGCGATCGAGCCTGAGAGTGATATGCCGTTACGATCAAAATGATTAGTCTGCATCCATATCCAGGAGGAAGGCATTGAAACGCCCCAATCCTTCTCTATATAGCCCCTTCCACCGTTGAGCTCTTTCTTTATTCCGTTAATCTCAATGAATCCTTCAACAACGTGATCCATGCTCAATATGCCGTGATAGCATTCCATGCCCGGCACGAATGCATACCAGCCCATTACTCCAGGTGACAGCAGTTTCACGGGCCAGGGATAGGTGTCCTTGAAGTTAATCCGGGCAATGATCTGATCTCTGCCTTGCTTAAGGTTGAGATTCATCTCACTAGTGCTGAAAAAAGATTCACCAATAATAAGCTCGAACTTTTTATCTCCGGCCTTCACGTCATCGAGCGAATACCTGAAATAATTCATTTTCTGCGCTCTTGCGTCCAGAAACATGATAAAAGCATGTGACTTTGAGGGGTTCCTGGCTATGGAGACTCCAGGAATAACAGCATAAGCGTTCTTCTCACTGTAGTCCACCATCTTGAAATACCAGCCCTCGAAAAAATCTTTCTTTTTTCTCCGGCCATGGAAGATTTCCGGCTTCCAGATATCGAGCATCATATATGATTAGAGGACTATCATTTAGAACTTTATGGATAATCCATACTTTCGCCTGCCTGAAAAGCAAGATCTACGGGTGGAATCTGGTTTAGGAAATGGTTTAATTTTTAGGTCATCCTCAATATCTGGTTGATATTTTTTCGTTTGATGTTTTTTATTTGTATCGGCAAATCTTGACCCCTCCAAGACTTTATTTGATGTATGAATTACAGCTATTATGAACTATGGAAGTGCTACAATAGGACAAGCTGAAGGAACTTTTCATAGAAAAACTCCTTTTATGGTATACTCATAATCATGTTGTTAAAACCATCAAACAAGTCTAAGTGAGAAGAATATTTCCAACAATTATTTAAAAGTAAGATTTTAGTTATCATCGTTGTTTCGTAACATCACTGCATATTATAGGACTTTAAATCTACTTAGTGATGCTACACTTATTTTATCACCAGGTTTTGGTGTTGAGTCAAAATAATCTGGGATAATACAGGAGTTTTATGAGTAATCTGTTAAATACAGTCAAAAAAATGTACTTATTACACGGACTATTTTACAAAAACATTTTAATAAACAATATAACATTTTAATAAACAATGTATTTATTCTTCTTCAATATAACAAGTCCTGATAGGTAACAATTATTGCATCCGGTTAATTTGAATTTTTGAATTAATTTTATATTCGGAAAGGGTTGAAATGGAAAAAAGTTTGAGAAAATCTGGGATTGACATTGTTGGAGAGGTGCCCTGGGGAACGCACTTCTGTCAATTCTACCAGACAAAACAGGATTTGATTGATATACTGGTTCCCTACTTCAAAGCAGGACTGGAAAATAATGAATTTTGTATGTGGGTTACATCAGAACCTATGGAAGTGGAAGAGGCAAAAGAAGCTCTTAGAAAGGACATTCCTGGGATTGATGTTTATCTGGAAAAAGGGCAGATTGAGATTATTCCTTACACTTATTGGTATGTCAAAGAGGGGATCTTCGATTCGCAGAGAGTGCTTAATGGTTGGATTGATAAACTCAATAGAGCTCTTGCTGACGGTTACAATGGTTTGAGGTTGAGTGGAAACACTTTCTGGCTGGAAAAAACAGACTGGAACAGTTTTGTTAATTATGAAGAAGAGATAGATAGCATCATTGGCAACTATTCCATGATAGCCCTGTGCACATATTGCCTCGCGAGGTGTAGTGCAACCGAAATTATTGATGTAGTTACCAACCATCAATTTGCCCTGGTTAAAAAAGAAGAAAAATGGGTGCAAATTGAGAGTTCCAGGCGCAAAAGGGAAGAAGAAAAAGTTTTCCAAGCCACACAGCACTGGGAATCTACCTTTGATTCCATGCCGGACCTGATAGCCATACTTGACAATGAATATCATATTGTTCGTGCAAACAAGGCAATGGCGTCAAGATTGGGGTTAAAACCGGAAGAGTGTATAGGGTTAACCTGTTATCATGCTGTGCACGGGACAGCCGAGCATCCCTCTTTTTGTCCGCACAGGTTGTTGCTTGAGGATGGGCTTGAACATACTGTGGAGATTTGCGAGAAATGTCTGGGTGGTTATTTCATAGTAAGTGTCTCACCACTTCATGACTCAAGAGGAAAAATTATCGGGAGTGTACATGTCGCCCGTGATATTAACGAACGCAAACAGGCTGAAGAAGCTCTGATAAAGAGTGAAAATGAATTCCGCACGCTGGCAGAAAATTCGCCTGACATAATTGCTCGCTTCGACACAAAAAATCGCCATATGTATGTAAATCCTGCAGCTGTCGAAGTTTATGGTTATTCTCAGGAAGAAATCATCGGGAAAAATCACTGTGAACTGGGAAAAGACTCTGAATTGGTAAAATTTTGGGAACAACATCATCAGAGCGTTTTTGCCACAGGAAAACCCGGAACAATGGAATTCCAGTACAGATCGCCCCAAGGAAAAGAATACTATTTTAATACAAGAATAGTACCTGAGTTCGTTAACGGTAAAGTGGCTTCCGTTCTTGCAATCTCTCGTGATATAACAGACATAAAAGAAGCTGAAGCCAGGTTAAAAGAAACTCTTGATAATTTAGAAGAATTAGTCGAAGAAAGGACATCTGAAGTTGAAATGGCTTATAATTCTTTGAAAGAAAGTGAAAGGAGTCTTTCTGAAGCTCAGAGGATGGCACATCTTGGAAACTGGGATTGGAATATTGTAACTAATGAGTTATACTGGTCTGATGAGATTTATCGCATCTTCGGACGCAGCCCTCAGGAGTTCGGGGCAACTTACGATGCGTTTCTTGAATATATACATCCACAAGATAGAGATTATGTAAATAGGGCCGTTAAAGAAGCTTTTAACGGAAAAAATTATAGTATTAATCACCGGATCAACTTAGCCAATGGAGAAGGGCGTATAGTACATGAACAGGCGGAGGTTATTTTTAATGAGGAAAATATCCCTGTCCATATGAGAGGAACAGTTCAGGATATTACCGAACAAAAAATGGCTGAAAAATCCTTAGAGCTGGCCAACGCATATAATCGCAGTCTCATTGAGGCCAGTATAGATCCCTTTCTAACTATCGGTCCGGACGGTAAAATTACTGATGTAAATAATTCAACCGAATTTGTTACGGGTTATTCACGTAAGGAGTTAATTGGGACTGATTTTTCGGATTATTTCACAGAGCCCGAGAAAGCTAGAGAAGGGTATCAGCATGTGTTCCAGAAAGGGCTGGTACGAAATTATCCACTGGAAATTCGGCATAAAAACGGGCAGATAACGCCTGTTTTGTATAATGCATCGGTTTATAGGGATGAAACTGGAGAGGTCATTGGAGTTTTTGCAGCTGCACGTGATATTAGTGAGCAGAAAAAGGCTGAAGAAAAGATATTGATACTGGCGAGTGCTGTCGAGTCATCGGATGATGCCATTATAACCAAATCGCTTGATGGCACTATTACCAGCTGGAACAAAGGTGCAGAGCAGATATATGGTTATCTTGCCGAAGAGATTCTTGGAAAAGATATCACAATACTTGAACCAGACCATCTTAAAGGAGAGATAAAACGGTTAGTTAAGATAATTCAAGAGGAAGAGAGAGTCCAGCGCTATGAAACGTTACGGTTGAGAAAAGATCGTAAATTAATAAATGTTTCAGTAACTCTTTCTCCGGTCCTGGATGTTTCCGGGCAACTTATAGCTGTTTCCATTATTGTAAGAGATATTACTGAGCAAAAAAAAGCCGAAGAAGCTTTGAGGTTATCAAGCATTTATAATCGTAGTCTGATAGAAGCAAGTCTGGATCCTCTGGTCACTATTGGCCCTTATGGAAAGATAACCGATGTGAATAAAGCTACAGAACTGATTACAGGTTATTCCCGTAAGGAATTAATCGGGACTGATTTTTCGGATTATTTCACCGAGCCTGAGAGAGCTAGAGAAGTATATCAACATGTCTTCAGGGAAGGTTTGGTACTGGACTACGAGCTTAAAATTCAGCACAGAAACGGTCCCATAACTCCTGTTTTGTATAATGCTTCAATTTATAAAGACGAAGCAGGTGAGATAATTGGAGTTTTTGCAGCCGCTCGTGATATCACCGAACGGAAAAAGGCAGAAGAGTCGTTAAAACTTAAATTAGAGGAGCTTGCTCGCTCAAATGCGGAGCTGGAACAATTTGCCTATGTATCATCACACGATTTACAGGAACCCCTGAGAATGATAACAAGTTATTTACAGCTTTTACAAAGAAAATATCAGGGAAATCTTGACGAGAAAGCTGATAAGTACATCTATTTTGCTGTAGATGGGGCTTCCCGTATGCAGAATTTGATAACTGATCTTCTTGAATTTTCTCGAGTAACTACAAAAGCCAGGGAACTCGAGCCTACAGATTGCAAATCTGTTCTGGAACAAGTGTTACTTGATTTGGAGGTGTCTATAAGAGAAAATGAAGCCAGTATCTCTTATGGTTCTTTGCCTGTAGTAATGACAGATTCTGTCCAGTTCACTCAGCTGTTCCAAAATCTTATAAGCAACGCTATAAAATTTCGCAGTGAAAAATCCCCGAAAATTGAGATTTCTGCAAACACAGAAACTGATCGATGGTTATTTTCAGTAAAGGATAACGGAATTGGAATTGACCCTAAATATTCTGAGAAAATTTTTGAAGTTTTTAAAAGACTTCATAAAAGAGAAGAATATCCAGGAACAGGGATAGGGCTTTCAATTTGCAAAAAAATTGTAGAGAGGCATGGAGGACGGATTTGGGTAGAATCCGAACCAGGTAAAGGTTCGACTTTTTACTTCACTTTACCAGTAACTTCTATAAATATCTTATGACAATGACTTTACTATAAATGACTTTACTATAAATTTCATAATACTGACCTTACCGTGAAATCCTGATAACGACTACACCCTAAAAAAGTTCGATCTTTATAAGTTTGGTTCATATTCGACAACTAGTCTCGTGAAAGCTCAAAATTTTTGACATATAATAGGACGGCCATATAAATGAGAACTCGAATAGCATTTAAACCGGTAGAGATTCTTGTAGTAGAAGACAGCAAAGGCGATATTGGACTGATAGAAGAAGGATTCGAAGATGCAAAAATCGGGAACATTCTTCATATTGTAGAAGATGGAGAAGAAGCAATAGCTTTTTTACGTGGTGAAGGACAGTTTTCAGGCTCTCCGCGTCCGGATATAATACTTCTGGATTTAAATTTGCCAAAAAAAGACGGGCGTGAGGTTCTTGAGGAAGTAAAAGGCGATGATGAACTTAAAAATATACCTATTGTGGTTTTAACCACTTCGAAAGCTGAGGAGGACATCCTGAGATCTTATAATCTTCATGCCAATGCATATATTACTAAACCTGTTGATTTTGACCAGTTTCTGGACGTAGTTAGATCCATAGAAAACTTCTGGCTTGAGATTGTAAAGTTACCCTCGAAGTAAGACTCGAATTACCTGGATAGGATGGTTTGACTATGGATAAAAAAGTAAAAATCTTGCTTTTTGAGGACAATCCTGGGGATGCAGGTTTAATTGAAGAGATGATTGAAGAGTTCGCTGACTTTCAATACGAACTTAAAACCTTTCAGACCCTGAATGAAGGTTTGAACCACCTTAAAGAAAATCGGTTTGATATAATATTATCTGACCTGGGACTGCCAGATAGTGATGGCATTGATACCTTTCTTGAAATTCATGCAAGGAACTCACGCATTCCCATTATAATTCTGACGGGAATGAATGATGAAAAAATCGGAGTCGAGGCTGTAAAGAAGGGTGCTCAGGATTATCTGGTCAAAGGGCAGGTGGATGGCAGATTATTGAGGCGTTCTATCCAGTACTCCATTGAGCGTAAAAAAGCAGAGGAAAGAGTTCAGAATTTAGCGAATATAGTGGAATCTTCAAATGATGCTATTGTAACCCGGTCTCTTGACGGTTTTATTACCAGCTGGAACCTGGGGGCAGAACAAATTTATGGATATCTAGCAGAAGAGGTTTTGGGTAAACCTGCAACAGTCTTAATACCGTGCTCATTGAAAAATGAAATACAAAAACTAACTGAGATGATAAAACAGGGAGAAAAGATTCACCAGTATGAGACTTCACGGTTAAGAAAGGACGGCAAGGTTATCAATGTCTCAATGACTCTTTCTCCGGTTTTCGATATATCTGGAGAGCTTATGGCTATCTCAGTTATTTCCAGAGATATAACTGAGAGTAAAAAAGCCGAAGAAGCCCGTAAAAAGGAAATTCATCATAGGATAAAAAATAATCTGCAGGTAATCTCGTCTCTGCTCGATCTGCAGGCTGAAAAATTTGCTAGTAATGAGGTTTATGACACTTCAAAGGTGCTTGCAGCTTTCAGGGACAGCCAGAATAGAGTTATCTCTATGGCTTTAATCCATGAAGAACTGTATGGGTCAAAAGAAGTCAGTATTCTTAATTTCGCAACTTACTTGCAAAAGCTGACTGAGGAGCTCTTCAGATGTTATAACGTTGGAGCTTCAGAAACCGAGATGGTTCTGGAAATAGAGGAGAATATTTTCTTCGATATGGACACTGCAGTTCCGTTAGGAATGATTGTCAATGAACTGGTTTCAAATTCCCTCAAACATGCATTCCCAAGTGGAAAAACAGGAAAAGTTCAGATAAAGCTTTCCAGGGAAATAAGTAAAAAGTTTGGACATAGCGAAATCGAAGACAGTAACGAGGCACGTAAAGGTGCCAGTTATATACTGATTGTCTCAGATAACGGAGTAGGTATACCTGAAAGCATCAGTCTGGAAGACTCCGATACCCTTGGAATACAACTGGTAACTATCCTGGTAGACCAGTTAGACGGAGAACTTGACTTGAATAGGACATCTGGAACTGAATTCACTATAAAAATCAAAGTGGCGGAAAATAAGTAAAAAGAACATAAAAGGTAAGATTGAGGATGAACAGGGAATATAAGATTTTAGCTCATAAAGATTTTAGCTCATAAAGATTTTAGCTCATAAAGATTTTAGCTCATAAAGATTTCAGTTAATCGATATTTTTTGAGAGTTTCTTTAATATTATCTTTATATACACCACCATGATAACAGACGACTTTGTCAATATCATAATTAAGGAGCTTTTTTACAGATTTCTTCGCCTGTTCCATATCAAGAGTAGCCATTGGACGTGAAATAATAAGTTCACCGTCTTGAAGGAACAAAGCATCACCTGCAATCAAGGTTTTAAATTTATGCAAGTACAAGCAGATATGACCATGAGCCTGTTCCAAAACCAATATAATGCCAGAATAGGAGTTATAATATTGGTGGTATAGTAGATTAGATAATGTTTTGGGATAGGCTTGATAAAAAGTAAAACTGAGTACGACTACGTTACCTTATTGATTTCTTGAATACAGTTAGAACTCTCAGTATTATTACAAAAATCAAAAAAATATGGAATACTTGAGTAAGATAAGAAGTATGATTTTCTATATAAAAAATATAAAAGAAGAAATGGTGATTTGAGATATTTTAATAGAGATAATAGAAAGAAGATCTTAAAGAGCACTAAATATTCAAAAGCCAGTGGTACATTTCGACATAGAAAATATAAAGTAACAGATTATTTATAACTGTAATGTGATTTCCATAAAAACGCCGTAAGTTCCTGTAAAAAACACAGGGTTATAAAGAATCACATAGTTATATAAATAGTCACATATTTATATAATGAGATATGTGATGTTGTATAATTAAAATTATAAATTCTGCTACACAGAATTCATAACTGGTGTATAATAAAGCTTATAAATGCTACAACGTCTTGAATAACAGAAAATTCCCAAAAAGATGCTTCTTTTATCCGAACCTTCTCAGGACTTCTCCAAGTCAGTTAAGGTTTGGAAATCTCTAACGGAATTATTTAACAGAAGAGATTTAATGAAGAATTCTGTTATTTGTTCTTCCATTATTAAAAAAATCTTTTTCAGGTTTGCCCATGCAAAACATACTCTCAGTCCAATCTCTCACAAAGAAATTTGACGATTTTACAGCTGTAAAAGAGATAAGCTTCAACGTTGAAGCCGGTTCGATCTTTGCTTTTCTCGGTCCAAACGGGGCAGGCAAGTCAACAACTATCAAAATGCTCACAACGGTTTTGAAGCCCACATCAGGGGAAATAAGCATTAACGGTTTCAATGCGCTTAAAGAACAGGATAAAGCCCGTGCGTCTTTCGGGATAGTCTTTCAGGATTCCAGCCTTGATGAAGAACTGACTGCTTATGAGAACATTGTTTACCATGCAGTCATTTATAAAGTACCTAAAAAGGAGAGAGATGAAAGAATCCGAAAAGCCCTGGAAATTGTCGGGCTCTGGAACAGGCGGGAAGATTATGTTAAAAATTATTCAGGCGGCATGAAGCGCAGGCTTGAGATCGCTCGGGCGCTTGTCCATTATCCTAAAATTCTTTTCCTCGATGAGCCCACAGTTGGCCTGGACCCCCAGACTCGAAACTCTATATGGGACCATATCAAAAAGTTGAACGAAGAAAGAAATATGACAATTTTTCTGACCACGCATTACATGGAAGAAGCCGAAGCAGTTGCAGACCAGATTGCAATCATTGACCATGGAAAGATTATAGAGTCCGGCACTGTTGAAGAAATAAAGAAACGGACAGAAACCGAATCCCTGGAAGAGGCTTTTTTGAAATTGACAGGTAGGGACATCAGGGACGATAACGATTCCGGAAACAAAGTACGAACTATAAGAGGCATGAGGAGGAGGAGGACCAGGCATTGATCGAGGTAATCTATATCCTCTGGCTCAGACAATTAAAACACTACTGGCGCTCAAAAGCGAGGTTGTTGGGTTCTCTCGGGCAGCCCCTGCTTTTTCTGGTAACATTTGGATTCGGGTTCGGTCCAATGTATACAAGAGCAAGCGGAGGAGCAAACTACCTGGATTTTCTTGCACCGGGAATTGTTTCAATGTCTATCCTGTTTACGGCTGTATTTTCCGGGCTTGAAGTCATCTGGGACAGACAATTCGGCTTTCTTAAGGAGACTATGGTAGCTCCGATCTCAAGGACAGAAATTATGATCGGAAAAACCTTTGGAGGTGCGACCATAGCCATGATCCAGGGCCTGATCGTACTGAGCCTGACTTATTTAATGGGGTTCAGGATTCCAAACCTTGCAAGCCTTGCTGTTGGGCTGGTTTTTATGTTCCTGATAGCTATCTTCTTTACAGGTCTCGGCCTTGCCATAGCCTCAAAAATGAAAGATATGCAGGGTTTTCAGTTGATCATGAACTTCCTGATTATGCCTATCTTCTTTCTTTCCGGTGCTCTCTTTCCACTTGAGAATTTACCGCAAGCGATCTATTTTGTGAGCAGGATCGATCCTCTTACCTATGGAGTAGACGGCTTAAGAGGAGCCATTGCCGGAGTAAGTGTGTTTGGTATCTATAATGACCTGGCAATAATAGGTTTACTCTCTGTTCTTGTTTGTTTGATCGGAGCATTCATGTTTTCAAAAATAGAGGCATAAAAGCCTCTTTTTTCTTAAATCTACAGGTTTGAGGTCCACAGTCCTGTATAACTTAAGGTGTATTATATGAATCATTAATGATTATTTTTATATCGTTATAGTACTATTAGATACATTTAAATTATTATATATCTTTATATCAGGCATCTTATTAGCTGAGATCTTATTAGCTGAGATCTTATTAGCTGAGATCTTATTAGCTGAGTTTGAAATTTGTGTCTACTCAATATTTAAGGTAGTTCTTTTGATTGACATATAAAAAGAGGCATTAAAGTAAAACGAGGCGTTAAAGGTGCTAGGTCTTATTGAATTTTTAGCTCTTGGTTCATTCCTAGGCCTTGCTGCAGGAACATCTCCAGGCCCACTGCTTGCCGTGACCATTTCAGAAACTCTGCAGCATGGCAAGTGGGAAGGAATAAAGGTTGCAGTGTCTCCTTTAATTACGGATCTGCCAATTGTTTTATCCGTACTGTTTGTGCTGTCGCATCTGACAAATTATGATTTTATCATCGGAGTCATTGCGTTTTTTGGGGCTTCGTATCTCATATATTCGGGAATCGAATCGCTGAAAATCAAAAAAGACAGCATTGAATTAAAAGTAGAAAAAGAAAATGCCCTTAAAAAAGGAGTTATTGTGAATTTTGGAAATCCACATCCATATGTCTTCTGGTTTTCCATAGGCGGGCCAATAATTTTTAAGAGCCTGAATACTAATCTTTCAGCTACAGGTCTGTTCATATTAGGGTTTTATAGCTTTCTTGTCGGATCAAAAGTAGTAATTACATTAATTGTGGAAAAGTCAAAACCTTTTATAAACAGTAAATATTACTTTTCTATTATCCGTGCTTTAGGAATTGCACAGATTATCTTTGGACTGACTTTTATTAAAGTGGGCTTGAGTTTTCTAAATATTATGTAACTATTCGTTTTGGATGTTTTATCCAGAAGTTATTTCACATCAACCATGTCGGTCATATTCCTTGTCCATTCGGAAATTTAACTGAGAAAAATTTACTGGGTCATTGCTCAAAAGTTAAAAGGAGAATCTACTTGATAATAGATTCAGGAATTTCAGCTCTTCGAGTTCAGAATATCTGGAAACTACAAACTTACCAGATTTTTAAGCTGCCAGGAATCCTGGATGCAATATAGTAGATCATTCAATAAGAAGAAGTTACTTGACCAGGCTTATTACCCGAAAATTGTGATGTTTTTATGCGTGTGTCTCTTCTACTAAGTATTACACCAAGATATTATAATAACATTAGGTAATATCAATTTAAAGAATAGTATTAAATAGAAATACATCATATATACCTTTGTTCTAAAGACAAAGAAAAGCCTCCTAAATCTATTAATCGAACTTGAGACTGTAAATTCCTCACCTTTAATAGCAGGCAGGTGGGGAATTTCAGTTCAAGGGACTAAAAGCTTTTATGACAAATCAATAGTGCCATACTACAAAGTTATGATAAGTCTATGATGTCCAAGTACTGAGGTGTTATAGTGTGCAGCAGATAACGTTGCCTGACTATGTTTATGGAGATCTGAATAAATTTATCTCTACAAATTATTCCAAAAATTTACCACACCCTTTACTTATTGCTCAAGCATTTTGTTTGAGGTTCCAGGAGCATGGGAAAAAGTATGGTCTTTCTACAATAACCGATAATGTAGAATATATTATCAAAAACGATCATTAAATACTAAACTAGGACTATTTTTAAACCATTTTTCTTCTTACTGATATTTAAGTTTCTTTTTCATATATTACTTTTTGAAAGGTTGCCAGACGAGCGGACAGTGGTATCATATAAACAAAATTGCAAATATAGTTTCGTAGACCAGAATTCTTCGTTTTTTGCGATTATAAAGTGGGTTTAGTTTTCTTCTGCCTTTAATATTGTTCAATTACTTTTTTCCACTTTCAATTACTTTTTTCCACTTTCAATTACTTTTTTTCCACTTTCTCCTCTTTCAGCACCTTTTTTGCGATCATGAAGACCACGAATGCAATAATAATAAAGTTTACCAGTTCTCCCAGAAAAGCTCCCCAACCCAGTACTATTGGCCCAATTTCAAAGGTTGCCGTTTTCCAGGCTCCGCCAGGCACGAAAGGTGTGATAATCGGCATTATGATATTATCCACAAGCGACTTTATCAGAGCCGTGGATACGATACCCATAATGAAGGCAATTGCAAGTGGAATTACCTTGTATTCATAAAGGAAATCCTTAAACTCACTTAGAAGCTCCATTTTATCCTCCCACAAATAGTAAAATGACATATAAAATAAAAATAGATATAATATTATCACTGGTTAATTTTTATATTCTTTGCATCCTTTATTAATAAATCATCCAAAAATTAATTTTATATTGAAGTTAGGACTGAAAGTAAGTTAGTGGGATTTGAAAACCAGGTAGTAGAATTTACTCAGTACAGTTAATTTGTGAAAAACTTACTTTTTGATGTTAGGAGAAATTATCAGTACATGCAGGTTAAAACAAGCATATCGATAAAATAAACATAAAATGCAGGTCTAAGAGAGTTAAAATTTAAAATTAGGAACGAGTTAGAAGAGTAAATAAGGAATCTATTTAAGAAATGACTCTTTGGTCTTTGAGATCAGGTATAAAACTTAGGTTAAATTATAATAAGATATAAAGTAAACATCTAAAAATTAAAGTAAACATCTAAAATCGTAAAATTACTTGATGATTCTTAAGATGAGTTATTTAAAAATCAGTTAGAAGTAGATGGTAGGGGGCTGAGTCCCTATTCTCAGATCCCTACCTGTGATCCAACCCAAAGATTAAGAGGAAATACTATTGCTCCTAATCTATACCACTATAGTGGAGTGGAGATATATATCATAACCGTTACGAAAGATTGTTTATGGATTTATGTTTTAATATATTTAAATAATTATATTTACTTAAAAAATTTAATTGCATTAAAAATTATGGATCCATAAAAGGGGCAATTTATATTAAAAATTATAATGATCTTAAAATTGTCTAAATTAAACTATTATTTGTTTGAAATCAATTTTTGATATAAATAATTTAAAGTAATTTTAATTATTAGTATATTCTGGAGTTGGGAAGTCAGAGTAGAGGGGTAAACAGATATCTACTGTGTAAAGGTTGCCTGGAAACCACTGGTCCTTCTTCGAGGCAGTATGCTTGGGGGAGCATAAACTCGGAGAGACTGTATTGGGGATGCGGTCAATGGATTCAGTGCCTTTCGGCTCTTTCTCATTTGTTTTTTTCCTTCTTAACGGTATTTCAATGTTGTTTTTTGTTTTGACATTGTCTATTGTTTTGACGTTATTTTGTTTTGACATTGTCTATTGTTTTGACGTTATTTTGTTTTGACATTGTCTATTGTTTTGACGTTATTTTGTCTTGACATTGTTTTTTATTTTAACGCTATTGTGAACACTTTTCTTAAAATTCCAGTTCAAGCCCTACAGGACAGTGGTCAGAGCCCATGATTTCACTGTAAATTGAGGAGGACTTTACATTGTCCTGCAGGTTTTCGCTTACGAAAAAGTAGTCCAGACGCCACCCGACATTTCTTTTACGTGCACCTGTTCTCATTGACCACCAGGAATAGTTTCCGCCTTCAGGATGGAACATACGGAAGGTATCAAGATAGCCGGCAGCAAGGAACTTATCCATCCATGCCCGCTCTTCAGGAAGAAAACCGGATATTGTTTCGTTTTGCTTGGGACGGGAGAGGTCGAGCTCTTTGTGGGCAGTATTGACATCTCCGCAAATGACAAGTCTTTTGCCTTCGGCTTTGAGAGAGTTTGCATAGTCTAAAAAAGCTTCATAAAAACTCAATTTGTATTCCAGGCGCTCCAGAGAGGCTTTGCCATTAGGAAAATAGATATTCATTAGGGTAAAGTCCTCAAAATCGGCACGCAGGAAGCGGCCTTCCCTGTCAAATTTTTCGAGTCCCATGCTGGTTTCTAGCTTCAGTGGTTTTTTCCTGGAGAAGAGTCCGACCCCGCTGTAGCCATTCTGTTCTGCCGAGACAAAATAATTATAGTAGCCTGGAATGTTCTTTGCTTCTCTCGGTAGTTTATCAGGAGAAACTTTAGTTTCCTGAATGCAGACGATATCGAATTTCTGTTCCAGTAAAAGCTCAAGAAAACCTTTTTTCATTGCAGCCCGAAGACCGTTTACGTTCCAGGAAATGAGGTTGTAGTGACCAGACATTTTCGATCCCCAGCGATTTTTCGGATTTTATATTTATAATGAAGGCAAGAAGAAACAGGAGTTAAACCGTATAAACTGAAATGAGTAAACTGAAATGAGTAAACTGAATTGAGTAAACTGAATTGAGTAAACTGAATTGAGTAAACTGAATTGAGTAAACTGAAATGAACTGAAAATAATTCAAAGTCTTAGTAAATAAATACTCCTTATTTTATGTATAAAGCCTATTTTGAGGATCTCAAATTAGCTTTTAAAATCTTTGGTCTTTTGATACCTACTTTTTGCAACTTCTTTTTGCAGCTATTTTTCCGGTTTATAACCGAGATGGTCATAAAACTCCAGGTTGTTTGTATTCTCATTTTTAAGTTTCCTTATTTCTTCCTGATTAAGTATAGGTTGAGTAAATATATATTAAATAAAAATAAAATCACAATTGCTAATTTCCTGTAATTTGCTTTACATACTATTGCCCTGCTGACTGCAGGTCAAATCTGTAAATGTGGGGAAAATATCCTGTGAAAAACCAGTTGGGGAGCCGCGATGTTATGGATCTTAACGAAAAGATAGACATGATAGGGCGTTTATATCTTGGGCTTGAACAAATAGAAGACTGTGAGGAGTTTTCAGCTTTGATTCCCGAAGTTCGAACAAATTTTGTTTATGCCTCAAAAGAATCAGCCACTCCTGAAGATGTTGTTGCGGTCGATGGGAGGATTTCCATAGTTGATGGGTTTCCGAAAGCTACTGGGAGAATAAAATTCGGGGCTTCTAGCTATATGGCACACCTTGTGCTGGAAATCCGAAAAAAAGATTCTGAGATAAGGTCTATTATAGATTTTGCAAATAACCCTGAGATTGCCGAGTTTTTGCAAACCTACTGTAAAGAAAAGGGATGGGACTTTTCGGTTGTAGACCGGCGCTTTGAGCCTGAGAATATGAAGGATGCAGAAGGGGAGGCCATCTCATGGATGGTCGAAGAGGCTATTCGGGCTGCAGGAGGCAAAATGCCCAGGATTTTTTACGAGACAGGTGCAGTTGGAAAAGAGCCTGTGAGTATTCTTGTAGGAAAAGACCCGCTCGAAGTTGCAGAACAGATCTGTGAGCTTGCCAGGAGTTACCAGAATCAGGACAAAGGACTAAATAAAAAGACCATGAGGTAAAAATGCAGGAAACGGAGAAAGTAGGAAGGAATGAGGAAAGGGTCGTGGAACCTCTCTCCTTCCGTGAAGTAGTGAAGGAAACCGATTCTTCGGCTCTTCAATATAAACCGGCATCCAGAGGTTAGGATTGCCGGTTTTGAAATCCATTTTGAGATGTGCAGTTTGTTCGCTTTTACACGATATTAATAGATCTTTGGAATATATATAACTATGTGCTGTGTTAGTATACTACACGTTGGCAGACTGCATGCTACTGTAACATCCTGAAAAATCATCGATTCTCAAGAGGGCATATATTTACCAGTTATAGTAGTCTTATAGATATTCTTTAATAAGCAGTTTTAAAATCTGAAATAAAAATAGTAGCATAAAAAGGAAAAGATGGAGATCTAGTCAATTCTCTTGTATGAAAACAAGGAAAAAGAAAAATTTTGACACTTTTTATAATGGGCTTAATGAAATCCCTGTCGAGTTTCCAAATTCAAGCGTCCTTCCGGTTCCGTCAACGATTGTCTTTTTTCCATTCACATTGATGAATCTCATTGAGATATTTCCATCCTTATCATATTTTGTCCAGACTGTGTTATTCTTATCTTCAGACCACATGTACTCGAGTCTGGAAGTGTTTCCTTCAGTACCGGTTTCTACACAAGCTTTACAGAGAGTTTCGTTTTCAAATTTTTCAGTTCCTGTAATTGTTAAGTTCAGGCTTTTCCCGGTAGCCGGATCTGTAACTTGAAGCTGAGAACCTACAGGGCACCAGCTGCCATTACCTGACTCAGGAAGACTGACATTTATTTCAGTCTCATTATTTGAAACTGATAATTTCATTCCATCTTTACCGATGCAACCAAAGCTGAGAAATGCTGCAAGAATGAGCAGGATAACTAAAACTCGTTTTTTTGACAAAACCTACCACCTTAATTCGCGGATTTCAATTAAAATATTCAGGATTATTCACTTCTTTAAATATTATTCGTTTAAATTTCAGACCATACTTTAGAGTACATTGAACAAATATTATTTACTGTTTAATAAAACCTCTGATTTAAATTTCAAATATATAGTTTAGAGTTATTGAATAAGTGTGGTCCACAGTAACTTGTATATGGGTTTTTACAGGGTTTTATACAGGGTTTTTACAGGATCGTATAGAAGGGTTTTACAGAATCGTATATGGGGGTTTTACAGAATCGTATACAGGGCTTTTTACAGAGTTTTTGCATCCTACACATGATGCATATTCCTTCTCAAGCTATGACTTTTGATATTGCATGTTCAGTACAACAATCATTTTTTGATTAATGGACAAAATGGTATATTTTAGAATAAGGATAGATGGATTTTAAAGCAAGAATAGATGAATTTTAAAGCAAGAATAGATGAATTTTAAAGCAAGAATAGATGAATTTTAAAGCAAGAATAGAAGATATGCCTTTATTATATCATAAAAGGAGTGGATGGAACGGAAGGAAGTCATTTCAAAAGAGTTCTAATTGCAACCGACGGCTCGGAGAATGCGGAAAAAGCGGCTTCTTATGGAATGTATCTAGCAAAGGCAGCTTGTGCTGAAGTGCATGTCCTTTATGTAATTTCAACTCAGCATGCAGTAACTACGCGCACGGTTAAGAGCTGGAGTGAAGGACTGGAAGAATATCTTAAGGACAAAGGGAGAGTTGCAATTGGCAATGTGGAAAAAATGGGAGAAGAAGCCGGGGTTAAAGTTAAGTCCGTGTTCCTGAAAGGCATTCCTGCTGATAAGATCCTTGAATATGCCCGGGAAAATAATATTGACCTTATAGTAGTGGGAACACATGGTCTTACAGGTATCAAAAAATTTCTGATTGGCAGTATTGCAGAAAAAGTAGTAAGGCATTCAAGGGTTCCAGTAATGGTTATTCGGTGAATGCAGACATTAGGGGTCTGCTAATTCTTATTTTCGGTGCCGAAAGTGTTATTTTCAAAATTTATTCTTCGATTTATTTTTAAACTTGTTTTAGGTTTGTTTTTAGATTTTAGGGCTTGTTCTAGATTTTAGGGCTTGTTCTAGATTTTAGGGCTTGTTCTAGATTTTAGGGCTTGTTCTAGATTTTAGGGCTTGTTCTAGATTTTAGGGCTTGTTCTAGATTTTAGGGCTTGTTCTTAGATTTGGTGGCTCTTTGCTGTTTTATATGGGTTGAAAATAATTGTTCAGTTACAAAGTAACCAGACAAAAAGAGAAACATCAAGCTTGAATGTCATTTTCAACCACAAATGTTTCTGTTTATATATGTTGCTTTGATATTTAAGAGATAGATATAAGTTACCTACTCGAAGCAGCGAAGAGCCTGTTTATTCTTGGATTTGTTCTTAATCTTCTTAGGTTACAGCTTCAATCCTCAAAGATTCCTGAGCCTTTAAACACGTTTTTTGCTTCCTCAAAGCTCAGGTCCTCAGGGGGTACGATAATATCGGACTCAAGAATCTCTTCCGCTTTAATCGGCTCCCCTCTTTCCTTTATTTGGGAGACCAATCTGGCAAGTTCGCTTCGGAATTCTTCAACCTTTCCCTCATTAACCAGATCTACAATCCTGTTATCAATCTGGTTCAACTCGTCACAGAGAGCTTCAGGTGCCCTGTACTGTCCTTCACCCATAATCCTGATTATCAATCTTCAGACCTCCTTTCGTTCTTCTGTGCCTTCTTCTCCGGTTTTTGCTTTTTCAGACCCTTTTCCTGCTTCGGCCTTAAGCCTGGCGAGTTCGGATTCTACATTGCTCTGAGCACTGATTTTTGCAAGTTCCCGATCAATATCGTCCTTGCCGCCTGTTAGATCTTCGAGTGTGCCAGCCTCCATAAGTTCATCAATTGCCTCAGCCCGCGCTTTCATCTCTTCGGTTTTATTTTCGGCCCTTTCGAGCGCAAGGCCTACATCTGCCATTTCTTCACTGATTCCGGTAACAGATTCGTTTACTTTCACCTGGGCCTCAGCAGCTGAGTACTGGGCTTTAATTGACTCTTTCCGAGTTCTGAAAATCTCCACTTTCGTTGAAAGGCGTTTTTCCGAAGCTATTAATTTTTCTTGCTGCTTTTCAAGCTCTGAAATTTCCCGATCGATTCCTTCGACCTGCTGCGCAAGAGCTGCTTTTCTCTCAAGGGCTAGTCTTGCGAGATCCTCCCTGCCAGCGGCGATTGCATCTTTTGCCTGTTTTTCAAGCTTATCAATGTTTTGAACCAGTTTTACACGCTGGAGTTCCAGGCGTTTCTTTGAGCTTGTAACTTCCGCAACTCCTCTCTTCACATTCTGAAGCAGTTCGAGTTGCCTCTCATAGGAATAGTCAAGTGTTTCCCTTGGGTCTTCCATCCTGTTAAGAACTGTGTTCATCTTCGATTTAAATACTGTTTCCATCCTTTTAAATAATCCCATGTACTTTCCCCTTTGCTTTTTTTAAAGACCTCAGGCCGAATAGGTCTGAGGCTTCAGTGTTTTTTATTATTCCTGACAAATCCTTTCCGGCACCTTATCCGGCATTTCTGGTATCCGTGCTGTCTATTTGTTTTCATTAGAGTAATATTTTTCATTAGAGTAATATTTTTCATTAGAGTAATATAATTAGTTTATCTATGTTCCTATCTATAAATTATTCTCCATAATCAAATATTTCTCTTTCTTGAATAAGGTATATTTCTCCACAAATCAAGTGTTCTTTTCCCCAATGAGATATTTCTTTTTTCGGATTTGTTTATACAAAATTAAAATGCTTTATAAGTTTATAAATATATATAATAAATGGTTATTCGTGGGCATGCGAACGGTTTATATATTCCAAGTGCAACTTACCTAAAGATATTATGGCAAAACCTGAGGGTAAAACTGAATTTTTTTATAATGATAACGGGCTGGTAGCAATAGGCAGTCCTGTTAAACTCCAGATTCTTAATTTGCTCAGGGAAGAACCCAGGTCGTTTGATGAAATCGTAAAGTTTACAGCAAAAGCCAAATCAACTATCTCCGTACACCTCAATAATCTAAGGTCATGTGAGCTTGTGGAAGAAAACATTGACCCAGAAGACCGTCGCCGAAAGGTCTATTCCCTTACTTCCCGCTACATGGGTTGCTCTCAGGAACCTTTCATAGAACGTTACAGGAATTTACTGGAAAAAGCCCCTGAGTATGGAAATGACAGGTTCTGTTTTGCAGAAATCCTGCTCCATGCTCTTTACTTTGGCTTTGAGGCATACGGAATTGACAATGCCCCGATTGTAAAAACGATAGGAAGTGATCTTGGAAGATCTATTTCTCCCATTTTCGAATCCGAAACCTTTGAGGAACTCCTGAGAGAAATCGGGAATTTTCTTGAATTCCAGGGAAAATGCCGGGTTATTACACTTGTAAATATCCCTGCTCTTCAGATTGAAGACGATTTCAAAGCCAGATCAATACCGGTAATAGGAAAACCTTTCTGCACCTTAAGAGAAGGCATTATTGAAGGAATTCTTAGAGGAAAGTTTGAGAAAGAGTACAGAGTTACCGAGATCGAGTGTTACGGGTCAGGGCATGAACACTGCCTTTTTAAAATAACAATCTAAACTTATTTTTCGCACTGGCAGTGCCGCATTTTAATTATTATTAATCACTCCAGATTTTAATCGGCACTCTATTCTCAATACTAACCGGATTATTAAAATTTTTCCGGACCAGCTCTTTTTTCAGACTTCTACCTGTTTTCTTGTCGGGCATCAGTTGTCAGTTAGCATCTCCGATTATGGCTCCCATTTCAGATTTCAGGCGAGGCCCTATTGCCGCAACTATACCAGGGCCGTCGGTATTTTCCCGGCAGACGATTGCATGTTCCAGCAGCCCCAGACGCTCGATTTCATAAATATCTCTTCCATGACCTGTTTTTTTAATTGCGCTTTTGATTTCCGAGCGGGTTGCCCCATTAACAGTTACTCTGTCAGTAGCTGCCTTTTTCCAGCTCCACCAGATATCTAGCTGCTTTTTAGTAAAGCGAGCTTTTACATTCTTATTCGCCTCAATAACCTCGATTTCAACCGGTAAATGAGGGATAAGGCCGAACCTGGAGGCAAGCTGTTTTGGCTTTCCGCTGCCCAGAGCTTTCAGTTCCTCGGTTTCAACTCTTACAGGCACTCCAATATTGACCAGAAAAGCATCCTCTAAAAAAGCCTGGAGAAAACCAATGTATACCTTTTCGGGTTCAGCTTTTTTCGCAGGTGTCCCATATCTGGAGGTCAGCAAATTCGCAGATACTTCCTCATCCTCGCCTTCAAGGGTGAACTCAGCCCAGTTTTCAGGAGTAATAGAAATCTCAACGTTTACTTCAAGGTCTTTCAATTCATTCTCAACCAGAGTTTTCAAAAGTCCAGCCATTCTTTCCCGGTTCTTTCCGTAAATATGCTGGAGGGTTACAACTTTTATCATATTTTTTCCTACCAATTCTCTCTTCTGCTTTGTTTTTACCGGGAACTGAATTACTCCTCGCTCCTGAGGTAAGCTTCCAGAAGTTCTTCACTTTCTTCCAGAGCTAAGATTACAGTCTCACTAATGGAGCTTTCTGCCCTTTCAATCTGGTTCTGGAGTTTTTTAATGTCCCGACTGTAAGGACCAAGTTTACGGGAAATTGTATCCTTACTATCTCCATGCTCTATTGCATCCCTATGAATACTTTCGATTTTGTTCCTGAGTTTTTTAATCTTCTCAAAAATTTCAGCATTAAGAGGGTCAAGCTCTTCTGCCTGTTCAGGTTCTTTCTCGCCTTCCTTTTCTGCAGCTTCTTCCATTTCAGGACTTATGTCTCGAGACTCCTCTTTCTTATCTTTCAAAGGTTCCTCTTCAATTAAGTCCCTGAACCCTTTAAGGGCGGCTTCGACTTCTCTTCCGTACTCGGTAAGTTCGACAAACTTTATCCGCCCCTCAAATGTGAATCTTATAAGTCCGCACTGTTCCATTTTCGCTAGGATCCTTGTTGTATGGGCAAAGGTAGAATCTATCTCTTTAGAAATAACAGACGCATATGTCTTCCCCATAGAGCCTATAAACAGTAGCGCACGAGTGGGTTTTTCCTGCAAAAACAACTTTTCTGGATTTTCATCGGACATAATATCACATTGGAATTTCTCTAGCGGGTTACCTCTGATCTCAGTCAAAGCACTTTAAGTATTCTTCAATGGTTTATATAATACTGGGACTTTTCGGTGGTTTATATAATACGGACTTTTCGGTGGTTTATATAATACGGACTTTTCGGTAGTTTATATAAACTGGGAACTTTTCAGTGGTTTATACAGTACCGGGATAGTTCTTACTTTTACTTTTACCTCTACATTTCTATCTGAAGAACTCACCCTGAAAGCGCTCTGATTATTTCCTTTATTTCTGTAATAGGTGCATCAGTTCGGAATGAAGTACCGCTGAAATGAGTCCTTGATGCTTCAAATCCCTGGGCTTTAAGGGCTTCAATCAGGATTTCTATTCCGGTTGCAGAAGCTCCAAGTTCTTTACAGATTACGTGCTGGTCATAGAACATCGGAATATCGAGTTCATCCCTGCATAAGGTAATTAATTTTTTTGCTTTATCCTTTGTGTTTAGAGGATGCACTTCAAGTTCGGAAATAACCTCGTCACAGAACGCCTGTTCCCTGAATGGCCCAAGCCACAAAGGGCCTGCAATTTGTGTGAAAGCCCCGCAAACAGGGCATTCTTTTTCGATATGTACTGCAAGCCCGTATACAGGCCCTCGAAACCCGCATTTTGGACAATGAATGCTGAAACCAATTGATTTTAGAGTTCGATCAGTCTGTTTTGTTCCAGGGAGAACCTCGAGGTATGTGCGAACATAATGACGCGTCACATGGGAAAGCAGGGGCAGCATTCCTTTTTCATGCTTTGCAAGCTCTCTGGCACAGGCTCCCAGGAGAATTCTAAGCCCCATTTCGCTGTGATATTCCGTGTTAAGAGGTACGGCTGCATATTTTCGTATTCCGGCTTTCAGATGGGCCCCACATAAAGGAGCCGTATCCGTTGCTGTGACCGACAGCATACCTCTAACCGAAGTCGATGCTGCGTCCAGGAAGGGTGCAGGAGTGCCAAAAGGATCAATGTCCACGATATGAAATTTTTGTTCGTGTAGTAACACATTTGCACTCTTGCGGGTAACCTGGGTTTGTTCTTCAAGCCCGTTAATCTTAATATTTTCCTTTATAAGTTCAAACGCTTCAGGACTCCAATCATTCATTGTAGCGTGGATACCTACTTCGCCTGCAATCCGAAGCCCCCTTATCCCTGACGCTGAAAAAGCGTCCACATAACGGACTTCTTCTCTGAGAAGTTCTTTTCTCGAAAGAAGCCTTTCCACAAATACAGCCGTAGCTGCGACATTAATATCGCGGTTAAGCTCCATCTCCGGATTGTAAAAAACCGGAGCTGCCGAGGGAGGGAAGGTTGCATCCGGAGGCGGTACCGGAACTGAAACCTTTGTTGTGCCTTCGACTATAGTTTTAGATGTCATTTGAGACTGCTATACTTTGGGATCTTATTTTACAGTAATGGTTGCTTGCATTTTAGGATATCCTTTTACACTGAAACTGTAGCTCCCGGGCTCATTGAACGTATATTCCAGGGTACTTCCATATGCAAGCCTTCTATCCTCGAAAAGGTGTTCCCTGCTGGTCAGAGTAAGCACACTTGACTCCTGGTAGTTCTTCCAAATAACCGTATCTCCGGTATTGATATCCAGGCTTGAAGGGATCATAAGATAATTCTTAAGCCTTACGAAGTGTGACGTAGGTGGCGTTCTTACGAAGTGTGACGTAGGTGGCGTTCCGCCAGGCTGAACAGCTCCGGTTCTTTCCCGTTCTCCGGTCCGGACTTCGGTTTTCTCCATCTCATACTCATCAGGCATTCTAGAAGTTTCCGTTTCTTCCGGCGTGTCCAGTTCTACCTGTGTTCCCGTTTCTACAGGTGTTTCGAACTCTTCCTGTGCTATCGTTTCATCCATTTCTTCTGTTTCTTTCGGTGTCCACATTTTCTCTTCAGCTTCCGTCCTTTCCGATGTCCACGTTTCTTCCTGCATTCCCTCGGGTGTTCTCACTTCTCTTTGCCTTTGCGAGCCTCCAGAACTGCCACCTGCCTCCCGTTCTTCTTTCCCATTCTCTTCCTCGTCTTCCGAGCTCAGGCAGCCTGAGATTATTACTGACAGGGCTATCAGGATTAAAATTACTTTTTTTGTTTCCAATCCCCTCCCCCTTGTTGTTACTCTATCTTTTGTATTCCCATTTTAATATAAGCCTTTTATAAATAATAATGCTTTCTTAGAACAGTCAGTAAGCTAGAGTTATTTTTGAAGCGAAGGCGTTAATTTCGGACGATAAGCATTGATCCGGCGCATACAGTAAGGGACTAATTTTAGTGTTACTTCGCATGCTATTTAGAAACATATCCTTAAAGGCCTTAGAAAAGACTATACATACTTAAGTAGAAGCAAGTTAAGCTGTACTGTCCAGAGAAATCCTGGTTTAAATATTTAAAAAATAGATTGCCAGGAAATTTTGTCGGCAAAAAATGTATTGGCCTTTCCTGCAAACAGTTAGAATATTCCTCAAACTCGATTTCCCTGAACTTTTGACTCTTTAACCTTCAGAAGCTATTTATCAAGGTTCAGCTACACCAACAGTGACATTCATCCTTGGCTGGCCGACAATACTGAAGTGATAGTCTCCGGTCTCGTTGAAGGTATATGTAAAAGCACGTCTGTAAGCAAGATTTGTGTTCTCAAAGAGTTTTTCTTCACTCACCAGGGTAAGGACCCTTTTTGGGTTCTCTTCCATATTTATCCAGGAGACTGATTCTCCCTTTTTTATTTCAAGACTTGAGGAACTTACTCTTTTGTTGATAAGTCTTAACAGATAGGGGGTTTCCTTAATTTCGGAAGTTGAGATATTGAGTTTTCCGTTCTCTCCAGGAGTTACATTTTCTTCCGAGGTTACATTTACTTCCGGAGTTACATTTTCTTCCGGAATTATATTTTCTTCCGGTGTTCCTACAACAGTTGTATTTTCCACAGGAGTTACGGTTTCTTCAGGGGTTGCATTTTTCTCTGTTGAGGGCTGTTCATTCCCTGTGCATCCTGAAAATAAAACGGCACCAAATATAAGAAGCAGCACAATTATTTTTGTTTTCATCTTATTCCTCACATCTTGCGATTGTGAAATTTAGGAAATCATCAGACTAAATAAGAATATTATATAAGTTAAACAAGTATTCAATTTGAAGCTTAGCCATTTAGATTTTATTGACCTATATTAACCTCTATTGGTTTTTACTTAATCTTAATTTACCTTTATTGACCTTTTGAGAGTTCAGTACTTCTTATTATTACTATCTTTAAAGGAATTTCGAATCTTATTATTCTTTTTAAGGTAGTCCGCACTTATAAATGTATTTCTTACTTACAAAACATTTTTAGTTTTCTATATTTTAATATATTTCGTATATTTTTCACTTTTCTAACACTTCTTTTATTTGTTAATACATTTTTAATACTTCTTTTACTTTTTAATACACTTTTACACTTTATGTTGCAAAAAATATCAGAATAGGCATATAAATTTATGGTTAATGAACAAAAGTCAAAATATATGAGGAAAATATATCAATATTATAGAGCTATTCCAAATAACTGGCTTGTTTAACTTCAATATTTTTCGATGATTTTTTCCGTATCTCAGTTAATGTATGGAATATTCTCAGTTAATGTATGGAATAGTATGAACCGAGTCCTTATCGACTGTTGTTACTAAACCTATGACTGTTTTACTAAACTTATGAGACAATAACATGTCCGTTACATAAGCAAGAATTCGTATCAGACTCCGTTCCACACGAAGTTCCACAAAAGTAAAGCAAGGACTCCGAAAACTGTAATTATCCCGAAAGTCTTCTTTGTAAGAGCGTAAAGACTGGGAGAACCGGATATTTTCGAAAGCAGGATCTTGTTAATCGTGCTGATCAGACTTGCAAGCACCGCAGTATTCGCTGCAGTTGCATAGGAAATATTTCCACTTACTGCAAGTAAGGTTACCGAAACAATCACTCCCGAACTGCTAACAAGAGCACCGAGGGCAGTGACGTAAATTCCGGCAGTTCCTGCAATTTTATAGGCAAAGCTTCCTACTATAAGAATTACGGTAAATGCAAAACCGAATTTAAATGCTTGTCCAAGCGAAAAAGGAGATTCAATTTTAAGTTCTTCTCCATCTATAGGGCAGAACTTCTTGTTATACTTGAGAGCTATTGTTACAGAAGCAAGAATGATTACTATCTGAGGAGGAAGCATAAGCAGAGTTGTCTGACCGGTAGGGTCAACAATCAGGGCTAACACAAGGTTTCGGATGAGCATGGAAATATTACATAACAGAATTCCGGTAAGAACAGGATCGGCCATTTCCTCTACTCGTTTTGAGAGACCTGCAAGTGCAGCTGCTGTTGCTTCACTGTTCACAAAGCCGCCTAAAAAACCGGAATAACATATCCCGCGCTTTGTGCCGAACTTCCTCAGGAGCACATAACTTAAAAAACTGATAAGCGAAACAAGAATTACAATAAGGATCGCAGACCTTAAATTTAGGACTCCATAATATTCTATATCAGGCATCACTGGATAAAGTATGAAAGCCACGGCCAGAAACTGTACGGCATTGTAGAGTTCCTCTTTTGTCAGGTTTCCTGCAAACTGGTGAAGAGGCTTTTTTTGTATCAGAAGAAAAGCCACAACTATTGAAGAGATAATAGCAAACAGGCCGTAATCATAGCCAACCAGTATTCCCATAACAAAAATGAAGAAGAGACTTATAGGGCTGGTAACTCCTATCCGGTTAAACAGAAATATCTTGGCATAGGTGATTATGCAACAGATTGCTCCGAAAAAGAGCGCAGCTACGTAGATAAAACCCGGTCCTGTTATCTCGCTTACAAAAGCAGTTAACATGCCTGTTATACAGGTTATGCTGTAGGTTCTCACCCCGGCAAAAATTTCATGTTCAATGCCTCTATGCTCCCTTTCTATACCTACCATTATCCCTATCAAAAAGGCTATGGCAAGTTTTGTCATGAAATCCAGAAAAACCGGATCGAAGCCGAAATCTTTAACAATATCCGTATCTCAACCTCTATGATTTTTGATCTATAAACCCAAGTCAAGTTCCAAGAAACTTCTATTTAGTGTTTCTATTAAGCCTCTACTTAATATTTCCAACTTATTTAAGTATTCTATCTGCCTATTTGCTCTGGAGTCTATTATTTAATCCTTATATTCCCGTTCCTCAAAGCATTTTTCATCAAACATCAGATTTACTTTTTATGCAAGTAAGTAACGAAGATAAGTGAACAAGGGCAAGTCAACGAAGATAAGTGAACGAAGATAAGTGAATGAAGGCAAATGAATGAAGGCAAATGAATGAAGGCAAATGAATGAAGGCAAATGAATGAAGGCAAATGAATGAAGGTAAATGAATGAAGGTAAATGAATGAAGGTAAATGAATGAAGGTAAATGAATGAAGGTAAATGAATGAAGGTAAATGAACGAAAGTAAGTGAATAATTGTGGATAGTAAAATAAGTTTTCCTTATAATAAAGTAAACAAAATGAGCTAAAATAAAATATACTTATATAGCAAGAATTTCCCAGGTAATGAGTTTAATCCCTACAAAAGAAAGAACTCAGAGTGTATTGAGAGCTTGTGTAATATTCTTTCAAGCAAATGCTATACCTGAGAAAATTGTAACCTTAATTGAAGCTGATTAGAAGTTGAGGCTTGGCTACTTAATCTTGCTATTTTATAATTCTATAAGTTCAACCTCAATAAGTTTGTTTTTATTTTACACTTCTATAAATTCAACCTCAATAGGTTTGTTTTCTTCCTTTTCTCCGAGAGTTATTAAGGTACAGGAACCTTTACATGCTTCTCCAGGGTTTACTATTACGGTCTTTCCGACCTGCTCCAGGCCTTTTGCCTCATGGATGTGCCCGCAGACGATCAGGTCAACCCTGTCAAGGAATTTCTGGATAGCCTTACTGCCTACGTGCCCGAAAGGAAGTTCATCTCTTGCACCGTAAGGCGGAGCATGCGTCAGAAGCACTATGGTGCCGCAATCTTTGTCATTTTCGGCAGAGCAGACCATTCCTTCAAGGGCCTTTTCAATATCTTCTTCGGATAGCTCAAAGGGAGTGTTAAAAGGAGTAGGATTTGAGCCGCCTAGCCCTATAAACCTGATATTTCCGATCTGTTCGGTTTTTCCGTGCAGGTTAGTAGCTTTAGAAGCGTCAAGGGTTTTTAGAATACTCCTCTGATCGCAATTACCAGGGATCGCAAATACAGGTTTGTCAAATAATTCCATCAATTCTTCAACTTTTTCATCGGGCCCGAAATTGGTAATGTCCCCGACAATGACTACAAGGTCAAAATCCCCTGCCTTTTCAATCATTTCTTTTATCTTCGAATAATCCCCATGGGGGTCAGTAATAGCGAGTATTTTCATCCTTATCAGGTCCTGTTTTCATAACTGTCAGTAGGAGTATTATTACTCATGTTTGTTTGTAGAAGTCTTATTATTCGTAATTGTTCAAAAAGATTTTACCATATACTTTTGATATACCTTTTTCCCAAAACTTTTTGATAAAACTTTTTTCCCAAAACTTTTTGATATACCTTTTTCCCAAAACTTTTTGATAAAACTTTTTTCCCAAAACTTTTTGATAAAACTTTTTTTCCAAAAAGTTTTACGTACATCTTTTATATCCCTTGTGTAAATATAGTGCCCATGCGCGATATTGTTGTTATAGGGCACAAAGCAAACACAAGCGGCGACTTTACATTAAATGATCTTCCAGGTTCTGCAGGAAGAATGGATATCCTTTGCCGCTGCGTGAGTTCTGCCCTTTTTCTTTCTTTCGGAATGCGCAGGGATGTAAATGTACACCTGCTCCTTCTGGGAGGACCTGATCCGGGAAAAATCCTCAGGTTTGAAGGACTCCATCTCAGATACCTTAACCCGGACGAGCGGAGCAGCGGTTCACTTATCCAGAAAGCCCTTCAAAAGGGCGCAACCGAGCAGGATATTCGTTCCACTCCAGGCGTCTGGATTCGCAGAGGAAACCTTGATTCTCTGCTCTCGGAATTTGAAGGCCGCACTCTGCTCTACCTGAGAGAAGACGGAGAGGACATCAGGGCAATTGCAAATGAAATCCGCGACCCCGTCTTCATCCTGGGAGACCATGTAGGAGTTACCGAAGAAGAGGAAGCACAGCTCCTTGAGGCAGGGGCGAAAATTATCTCGGTAGGTCCTCTTTCTCTCCATTCTAATCACTGCATAACCCTTATCCACAATGAACTGGACAGGGCTGAAGCTGAAAGGGGAGAGTTATCCGGAGAAGCTGACAGCAGAGTTGAAGATTGAGTGGCGTAACCGTTGATCCGCAACTGCTGTGCCGCAACCGTTGGGCCGCAACCGTTGCGCCGGTTGATCACGCCTATAGGGTTTGGGGATAAGGTTCTCAAATCCAAAGGTTACAGTTTTCGGTCAAGCCTTTTTTGAAAAGGCTTGTGATCACGCCTATAGGGTTTGGGATAAGGTTTTCAAATCCAAAGGTTACGGTTTTCGGTCAAGCCTTTTTGAAAAGGCTTGTGATCACGCCGTCATAACGTTTTAGATTTAGCAGTGATTTTCGCTCAAGCCTTTTTTGAAAAGGCTTGCGGTCAAGCAGTTTTTTGAAAAGGCTTGCGGTCAAGTTCCAGAACAAAGAGTTAAAGAAAGTGAAAGAAAGTGAACGAAAATGGATGTACTCGATATTTCAAAAAAAATTCTCCATGAAGGCCCGATATGTGACAACTGTCTGGGCAGGCAATTTGCAAAATTATCCACAGGTCTGAGCAATAGAGAACGCGGGCAGTCCTTGAAACTTGCCCTTGTCCTGGAAGGGGATCGGATCTATAAAGCTGAAAAAGATGATTCCCTGCTTAAAGAGCTTGCTCCTTGCAGTGCATTTGCGAGAAAGGCTCTCGGAACAGAGGGGGAAGACGAACAGTGCTGGGTCTGCCTTGACCAGTTTAAAAAGCTGGATGAATGGGCCGATGAAGCTGTAAAAGCTCTTGAAGGACTTGAATATTCTACCTTTCTTGTTGGTACAAAGGTCAGCGGACTTCTGAGTGAAAACGAGGAAATGCTCTGGGCTGAGGCAGGAACTGCATACGCCGAGCAGCTTAAGACCGAACTTAATAGGGAAGTTGGCAAGCGGATAGCTGAAAAGGTCCAGAAAGATGTGGATTTCGAAAACCCTGATATTACAATTACGCTTGACCTGGCAAAAAACAAGCTTGATCTCCAGCTTCGTTCGGTATATATTCTGGGACGCTACCGCAAACTTCTAAGGGGAATTCCCCAGACCCGCTGGCCTTGCAGGAAATGCAAGGGTAAAGGATGTGAACGCTGCAATTTTACAGGGAAACAATATCAGGAATCCGTAGACGAGCTTATAAAAGGACCTGTAACTGAAGTTTTCCAGGCTGCTGATACGGCTTTTCATGGTTCGGGCAGGGAAGATATCGATGCCCTTATGCTGGGAAGCGGTAGGCCTTTTGTAGTTGAAGCAAAGTCCCCTGTAAAGCGAAGCACAGACCTTGAAAAACTTATGCAAAATATTAACGAGAAAGCTGCCGGAAAAGTTGAGGTAAGAGAATTATCTTTCACTGGAAAGGATATGATTGAGACCTTAAAAAGCTCAAAGGCGGATAAAACTTATAAGCTTAAAGTTACATTTAAAGAGCCTGTTTCGGAGGAAAAGCTTAAATCCAGCCTGGAGGCTTTGAATGGCATAGAGATATCCCAGCAGACTCCAAAGCGGGTAGTTCACAGGCGGGCTGACCTTGTCAGGAAAAGACATGTGCACAGTATCAGGCTTGACGAACTGACAGACGAAGGCTACGCTTACATAACAGTAAACTGCGAAGGTGGGCTGTATGTAAAAGAGCTTATTTCCGGAGATGAAGGAAGAACAAACCCTAGCCTGAGCGGACTTTTAGGGGTTCCTGCGCTTGTGGAAGATCTTGATGTAGTCAACGTCGATATTTAAAACTCAATCTGAATCAGCTTTATTTAATACGTGGGTCAGGAAAATACTGCCTGACTGAACGTCTTATTTAAATAATATCCATCTTATCTAGAGAAAAACTGTATATACTATAGACAAATTAATCGAGCATTCTAAGGAGGAACATGCGATGACAAACTCCCACGGTGAAAAACGCTGCACAAGGTACAAATTACAGAAGACAGTTCGTGAAAGAGGGATTTCCCCTGTAAGCAAGGCAATTCAAGAATTCGAAGAAGGGCAAATGGTCCATATTGACATTGACCCTAGCGTTCAGAAAGGTATGCCCAATCCAAAATTCCAGGGTTCTACCGGAAAGATTCTCGGACAGCGCGGTCGTTCGTACATTCTTGAAGTCCGCAACGGAAATGCGATGAAGGAAGTTATCTCTCTCCCTCAGCACCTTAAACCGCAGAAGTATTAATCTCCATTCCAGGCAGTTAGGTTGTAAAACCTAACCCATTTTACCTGAGTTTATACTATGCAGGCTTACTTATAAGAATAGGAGTCTGTATCTAAAGTTAAGAAACTCAGTGCCCCCTGGAGAACTGCTTAAAGGGGAGAGGGGGACTTAAAGAAAACTGATTTTAAAAAATTGGTTCTTTATCCGGTATGGTGATCTCTATTCCATAGTGATCTCTTATCCCGATAAGGGAATATCTATAATTATATATCGTTTGTCAGACATATACCTGATCCAGATCAGGAAAAGATTATTCGGAAAAATTTCATATCATTATTGAATACGATCGAGTTTCGTGAATAACGGCAATCTGAAGAAGGCCTATCCGTGAAAAAGGTCCGCAATCTCGAATCCAGTTCAGATTTCCGGATACTGACAGGCAGAAATTTACTTGCCAGGAACTCCTGGAGAAGTGAAGAGTGATCTGAAGAGATTACTCAGCAGAGAATGGCAGATCATTACAACTTTTAAGTCAAAAAGAGTGTATTCCAATGATAGTTAAGGAAGTCCTCAGTGAAGAATTATTGACCTTGGCCGAAGTCAGAGAACTACTTACCAGGATCACCGAAGAGCGCAGAGAGATGGGGCTTGAAGTCGGATATGGATTCAGAAAAGCTCTGCACCATGCTGAACAGTTCTCAAAGATCAGTGGAGATAAATCAAGGGAACTGGTTAACAAGCTGTTGGAACTGGAAAAAATGAAACCTTCAATCGCGATCAGGATCGCAGATATTCTGCCTCAATCCAGGGATGAAATCCGATCAATCTACGCTAAAGAAAAATATACCCTGAGCAATGAGGAGCTTGATCAAATTCTCGATTATGTAATGGAAGCTATTGAATAAAACTGAGATGTAAAGGGAATAACCTATATAGAAGTTTTCATCTTCTTATTTATAAGGGTAGTATCCGAAACTTTGAGTATGTTAAAGTGTCAGGGAGTACCTGATCTTAATTCAAACACAGGGGACTCTTTGGGTTATTGAAATATATAGTCCGGGGATGCCGGTTACAGGGTAGTCTAAAGTTTTACGGGACACACCGAACACTAGAAACTTGTGAAGTGTTGACAGTTCCGATTAGTGAATAGATTCCAAACCGGATGGATGCGAGTTGGGCATATCAGGTAAGACGTATCCTGAAAACAGATTTCCATGGAATTTCAGATAATTGATAGGATGGGTGCTGATGAGAGTAGAGAAGTCGCAATCAGGTAGACCGTACGCTGGCAGATCAGCTGCTGAAAAACCTTCTTATGGCGGCAAGCGTCCGACAGGCAAACCGCAATCCGAGAGACAATCAGAAAGAGCTCCGCGCTCATCCAGAAAGTCCCAGGAAAGCTCACAGGAAAGAGAGGAATATGCATGGGTTCTCGACTACCTTCCCTATGGGAAATCAGTTGATGGCACTGCCGCTTATCAGAAAAAACCTCTTGTCCAGGCTATAGGAGATAAAAAATTTACTCTTATGGAACTCGTTCCCAAAAACGGTGTGATTCCTCAGATTCAGTCAAGAGTTTATATAGGATCGGGAGACCGGGATGAAATTGACCATGTAAAACAGAGAATAGGCTATCCGGATCTTACAACAGGGGCGAATCTCGAACTGCCTTTTATCCTTGAGGCATGTGTCAGGTATCAGGAGGAACGCTTTGTAAAGTTTTTCAATGAGGCTCATTCTATCACTACCCGCTTGCATATGCTTGATCTCCTTCCCGGAATAGGTAAAAAACTCATGTGGTCTATAATCGATGAGCGTAAAAAAGGAGACTTTAAGAGTTTTCAGGATATTCGAGAGAGAATTCCAAGCCTTCACGATCCGGCTAAAGTCCTTGCCCACAGGATTGAAGAAGAACTCAAGGATGATTTCATCAAGTATAGGCTCTTCACAACTCCACCACGCCGACAGTAAGCCGAGTGAGATGAAATTCTCTCGGTTCTATTTTTTCCAGTATGGTTTCCAAGGTTAATTTCAGCTTTTGATTAGTATCATCTAAATTATATTAATTCCGTATTAGGTCAAAGTACTCGGTTTACTTCGAAATACTCTCAATTTATTCAGTAATATGTTCAATTTACGCAGTAACATACTCAACTTACACAGTAACATACTCAACTTATCGAGGAGGCTTCAGTCTGGTTCGTTTTCTTCTTAAGAAATATAATATAAAAGGAGGCACTTTTGATCAGCATTTTCTGGTCGATGCAGGCTATCTGGACAGAATAGTGACTGCTGCTGAGCTTGGGCCAGAGGATGTAGTTCTTGAAATCGGTGCAGGTATTGGAAACCTGACTGAAAGGCTTGCAAAAAAAGCAAAAAAAGTAATTGCAGTTGAACTTGATCCTGTTCTTGTCAGAGTCCTCCATGACCGTTTCGATGAGGTTGAAAATATTGAGATTGTTCCAGGGGATGCCCTGAAAATCGAGTTTCCGGAATTCGATAAGGTCGTCTCAAACCTTCCCTATTCCATCTCATCTGAGATCACTTTCAAGCTCCTTCGCTATAAGTTCAAACTGGGCATTCTCATGTACCAGTACGAGTTTGCAGCCAGGATGGTTTCTTCACCTAACTGTAAGGACTATTCACGTCTTACGGTAGATACATGCTATTTTGCCGATGCATCCATTTTGATGAAAGTCCCAAAAAGTGCTTTCCAGCCGGTACCAGAGGTTGATTCTGCAGTTGTCAAACTTATTCCTCGCCCTTCACCTTTCGAAGTCAAAGACCAGGCATTTTTCATGGACTTTGTGGCTGCAGTCTTCAGTCAGCGCCGGAAAAAACTGAAAAATGCGATTCTGAACATGAACCATGTACTTAAAATTTCCAACATCAAAGAGATAATAGCTCGGTTGCCTGAGGATATGATGAGTAAGCGCGCTGAAAACCTGACTCCTGAAGAGCTTGCAAAGGTTGCAAATCAGATTATTGATTTAAAGAAGTTACCTGTTTAAAATAATTAAAAAAATAATAAACCAAATATAATAAAACTAGAAATCAAATAAAACTATAAATCAAGGATAATATAATTAAAAAATAGAGAACTCGAAAATTATGGTTGAAGTTGAATACAAAAAAGCTCGGGTCAAGCTCGGAAATACGGATCTTGTCTATGAGCCTGCTGAAGATTCTTTTTTACTTGCCGATGCCGCCCTTAAAGAAGCGAAACCAGGCATGCACATTCTTGAAATCGGAACAGGGTCGGGTTTTGTATCAGCTGTACTTCTTGCAAACCTGAAAGAGATTTGTCTGGTTGCTACGGAAATTAACCCCCATGCTGCCCGCTGTGCGAAAACAAATGCTGTTGAGGTTATCCGTACCGACCTTTTCAAAGGCCTTACAACCCGCTGTCCGGAGACCCGTTTTGACCTTATTCTCTTTAATCCGCCCTACCTTCCGACTTCTGAGGAAGAAAAGGTTCCAGGCTGGCTGAACTACGCTTTTGACGGTGGAACAAGTGGAAGAGAGACTCTAAATAGATTTCTGGACGAAGTAAGGGACTATCTCAAGCCAGGAGGAGAAATTCTTGTGCTTATTTCCTCCATTACAGGGTTAAATGCAGTAAAAGAGAAAATGGAGAAGATGGGTTTTGCGGTTAATATCGTGGCAAGAAAAAAGGTTTCTTTTGAGGAGTTAATGGTTGTTAGAGGGAAGCTTTTCTAATCTAGAAAATCCCGCCTGATGACTTTACTTTTAATGCAGTTAATTAGCATGGAAATAAAGATTCAAAACTGTTTTCCAAAAATAGACGAGAATACATAACTTTTTAAATTATTTTCACCTTCTTTAATAAGGGGGTGAAATATGTCACATACTAATTTCTGGGAATATTTCTGGGATATAATGGGTGCATTAATAATAATGATCATGATATTAATTGGGATTTCCAGTTTTAAATGATCAACTGTTGGATATGAATGCTGATATGCCGACAATTGGGGACTGATAATTAAATATAATAATTATGGTACTTGTTTAATTAAATTTAATATGTTTTTGTTTATCTTTGCTTTAGTGTTTCTGTTTTCTTTCTACTCAAATTTTGGACTCAACGATGAATCTAGTCAACTAAATCTAGTAAATAATGCTAACGGATACTTCTTAGTATAGTGTAATTGTAGCTATTTTAGGCTTAATTACTTCGATAGTAAGTGTGTGGATTAATATATATCAAAGTGAAAGTAATAGGCGTCATCGCAATTTTAGGCATCATCGCAATTTTTCTATAAATCCCATTTATATACTCATTTTCTTTACCGCAATAATGAAAGTTTTGGTTCTGTAAAAATCCTCTGTAATAAAGAATTTTCGTTAATCTGAACTCAATAATTTAACCTGGCTTCTCCGAGTTTGCTTCGAGGCTTAGCGTACAAGATCAGGTGATTCTCATTGTTTACAATATCTAAGAATAGAGAGAAAAAGTTCAACAACATGGACAAAAATATTTAAGAAAATAGCAGGATCAGATAGCAAGACAGCTTTCGAGTAATTTTGAGGGAAAATTACTGCATTTTTACACGTTTATAAGTCTGTTTCTTTTTTCTATCTTGAAACAATCGCCCGAATACAGATGGTGAGAAGTATTGATAGGTGTGAAAAAATCTGCTAATAGTGAAAAGTATGGGAAGGAATGGAAAAAATTGAAAAAAGGTACAACTTGATGTTTTTACTCAGAGACTCGACTTGTTGGATAAGGCTGTAAACTGAAGACAACCTCAAGATCAATAGAATTGTCCCTAATAGAAAAATTGTAGCCTTTAAAAAGGGTTATATCCTTTTAAAAAATCTACTTTAATATTTCTTTGGGGTTATTGTTATAAATAAACCGTTTAGGTTCCTTACTGGCTGCCATTCATTGTGACTGTATCGGAACTCTGTGTATGGTTCATTGCTATAGCTAGTTTTCGCTGCTTACTACTCATATGAGTACCTGCTTGAGCTGTAGCATTTCCAGTTACATTTTCACTTATATTTTCACTTATATTTTCAGTTATATTCTCAGTTACATTTTCTTTTGTTTCTCCAGGTGTTACTATAGGTGCAGAAGTCTCTACAGGTGTCTCTGAAGATACAGGTGCTTCTACAGATGTGGAGTTGACTTCTTCAGAAGAAGTTTGAGTTTGGTTTTCTGCAGTATTTGTTTTTTCGGCACAGCCAGCCGCAAAGACTACAGCAGCAACAATGAGAACCATTGCTATAATTTTCAGAATCTTTTCCATTTTCATTCATCTCTAAAATTCTCTTTTTTCGATCGGTTTAACAGATCTGAAATTTTTCAATAAGAGATCTATTTAGGCTTACGCACTTGAGGTACAGAATAAGACACATTAAGCTTTGTAACTAGTCTAGTGTTTAAAACTGTTGAAAGTTTAACGTCATTGTTTCTTGGTTCAACCGCGTAAGTCTTTAAAATAATACGTAAACTTTCATTTAAAACTTCTGAATCTCATCGATATTTTCAACAGTTTGCCGCCAGGATTGGCTCAAAAGTATCAACCATGGAACAGGTGAGTTTTTGATCTGGGAGCACAAACCCTGGTAGAGAATAGGCTACTAAAAACAGGTCTGAAGGAACAGAGGCTAAACCGGAAAATCCATAGGCTTATCGGAAAAACTGCACATCGTAAACGCGAAGGCAGAAAAGAATCCGACATAAGTTACGAGTCTCTTAAGTTTATTCGCAATTAGTATGAACAAGTACTGGATATTTTATAAAATAGTTTCTAATCAATAATTAATGGTGTTGGTAACTTAACGCAAAACTCCATTATTCTATTTGCATTAGATTATATAGCAAAGACTTTGCATTTATACTGTATAGTTTTGTCACTCTTCACCAGCTTTGTTCAAACAACCATCCGGAAACTTCTTATACCACACTAGAAAGGTTTGGGTATATAAACAGACTTCCAAATTATTATTGTCCGATTTTTGGAGAAGTTTTGATTATCAAAAGTCTGCATGAGCCTGTAAACGGGTCGACAATTCTATTTTATTCAGTCCATTCTTATAAAAGTCACTTCTGAACTTGCCAATTCCATAATCCATAGGAACGCGGACTCTTATAACTGATAGCTGACTATTCAACGTAAAAAGCTACGGGAAATGCACAAATAAATTTACAAAATATTTAGTACTGCCGAATAGATCTAACAACTAGTGTTTTTGAGGTGTAGATTTTTAAATATCCCATTGTTATTAAGTTGTTAATATTTCCCAATGGGGTTCACAACCTAATAATTTCTTGTTTTTCATTTACTGAAGCAATCTGTTCTATCATCACTGAAGTCCGGAACAAAAAACTGAAAGCAAAACCAGGTGGATTGCTGGAAATACTGACCTGTTAAAAAAGGGAGACAAAAGTATCCTTACTACTAAATCCGGATTAAAGATACCTTTAAGACTTTTTCTAAGGAAGCAGCAGCATCATTAATTTTTTTATATCCCAAGTTCTATATTCTATTAATATTAATTACCACCTCGAATATTATATTTAGAACTGGCAAGTTATGAGCGCTTTTAACTCAAAGTATTTGTTTGATTGACTGGAGAAAAACTGAATGTATTATGACGAAGCCGCAGACGCGGTTCTAAATAACCTGAACACGTCCGAAGAAGCCGGGCTGAGTTCGGGAGAGGCGGAAAAACGGCTTGATAAATACGGAAAAAACGAACTTAAAGAAGAAGAAAAGACTTCGGTTGTAAAACTTTTTCTTTCACAGTTCAAGAGTTTTCTGATTGTAATTCTGATTGCAGCAGCATTGGTTTCCGCTTTCCTTGGAGAGCTTGTTGACGCTTTTGTGATCCTGTTTACTGTAGTCCTTGCAGGTGTGCTCGGTTTTGTTCAGGAGTACAGGGCCGAAGAGTCAATAAAACTTTTGAAATCGTTGACCAGTCCCGAAGCTCTGGTTTTAAGAGACGGAAAAGAGGGAAAAGTTCCTTCTTCTCTACTTGTCCCAGGTGATATTCTGCTTTTGCAAGCAGGAGACAGGATTCCTGCGGATGCGAGACTGCTTGAAGCGCTCTCCATGAAAGTAGACGAATCTTCACTTACTGGCGAATCTGTTCCTGTAGAAAAGAGTATCAATATTTTTCCTCCTGAAACCCCGCAGCCTGACAGGAAAAATATGGTTTATACCGGGACCTCAGTCACTTACGGCAGGGGAAAAGCCGTTATTACGGCGACAGGTATGAGTACGGCTTTTGGAAAGCTAGCCGGGCTTCTGGGAGAAATTGAAAGGGATAAAACTCCTCTTCAGGAGAAACTTGACCAGTTTGGGCGCTGGCTCGGGACCGCAACTTTAATAGTTGTGGCTTTTGTGGCTATACTCGGAATTATCGAGGGTTTTGATCCTTTTGAGATGTTTCTCTGGGGAGTTGCCCTTGCTGTTGCTGCGATTCCGGAAGCTCTACCTGCGGTTGTAACAGTCGGGCTCGCTCTTGGTGTCCGAAGAATGGTAAAAAGGCATGCTCTTGTAAGAAAACTGCCGTCCGTAGAGACACTTGGCTCAACTAACATCATATGTACCGACAAAACCGGAACACTTACCCAGAACAAGATGATTGTTGAGAAGGTGTACGCAAACGGGACTCTCTTTACTGTTACAGGTGAAGGATACAAACCCACAGGGGACTTTTTCAGGGGAGACAGTCCTGTTTCCAAGGATATACATCTCCACAAGTTACTGGTTACGGGAACTCTCTGTAACGATGCAGGTCTGGTTGAGGAAGAAGGCAGATGGGATATTATGGGCGACCCTACTGAAGGTGCTCTTGTAGTCGCTGCAGCTAAAGGAGGTCTCTGGAAAGCCGTCCTTGAGGAGAAACATGAGCGTAAAGGCGAAGTTCCTTTTTCTTCCGAAAGGAAGCTGATGACTACTCTAAACACCTCTGAAGATGGTCTGTATGCGCATGCCAAAGGGGCTCCTGAGGTTATCCTTGCCGCCTGTACGAAAATTTTCCTTGAAGGGCATGAGGAAGAGCTAACTCCTGAAAGAAAACAGGAAATCCTGGGTATCGTAAACGACCTTGCAAACAAGACACTAAGGGTTATGGGGTTTGCCTATCGCAAGGTTCCGGAAGATATTCTGCCTGAAGAAGCTGAGAAAGATATGGTTTTCTCAGGACTCATGGGTATGCGCGATCCTCCAAGGGAAGAAGTAAAGGTTGGAATTGCCACCTGTACCAGTGCAGGAATTCGAACCATAATGATTACAGGCGATCACAAGACCACGGCTTTTGCAATTGCAAGGGAACTCGGGATTTTTCGGGAAGGAGACCTTGTCCTTACAGGCACCGAACTGGAGGGCCTTGGAGACAGGGAATTTGATGAGATTGTGGAAAAAGTTTCGGTCTACGCAAGGGTTTATCCAGAGCATAAGCTGAAGGTAGTTGAAGCTCTCAAGAAAAAGGGGTATATAGTTGCAATGACCGGAGACGGAGTAAATGACGCTCCTGCACTGAAAGCTGCCGATATGGGCATTGCGATGGGAATTACAGGCACGGATGTCAGTAAGGAAGCCTCAAGCATGATCCTGACTGATGATAACTTTGCATCCATCGTGTCAGCAGTCGAAGAGGGCCGAAATATCCTGAAAAATATTAAAAATTTTATTGCCTACGGCCTTACCTGTCACATAGGACTGGTTCTCATCGTCCTTGTAGGAGTACTTGCCTGGCATACTCTGCCTGTCATTGCGGTTCAGATCCTCTGGATTAACCTTATAACGGACGGCCTACCACCAATGGCGCTTTCCATGGAAGCTCCTGACAGAGGGCTTATGAAGCAAAAGCCAACTAAGGCAAAAGAAGGGCTTGTCTCTAAGAGAATGCTTATAGCAAGCCTTGGATTAGGGACTTTGATTGCAGTTCAATCTATCTGGGTTCTTCATAACTCTCTCAGTAACGGGGTACCCCTTTCAAAGATCCAGACTCTGATCTTTACCCTGGTGGTTATTTCTCTGATGTTCAATGCCTTTAACTGGCGTTCTGAGAGGTATTCGGTTTTCTCTCTGGGAATCTTTACCAACAAGTCCCTTATTTATGCAGTATTGAGCACTGTACTTCTGCAGCTTGTTGCAATTTACGTGCCTATTATGCAGATCGCCTTTCAGACTGTTCCCCTTTCGCTTTCCGACTGGGCAATGATAATTCCGCTGGCTTCAACCACACTTATAGCCATGGAGTTTGTGAAGTATCTGGAATGGAGGATCCACAGGTAAAATCAAAAGAACAAAATTCAGTAAGACCAATAAATAGGGTTTGCTTTTAAGCATACCCTTTTCCTTTTCTTTAGATTTTCAGAAATTTAAGGCTTTTTTAATTTATTTTGATTTAAAAACGTTTTTTCTTGTTTGATCACAAATGTTCGCTCATTTGATCACAAACGCTCTCTCATTTGATCATAAATGTTCGCTCGTTTGATCCGCGTCGCTTTATTTGGGTTTTGTCCACGGATCCTTTTCTTCTGCTTTCCCGTTATAATTTAGAGTAAACAAAAACACTTGCAGCCGAAAAAAGTGGAAATAATAATGGATTTTAATCAAATTTGCGCTAGCGAACTTGCTGAAGCAATAGGATTGTTCACTTCATCACTTCAAATTCTGTTAAAGTAGAGAATAACCCGAAAAACTTAGTTTGAGCAAAGTTGTCAACCGCAAAATGAAATTGATAAGTTATGTTATCTCAGTGTTTCAGGGTAATTTTACATCCTAGCAGCAACTAGTAAGATGTTTTACTGAAACAGGTATTAGCTGTTGATAAATATGCTAGACTAGGATTACTTTTATATTCCCTATAATATTATTATTTCTGGGGAGGGATATGTGTCGAATATAAACACCGATGAATTTATGTCTATTTCTTTTCTATACCCAAATTAACAAAATTTTAAAATTAACAAAGTTTCAAGAACCAATAAAATTTCAATCTACTCTGTGGTAAGAATATATATTGATTATACGGAATCCGAAATTCAGATAGATAACTTTGAGTTTTGGAACTACATGTCTAAAGGTATGATACTAGTTGAGGTGTTTTCCTTTATCAGTTAAGACATTTTTCTTTATTAGTGACAACACTTTCCTTTAAGGAGATAACTAACGGGAAAAGGAAAAGTTTAAAAAGGTGATCAAAGTGACAGATCAGGTTCAACCACTGGTAAGCTTATCGAAAAAGTCCACTGAACCCAAAATAATAGTCAACCTCAGACACATTAAGCGTAAGATTTTGATAATGAGTGGGAAAGGCGGAGTGGGGAAAAGCACAGTTGCAGCAAACCTGGCTATCGGACTGGCTCTGCATGGGTATAGAGTGGGACTTCTTGATTGCGACATTCATGGCCCGACCATTCCCACGATTTTCGGTATGGAATCTATGAGCCCAGAAGTTAGTGAAGAAGGTATAATGCCAGTTGATGTTTTTCCCAATCTTTCTTTAATGTCTGTAGGTTTTCTACTCGAAGATAAAGATTCTCCTATCATCTGGAGAGGACCATTAAAAATGGGGATGATTGAAAAGTTACTGGGAGATGTCGTCTGGGGAGACCTTGATTTTCTGATTATAGATCTACCTCCAGGTACAGGAGACGAACCTCTGAGCCTGGCTTTGCTTATCCCCAATATTGATGGTTCGGTAATTGTTACAACTCCTCAGGACGTAGCTCTCGTAAGCGTCCGCAAATCGATTGAATTTTCTAAAAAACTCAATGTTCCTATTATAGGTATTGTTGACAATATGCACGGGTTGATCTGCCCTCACTGCGGCAAGCCAATAGAGGTGTTTAGGAATGGAGGAGTGGAAAAAGCTTCAAAAGATTTCAACATCCCTATTCTCGCCAGGCTTCCGATAGAGCCAAAAGTCGCAAAAATGGAAGATAAAGGCACAACTGTCCAGGAAATGCTTGAACATGACACGGAGTGGCAGAAGAAGTTTGAAAATTTTGTGATTGCAGTAGAAAAAATCCTAATGGAAAAATAAGCGGGACTCAAAAAACAGAACTTTTTCTTCGAGAGAAAAGCTTATGAGGGGCTTCATAGGCAGAGAAATTGTAAGCTATAGTATTGCCCATAAAAGGGAAAATAATTGAAACCTGATGGGTATTTTTTCTGGAACTGCATATTTATTTTTTTTCTTAACTCCAGACTCTCACCTGTCGCTTTGCGGCTGGTTGTGCCGAAAAAACGAATGCGAAGACACAAACCTGAAAGAAGAAAAAATAATTTTTGGAAAAATTGCATAATGGGCTCTACCATTGATAAAAGTTCAGTGTTTTATTATCTATCTCCCAATGCAGGAGATATTTTGAGTTTTCTCTCTAAGCCGGTCAGTTCCAGACGCGTCTCGTCGTGGGATAAGAACAACCTTTTGACTCTTTTTTGTTGCCTCGAAATAACACCAAATAATTAACAGAGGAGAATCGAAAAAAGGTAAAATCTGGAAAATCTAAAAATTTATCTCTATTTACTCTATCTTTTCCTCTGGCATATAGCACCCGAAATAGGTATTTTGCTCGACTTTTTTCAAAATAGTATTAATGTTTTCGATTGCAGTTTCCATTCTTTCCATTCTCTTTTCAATTCCTTCGATTCTAGTAAGAATTTCCTGGTCAGTTGTCAGAGTTTCATCCCCTCATACATTCAATAATATTCGTAATGACTTAGAAAGTGTATTATTTATATCCTGCGATACTCTTAAGATGCCTGTAAAAGTACAGATCTCAATTAAATTAAAAGCAGCCCGTTTTGCCAGTCATTGATTACTCTGGTAGCGGTCCGTGTTTCATCCACCTCGCCTTTCTTTTGAAGGAAATTGCACTGTTTGCCTATTAGTTCAAGCGCATCATATGAGGTTTCGTCTTCGATTTTTATACTGTAAAAGGACTCAAGAGCCACTTTATTTTCAGCAAGCATTTTTTCAATTATTTTCAGGGCGACACCGACTTTGTCCTTAAGATGGGTTTCATCCTTTATTCCGAGCAGGCCTTGAAGATACTCATCTTTTTCATCAAAAGGAATCACTCCTGGCGTATCTATAAACATTATGCGTGAACCTGCATCCACATGCTGAACACCTTTCGTATGGCCGGATACGGGAGACGTGCTTGCCCGGTGCCGGCCTGTAACGCCGTTGATTACCGAGGACTTGCCAACATTGGGATAGCCCAGAGTGCCGACCAGAATATCCTGCCCTTTTATACCGGCTTTTATAGCGGCCGATGCAAGGATCTGGTGCCTCAGCATCGTTGTTCCTGACCTGTCCTTGCTGGAAACAAAAATCACAGGTGCAATTCTTGAAAGGCGGGCTTTGGTTTTTTCAAGTTTTTCTCTTGATACAAGGTCGGATTTGTTAATAACTATGATAAAAGGTTTGTTCAAGCGGATTATCTCGCGTTCAACTTCGCTATTTCGAGTCTCGTCAGGAAATCTGGAATCTATTACTTCAAGAAGGACATCAGCTTTTTTGATAACATCTTTTACAAGGGCTTTATAGCTCGCCATATGCTCTGGCTATGGCACAAGCTGGTATATGAAGATATAGTGAGGCAAAAAACTCTCTAGGTATATAGAAACGATGATATTCGGTTCCAGAATATGACGAAGTTCAATGTTTACTTCTTTTCCCAGAATTTCTCAGCTTCTTCTTCCATTTCCTTCAGCCTATCATAGTAATCCGGAAATTCGTTCAGATGAGCCAGGGCGATTTTCCCTGTCATTGTGGGATCGTCGTTAGTAACGTTTGTCAAGGGATCCTGAGTTCCATGTTCGAGCTCGACATCCATGCCTCTGCGGAATTGGTCAACATCAAACTTGTCCCATTTTATTCCAAGCTGTTCCCCAACTGCTTTTGCCTCTTCAGCGGTAAATTGCTTTTTTGCCAAATTTCTCACTCCTATTGATTATTTAATCTTTGACAATTGTTTAATAATCGTTTAATATTGTTGAATAGATCTGTACTTAAAGATTTTCCTGTAACACCAGGCTATGTAGTTACATTTCCTTCGCAAAGAAGAGCTACATTTTTGAATAAAAATCTCGAGAAAAAGCAAATAAGACCATAAGAGAGAGCAAAAATGTCAGATAATATGTCAGATAATGATACTTTGTTCATGAAACGGGCAATCGAACTTTCCCTTGAGAATGTGAAGAAAGGAGGAGGCCCTTTTGGGGCAGTAATCGTCAGAAAAGAGGAAATCCTTGCAGAGAGCTGCAACCTGGTTACTGCAATTAATGATCCTACGGCCCATGCGGAAATAAATGTAATAAGAGAAGCAGCCAGGAAACTCAAGACCTTTGATCTAAGCGGCTGTGTTATTTATGCTTCCTGCGAGCCCTGTCCGATGTGCCTTGGAGCAATTTACTGGGCAAGAATCGGTAAAGTCGTTTTTGCCAATACTTCATCTGACGCTCAAAAAATTGGCTTCGCAGACTCTCAAATTTATAGTGAGATCTCACGTCCTCCTAAGGAGAGAAATATAGAATTCCGGCAGCTCCTCAGGGAAGAGGCCTTGAAGGCTTTTAAGGCATGGGAAGAGTCCGATAATAAGACCGAATACTGAGAGCCAGAACAGTACTCAAGCTATATAATAAATTAAGTAATCAAAGTTCAATAGTAAACAATATAAGGTGTAAGTTTCTATTGAATTTGTTTTTTTATAAATATTTTTCTAAACGAAAGACTATTTGTTGTTATTTATTTACTAAAATTTAAGTATCCTGCTTTTATCTGCAGGAAAGCTTTTTCCGATTTTTACTTAACGAGAAACTCATTTTTTCATCGGATTATAATTATATCAGTGGTCATATTCATTACGAAGTTTTCCATCAATAGTTGAAAACTTTCCAAATATGCATTAACCTTTAAATGTATTGACATACATTTTAGATTACGCAAATGATTTTAAAAGGATATTTTTCTGGGAGATCTCCTATAACAAAAGTAAGTATATCCGCTGGTTTAAAGAAACCACGGCTGATGGGTGTTTCACTGTTGGAGGGAAGAAAGCTTTCATTGGAAATGTATGGGCGTTTACTTCAAATGGAGTTAGAATCTCAAAGATTTTTCAGTTACTAAAAATGGGCTAGAAAAATTATACTAAATAATCGAACGAAGTATTTGAAAATTACATATTGGTTTAGTGCAGATTGATTTTCTGCAGATTGATTTAACGCAGATTGATTTAACGCAGATTGATTTAGATCTTATTAATATTTAAACGGGAGAAATTTTAATGCCTTTTCTAAAATATTGTCCGGAGTGCCATTCTAAGCTTGAAGATAATCTCTTCGAAAAATTTCAGTATTGTCCTGTATGTGGGTACTGGACAAGAAAGGAAACTGTAAGACTCGAACCATTAATAATCATGGAGTGAAACCTGGATGTTTGAATCCTCTATAAGGTGTATCCGGTGTGGCACACCTCTTAAAAAGCAGGTAATTGGTTCTAATGTGTTTTATTACTGTAGAAAATGCGGGTGTACATCTTCGGTTGTTTCTGTCAGTATGTCATCTAAAGATGTAACTCGGCCTATAATTAATTTTTTTACTAGACATGCATCCAGAAATAACTCTCAATAACTGTCGGGATCGATGATTTCCGGTAAGATCAGTTCAGATCAATTGTCTAAGGAATAACCAGGCAGATTTTACTTTATATTTTATTATTTTGCTTTCTTTGGTTGAAAAAGGTATATTCAAGTGCAAATAGTACAGACTGTTCTAATGATCGAACTTAGAAATTCGTATAATAAAATATAAAAAGCAACTCTGAAACTTTGTCCTGACTTCTTGAGTGCTGTCTTCTTGTTTTAATCAACTAAATATGTTTATTATACCTGTTGATGTAAGTTTTACTGCAAGAGCTGCAAGCAGAAGTCCCATGAGCCTTGTAAAGACCAGCATTCCATTGTATCCTATGAATTTATGGATTCTTCTTGAGAAGAGGAAGATGTACAGGCAGAAAATGAAAGTTGATATGATTGATATGAGGATTATTATTTTCTGCTCTATATTTTCTGTACTTCCCATCAGGACAATTACCGTACTGATTGCACCTGGACCTGTAAGAAGAGGTAGGCCTATAGGAAATACCCAGATATCCTCACGTTCCTGGGACTGAGAAATTTCTTCTTCGGTAATGCTTTCTCTTGAAATTTTGGCATGCATCATATCAAAGGCAATGCTGAAAAGCAGTAGACCTCCTGCAACCCGCAGTGAGTCAACACTAATACTGAACAGGTCAAGTATGATATTTCCTGCAATTGCAAAAAAAAGGGCAATTGCGCACGCAAGCGTGACTGATTTTTCTGCAATTTGATTTTTTTCATCATGTGTCATCTTGCTGGTCAGGGAAATGAAAGTTACTACTCCGCTGATTGGGCTGACAACAACAAAAACAGATGTGAATGTGTAGATAAAAAACCCTATATTTTCAGTCACCATGTCAGTTATCATCTTTTTATTCCTGCTCTTTTAATACGTTATCACTTATACATATAATTTCCTTTGTTATAATATCTACTTCTAGAATTTTATAAAGCTTTCTTTTAAGCCTTTATTTATACTACATGTCTGGTCTGATAATTTATATTTATATATAATTTTATATTGATAAATTATTTACTGTGAGTAAAAATTAATTAAATGTGCAGTTTATATGTGTAAGTTTGGAAAATAGTACAAAACAAAGAGTAAACAAAAAACTTCCTGAAGCTTAAATGAACTCTAAGTAGAATATAGTTAGGTCAAGTAAACGTAATTAAGTTAAACAAAACATAACTAAACCAAGTAAAAAACAACTAAACCAAGTAAAGCATAACTAAACTAAGTAAAGCATAACTAAATCAAGTAAAGCATAACTAAACCAAGTAAACACAACTAAACCAAATAAAACATAACTAAGTTAAGTAAAAATATAGCTAAGTCAAGTAAACATTATGAACCCAAATATGGATAGTTAAGGCTGTGATTTTATGAATGGGGAAAAAACCGAGAAAAAATTGTTTGAAGAACTTAATTTTATCAAAAAGCAACTTGGTGAGATTAAGGAGCATATGGTGGATATAGACAGCCTGCTCACTGCAGAAGAAAAGGAACTGGTATGTAAAAGTTTTGAAAACGAGGCAAAAGGAAAACTAGTACCTTTAAGCAGATTGGAAGAAATTAGACTTAAAAATATATAAATTTTTTATTATTTCTGTACACACGCTAACACCAGCTCCTGGTAAAGACAGGTGCTTGCTACCATACTCTTAAACCTTTATATACTTGATTTCTATATTTCCTGGACTTACTTAAAAGAGTATTTCATCCCAGTCGAAAGATCAGGATCATGAAGCCTAAATAGAGAAGGAGCAGGATAAGTCCTTCGAACCGCTTGACTCTCCAGCCCGTTCGTATAAACAAGAGGAGCAGAGAGCTCATTATCAGCATAAAAGGTGCTATATAGTAAATACCAAGGTTAGTCGTCGTGATAGGGTGAACAATCCCTGAGCAGCCTAATATCAAAAGTATATTTGCAATGTTTGACCCTATGACATTTCCAAGAGCAATGCCAGCATAATCGCTTCGGGCTGCTGAGATGGTTACCATGAGTTCGGGAACTGAAGTCCCAATCGCAACAAGGCTTATTCCTATGAGCGTCTCCGGGACTTCCAGAAGCAGAGCAAAGAAGATTGCCTGTTCGACAAAGTACTTTGCCCCTACTATAATTGCAACCCCGCTTGCTATAAGCTTGAAAAATTCTATTAAAAGGCTGACATCGTGAAGGTTTTCTTCTGTAACGTCGACGTCAATCTCTTCATGTTCAGTCTCAGTTCTCGGTTCGGTTTCCAACTTGGCTACTGATCCATCTTTAATTCTTGTTTCAATCTTTGACTCATTTTCGTTTACCTTTTGAGTCTTTTTTTCAGTTTTCCAGGTGCTTTTTTTCGTGTCTCCAGAGCTTTGATTTCCTTTTCCGTGTTCATGAACCTGGGGCTTAATTTTCGATTTTAGGTCGAAAAGGTACTCAAACTTGAGAAAATAAATCATAAAATCTTTAAAATATATATCTTCTTTATGTCTTTTCACTTTATCGAGAAGGAATAAAAGATAGGCAAGATAAAGTAAAATGAAAATTAATGCTTCCAATCTCGAAATTTTGAAGTCAAGCATAAAAAGAAAGAGGAGAACAGAGGCAAATAGCATTATATAGCCATCCCTTCTCAGCATAACCTCTTCAGTTCGGACGTTTGTCAAAAGAGCAGCCGTACTTGCAATCAGGCCTATGTTAGCAATGTTTGATCCGAGTATGTTACCTATAACTATCCCACTTGCTTGCTGGAAAGATGCTGTTAGTGAGGATGCAAGCTCAGGCACTGACGTGCCCACTGACACAAGAGTCAATCCTATTACAAATTCGGAGACTCCAAATCTTCTTGCAATCCGGGATGAGGTTAGCACAAAGAGATCTGATCCTTTTACGAGCAATGTGAGCCCGCCAAGAAATATAAAGATATTAATTATAAGCACATTGAAGTGAGAACCCGAGATTTATTTAAATATATCTTAAAACATAAAATTGACCTGAAGTTACTGCTCTGAGATTACTCCGAGATTAATTTGAGGTTAACTTGAAATTAATTTGAGATTAACTTGAGGTTAACTTGAAATCATTTGAGATTAGTTTAGAATTAATTTGAAAATGATTTGAAATTATTCTAGAAAAGTTATTTTTAAAAGTACAACACGATGGTTAGTCATTCAAGAATAGTTGATATTTTCGATAGTGTTCACGCATCGCATTTAACTCTCGTTTTCTGCTTTATGTACACTTAATTTCCTTTAAGTGGGTAAGCTTGGAAAAGAGGTAACTGAGAAAAACACTTAAAGGCAAAACATCAATCATGTATTAATTCACAACCAAATTAGGAGATATATCAAAAAAGAAGTAATATAAGGAAATGTATCAAAAAGAAAATAAGTAATATAAAGTACTTCAAATAAGTCTCAGTTCCATCTCATAACAGTTTTCTTTCTGGCCACAGATATTTTTTACTTGTTTTACTTTTCGAAAGCCTATCTTTTTGTATAACTGTATTGCAGGAAGATTATTTATATTGACATATAAGAGAACGGATGATATTCTGTTTACCTTCATCTCTTCAATACTGCCCCTTAACAATCTCTCTGCAAACCCCTTGCCTCTGAAATTTCTGTCAGTTGCAATTGAGGATATTACTGATTTTTTCTCAAAGCCTTTGAGGGAAAGTGCAGGTTTCAGGTAGTAAACGCAGTAGCCCACAATTTTATCCTTGCTCTTCACAACATAAAAAATATTTCTGGAATTCTTCGAATATTTTATGAGTTTTTCCGAGCTTCCGTTTTTAAACCCTTCAGTCTGGATTCTAAGAACTTCAGGAAGCATATAGTCTTCTATAGAAACAATATCTCCTTTTTCTATTGATTTCCATTTTTTAACCAGCAGATTGCCAGTAGTATCTTGGAGTAGTTTTTTACAACTCATTAAATATTTAACTGAGAGGGTGTGAAGTTTTGCAGTACCCATAAAAATCACTCTTGGGTAAGGCTGTTGGTAAAGTTATCTTTCTAAAGTTTACGGTTTCAAACCATTAAAAACTTCCTACTTTTTGTGATAAAATTCCCAGCAGTCAAGTAACCATGTGCGTCTTAGAAAATTCGGTTTTTATTTAAATCTATCTTATACCAAAAATACAAATTGTCATATTGAGGAAAAAAGGCTAGGTAAAACTCAAGATTATTACCTTACAAAAAGAACTTTTGAATAAAATCAGTTCACACTGTACTAAAATACTTATTTTGGGGACTTGTATCAAAAAGTTCTAGAAGAGTTTGTAAGATTTATTGAGCTTAAGGAATGATAGAGTTTAAGGATGATATAGAAGGAGGTAGGCATAAAGAATGAGTGAGAATGATAGAGAATGAGTGAGAATTATAGAAAAGGAGAGAGAATTATATAAAAGGAGAGGGAATTATAGAAAAGGATAAAGAATGGTAGAAAATGGGATAGAATGATAGAAAAATAGTGAGAATGATAGAAAATAAATGAGAATGATATAAGATAAATGAGAATGATATAAAAGAAATGAGAATGATAGAAAAGGAGTGAGAATGATAGAGAAATAATGATGGAGAAGGAATGAGAAAATTTAAGAAATGGTAAAAAGACATGAGAATTAAAGAATCCTTGGTTCCATTTCATAACATATCTCTTTTGGACCGCATATGTCTTTTACTTCTTTAATTTTCTTGAAATCCATTTTTTCGTATAACCTTATGGCAGGAAGGTTTTCCGTATTCATATAATAAAATAGAAGATATTCCGTTTAATCTCATTTTCTTGACGCTTTTTTTTAATAATTTTTCTCCATACTGTTCTCTTCTAAATTCTTATAGTCGAAATTGAATAAGTTACGGATTTTTTCTTAAAATCCTTTGGGATAGAACAGGCTTTAAATAATATATGCAGTAACTTACAACCTGATCCTGACTTTTTATTACATAAAAAATCTTTTTCATTCTTTTTGAATATCGTTTAACACCATTACGGCTTTTGTTCCAAATCCTTCGGTCTAGATTCTTATAATTTCAGGAAGCATTGAATCCTCTATGGACACAATATTTTCTTTTTCTATCTGACCCCATCTTATAAACAGATTAATTATTATATCCTATCAATCTCTCTAGACTCGTTACATATACGTTTAACGCAAACTGAATTTTTGTCAGACCTATGAAAATTACTTTTAAGCGAATATAGCAATTTACGAACTTACTCCTGAACTGTTTTCTAGATTCTGTGTCCGATGAATTGAGTTTTATGCTTCTGAACAAATATATGAATGTTTTTTGATTCCATGTCTTCAGGAACACTCACAGTTTTTGAAGTGGAACTTTAGATCTGAAGTTTAAAGTAAGTAAATTTTAAATTATCTTTCAGGATGAGAAGGCTTTAAAGTCCTTTTTTATATTCACTTTTCAATCTTCTCTTCCGGAACAGTTGTTAACCTGGAGTGCTTGACTCCTTTTAAACTTAAAATTTTTTCAGTAAGTTCTGTTATTTTTTCCCCTTCTCCCTGTAGAATTATTACCTCAAAACAAGAATTCGGCTCAACATGGACGCGCACTGAAGAATTTATCAGATCCATATTTTCGTGTTGAATACTTGCCAGGGTGCTAGCTACTCCTTTTTTTGAGCAATCATATACAATAGAAATCGTTGCAACTCTTTTGCCCTTGATTTGCTGCATCCACTCATAGTGCTGGTTATATGTCCTTATGGCATCTCTTATCCCTTCTGACCGAGAGGAATACCCTCTCTTTAAAAGAGTTTTATCAAACTTGTCCAGAAGTTCCCCAGGTAGGGAAACCCCTATTCTCATAAGCTTTCTTTCCATACACCCCTCCCGAAAACAAAAATTCTCTGCTAAGCACTATTCCACACATCCGGTTGTAAAACTCAACAGAACACTTGGCAGAAAAAATTAATAGTCGATCCCCAATTCTCCACTGCGGTTCCGAGAACTATATCCTAATATTTTATTGTAATTTTGTTGCATAAATAGTAATCGAAAGACATATGAAATACGAGAAAGTTAACTATACTTAGAAATTGGTTAGACTCAAAGTGTTAGGACAGAACTTTTCCTGCGGGAACCTCGGCTTTTGTCCGGGCAATTTGCAGGAAGAGAGCACTCCTACAAAAGTTAGTGATCACCGTAAGTATAAAGTAAAACAGTTTTACCTGCTTATTCTTCATGCCAGTTATTTGCTAAAAATAAGTTTCAAGGTCGAATGGTATCGATTCTTGTATGTTTTTTGTAAAACCGCAATTTTTTATAAGTATTCATAAGATCGGCAGTAACCTAGCAGATTCCCAAAAAGCTTATTAAAGGCAGAGTTCTATAGCGTGAAACACATTTACGTTGAATTAGCTGACAATGAATAACTTTCTTGCTTATCAATTTAGTTTATTCAAAAAAAAGAGTTGAAAATTATGGCAATCCAGAAAGGCGATTTCATAACATTGAACTACACAGGTAAGTTCGAAGATGGTAGAATTTTCGATACAACAGACGAAGAACTTGCAAAAAAGGAAGATATCTTTAACCCGCATGGACTTTATGGTGGGGACATTGTTATTGTCGGAGCAGGTCATACTATTGAAGGCCTTGATGAAGATCTTGAGGGAAAGGAAGTCGGTTACAGCGGAAATGTTGTAATCCCTCCGGAAAAGGCTTTTGGTCCTGGCAATCCCAAACTTGTAGAAACTATTTCTATCACGAAACTAAAAGACCGAAATGTTCACCCTGGCCTCCCTGTTGAGGTAGATGGTAGAAGAGGAGTTATCAGCAGAGTTATAGGCCGTAGGGTCACTGTAGACTTTAACAGCCCTCTTGCGGGCAAGACCGTCACTTATGAGTACACCATTGAGAAAGTAATTGAGACTGCAGTTGAGAAAATTCAAGGTCTTCTTGCTCTCTATACCGGCCTCAGAGATCTGGAAGTAGAGACTGCTGACGGCGTTGCTAAGATTTATATTCCAACAGGTCTCACTTTCAACCAGCGCTGGCTCATGGCAAAGAACAGGGTTGCATCCGAACTTTTCAAGTATGCTGACTTAAAGGAAGTCCAGTTCATTGAAAAGATTACAGCCGAATCCGAAACTCTGATACCAGCCGAGCCCGAAGCTAAAGCCGAAGAGGAATCTAAAGCTGAGGCTGAATCCGAAACAGAGGAATCATCAGAGCCGGAAGTCTGATATCAGCTTTTAATTGTTCATAGAGGCGAAGAGTTCTTTCTCTTCGCAAATTTTATATACCATAATTGGGTTTGTTGTATACGCTTACCGGAATCTTATGGTAAGCTGTACCGTTTCCTTTGCGGAAGCTGTAAGACTAATTCTTTCAACTTGCTGAGGTAGCCCAGCGGACCACGGCGCCGGTCTTGAAAACCGGTAGCGCCTCGCGCTACGGGAGTTCGAATCTCCCCCTCAGCGCCTATTTTCCTAGTACATATTAAAAAAAATATTCTTTTTTATTTTAAATCTGTATTGTATTTTGTCTTTGAGTCGCGGCACTTTCCTATAGAAAGACAAGAGCTATACTATAAATTTAGTTGTTTTAATGAGCCAATCCCAAATTTACGTTACACGGCTTTACTATCTGTACTTTCTGTAAAATAAAGGTGGTTAGATGAGTTCTCCTAGAAAGTTATCGATCTTATGAGGCTCTCAAATTAGAACTTTGATTTTAAAATTTCTCTTTTTTCATTATTATTTGAAATATCTATTTTCTTATATTAGATTGCTAATAAGATAGCATAGAACGGGTTGGACATAAGAGTACATATGTGGGATCTTCATAAAACAATGATTGTCAAACTAGATCTGGATTTTTTAGAGCTAATTTGATAGTTGGCTATAATATGAAATAATAAATATATAATTATAGTACAGTATTAATTTATAGATAGCTACCAGGAAAAAATATTAATTTTCATAATAGTGCGGAATATGTGATACTATGTTAAAAAATTAACATATTAGTGTATTTACATAAACGTGTTAGCATATTACTTTTTTTGATTTACTATGTATCTAATAATATCTATGAGTTTAAATAAAATAAAAAACACGAGCCAGGTCATAAAAACGATAAGTAAAAGTTTGAAGATAATACTCATGAGATTCACCTTTTTACATGCCTTTTTTCAAATATGTAAATTTTTTATTATAAAATCGAATTTATTTTTATTGTGTAACCTATATATTTTATAATGTAGACAATACTTGTAATATCTCATCTTATTTAAAGTATTATTAAATAAACTTTAAACAAAATTCAAAATAATTGTAAAAATCAATGGCAATTGCGTTTAATCTATAAAATTATATAAAAACAAAATATTTTAATGACCTGATTGGATAGTATAAAGTCAGAAAATGCGTAACTCTTAATAATTAATTACAAACTAGCGAATCTATTTAACACAGTTGGTTTAGTTAGGTTTAATATACTTAACACAGTTAGCTTAGTTCAGTTTGGATTGTGTTGTCATACATGTCTACGTCTTCTTCTAGAATCTCTATGGAGTCCATGTATATGCCGGTGACAGCCAGAGTGACTATTCAATTAGTAAAGAAGTAACGGAAGCAGTGAGGTTTAAGAACTGCATAGTTCTTTGGTTAAAGATCCTGAAGATTGAAGCCTTAAGTTCCTGCCCTTTTATTCCTTTTTGGTAAAGAAAAGGTATATTGCTTTAAACTTAATCCATTCAGCAGAATCTATTAAGGCCTGCATCTACCCAGGCTGATAAGTTACCTTTCTTCATGACGCTGTTCTTTGTAGTATCTAAGATATTTTTCTGAATGTTGGGATTATAATTTTTGTACTCCTTCTCATCTGAGTAATCGAAAAAAAAAGATAAGGAGGCAAAAAAGTTTTCTACCATGGAGGAAGCACATCTTTTTTCATCCCTGATATAAGTGAGGAAATCTTTCAGGGTCAGGGAAGAAATTTTTAACAAGTGCCAGGAATAAGTGCTTCAGATTACTTTTGTATGAACTATATTGGGGAAAAAAGCTCCGGACTTCGCAATCCTGCAGAGAATCAGAAAGGAAGCCCGTTTCTGGGTAGGCTTCGAATGACATTTACATAATCATAGTTAGGACAGCGCTTTCTAAATCTTACTTCCTTTATTGCGGGGGTAGGAAAAATAAGATGGTATTGATTACACTTATATATGCCCGTAACATGTATTAACCTTATACTAGGCGAGCCACATTGCAGGACAACGGGTACGAGATATTCACTTGACTGTACTACTTATCCCTATTTTTTAAGAGTTACTGCATAACACAGGTAACAAAGCTTTATATCAATTTGCTAAGTTAAGTACCGAACATAACTTTATATCAATTTGCTAAGTTAAGTACCGAACATAACTTTATACCAATTTGCTAAAGTAAATGCTGAATTCAGTTCCGTTATTCCTTTTAAGTTCAATAAAACCTTCAATTTGTTCCACAAGGATGTTTACAATCTGGAGACCGAGAGAGTTTGTATTACGATAATCTATTTCCTCTGGAAATCCATCACCAGTGTCTGCCACTGTTAAAACAAATTCAAAATCCGTTCTACTTATACAATTTGGTTTTACTCCTAGGTTTCTGACACTTTTGTCTTTGTTTTCATATTTTTCTACTGTATGAAGATTCACGTAAATTTTCCCACTTTTTTGGGCTGGAAAAGCATACTTCAGGGCATTTGAGACCAGCTCGTTGACAATAATTCCAAGTGGGATTGCGGTATCCATGTCCAAGTGTACATTTTCAAGTTCAAGCTTCAGGCTAATTTCCTCGTTTTTTAATCTGTATGAACGAAAAAGATTAGTAGTGAGTTTCCGGAGATAATCTGCAAAGTCAAGATTATCTACTTCGTCTCCTTTGTAAAGTTCTTCATGAATTAAAGCCATGGAAGTAACCCGGTTCTGGCTCTCACGAAATGCTTCAAGCGTTTTTGTATCGGTAGATCTGTCAGCTTCAAGGCTTAGAAGAGACGAGATTACTTGCAAGTTATTTTTGATCCTGTGGTGGATTTCTTTTATACGGGCTTCGTGCGTTTTTTTAAGAGTAAGGTCTGCAGCTTTTCTTTTAGTAATATCACGAATTAAGCCCTGTACATATCTTTGTGATCCGGAACCTGTTGGAAATTTCTGGAGAATTTGAAGAACCCATCTCGTTTCCCCGTTCTTCCTTAATATTCTGTACTCTATTTCGGTAGAGATATCTGACTCATACATAGCTTTTTTCAGGTTTTCGCAAGCCAATAAACGATCTTCGGGTATAATTATTTCTACCCACTTAACTTTACCTGAAAGAAAATCTTTTTTATTGTAACCTGTGACACCTTCTATGTCTCCATCTATGAACACTGGTACGAAGTTTTCTTTTACTCTGAGTCCTATAAGACCTTCAATATTTTGTTCTAAATAACAATCTTTTTCCTTTGAGTGGTTTGTTTTTTTAGTTTCAATCTTATAAACAGATTTAAGCCATTCCTGACCTTCTTTAGTTTTCATGAGGACTTCCAGTAGATCAGGAATTCGAGTCTCATGTTCCTTTAATTCCTTAGTCTTTATATACTCGTACTTTCCAAAGAATTCAGATAATGCCAGGGATACTACATCGGAGATGCTAGAAAATTCAGGAGTTTTAGCTAGTTCTAGGCATTGTTTTTTAATCCACGGAGATACTGTGGCGTTAATTTGTTCTTTTTTCTTTATGACTTTGGCCATTTGCAATCTCCGTTTGTTAACTTGATACCTAGTTCTTTAAAAATGTATATATAATGTAGTGAAGTTTTCACTACATTACATAGTAATTACTCTATATACTGGAAAAATCTTAAGGGAATCAGTTAAATCAAAGACGTCGAGGGAATGAAAAATATTAATTTCTTATTATGGCCCCCTTTTCTAAAGACAATCTATTTAGGGTTAACTAACTCAGACTAGCCGTTAACTAACTCAGGCTGGTAATATGATTCTAGTAATATGATTCCAAAGCATGTTTGCAAAGTTGATTTTTGATCAGTTTGCTGATCATTCAGCTCCCTTTAAATAAGGAATTTGTTTCGGAATCGATGCTAACTACTATTTTTCTGGTTAATGATTCTTATTAGTCTTAGGAAATCTAGGAACGAGATATGTGTTTTTGTAAGTATCTTTTCCACATTTGGTGAATAAGTCATACTATTGAATGAATTATTCATATAAATAGGTTTGCGTTGAATTTTAAATCATAGAATCTTTTATATTATAGGCAACAGTATGATTTAGTAATGAAAGAACGATTTACTATTTCAATGGACAATGATCTCGCACGATGGCTTGACCAATTATGTGATGAAAAAATATTCAGCAGCCGAAGTCATGGAATTGAGTTTTGTGTTAAACAAATAAAAAAAATGAATATCGAAAAAGTTGTACTTTTACACTGGGGTAAAAAAGAGGTAGAACCTGTTTTTTTATCAAAAAAGAACGCTCAAATACTTACCAAGATATCTGAAGAACTAAACCTTAGTCCTGAAGATACTCTGGGCATTCTTTTGTATAAAGAGCTAGAAAATATAAGTAAAAATACTAAGGAGTCGGAAAAAGAAGACCTAAATGAAAAGGAAATATCTAGAAAGATTTTCTTTGAATAATATTCAGCTCACTTTCATTCAGCTCACTTTCATTCAGCTCACTTTCCGCAAGTGTGACAAGAGGTTATACTATGAACTGCATCTAAGCTACCTTTTCCATTTGAGGTCTATCTTTTCCATTTGAGGTAATCCTACTATAACATGCACAAAAAGTGAGGTTTGTGTTTGAAGCTTATATGACAATATCATGAGTTCAAGAAACCTAACTTTGATAAACGAGTTTAATTTAGTGTGTACTACATCTAACATAAGGAAAATACATTGGGTCATCGGTTATGGAATTTTCTTGCCTGAAAGCTATTGATTTTGCACAGGAAGTCGGTCTTAAATTACGATCTGTTACGAGATCACTGAAAGGAAAATTGGAAATAACTAGAACTTTCTATTTTAAGAACTGAATAAGAAGGAATAGAAACAAACTTATCGTTAAAAAGTTCCAATCATCCAGCAGAATATCTTATTTCGTTACTAACAGTAGTTATTGGACAGCTTATTAGGATGGGGTGGCCACACACAGTTTGATTTTTTAAAGCTCTTTGAAAATGGACAATTTTCTGGGGTAAACTACATTAAAACTATTTAGAAGCGGAAATTTATCACAAGCACAAAAATCGAGTCATGTACTATTAGTTAGTTGATGTTATTTCAAAAACACTTTTAGTGGCGCATCATATCTTTTTGCAATTCAGTATTTGATTATTTTCAGTCTGCTTGTCTATTCTTTATATATTAAGGATACTCTTTTTTCTCTGAGTATAGAGGGAAAAAGATGTTTATAAAGGCTCGTTGTCCAGTTTGCGGTACGAATGTGTACCATAACATAAGGTTACATACTCTGGAGCACCTCAACTTTGAAGGGGATAAACAGGCTTGTAGGTATATGGTTGAAAATATTGAAGTGACTGATTCTCTCACAGAAGAAGAGTTTGTTAGGAACATTTTGCAAGGCCTGCAAAGAGTTATCCATGATGGAATTGAGGTAGAAGTTCTGGCCGGGATCTTGAAGGAAAATTATGGGATTACAGGTACTTGCTGTAGTGGACTTATTGAGAGAATCCAGCTTGAGCTTGATATGTATTGTCCAGACCGAAAAAAGCTTTATTTTGCTGATCCTGAAGAATTGGGAAGCTATTCAAAGAGAAATAGCCTCTTCATTTGTATATGATACTTAACCTTAACTTTTAAAATATAGCAATTTACTCAGCAGCATTATAGAAGATTAGTCTTATTTATGAATCTTTTTACATATGATTTTTATTTACTTACCTTGCAACCATTTCAAATAAATTCAATAGAACTTGGAATTAAATAAATTATAAGGAGTTTTCAGTAAAGACTCTACATAATTTTAAGTTTATTAAAATTTATTGGGTTTATTTTGTCTTATTGCCTATGTCAGAAACATTAGTATGTCCGCGAAGTGAGAGATCTTTATGAGAATTTTTTTTGTTTGAAAAGTACTTTTTCACATTAAACTCAAGAATCTGCAGGTGGTACGAGATAATGACCAGAATTGGTAACGCTACGAAGATAAGGATGACATCATGCAGGATTGGACTACTTATAAAGTGTGTCCCTGAATTCCAGAGTGCCAGGAATGGCCTGTGGAACAAATAAATACAGTATGAAGCTGTAGCGACATATGTAAACACAGAGCTCAGAGTACTTGAAAATTCGTTATTTATAAATTTCATCGCAAACCTGTACTCCAGAACACAGAATATTATTACGAATAAGTTAAGAAGCACAGAATCAATAATGAATTTTAATATAAGGTAACTCAGGCCCAATGAATTTGCCATACTTTCCAGCATCGATACCACTGTAGAAGAGCCTATAGTGCCACTACCTGCAGACTCAATAGTAAATGAAGTCTTTGGGTCCAAAAGAAGGGTTGTTCTTGAGCCTAAGACGATAACCAGTACAAGCATAACAGGGAGGGCTGCCAGCAGTATCTGGATAAAAGGATTTTTCCGGTTAATTATCACTGATTTTTCAAATAAGCTTTCTTTGCAGGTAAGAATCCCAAAAATGAATATTGGGAAAAACATAAAAAAGCGGGGTTCAATTATGTTAAAAGTTCTTGAGACTAACAAACATCCGATAAATATAATAAAGGAACAAAGTAAGATCTGTTTTGAACTTTTTGAAAGCATAATGATAAGCGGGTAAATTGCATAGAAGACAATAATTAAACCTACAAAGTATAGTGTCAGCATCGGGGACACATATCTAGGAGCAAGGAAGATTTGTAATCCCAGTATATGCATGATTATATTGTGAAAACTAAACACACTTTCGGCATTGGGAAATTCAAAACCTGAGTTTAGCTTTGGAGCAAATATAAAAAATACAAGTGTAAAAGCGGCAATGGCACCCCAGTAAAGAGGAAAGATCCTAAGGAGCCGTTTCCTGTAGAAAGACAATACGCTCTGGAACGAGTTTATTGAATGGTTGTTATAATATAACAAATATCCACTCATAAATATAAATAATCCCAGTCCCATATTTGCAACAAAAGGATCAACGGCATACAGGGCTAACTTGATGTAAGTGAAAGATAAAAAGTTACTTAAGTGAGCCGGAATAATCATCGCTATTGCTAAAGCTCTCAAAAAATCAAATGCAATTATTTTGTTTTTCATAGTCTCGATTCCTATAAATGAAACTTCATGTATATGTAAGTTAGACTTTTTAGGTTCTATTTAACGGTGAGTCAACTCACAAAAATAATTATAACTCAATAACTTATCACGTTAAAAAATCATCAACTTCTTTATATATATAAGTTACACCGTTTTTTTATTCACATTTATATAATAATTATTGTAACGTTAATTTGTATGATATTTTAAACAGGAATCTGTTTTAATAATGTTCTCTAGACAACGTTTCCGTTGGAAAATATGTTGTCAATAACACTCAAATATTACTGAAAACAGTTAATTATTGGAAAAACGATTAATTATTGGAAAAACGATTAATTATTGGAAAAACGATTAATTATTGGAAAAACGATTAGTTGCCTATATGTATTAGATTTGGCTTATATATCGATCATCTCAATCTCAATCATTGACATATTCATATTTTATGAAATGATATATCATTGAAAAGTCTTAATATATAATCGATCTGCCAGGTGCACGTTTTTGTGTTATTGCAATGGGTAAATTAGGGTTTCATAGATAACTAGTCCTCTATGTAAAAACAAAAAAATTTTTGGTACATTTCAATTAAATTAAACTAATTTCAATAAACTGAACATTAATAGACCGGTTCTGCACAGATCAATAGTTCTAAAAATAAAAAAATTATTCTGGTGCTAATATGACCATTAACTTTATTTTTGAAATTTATACTTACAAAAAGTTATATTTACTCCTGAAAGGTCATATTTTTAATTCTATCGTATCTCACCAGATTTCAAAGGCTTATTCTTTTCCCCTTAATCTTAATCTTCTCCCATTTCTTTTCTGAATTCTATGTAGTCTCTTTCGACTTCTTCGAGTTCGTAATCCATTTTATCCCCCCGTCTTTGATTATAATAACAGTAATTATTCTTACTTTTGTTAATTAACAAAAGTTATTTCTTTATATTTACTTTAGTCCCCATTTGGAAAACACTCTTAATTTATATAAAGTTTTCTGTCAACCGGGAAATCTTACTATTAACTGCCATAGGTTGACATTTTCTAATGATATCGTTCAACGGTGAGAAGGTGATAAGATGTTTTAAATGAAAGATAGGTGTTTTCTGTTTTCATGCATAAAAGTTCAAAACCTGAACTCCTTGTAGGAGTCAGAAATCTTTCAGGACTTAAGGCTTGTTCAGGACATGCAGATGCTGTCTACTTTTCTACTGATAGGCTTAGCCTGAGAGCAAAAGCAAAAGAAATTACTCTGGAAACTCTTGATGATTTTGTCCATGAGGTAAAAGCTAGAGGTCTCAAGGCCTATCTTGCTGTAAATTCAACAGTATATGAGAAAAAACTCGGAGATGCATCGGATGTGATAAATGCAGCTTCGGATGCAGGAGTAGACGCAGTCATTGCCTGGGATCCGGCTATAATACTCAGGGCACGGAAAGCAGGAATTAGAGTTCACATTTCTACGCAGGCAAATATTACCAACCACGAAACTGCAAATTTCTACCAAAATCTTGGTGCCGAAAGAATTATACTTTCAAGAGAACTTTCCCTTGAAGAAATACGGGAGATAAACCAGCACACTGAAGTAGAAATCGAGACTTTTGTTCACGGTGCGATGTGCATGGCAATTTCAGGTCGTTGCCATCTGTCAGCTTACATTCTTGGAAAATCCGGAAATTGCGGAGAATGCACCCAGCCATGCCGCTGGAAATGGGAACTCCATGGAGAAAACGGCTTTGTTGCAGCAAGTCTTGGAAAGTACCTTCTAAGTGCAAAAGATCTCTGTATGATAGATCATATTCCCATACTGCTTGAATCAGGCATAGTTGCCTTTAAAGTGGAAGGGCGACTGCGGGATCCCGGATACCTTGAAATGGTTTCTCGTTGCTACAGGGAGGCCATTGACGCCTGCATAGAAGGAAACTATACTCCTGAGAAAATAGAGTCCTGGAAGCATAAGCTTGCTTCGGTCTATAACAGGGGCTTTTCAACTGGCTTTTACTTTGGGACTCCAGGCCTTGAGGGCTTTTCTCCTGAAAAAGATATGAATGCCTCGAAAAAGCAACGCAGGGCTGTAGGAGTTATTGAAAATTATTACCCAAAACAGCAAGCTGCAGCTCTCAGGCTTCTCGAAGAAGGTATTTCGGTTGGAGACGAAATAGTAATTGAAGGAAATACAACCTATTTGAGGCAGCAAGTCCGTTCCCTGGAGAAAAATGGCGAAACTGTTGACAGGGCAGAAAAAGGATACACGGTTGGCCTCGCTGTTGACGAGCAAGTCCGAAAAAACGACAGAGTTTTTATAATTTAATTATAATAATAAAACAGTATCTATATATTGGATTCTTCCTATACGGGTAGCAAATCACAGGAAAAAACTTAGAGGAAAAACTTACAGGAAAGAACTAATTTATCTTATTCCGTAATACTCTCGATCGGCTGGATACCTTTTATCGGTAAATAATCCTGTCTATCAATACTGATCAACGGGTTGGGCCTTCGTCCGGGTAAATTGCTCCAGATTAATTTCCGATCCTCTGATCAACAAGTAACTCTGATTGAGATTATTCTTTATAAACAATGTTCTTTATAAGTAATTCTCTGATCGATAAGCAGTTCTCCTCCACAATAAAAGGCAGGTAAGAACTTACTTCCTTACTGAGTGAGAATAACATTTTCTGTTTATCCCGGAGCCAAGTAGTAAAGGTGATACTTTGATAAGTGTTAACGAAATGGGATCATACGTCATCGAAGAGATGCTCGACTGGAGCGAAGACCTGAAAACTGAAGTACTCAAACTCAATAACGGGGCTACGGTTATTGACTGCGGAGTTAAAGCTGAGGGTGGATATGAAGCCGGAATGTACCTCGCACGGCTCTGCCTGGCCGACCTTGCCGATCTCAAATACACTACTTTTGACCTGAACGGTCTCAAATGGCCTGCAATCCAGGTAGCTACTGATAATCCAGTAATTGCCTGTATGGCTTCGCAGTATGCAGGTTGGAGAGTCTCCATAGGCAACTACTTTGGAATGGGGTCAGGTCCGGCACGTGCGCTTGGCTTAAAACCTAAAGAGCTCTATGAAGAAATCGGATATGAAGATGACTTCGAAGCTGCAGTCCTTGTCATGGAATCTGATAAACTCCCTGATGAGAAAGTTGTGGAATATATTGCAAAGCACTGCAGTGTAGACCCTGAAAATGTAACGATTGCTGTTGCTCCTACCGCCTCTATTGCCGGTTCTGTCCAGATCTCCGCACGCGTTGTAGAGACCGGGATCCATAAACTTGAGTCAGTTGGTTTTGATATCAATTGTATTAAAAGCGGATATGGAGTTGCCCCAATTGCTCCTGTTGTCGGAAATGATGTTCAGTGCATGGGTTCTACTAATGATTGTGTGATCTACTGCGGCGAAACTAACTATACTGTCCGCTTTGATGGAGAACTGGCTGACCTTGAGGAATTTGTAAAGAAGGTTCCCTCCACAACCTCCCGAGACTTTGGAAAGCCTTTCTACCAGACTTTCAAAGAAGCAAACTTTGACTTCTTTAAGGTCGACGCAGGTATGTTTGCCCCAGCCAGGCTTACGGTAAACGATCTTAAGAGCACAAAAACAATTTCTAGCGGCAGACTCTATCCGGAAATCTTACTCCAGTCCTTCGGAATCAGGCAGGTTTAAAGGAAAAAACCTTTCTAATTTTTTATCTTTTTTCAATATTTTAATATTATTTTTTTACTTGTTTTCATTCTCTTTATTTCTCTTTTGCTTTTTAATTTCCAAACTCTTTTCTTTTTCAATCTCCAAATTTTTAATTTTGAACCTTATTATTTCTGGTGAAATTGTGTTTTTTTCCCGATTCTTCCCTTATAAACGCTGTTAACATCATTTATTTAAGTAAACGCTTCCAATCCTACTGTAGCATATAATGCAATAAAAATGTTATAAGAATGCTGTAAAGAAATATTATGAAGAAATACTATATAGATATATTATGACAAAATGTTCAGAAAACAAACATGATATTCCTTGAATAATATGCATAACTATATGAAAAATGCAAGCTAATGGCAGCATTTTCATGCTAAATAAGATTTTACTAAAAGCTTAAGGAGAAAATTCAATGCCAATAATAAACACTTCACAGGGAGTAGGAGGCATCCTGAACAGTTTCAGGAGCCTTGTCGAAGATGCAAAGAAGATTACTTTTGTGGGAACACCAGGGTTTTGCACTCCTTTTGCAGAACTTCTTGGTTTTGTAGTTCGTAACCGTGAACTTGCTTTTATTTCCAGTGAGGATTTTGAGAAAGCCAGGTCTATCTTCATGGGTCCTGAAGGCATGCAGCTTGGAGATCTTACAGATAAGCACGCTGACGTCGTTATCCTGCTTGGAGGACTTTCGATGCCAAAAATAGGGATTAGCCCTGAAAAAGCAAAAGATGTTGCCAGTAAAATCCTAGAAGGCTCTAAGAATGGAAAAGTTATCGGAGTCTGCTTCCAATCTGCGTTCATACAGCAGAAATGGGATGAAATAATAAATTTTGATTATGTCATCAATGCCGATCTGGCAGTTGAGGTATTGCAAGTCTGAAATATTCTGAAGTCCAGTTTCAGGAATTCTTGAAGCTTCCAGACAGAAGAATTCCCTTTCTTCACTCCTTTTCTTTACCTTTTTATATCTTTTTGCTTTTTATATTTTTATTTTTTGTCTTATTCTTTATTATTCTTTGTCTCTTTTGCCTTCATCCTTACCTTTTACTTCTCTTTCTTTTTTCCCAATTTTTTAAGCTTTTTAATAAGATACAATTATATTCAATCCTGACTAATGACATATGATAATTATGGAGAAAGCTGCTAAAGAAATCAAGGAGTTAAAGGGTTTTTTACCCAGATCTATTGCGTATGCCGGACAGATAAACGAGGACTTTGCTGAAGGAATAGCAGGCCTCTATAAAGCCATATGGGAAGAAAGGGAAGATGGGCTTTCTATAAAACAGAAGCATATCATTGTCTTTACTGTAGCCTGTTCAAGCAATAACATCCAGAGCGCAGTCAAGATTCTGGAAAGACTCCACAAATTTGGGGCTACAAGAACCGAGATAAATGATGCAATGATGCTCGCAGCCTGGACAGGCGGAATCCAGCATTTCACGGATTTTAGTGCAGCAGTACTTAAAGAGATGGAGAAACTAGGTTATTGAAGCTATTAAGAAAACACTTTCATTGAAGGTACTTCTTCTTTAATTTTTCAGAAGATATCCTATTTATCAATTTACATTTTGAACTATTCTTTTTTAAGATACGTTTTCAAACACACTTACCAGCAGCTTTTACTCGGAAAGCCTTTTTCTTTATAATGTAAGGTAGTTTACTTCTTCTATTATTAAAAAAGCCTTAGATATCTTTATAATCTCCAACTACAATTTTAATCGTCAAATTAGCTTAATAATTATAATAGCTGAAAATATTTTACGGAATTGCGGGAAGGGGAAGATATGAGAAATCAAATATTTAAGATGCTAAAAAAGACACAATTGTTTTTACTGTCAATTTTTTGTGTAATTTTACTGACAATTGCATATGCGAGTGCAACTTCTTTAGTTCCATCAAACCAGACGAATGAACCAAACCAGTTTATTCTTCAAGGGGTTGGACCAAAGTATGAAGATGTACAAATAAGCTATTCAACGACCAGTATTACAGGCAAACCTATTTTTAGCTATAAAGACTCGAAAGACTCGTACAGCTTCACAGGGGATGAAATCCTTACTGAACAAATGGGAAAAAGCAAAACAGTTACAGTGACATTAGAGAGCATTCCTGATCTCCGTGTTACAACACTAACTCTGTTAATACCTGCAATCAACTTTGATAGTTCAGCAAAAGAGTTTAAAACGGTCGCGATCCTAAAGACTAGCAAAACCACAATTGCCGGAGAGAATGTTGTTAAGGGAGCAGTAAAATCATATGAGGTGATATGTCTCAAAGGAACTGCTAGTTATGTTGTATCTTAATTTAAATCTTAAGTTAAGTTTTATTCATGCTTACTTTCATGAAATGAATTAATTTTCCATGCAAGATTTATGTTGATTTTGCAGCAAAGCTAGATTTTTTGCACCATAAATCTCTAAAATATTCGGGCAGGCAGCTCTAGCTGCTTTCCCTGTGTCAGAATATATCAAGTTCATTCAGAGGTCAGAGGTAACCTTTCAAAAAGATCTTCTTTCAATAGGCTACGACTTTTTCTAATTGGAAAATAAAAAGGATGAAATCTGGTCATTTCTACTCATATGTTCTCTTCAAAATCTAGAAATAGCTTATATGTTCTATTTTATTCCTCATATTCTGAACCAAAAACTTCTTGCAATGTAGCTGTTATAAAGAGTACCAAAAAATCCTGAAAAGAGGCTTTAGAAATTAATCTTTTACTAATTTAGTCTGTTTTTTATCGTCTTTTTATCGTCTATATAAACAACTTTTCTTCATTGTTTTTATCTTTAAAAGGTTTTGTATTTTTTTTCAATCTTATTATTTTCAGATTTTTAAATTAAAAAATATATACATTTTTCAATTTTTTTCGGAAGGTTTATTACTCAGTTTTTATAGAGAAATTAGGGACATTTTTTTACTGCATACCCTTGCTCTGTTACTGAGTTAGTGTGCTGGTGTCTAGATAATATTTGCTAAATGGTATGGAATTCGACTGAGTGTGTGAAAAAAACTATATGCAATTCAGATTGTACGAACATTATATGCAGTTCAATCCGTACCGTAAGATAAATTTTAGCACTATTGAGATACTGTCAGTCAGGCAATCTAAAGTGAGCATCTAATTAAAAAAACAAACCAGGCGGATATCAAGGAAGGGATTTTGTGGAACAGCCGAAAGTAAACGTGATTTTTAGGGAAGTACAGGATCTGCGAAACAATTTTTTCCTGGTTTCGGTTCTTTATCCTGCGCTCCTTCTATGGTATGTCGAAATCCATAGCCTGATTTTCGGAAAACCTGCCGGAATCAGTAACGTTCCTGGAACATACCTGTTTGCGCTCTGGATTGTCTTTGGGTTATTTTTCCCTCTTATGTTTTACTATACAAAGTACATAACTGAAGTAAGAAGTGATGGGATATACATTCAACTGGTACCCCTGAATCTATCCTCCAAGAAGATTCCTTTATATGTAGTGGAGGATTGCAAAATTAAGGTTTATAATCCTCTTACAGGAAAAGAATCTGATGTGTCACCTGATGTGTCACAATCTTCTAAAAAAGTTAGTCCTGTTGTGATAATCAAACTTATCTCTGGAGAAAGAATGCTTCTTAGCTCCAGAAAACCTGAAGAACTCTGCAGTGCAATTAAGCAAGCTACAGCAGAATACTGATAATTCACGCTTTGGATCTTCTGTTTTTATAATTACGGTTTAACAATTTCTTTATAATTATTGTTTTAACAGTTTCGACTGCCCATAGTTAAATATTAAAAGTTATATATTTTAACTTTACATTTTTTTCGCAATTGATTCTCAGAAGCTTTAGTTTGACCCCAATCAAAAGTGTAAAAAGCAAAACCTTATATTAAACTGGTAACTGTATATTAATGTTTAAGAGAAACTCTTTCTAATAATTTAACAAAAATTCTATAAAATTAAAAAATGCCCCTAGAAGGTAGATATAAAGTGGTCTGGGGAATAGATTTTTCCCCGAAAGGAACGGAGGCTCTTTACAGGGAACAGGATGGAAAACTTCTGATCGAACTTGAGTTGCATAACATAATGCAAATTTTCAATTCTTTTGATCCTGCCCCTTTTCACGAAAAAGAGCTTGACCCGGAAGCAGAAGAATATATTTATAATACAGTTGGAGAATTCCCTATAAAAAAACCCCTTGAGATTGTAATATATGCTCCTCCTTCCGAGTTTGACGGAGAAACCGAGCATACACTTAAAGAAGCGATAAGGAACCATTTTTCTTACAAAAAAATTCTCACGGATATAGAGTTGAGGAGGCTTCTTCAGCGGGGAAGAAGAAACTTTGCAATTGCTATTGTCTTCCTTTTTCTTTGTCTGCTCATAATCCGGCTTCTTTCTACGCTTGAACAGAGCCTGATAAATACCATGTTTTCTGAAGGCCTGACAATTATTGGCTGGGTTGCTATGTGGGAGCCTGTTTATGTTTTTCTCTATGGGTGGTGGCCGATCGTGCAAAAAAGAAACATTTACAGGAAAATTATTGATATGGATATAAAAGTAAGCAGCAACTTCAGAAGCTAAATAATCAAATTGCAGGTAAGTTTATCTATACAAAAATCTCAAAGCTAATTTCTCCAAGCTGTTAGCACATTTAAAAAATTTATCCACAGATTCTCGCATCCACAACTACGTGCAGGACACCGGGAGAGTACTTTTTTATCCTTCTGGTTTCCAGGACTTCAACTTTTTTTCCCAGGGATTCAGCAGCTTCTTCTATCCTTTTTTCAGGTCTTATTCTGGCGAGATTTTCAGGCACTGTTTCATGGTAATGCAGGACTCCTCCACTTCTTTTTAAAGCTCTTATAGCCGGCTCAAGGTAATTGTGTGTTGTTCCAACATACCCCATGATAACCCTATCCGCTTCTCCTTCGGGAGCAGCCTGAGAGCAGTCTTCAAGAATCGGAGTAATAATATTTTCCACATGGTTCAGTTTAATATTTTCTTTCAGGTAGGCGAAGGATTCAGGATTTATTTCAATACTTATAATCTTTTTCGGCTTTGAGTGGACAGCCATAGGAATTGAAAAATACCCTATTCCTGCAAACATATCCACAACAATTTCTCCCTTTCCTAGCTTGCTCATCCTTTTCCTTTCTTCAAGGTTCCCTTTGGAGTACATCACTTTTGTTACATCCTGCTTAAAAAAGCAGCCATGCTCTTTGTGGATAGTTTCTGTCCCGCTGCCGAGAAGGAGTTCTCTTTTTGGCTGACGGAACTGCCCTTCGATTCCAAAATCCCTTACAACAGTCCTGCACCTGGGATACATTGAGAGTAAAGCCTCGGCTATTCTCGTTTTTTTATCCTCCAGGATTTCAGGGATACTAACTATTATTATATTTCCCAGAATTTGCCAGCCTGCTGGAACTAACGCAAGTTCAGGTTTGGAAAGAAAACCTTCAAGTGACTCTTTGAGGGATTTGGAGTTTTCAAGAAATTCCGGATTTTTCTGTTCAAGAACCAGAAAACTTTCCACACTATCGTATGCGGCTTCTGTTACCGGGATTTCCAGGAAGTTGCCTTCTTTGGTCCTGACTTTTCGAATCTTCCTTGCAGTATCCAGAAATCCTTCAAGAACTGCTTTTTTCCTTATCTCTTCTCCTTTTTCGGGTGGGACCCTGATCATTCCGTGCATTGAAATTGAAGAATATTCCACATGGAATTAATGTTTTTTGTCTGAACTTTATGCAGATAAATTACCTGATCAATATCAACTGACCTCAAGTGTACGGCTACATAGCGGATTTATACATAGCGGATTTAATTACATAAGTGAAAGGACATATACCAAGTCATCTAAATTAAAAGTGGGGCGTCAAATAACGCCCTATATCTAAAAATTAAAAGGTAGTTTTCCTGCGCTTGAAATTAAAAATGGTTTACAAAAATTTTCCATAGGTAACTAGTTTAGGGACGCGGCATCATTTTTTCTCTTTGTGAAGACATTACATTTTGAGTCCTCTCAGATAACTGACGTTTAAACTGTTTAACATTTTCTGCCTGGTCCCGTTTAGCCAGCTCACTGTTCGCTTTACCGACGACCTCTTCACTTGGAACGCCGGCTCTATTCACCTTCCACTGGAACTTGAAGCTAGCCCATTGATCTGACAGTTCACTGAGCCGTTTGTATTCCATATTCGAAGGCATGAGGTCAAGCTGTTCATCGATTACCTTATTCAGATAATCTTTATTCGACTCGAAAACGACCAGCGGTTCGATAATATCAGCTTTTACGATATCCCTTATGTCCCTGCCTTCATACTTTTCAAGAAGGTCGGCACAACCTTCGAAATGCGAAATCTCCATTTTTGCGAAGTCTTCCCAGATCGCTTTTATCCTTGGATCGGTTTCGGTCTGGGCGCAGGAGAAATAGATATAGGCTTCACAGAGCTGCATGAGTGCGGACTTTTCGAGCATTGTTTCGCGAGGATCACCGAGGAGCCCGTACTGGGTCACATGCTCTTCTTCAACATCGGCAATCTCGGAGTAAAGCTGCCTTGCAAGTTCATCAGAATACATGAAACCGTGAGATTTGTAAAAAAGCTCGGTCTGCTGCTCGCCTGCAACAATGGTTAGATAATTCATCTTGGTTTTAATATCAGCTGTGTCTTTATCATAATGTTTGCGCATTGTGTCGTCAGGATGGCGGTGGTGGGCAACTGTTGGTCTTGCGGCTTTTACCTCGGTCTTGCCCTGAACAATGAACTCAGGATCTCCTCCTTCCATATAATCGTAAAGACAACTGTAGCGGTAAAGATGGTCGAAGTCTTCGAGCAGGGCGAAGTCCAGTGTCTGCTTCACATATGGATCAGGTTCGTTTTTGGCAAGGTTTGCCGTAAGATCAACTGCTACCTGTTCATAGCCAAGTGTGGTCTCAATAATAGTCTGGTTTGCTGGGTTTAACCAGTTAACCGTCTGTTGCTGCATTGAGTCTGCACGCCTCATCGCTGCCATCTGGCGTTTAATTTCCGGATCTACAGTCATTCTCTCCATCGCATGTGACATAAGGACTGAAGCATTCTCAATCCCGTTCATCAGGATTACTCGTGTCCGGGTGTACGCATCGACTGATTTCTTGTCATACGGAGATTTGACTATTTCCTTCCAGTTCATAAACTGCTCTTCTATCGGAATACTATCCATTTCAAATGGTCTGAATTGTGCCATTACTGTTTCCCCCAATCTTTTCACCAGCTCTAGCCCTTTGCAAATTATAAGAACCTGGCAGAATATCAACTGCCGGATACAGGATTCTGCAAAGAGCAAGGCCGTTACCTTTTGCCATAAAATTTTCTCAGCAGAGTATCCCCACATATCTGCAATATTTCCTGCCTTAAGCTCCAAGATCCCGGCTGCGTGCAGGCAAGGTGACTGGCATCTAGCTGGCTCTTTTTAGTTTAGATTAATTGAAGATATCTATAACTTAGGTCTATATAAAAATCAGTCATATCTTAATTTCAACATGAGTGAGTTAGATAAATTATAGTCGTATTAGTTCAAAAAAGTATAAAAATATGAAGTTAATGAGATAACATAATAAATAAAGGCATATGATGAAAATATTACTCTAAGCTTAAATAAAAATAAATAAAACCAATTTTTTTAATCCGGCTTATGATATTAACTTTCGGTCTGACGGTTCAAATCTCTAAATTTCTGGCCCAAGTAGGGAAAAAGAATATTATTCATGAAACCAATGAAAAGCCAATGTAAATTGTTTTATCCAGGTGCTAAAGGATAATTTAGTTCTGTATTTGTAGCTGCATGGAATCGGTAGAATGATTAATACATATCTGAAAAAAGCAAGTATGGAAATGAAAAAAGTGAGTATGGAAAAAATATAAACAGCGACTCTGAATTAAAACATAACCCCTTATTTACTCTCTTTTTCTTTTAAGTTATAATAAATATCCAGTAACTTAAGCGTGTTTTCAGAAATCCGCACTTTCATTTCCTTTCCTGGCCTGAAAAATGCAAAATGGTGGATCTCACTTCTCGGTTCTGGCAATCCTTTGGCCTTAATCTTAAAGACCTTGGATGCATGAAATTTGAAAAGGTATCTTACGTCGTATACCCGAAGTCCTGTTTCTTCTCTAAGCTCTCGAATCGCAGCTTCAATACTAGCTTCCCCTTTCTTCGGTTTTCCCCCTGGAAGCCTGTAATAAGACCCGGAGCTGCTGACCAGCAGGATTCCATCATCGGTTTCAACTATTACTGATCCTCTTCGATTGTCGTATGCACTTGGAATATTTCTACCTTCTTTGAAACAGCTGATTTTATAGAATTATTACTTTTTGCTAAGGACTTTTTCTAAAAGTATTTAAAATCTCTACAGGTCGGTTGCTTTCTTTCTTTAGTCGCAAATAACGGAAACTTTTTATTTAGCATGAAAGTGCTGCCATCTGCAAGCACTTTCATTGGCTGTGCATGTTATTCAAAGAATATCATGTTCGTTTTCTGTTAAGTCCTCAATAGTTATACAAAGATTTATGTCCTGAATAACTCCACTTTCATTTTTTAGCAACTTTTACATGTTTACTCCATAATGAAAAGTAGAAACAAGTTCAAAAGAATATTGAAAATGGCAGGCAATAATAACGAAACTGAAAACAGGTTATGGGACGTAGCAAATGAACTTCGGTTAATTCCGGCTTGAAAGTATCGGATATTCCGTGCATCTATTTGTATTAATATTTCTAGTGTCGAATTAAATACAAAATGGTGTCTGGGGATGGAACGAGCAAAAAAGGAGAATGAAATTCCTGCTGCTTTTGGAAAACTGGCAGGAAAAACTTTAGAGTACTATAAAGATTTGTTGAGTCCAGAAAGTGAATCCACTTTATTTGGTAATTTTCTTGAGCCAATTCTTGAATCCGGAGAAAATGAAAAAACTAAAAAACAACAAAAACAGAAAGAGCAAATTAAACCAACTGAAAACATCGAACAGACGAAATTTTCGGCCTTTTTTCAGAACTAATGAAAAATAAAAATTTAGAAACCAGGAACTCAAAGAATAACTAAAAGTAAAAGAAAGATTTAGAAAAGTAATATTTATAAAAGAAGGTCCTCCTTTTAAAGAAAGATTATATTTTCAAAACATTAATTTGATTTTCAAAATACTAACAAGATTCTCAAAATAATAAATTTATTTTAAAAAGAAGAATCTGTTTTTAAATGTACTAAAAAAGTAAATTTAGGAAGTTTCAACATCCATTTCGATGCCTCCAACCCTTTTTGCAACAAGAGTATATATTGTGCCAATAAGAAGTCCCACTATTGCTCCTGCAATCCCATAAAACACAACGAAGAATACAATTGCAAATATGCCTTCAATAAGACCCATCCCATCCATACTCAGTATGAAAAGCATAATCGGTGAAAAGATGATGGCAAGTGAGAGATACATAATACTCAGGACTTTTGCCAGAGACATACTATTTAACGATGTGATACGCATCATATAATACCCCCTAAATATCTAACAATCTGTAAGTATAAAAATTTATTCTGTTAGGCAGTTGAAGAAAGTAACTTTTTACCTGGAAGATTCTCCAATCTTTTTGCCTATGAGGATGTTTTTCCGAATATTTTAAACCGGAATTCGGTTTTACACAGTTAATTCCTGAACATCAATGTTTAAGACCAGCCTGGAACAAATACTGAGTTAAGACGATGTCTTTTCCAAAAGTATCTTTTTACTTTCTGGGGGCTGGCTTGAACGGAACTGTCGGGTGTTAACGTACTTGAGATCTTCACATGGGTAGATCAGCTAATCTGGGGACCGCCGCTTCTGGTTTTACTTGTGGGAACCGGGATTTTCCTGACCTGGAAACTCGGGATGGTTCAGGTCTTCAGGTTGCCTCTTGCACTCAGGTATGTGCTTAACTCTAGAAAAACCGAAATTGGAGTACAGGGGGACATTTCGAGTTTTGGGGCACTGAGTACTGCACTGTCCTCAACTGTTGGAACTGGAAATATAGTTGGGGTTGCAACTGCAATAAAAACAGGAGGTCCAGGCGCTCTTTTCTGGATGCTTCTTGCAGGTTTTTTCGGGATGGCAACCATGTACTCCGAGTCCCTACTTGCAGTCAAATACAGAGTGACTGATTCAAAAGGGCAGATGTCAGGAGGGCCCATGTATTATATAAAAAACGGGCTTGGGCAGAGGAAGTATAGCCAAACTCTTGCTGCAGCTTTTGCTTTTTTTGGGATGAACGTAGCTCTCTTCGGGATAGGGACTTTTCCGCAGGTAAATTCCATTGTTGATTCTGCAAGGATTGCCTTTAATATCCATGAAACTCTGAGCGCTTTTGTGATAAGTCTGCTTGTAGCGTTTGTAACACTTGGCGGAATCAGGAGAATTGCAGGCGTTGCCCAGCTTCTAGTGCCTTTTATGGCAATAAGCTATGTATCGGGATGCCTGATAATTATTGGGTTAAATTTTGAGAAGATACCTGAAACTCTCAATTTGATAGTAAACGCTGCATTCACAGAAACTGCCGCAAAGGGCGGTTTTCTTGGAGCAGGAGTAATGCTTGCAGCCAGAATGGGAATTGCACGAGGAATTTTCTCAAACGAGTCCGGCCTGGGAAGTGCTCCGATAGCCGCTGCAGCTGCAAAGGTAAAAGAGCCGGCCAGGCAAGGGCTTATTTCCATGACAGGAACTTTCTTTGATACTATTATCATCTGTTTCATGACAGGAATCATCCTGATCGTCACAGACTCCTGGACAGGTGACCTTGCAGGTGCCTATATGACAAGCTATGCTTTTTCCACCGTACTTGCGGAGTTCGGAAATTACATAGTAACAGTCGGGCTCATTTTGTTTGCCTTTACAACAATTCTTGGGTGGAATTACTATGGTGAACGCTGTACGGAATTCCTCTTCGGTGTAAAAGGAATTCTTCCTTACAAAATTCTTTACATTCTAATTGTTGCCTCAGGTGCCTTCATGACCCTCGATGTTATCTGGGTACTTGCTGACATCGTAAACGGGCTCATGGCTATTCCAAACCTTATTGCTCTGCTGGCTCTGCGAAAAGTTGTTACTATCGAGACCAAGCAGTATTTTGAGAAACTTAAGGCTGAAGCCTCGAATTCGGGAGAGATACCAAAATAATCCGGCTGGAAAAACCTTGCTGAAACACAGATTTTTTTTCAATCAACCGTTGACCCGAAACCGTTGACCCGAAACCGTTACGCCGGTTTATCACGCCTATAGGGTTAGGGGATAAGATTTCCAAATCCAAACGTCATCAGGGATTTTCGGTCAAGCCTTTTTTCAAAAGGGTTGCAGTTAAGCCTTTTTTCAAAAGGGTTGTGATCACTCCGTCATACCGTTTTAGATTAGCAGTGTTTTTCGCTCAAGCCTTTTTTGAAAAGGCTTGCGGTCAAGCAGTTTTTTGAAAAGGTTTGCTGAAACCGTTGCGCCGGTTTATCACGCCGGATAGGGTTTGGGGATAAGGTTCTCAAATCCAAATGTTAACTCGTCGTTTTCGCTCAAGCCTTTTTTGAAAAGGCTTGAAATACAACAGATTACAGGTTGCAAATAAAGTGTAATCGTTATAAACCAGGCATGAGGACTGTTACATATGAATCATGCTTATCAAGAAAAGCTTTCCTGTACAAGGAAAAAGAAGTGTAAGTTAATAGGTCGAATGCTCGTAAATCGAAGACAGGTAGGTAAAATGTCGAAAGATCGGATATTGGTAGACGAAATGCCAGGAGACCGAAATTCGGTAGATAAAATCCTGGGAAATCAAAGATCAGTAAATTATATGCCTGGAAATCCAGGGTCCGTAATTAGAATACTAGCAGATAAATGCTCCACATTGTCTCTTTATTTTTTAGTTACCTTATTGATGATAACTATCTTTCTGACAGGCCCGGCTTCTGCAGTTGTAGTGTCAGGAAACACCCATCTTGTAGTCGATGTCTCGGAAATCAACCCTAATCCTGCCAGGCCTGGGGAAGATCTGCTCATAAAAGTTAATATACAGAATGCCGGAGATGAGCCTGCAGAGAACGTGATAGTAGGGATTGAGGAAATTCATCCTTTCGTTTTTAAATATAGCACGTCAGAAATTTATGGTTCCGGAACAAACACGGAAAGAAATTTTCGGATTGAACAGATAAGGCAGCGTTCCAAGGTAGAACTGAGCTTCTATTTGAGGGTAGACCCTGAGACTGAGTCCGGAGTCTATCAGACTGAGTTTACTATCAAAGACAAAAGCGGAACAAGTTTTTCCAGAAGAATTCCTGTTAGGGTAGAAGGAAACCCGGATCTTGTGCTTGGCGGCAGTGAGATTCTTTCTGTAAGTGAGGATAATTCCTCTTCAGAAGCCATAGTTCCTGGACAGGAGTTTTACCTGAGGACATCAGTTAAGAATGCAGGAAACGGGAACGCAAAAAATGTAAGGGTAATTCTTAACCTCAACAATTCGTCACCTTTAATTCCACTAGAGGACAATGTCTGTTTTTTTGAGAATCTGAGTGCAGGCAGTTCTAAAAACCTCTCGTTCAAACTTCTTCTGGGCAGCAATGCCGATGTGAAGCCTTACAGGATTCCATTGCGGATAACAGCCTCGAATAATACTGAGACTTTCCAGATAGACAAGATCCAGGAAATTGGAATTAACGTGCTTAATCGGGCGCAAATTGATATTTCAAGCCTGAAATTTGATCCGGAGATACCTGTGAAAGGACAGCAGGTATCCCTGACTTTAAGGCTCGAAAATGTTGGAGAAGGTGAAGCTCGTTCGGTCAAAGCCAGGCTTGAGGGACTTAAGGGCAGTGGAAGCACGAATGCTTTTCTCGGGCGTCTGGATAAAGACGATGATGCTCCTGCAGTATTTACATTCACTCCTGGAAAAACCGGTGATCAGAACGTGACCCTGCTGGTGGAGTATGAGGATGATTTTGGTGAGCACCAGGTTAGCGAGAACCTGACTTTTAATGTGAAAAACCAGGAAGGAAGCATTCCTCCAATTGTGCTCGGAGCAGTCCTGGTCCTTGCATCTGTGACCCTTTATATGAAAAAGAAAGGTAAGCTCTAAAATTCCGAGAACAAGAGTCCTGGAACTAATAATTTCGAAAACAAGAGTCCTGGTATATCTTGGAACTAATAATTTCGAAAACAAGAGTCCTGGTATATCTTGGAACTAATAATTTCGAAAACAAGAGTCCTGGTATATCTTGGAACTAATAATTTCGAAAACAAGAATCCTGGAATTAATAATTTCGAAAATAAGCCCTAAAAAAGAATTAACCAGAAAGGATGGCCTATTATGCTTGAAAAAGCGAGAGTTTCCTTCTTCCTTGCCAGCCGCTCCATAACAAGGGGCAATAAAGGGATTACAATCTTTACAGTTTTTGTCCTGACTCTGATCTTTATACAGCTTGTGCTTTTCTCAAGCATGCTGGCTGGGATTACGCTCAAGTTCAATGAACTTATGGTGAATTTTCAGACCGGAAACGTCGTAGTCGAACCAAAGGAAGAAGAACGCTATATAGGGGACGCATCAGCCCTCCAGAAGAAGATAGAAAGTCTTCCGCAGGTAATAGGAACCTCGGCTCGCCTGAAAACGACTGGAAACTTCCGCTATAAACAGAAAGAAATGGGAGCTACGGTTTATGGGATAGATCCTGCGGACGAGATCTTCGTAACAGGCCTTGAAGATGCTATAATAAGTGGGGATTTTCTGAGCAGGCCTGATAGAGGAGAGATAATTTTGGGCAGGGAGGTCTCAGGAGGTTTCGGAGCCCTTATGGAATCTAAGTCTTTAGGAGGTGTGGAAGTAGGAGACACCGTTGAACTTACAATCGGAGGCGTAACCCGAGAGTTCAGGGTAAAGGGAATCTACTCAACGCGTTTCTTCATGGCTGATGCCTCAGCCTATCTTACAAAGGCTGATCTTGAAGAACTGATGGGGATTGAGGGCAGAGACTTTGCCCAGGAAATAGCCGTTAAAACCGCAGACGGCACGCCTGAGTACGATACTAGGACTGCACTCCTCTCTCTTGGCATTGGTGAGAATATCCGTACCTGGCATGAATTTGCAGGTATCCTCCGACTGATCGAAAACACGCTTGGGCTGGTCCGGAATATTATGAACGCAATCGGCCTGCTAATTGCTTTTGTGATCATCTTTGTGGTTATTTACGTAAATATCGTGAATAAAAAAAGACAGATCGGGGTTCAGAAAGCAATAGGGATAGAACAAAATGTGATAATTGCATCCTTTGTGCTCCAGGCCATGCTTTACGCAGGTGCGGGTGTTATACTTGGCTACGTGTTTGTGCGTTTCGGACTTGTACCTTATACTGTTTCCCACCCTGTGGAAGTCCCGCTTGGCTCTATGAGCCTCAGGCTGGACAATGCAGAGGCCTTAAATCGGGCAGTCCTCCTGTTCCTTTCTTCTGTAGTAGGCTCGGTAATTCCTGCGTACAAACTGGCTCAGAAAGATCTTCTTGACCTGATCTGGGGCAAATGAATGGGATAAATAAAGGGTGAAACTATGGAAAAAATCCGAAAGCAGACTGAAGATGCAGTAAAAAGTATGGATGAAATCCGAAAACAGACAGAGAATACAGTAAAAAGTATGGATATAATCCGAAAATCGACAGATGATACTATTACAGACGCTATTATCGAAGGTATAGATATCACACGCACTTTCAAGATGGGAGAGGTAGAGGTTCGGGCCCTGCGCAGAGTAAACGTAAGAATCCGGCGTGGAGAATTCATTGCAATCATGGGTCCGAGCGGTTCAGGCAAAACCACACTTTTAAACCAGCTTGGCCTGCTTGATACCCCAAATTCGGGAAAGGTCATTATAGACGGTTCGGATACCTCCAGACTGTCCGACAGCGAAAAGGGCAAATTCAGGCTGCATAACCTGGGCTATGTTTTTCAGGACTATGCTTTACTTCCCGAGCTCAATGCCATGGAAAATGTCTATATCTCCCTTATGATGCAGGGCAAAAGTAAAACCGAATGCGAATCCGCAGCTGCAGAAATTCTTGCCGCAGTTGGCCTTGGCGACCGCCTTCAACAACTCCCTTCTAAAATGAGCGGAGGCCAGCAGCAGAGAGTTTCAATTGCACGGGCTCTTGCCCATTCCCCAGAAGTCCTTTTTGCAGACGAGCCCTGTGCCAACCTTGACTCCGAGACCTCAAAGGAAGTTCTTGACCTTTTCGGGAAGTTCAATCAGGAAAAAGGACAGACAATTGTAATGGTTACCCACGAAGAATGGCATGCCGAATACGCAGACAGGGTAATTAGGTTGAAAGATGGGATCGTTCAGGAGTGAGCATACTTCACAGACTGGGTTTCTAATAACATTGTGATTATTAAGACTTATACTGATGATATACAAAATTAAACTGCGAACACATACATTATGACTTTAAGATTGGCTTTATCATATCTGAAACCATTCAACAGATTAAAGATCTATGTAAGTTCATAAATTATACAAGAACAGGCAACAAAAAGTTAATTGTTGAGTAAACTTCAACTCCGTTTAGATTGAAGAACGATTACGAAAATATTGAATAACTTCAAAATTAAGCGAAATAGTGGGTTACCTGTACACTTTATTAAACTGCATTCAATCGCTTACTGTTTTTGTTTTCGGGAAATTTGGTTATGTTCCCGTGAAAGATTACGTTTTTCAGACCTTTTACACTTTTCGGATTCTTCTTAATTTTCCCAAATCACTCTAAACATTGTCAGTTTCTCAGCAATGTCTGCAATCTATATAGCGCTAAATTTCAATTATGGGAAGGAAGTATCTACATGTTTTCTGAGCCCGTGCTGGTAAAATATAAAAAGCTTATTTGAAGAACTATCACGGCTTTTACGACTCTTTTTTGATCCGTTTCCTGGTGTAATTTGCGCAATAATACAATCATTAACCCAATGAAATAATCACTATATTAATAAGCTGAGGTTATCTTGATACACAAAAAAAAGAAAATCAAATAAGATTAACTGTTAAAAATATTATATACAATGACTACGTATTATAAATTGCGTTCTCATCCCTTTAACACCCCACTAGCAAAAAGCACCTACTCCAGAACATTACTCCACTATAAAAGGGATAAAAAGAGAAACTCGCAACGCATGAGTCAAGTACCTCAATACCTCTTCCCCAACTACAACAAAGTGAGTCTCTTGAATACCATTCGGAACTCCCAGGTTTTTTCGGATGAGAACGCCACCTCATTTTTAAAAAAGTTGTAACTATCCAGGCACTGTAAATCGATATTAAAAGCCTAATTAACCGATATTAAGAGCTTTAATTGACAGATCTCTATGCCCAAAGTCGGTATTAGTTGCCCATTTTTAGTGTATCTTACTAGTTACAAAGAATTTTCAGGATTCGAATCTATTTACCTGAGTTCCGTTTAGAGATGACAGAGTCCTTTTTCGGATAAATTAGCCTTTTATAATGCCTTTTATAATGGTCTCTAGAATAGTTTGACCTTTTTCTTTGTTTACCTTACGGTAATCAGATGTAACATTTACATCCAGTTACATAGGGTACCGTAGCTTAATGCTATAATGTTAAACCAATAAAGAAACATTAAATCTCTATATCAACAAAATAGAGTTAGGATAATATTACTTGTTAAAGATATTATATAGGATGAGAGCATAGTATAATTTGCGTTCTCATCTATAAGACCACATAGCAAGACCTATTCCACAAGAAATACTTCAACGCCTACTCCGAAAAATCTACTCTAAAAGTGAAGAGATAAGAAACTCGCAACCCGTGAGTCTAACACCAAACCTCTTCCTGAACAAGACCTAATAAGTGCCGTTCGGAACTTCCAGAAATACTCAGATGAGAACGCATATCTTTTTTATAAATTATTAAAAGATTTCCGGCCTGAAAGAAAATCCATGCTGAAGTTAATGCATTCACCTGTGTTTCTTTTTCCAAATATGCAGCAAAAAAATAAAAAATAGACTTTACAGAACTGGTAGACTGAAAAAAATTAAAAAAAAACGATAGGACAATTGCTTTAATCTACTCAAAATTGCTTTAATCTTATCAATAAACAAGTAAAAGATAAAAAAAGTTAAAAATAGAGTTATAAAGCTATAGTCTCGCTCTCTTTTTTTCGCTTGAAAATAGCAGTCACTTTGCCTTCTTCATTGATATCGTTCCTGATTAAAACCAGTTCCCAGCCTTCATTCCCTATTCTTTCAAGTTCGACCATCATCTCTGGCATTATTACGTCAAGTTTGCGAGTATCATACTCCCATAGATGTATCATTTAATAGTCCCCCAGTTAACGATAAAGATAAATTTTTTAATGTTTATATTGGAATAAAACTATAAATAACCTGAACAAAAGAAAAAAAGAAATCAGGTATTTGCCTCAAGCGAAGTTATCTTTCCTTCTTCAGCCTTATTTATCGGATTTCCCATTTTCCGAATCTTATTCCTTAAAACGAGTTTTCCACCTTAGAATTAGAGAACCCTGAAGCCACGGACTTAAAATCTATGCATAAAGAAATTTTGGCAAAAAATTTTGGCCAGGTTTTTAAGGATTGTGTAAATCATTGCGTCGTTTACTCTCGCCGGATAGGGTTTAGGGACAAAGCTCTCAAATTCAAACATTGCCAGTTTTTTTCAATCAAACCTTTTAAGGACCCAAAAAGAAGTTCGGGTAAATCAGATTTCCCCAAGCCAGTTGAAGATTTAGCTTTTCATATCATAATTCAACTGGATTGACTCCGATAGTCATCTTGTTTATAATTCAGCCCTCTTGAGCTAACGAAGTGAGCGAAAAGGGCCCCGTCCTCCCGAGACGGAACTCGGGTAATTCAGCCCTCTTGAGCTAACGAAGTGAGCGAAAAGGGCCCCGTCCTCCCGAGACGGAACTCGGGTTACGGAACTCGGGAAGTGAAACTTATTTATTCATAAATTAATCCGCTTGAGCGAAGCGAAACGGAACCGTCCTCCCGAGACGGAACTCGGGTTATGGAACTCGGGTGACCGATAACTCAATTATTATATATAATGTCCAGACTTTTAATAAACAATGATCAAAATCAGTTTCAAGCAGGGAACACTTCTTATAGAAGGTAATGTGAGAGTTCCCAGTGCAGTCTGGGATGAAAGAAGCGGAAGTTTCAGGGCTCTTGCTCTTTATTACAGAGATATAATAAATTATCTGAAAAATTCTAAGGTTCAATTTAAAGACGAAGTTCTTGACCTTCTTCCATGTCCGGATTTAGCAACAGCTTATGAAACTTCCGGAAAGAAACTTAAGTTAAGGGATTACCAGGCCGAGGCTCTTGTAACCTGGGGAGAAAACAATAGATGGGGAGTGCTTGTCCTGCCAACAGGGAGCGGAAAAACTCTTGTTGGAATAAGGGCAATTGCAGGCTGCAACACTCCTGCCCTTGTGGTTGTCCCGACGCTTGACCTGCTTGAACAATGGAAAAAACAGCTTGAAGAAGCTTTTTTAACGGAAATAGGAAAACTTGGGGGTGGGGAGAAGAAAATTCTTCCGATAACCGTTTCCACATATGACTCTGCTTATATTCATGCCGAAACTCTTGGGAACAGATTCGGCCTCCTTGTTTTTGACGAAGTACATCATCTGCCTGCAGCCGGATACAGGAGCATTGCCGAGTTTTCCGCAGCGCCTTACAGGCTTGGGCTAACAGCCACTTACGAACGGGAAGATGAGTTACACTCGGAGCTTAGCAGGCTTGTAGGGGGAAAAGTATACGAAAAACACGTATCGGAACTTGCAGGCAGCCACCTTGCCCCTTACATGATCAAACGGATAGCTGTTGCACTTACGGATGAGGAAAGGAAAGAATACGACAAATTTTATTCGGTTTATACAGATTATCTCCGCAAAACCGGAATAGTCCTTCAGGGTCCAGGGGATTTTCAGAAACTGGTCATGAGAAGTGGAAGAGATCCTGAAGCCAGAAAAGCCCTTCTTGCAAGAAACACAGCCAGAGAACTTGCTTTCAATACCGACTCAAAACTTGAAAAACTTAACGAGATCCTTAAAGCACATCGGGAAGACAGGATCTTCATTTTTACAGAACATAACCGGCTTGTCCACCGGATTTCCAGGGAATTTCTCATTCCTGCAATTACCTACAGGACGCCTGCAAAAGAAAGGAATTCCATCCTTGAGAAGTTCAGGGAAGGAAAATACAGAGCTGTGGTCACTTCAAAGGTGCTTGACGAGGGAATTGACGTTCCTGAGGCAAATGTAGGGATTATAGCAAGCGGCACAGGGAGCAAATTAGCATATGTCCAGCGCCTTGGAAGGATTCTCAGAAAGAAAGAAGGAAAAGAAGCCATACTCTACGAAATTATAACTGAAGAAACGACAGAAGCCGGAACTGCCAGAAGAAGAAAAGAAGCTGTTTCAAGCCGAAAAGGCTCTGGAAGTCCAGTGCAGAAAAAACAGATGAAGAAAGAATCAGAAAAGGAAAAACAGATGAAAAAAGAATCAAAAAAGGAAAACCAAATTAGAAATGAGCCAGGAAAGGAAGGCCAAATAACTAAAGAACAAGGAAAAAGAGACCAAATAAGCAACGAAGAAGGACACGAAAGCCGGATAAATAAAGAAAAAAGCTTCGGAGGCGGCTCACCTGCTCACTTCTGACCTTCTTGTAACCCGCATTTCCGGAGGGAAAATAAAGCCTGTATACGCAGCTTTTGATCCCGAAAACCTGGAACTTTCAAGGCTTTTGATAGAAACTTTCGAGCAGCATATCGGAAAAACCTATGGGGATCTTCTGGCTGAACTTGATGGTTACGAGGAAATGAATTACCGCTTTATCAGGGGGCTTTCCCAGCTGCTTGGAAGACGCACCGTTATAGAAACGGATGCAGCCGTTGACCCTTCTCTGGCAAGGGAAACGGTTTTTGAAGCCTGCGGTGGCATGGCCCTTTCTCCTGTCGAGAAAAAAGAAGCTCTGCAAAAAGCTGCAAAAAAGCTTTCAATTTCGGTAAAGGAACTTGAAAAGGCACTCTGGGCGGACCTTGAGGAAAACCAGATCGTCAAAAGTTTCGTACCCTTTTCTCCGGCAGAACTCCTGAAACAGTACAATATTTCCCTAACTCAGACTCTGCTCTTTAAAGCAGTTGACCTCGACATCTGGATAAAAGGCGATTTTCAGAAAATCCTCTGGAAAATTCTTCGTTCCGGGCTTATGTACTCCCTTGAAGATACTGAAGAGGAAAGAGGAAAAATCGATAGAGAAAGCTATAGGGATAAAGAAGGAAAAGAAGAAAGTGAAGGAAAAAATAAAGAAGGAAAAAATAAAGAAGGAAAAACCAAAGAAGGAAAAATCAAAGAAAAATTTGACGAACTAAAAGCCGTCCACCTGCATCTTGATGGGCCCGCTTCTCTTTTTCGGATATCGGAACGCTATGGGAACTCCTTTGCAAAAATCTTTCCTGCCCTGTTAAAATCAAAAGGCTGGAGGCTCAAATCAGGCATTCTTCACAAAGGTTACCAGGGGAAGCGTGTCCTGGATTTTACCCTTGACGACTCGGAAAAGTTTTTCAAAATTACTTCTGAAGCAGCCATGTACCCTGAGACTACTTCTACGGGGATTCAAATTAAAGAAGAAAAAGGAATATATGAAGCCGAAAAAGAAACCGGAAAAGAAGCCGGAAAAGACGTCGAAATTAAGGAAATCGACGCCGAAGAAGAGGTCTATGACAGCACGCTTGAAAAGATATTTGGCAGCCTCAGTTTGGGAAGCTGGAAGATTAAAAGGGAGCCAACGATTCTTAAAGCCGGAAAATACGCTTTTGTCCCGGATTTCTCCCTTCAGAGAGATGGAATGAGGGTATATCTGGAAATAGTGGGATTCTGGACCCCCGAATATCTTGAAAATAAGATTGAGAAACTCAAGCAGGTAAAGGAACCTGTGATTCTCCTGATTGACAGGAAACTCAAGTGTTCTGAAAAGGATTTCCCTTCGCAGGAAGTTATCTTCTTTGACAAAAAAATCCCGGCAAATGAAGTCATGCAGATACTCAGGAAGTACGAGGAAAAAAAGCTTTCAGAAGACCGGTTAAGACTGGAGGATATGGAATTCCCTATTTCAGGAGAACTGATAAACCTTGAAGAAATCGCAACCGGAAAAGGAGTTATGCCGGATGCCTTAAAGAAAGTGGTTGCAGACAGGCTTGCAAAGGCTGGAGTACTGGAGAAAGCTGGGGAATTAGAAAAATCCGGAAAATCAGAACGGGCAGGAGATTTAGGAAAAGCAAGAGAGTTAAAAGAACTCAGAGAGTCAGGAAAAGCCAAAGAATTCGGAAAAGCCAAAGAATTCGGAAAAGTCGAAGATCTGGAGAAATATCGAGGTTACGTTCTCCTCGAGAACTACTTAATTCACAGGAAGCTGCTTGAGAAAATCGATCTGGAACTTGAAGAACCAGGGGCAGTAGAAACTTATGCTGATGCAGCAAAGGTCTTTGAAGGTTTCGGGCTTGACCGCAGCCTCTACTATCCTGTGCTTGACTATCTGAAGTATAAGGTTATCTGGACAGGGCTGAGTGAAGAGGATGCAAGAGTGAGGAAAGCAGGAGTTTGAATAAAACTCACAGGAGCCTGAACAAAAGTTTTAGAGAAATAACAGGTTAAACAAATATTATAAATGATAACGTATAAATTTTAACAGATTATAAACTTCTTTCCAAGTCCTAAACTTCTCTAACTTCACGTCTCAAGCTAATTTCATTCCATTTTTTACTCAGCGTATTCCACACTCTTTTTTACAGGCTTGAAAAGCTTCATAAACTCGTGCACGTCCTCCGGAAAATCCGTACTGACGGCAAGCCCGATTTCTTTTGCCTCGCCAGCTGAGAGAGGAGCACTGTGGATCATTTCTCCGCTGACCAGTTTTTCAACCACTTCATCGAGCCTGCTTTCTCCGGTGGGACCTGGCTGGATTTTGCCTTCAAGAAGTTCTTTTGCGACATTTCGTGTGAGTCTGAGGGCTTTTCTTGAGATATCGCTAATAACAAGAGTTGTATCGTCGGCTTTTTCTTTTTTAGTTTCTGCGGCATAAATCCAGGAAGGAGCTGGATAAGTCCCGCGCAGGAGATCTCCTACCTGGGGATCGATCGGTCCGATAACCGCATCTTTGTCCATCACGATTTCATTTGCTGCAAGAGCTATAATTGTGCCTCCTGACATCGAATAGTACGGAATAATAACTTTCGTATTTTTCGGGTGCCGCCGCAGGGCGCGTGCAATCTGGATACTGGAATGGAGCTGCCCGCCAGGAGTATGCAGGATCAACTCAAGCGGATAATCTTTGTATTTTCTTATCCAGCGCAGGATCTGTTCGGCATCTTCCTCATCTATGTACTGGTAGGCAGGCAGCCCGAAAAGAGAGATTGCCTCTCGCCTGTGAATCATAGTAAGTACTTTGCAGCCGTGGCTTTTTTCCAGAGCTTTCAATTTTGCCATGCGCCGCAATCGGATTTGTTTTATCTGAGATTGCGGATAAATTATTGCATAGAGAAACAGGAGTACAAATAAAAGGGACATCAAGTCCCAGAGACTAATTGTCATGCTGTCAAGCGTAACCAGAATATTCCCCCAAAAACCTCCTGAGGTCACCTTTAAAGCTAACTTTTGACTACCTGATCAAAAGGTAAGATAAAATCTAAAATGAAATAACTCTCAGGTTTAATCCCATAATAAATTGTCTTGCAGGTTTTTAATTTTTGGCTCCCCACTGCAGAAAAGGGCTGCCTTCAAGGAGTATAGGAAAGATCCTGAAAAAGAACAGGACCTCTGTAATGTATTATGCAGACTGCAACTTATTATGAAGAAACTATTCTAAGCCCGATTATCCCTGAGAATATCAGAATTATACAGAAAGCCCTGGCAAAGTCCATGGGTTCATTAAAGAGAAGGACACCGAGAATAGTTGTGCCGATAATCCCTATTCCGGTCCAGACTGCATAACTGGTCCCTATTGGCAGAGTTTTCAGGGCCTGGGAAAGGAAATAGAAGCTAAGAAACATGCATAAGATGGTAAGGATGCTTGGATAAAGCTTTGTAAAACCTTCAGTATACTTCAGCCCGATTGCCCAGGCTGCCTCAAAAAGACCTGCGATAAAAAGGAAGATCCATTCCATTTTTGTTCTCAACCTGCTCATGTAAATTTTAAGGATTGCTTGAAGATAGCAGCTAAAATGTGTTAAAAACCTTTTTCTTCTTATAACCTTGCCTGCGACAAGCCTGAAAAACTCGTATAGTTTCTAAAATATATATAATACCTATTAACTCAAAGCTGAGAAACCAGAAAAATTCGAAATTAGGAATCAAGGATCATAAATCTTAACTGAGAGAATCAAGGATCATAAATCTTAACTGAGAATTAGAACTAAGAATTAGAACTGAAAATCGAAACAAGAAATCAAAATCAGGGATTAGAACTGAGAATCAGAACAGGAAACCAGAACTAAGTATCAGAAATATATATTAGAGTTAAGACTCGGAAGAAATAGACAATAAGCCTTTAACCCATGCGGAATAATATTCCAGTATGGCAGCCCCGAAGTACCTGAAACGTTACTTTAAGGTGCACAGAGATGAAATGCCTGCCCTTTTTAAAATATCCGAAAGGATTCCGGTCCAGTTTGATCCGGGCATGCCGCTTGAAGAACTCAGGAAAATTCATAGCAATGAGATCGTAGAGTATCGAAAACTTAAAGAACACCTTGAACTAGAAGCCGCAAAAGCCCTCAACTATAAAGATGCGAATGACAGGCTGGCACTTTTTACAAGAAGCTTCCTGGCACTTCCGAAAGCCAGTCCCTCTCTTCTTGACATTAAAGTTGAGATTGCAGACAGAATGCTGTCTAATTGCCAGTGTTGTGGGTGGCGTTGTGAGGTTGACCGGAAAGCCGGTGAAAAAGGCTTCTGCAGGCTAGCTGATACTTCCAATTACGCTTCTGAGTTTCTGCACATGGGAGAGGAACCTGAGCTTGTACCCTCTCACACGATCTTTCTTACAGGTTGTGCTTTTGCCTGCGTTTACTGCCAGAACTGGGATCTCTCAACTAGTCCTGAAGCCGGAACCCGAATTGAGTCCAGGAAGCTTGCAAAACTGATCGACCTTCGGAGAATGCATGGGGCCAGAAACGTGAATTTCGTTACCCCTACTCCACATACGCATACTGTGCTAAAGATAGTGCGGGAAATCTCTGTAAATACGCCTGTGATCTGGAACTCAAATATGTATCATTCCCCTGAAGTTGCAGAGCTCCTTGAAGGAGTTGTGGATGTTTACCTGGGAGATTTTAAGTACGGAAATAATGCATGTGCCCGGAAATATTCAAAAATAAAAAATTACCTGGAAATCGTACAGCCAAATTTTGAATTTGCCTATAAAACCGCAGAAGTTCTCCTTCGCCACCTTGTCCTTCCAGGCCACCTGGAATGCTGTACAAGGCCAATTGCCGAATGGGTTGCAAAACATATCCCACAGACCAGGTTCAACTTGATGTTTCAGTACAGGCCATGTTACCGGGCTATGGAATATCCGGAAATTGGACGCCTCTTGACTCCGGAAGAAGAGGTTAAGGCGATAAAGATTGTAAGAGAGGCAGGGATTGAGGACTTACTGGTCTGATAGCAGATAGTACTGGTCTGGTCACAACATAGTTAGATATGATAGTTAGATATGATAGTTAGATACTATTAGATGATCTGATCACAGCCATTCCGTTAGATATAGTTAGAAAATATTAGATAGAATTGGCCTGCTATTGAGCAAGATTTAGTTCACAATGCATTCCCGCTTAAGTTCGAAACATTATTGCATGATATTTATATTCGTAGTACATTGATTGTACATAACACATCTCAAAATCATTTTTGTTTGCAATTTTCTGAATTTTGTAAGGGTTGTGGGTAAAACCGGAAATATCTCTTGGACGATTTTTTAAGGTTGCTGTGACTGAAGTCTGAAAATCGCAACCTATCCTGTATAAGGCTTTTAAAAGTCCAGCATTCGGTGTAAACACTCCTAGTTTCCATAATGGGTATAATCGTGGGTCCAGTATGTCAAAAAATACTATTTTACCGTCCGTACTGAGATACTCTGATGCCTTAGCAAGAAAGTCATCAATTTCTTCAAAGGTTAAGTACTGGACTACGCCAGCTGCAGTTATTCGATCAAAGTCTGAGTCCAGGTTCTCCCAAAGAGTCTCATGGTCCGCAAGTATAAGGTCGATATTATTATATTTTCTTTCACTGATCCTTTTACTTGCTTCTCCAAGCATGGATGGGGAAAAGTCTACTCCTAAAAGCTGTTCATATTCAGGGGCATAGTAAGTCAGGAGTTCTGCCGAGCCACACCCGAAATCAAGCAGCGTTTTGCCTCCATCTAGGTGGAATAATTTTTCTCTTGCTTCCATAGCAAGAAACTCTTCAGACGAATATCTATGTCCTCCGTGTGTCTTATCCTTAAAAAAGCCTTCCCAGATGCTTTTTGGTTTTGTATGCATCTTTTTCGTGTGTTTTCTACTTTTAACTTCCATACTTCCTTCCCCCAATATAACTCTTTAGATGATTAATTCTTTAATTTACGGTTTGGCAAATATGTTTAACAATATGTTATTTCCTAAATGCATTAACTCTTAATGAGGTAACCAGAGATTTTTCAATTAATTTATTAGATAGAAAAATAGCGTATTCTATTTTCTTCAAGAAAGAATCTCCAGGTCCCTTTATCTTAAGGACAGTAAACTGTTTTCTTCCCTTACCTATTAATATTCCTATTAGATAATTAAATATATATTTGATCTCTGAAAAGATAATATTACTGAGAGATACTAACTTAGGTCTACAAACCGTAAAATTTTACGAAAATATTTAGTATCAAACTATTTCCAATTTTAGTATTTTTAAAAATTAAAAAATATTCTTGACAAGTTTTACTATTCACTTTATTTTTTATTTTATTCTCGTATTTATATTTTTTATACTTTATTATATACTTTTAGAAAATTATATATATTATTAATAGGAAATAACTTACCGCCTTCCTATTAAATATGAAAACAATCGTCAGTCACTCTTTGATAAGTAAGGGACAGAAAAAAAAGGGACAGAAAAAAAGGGACAGAAAAAAAGGGACAGAAAAAAATGGCAGATACAGAAGCGTTACTCTTCGAGATTGCTGATGCGGTAATCTCCTGTAAAAAGGAAAAAGTAATCGAAACGGTAGGAAAAGCGAAGTTAAAGCTCCCTCCTGAAGAAATCATAGAAAAAGGCCTTTCTGCAGGCATGAACCAGGTAGGAATTCTTTTTGAAAGAGGAAAACTTTTCCTGCCTCATGTAATGATGGCAGCCGATGCAATGACTGCCGGGGTAAAACTTCTTGAAGAAGATTTACCAGCAGGCACACAGGGAAAGAAAATTGGTGTTATCGTAAACGGGACAGTTGAGGGCGACGTCCACGACATTGGCAAGTCAATAGTATCAACAATGCTCCAGTCTTCTGGTTTTGAGGTATATGATCTTGGTAGGGATGTGCCTACGAGGAGCTTCATCGAAAAGGCAAAGGAAGTCAATGCTGACATAATTGGAATTTCCGCTCTTATGACGACAACCCTTCAGGGACAGAAGGACGTAATTGAGCTCCTCAAAGAAGAAGGACTAAGGGATAAAGTAAAAATTATGGTAGGCGGAGCCCCTGCAACTCAGGCCTGGGCTGACAAAATAGGTGCCGATTGCTACGCCGAAAATGCAAGCGAAGCTGTGGCAAAAGCAAAAGAACTGCTACTTTGAACTTCAACTCTCGATAAACTCGGTTAGTCTAAACTAAATTCATTTGAAAGAGGATAAAAATGGCAACTGAATACGCTTTGAGAATGGGAGACGGAAAACGTGTCTTCCTTACCAAAGAGAAAATCATGGCTGAGATCGAGGCCGGAACTGCTAATGCTGCCGACCTTGGTGAGATCTCTGCCCTCAGCGCCGATGAAATTGACAAGCTTGCAGAAATTCTTATGATGCCAGGCAAGGCTGTAAGTGTCGAGCAGGGCATGGAGATTCCCGTAACGCACGACATCGGCACTATAAGGCTTGACGGTGACCAGGGTAACAGTGGTGTCGGTATTCCTTCCAGCCGCCTGGTTGGCTGCATGACTCACGAGCGTGCTTTCGGTGCCGACACAATGGAACTCGGACACATTGATTACAGTTTTAAGCCTGTAAAACCTGTCGTATCAAACGAGTGCCAGGCAATGGAAGTCTGCCAGCAGAACATGATCATCCCATTGTTTTACGGCGCAATGCCAAATATGGGACTGTATTATACCCCTGATGGACCATTTGAGAATCCCGGCGACCTTATGAAACTATTCAAGATCGATAAGGCAAAAGAATCAATGGAACATGCTGCCGAACACCTTACTAGAGACACTATCTGGGTTATGCAGAAGCTTTTTGCCTCCGGTGCAGATGGAGTTAACTTTGATACAACCGGTGCAGCAGGCGACGGAGATATGTACGGCACACTGTATGCAATTCAGGCACTTAGAAACGAGTTTCCTGATATGTATATCGAAGCCGGAATGGCTGGCGAGATGGTACTGGGTATGCACGGAGAACTGGAATATGATGGAGTACGGCTCGCAGGTTTGTGGCCTCATGAACAGGCTCCACTTATTGCAAAGGCAGGAGCAAACGTTTTCGGGCCAGTATGCAACACCAATACCAGCAAAAGCTCAGCCTGGAACCTTGCTCGTGCAGTTACCTTCATGAAGGCAGCTGTCGAGGCGTCTCCAATTCCCTGTCACGTTGACATGGGCATGGGCGTTGGCGGAATTCCTATGCTCGAGACTCCTCCTATTGATGCGGTTACCAGAGCAAGCAAGGCAATGGTAGAAATTGCAGGCGTAGACGGCATATAGATCGGGGTCGGCGACCCATTGGGTATGCCGATTTCCCACATAATGGCTTCAGGTATGACTGGAATAAGGGCTGCAGGAGACCTTGTTGCAAGGATGGAGTTCTCAAAGAATATGCGCATAGGCGAGGCAAAAGAATACGTGGCAAAGAAACTCGGGGTCGACAAGATGGACCTCGTAGACGAGCATGTTATGCGAGAGCTGCGTGAAGAACTTGATATTGGAGTAGTAACTTCAGTACCAGGTGCTGCAAAAGGTATTGCTGCAAAGATGAATATTGAAAAGTTGCTTGATATTAAGATTAATTCCTGCAACATTTTCAGAAAACAAATTGCCTGAAAAAAATCTGAGCAAAGGTGATTTTACGACTAGTAACAACTCTCCTTCTCCTTCTCAAACTTGCCCTCAAACTGACCTGAATACGGCAGGAGACTGCAGCAGGGCACACTGCGAGCCAAAGGAGCTTGAAAGAAGTATTGACTGGAAGCAAGGGCTTGCAATAGCTCTTGGTGTTCCTTTGTTAATCCTACCGTCTATAGGTTATTTTACAGGCTATGTCTGGGCCTTTTCAATAATATTATGGGGCCTGACTATTTTACTTGGCTTTATCCAGAACATCGCATTCGGAGAGCTTTCAACGGTTTTTCCGAAGGCTTCGGGCTTGCCAGGCTATACCCAAACCGTTTTTGGCTCAAATTCGAATAAAATCAATCAAGGAAAATTTAAGTTTGGTAAATTCATAGGCGGTTTCAGCGCCTGGAGTTACTGGTTCGGCTGGAGTCCTGTACTTGCGATTTATGCGATCCTGATAGGAGACTACCTTCAGGGCTTGATACCAACTCTTTCTGTAATCCCCAAGACATTGCTTTCCTTATTGGTAGGTGGATTTATCTTTGGCACACTTGGAATTATAAATTCAAAAGGGCTCAAGAATGGAGCAAAAGCAGGGTACATTTTAGCGGTAGTATCTTTGATTCCTCTTATGGTTATTACACTTGCTCCATTCCTTACAGGGGATTTTCATATTGCTAATATTACAGGCTCATGGTTTCCTGTTGACTGGACCTGGGATCTACAGCACGTACTCATTATTTTCGGGCTTTTCGCAATGGCAGAATGGAGTGCCTGTGCCTGGGAAACCGCAGCAATTTACGGGCCAGAATACAGGAACCCCAATACTGATACTCCAAAAGCACTACTAGTCTGCGGAGGAATCTGTCTCGTGCTTTATGTATTGGTCCAGACATCTGTAATAGGCACTCTTGGAGTTAATGAAGTACTTGCCCAGCCTGTGTCTCCTATGCTTCCTCTTGCAAATCTTTCTCTGGGCTCTATTGGGGCTTCCATCTCGATAATAATGCTTATTGGAGCCATGCTACTGATTATACAGACTGCATTTCTCTCCTCTGCAAGGTCAATTTATTCGATGTCAATTCAAGGCAACCTTCCTGCATTTTTAAGCAAACTTAATTCTCATGGGCACCCGATGAACGCGATGGCTGCCGATGCCATGTTCAATATGTGTTTAATCCTTTTGGGAAATCCTACTGCAATTCTTGCAGCTTCTGCAATCGGATATATGTGTGCTAACGGGATCAGTCTCTATACGTATTTCAAGGTAAGGAATGACCCTGAGTTCTCAAAATTAGAAAGACCCTTTAAAGCCCCACGCGGCTGGAAAAACGTAGCACTGATTACGGCAATTTTGAATGTCCCCTTCTTTCTGGTAGGAATAATTTACCTCAACAGCCTTGAACTGGGATGGGCTACTACAGGGATAGGCTTTTTCGTGCTTTGTCTCTATATTCCGCTCTGGTTTTATTCCCAGAAAGAAGCAAAAGAGGAAAAAGCTGTGGAAAAAGATGCCATTTTTGGTGAAATTTCAGTGTAAGAAGCTTCAGTATAAAATGAGAATAGAAGCATCGAAATACAAACAGAGATTTGAGAATAAAAGAAGCCCGAACTATCCCTTAAGATTTACGATTTCGGGAAAAATCCCGAATAAAAAATTAAGTATGGAAAGTTCACTTTTCGGTTTCTTTTCATTTTTACCTTTTATTGCATGTTTCCGAAAGATTCGGAAGTTATTACAACGTTTTACATGAATGTTCTCTTTTTACTCGGTTCTTTCTCTATATTACGAATCGTAAAAGCTCTGATTTTTTAGCTCAGTGGATATAAGCGTCAACTTCAACCCTTATTCCGTATTTAACATTCGGCAGCTTCTTTACTACCTTTCTGATGGTAAATGCAAAACATCCCTCACTACATAGCGTCTTTTCACCCCATGATACTTTTACCCATATTTCTTTTGTGTTTTCCATGTTCTAAAAGAGTATCCGAAGACAGAAAGGCTCTAATAACGGGGCAAAAGCTAAACAAAGGCTTGCTGTGCTCCACGATAATAACAAATCAGATAAATGATTTCCAGAACAAACTCTCTTTTAGATTCGTTCCCTAATTTGACAGAAAAATAAAAATTAAAATGAAAAAAGGAGCTTCATGCTCCTGTTTTTACCCTAAATTTAATGTTTCTATATATTGTTCTCGATTTTTTGCTATTTTCATTTTCCGAAAAATTCTGCGTCAATAGTATACGTTTTTTGTAGAAAAATACTTTGTCAATTAATGAATTCTGTCAAATTTGGGTTCGTTAGCGAAAACCAGGCAATAGCTATGGAAACTCTGAATGTGAAAGATATGGTTAAAGATCATCACTTGGCACAGGCTATAAGTGATTTAGCACGGAGCAGTTTTGTGATAAAATTAGAATCAACCAAGAAGCCACTCAGTCTTTAGATGAGTGATAGTTCACTCTAGCATCCATTTCCATACCGGCTTAACCATGATTATTTTCTTTCCGTTTTTGCCGTTAACCTGGATGGTCTCTTCGTCGTCCATTGTTAGAACAAGCCCCTGTTCCAGGTCGTACTCATCCAGGGCTTCCATGAGTCCCAGAATTTCTCTTTCCCTCACTACAGGGTTTCCGAAGCAAACCGAGATCTGAATTGCAGCTGAAACTTTCTGACTGTCTCTTTCCTTAATAACAAAATCACATTCTCTTTTGTTCTGAAAGTAGAATACCTGTTTTTCCCTTCTCAGCAATTCAAGGAATACAAGGTTCTCAAATCTCAGCCCAAGACTGTCAGGGTAGCCTGGATATACTGCCTTGAAAAAACCTGTATCGCCTGCATAAATCTTGCAAGGAATGTCTTTTTCCTTCCCGCTTTCCTGCAGGCTATTGAGTTTTGGAACCCGATACAGCACGAAAATGTCCTCGAGATAGTTCAGATAGTTGTCTATTAGTTCATCATTCTCGATTCCACTAACTTTTTTCAGGGTCTCAAGAGAGTACTCCGAAGCCATATTCGAGATCAGGAATATGGTAAGTTTTTTTAATTTCTGGATATCATATCCGTATGCATCTCCTTTTTCTAACCCTTCTTCAAAATATTTACGGGAAAGACTGATGTCGTTGTTTTTGATTACATCCGGAAAACCACCGTTTTCGAAATACTGCAAAAACATACATAACAGTTCATCGCTGGAAGTGGTTAGAAAACCAGGCTCTTCAATTTCGTTACCTTTAATCAGCAAGTATTCCTTAAAAGAGAACGGGAAAAACTTTAAAATTTTACATCTACCTGGAAACCTGGAAGAAAACTCATTTATTAATTTTGATCTCGATGAAGTTAGATAAATTTCTGCCCCTTGCCTGTGAAGCCTGTCAACCCAGCTCTCCCACCCCTGAAGATTCTGGATTTCATCAAAAAAATAGAAAATTTGCCCCTCTCCGCCTTCAGTTTCTTTTTTGCGAATTTCGGCTGCAGTCTCCTCAATTGCCTGTAAATATCCAGATCCTAACTCCTGCATCTGATTGTTTTCAAAATCAATATAAATTTTTACTCCAACCAGGCTACTGGCAACCTGACTCATGAAAGTGGTTTTACCTGCATGAGCGGGCCCAGAGATGAGTTTAATTTCACTGCCTTCCAGGGAAAAGCAGGGACAAATCTCTCTGGGGATTAAATCTGGAATATTTTGAAAAAATTTCTGATGGCTGAAGATCAGGGTAAAAGGCTCTAATTTTTGCTTGTTATCAAAATTTTGCATATTATCAAAATAATTTATGAGGCGGAATTATATAGTTTTTCTGGCATTAACAAATTTCTCATCCGGTAATAACTTGAGAACATAAAACTGGAAAATTTACAAAATAGAAGAGATATTTGCAGGCTATTGAGCTTAAAATTTTCGCTGTCGGATAACGCTTTCTATAAGCACCTGTATAGGTAAGGTGTCAATTTAACGGGATTGAAAAAAATTCATGGAAACATATAAATAATTGGGCCAGTATGACCCACTTATAAATAAGGATGAGATCAGCAGTTAAATATGAGATCAGCAGTTAAATATGAGATCAGCAATTAAATATGAGGTTTCCTTTAACAGGGCTTTTTAGATTTCATTTGGTTTTTGGTTCATAAACTGTTTTTGTCTTCCCGCAACGTGTACACACGAAATACTTTTCTCTCACATTTGAAGAATAAATATTCAAACCACCGCTTCTTTTCCATTTATGCAGGCCTATAAAACATAAAATGCTTTTTCTTTTGGATTTCCCAGAAATCTGATATGGAGCTCTTGAGCTCAACAATTTCACTCCTGACTGACCTTCTGGAATTCAAGAAATTATTTCTATAAATAATATAAAACTATGTTTTAGTTTTTTATTAATATATTGTGCGCAAGTGGCCAAATATTTAATTTAACTTTGAGTTTGTTTCTTTTACATAGTTACTTCAAACATCAAAACAGAATTGGAATTGATTCAGCGTTTAACTCTTTGTGTGCCTGTTGTTACCTCGTGTCTTAAACTTTAAAATAGTTTTTGAATTTGCGGAGTTATTTCAGGATACAGCACTTTTACATAATTAGTTAACAAACAGACAATAAGCTTTAAAACACTTATAAAGCTTTGTACGTATACCTATATTCTTCCTTAATGTTTAAAAAATTCTGGTGCTCCAAGTAAATCTAATATATATGCATACACATATATATACATCCCAACGTGGGAATATTTGTAAAAAAAGTAAAATAGTCGTCGATTCGGAGTTACGGATTGCCCATCCTCTCTTAACGATGACTATTTTTTTCAGGTAATTTAAAGTAATTTTTTGTTTTAATAACAGGACTTACGCAATTGAACTAAAAAACCAACGACATAAAACCGTCAACTGTCCAAAATTTGGCTTTAAGCCACAGTCTTTGCCGTAATTGATTTTTTTCTTCAATTGCGTAATTTCTAAATCGGGTATTCCTAATCGGGTGCGGAGAAAAGCAGTTGTCTAGTTCTCAGTAGATGATCTGAGCGAACATTGACAACAACTCATGAAATTTCCAAACGATAGTAATTTCAGTTTTGTATTTTGTAATATGTAACATTTTTAATTCTTTTAACATGTGATATTTTTAATATATTAATATTCTGTCAAAGCCTATCTCAAAACCTTGAACTTGGAATCACTCTAATTTCTAACATGAAAATAGTATAAATTTGGGAATGGAATTGGTTTTAGGATAAACTCTTTCGTTGGCCGAAAACTACAAGTGTAGTCATCAGATATTAGCCGAGGACTACAAGAGAAAATCGTTTACACTTTCGTGTCTCGGTACAGGATTACTAATTATCTATCCTCTCTAGGAGAGTTTAGGAAATGCATTCATTAAGAGAAAATGCATTCATTAAAATAGCCAATGAATACACTGAATTGTGTACAATCAATGAAGTTAATACTTCCAATAGTCATTCTTGCTCTCCCTCCGGTTTAATTTCTAGATTCTAAATTAAGGATTGCCCATCCTCTCTTAATAATGGCTACTTATTTCATTCTTTTTTATGCATTTGTGGACTTTTGGGGCCTATTTTTGGAGTAAATGTTATGAGATAAATTTCTAGGAGCAGATAAAAACTTTATTAAAAATGTTTTTGGGTTTTCTTATCCTGCTAATAAGGATAAGAAAATGTTTACACTCTCGTGTCTCGATACAGGACTACTAATTGCCCATCCTCTCTTTAGGAGATTAGAAGTTAAAAAGACATTGGTTAAAGTCTCCGATGAAAGCTGCAATAGGTCCAACGCTTGCTATAGGTCCGATTGTAAGAGTAAATGTCATTCTAATTTTCCCCCTTATAGATTTTATTCTCAAAGACGACTATAAGTTAGAGTTTTATCTTAATATAAGAAAATGTTTACACTCTCGTGTCTCGATACAGAATTACTAATTGCCCATCTTCTCTTTCGGAGATTAGAAGTTAAAAAGACATTGGTTAAAGTCTCCGATGAAAGCTGCAATAGGTCCAACACTTGCTATAGGTCCGATTGTAAGAGTAAATGTCATTCTAATTTTCCCCTTATAGATTTTATTCTCAAAGACGACTATAAATTAGAGTTTTTTTATCTTAATATAAGAAAATGTTTACACTCTCGTGTCTCGATACAGGATTACTAATTGCCCATCCTCTCTTTAGGAGATTAGAAAGTAAAAACACATTGCATAAAGTCTCCGACGAAAGCTGCAATAGGTCCAACGCTTGCTATAGGTCCAATTGTAAGAATAAGGTCCATTCTAGTTTTCCCCCCTGTAGATTTTATTCTCAAAGACGACTATACATTAGAAGTTTATCTTAATATTAGAATTACTCTTAATATTTATTCGCCTATGAGATATATGCATATATGAGCTTAATTTATATAAAGTAGAACGAATATATTCTACTAATTATTAAACCGTAATATAAAATCAGAGCCATTTTAACCCGGAAACTTGAAAATACGTCTATATTAAATTTATATTAAAAAAGCACTTAAAATGCTTAAATTTCCAAACTAGAATATAAATACCAGAATATATTTATTGATATATTCTATTAATTTTTATAATTATATCACTTCACTTTTGTTTTCAATGTTTCGACTTAAATTTTGCCTAATAATATGAGGTATCGTTCTATGTAGTCTATGGAGTGAGCTAAGATAAATTTTCATTATGATTCAAAGCCTGTTGGCCAAATCCCATAGACTACACAATAGCAGTTTTAGAACTCTGTCAAGTCTATGAGAGCTGGACAGATTATGCTTATTTTGGAAGGCAAATAATACTATATACTCGTCTCTTTGTTGTTTGTTTATAAGTTGAAAATAATTGTTCTGTTATGAAGTAGCTAGATCAAAAAGAGAAACATCAAGCTTGTTTCATTATTTTGAGTGGATAACTCGTATTCATCACCTAAACGTTAAAGTAATATATCTAATCTAGAAACGTTTGTTATTGATAATCAAATACAAGCTTGATGTTTCTCTTTTTGATCGAGCCACTTTAGTTTATTCAGAAAAAGACAATCTTATTAAAGACAAACATATTATATAGTCAGTTCTGTTAAAACAGGCATCATTTAAGACATATGTTAAAATGTCCTCTAAGCATGTGATTAATAGAATATATTTACTGGAAACGTTATTGTTATATTTTAATCAGCTCTATTATATGTATACGCTTTCCTCTGCGTATTCGTTATGTAGCCACCAGTTCAAGACAAAGTGAATTCATGGGTTTTGTCAATACTGTCTTGAACTGGGTGGCTATTATGATCATTTTTCAATCTCTTACAGTAGCAGGTGTTGCAAATATTTTTGAATTTTTCAAATTAGAAGGGAAATAAACTCTCTAAGGCATGAGTTTATCTCTTTATGACTCAACTTTCCAGACATTTTTTTGACTCTTTGAACATCTGTAAAACTCAGTTGAAAATTATGTTGAATTTTTCTGAAAGTGCTATGAGTAATAATGTAATGTTTATAGTGAAATCTTGCCATTCAATTATTGGAATCATTGTATTTTCCTCCGTTCGTATTCTTCGTATGCTTTTTTCTTCGTATACTTTTTATATTTTTTCACATTCACTATTTTATAGACAAGAAGCCTACATATATGATTTAAATATATATAGTGAAATTTTCTTTTAATATGGCGATAATTAAATTGAAATTTACATGAAAACGCGGTAATACCAATATATTTCCCTCCACTTTTAACGCTGTACTCTTCCTAAGAGATTTTGCATAGACACCAATTTAAGATAGAATGATCCTAGGAAATTATTATTTTAAATTAGTGTCTACAAAGATTTTTTATCTACCAATCTGCTCAGAGAATGTCAAAGTCATTGAATATTACTCTGAACTTCTGGCACAGAATAATCACAAAGTACTGAATATCCATCAGTTTCCCCCCGATCTTCAATTGATATTCACTATTCTCTTTGGGTAATTTTTGAATAGGCACCAGTTCAAGAAAAGTGGATTCATAGGATTTGTCTACTTAATCTTGAAATGTGGCTATTATAGTTATTTTTCCCAAAATATTAACACTATATGCTACTTTTAGCAATTAACTTAGTACAATGTTTTTTCGAAAGCCTATCTTAATTTTAAGGCTGATATATCTAAGTTTTAATTGCTAGTAGGCATATTAAACATATAGTTTTAGTTTATATAAAGCATATGGAATAAATTTTACTTACAATTAAATAGTCCTGGAAAATCTGGGCGAATTTGATGGGGAAATATGGAATTACTTTTTTATTTGATCACTATTGTGAGTATATCTAAAAATGCTGATAAAAAAACTTTTAAATATTTACTTTTCTATTTTTACTAAAAAATAAGGATTATTTTTAAAAAACAAGTTAAATCTAGCTATTTAATGTAGTTATAGTATATATAAAAGGATAATTTACTGAAATGAGCGAAAATATTATTTTGAATCCAAATCATAATACCTCGTATTTTTAATTAAAATGAGTATTTTTTTTCTAGAAGTATAAAAGCTGGATTTATTCAAAGAATTCATATTTAGGAATTTCTTGCTTTCCTGCACCTTAACCATTCTGAAAAAGATAAATTTTCCATTAAATCTTGACATTTCAATTAATTCTCTCGATCACTTCAACTTCTTTTTCTTAACCAGGTTCGCTCTTGAGTCTTCAAAATCAAATCCGACAAGTTTAATATTTCTTGTCGGGAACTCCTTTGCAATAAAAACGAATCGGTCTCCCTGAATAAGTCCTATAAAATTGTAGACCTTATCAGAACACTTTATCCAGGCAGCCATTAAAGTGCTTGAGAAGGGGCACATATTATTTAATTTATAAATATTGTCTCCCTGGATGTGGGTAAGGATTATTGAACCTTATTTACAAAAAAAATTTTATTTTTCAATACAACTTCAGAATTGTCATCAAAACCGGTACGGATAACCTCAGGCACAATGTCCGCATCCGTTAGTACAACAGCACTCTATCGGCCGCAATTACCGTAAAATCAGAAAGATTGATTCCGAAAAGTCACTCCTGAAACCTGAGCATTTCTACAGGCTAGGACAGTCCTTTCGGAAAGACGGACTTTTCGGAAAGACAGACCTTTTGGAAAGACAGCCTCTCGGAAATCACGGCTTTGAATTCAATGTACTGACAATAGTTTTTTGGTCAGCATGCTAGAAATGAAAATTTCTGCCTTTTCATCTCCTGCCAGGTCAAGTTCGAAATCTTAAGGAACTCATTCGGAAATTAATTTCCTGATAGTAGATTTCCTGATGGTAAAATCTACACGGATCAGTTACCTGTCAAGGTTGCATTCCCTAATCGTAGAGTTGAGTTTTGACAAGTATAAAAATATGTTTACAGATAGAACATTAGAATTATTATAATCAAGATGACAGGAGGTCAGTAAATAACACTTAATTAGTGTGATATTGAGAACATAGAAGGATAGAAGTGAACTACCGCTAAAGTAGAGACTTAGCATCTTCCTGAATCATTCTTCCGCCTAATGTCGAAAGGCCATAAGCTACTCCGCGTACCACAGATGAAAAAGTAAGAATATGATATTCAGCGTTTAAGGAATTCTATAAGGGACTTAAAATTGGATTAAATATCAGTAAACAACGCTTTCAGTCCAGAGTCAACAACGGAGAAATCCATCTCATATTTAACACATAGTCTCTCAAAAACAAACAATAAGTCAAGTAAGTCCTTAAAAATGACAGTGAAATATATTCCAGCCTCACCGAAACGAGGAACAAATAGTTAAACGATATTAGGTGTACTCTAAAAGCAACGTCAACCAAGTACAGGTAAATGACTATTTTTTCAAATTTTTTATAATAAGGATAAATTGTTCGGCTGTTTTTATTTATTTTCTAGTTATATACATTTATATTCCTAAGTAGAGTAAATTTTGGCTTATTGTTTTAACAATATGGAAGCGCAGTCTAGATTACTTTAACAATTAACCATTATATTTGTTACAAGATGTTTACACTTACAGATTTTAAAAAATTAACTGTGCAATATTGAAAATAATGGAAGACCAAACATGAAGAAATCAGTTATATTGCTGATCTTGCTTGTATTAGTACTCTTTACAGCTGGATGTGATGAAAAAACTCCACAAAATTCAATAAGTTCTGAAGTAAATATGGAGAAAAGTGTTATTGCTATAACCCAACTGGAACAGTTAAACACATCTCTTCAGAAAACTCCTGTCTTTGTAAAGATCGGATCTAGATGGTGTCCAGAGTGCCGGTCTTTGAAGCCTGTTCTTGATGAATTAGCAGTAGAATATCAGGGAAAAGCAACTATTGCTGCCATAGATGCAGACAAGAACCCTGAACTGGCAGAGTATTTTAACACAATGTATATTCCGGACTCATTTGTGATTGTGGGCATTGAAAATGGAACATACGTCTATATGCAGGAGAATGGAAATGTCAGCACAGACAGATCTAAGGCCAGGTTTGTTGGACGAAACGATACTGACGAAGAAATGTTTAAAAAAGTTCTGGATCTCTCCCTTATTCAACAGAAAAAAGCAGATGCAAGTGACACGAAATATTGACTAATAGATTTAATCTCAAAATCTGGACATAAATAGAAAACTAAAGGTTAAAGCAAAATTCAATATTTCAAATAAATTTAAAGAATAGGAGGACAATTATGGTTTGCCCAGTGTGTGTGGTTGGAGGACTTGGATTTATTCTCAGTCGAATTCTTGGGTTCCCTGATGTTTTCGTTGCTTTTGTAGTCGGGATGCTGGCGACTTCGATGGCTTACTGGGTAAATCATATCATGGGGAAAAAGTGGGGGAAGAGGAAAGGTCAACTTGTAGTGCTCAATATCTTGTTAGGGATTACGTTCCTGTATTCTCTAAAATTGATAGGGTTGTGGTGAGGTAGAAAAAAGACATACTTCAAAATTTTGTGCAACTATTTTGTCCTAAACCAGTTTTCTGCAGTAAAATTTTGTTCTTTTATATTTTTATATAATCCATTTTCGTTTGTTCTGCAACCATTGACCCGCAACCGTTGACCCGCAACCGTTGCGCCGGTTGATCACGCCGTTGTAATGCTTTAGATTTTGCAGTGATTTTCGATCAAGCCTATAGGGTTTGGGGATAAGGTTTCTCAAATCTAAAAGTTACTTAAGTTTTCACTCAAGCCTTTTTTGAAAAGGCTTGCGGTCAAGCAGTTTTTTAAAAAAGGCTTGTGATCACGCCTATAGGGTTTGGGGATAAGGTTTCTCAAATCCAATGTTTCTCGTGTTTTCGATAAAACCTTTTCTCAAAAGGTTTTCGAGCAAGCTGTTTTTTAAAAAAGGCTTGTGATCACGTCTATAGGTTAGAGGATAAGTTTTTCAAATCCAATAGTTGCTTGGGGTTTTCGGTCAAGCCTTTTTTGAAAAAGGTTGCAGACAAGTAGTTTTTTGAAAAGGATTGCGCTCAAGACATTATCAAAAGGTTATAACCGTGCTTGCCAGATGGCCTAAAACGAAATTAAGAGATCTCAGGAGTTCTGAGCTTGTTGAGAATGTAGCCCTCCTTACCCCTGATTCAGCCCTCTTGAGCTAACGAAGTGAGCGAAAAGGGCTCCGTCCTCCCGAGACGGGACTCGGGTGACGGAACTCGGGCAGCGAAGCATTTACATGTAAGGTGAACATAAAGTGCACGAAAAGCCGACTAAAAGACAGGCAAAATAAAAATAAAATTGGAAGACTGGTAGAGGAAAACCAATGGCTGTATGGAAAGGAAAGAAAGTAATTCTACATACCACTATGGGCGATATAACAATTGAGCTTTTTGAAGACATGCCGGTTACGGCAGGAAATTTTGCAAAACTCGTGGAGAAAGGCTTCTATGACGGAGTTGTTTTTCACAGGGTGATCGACAAATTTATGATCCAGGGTGGAGACCCAACAGGTACAGGTATGGGAGGACCAGGCTACGAGATTCCGGATGAGTTCACAAGCCATAACCGGAACGACAGGGGAACTATATCTATGGCAAATGCAGGCCCTAATACAGGCGGCAGCCAGTTCTTTATCAACCTCGTGAACAATAATTATCTTGACAAGATGCACCCCGTCTTCGGGAAGGTAGTCGAAGGCATGGATGTTGTAGATTCTATGGGAAAAGTCAAAACTGACCGTCAGGATCGCCCGAAAACCGAAGTGAAAATTATAAAGGCTGAACTGGTCTGAAACTTCTTAGTGCTTCAGGGCATTTCATACCTTTTATTTTTCCTATCTTTCAGTTATCTGTTCTTGTATTATCCGTTCTTGTATTATCCGTTCTTGTATTATCTGTTCTTGTATTATCTGTGTATTATCTATTTTTTACCTCTTATTTTTTCATGTTTTCTATTTTCCGTTTTTGCTATTCGGTTATTAACTTATTTACTATTTTTATCTCTATATCTAATCATGTTCTCTATACACCCCCTTCTGAATCTTTTTTCTTGAATCTTTTTTCTGACTATTATTTTTGATCACCATTTCTGATTGCAATTTCTGCACACGATTTCTGATCTAGTTTTCGGATACTATGATAAAAAAGCCCGCATAATTAGAATATAATTTCTTTTATCGGAGACTGAAGCCTGTTGAACACAGGAGAAGAGATTTTTGTGTTGAAAACAGAAGAGGAATTGGATTTTCTGGCAAGTGAAACTCTTAAAGCCAGGTATCTGCGTGAGGGAGAAAAGGACTGGAAGGATGTCTGTGAGAGAGTTGCAAAGGCAGTTGCATTAACTGAGGAAGAGTATCTGGATTTCAAAGACCTCATGGTCAGGAAGATTTTTCTTCCAAGCTCGCCCACGCTTATGAATGCGGGTACTGAATTCGGACAGCTTGCAGCCTGTTTTGTAATTCCTGTGGAGGACGGAGTCGAGGAAATCTTCAGTTCGATAAAAACTGCAGCCCTAACCCAGAAAACGGGAGGAGGTACTGGGTTTGATTTCTCAAAAATACGCCCTGAAGGTTTTACCATTTCATGTGGTAATGACGGGACTAGCGGTCCTGTAGCTGTCATGAAACTTTTCAATGAGGCAACCGAGATCGTAAAACAGTTTGGAAGGCGACGAGGTGCCAATATGGGCATCCTTGATGTTTCCCATAACGATATCCTTTCTTTCATCAGGGCAAAGCATGTCGAAGGAGAATTGAGTAATTTCAATCTCTCAGTTATGGTACCTGATGCTTTCATGGAACTTGTTGAAGCTAATAAGGTTGACGAAGTTTGGAACAGGCAAACAGGTATGACAGTCGGGAATATATTTTCCGAGATTGTAGAGGGAATATGGAAAAATGGTGAACCTGGCATTCTTTTCTATGACCGAATAAACAGAGATAACTTCACACCTGCCCTTGGTAACATCTCGGCTACAAATCCCTGTGGTGAAGAGCCACTTCTGCCTTTTGAAGCCTGTAACCTGGGCAGCATAAATCTTTCACTTTTCGTTACAGACAGAAAGGTAAACTGGGACTTCCTCAGGGAAGTAGCCGGAAAAGCTATCCGTTTCCTGGATTACGAAATTGATGAGAATATATATCCTGTTCCGGAGATCGAGGCTGCAACTAAAAGGACCAGGAAAGTAGGGCTTGGAGTAATGGGGCTTCATGATATGCTTTTAAAGCTCGGGCTGCCCTATGACTCACAGGAAGCCCTCAAGCTTGCGGAAAAGCTTATGGAACAGATTACCTGGGCTTCAATCAGAGAATCAAGGAAGCTTGCTACGGAAAAAGGAAGTTTTCCGGAATATGAGGATTCCTCATGGGAACTTCCAATGAGGAACGCTGCACTAACCGCAGTCGCTCCGACAGGCACGATCAGTATTCTTGCCGGCTGTTCGGCAGGAATTGAACCTGTCTTCAGCTGGGTCTACAGGCGAACTCAGACCGTAGGCAGGGAATTTATGCTTGTTCATCCGTTTTTTAAGGCGTATTTCAAACCAAAACTGTCGGAAGCTGACTATGAATGGCTTCTAGAGCATGTCTATAAGTATGGTACGTTGCAGGATGTGGAAAATTCAGAACTTGTAAGTGAAGAGGATAAGCAGCTTTTCAGGTCAGCCCTTGACATTGACTGGAAGGCTCATATTGATATGCAGGCCTCATTTCAACGGCACTGCCATGCCGGAATTTCGAAAACTATAAATATGCCTGGCTCCGCAAGAAAAGAGGATATCAAACAGGCTCTAGTTTATGCCTGGAAACAGGGACTTAAGGGGCTTACTATCTATAGGACCGGAAGCAGACAGCATGTAGTACTTAGCCTCCAAAAATTTAAAAATTAAAATTGTTATTGTCTGTAAAGAACAGAAAGCTGTAATCTTTAAAAAACAGAAAGCTGTAACCTTTAAAAAATATAAAGTTGTGCTCTGTAAAAAACTATAAAACTGCAAACTTTAAAAAACATAAAGCTGTGGCCTACAAAAACTATAGAGCTGTAACCTGTGAAAACATAAAAGTGTAACTTCTATAAACTGTTCATTCTCTCTAAACCGAATCAGGAGACTTCAATGAAATCTACACCCCAAACAGTGTAATAAATATTATACTGTGTTATCTTACTAAAAATATATATACATTTAATCACTCTAAATAATATATGACTGATACATTCAAACATCACCTTGAATTGTTAATTGCCTGCGTGATTTATGGTACCGTTGGAATCTACATGCAACAACTTGAGGATATGTCTATAGGGTCAATTATTTTCTATAGAATATTCTTCGGACTGACAGCTCTTTTATTCTATCTTTCAATTACTCAAAACCTAGGTCAGTTAGCTTTAAAAAGAAAAAAGAAATACCTGCTTCTTCTTGGAATCCTGTATGTTTTGCAAATGTTTTCCTATTATTCGGCAATTCGTTATCTTGGAGCTTCTTCAGCCGTTCTTCTGCTCTATACGGACCCGATATATCTGACTATTCTTGCTCCTCTACTGCTTGGGGAAAAGAACACGGGAAAGACTATTCTCGCACTCTTCCTGGGTTTGATAGGGGTTTTCTATATAACACGGCCGGAAGGAGGCTTTGAGCAGATCGAATTTGGCAGCAGTTATCTTAAGGGAGTACTCTTCGGGCTTACAGGAGGTCTTTTCAGCAGTGGCGTAATAATCTCGGTTCGTTATCTCAGAGATGAATATAATGGACTTACCCAGCTATTCTGGCAGAGTGCAATCAGCCTTTTCTTTCTTTCACCGTTCGCAGTTTCCGTTCCACGAGATATACTTACCGGAAACCTTCCAGTCCTGGTGCTCTTCGGGGTATTGATTACAGGAATCGGTGCAGTGTTCTATATAAGAGGTGTAACAGGCGTGAACGCTATTACAGGCAGTCTCTTTACTCTGCTTGAACCGGTTTCCTGTATGTTCTTCGATTATACTGTACTGGGAAGCTCGATTCACAGTGGAATGTTCACTGGCTGTATTTTCATCCTTGCTGCAGCAATTGTAATAAGCCTTGATAACTCAGTTTCCCCGATAAAAACATTTTTCCTGAACAAGGCAGCCTCTGGCAAAAGGACTTTTGTCAGAAAAAAACCGGTTTTAAGAGCTGAGGATAAATAAAATTCTATGTCTGAGTTTTATTTTTTCCTTTCTCCATCCTTTCTCTTTTTCTCAAATTAATCTGCTTCTGTCCCTTTTGAGCTCAACGGTTGATCCGCAACGGTTGACCCGCAACCGTTGCGCCGGTTGATCACGCCTATAGGGTTTGGGGATAAGGTTTTCAAATCCAAAGGTTACAGTTTTCGGTCAAGCCTTTTTTGAAAAGGCTTGTGAGCAAGCAGTTTTTTAAAAGACTTGTGATCACGCCTATAGGGTTTGGGGGATAAGTTTTTCAAATCCAAGCACTGCTTGGGGTTTTCGCTCAAGCCTTTTTTGAAAAGGCTTGGTATAACAAAGCTTAAATCAAGTACAGCAATTACTGAATAAATTGATTGGCATGTGGAAGATCCGTTTTCTTCAGGACAGACAAAAACGTTCTTTCCCGAACACGGATATTATGTTCGTTAAATACTTATTTGAAGGTTGATATATAAGCGGCGGTAGTAAAGTTTTCCAGTAGTCCACCGGTTTGCATTTATTATTAATACTTATCGGGCAGCTGCAGGACATCTGCAGGACAGGACTGCACTGACCGCACTTTCACTTTAGCTAATCTTTCTTCAGGGAGACCCTATATGATAAAAGAAATCACTGCCAAGTATAACGCAGAGCAAATCGAAAAAAAGATAACGGAGCTCTGGAAAGATAGCGATGCTTATCGAAAGACCCGAGAGCACCGCAAGACTGGAAAAAGACTTTTTTTTGTTGACGGCCCTCCGTATACGACCGGACATATCCACCTGGGAACTGCCTGGAATAAGATCATCAAAGATTCCATTCTTCGCTATTACTCCATGAATAATCGTAATATTCTCGAGCGCCCTGGTTGGGATATGCACGGCCTGCCGATTGAGGTCAAAGTCGAAGGCGTGCTCGGTTTTAAGTCCAAAAAGGACATTGAGAGCTTCGGGGTAGAGAATTTTATTGAGAAATGTAAGGAATTTGCCATCAACCAGAAGCAGGAAATGACTGCGCAGTTTCAGAGGCTAGGGGTCTGGATGCAATGGGAAGACCCTTACATGACCTTAAAAGATGATTACATTGAGGCTGCATGGTGGACTCTCAAGCAGGCCAGTGAGAAAGACTTGCTGGATGTGGGCAAGCGTTCAGTCAACTGGTGTCCACGCTGTGAGACTGCAATTGCAGATTCCGAGGTCGAATACGCCGAGAGGACCGACCCTTCGATCTATGTGAAGTTTAAGATCAAAGGTGAAGAAAATACTTTCATAGTCATCTGGACAACAACACCCTGGACAATCCCTGCAAATGTAGCTGTAGCCGTACATCCCTGTTTTGAGTACTCAAAATTCAGAGCAATCAAGCAAGACGGCTCTGAAGAGATTTTAATTGCAGCTACTGACCTGATCGAAAACGTCCTTAAACAGGGCAGGTATGTTGATTACGAAGTGCTTGAGACAATGCTCGGGGAAGACCTGACGAAACTTGAGTACGAAAGTCCTGTTGGGGATCTGGTGCCTGTGCAGAACGAGATAAAGCACGGTATTTATCTTGCTGACTACGTAACTGCAGAAAACACGGGCTGTGTACATATTGCCCCAGGGCACGGTATGGACGACTTTAACGTTGGCGCGAAATATAAGCTTCCGATCCTCTGTCCTGTGGGCCCGAACGGTGCCTACACCGAGGAAGCCGGAGAATACGCCGGCAAGAACGTCAGAGAGGCAAACCCGATTGTCATTGAAGACTTGAAAAAACGCAACAGGCTGCTTGCAGAAGGAACCGTAACGCACAGGTACGGGCACTGCTGGCGCTGCAAGACTCCCATAATCTACCTTGCAACCGAGCAGTGGTTCCTCAAGGTTACAGAAATAAAGGACAAAATGCTTGAGGCAATTGACGCTGTAGACTGGTACCCTGACTGGGCAGGTTCAGCAAGATTCAGGACCTGGGTTGAAGGCGCCAGAGATTGGTGCATCTCCAGGCAGCGCTACTGGGGAATTCCGATTCCAGTCTGGAAGTGTAAGAAATGCGGAAAACTTGAGGTAATAGGAACCAAAGCCGAATTGCTGGAAAAATCCGGAATAAGCGGAGACGTCGAACTTCACCGCCCCTACGTAGACAAAATAACTATCCCATGTGAATGTGGCGGAGAGAAAAAACGTGTTGAAGACGTTTTCGATGTCTGGTTTGATTCGGCTGTCGCTTCCTGGGCTACCCTGAAGTTTCCGCAGACCAGGGAACAGTTTGATGAATGGTGGCCTGCGGACTTTATCACTGAAGGGCATGACCAGACTCGTGGCTGGTTTTATTCCCAGCTCGGAGCAAGCATGGTTAGCTTCGGACGAGCACCGTACAAGAGTGTACTCATGCATGGCTTTACACTTGATGCAGGCGGAAAGAAAATGTCAAAGAGCCTTGGAAACGTAATTTCCCCGCTTGATATCATTGACAGGTACGGGGCTGACACTCTGCGTGCCTATGTGCTTTCCTCAAGTGCACCCTGGGATGACCTTAAGTTTAACCTGGAAGAAGTGGAAAACGTCCACCGTTCAATCAATATACTCTGGAATGTTTTCAGATTCCCGTTGCCTTATATGGCACTCGATAACTTTGATCCGCTTAAGGTTAGCCTTGATTCCGTAAAAGATGCGCTCAGGGAAGAAGACAGATGGATTCTCTCAAGAGTTCAGTCCGTTGTCAAAGCCGTAGATGAAGCAATGAGCGGATATTTCCTGCATAAAGCTGTGCGTGAGATTCTTGAGTTTACTTTGGAAGACCTTTCCCGCTGGTATATTCAGCTTATCCGTCCAAGAACCTGGACCGAAGCCGACGACCCTGACAAGCTTGCAGCTTACTGCGTGCTTTATGAAGTCTACGTAACCCTTACAAAATTGATCTCTCCTTTCATGCCTTACCTGGCTGAAGAGATGTACCAGAACTTAATAAGAAATGTAGATCCAGATGCACCGGAATCGGTTCATATGTGCGACTGGCCAAAGGTCAATGAAGTCTACCTTGACTCTGAACTCGAAGCGGCTATGAACACTGCACGTTCTATTGTGGAAGCAGCCTCAAACTCCCGTCAGAAAGCAGGAAGAAAGCTCAGGTGGCCTGTTTCCCGAATAGTTGTTTCTCCTGAAAGTGAGGATGCATCAAAGGCTGTCGAGAGACTGCGCTCAGTCCTTATGGACCAGACAAATTCCAAGGCAATTGTCCTTACACCTGTTGGTGAGAGCTGGAATGAACTCGGGCTTGAAGTAATCCCTGATCCGAGCAAAATAGGCCCTGTATTTAAGAAGGATGCAGGAAAAGTCATTCCTGCCCTGCAGAAGGTTGACGGCCTTGCTTTGAAAAAAGCCTTTGTCGAGACTGGTGAGTTTGAACTCTCTCTTGCAGACGGAACAACAGTCACAGTTACTCCGGACATGGCAAACTTCAAAGAAGCCCTACCAGAAGGTACCGCAAGTGCAGAATCCGATGCCGGTCTTGTTTATGTGGACGCAAACCTGACTCCAGAACTGGAGGCTGAAGGATATGCAAGGGAAGTTATTCGCAGGCTTCAGGACATGCGGAAGGAACTTGACCTTGTGGTGGACGAGAACATCCGTGCCTCGGTCCAGATCGAAGATGAAAGAGTCCTGAAGCTTGTTGAAACCCTTAAGGACCTAATTGCAGAAGAGGTAAGAGCCGATATTCTTGACCTTGGCAGCGATATCGATGTTCCTGGAGCCCTTATAAAGGATTGGGATGTCGAAGGCATTGCAATCAAGATGGGTATTGCAAAAAAATAAACCCTTAAAAAGATTGAAAATCCAATAAATTCTGAACTCAAAATATAAGATAGAAAGGAAACTGATTCATATGGATTTTGCTACCTGGGAACCGATTTACGAACGAATCCTTGAGGATTTCGGGTTCGATCGAGTAGGTGACGAAAAGGCAGCCATTTTCCTTTCCGGCATGCTGACCCAAGAAAACACTGTCAGTCTGTCTGAACTTAAAGCTATAATTTCCGGAAAGTATGTTCTGGTCTGTGGAAATGCTCCAGGGCTCAGAAGCGACCTTTCGGAAATTAATCTTTCTGATTTTACGGTAATTGCAGCCGATGGAGCTGCTGCTGTACTAATGGACATGGACATTGTGCCTGAGGTCATCTGTACCGACCTTGATGGCAATTCCGAAGCGGATATTGAAAAAGAAATCCTTGCCTGCCAAAAGGGCTCAATAGTCCTTATTCACGCGCATGGGGACAATATCGATAAGCTTGAAAAATATGTACCTCGCTTTAGACGGTTTATTGCAACTACCCAGGCAAGGCCTTTTGACAAGGTCTATAATTTTGGAGGCTTCAGTGATGGAGACCGATGTTTTTTTGTAGCCACGGAACTTGGAGCTAAAAAAGTTAAGCTGGCGGGTTTTGATTTTGAAGATAAGGATGTAAACCCGATTAAGAAAAAGAAATTGAAATGGGCAAAGAAATTAATAGGGATTTACGATTTTTAGAACACAAATAGCCCAAATAAAATGAAGCAATTATAATTTATTGCCAAACTATTTCTTTTTTATTTACATAATGAATCGAAAAATTTATCCTATTGAAAAGTAGTCGTTTATATGAATATTTTACACAGGAAGAAAAATGCATAAGTAACGTAGTTGAAAAACAAGGGGAGTTATCAAACTTTTTCAAGAAAATAAACTCTTTTTAAAGCCCTAAATCTAGTTTAGGCTAAATATAAAGCTTATAGAAATTATCAAGGCGATATTTTTTAGTTAAGTATTCAATTCCAGATTATTGTTCCTAATTAGTTGAGAGCTTCAATAAAATTATAAGTTATACAATAAATGTAAAAGTAAGTTTGTTTTACTGACAGAAGGTTTGTTTAGTTTTATAAAGATTATTTATATTAAGAAACAGTTATTCTAGGTCTTTTATATAATTTATAATTCTATGTTAAATTGTACTTTCACGGCAGGATTGTTTCTATATAATCGGAAATAAGTAACTCCAATAAATTTTAAAAAATCATCGTGAAAGTATTTTGGGAGTGGGTGAGACCTTTAACTATAGGTATAATTCTCTAACCTGAAAAACCCACTATATATCATTTGAAAAGTCTAAAATGACATAGCAAAATCCTGGAGGAAATATAATGTGGTTTGGTAACTGTGGCTGGGGTGGCTGCGGCGGCTGGGGCTGGCGTCGTTGGCGCGGTTGCGGCTGGGGCGGCTGCGGTGGCTGGTGGTAAGAATAACCACCAGACGAGTTTGTTGAGCTCAAGAACTAATGAATACCTTTTGGAGGTAAATATAATGTGGTTTGGTAACTGTGGCTGGGGTGGCTGCGGCGGCTGGGGTGGCTGCGGCGGTTGCGGCGGCTGGGGTGGCTGTGGCCTATGGAACTGGTGGTGTTAAGAACAACCGCTAGACCAATGGCTGAGCTCAATAAATATTGAATATTGATGAATAAAAGTGGTCATCATTTCAAGACAGGAAGGTCATTTCAGATTAATTGTCTTGAATTGATGGCTATATATTTTATTACCTGTGTAGGTTAGCAATAGTTTCATGTGTTTGAAAGCGGTTTTCGATTCAGGCTGATTAAATCAAAAGCTCACTATTTTATAAGAATAGTTTATTTTAGAAATAATACACTTTCCTCTTAATGTATACAAGCGAAGAAGTTTAAAAACAGAATGAGTAGTTCTATTTTCTTTTACTAAATACGCCTTTTTTGAGCTTCCAAATTGATTATAACCGGATGATGTAGTATATCCATACCATCGAGGTTTTATTTACTTATAAATATTAAATTGCAGACTATAAGTCCTGATTTATCTACATATTTAAAAACTCAAATTTTATAAATTAAATACAAAACTAAACAGGACTTCTCAATGCTTGATTTCATAGCTTTTTCAATGACTATTTAATGTTAAGAATTTATTATTCTATTCTATTTATATAATTTATTATTATATTATTGATTGTACTTTCTGGCAATTAAAGTTAAATCTGCCTCTTTTTAAGGGGATATAGATTATAACACGCTTGTCAGGAGTAACAATGGAGTTGGGAAGTCGATATAAAATTTGATTTGAGAAATATGTACTCTAATCTTTGGATTATATCATTCCCAATATATAAAAATCGTATAAATTAACTAGAAAAACATACAACAAACAAAAATATAGTAAATTGGAGGTAAATATAATGGGTGGAGGATACGGATTATTTGGAAGAGGATTTGATGGTTGCGGCTGCGGTTGCGGCGGCTTCGGCGGCTGGGGCGGCTGGGGCGGCTGGGGCGGCTGTGGTTGTGAGCCTGAGGTTAAATGCATAACAGCAGTTCGTGCCTGCTGTATTAAAGGCGGCGGCTGGGGCGGCTGGTGTTAAAGATAGATTAATCAGATATTGATTAAATCACTCTGACCAGTCAAACCACATACTTAATAGAGAAATATAAAATGTAAAATAAAATGTAAAACCAATGATAGCTCATTCATGCAGCCCTTTGTCGGATATAGAAGCAGGAGAACCCTGATTGTATCAGAGTTTTAAAATGTACTGAAAGGTCTCTTCTGTAACTAACCGGCACTCTTTAATGAATGAGCCTATTTATATTTATTAGTTCAGCAATAACTCAGTTTAGAAACAAGCTATAAAAATTCGATATAATAGCGAATATTTTTATAGATCTGTTAATATATATGCATTTACTCTTTTTTCCACAGTCACCCTAGTTTTTTCATATTATATAATTGCGAATCCTTTACTGGAAATCACTTAACTATTACATTAGCAGTTAATATTTTCTCTTATTAGTTATGTTTTTGGAAAAGCTTTATTTTAAGCGAAAACTAAGTGTTTAGAACAAATAGTCAATTTTATGAGTAATTTACTTTATAAATAATTCACTTTTATATAAAAATCTTAGAGTACTGAGGTTCAAAAATCGTATAAGTAACTCTATTTTTGTTTGATAAATTAGCTTATATTAAGCCTCTAAAAAGGCTATAATCACAGGATATAATGTACTTATGCCATAAAAGCTTTATTTTTGCATAAATATAAAATTAAAAACCTGAACTCCTGGTTTTATATAAATCAAAGGAATTAAAATTCGTAAATTAAGCTTATAATTTAACGCGGTTTACAGAGCATGATTTCCCAGCTTTTTCAATGACTATTTAATATTAAGAACATATTATTCTATTATGCTTATATAATTTACAATTATATTATTAATTGTACTTCCTGATAACAGAAGTTAAATTGATTTTTCTTCACGCGAAGACAGACCATAATGTGGTTATCAGGGGTAATAAAAGAGTTGGGAAGTCGATATAAAATTTGATTTGAGAAATATTACTCGAATCTTGTATTATATCTACTAAAATATATAAAATATTACATAAACTGACTAGAAAAGTAATAAAAATATAGTAAATATGGAGGTAAATACAATGGGAGGATTTCCATTCTTTAAAAAGTTCGATAATTGTGGCTGCGGCTGCGGCTGCGGCGGTGGCTTTGGCGGCTTTTGCGGCTTTGGTGGTTTCTTTGGCGGCGACGGCTGTGGTTGTGGATGCAAAAAGGAGAAAGAGGTTTGTTGCATAACAGCAGTTCGTGCCTGTAAGATTAAAGGCGACGAATGTGACGGCTGGGGCGGCTGGTGGTAAGAGAGATTGATCAGATACTGATCAATCACTCTGAATTATCAACCACAAATTCAATCATTAACTAAAATATAAAGCCAGCCGTGGGCTCATTTGTACAATCCTCCGCCGGTATATAGAAGCAGGAGAATCTTGATTGCACAGAATTTGAAATTTATCGAAAGGTCTCTCCTGCATAACCGGCACTTATTAGAAAGGACTAACGAATAAGCCCTATCTTATTTTATGCATCCATGACTGATAATTTTATCGGAAAACTAACCAGATAAGAACTCAAACAACTTAATCTTGGGCACTTTTTTGGACACTTAAATACTGGACACTTAAATACTGGACACTTAAATACTGGACACTTAAATACTGGACACTTAAATTCTGGACACTTAAATTCTGGACATTTGTAAATATATTGAATAGAGTTTCAGATACGATACTTTTCTAATCTCGATTTTAAAGGTGCTTCATTATGGGACTTTATCAAACTAAAAATATCTCTATTATGTTTTTGGTTCTTTAACATATTGAAGTTATCACTTATCATCATTTTTTCTCGGTTTAGAGAACTTATAATTTCCTTACTTTCATTTACTCCATAGTTTACAGTTTCATTTAACTTAAAGTACAGTTATGAAACAGTATCTTGAACATAGATTTTCACATATTTTTGCAAATTTTTTATGGAGAATGTTTGCTTAAAGTCTTATTCACCAGATATCTTAGTAATCAATTTTATCTTTACTAAGGTTTTTCACCTGGTATAATAATTTATATGAATAACTAACTTTTTATAGTCTTAAAGGACTATTTTTAATCATTGAGTGATTTTACTAAATTTGAGAGGTATTAGTGGGGGAAATTATTATGGATAGTGTCCAGGTTTTTTACCTGAGGATAGCTGCAAGCTTCCTGGTTATTTTGTCAACACTTTCAACTTCAGCGGCACTAACTGATGAAGAGGGGACCACTTTTGAAGACGAAAATAATGAAACTGATTTCGCGTCAACATATAACGAAACTGAAGTAACGGGCCAGGAAATCGGCCTTAACTTCCGGTTTCTCACACCCGTGTTTCAGATGATAGAGGCAGGCATAGCAGTAGTGAATTCAATACTCTGTGTGCTGGGGTCAAACCCCGGAAATTCGAGTGAGATAGAAAATTCCCTGATTTCTTTAAACGAAAATATAGAACGGTTTAATGCAAGCCTCTGATATCCTAACGATATTTGTCACGCGCATCAGCGCGGTTGGAACACAAGGATTACGAAAAAAATGAAAAAGCAAATCAAGATGCGCTGTAAAAGAAGATAATCAAAAAATCAAAAACTTAGCAATTAGTGACTTATTTATAATTTGAAAGTTTAATAAAAGTGGTAGCCAACTTTATAAATTTAAAAATTTATCACGCTGCACGTGACGAATTGTCTTGGACTCATTTTTGGTTACTTCTTAAGTGGAAACAGACCATCGGCCAGATCTGAAAATTGTGGCATACCTACTTTGCTTAATAGAATTTGGAAGTTGCTCTATTCCAGTCGAATACTTGGTAACTTGCAAAGGGACGAAAGCTAGAGAACTCTGGCGCGAATGTATCTCACGCCTGTCTGCAAGCTCTTCTGGCTTGCACATCAGTCAATAAACTCTTCTAACGAGTCGATAAAGGACTCCAACTTTCTTCTTACCTCATATAGATCATGCTTTCCTTCCATGCGCCAGACCTGATGGCCTTCAAAATCGTACAATATCGATAGAGGTAATGTACTTCTTTCGTATTTACTCTTCATTTCCGGGTAATTTTCTACATTTACAACTTCGATAAACAATGCGTTATTAAATTTTGGTTCTGTCAGAAGGACCTCGTGCATGAAGAATATTAAGTCCTGGCTGTCTTTGCTGCTGGTGGATTCTATATTAATACGGTAAACCAGTTTGTTGCCATAGTAAGAAAACAATAAGCGCTGCAAGACGGTATTTATTGTCTCATCAGGATGGATCTTTGCTTCATTGAGCCTGTCATGAAGGTTTTGCGTAATTCTCACATTTTCCGTAGTATGTGTGAGCTCCGGGAAACTTCGTTTCCTGCCATTAACGGCGAACCAGTAGCTGCCGTCCTCGTGTATAAGCTGGCAGGTATCATCGTATCGCACTAACAATTTTGAAATTATCGTGCTCCTCGACTCCCAGGCACTATCACTATTCCTGTCTCTACAAAAATCGAGCGCTTCGTAGAGCTCGGCACTAATTTTAATGGTCTTTGTTTCCACGGCTGCACCTCAATCTGGAGCATACATCAGGTTAATATATAAAAAATGTTCGCCATGGCACTCAAAAAGTCCTCGTGTATGCTGTGGCACTATTAATTGAGATTATGTACATAATCTGTAATTATTTTTTATAAATGAATTCCATCGAGAGCTATAAGAGATTTTCAAATGCTATTGTATCCACATTTAAAGATAAATCTCTCAGAGTTTGTTCCTGCACTAAGAAACTATCTAAAACTCAATAATGCACATTGAAAAATTAAAGTAATATTTTTCAGGTAGACAAGTAAAGGTATTAAAACAAAAAGATTAAAAGAATTACAGAAAATTCAAACAAGGCTAAAAGGATTGATTGATTGATTGATTGATTGATTGATTGATTGATTGATTTAATCAAATATAAATATCTTTTAGACCTTGTCTGTTTTTCATTAGCTACTCATCATTATTTACTTACTTTACTGTAATATAGTTAGAGATAGTTTTAGTGTTACTTCCAATAACATTCTTTACTGTTAAACTAACAGTATATTTTCCGGTTTTGGCATACTTATGCGTTGGGTTCTGAACTGTTGAAGTGCTCCCATCTCCAAAAGTCCATTTCCAGGAAGCTGGATAGCCTGTACTTTTATCTGTGAATTTTACTGTTAATGGTACTTTCCCGGACGTTGGAGATGCGGAAAATGCAGCAACGGGTTTTGCTACTATTGTGATATAATTCGTTTTTGTTACCGTATTACTACCTGCTGCGTTGGTAACTGTAAGTGTCACTGTATATTTTCCTGTTTTTGAATACTTATAAGTTGGATTCTGTTTTGTTGAAGTGTTTCCGTCACCAAAAGTCCATTTCCATTTAGTCGGCGTTCCTGTACTTTTATCTGTGAATTTTACTGTCAATGGAATTTTCCCAGAGGTTGGAGTTGCAGAAAATTCAGCAACAGGCTTTACAATAGCCGATTTGACGGTGATATAATTTGTTTTTGTTGTCGTGTTGCTGCCTGCAGCATTCTTTACCATTAAGCTAACAGTATATTTTCCTGCTTTACTGTATGTGTATGTAGGATTCTGCTTGGTTGAGGTATTCCCGTCTCCGAAAGTCCACTTCCATGAAGTTGGACTGTTGGTACTCATATCAGTAAATTTCACTTTAAGTGGAGCATACCCTTGAGTAATATCACTGCTGAACTTTGCTGTAGGAATTGGTAATATTGGTGGAGCAAACTTCTGAATGCGATCATTGTAACTATCGGCAACATAAACATTGCCTGAGTAATCTACAGCAACATCAGACGGATACTTGAATTGTCCATTCCCACTTCCGTAAGAGCCCCATGTAGTAATGAAGTTACCTTTACTGTCGAACTTCTGAATACGATGATTCGACTCATCTGCAATATAAACATTCCCAGAAGAATCTACAGCAATACCTTTTGGAGACCTGAATTGTCCATTCCCGTTTCCAGAGGAACCCCATTGAGTAAGATAGTAACCATTGCTATCAAACTTCTGGATGCGCTGATTATCAGTATCGGCAACATAGACATTGCCTGAGGAATCTACAGCGACACCGCATGGATAATAAAATTGTCCATCAATGCTTCCCCGAGAACCCCATCCTGTTATGAAGTTTCCGTTGCTATCAAACTTCTGAATGCGATTATTGTAAGTATCGGCAACATAAATATTGCCTGAGGAATCCATAGCAATACCCTTCGGAGACCTGAATTGTCCATTTCCGCTTCCGTAAGAACCCCATGTGGTAATGAAGCTGCCATTAGGACTTAATTTCTGAATCCGATTATTGGAAGTATCGATAACATAAACATTACCTTTAGAGTCTACGACAACATCATTTGGATCCAGATGGCTGTTTATACTGCTAAAAGAACCAAATCCGAAAAGAAAAATACCTTTACTGTTATATTTCTGAATATTATTACTATCATCGGCGACATAAACATTCCCAGAATAATCTACAGCAACACCATTTGGACTTGGATTCGAATCCCATCCACAATCGCCACCCCATTGAGCGAGGAATCCACCATTACTGTTAAACTTCTGTATACGGTTATTATTGGTATCGATGACATAAATATTATTTGAAGAGTCTACGGCCATACCTCTTGGTGAGTAAAATTTCCCTTCTCCACTGTAACCGTATGAACCCCATTGAGTAAGGTAATTACCGTTACTATCAAACTTCTGAATACGATCGTTACCGGAATCGGCAACATAAACATTGCTCTTAGTGTCGACAGCAATGCCTCTTGGATACTCAAATTTCCCTTCCCCACTATAACCATATGAACCCCATGTAGTAACGAATTTACCTTTGCTATCAAATTTCTGAATGCGATTGTTTCCGGAATCGGCAACATAAACATTGCCTTTAGAGTCTACAGAAACACTTTTTGGCTCTTTAAATTGTCCATTAGAACCACCGGAAGAACCTATTTGTGAGAGGTAATTGCCGTTGCTGTCAAACTTTTGATAGCGATTGTTTCCGGAATCGGCAACATAAACATTGTCTGAGGAATCTATAGCAATTCCCCATGGGCTGTTGAATTGTCCATTATTGGTGCCGGAATAACCCCATTTTTTGATAAACTGGCCATTGCTGTCGAATTTTTGAATGCGATTGTTTTTATTATCTGAAACATACACATTGCCCTTGGAGTCTACAGCAATACCTTCTGGATCCTCAAATTGTCCATTCCCGGTCCCTTCGGAACCCCACGTAGTTATGAAGTTACCTTTACTGTCAAATTTTTGAATTCGATTCTTATCTACATCAACAACATAAACGTTACCCGATGAATCTACAGCAGTACTTTCTGGAGAATCAAAATGCCCATAATTATTTTGAGCCCAACTTGTAACAAAATTATAAGTTTCAGCGTGCGTAACAGGTGCGCTTACCAATCCCAGAAAAACGATAGTCAAGCAAATTGACGTTATTTTGAATATATCGGCTTGTTGATATTTTATTTTAAATTCCTCCTTTATATTTCGCTTCATATTCATATATAAAAATGTTAATAACTTACAATTATTTTAATTTATAAAGTCTTTTCTTTAAATCTGAAATTTTCTTACTCAATGGAGTGTAAGACGAAAATTAGACACGTTAACAGTTTTTTTAGAACCAAAAATTTTTGCGATTTTTCTTCATGCTATGAATAAGTGGTAAGCAGTGCACCATTGAAAACGAGCAAGAAATGGACTCTGTTCTTGAAATCCAAAATAAGTTTGATTGAGAACATGAATTTCCGGCTTTTATGAAATCAGAATCTCAGTTCATACATCTGAGCATATCCAAAACCTATTTATAGGAAGTACTTCATTAGACGTTGATGTACAAAACTATACTTCAGTGATAAAATATGCACGCTTCAATTCTCCATATCCTCAATACAACAAAAACCCGTATCCAGGCTCTGGGGCCTCAGACCTGCCGTGAAGGCCTGGATATGGGATTTGAGAAAAGGGACTTTATCTCGGCTGTGGCAGATGCAAAAGCCGACGGGAAGGTGCCTGTAATTGCAGAGGTCAAGCCCGCGTCACCAGGGAGAGCTTTCAGAGATATTCTGCCTGGAACGGCTGCCGAGCTTGCATGGGAGATGGAAGAAGCCGGAGCTGTTGCAGTTTCGGTCCTGACCGAGCCTCTGGTATTCAGGGGATCACTTGAAAACCTGGATTCCGTGCGAAATACGGTTTGTTTACCTGTCCTGAGGAAAGATTTCATTATTGACAGGAAGCAGCTTGATGAAGTTCAAAGTGACCTTGTACTGCTGATCGCAGGTATCCTTGGGGAAGAACTAGGAGTTTTTGTCGAACTTGCTATTGAAAAGGGATTTGAACCTCTTGTAGAGGTCCATAACAAGCAAGAACTCGATTTAGCTCTTAAAACCGCTGCAAGAGTTATAGGAATTAATAACCGGGACTTAGAGACGCTTAAAATCGATCTCGGAACCACAGAAGAGCTGGCTCCTATTATCCGGGAGTGCGACCTTGATCACGGAACCAGGCATCTTATAATAAGCGAAAGCGGGATGAACAGCGTACTGGATGTCAGACGGGTAATTCAGGCAGGTGCTGATGCCGTGCTGATAGGTTCCGCACTTATGGAAAGTAATTCGGTTTTTGATAAAACAAAAGAATTTGTCCAGAGCGCTGGTTGGCGTTAATAACTTTTTTTTCAGACTTTTCGGAGCTTTCGGCCTGGCTGGACGGGTTGAAAAATCCACTCAGATTCATTTCAGATCCACTCAAAATCCGTTTAAATCCGTTCAAAATCTGTTCAAAATTTGTTTAAAATCTGTTCAAAACTCACTCAAAATTTATAAAACTTTGATTAAAATCCTTTAAAAATTTACTTAAAAATCGTTCAAAACTAAATTTTGTTTCCATGATAAAATCAAAAACTGCACTTCCGAATGCGATATCAAATAACGTAATAGGACTACATCAAAAATAAGGGAGTAATAGAATTGACAGAAACTGAAATTTCAGAATTTCCTGCAAAGAACTCATACTTAAATGAGCTCACAGATTCGAAGAAGAACTTGAAAAACGAGCAGATGGGCCAGATAAAAGGAAAATATGGGAAATATGGGGGACAGTACGTACCCGAAGTTCTCATGCCGGCCTTAGAAGAGCTGGAAGAGGGATACGAGCGGTATAAGAACGACCCTGAATTCCTTGCCGAGCTTGACCATTACCTGCAGGATTTTGCAGGCAGGAAAACGCCTCTTTATTTTGCCAGGAACCTGAGCAAAAAGTACGGGTCAAAAATTTACCTCAAACGGGAAGACCTTGTGCACGGAGGGGCACACAAGTTAAATAACGCTATCGGACAGGCCCTGCTTGCAAAATACATGGGAAAAACCAGGCTGATTGCCGAAACCGGTGCAGGACAGCACGGAACTGCAACTGCTATGGCAGGAGCAAACCTTGGACTTGAAACTATCGTGTACATGGGTGCTAAAGATGTCAAGCGTCAGCAAATGAATGCCTATCGCATGGAACTCATGGGCACTAAAGTAGTACCTGTGGAAACCGGATCAAGAACCCTTAAAGATGCCATTAACGAGGCTTTCAGGGACTGGGTCACAAACGTAGGAAACACACATTACCTCATGGGCTCGGTTGTAGGGCCTCATCCCTATCCTGTAATAGTAAGGGATTTCCAGAGTGTTATAGGGCGTGAAGTAAAGGGGCAAATTCTGCAAAAAGAAGGGCGTATGCCTGACTCCATTATTGCCTGTGCAGGTGGCGGAAGCAATGCAATGGGAATTTTCTATCCCTTTATAGAAGATAAAGAAGTCAAATTGATTGCTGTAGAAGCCGGAGGAAAATCACTGAAATGCACGGAAAAAGCCGCTCTTCATTCAGCCTCCCTCTGTGCAGGAGAAGAAGGTATCCTGCACGGTGCAAGAACAAAAGTACTGCAGGATAAAAACGGACAGATCCTTGAATCCGAATCCGTTTCCGCTGGGCTTGACTACTCAGGGGTTGGACCTGAACTGGCTTACCTGTCCGAGAGCGGCCGGGTTACAGCCCGGTATGCGACTGATGACGAAGCCGTTGAAGCTTTTCACGAATTGAGCAGGCTTGAAGGAATAATTCCTGCACTGGAATCTTCCCATGCCCTTGCCTACCTGAAAAAATCCTCGGAAGCCGGGGAACTTGGAGAGGTAGTGGTTGTAAATCTGTCTGGAAGAGGCGATAAGGATCTGGAAACCGTCCTTAGCCTGAGAGGAGGGATCTGAGATGGAGAGACAAAAAATCTCCGAAAAATTCTCCGAACTCAGGGAGAGAAAAGAAGGAGCCCTGATCTGTTACGTAATGGCAGGAGATCCGTCTGCAAAAAAAACCGAGGAAATTGTAAAAGCTCTGGTAAACGGAGGTGCAGATATTATAGAACTCGGTTTTCCTTTTTCGGACCCTGTAGCGGATGGCCCGACAATCCAGGTGGCAGGCCAGAGGGCACTTTCCGCAGGCATGGATACACAGCGCTATTTTGAGCTTATTAAAACCCTGGATGTTGGGATTCCACTTGTTTGCATGACCTATTATAACCCTGTATTCAGGTACGGAGTGGAAAAATTTGTAGAAAAAGCTGCAGATGCCGGAATAAGCGGACTGATAGTACCCGATATCCCTGTAGAAGAAGCGGCTGACCTGAAAAGTAGCTGCGAAAAGCACGGGCTTGACCTGATTTTCCTAATTGCACCCACAACAACCGAGGGAAGGGTCCGAAAGATCCTGGAGAGAGGTTCTGGTTTCCTTTACCTTGTCTCAAGGCTTGGGGTCACAGGAGCCAGGGAAGATGTCTCGTCTTCTACCAGAGAGCTACTTTCCAGAGTAGAAACCGGGCTTCCTAAGGCTGTGGGATTCGGGATTTCAACAGGAAAACAGGCTGCAGAAGTTAGAGAAGCAGGAGCGGATGCTGTCATAGTCGGTTCGGCTTTTGTTAAGATTATAGAGGAAGGAAAAGACGTAAACGAAAGGCTTGAAGCCCTTGCAAGTGAACTAAAATCCGGAATCAGAAGAGCCAGTTGAAGGGAAATAATCCGGAATACAAAGAACATCAACAGTTGGAAAATATAGAATGTCAGTTGGAAAATAAAGAAAATCAACAGTTGGAAAATAAAGAATGTTAACAATTCTAATAATTGTATAATTATCTGAAAGGAATAAATCAGGAATTAAAAGGAGGAGGGAGGAGAAATGCAGAGATACATTCAAAAGCTGGAAGAAGGGCAGGATCTGAGCCCCGAAGAAGCCGAAGCTGCAGTAGGCAAAATTCTGAGTACAGCACAGGACGAAGAAATCGGGAAATTTCTGCTGGCTCTGAGGGCAAAAGGTGAAAAGCCCGAAGAAATTGTGGGTTTTGTAAGGGGGATGAAAAAAGCCGGAAACACGATCCGGCCCAAAACACCTTTCAGGCTTGTGGATACTTGCGGGACAGGAGGAGATGGCCTAAATACAATTAATATCTCGACCGCAGCTGCCATTGTTACTGCTGCAGCAGGCGTTCCTGTAGCCAAGCATGGAAACCGGGCTGCAACTTCAATGTCAGGGAGTTCGGATGTACTTGAGGCGCTTGGAATTAAAATTGACCTGGAGCCTGAAGCTGTCAGGCAAACAATCGAAGAGATAGGAATAGGGTTCATGTTTGCTCCGGTTTTTCACCCGGCTATGAAGAGGGTTGCAGGGGTAAGGAAAAAGCTCGGGGTCCGCACGGTTTTCAATATTCTTGGGCCTCTGACAAATCCGGCAGGTGCTAAGGGGCAGGTAATAGGGGTCTTTGATAAAAGGCTCTGTGAACCAATTGCCTGTGCTCTTGCGGAACTAGGGACCGAGCATGCTCTTGTTGTGCACGGAGACGGAATGGATGAAATCACAAATACGGGTGAAACCTATGTTGCAGAGTTAAAAGACGGAAGTGTTTCAACTTATACGCTGAATCCGGAAGATCTTGGTATGCTGCAGGCAAATCCCGAGGATATAAAGGGTGGTACTCCAAAAGAAAATGCAAAAGACCTGCTGTGCATATTTAAGGGTCAGAAAGGGCCAAAAAGAGATATTGTAGTTCTGAATGCAGCTGCAGCACTGTATGTTGGCGGTATAGTAGGTTCTATCAGGCAAGCAATTCCTATTGCCGAGGATGCCATAGACAGTGGAAAAGTCATGGTTAAATTCAATCAATTCAGGACTTTTACTTCAGGGTTTTACAGACAGAAAAGTAAGAGAAATCTTTCGGGAAAAAGAACTTCGATGCGCTCCGGAACGTCTATATTAAGCCCGACCTCGGGAGAGAGGGCATGACAGCGAAAGCGAAAACAAGAACGAAAATCTGCGGAATTCGCAGCCCTGAAGAAATCGAACTCGCAGCTTTTTACGGAGCCGATGCAGTTGGATTTATTACGGAAGTTCCTGTTGAAAGCCCAAGAAAACTAGATTCCGATACTGCTGCCTACCTTGTATCCAGAGTCCCTGAAACTCTGAGTTCCGTACTGGTAATCATGCCTGAAAACGCGAATACTGCCTTGGAACTGATTGAAAAGATAAAACCCGATATAGTACAGATACATTCAAGGCTTCCTCTTCTTGAACTCGAAATAATAAAAGAAAAAACCGGAATCCCTATCATAAAAACTCTGTCCGTACCTGCACAGGGAGAGGCTTCAAGCGAAAGTCCAGAAAACTCGGCTTTTGCCTCAAGCCTGCTTGAAGAGGTCAACCTTCTGGAAGATGCAGACATTGTAGATTCCATTCTGCTTGATTCGGCAAGGCCCGAAAAGCCAGGTGGCACAGGCTGTGTGCACGACTGGACTTTGAGCCGGCGAATCTCAGAAGAAACGCAGCTTCCCCTTATTCTTGCAGGTGGGCTCAAGCCTGAAAATGTGCGGGAAGCGGTCAGAGCTGTTTCTCCTTATGCTGTGGACACGGCATCCGGGGTTGAGACCTGCGGGAAAAAAGATGCCGTAAAAATCAAAAGTTTTATTGAAGAAGTGAGGTGTGCTAATGCTTTCCTTTGACCTTGGAAAAGAAGAATTCAAAGAGCTTGCTTCTGGAATGGCCCAGTCAGGTTTTATCCAGCTCCTTGCAAGAATCGATAACATTACCTGTTCTCCTCTTGAACTTTACCGCACCCTGCGTGCCTCAGGGACCTCAGGTTATTCGTACCTGCTGGAATCAGTGGAAAAACAGGAAACTAAGGCAAGATACTCCTTTGTTGGAAATGACCCTGATGCCGTAGTTAGAATAAGTGACAGGAAAATTTCACTTGAGCTCCTTAACCCAGGTGCTTCGACTTTTTTTGAAGGAGTTCTCTCGAAAATCAAAGGTACCTGCGGGTGTGAAACCGTAGAGGAGGAAAATCCGGAGAAAGAAAACTCAGAAATGGGAAGCGTAAAATTCACGGCTCCAATTCCTCAGGGAAAAGATGGTTTCGATGCCCTTCGCCTGGCATTTCCTCCTGAAAACGGGATGGGACTCTTGAATGCTCAGCGTTTTGACAGGCAGACCTTCCTGGGCGGAGCTATAGGTTATACAGCTTATGATGCTATTTACGATAGCTGGTTAGGGGTCGAAAAAGGCTTTGAATCCGAAATTCCGGAACTCCAGTACCTGCTGGTCTCGAAAACTTTTGTTTTCGACCATATGACTGAAGAAATATATATCGTGTTCACTCCTTTTATAAACCCGGGTTCGGATGCAGGAGAAATCTATGAAACAGCTCTTATGGAAGCCGAAAAGCTCTATACCATACTAAAGGAAGCTCCTCTTTCCGGAGATTCAATAGAATCAGCGATACCGAGCGGATCAATTTTTTCTGGCTTACCTGTTTCGGACAGTAGCGACGGACAACAGAAATTTGAGGAATCGGTAATTCAGGCGAAAGAACATATTTTTGCAGGAGATATCTTTCAGGCAGTCCTTTCCAGAAAACGTGAATTTACGCTTGAGCAGTCGCCTTTTGAACTTTATATGCAGCTTCGAGCAATTAATCCAAGTCCTTACATGTACATCTTTGAATTTGGAGATCTGGCAATTGTCGGGGCAAGCCCTGAAACTCTGCTGACTGTACATAAAAGGACTCTAATCACAAATCCGATTGCAGGCACCTGCCCTCGTGGAAAAAACGAAGCCGAGGATGAGGCTTTTGCTGCACATATGCTGCATGATGAGAAAGAAAGGGCTGAGCATGTAATGCTTGTCGATCTTGGAAGAAACGATGTGAGAATGGTTACGGAAAGCGGTTCGGTAAAGGTTTCCGAGTTCATGAAAGTCCTGAAGTATTCTCATGTCCAGCATATAGAAAGTAAGGTTATAGGCACCCTGAGACCTGAATGTGACCAGTTCGATGCTTTCAGGGCAATATTTCCGGCAGGAACTCTCTCGGGAGCTCCGAAAATCCGTGCCATGGAAATTATTTCCGAACTTGAAACTTCCCCGCGAGGGATCTACGGTGGAGGAGTCGGATATTATAGCTGGAACGGAGACGCTGATTTTGCAATCGTAATTCGGACAATTATTGTACAGGATAAGAAGGCGTCAGTGCAGGCCGGAGCAGGAATCGTAGCTGACTCTGATCCTGGTTACGAATTCAGGGAAACCGAACGTAAGATGGGAGCAATGCTTGCAGCAATCGACGGGGAACTTTAAAGAGTTTAATTAGGTAATTATGGGGTGAAGTTTGTGAAAAGAAGTTCAAATATGGACATTTTACATGAAATAAATCCAGTAAACGGATTGTTCACGAAAAAGGAGGTTAAAAAAGAGAAACCAGGAGAAAATGAACTAAAAATGATAAGGTCAGGAGGTATGTTCAGATGAAGGTGGTTTTCATAAACAACAAGGATTCCTTTGTATGGAATCTTGTAGACTATATCTCTTATTTTGAAACCGATACCATGGTACTTCCCAATACGGTTTCCCTGGAAGAACTTAGAGAGATTAAGCCTGATGCCCTGGTTATTTCTCCAGGTCCAGGGAATCCTTCAGACCAAAGGGATATAGGAAATTGCCTTGAAATAATCAGGGAATTGGGCAGGGAAATTCCCCTTCTTGGAGTCTGCCTGGGGCATCAGGCAATTAATGTGGCCTTCGGCGGAGTTGTCAGAAGAAGCAAGGTTGGCCCAGTGCATGGAAAAAGTTCAAAGATTCTGCATAAGGAATCTGCACTATTTTCAGCTTTTGAAGGCCCGTTCCAGGCAGGCCGTTATCATTCGCTTGAGATTGGGGAGCCAGCGCCCGGGATAAAAGTTACTGCCAGGGCTGAAGACGGGAGCATTATGGCAGTGGAACATGTAAAGTATCCAATCTATGGCCTGCAGTTCCATCCCGAATCCGTGCTTACTCCCGATGGGCTAAAAATAATAGAAAGTTTTCTGGAAATTTCCAAAAATCATAAAAATAAGCAAACGGCTGTATAAACAGCCAAAATATTTTCAGGAGAGTTTTTAGAATTACCAGCTTCGTTTTGTCTGATTATCAGATTCATTTGTCTGATTATCAGGTTCATTTACTAATTATCATCCTCGTTTTACTTGATTATCAGGTTTATTTTACTTGATTATCAGGTTAATTTGCTGATTATAATTCTCATTTTACTTGAAACAGGACAATTTTTCCTTGATTGTCAGGAAATTTTCCTCAATTGTCAGGCTTACTTGTCCTTCCTGGTAGCTTTAGTTTCAGGCTCCTGCTGCACATCTTCTCCCTCTTCCTCAAAGAACTCCTCTTCTGTAAATTCTTCATTGGGCCTGGCTTCATAACCTGCAGGCTGAAGATTCTGAAGCTCTGAGAATTGACTTACGGTTTGGGCAATAAGCTGTGGGTATTTTTCAATCTGTTCCCTTGTAATAAACCCTGAGTCTTCGGAATATTCTATAATTTCTTCTCTAGCTTCTTTTGCTTCCTCAGTAAGATCTTCAAGCTGCTGCCTGTTTGCGAGATAAGCCATTTCCTCAAGTGACATTGTTGTCCAAAGGGTTACAACTTCCATTTTCTTCTCAACTGCACCCAGGCCTATTATTTTAAGCGTGTCGAGCGCAAGTTTTGCAGGTTCAAGCATCTGGAACTGTACCGCTCCTTTTCCAATCTCCTGTGTAGCTTTTGAGAAAGACCACATTACATTGGAGAAATTCTTATCAATTGCAGCTTCAGAAAGAGATTTAAGGTCACTTAGGACTGTGGACGCAACATTCTCAATCTTTTTCTGGATAGCTTTATTTCCAATATTCCTTAGTGAGATAACGACTCTCTTCAAATCATTCTCTAAATTTCCTTCGAGCAGTTCTTGCCCGAATTCCCGGAGGTACTCAGCATATTGGAGCGCATCATATTCATTCTGTTCTCTTACTGCTCGTTCTCCAGATTCTCCAAGTTCAATAGCCTTTTGTTCATTCAGTGAGAACATATTAAAACCCCTTTCAGTAAAATTCGTTAGAAATTCTCGGATTTTGAAAATTTAAGTATTTATATAGGTTTACTCAGATATTAGTCTTCCTATAATTTTCAAAATATGTCGAGAACTTCAAGGTTTCTGTTTAGATATAATTTATGTATTTTCTTGACAGAGATCGAAACTAAACTGGGTTAAAGCAAAGCTAGCCCGAACAAAGAACATAAAGATAAAATAGAAAGAGTTAAATACATTTCATGCATAATATATATCATCTGAGTAAAAAAACTCACGCCGGGTTTCTGGCATATTCTCCTGCGTGAGCAAAATCAACCTCTGAGGTAGGAGGAAGGGTTCAACTCCTTACCTTCCTTCTACCTGAACAACCGTGTTTTATGCTAAGTGCAGAGTTTTTGTATGCTAAGTGCAGATTAAATCTAAACGGCTTTTTATGTAAGTGCAGATTAAATCTAAACGGCTTTTATAACAATTCACTTTGAAACCTCAAACACTTATCAAGGAAACAACAACTTGCTTTAGAGAAATACTTTAATAATTTATTTAAAACTTATGGTTTCAAAGAAGTGATAAACTTTCAAAGAGTGATCGGGCGCTTATTTCGACTTCACAAGGGTTTGAACCTTTAAAATCCTTTTAATGTTCTTGATAAAAGAAGAGAATTCCCGGTTGAGAGTTTTAAAAATCGTAATCAAGAAGTATATCAAAAGTAAAATTAATAAAATATTTAAAGCTCCAGAATAAAACCAGGCAGTCCAAAGGAACGAAAAGTTTATTATGTTAAACATTTTGCCTGGACAAGCACATTCTTCATGCAAATAGCTGGAAGTAAACATCTTAACTATATAAATGGCTGCGTAAGAGAACTTCTCACTCCTGAATTTCCAGATCAGATTGAATTTTTTTCTGAATGGCTTTTATTCCCTGGAATTTCTCCGTTTTCTCCTCGGAACTCGTGTAGCCGATATCTTTAAAATTATCAAGAGCCACTTCCGCCACGACTGAAGAATTACTTAGAGCCTTTTCTTCAGCCTGGACTCGAAGAGTCTCAAGCGTCCACTGGCACTGCAAAACTGCGTCATTAAGTCCCTTCTTTATAGATAATTTTCCAATATCTTCTATGGAAAGCGCTGTTGAACTCAGAGCTTCATCGAAGTAATTCTCCACCGCAAGCTTGCCTATTTCTTCAAGTAAAAGCAGGCTACTTACAGTTTCAAGTTCAAGGTTTTTTGCTGCAACTTTTTTCCCGATTTCTCCCAGGCAGGTTACTGCACTTAACATTACTTCCTCCATATCACGCCTGGCAGCAGAGGTTCCGATCTCTTTAAAAAGTAAAGAAAAGGCAATTACTTTTTCCTGACCCCATTCTTCAGGGGAGAAGTTCCAGATCTCCATAAGGGTTGTAGCAGCGACCTTTGAGCCAGCTTCTAGCGAATGTGCAGCTGCAGTTTTTCCCAGTTTTCCTATTGCTACAAAAGCCTTGTCCAGAACTGACTCAAACCCGTTATCTGCTGCTTTCCTTGCCAGTTTCCCGAGGGACAGGATCGAATTAATCGTAACAAGCTCCATCTCTCTCTCTGCAGCTGCCTGTGCGCTACTTTCAATTGATAGGATAACTCTCTCGGCATCTGCCTTTTCGTTTTCTGAAAGGAAATCTGCTGCAATCCCTGTTAGGGAGTCAAGGGCCTGGAAAGCTCTGTTCTCATCTCCTTCATCAACTGCAGATAAACTTACTTCAACTGCCTCTGCCTCGTTTAATGTAATCACTCTTTTTGCCCCTCTTTATTGTTAGTATCCCTTTTTATTGGTAGCATCCTTTTTTATTGTTAGTATCCCTTTTTATTGGTAGCATCCTTTTTTATTGTTAGTATCCCTTTTTTACTGGTGGAACACACTAATCTTCAATTTTTCCTGCGAATTTATAATTCTTGCCTGTATGTTTCATCGCATATTTTCAATTTCAGATTACTGCGTAAGTTATACGGCCTGCGCAGGAAACTGAGTCTGGCTTACTCTATGAAATTACGAGGTTATTAGTGTTACTATTTTGTAACAGGGGCGGTTGATTCAAAAAATAAATATCCGTTTTTTGCAGCAAGTTAGTTTTGAGCTTGGTCGTAATTAAGTATTAACCAAAGGTTCCTGTTATCCGATGTTGTTTTTCTCTTCATAGGCAAGGACGTTTTCCAGAACTTTTTCGTACACTTCTTTGTCTTCCAGTCCGATAATTCTCGCCCTAACTCTGTCTGTGGTAATATTCCCATCCAGCTGCATGTAAACATATGTTCCATTTTCAGTACCTACAATCATTGAAGAGTCTGGAATATAGCCCACATCAAAATAAGTTGCAAGTGGAGGGTTTTTGTTTATATTTACAGAAATAAATGTTACTTTATCTCCATATCTGGAGGCCAGCTCGTCTAGAATAGGTTTCATATGTTGGCAGGCTTCACACCATTCAGCTCCAAGTCTCAAAAAGACCGGGCCTTCCTCTAGGAATTTGTTTATCTGTCCAAGGTCGGTTGTTTCGATAACAACTCCTTTTTCGCGATTACTTGTTGCCTTTTCAGGGTATTTTTTCTCAAATAGCGCCAGTAAAGTGTTTCCACTAGGGCCCAAAGTTTCGTAATGATTGCCTGAAGAAATTCTATTTACCATAGGCATATAATCAATAGCTCCGGTGATCTGGTTAATGGCGTACTGGTTATCGATTACACCATCTCCATCAGCATCTGCTCCCGTATGATCATTCCAGAAATTACCTGCTGAGCTACTGTTCCAGGTGTTATTTCCTTCGTCTGCAGCGTTCAGAAAGTTAATAAACTCATTTTCATATAACGAATTGTTTGATGAACCCTTTAGATACGTGCCAATGCCATTAAGGTAGAGGTTATTATTGGTTAAAATATTGGATCCTGCTGCCTGGCCGAGAATCCCATACTCGTTTTTCAAAATGAGGTTATAAGCAAGCTTATTTCCTTGAGACATTTGCAAGATAACGCCTACTTCATTTGAACATGCTGTATTGTTAACAAGAGTATTGTTAAAAGAATCATTCAGTGAAATTCCCTGATTATTTTCTACTATCCAATTGTTTGACAGTTCATTCTTTTCGGAGTTGTCAAGCACAATTCCATCGTTTCCAAGGCTTACAAGGTTTCCATTGAGATAGTTGCCCTGAGAACTCTTAAGAACAATCCCCTGATCAGTCAGTACTAGCGTATTGTTATTTAAGGAGCAGTTTCTCACGCCTTCAAGGTAAAACCCGACTTGCTGATACGTATCCTTTCCTAAAGGATCTCCTGCAATGTAAAAACCGTTTACTGTCACATTGTCTGAGCTGATACTAAAGACCGGATTGTCAGAAACCGTACCTATAATATAAGTGCGGTTAGTCTGGCTGCCTGAAAAAACTTGATGGGAGCGAATTGTAAGTTCCTTGTTGACTATTATATCTTCTCTGTACACCCCAGGGCTTACAAGGACTGTATCCCGGTCATGTGCATTATTGACAGCTTCCTGGATCGATGTATAATTCCCGTCCCCATTATTATTTACAGTAACAACCTCAGCCTCGGCATGAGTTGCCGCTGTCCAAAGTATTAAAAGAAGAATTATGAGAATAATCTGAACTGGTTTCCTTTTCATGAACCAATAACCCCCTGATTACTAAAGTTGTTCCAGCAAAAGAGAAGTTTTGCTTTTCTAACAACTCGTAAGAGGAATAATTGGAATAAAAATCATTATGAAATATATGTTCTGAAAAATATCCCTTAAATATTAAAGTTTCCTGCGTTTTTCACGCCTCTCAGTAATATCCAGAACTAGCACTATTTCCAGTACTCTGTTGATACATCCATTTAACGCCGGTATGTCGTTTTTTAGTTTAGCATCTACCTTGAACCGAGAATTTCCTGGATCAGTAGCCAGGACCAAAGCTATCTGGATCCAATGAAACTCTAAAACTTAAGAAGTTTTCAATCAAGAGATTCGGCTTCGTGTATATATTCAGACCCGTTTAGAGTATCAAGGGCTAGTTTTGTCATGAGCATATGGCTTATTAAAAACTTTTCTTTAACTTCAAAAATCATTGTTCCTAGAGAATTTGTAGTTCTTATGATTAGATTTTCAAAGTCGGTAAAACCCGAATACGAAGATTCGTTTTCCGAAAGAACAGGAATCTCCTCAAGGGAGTTTATTTCTCCTCCCTGTTGAACAAGCAGGCTAAAACTACCCGGAAACTCTCCGGAGAAGAGAATAGCCTCTTTTCCAGGAGGGCGAGATAAGAGGATATATGACTTTGGAGGAAGAAATCCTCCGTTTTCCGGTATCTGGATACTCTGCTGCCCGAAAGTTTCCTTTCCTATGGATCCTATAGCAAGAGTCGCAGCAATCGCCTCTCTTTCCGTTTTCTGAAGCGAGGCGGAGTTTGCGATTTCTCCAAGATATGCGACTGCGATCCTGACTGCGGACTCCATATTTTGCCCAACAGCTGCTTTCCCGATTGTACAGAGCGAGTAAAGGATGCTTAGACCGGTATCAGTCATTTTCTGTTCTCTTGCAATTTCAGCCATCTTTCCAAGTGAAAAAAGCGACAAAAATACCCCAATTTCCATTTTTTGGAAGACAGCTGCGCTACCTATATCTCTTATACTGATAACAGTTTTTTTTGCATCGGGTTCAAGTTTTCGGTTTATATATTCGGTCCCCCGTTCTGTAAGGAAATCTATGGATCTTAATACACCAAGCTCATCGTTATCCTTTACTGAAGTTAACCCGAGATCCGTTGCCCCGGTTTCGTTCAAAATAGACATTCAAAACACCCCACTAAAAATTTTTATGTCGGGAAAAGACACCTCAAAGTCAGATAATTCTTCCTGCATTCTTTTCCCTTTGAGGAACGCAGGAGTTGAGACTTAATACCGAATTGACTAACTCAGTACGAATAATCATCAAACTGAGCGGAAAAGTTCATAAATCTGTACCTGGAAAAGTTAATAGATCTATACCTGGAAAAGTTATAAATCTGTACCTGGTATTCTCTTCTTTCCCCTGGAAATTTTATTCAGCTTATCTTCCAGTCTCTCAATTTTCAATCTTTCAAAGTGCAGGAGAGCTACTTCAGCAATTATGGATGCACTCATAAGATAGCGGTCATCGGCATTGAATTTAATTGCCTCGAGCGAATAGGTTGCCTGGAGTAAAACCTTATTAAGCCCCTGACTGTCTGCAGTTTTTCCGATATCCTGGATAGAACGCACACTCATGTCTGCAGTTTCTTTTAAGTTCTTTTCAATTGCCCCAGTTCCGATCTCCTGCAGCAACAGCTCAGCGTTTAATGCCGCGTCCTCAAATTTCTGGCTTGCTGCAACCTTCCCTGTCTCCCCGAGAAGAGCAACTGTGCTGCTTGCAACATCACCCAGCTTTTGTGATGTAACACTTTTTCCGATCTCTCCAAGAGCGAAAATAACTGCAATCGTTCCTTTTTTATCTCTTCTAGAAGCTGCGGTATTTCCCATCTCACCAAGGCAGAAGGCTGCGATCTTTGCAGGAGTTTCCATTTTTTGTCCTGCTGCGACTTTTCCAAGCTCTCCTAATGCAAGTGCTATACTCACAAGTGCATTTTCCATATTTTGCTTGCGTGCTTCTGTGGCAACCTGTGGAAAAATCAAAAGCGTACTAACAACTACGGGTTCAAGTCCGGAAATAGCTGCCGCTCTCCCTATTTTTTTAATATATTCGATTAATCTTTTTGTGTCGTCTTCCTGTCCTTCTTTCGCATATTTCAGTGCAAGCTCGAAGAAGTAGTTAAGAACTTCTTTGGTTTCGGTTTCATTCTTTTCATCAACCAGATTCAGTCCAAGTTCCAAAGCTTCATTCTCATCGAGCGGTAGAATCCTTCGTGCCCCCAGGTTCTCTCTTAAGTAAGTATGGATATGTGAGAATATGAGCTTTATCATGGGAAAAAAGCACTATTAAGAAATATTTAAAACTTCTACACCTGAATTAACTTGGAAATATTTGACTAAAAGTATCAACAAGGAAAATTATTTATATCATACATAGGTAATAAGAATCCGGTTGCTTACGACGGGAAATATTAAAGCCTCATTTCACACACCAGAAACAAAACGGTTATTATGAAAGATAAGTTTCACTCCCTTCTTCTTATCCATTTATGACCGTTTTCTCGTAAGCAGCTATCCTTTTTATCTTTACAAATTTTAAAGAATTCAGTATCGATAGTGGGAAACTCACTTAAGTAAACCTATTTGAGTCATTGAATACCTTTTTCCTATCAAAATTGACCAGCTTGGGTTATGTACTGGTATTTAAATAGAAGTACTTAAAAAGGATATCACTTTCATAAAAATATACAGTATTGTGAAGGACTGCGAAGGAAAGTATAGAATATTTCGCAGGAAAATTCACGATGACTGTGAAAGAAGGTAAAAAACACTTTGAGAAGTATCCGAAATGTATCCCAAAAATACTCAAAAAATATTACAAAAGTCCGAAAGCCTGGACTAAAAGCCCAGACCAGTCGGAGAATTAAGCGACTTCTTAACTGGCTTCTATTTTGAGAAGTAACTTCAGTTTTAACAAACTATTTTTATTTTAGAATACAAGCCCTAATTCTTGGAGCTTCTTTCTTGCTCCGTCGTATACCTGCATGTACTCATCAGTTGGTGTTACTGTCTTTACGTCGTAGCATTCCTGGAATGTCTTTCCTGCCGGAGCGTTTGCATAATTCTTCTCGTAGAGTGCTACAAGCTTGTCAAGGATCACATTTACTTCAGAGATTTCGACTCCTGCGGTTGCCCTTGCCACTTCTCCCATCATCCTGGCTTCCATACCAGTAGTCTTGTCTGTAACTACACCCTTTGCGGCTGCAACACCTGAGAGAATTTCTCTTCCAGAAGCTGTGTCAGTAATTGATTGGGCTGAAGCCTCAAGCAGACACATCTCAGTGCATGGGCCTGCACATGGGTAGTACTGGTTGCCTGACAGTATGTCTGTAAATTCTGAAATTGTTGCACATGCCCAGCCTGCAATCATCAGGGTTTCCCTGGTGTTGGTTGATCCCCAGCGTATGTGGACAGGACCGTCCAGATGCCAGCTTGCGGTGCTCATTATCACGGCGTTTATGTGGGTTGCAACGTCTACAATTGTGGTTTCTTCAATTCCACCCGCGTATCCGCCGAAAATCGGCATCTGTTCGTCCATTATGATGTCGCTATTTGCAGTGTAGTGGGCAATAACCGAGATTGCATCCAGGTCGATCTTGAGTTCACAGAGTTGCGAGACCTCGTGGCTGTCCGTACAGGTCATTCCGCCAGCACAGTCGGCGGAAATGTTTCCCTGAGCGGACAGGGAGGTCTCTGGGCCCTAGACAGCCATGCCAGGCCTACCAGCCATGGCGCAAGCATTTTTAATGAGTCTTGTTTCTGTCTTTGCAGCAAGAACTTCGTAAGGGCTCTTTGGAATAGGCGCTTTCCCGCGTACTGTAGTCATTACACCATTGACGATAGTGTCGACTTCTTTTTCCAGGGCATAGCTCATGTGAACGGGCATAAACACATTTTCGGAAATCGGAGAACCAGTAGGTCCACCCTGCACTATTGGCTTTTTCTTGTCACCAACGTTTCTTTTCCTAACATTTACTGCTTCCCTGCCTGTACCAAGCACGAATTCTTTCTGCACGTTGTTAATTGCATCCCAGATTTCATCTTCAGTGTACTTTACGATCCTGTGTGTGTCTGTACAGTAAATTCCGCAGTCAAGGAGCATCTCAAAGCCTGCGTTGAAGAGTTTTTCCATCATTTCCTTGTCTGTCGGAACAAACTCTCCCTTGAAGTCAAGCCCGTATTTCTGCTTGAGTTCCATTGCCTTCATCGGGATCCTCATGAGGTCCCAGTCGTCCAGAGTACATTTTTCCCCTACTTTTGCCCTGTCATAAAAGTCATAGCAGTCAAATGATTTTCTAAATGTCATTTTCTTTTGCCTCCCAGGATTATTTCATAACCTCAAGTGCAACTTTTGCAGCTTCAGCAGCATTTTCTGCAGTTGCATCTGCTCCAATTTCGGAAATCCATTTATCAGATACAGGAGCTCCTCCGAACATGCACTTTACACTGTCCCTGAGGTTTTCTTCTCTAAGCCTGTCCATCAGGTCTTTCTGACCGAGCATAGAGGTGGTCATAAGGGCTGAGCCTACTAAGAGGACCTTTTCTCCTTTGTGCTTTGCAGCCTCTTCTACAACATCTTCATTCTGGACGTCAACTCCCATGTCAACGATCTGGAACCCGTTTGCTCCTAACATGGTGGTAACAAGCCTGTGACCAATGTCGTGAATATCTCCTTCTGCAACAAAAGTAATTGCAAGTCCAGCTTCTTCTCCTTCTTCCTTGCTCTTTTCAAGTTCGGGGGTAAGGACTTCCATTGCATTGCTCATTGCTTTTCCAGACATCATGATCTGGGGCAGGAAAATCTCGGCGGCTTCGAACTTGTCACCGACGATTTTCATTCCGACGGAAAGGCCCTTCGTAATAATATCAAGCGCCGGAATTCCTGCAGCCAGGGCCTCCTTGCATAGCTGTGCAGTACCTGCGACGTTCTGATTTACGATTGCGTCGCGTAACTTATCAAATATCTCTTGATTTGTCATCCCATTATCACTTCTTTTTGTTTTTTACGTTTGGCCGGTCAGGAATTAGCTATTCACTTGCCGGATAACGGAAGCTCATTACCTCTTGATTTAATATAAATCTTTTCCTTGGGTGTTGGGATTATATATATTTTGTGCCATAAAATTTGCGATTGATTAAAATTTATATAAGTATTTTTCGATTGAATTTTTTTGAAAAATCTGCCAGAAAAATTAACAGCAAACATGAAAAATGTTAGGTTAATTGCACCTCCACACAAAAAGAAAGAAAAAATGCATTATTCCGTAAAAATCAAAAACAATAATTAAAGGCCGCTTTCACAACTTCATCTTAGAATTCTTTCAGCCAGGAGTTGGCCAGGTTGCCACAAAAAGGAAAAAATGTTTCAAAAGGGTTGAAATATCTTTCCAATTCCTAAAAATAAATGCAATTATGTCTGTTATATAATCAATATAGCAGACACTTTAATGAAGATTTCCATCTTCGTTAAGAATCTTCAGGAGCTCGATAATCGAATATGAAGCTCGAGTAATTCCCATACTGCGTTTATCAGTGTCCGTGCCCGCAACGTACAGATTCCGAACAGGAGTTCGAATATCTGCGAATTTCCCGTTAATGGTAACTGCGGCTTTTTCTGGAACCGTTATCTGTTCGTGCTGCATATCGATATATTTCTCAATGTTTGGATGGGCACGGAAAATCGTATCGTAGGCTTTTTTTATCTCCTCTTCTTCGTTTTTATTTTCGTCGACCACGAAAGAAAAGCCTATAAGCTGTTTATCCTTTGGAGCAAGCGAAGGATCATAGTTACTTATGGGTGTTGCCCAGTAGGCGAAATCCTTGAACCAGATCTCTGATCCCGTGTAATTAAAATCGGAAAATTCTTTTTCCAGTCCAAGCCAGATTGTCAGGCTTTTGCTGTGGACTATATCTTCCAGATTTGCCTTATACTCCTGAGGGAGATCCATTATAAGTCTGGGAAGCTCGGTTGCAAAACCTGTGTAGATAACGAGGTCAGAGTTATATACTTCATCGGCTTCCACGCCTGAAATCTTTCCGTCCTGTACAAGGATGGATTTGACCTCACATCTCGTTTTGATCTCAACGGTTTCCGGAAGTGAATAAAGAACAGCGTTGAGCAGGGCTTTTAAGCCTTTTCTGGGATAACCCTGAGAATAGTTTACATTATTTGTTGCAAGCCTTTCCAGAGAGGTAAAAGGCTGGGTGACCCTGGTCATCCTGGCCTGAAGGGAGGCATGGAGATGGTACGGGAGGACTGAGGCAAGGATAGACTCTGTAGACTGTGACTTTTTGGGTTCCAGTCTTCCGATCATTGCATCAAACTGTTCCTGGGTAATGCTGTCTCTGACAAAACTGCTTCCTGACAGAACCCGTTGGGCAGAGGTTTCCTTCATTGACTTACCTGAGAGGAAAGCTGATATCGTGTCCACAAAATCGTAAGTTTCTTTTGAAAGGCTTTTTGGCAGAAAATCATATACTGACTGGTCGGACAGATCTATTCCAAATGAAGACAGAGTAAAGGCTTTTGTAAGAGTCTGGGAAAGTAGTAGTCTGTCCTTTCTTGGAAGCACATCAAAGGTCACGAAATCTTTGAGGTTGGAAGGAACTTTGACAAGAGTATTTTCAGTCCGAACGTAATAATGCCCATATTCCTCAAACACAGGCAAAAAGTCAAAGTAATTATCCATCAACCTCTTCAGAGGTCCTTCAATCAGATGAGTAATTGCGTGTGCTCCTGTATCTACCTGATAGCCATCTACCATGTAGCTGTTGCAGTTCCCGCCCAAATGCTGTCTTTTTTCAAGAACAAGGACTTTTTTTCCATGCTTTGAAAGCGTAAGTGCTGCAAGAAGCCCGCTTATGCCCGCCCCGACGACAATTACATCGTATCTTTTCATACCTTAAACTACCTCAGTTTTTTCCAGCGAATTAAGTTACAGTTAAATACAATTATTTGCCTTATTCTTTCAACTTACAAATTAAAATCATATTGTCAGAGTTCTAAATTAGTGGAAGGGTTGAGTGAAATATCTGAAAATTATAATAAATTACTTTAGATCCAGGATGTTATTAAAATCATACTGTACGATTATGATTTATCCTCTTTATATTTGATCCCTGGCTTACATTTGCAGAGTAACATAGAGAAAAAAATAGTATTTATAATTAACAGTCAATTGGTAAATAAGGTGCAGATTACAATAATTTGAACTTATCCTGTATTCATATTTTATACAAAAGGAGTTGGCTGGTGACTCCAAAACTTATTAATCGCATTGAAATTATAAAGAACACATTTGTAATCCTTTGACCAAACAAACTAATTCATGAACTGATTTATAAGTAAATACCTTACTTAATATTATACTTAATACTATACTTAATACTATACTTAATACTATACTTAATACCGTACTTCTTATTGTTGTTTAAACAGCAGTTCTCTTTTAATAAAAAACGCTTTTTAGAGCGATTTACTCTTCAAATTGCCGTACAGAAGAACTTGCTGCACTGGATTACATAGAGAGCTCAATAATTGTTAAACAATTCTGAACCTTTTACTTAGTCTGATTTCGTGGTAGCCGCAGTTTTTACATTTAAAATACCTTATTTTCTTCTTTAGAACATAGTTTAATACGTCAATATCTCTGTATTCTTCCATTGCATGCTCTTTCCCACATTCCTCGCAGGTGTCTTCTTTTAAATCATCCTGCCTTTTCTCTTGATGGTGGTCTATGTATTGAGGTTCAACTTTTATATCCTCATGCCCGCAGTTTTTACAGTGCCAGTACTGTGTCAGGGTTTTTGTATAAGTATCAATTTTGCTTTCTTCTTTTATGAGTGGAGCCTGAAACTCTTCAAAAACTAGGTGCTTCCCGCATTTCTCGCAATATGAATCCGCACAATAGTTCGTTATTGCCCTGTAATAACCAAACATATAAAGGAAAATAATTTCTGACACAATTGTTAGGAATCTCCCGGCTGATAAAAGAAAGCTTTCGGATCTTACAGAAAAATGAGCAGAGACAAACATCAAAAATAGGAATATCAGTACTGAAAGAAGAAGGAGTTTTGAGAATAATCTGGCTCTTTTTTGAATTCTTTTTACTCCAAGCTTATTTGCCAGATTAACAGCTTCTTCCCTGCTTTCAGGGCTATATCTTGGATTAAGTTTCTGAGTCATTTCCACGATATCATTTTCAGGATCTATTTTGTAGCGGATGCCTTTATAAAAAGCCTGATATGAACCTGATGGAAACCTTATTCGTTTGTCTTTTGCCAATTGATCAGCGGCCCGTTTCTGATTACATTAGCTGTTATTCGTGAGTAATTTTATATCATAAAGCATGATAAATGTTTTTCCAGCAGAGTTATGCCTCTACAGCTCGAATTCTGCAGGTCTTTTCAAAAAAGGCTTAACCGCAACCCTTTTGGAAAAAGGCTTGACCGAAAACCCCAGTAAAGTTTGGACTTGAGGAGCTTATCCCCAAACCCTATAGGCGTGATCAACCGGCGCAACGGTTGCAGCACAACGGTTGCGCTCAAGATGGTAAGCTATAGTTAAGATACTGAGCTACGTTCAAGGAAGGCAGGTTTTTTATAAATGAGCCTGTCCCAAAACCTTGAATTTGGAATAATCACTCTAATTTCTAACGTAAAAATAGTATAGATTTGGGAATAAAATTGGTTTTGGGATGAGCTCAATTAGTATCACTTTTGCTCAAACGGATCGGTTTGAAGGAACGAGACAGTTATATTGTTAGCTGTGAATTGTTTTTGAAATCAGTAGATTTTATATCCTGAGTTTCTCTTCAAGCTCACAGGAAATCGGATTTATCAGATACTTATTTCATAATTACAACACGCGATATCCTTTCCGTTCCTTTCGACCCTACTAAAAGGGACTTAAAAAACCCGTTTTAGAGTTAATTTAGAAGCCCTAGCAGCAAATAACTTATGGTTTTCTTGGGGGAACTTCGAGAATAATTTTATAAACTTTAATTATATATATCATGAGGTAAAGTAGGATGTGGGCATCTGGGAAGGTCATAAGAGACCTTTCAACTGTTTTTAATAACCCCCCAACACCCCCACTCCCCAATAACCGGATGCCCAATTTCCCTATTATCAGTTTTCTAATTCTGTTTCTGGAACACAGCCAAAGTTTCGCTTCGGCAACATGTGGTTCATTTCGGTTCAAGCCTTTTAAAAAAACTGCTTGCCCGCAAGCCTTTTTAAAAAGGCTTGAGCGAAAATCATTACTAAATCTAAAACATCATAACGGCTGCTCACAAGCCTTTTTAAAAAAGGCTTGAGCGAAAATCCATACCTAATCGAAAAACCCTAAGACATTAGAGTTTGATGAACTTATTCCAAACCCTATCCGGCGTGATAAACCGGTGCAATGGTTGCGGGTCAGCGGTTGCAGCACAACACTTCCAAGTAGATTAAAAATGAAGAAAGTTAAACGATATCAAAAACAGAGAATCAAAATTATTTACAAGGGATGGAGAGTCTATTTCAAATATTAAAAGAAGCCAAGGTCCGGATTTGAACCAGGACTGAATCGCTCTGCTGGCGATTGCGTGACCGCTCCGCCACCTTGGCAATCTGTAGAACTTTATACAGCATAGAAAATATATAAATTTTTAGGTTAGTAGGTATCAAGCATGCTGTAAGGTCTTCCCTAAAATAAGACTAAAATTAATTTCAATATTTTATTATAAGTAAGAAAAGTCCATTGACTCCTATCTTTAAAAATCTTTTCTTTTTGTTTTCTTCTTTTCAGACGGATCCAGCATTCTATTCTCTGGAAAATAGGCATTTAGTATATTTTTCTTGGGCAAACTTAAAAAATTTATAGTTTTGATATTCAAAAATTTCTTCCTTCATTTTTCTTTTTCAGACTTTTCCGGTTGTTGCTTGTTACACACGCAGTGAGGCCTTTTCTTTAATGAGTTGAAAAAGTTTCTTTAGTGCTCTTGTTATTAAACGAGCAAAAATTAACTAATTCTTTTCTGAAAGACCTTTTGTTTTTTGTTCTTTTCGGACTGGCCCGAGCTTTGCTCGGTGAAAGACAGGTTATAGACGAGGAATGCGGTTTTTTGCGGATTTTACTACATCATTTTTATTTTTGTTACATTTGGACCTAAAAAAGCTCTTTTCCTTTTAGAAAATTCTGACATTCCTAAGAAATTCACAAACGCCAGTAAGACTTCCCATCGTAGAGTCTGGATTGAGAAGGTTTTTCCGTATTTTCTATGTCTACATAAAGGAGTTTTCTCTCCTAAAATCCGTTTTTAGTAACGTTTTGTGCTCTAATTACAGGAATATTTACAGTTTCTTGATATTTTACAAATTTGTGAACTCAGAACCAGCTAATTTTTTTACAAATCCAAGATTTTCAATTGTTGTCCAGCACTAATAACTCAAAGGGAGCGTCGATAAATTTTTAATAAACCGTCTGGGGTTCTCCACGCGTTTTTAAAAGAATTTAATTTATATAACAGAGTTCTCTTTTGGTCTTGGTATAAAAGCAGAAGAAGGTTATTAGTGTTTTTAAAGGAACTTGTCATAATGCTACATTCCCACAATATTTATTTATACTTATTTAAGTAATAATAGATGCTACGGTTTTATTTTTTGGATAAATTCTATTTTAAGCCGTAACTGCAAACCAAAAGAAGGAGCCTTTTTATGGGAACTTTTAAAGGACTTGTTTATGTAAAACATGGAAGGGTCGGAAGCAAATCTGAAGGCCCGGATTACTATCTGCAGACGTGTGACGGTGAGCATCTGCTAAAATATGCGGACAGGTGCTTATGGAAACCGGATTATTATCTTGAGTTTTTCTGCCGTAAATTTGTTGAAATTAATGGAGAGTTTGATAAGGAAATAAACACAATAAATGTAAAATGTGTAAGCGAAATCTTCACGGGGCTTATCCCTCGAAATGAAGCACTGTTGACTACAAAAGTATAAATTTACTAATGTTCTTAGTTTTTTTACTTTTACTTTAATTTTTTAACTTATCTAAAAGGTATTAAACATCAATATCGAATGTTCGAGATACTTTTTATAATTTTTAGGTTCTTCAGGAAGCGACAATGTATACGGATTAATCATCCGGTTTCTCTGTGTTTTTTGATATAACTGGACTTATAATAATCGTTTCCTACTAGTTTTTATTTTAATACAATAGCATAGAATAAATTTGATAATAAACCTAAGAAAAAAACATCAAAAATAAATTTGAAGTTATATTCTTACATTAATATAATTTTAAGCCGCCTAGACTTATAGGATGTCCATTATGCTGGTAACATAACGTTAAATCAATGGACTAAAGTTTACAATATTCACTAAGATTATATCAGTAAAATAACATTATACACTAAAAATATTATATAAGATGAGCTCATGGTATAATTTGCGTTCCCGTCTATCCAAACAAAACTCCACTAGCAACATCTACTCCATAAAAATCTGCAGTATACAAGTGAAGGGATTAAAATTCAGATCCAGTAACGAGTTTCATTCCAAACCTCTTTTCAGACTAAGAAGCTAGAATTTTAATGTCTACCAATAAATCCGGGCTTTCAGATGGGAACGTAATCTTCCTTTAGATAAAGTGTTCTCTCCGTTTTTTCACTTATCATCACTTTTTTCTGTTTATCAGCTTATTCCTCTCTTTTTTCTTTAATTTCAAGCTATTCTTCTTTTTTTCCGTTAATTCCAGTTTATTCCTTTCATTTTTCTTTAATTTCAGTTATATTTTCGCTTCTACTCATTTTTAGCTTATTTTCTTGCCCCTGTCACTCTCTTGATTCTGCTTCTATTTCTTTCTCCTCTTTGACCATTTTCATTATTCCTTCAGCTGCCAAAATTCCGGTAGCAGCGGCGTTGACTATGTCCCTTGAGAGCCCTGCTCCGTCTCCGGCTGCAAAGAGGTTTTTGATGCTGGTTTCCATTTGCCTGTCGACTCTGAGGTGCATTGCATAAAACTTGACTTCAGGAGCATACAAAAGGGTCGAGTCTGAGGTGACACCTGGAATGATCTCGTTTAAGATCTCAAGACCTTCAATTATATCCATAACTATCCTGTGGGGAAGAGCCATTGAAATATCACCCGGAGTGACGTCTTTGAGCGTATTTACAACAAGGTTTTTTGCAAGACGTTCTTTTGTAGAGCGTCGTCCCCTTCTAAGGTCGCCCATCCGCTGAAGAACTGGCTTTCCTCCTCCTATCGTGGTTGCAAGTTTTGCGATTGAACGAGCATATTTTGTAGTATTTTCAATTGGCTCGGTAAGCTCGATTCGGACAAGAAAAGCGAAATTTGTGTTTTCAGATTCCGCATTTGCCAGGGAGTGGCCGTTAGTTGCGATAAAGCCCTCATATTCTTCTTTTACGACAAATCCGTGCATATTCGTACAGAAAGTCCGGACAAAGTCATCATAACGGCGGGTCTGGATATGGAACTTGGGATCGCGGTTGATTTTCGTCACAGGGTCCATAACAATTGCAGGAACTTCTACCCTTACCCCGATGTCAATCCCGCCATATCTGGCTTCGATGCTGTGTTTTTCAATCATCTCTGAAACCCAGTTGCAGCCCCGCCTTCCGGGTGACAAAAGTACATAACTGGCTCGGAGTTCTTGCCCGTCGGAAAGTATAATGCCTTTGCAGGTCTCTTCCTCAATCAGCAGATCTTTTACCTCGGTTTCAAGCAGAAAGTTCACTCCTTTGTTAACAAGGTTCTGTTTGAAGCGACCTATAACCGCAGGGGCATTATCCGAACCTATGTGCCGCTGCTTTATCTCTATAAATCTGGCTCCCACCGAGGCCGCCCTGCGTTTAAGCTCCTCTATTTCCGGGCCTTCTGTTAGCAGAGCTCCCTGTGGGGCTCCAAACTTCAAAAAGACCTCATCCACTCTTTCTACCAGTTTCCAGGCTTCGGTCTGGTCACCTGTCAAATTTGCAAGGTCACCTCCAACATCAGGCCGCAGGTTTAAGGTTCCGTCCGAAAAAGTACCACAACCCCCTACTCCGCACATAATATCGCAGGGTGTACAGTGCATGCAGTACGTCTGAGTTTTCATAGGGCAGAAGCGTTCATTTATATCCCTGCCCATGTCCACAACCAGAATTCTCAACTGCTTTAGCTCCGCAAGCTCGTAAGCTGCAAACATTCCAGCAGGCCCTGCCCCTACAATTATTATATCATAGTCTAGGTTTCTCTCCCCTTCCTTCGAAAATCTGTTTCCATCATCCATGCGTAGCACCCCTTACGATTTATTTGAACATTTAAATAATTCAAAGTTTCCAGTCTCAAGAATTTCTTTTTTCAGAAATCTTAATTTCACTAATTGAAATCTCCAGAAGTTGTTGACAATTTAAAACAAAAGTCATGGGCAATTTAAAACAAAACTTGTTCTAAGTCTCTTCTTTAAAAATCTCAAAGCCTAAATAAGGCTCATATGCGGATTCTAAATCATCTTTCACCTGATCCTTAACGTTGCAAATGTACTTCCACATTCAAATTTATTTTAAGTTCTTCTATATTTCTTAGACGTGCCCGGTAATAGGAAACCGGAAAATTCAAGCTATGAAAGACAAACAAAAGCCTGTAACATAGGTAATCTTTGAAAGCAGTTTTGTTTCCTCTGGGAATTCTTCCCCTATAATATTATAAAGTATGAAATGTCGTATAAAAAACTTCCATTTAGTCTGAATCTAGCTTGAAATACCATACCTCTGGATCAAGTACCGTAATAGATATTTTAAGAACTTAAACATATTAGAATAAGAAACTTGAGAATTCATTGCCTTTAAATCGCAAATAATCCTCTAACCTGCTTTATTTTTACTGAGAAAGCACAAAAGATTATATAATGCCTGAAATAAGTTCTTTTAATTCTTAGATCATATATCCTTTTTTGAGGACTTTAGATCTTATTAATGTGATATTTCTGGTTTAACGGGGGAAGTTACAGATGTGGGTGAATAAACTAATCGTTTTTTTATTAGTTGCTGTTTTTCTTATAACTTCGGTTCAAAATTCTGCATTTGCCAGGGAAATTGTGGTAGATGCTAATAATTCAAGTGCAGATTTCCGATCGATTCAGGAAGCAGTAAACAATTCGTCCTCAGGAGATGTAATTCTTATTTATCCAGGCTTTTATAATGAAAGCGTAGACATTGGGGTACAGAACATAAGTATCCTTTCTGAATCTGAAAATCCTGAGGATACTACTGTTCGGGCTTTTAAACTGGGTGAAAATAATATTACTGTAAGCGGGTTTAGTGTACAGGAGAGTTTGACTTTACAGGGATATATACTCCCTATTGGCTATAACAGTCATTATCCGATTGAAAATTGTACTATTAAAAGTAACATTTTGGAATCAGATATTTATGCCGATGAATGTTACAATTCCACTATTGAGAAAAATGTAATCGTTAATGGAGGCATTGGTGTATCCAGTTTTGACTATCACCCAGGTTCTAGTTTTACAGTTTCTGACAACCTAATTGTTGAGGGAAACATTAATGTTCATCAAGGACCAAACGATTGTATTTTGCTTAATAATACTCTTTTAAATGGTAGTATAAGGCTGACTGAATGCGCTGACCAGAAAGTTTTAGGTAATTATATTTCAAATAGCCCAGACTCTGGAATTAATCTCTGGGAATCTAGTGGCAGTGAGATAGAAGATAATACGATTGTGAATTGCAGTAAAGGCATCGTTATGGAATATCGCTCACAGCAGAACACAATTAATAATAACACCCTTATTGGCACTGATAGGGGAATTTCGGTTGAAGGGATATCAGGAGGAGACTTAATTTCAAATAATAAGATCTCAAGCAGCAATATAGGAATATTGTTAAGCGGTTCAAGTTTGTTTGGAGATCCTGCAGGAGAGAACTCACTTTTAAATAACACCATTTCAAACAACAATATCGGGATATTGTTCGAAGGTTATTCTTCTGATAATATAGTAACCAATAACAAGGTAGAACTAAACAGGCAATGCGGAATATACATAAACAATCTTGGATGTGGAGCGCAATATGGTGCAACTAATCAGTTCTACAACAATATGTTTAATAATACAGTCAACTTTTTTAACGACACGAGCAACTATAAAAATGATTACACGAGCATCTATACAGGCAATTCCTATACCGCAGAACCAATAGATAATGTAACCGGAGTAATCCCTATCTCCCTGAATACTACAAAAACCTCAGGTACTAACATTGTAGGTGGACCTTACCTTGGTGGCAATTACTGGGCAAAACCTGATGGAACTGGTTTTTCTCAGATCTGCGCTGATTCGGATGGGAATGGGATTGGTGACCTGCCTTACAGTATAACCGATAATGATACTGATTATTTCCCTCTTGTGTCTGCATCCAGATCACAGGAATCAATAATTCCTATTGCAAACTTCACCACCAATATCACGCATACTCTTGTCCCACTCGCAGTTCAGTTTACGGATCTTTCTCAGAATGCAGTTGCATGGAGCTGGGATTTCGACAGTAATGGAATACCGGATTCCATAAACCAGAATCCAATTCATACGTATACAGCGCTGGGAACCTATATTATCAATTTAACAGTAAGCAACGGAAAAGAGATATCTTCGAAAAGTTTAAAAATGAATGTTCAGGAAGCTAAAGTTCCTCCCGTAGCAGATTTTAGTACTAATGTGACTGGCGGACGGGTTTCTCTTTCTGTCAAATTTACAGACTTTTCAAAAAATGCAACAGCAGTAATATGGGATTTCAACAACGATGGAATTCCTGACTCTACCGAAAGGAATCCGGTTTATGTATATACTTATCCTGGAAACTATACTGTTAATCTGACAGTAAACAATACAAAAGGTATGGACTCAAAATCATCTACGGTAACAGTATCTCCTGCGCAGCGTCTGAAAGGTAAACTTGTCCTAACGGAATATCAGATTACTACCAGTAAATCAGATGAGACGCAACCTGCAATTTATGAAGACAGAATAGTGTGGCAAAGTAACAATCATAATGATAATTATACTCTACACCTATACAACATATCCACGTCTTCTGAAACTCAAATTGCTAGCAGCAACATTTCTGAGTTTTGCCCCGTTATATATAATGACAGGGTTGTATTGCGTGAATACGGGAAGATATACCTGCTCAATCTCTCAACTTCTACCAAAACGCTGGTCTCAAATCAATTGGGAATATATCTTGCTATTTATGGTGATAAGATTGTCTGGCAGGGTGAATGTAATGGAATCTGTGTATATATGTATGATATCTCCAGCTCAAAGCAAATTCGGTTAACAGATAACAGATCAATCTCATATCTGCCTGCGATCCACGAGAACAGAATAGTGTGGGAGAGTCGCTTAAATATCAATGAATCTTCTAAAATCTTTATGTATGATCTCTCGACTGAAAGGGTAACTCAGGTAATTACGGATAAATCCAATCAGGAGCGTCCTGCAGTCTATGGAGACAGGATTGTCTGGGAAGATTATCGCAACGGAAACCTGAATATCTACATGTACGATCTATCTACTGCTAAGGAGATCCAGATAACCACTAGTGGATCGTCACATGACCCTGCGATTTACGGAGATAGAATAGTATGGCAGGATGATCGCAATGATAAGGAATACATAGAGAACTCAGATATCTACATGTACGATCTTTCCACTAAAAAGGAAACCCAAATTACCACTAGTGGATTAGCAAGCTCTCCAGTTATTTATGGGGACAAGATAGTGTGGGAGGATAGACGCAATGGAAAGGCCGATATCTATATGTGCATTATCTCAGAACAAGGGAAAGGATCACCTGATGCAGGTTTTTCTGCATCTCCCGTTTCTTGAAGCTCGCTGTTAATAGTTAAAGTCAAAGGTATACTGAACAAACTTTTAACGTTATTTCCTTTTATTAATGCAAAGAACAAGAAATGAAAACCATTAAAACTCTAAATTAACTACTTTTAACTATTTAAACATAAAATAATTTATCAACCCTCTGCATTTTCCTCGAAGAAAAGATTAGGATTATATAAAGCTCCTGAGATAAGGCCTATTAATTCTTAAACAGCTGAATTTTAGGGGTTTGGTTTAATATTTCTGGTTTAACGGGGGAAGTATAGGTGTGGGTAAATAAATTAATCGTTTTTTTATCAGTTGTTGTTTTTCTTATAACTTCGGTTCAAAATTCTGCATTCGCCAGGGAAATTGTGGTAGATGCTAATAGTTCAAGTGCAGATTTCCGATCGATTCAGGAAGCAGTAAACAATTCGTCCTCAGGAGATACAGTTATCGTCATGCCTGGGACATATAACGAAAATATAATTGTTAACGTTACCTCGCTGACTATCAGGTCGAAATCGAAAAACCCTGAGATACTGGTAAAATCTCCAGAAGAAAACAAAAGCATTTTCCTTATAACAGCTAATAATGTAACTCTGAGCGGCTTCAATATAACAGGAGCTAAGGGAAATTATACTTACTATCCATCTGGGATTTGCCTTAAGAATGCTAAAAACTGCGAAATTACAGGTAATACTCTATTTGAAAACTATCTGGGAGTGTGCCTTGTTAACGCCGACTATAATAAAGTTTCGAAGAACTTCCTTTTCAACAGTTCTATTTCTCTGAATGAAGACAGTAATATGAATAATCTGAGAGACAATGCGCTTGAAGAAGGGTCCATTTCTCTGTCATACTCCAGTTATAACACAATCTCAGAAAACTCTCTCTTCAATGGTTCTATTTCTATGGGTGAAAGCAGCAGGAACAACCTGACAAACAATATCATTGAAAAAGGCTCTATTCATCTGGCAGTATGGTGCTCGCTTAACCTGATATATAAAAATAAGATCTCAAACGGCTGGGGTATAAGTATTGCCTGTTGCGGGGGAGGAGATGAAATATCTGATAACATAATTTTGAATAGCTCTCACGGGGTCAGTACATATGATCATGGGATAGATATTAGAAATAATACGATCATGGATTGCTTTAACGGGATAGATATTTCTCAGTCGCCTTCCAGAATTCATAATAATACAATCCTGAACTGCAGCACTGGAATTGCTGTGATGGACTCTAGTACTGATATATCAAATAACATAATAGTCTCCAGTACAGAATGCGGGCTCTCTATTCCAGACCGGGAGTTTGATGAACGAGTCTATAATAACTATTTTAACAACACTATAAACGTAAGGCTGGGAAATCATAGTGAATATACCTGGAATAATTCACGTATCTCAGGCACTAATATTGTAGGCGGGCCATATTTGGGCGGTAACTATTGGGCAAACCCGAATGGAACCGGTTTTTCGGAAGCCTGTACGGATTCAGATGGAGATTGGATTTGCGATTCGCCTTACAATGTTAATGGAAGTAATGGAAGTGATTTTGATTTTCTTCCTCTCGCATCAATATCCAGGACACAAAGTCCACCTGTTGCAAACTTCAGTACCAATATCACACAGGGGCTTGCCCCTCTTTCAGTCCAGTTTACAGATTTTTCACAATATGTACTTTTATGGAACTGGGATTTTGACAATGACGGGATCTCAGACGCTGCGGAAAAAGACCCGGTTTACGAGTATAAAGCTCCAGGAAATTATATTGTTAATCTGACAGTAAGCAACGTAAACGGTAAAGCATCAAAAACTCAGGAGATTACCGCACAGGAGGCTAAGAGTCTTCCAGTAGCCAATTTCAGTGTCAATTCTACGAAAGGCCAGGCTCCTCTTACTGTCACTTTTACAGATCTTTCGCAAAACGTAGCAAAAAGAATGTGGGACTTTAACAATGATGGAGTTACCGATTCTACAAACAAAACTGCGGTTTATATCTATACTTTTCCGGGAACTTATATTGTTAACCTGAACGTAATCAATTCAAATGGAACTTCCTCAAAGTTATTTCCAATAACAGCATCTCCTGTACAGCGTGTAGATGGGCAACTTATCCTCACTGAACATCAGGTAACTACCAATGGACTAAACCCGGGCGGGATTGCTATTTATAAGGACAGAATTGTGTGGTCGGACGATCGCAATGGAAATCCTGATATATATATGTATGATTTCTCCACTTCCAGGGAAACTCAAATAACCACCAGCGAATCATATGACTTTTCTCCCGACATCTGTGATGATAGAATTGTATGGACTGATCTTCGTAATGGAAATGGAGAAATTTACATGTACAATCTTTCTACTAAAAAGGAAACTCGGATCACTACTAATGGGTCCGCCTCGAATCCTAAAATTTACGAAGACAAGATAATCTGGGTAGATTACCGCAATGGTGATGTTAAAAACTTCTCGAACCCCGATATCTATATGTACGATCTCTCTACTCATAATGAAACTCAAATTACCAGTAGTATATCAGATGATTTAACTCCTGATATATATGGAGACAAGATAGTGTGGTGTGCTAAGCGTCATGAGTCTGAAAACTCAGATATCTACATGTACGATCTTGCCACTTTAAAGGAAACAAAGATAACCACCAATGAATCACGATATATGCATCCTGTAATCTATGGTGATAGGATCATCTGGGAAGATTACCTTAATGGAAAAATCAGTATATGCATGTATAACCTCTCCACTTCTATAGAAACCCAGACTGCTACCAATCAAACAGACCATGCTTGGCCTGCTATTTATGAGGATAGAGTCGTGTGGGCAGATTATCGTAATGATCATACAGCCATCTATATGTATGATCTTTCCACTCAGAAGGAGACCAAGATAACCACTAATGGATTATCATCTGCAGAGTCTGCTATTTATGGAGACAAGATTGCGTGGACAGGCAACATCAATGGAAATTTCGAGATCTACATATGCATTATTTCAGAGGAAGGACAGAGCCCAAAACTACCTGTTGCAGATTTTTCCGCATTTCCTACTTCTGGAATGGCTCCGCTAAAAGTATTGTTTACCGACAATAGCACAGGTGGACCGACTTCCTGGATCTGGGACTTTGGAGACGGTATTAATTCAAAACATGCTTTAAACGCAACTCATACATTTACTGAACCAGGAAAGTATAATATAAGCCTTATAGTAACGAATGGAAATGGCAGTAGCACTAAACTCATATCTGAGTACATTACAGTCTTCAAAAAAGAATGAACATCTTCAAAAGAGAACTGATTATCTGGAAAATAAATAGAGACGAAAATATAACTGGCTACAGAATTTGCTTGAATGTGGCGAAAGAGTTTGTTGAAAGGTTTTGTCTTGTCAGATTTAATTGGTATCTCCTATTACCCTTTCGCCTTCAATTTCTGGCGTTTTCCATTATTTCAGTATAAAAGTAATTGTTCTGTTCCCTTTTTTCAGTTCACTTTTCTGATAATCAGTTTCTTAACAATCTTTTTTTCATTTTTTTCGTTATCAGTTTCGCTTCCTTCTTTTTCTGAAACTTCAATCCAGAGCTGGAAGCTATAATCATTACCTGCTCCAAGGTCTCTAATGTAGATTTCAAGGGGTTTCTCCCTTGTAAGTTCTTTTTTTCTTCGGAATTTCTGGTGAAAAGTTTTTGCTGCAGCCTTTTCGGGGGTAGGAGCAGAGATTACTCCGATCATTCCTCCGTTTTCGTCCGTGGCAATAAAGGTTTTTTCTTTTTTCTCCTGCGCTGCTGGAGCTTCCTGTTTTATGGTTTCCCGCCTGAGCTGGCGCCTGACTCTGCTCAGAGCATCTTCTGTGCTCTTTTTTTCGGGAGCTGGTCTGGAAGCTCGGACTTCGGAGAGGTGCTTTTCTTTTCTCTCAGGCGGAATATAAGGAGCTTTTCCAAGGAGTTCGTGAAGAAGCATAATTGCAGCATGTTTATCCAGGGGTTCGTTATTGTTACCGCACTTTGGTGACTGAATACAGCTTGGACAGCCGCTTTCGCATGGGCAGCTTTCTATTGCTTTTAAAGTGCCATCAAGCACCTCTTCTATAAGGTCGTAACCTTTTTCGGCATATCCAACTCCTCCCCTATGCCCGTCATAAATGAATATCCCGCTTTTGCCTCCGAGGTCAGGATGAGACGGTGTGGAAATTCCACCTACATCGTTCCTGTCCACAAGCAGGTGAAGAGGATACATTGAAATCATTGCGTGCTCGATTGCATGGATCCCACCTGCAAAATCCAGCTTGTGTTCTGTTACCAGTTCTTGCAGCCTGTCAGGAAGCTTAAGCCATAGAGCCATTGTCTGAAGGCTTACCTGAGGCATATCAAGGGAGTGAGCGCTCATTACATCATTGCTCTGGGTCTGGATTTTCCTGTACCCTATAACTCTGTCAGTTACTTCGACTTCTCCAAGCCCGACTTCGACTTCCGATGCATGCAAAAGCAGCTTTACCGCATAGGTTTCCTGCACAAGCACGGACGAGTCGATCATGGGTTTCGTATAATAGGTATCATGCGTTTTTAAGGCATGGATTTCTTTCTTTTCATGGTCGATTCTGTTTATGTAATATGATTCTCCCCTGTGTATATAAACCGCCCCTGGATGGCACTCCCTGAATGCGAGGGTTTCCTCAATGTCTTTTTCTATAGGGAAGCGCTTTTCTTCCTCAAAAACAAGGAGAGAGTAAGTATTATTATCTATTCCCCGAAGTGAAACGTGTTTGTACGGAAACGGGTCCGTAGAATACTTCAGATCGTCACCTGCAAGCAGGCCTTCGGCTTCCAGAAGTTCCACAACTCTTGGATACCCTTTACCGAAAAAATTCTCATCGGACGCCCGTAGAGGAATCTCTTTTGCGGCACAGAGCAGGTGCCCTGCAAGGATATATGGATTTTTGGGGTTGAGCACTGCATTTTCATTGCTTCTTGCAAAAAAATCGACAGGGTTTCTCATGTAGTACTGGTCAAGAGCATTTGTGCCTGCAACAAGGATAACAAGACTTTCTTTTCCACTCCTGCCTGCCCTGCCTGCCTGCTGTCTGGTATTCATTACCGTTCCTGGGTAACCATCCAGAATACAGGCATCGAGCCCTCCTATATCTATCCCCAGTTCGAGCGCATTTGTAGAAATAACCCCTCTAAGTTCCCCTGAATTCATTTTCTTTTCGATTTCTTCTCTTTCCCTGTCAAAATAGCCGCTCCTGTACGAGCAGATTGCAGGAGAGAAATTTCTGCTTCTTAATATCTCCTTGCAACTCTTATACATCCTCTCAACTCCCTGCCTGGATCGGGTAAAGGCCAGTGTCTGAAAGCCTGCCTGCACAGCCTTAGAAAAAAGCGAGGAAGCTTCGGAAAAACTGCTTCTCCTTAGTGTACAACCCTTATTATTCAGATAAAGTGGTGGATTCCAGAAAACGAATTGCTGGCTGCCCTGTAAAGAACCGTTGTTCTCAACAACCGAAGCTTTTCTCCCGATAAGAGTTTCAGTATGATCGTCCGGATTTCCGATTGTTGCGGAACAGCAGATGAACTGTGGAGAAGCTCCATAATACTTAGCTACGCGCAAAAGTCGCCTGAGCAGGTTTGCCATGTTACTGCCTATAACTCCCCTGTAGTAATGGCTTTCATCAACGACTATGAACCTGAGGTTTGAGAAAAAGCGCTTCCAGAGATGATGCCAGGCAAGAAAACTCATGTGAATCATTTCAGGGTTTGTTAAAACCACATTAGTTTGCCCTTCTCTTACCTTCCTTTTCTCGACCTCTGAAAGGGCGCCTGTATAACGGGCTATACCCGCACCTGATTTCAGTGCCTTTTCTAATTCCAGAAAAGACTTTAACTGGTCATTTACAAGTGCGTTTAAAGGAGATATATAAAGGGCAGTTGCTTCGGGTTCATTGAGAATAGTTTCAAAAACAGGAACCATGTAAGTAAGGGACTTTCCGCTTGCTGTAGTCGTGCAGAGTACAATATCCTTTCCTTCCCGAATTTTTTCTATAGCTTCTGCCTGGTGCACATACAGATCTTCGATTCCTATGCCTGAAAGAGCTGCTTTTACCTGCTGTTTAAGGGGAAGAGGAGAATACAGAGCTTCCCTTGCAGGGATTTTTTCATTATGAACGATCTGGTTTTCATAGCGACTGGAAGCTTTTATCTGATTTAAAAAGTGAGTAATGTCCATTTTTCGGCACCGTTTTATCCGGGAAATGTTATTTTTATAGTATTTTTCTTTTTTGTTTCCGTGTTTTCAGTTGTTTCTGTGTTTTTAGTTGTTTCTGTGTTTTTAGTTGTTTCTGTGTTTTTAGTTGTTTCTGTGTTTTTAGTTGTTTCTGTGTTTTTAGTTGTTTCTGTGTTTTTAGTTGTTTCTGTGTTTTCAGTTGTTTCTGTGTTTTCAGTTGTTTCTGTGTTTTCAGAGTTGTTTCCCCTTGTTTTCAGCTATTAGCTGCTACCGGTATTATCGTCTTCTCGATTTATATCTCCAGAATAGGATAAAGAGGAAATATTTCCAGAACTATACTCAGATTGGTTATAGTTGGAACTTATGGGATAGAAGTTGCTCTCTCTTAACTGTTCTGACGGAACGATCAGAGACATATTTTGAAGTAATTCTTTTGCAATTCCCAGGGATATAGCATACACCAGATAAGAGTCCCAGGTCTTTATTGATTCAGGAGGAGATTCTTTAAGAGCAGAAAGGTCTGTAAGATATTTTTTGAAATTATCCCATTGCTTGTAGTAAAGACTTCCTTCGGGTGTCCAGCGCCCAAATATTGTTATGAACATACCTGAGCACCTTATCATAACGAACCCGAAAATCCCGATTAAACTGGTCACTACATTTATTTTTGAAGCCAGAGGAAAAGCCTTTGAAGGGAAAAATCCTGAAATCAGAATATAATAAGTAATTGAAGCTATTAGAATAGTTCGGGCAAACCAGTATATATATACATTTCCTGTAAATTGAAAATATTTATCAAATGTAGTGTATACTTGAACTTTTTTATTCCAGGAAGTTAGGAATTTATAGAAATTCTTTTCGCTTTGTAATTCCGTTTCAAGTTTTTTCCAGGAAATTTTTCTTTCGGGAGCATGAGTTTTTAACAGATGAAGTACATCTTTTTCAAAATCTTCCAGCTCGGATAATTTTCCTTCAGCCTCTAAATACATTTCATTGTTAACAAGTTCAACCATAAAATCTCTGAATCCGGATTCTGATGTATGGGACGAGTCCGACTCCGATTTATAGGGTAAGTCTGACTCTGATCTATGGGATGAGTTTAATTCTGAAGTATAGATTGAGCCTATCTCTTCAGGTTTCAAATTTCGCAAAGAGATATAGCCGCGGTTAACAAGGTCCATAATCGTGGCGGTAAATCCGTCTATTGTGGGAGTACCCTTACTTCCCATTACAATAGCATTTACTAATACAGGTTTGGAATTCTCAGGCACTTTTATTTCAAAAGCGTTATCATAAACAATTTTTTGTTCTCTTCCATATCTATAGTATATAAGTAAAGGAAATACAAGAACAAATAGTGCAAACAGAAAAGTCTTCCTATAAAGGCTATTTAAGATCAAGTTTTTCTGTTGGTATACATTTTCAGTAGCTACTATTTTTTCAAGTCCTCTAACCTCATCTACCTTGACAGAACCGAAACCTGAGGATGCAATCCTTGGAAAAACCACTCGGATTTCATACCATTGAGTAGATGGTATTTCTCCTGTCCTTAAACTGATTACATTGTTTTCCATATTTGCTTCCTGTGTATAAGCAACCGGATGAGTCCAGTATCGGATTTCACTTTCGTTTTTCACCGGAAGAATAACATTTCCTTTAAAACTCTTAAGAGGTTTCTCCCATTCGCCTCCCCACAGCTTATAACTTAATTCGGAGACATCCTTGTGAACTTTAACTGCACCATAATAATCGTAAGAAATAAAAAGTGTCACTTTTTCCGGAGTGGAATCTGGAAGCTCGCCTATTAGTCTGTACCCTTCTGAAATCGGTTCAACTTTGAGTTTACATGCTTTGTCCGAACAACGTCCCCTTACATTTCGAATAGATTCTCCAGGCAACGCTTTGAGTTCCCTGTGAATATCAGCATAGTCACCATCAAATGCGTATGAAATCGATTCTTCAACATGGACTACCCCGCTGGCATTAACAGTTATATCTGTCTTAGCTCCTTCCAATGAGTACTTTGCACTGGCTAAAGACACCAGGCATAGAGTAAGCAGCAAAAGGAGAATTATTTTCGATAAAATTGTTTTCAATAGCGCAGAATTAAGACTCACTCCTCTGGCAGCTTCACAAGAAGCATTTAAAAACTCCAATCAAATTTCCCCCAATCCTGTATTATTTCCCGAGAATTATATTATCCAGAATATTATTAATATTTGGGTCTAAACCGACTCTCAGATACTTACATTTTAGAAAGTAGAAGAAAGTAGAAGAAAGTAGAAGAAAGTAAAAGAAAGTAAAAGAAATGAAATAAGTAGAAAAAAAGTAAAAACAAGTGGAAAAAAGTAAAAATAAGTGGAAAAAAGTAAAAATAACTGGAAAAAGTGGAAAAAAGTATAAAGAAGTAAAAATAAGTGAAAACAAGTGGAAGAAAGCAGAAGAAAGTATAAAAGGACAGATATAAGTCAGGATAAGTGCCTTTTATAAAGTGTTTATTCTTTTTACAAGGCACATCGAAATGTAGTTCCACAAACTATAGTCTATTGAATTAATCCAGATAAAAAGATAAAGATTAAGCTTCATTTTATGGCTTTTATCCTGGTCTGCATGAACTTCCTCTGCTCATGTCCGTAAACTAAGAAATGCTGAGATACTACATTTCTCGTAGCCGGAAGTGTCTCTAATCAGATAAAAACAAACCTTCTCACCAGTTTTGAAACTCGCGCTTTCGTTAGAGGCCATTTCATCATGTATGAGTCAATTTACTCTTTATCTGAAGTCCTTTTTTCCGAGGCCGTTTTTTTGAGACTCTGTACTTTTCGATCTTCTGCTTCAGTTTCATCTGATTCGAATTCTTTAGCCTCAAATTCCTCAGCTTCAAATTCCTCAGCTTCAAATTCTTCAGCTTCGAAACTTTCGGTCTCAAATCTTTCGGTTTCAAAGCCTTCTTCCAGGGCTTCTTCAAGCTCCCATTCTTCCACAGTACCTCTTTCAACCCTGCTTTCTGTATTTTCTTTTATATCTTCTGCGCTTTTGCCTGTCTGGCTCTTAATTTCGCGGATTGTTTCATCAAGCTCCCTTTTAACTCCGTACTTTCGGAAAAAATGATTTAAAACGTTTGAAACGTCCCTCTCGAGAATTTCGTCGGCGTGGGGGTGTTCAGGAGTAACATACTGAGGCCAGTCAATTAACTGGACTCCATCTTCGGAAGCAAAAATATTATACTCACTTAGATCGGCGTGGATAATTCCCAGTGAATAGGTAATTTTTACCTGTTTGAGGATCTCATCGAGATACCATTCAGGGTCAATAAGTTTTGTTTTTGAAAGAAGGCTACCTTTTGCAAGTTCCATGACTATTGCATGCCTGTTATGGTCAAAGGGCTTCGGGATTGAGACCTCTGGATACAGGGTGGTCATGATGTCATACTCCCGCTGGGCGGCAAGTCTGGATGCATAGATCCAGGAAAAATGTTCTCTTTCCCCAAGGTGCTCACGCACACGTTTTATTTGCTTGAAACTTGTCCTCCCTTCCCTGTGAAACTTGATCACTACCGGAACAGGTTCGCCAATTGAAAGCTCAGGCGGGAGGATTGCTTCATAAATTACCGATTCTTTCCCTACTCCGACTTCGTCCCCTATTGCACTGATACTTTTTCGCTTGACAAAGGCATTAAGGGCAAGGACATCGTATCCCTCAAAGTAAATCTGAAAACCTTCGTAAGGCTGTGTGATCCTGACAACAAGCTTATTCCTCACAAGTTTTTTCAGTCTGTATTCCAGCTTTTCAAAGGGCAGCCTGGTGTATTTATTCAGTTCTTCCATTGGCACCCATTCAAAATGCTTCATTCCGGTCTCAATACCAGTCAGGATCCTGAAATCCTTTGAGTCAAGATCTTTAAAAACCCTCAGCGCTTCGTCGATCATCTTGATACTAGATATATCCCTCGATATTTAAATAATAGGTATCATACTCCAGTTTCACTGCCAGCGTTATGCCAGTCGAGTGTTCCTCATCAATTTTTCTCCGACTTTCGTATTCTGGAAGGTAAACACCTGTCTAGCATACTTTAAATAGCAGGGCGAGAAGAAGGGTTTCTGCTAATTATTTTGCTCAATAATTGAAACGAAACAAAATAGCAATTTTAGAAGAATATATAAGGAAGTTAATATAAGATATATGAGAAAAATGTGGGATGAGAAAATGTGGGTGACTCTGAGAGAACCCTGATATTAAAAGCATTTATCATTTGTCTAGGAGCTTGAGAAAACTACATAAACTTTTTTCGAAGGGACTATGAATAAAAAAACTGTCTTGGATAAAATAGATGAATTGTCTTTAATTTATGAAAATGGCATTTTATCACATCCCTACTGGTATATTCCACCGAATAAAAGATATTTAATTGCGATCCACGATGAACTATTTCAGGGGAAGTCCGAACTTAAACTAACATTAAATGAGGTCGCAGCCTTGTTATTGACCCATAATTTAATCGAATTGGATTAACTGCAGGAAGAAATTAGTGCTAATAAGAGCTGTAAAAATCAGAATTAAACTGATGCGCACACCAAAGGAATTAGCGATATCTATTTTTGTACTACGACCCAACACATGCTCCACATACCTGATTACGAGCATATATCCGGAAGCTATTTACAATGATAATGACTGTCATCGCCCAGGATACTGACAGGTATTTAAGGGCATCCTGCGTGAAGGTCTTGTTTGTAGAAGTACTAGCTGCACATTAAATACAAGTTATGGGTATTAAAGACAAGATTAAGACATTAAAGACATAAATAAACGTTAAAAAAGGAAACAAGCGTTAAAAAAGGAAATAAGCGTTAAAAAAGGAAACAAGCGTTAAAAAAGGAAACAAGCGTTAAAAAAGGAAATAAACGTTAAAAAATAAACGGATATTAAAGAGAAGAAATAAGCATTAAGAGAAGCGATAAACTGAAAGATAAAGCATAAATGTTACAGACAAGAAATGAACATTAAAGATAACTAGTAAATGTCAAAGATGAAAGATAGACGTTAAAGATAAGAAATAGAAAAGCTAAATGAAGTTACACACATCAAGCTGTCAATATTAAGTGTTTTTTCCACTCCATAATAGTGGATTCCAAAATTGATTATCAACCATTATGGAGCGAACTCTGTTTGAAATCCTTCATTTTGATGGAATAGGAGACACTTGTTTGCTCATCGCTTTTAGTTTTTTGATTGCTGAGATAGTTGCCTGAGATTCTTTATAAACCCTGTCTTCGTAATAACTAATGATCTCGTCGACCGGAACCGCAAGAGAATAGATCTTCATCGGTCGCCCTTTTCCGGGTTTTTTTTCCGAATGTATACTAACCCAGGATTGATTGCACATTAGCCTCATTGCAAGACTGACTTCGGGTTGTCTTAATCCAGTACTTATTTCAATTTCCCGGGATGAAGCTTCGTCTACATTCATAAGATAAGCCACGGTTGTAGCGGCATTTTTTGACATCCCAAGATTATTTAACGCTTTAATAAAAATATAATCATTCTCATCCAACACTTTTACTTCAAAGTCTTTCATAATAACCTCTTAATATTTTGAGTTTATAGATAGTTTATCAACTTAAAAAAATTTTTTATATTACTTTATAAGTAGGTAATAACTTATAAACATTTTCAAAATATATACATTTGCGTGATAAATGATGTATTGACATTTTGAAAATAATAAAAAGCGTTTTTCCTAATCTAATGGTTATTCTGATTATTGTGACACCTGCTCAACCGTTATATAGTAATCAGGCCAGTAATCACGTGAAAAAGCCAGGTTATCACTCTAGCCAGATGGATCCGGTGTACTCAGGAGGAGTCTTTAAAGCAAGAAACTGTTAAAGCAAGAAACTGTTAAAGCAAGGAACTGTTAAGGCAAAGAACTGTTAAAGTAAGGAACTATTAAAGCAAAGAACTGTTAAAGTAAGGAACTGTTAAGGCAAAGAACTGTTAAAGTAAGGAACTGTTAAGGCAAAGAACTGTTAAAGTAAGGAACTATTAAAGCAAGGAACTGCTAAAGCAAGAACAAGTAATTTTTCATTTTCTAGATACCATATTGAAGGGTTCGAAAATAAAGTAAAAAATTATTAAGATGCAAGCCAGTAACATACTGATTATTATATGCTGGTTATAGGAATTTTAAAAAGGTATCCCGGTTTATTTTTTGTCTTTTCTGTTCCATTCTATCAAAGCTTTTTCAATAGATATCAAAGTGAACATAGTAGTATTGAATATCTCATCTGGATGTTGCGGCATCCAACTGATCTCATCGAGAACGTCTTTTGGGAGCCGAACAATGTCGTTCATCTCTTCTCCTATCTTCATGAAATATTCGGTATATCGTGAACCGTATCTACTGTTATCACTTGCAGTGATAGAAATATACTGAGTAAATGACCCATCATTCAATATATCTCTTGAATACCTGTACTGAATTTCTTCAATACAATCCGAATAGTCATTATGCAATCTTCGGACTGTATCTGGAATTGATTCTCCGTCTTTTTGCAAAGCTTTCAGGTCTGAAAATACACTTTTTGAGAGTCGAATAGTTTTATACTGTTTCACGCTACTACATATGTAGTTAAGTATATAAATAGATTAATATACGGTACAGTGTTTCGCTAAAATCTCTTTAATAATTCGTATTTCATTGTTTTTAGCGTTCACCTACTAATTCATTAACATTGCTTACGAATAATAAGATAATAAATAAGTATACAGTTTTATGGTCGATAATTTATGGTTGATAATAACCCTAATAGTCCACACAATAATCCTGAAAAAAGAAAAAATCCTTTTAAGAAAATGCTAGATAATCTGAGAAATTTTGTAAAAAAGGATGGCGAAGATAATAAGCCGTCTTCTTTTGAAGCATTTGAAATTGAAAAAAATCAAGACTCAAACAACCAGAAACCTGAAACGTCTGAAACAAAAAAAGCTAAGAGATCAACGCGTGAAAGAAAAGCTAATAGTAAGGAGCAAAAGCTTCCAAAGAAGTTTAAAAAAGGCTGGTAATTGAAATTATGAAATATTAAAGAAATAAACAATTAAAGAAATAAACAATTAAAGAAACATTAAATAAATATTAAATAAGTAAACAATTAAAGAAATATTAAAGAAATATTTAAGAAGTAAACAATTAAAGAAACATTAAAGAAATAAACAATCAAAGAAAGAGAAAAACAAATAATGCTTCCTGTTTATTTCAGTAGCTTAATCATTTCTCTTCCAAAGGCGTGAAGGTCATCTGGGCTTCTTGATGATACAAAATTTCCATCGATCACAACTTCTTTATCCTCATAAAGCGCTCCTGCGGCTATAATATCATCCCTTATCCCTATCCAGCAGGTTGCTTTCCGGCCTTTTATGACGCCTGCAGAGACAAGAACCTGTGGGCCATGGCAGATTGCAGCAACCGGTTTATTCTCTTTAAAAAAGTGTTTTGCAATCTCAAGTGCACTCTCGTCAAGTCTCATCTTTTCGGGGCCTTTTCCTCCGGATATTACGAGGATATCATAGTCTGCAGGATTTATGTCTTTAAATGCAAGATCTGCATTGATCTCATACCCATGCTTTCCTTTTATTGGTCCCTTCTTTATTGAGGCTACATGTGTTGTAATTCCCTCTTCTTTCAGGCGGTGGTAAGGATAGAAAAGTTCAAGATCTTCAAAACCGTCGGCTCCGAATACAAGTGCTTTCATTTGAAATCCCCCGGGTTTTAGCTTTACGGCTTTAGCCGTGCTTTTTGAATTTATCCAGAGTTAATTTTCTGGATTCAATTTCTAGACTTAGTTTTCTGGATTCAATTTCCAGACTTAATTTTCAGGATTTAATTTCCATACTTAGTTTTCAAGATTTAATTTCCATACTTAATTTTTCCGGATTCACTTTTCCATACATTTCAAAATTGATTTATGAGTACAATTTCGAATACTTGATTTTGCAAATGAATGATTATTCCTACAGCACATATACCTTGTCTGATTTCAAAAATAAAATAGGTAAAGGTGGCTTGTCTGGCAGGCTTAAATTGCTTCAAGGGCCTGTTTAAGATCTGCAATTATGTCTTCAGGATCTTCAATCCCTACCGAAAGCCTGACAAGCCCGTCAGTTATGCCTATACTGTTTCTTACTGCATGAGGGACACATGCATGAGTCATCGATGCAGGATGCTGAATAAGAGTATCCGTAGCTCCAAGGCTCACGGCAAGAGAGCAAAGCTTTACATTGTCCATAAGTCTTTTTCCGGCTTCAACTCCGCCTTTTATTCCAAAACAGAGCATACCGCTAAATCCGCTCATCTGCCTGCGTGCAAGTTCGTACTGAGGATAAGTTGGAAGTCCTGGATACCTGACCCATTCGACTTCGGGCCGGGATTCAAGAAATTCCGCAACCTTCATTGCGTTTTCAGCGTGCCTTTCCATCCGGATATGCAGGGTTTTAAGTCCTCTTATGCAGAGCCAGGCTTCATGCGGGCCCATAATGCCTCCTGTGTATCCGATAACTACGGACATTCGGTCCATAAAGTCTTTATTTCCTGCAACGATTCCACCAAGCAGATCTGCGTGCCCACCTATATATTTTGTACAGCTACTCAGGGAAAGGTCTGCACCAAGCTCAAGAGGCCTCTGGAAGTAAGGAGTTGCAAAAGTGTTGTCCACTACGCATAGTGACCCATTTTCCTTCGATATCCTTGCTATTGCGGAAATATCGCATACAGTAAGCGTAGGATTGGCAGGACTCTCAAGAAAGACCATTTTTGTCTCGGGCTTAAAGGCTCGTTTTACATTTTCGGTTTTAGAGGTATCGACAAAACTGACCTCTATTCCAAGTCCTGGCAAAACCTGTGAAAAGAGGCTATAGGTGCATCCGTATATTACATCCGTTGAGATCAGGTGATCTCCCTGCTTCAGGGCAGTAAGCGCAATTGCAGTTATCGCTGCCATTCCTGAGGCAAAGGTTTGCCCTGCTTCTCCGCCTTCAAGCACAGCAAATTTTTCAGCCAGGACCGCATGTGTGGGAGTGTTTGGAGGAATCCTGGCGTAAATGTACCCTGATTCCTCTCCTGCAAACCTTGCTGCTCCCTGCCTAACATTCTCAAAAATGAATGTTGAAGTCTGGAATATCGGAGTCGTATGCGCTCCGAAAACCGGGTCAGGCTTTTCTGCTGCATGTACACATTTTGTTGCGAACTTCACTTCTCTTTCCATCTCCCCAAACCTCTATCAAAATGAATCTCCGGAATAAGTATTGCTTTTCCGGTAATTATTTGTTTGTCAGGGCTATTATTGTTGTTTTGAAAAAGTTTTGATTAACCTAATTTAAGAAAATATTCGAGAATTGTACATGTTCAGAAATCCAAAAATTAGCATTAAACAAAAGTAATCAGAGAATTCCGACATTTAAAATTGTCTTTTGTTATGTAAATGATCAAGTGAGTTTACTAATTGAAGTAAAACCATATATATTCATTGTCAGCTTTCTAGTGGATTAAAAAGGGAAAATATCTCTTTTGGAATAGGTTTTATTTAAAAGTTTGATTGTCAGTTTGATAAACAGACCTAATCTTGTATCTTATAATCATCTTTATGTCAATCTAGGGATAATTTCGGAAGATTTCAATATATTTAAACGTGAAATTCTAAGTTATACTTATACATATAATGACCTAGTGTTACTGTTTTTCAGCTTAAGTATTTAAGTCCTATTTAGAAAAGAGCTGTAATGAATTTGAAACTTTTTATGTCAAACAATTTTTTGTTTTAATATAATTTTTCATATCATTTATTTAATATAGTTTATGCGATTACTCTATGCTAGAGTTGGGGAATGGATACCATTTCTCAATAAAGGATTTTGCATGGGTTGCTAATCCTTCTTCAAAATTCGAGGGATTTGTTCATGAAGCATCTAAAAACATGTCCTGAATGCCATTCTAGACTGAAACTGCACTCAGATGGCGAGACACAGTACTGTACCATTTGCAAATACTGGACAAAAGTAGGTACTGTAAGACTCGATTCAATCATGATTTACGGATAAGAAATCTACATGAAAGAAATCTGTACCAAAATCCGAGAAAGAGGGGGTTAACTGTGGAACACGAACTAGAAGAAGTCGAGAGAGATTACATAGAATTTAGAAAAGAAATTGGAGAAGAATAAGCATTATATTTTTTTATTATATTGCATATATTACTATTTTTTATAAATCGTTTAAAAATGACCCAGGTTCTGTAAATTCGGTCAGGATTATTAAAAATAATTATACGATTTCTCTATATGTTATAGATACTTCGATGTCTAAATTTAAGGGTTTCTAAAAGCACTTATCGGTTTATTAATACTTGAATGTGGATATGGAATACTTAGATCTGGATATGGGATAGAATTTTCGGGAGAATATATTGTTGGCCAGTTAAGTTTACTTATTATGTCTTTACACTATAGGTAGCATTTTTTCAATTTATCAATATATCTTTTACACTATAGGTGGCATTTTTCACATGGATTTCTGTGCCTTAAATCTTACAGTATAATTCCAGAGATTTCCTTCAACTTTATCCAGGAAAAAACCGGCTTCTTCTCCTAACCTAATAGTAGTAGATTTTAAAGGGTAATCCGGATCAGGTAAAAATTCTGATACTGCAAGAACTCCACCAGGCTTCAGAACCCTTTTCATCTCTTTTAGAGCTCTATTTTGATCCGGGAGTTCCTGAAGAACTGTTACTGTATATACTACATCGAATGAGTTATCATTAAAGGGTAGTTTATGCGCGTCCCCTTCTACAAGCTTGATATTTTTTATATCTCTGTTCTCAGGTCTGGATAGTTTCTTCTTTAATTGCATTAACATTCTTGGTTGAATATCAAGAGCGTATACTTCTCCTTTAATTCCACTAGTCCTTGCAGCGCAGATTGTAAACGCTCCACTTCCGCATCCAACCTCCAGAATATGCATTCCTTCTTTTATTCCGCTTCGCTTTATCAATTTATCCGGAGGCTGCAGTCTTTTTCTAAAATCGCTATCTAAAAGAAATCCCATAGACGCTGGCGGTGAAAATGCATAAAATCTTTTTATAATTCTTACTGCAATTTGCAATAAAACAAAAAAACCTAAAATTTTCAGTAAAATTGTTGTAAATACCCGCATATCTAACCACTTTTAGAATATTTGTAGTTATTAACTCCTTTAGTTTTTGAAATATATTCTTACAAACAGAGACATTCTCAAAAAGGCATTGAAGATTATGGAATCATTCGTTATGGAATCTAAAAGTAATTCCATGTTTGATGTAGTGCAGCAAGGTTATTGGACATACTTCATAAATTGTTTAGTATCATTAATATAAATTATTTATTATTAATATAATAGTTTTATCTGCGACATAGATTCTCGAATGTAACTAAAAAATAGTAAATTTGGCTATTCTAAATTTTGTTTAGTTTGTTAAATTAACCGTTTAATTCTAAATAAAAGATAGCTATTAAATTTGAAAAATTATTTTTACTTCTATTTACCTGATTTTACTTCTATTTAGGCAGTGTGCCAGTTTTTCTGTAAAATCGCAAATTCCAAGAAGCTATTGAGTAGAAGATTCCCTATCATAAGGTATATTTTCTCCATAGTACTCAAAAACTTGACTTCAAATTTACAGCAAATTAGCTACACTGCCTCTATTTACCTGAAAGATACAAGTTATTAATAGTTTAAATTAATAATTGATATGAAAGGCTTTTATATTTTGTTACGATATGCTTATATTGTGGGGAAAATAATATGAGGCTGCTAAGTGATTTTTTCAACTTTCTTGAGGTTCTGTCAAGTCTATGGAAACTAAAGAACTTCTCAATTACATTTGAACCTATAAAATAACTAGCCCTCATATTTGAAAGTACAGTAAATTGTATAAAGAGGTGAGATCTTAATGAGTCACCAATCTCCTCCAAAAAAGAGAGGTCAGAAGCCAAAATTCGATCACGAAAAAATCGAAGAACTCCTTAAAGCAGGTGAGAAACCCTTTAAAATTATGCTTCTGTTGGGTTGTTCTTATGGGGTTTTACGATACGTACGAAAGAAAATGGGACGAAAAAAAGTGTAACTTTAAAAGATATTCATTTGTATTCAGTCAATATACGATCTGGAAGAAATTTGTTGCTTTTAATGCATTTCTCTTAACCAATTACTATTAAATTTATTGAGTCATTGAGGGTAAAAATATGACTAAAAGACTATTTGCAATTACTTGTACCTTCTTATTCATAATAAGTCATATTTTCAGGCGATGGAAACACATGCAAAAATCTGTTGTCTGGAGAGGATTTTTAAGCGAGTCTATGTGGGTAGAGGACTATGGAAATCTATCACCTTTCAAAAAGTTAGTTTTTTGGGTGAATTATCCTTTCTCTTATGCTAAATTTTTATGGGTTGTTGTATGGGATCGTATTGATAGATTATGCTGTAGGGACTCAAAAGCAAAGTATACTAAAACAAGGATGGAGTACGGAAATTTCTGTAAAACACAATAATATGAAAAGTTATCATTTATGTTGTAAAGACTACTATTTTCCTTATTTTGTCTATTATTTATATGTAGAGATGATCTCAAAACTCGAAAGTACTTCTCTAAGTCCCGGACTCCAAATAATTAATCAATTACCTCTCTGAATCTCAGACTCCGAATAATCAATCAATGTCCTTATCATGAAAACAGTTTTAAGACAAAACAAAATAAGTTAAATATTTTTTGAAAAAATTGAAGATATTTAGGCATTATTTCGTCAGGTATTAAATAAGTTTTCTAATTTATTTATATTCGAGCTTACGGAGAAGAGTTAGGTTGGGTTAAAATAACTTTTTAGCGTTTCATAAGTTGATTTTGTGTCTTCTCAAATAACTGTCCTCTCAAATAACTGTCCTCTCAAATAAGTATGTAAAAATCTAAACTTTTAGGCTAAAACATACAAGTTTTAAAAGTTAATGACTTTATTTTTTGATATAATTAATAAAGCAAACTTGATTATATCCCTGAGATTTACACCCAGGTGTCAGAAATTTTAAAAATAAAACGACTATATATCTGGAGCAAAAGGTGTGATTGAATAAAAAGGTATTTGCTTTAGAAGCATTTAAAACGATACAGGAAGACCTTCAGTGATAAAATCCATACTTGACAACGACCTTTACAAATTCACAATGCAACTTGCAGTGCTTGAACTTTTTCCTAAAGCTGAGGCCGAGTACAGGTTTACTAATCGGGGTACCCAGCGCTTTTCGACAGAATTTGTAGAGCAATTGGAGAAGATAATAAGCGACGAGATCTCGAAGTTAGCATTAACAGAAGAAGAATACAACTGGCTTTCAGAGAACTGCCCTTACATGAAACCCATGTACCTTGAATACCTCAGGAACTTCCGTTTCAAACCAGGTGAGGTAAAAGTCTGCCTTACCGAAGAAAAAAATCTGGATATTCGGATAAAAGGACCCTGGCACAGCACAATCCTCTGGGAGATTGTACTTATGGCTGCGGTTTCTGAACTCTATTTCGCAACTATTGAAAAAAAGTGGAACGAAAATTCCCAGAAAGGCTGTGCTTCCAGATCAGTACTGGATGCTTATGAAAATAAGATTCTTGAGATTGGAAAAGCCCTTGAGGAAAACGACTGCTTTTTTTCGGAATTTGGAACCCGCAGGCGAAGAAGTTCCGAACTTCATGACCATGTGATGAAAGCTCTGACCGGGATAAAAACCCTGACAGGAACAAGTAATGTGTATTTTGCAAAAAAATACGGCTTGAAACCCATCGGAACCGTAGGGCATGAATGGATTATGGGTACCTCAGCGCTTGTAGGGTTAAGGTATGCAAACCGTTTCGCTTTTGAAAACTGGGTGGAGGTTTATAACGGGGATCTGGGAATTGCCCTTACGGATACTTTCGGCTCAAAAGCCTTTTTTAAGGATATGGATCTGAAGTTATCAAAAATTTATGATGGGTTCAGGCACGACAGCGGAGATCCGTACGATTTTGTGGACGCTGTGATAGAGCATTACCAAAAAATGGGTATAGATCCCATGAAAAAGTTAATTGTTTTCAGTGATGCTCTTAATGCAGACACTGCAATCCAGCTTAAAAAGTACTGTGAAGGTAAAATCAACTGTAGTTTCGGAATAGGTACAAGTCTTACCAATAACTCCGATTTCTTCAGGGAAAGTCCTCCTCTTAATATGGTCATAAAGCTGCACAGCATTGACGGCATTCCTGTTGTAAAACTGAGCGATTCCCCGGAAAAAGAGACCGGAGAAAGAGACGCTATAAGGGTTGCAAATTATATTTTCGGAAGAAAAGGACTTGATGACTAATTAAAACGGAAAGCAAAGAGTAATAGCTTGGCTGAGCGGATCAAAAAGATTCCGCCCATCCTCCAAAACGGGTTTAGGATATCTAAACGGAAAAAATAGCTAATAAACTACTTAAGCTAAGTAAAAAGTAGACCACTTGATAAGTAAAAATAGACAACTTGAACGAAATAAAAAGGATACGTCCGTCCTCCCGAGACGGGACTCGGACGAGGCTATATTCGAGTGCCAAAGCATAACTCCGACCAAAGATAACCTATCTAAAGATCTAAAGATAATCTGGCTAAAGATCAGGCGAAGAAGTATTAAGCTCGCTTTTTTGCCCCCAAATAAATTAGTAGCGCTAGAAGTGGTAAGAAGATTACTATAACACTCTTAATTTTGCCACCAGATTCCTGTTTTTTTCCATTTTCGCCTTTTCCATTATCTGCTTCAACGCTCAAAGGCTCATTATCCTTGTTTTCGTATATTGAGCTATTCCTATAGGTTTCCTTAAGGCTATTCGTATCCTCAGGGTCTTTTTGCTCAATCTTCATCTCTTCAGACGTATTTTCTTCTCTGGTGTAAGCGGTTATCACAAACGATGAAAAGCCCGGAGTTTTGGCCTCAAAATAGGAGTATTGGTCATCTTCACTTATTTTCTTAACTTCAAGTTTGTTCCAGGAGGTATGGTTATATCGCCACATGCATATTTCGGATTTTTCGTCAATGTTTTCGCTAATCCAGGGTTTTTCTACTTTGAATCCTATACTTACATTCTCAATATTTTCTGACAGGGGAGTTCCTGCATTTCCGACCTGAATATTCACGTTTTTGTATACTTTACCTAGAGGAAGTTGGGGAACCTGGGCAGATTTCTCTTTAAGCGTTTCGATGGTTGCAGCTGTTCTTTTAAAAGTTTTCTTCGGATCGAATTCAAGGTTCATTATACAGGTTGCACTCATAGGAAAATCAAACTTAACATGCGAACCACTACTGATGTATCTTGACGCCGTTTCTTTGGCATCGATGTTTCTGGAAGGTTCAAGACTTGTGATTATCCCTCCTCCACTATGTCCGCCTGAAGAAGAAACGCTTGATGGGTTCTCTGTATAAATCCCTTTATTAACCGAATCCCCGTTTACTGTAACAGCCATGTCATCGGGTTTCTTCCAGCTTGAGATTTCAGAAAACTGGATTATGTAGTTTCCAGCAGTAAGATTGTTTATTGTATAATTGCTATGATGCCATTCCGTATCAGGTCCGGCAGTAATCTTCCATTTTGCTTCGGTTTCAACAGCTTGAGGTTCAATAATAACTTTCAGGGAAGATTTCGATACGTTAATAGAGTAATTGTAAACATTGAATCCCTCCTGGTCAATATCTTCGGAAATTAGAGGATCCCTTTCATAAGTTCCTGTAAGGTCGTTTTTGAGGGAGGCCCGTATAAGAAATATAATTTTCTCTGCTCCGCTATTAGGCTTCACCGTAATATTAAGAGTTTCTTCCTGTTGCGTATTCCACTGGTATTGTAGCAATTCAACCGATGGGTATTGTACCGAGATTTCTCCGGTTTTCCCCTGTATCAGATCACCTACTGCATATGTTTTAACGTTGCCGCCTGTGCCTTGCACTTTTTCAATTCTCTCACCATTTGGGAAGGAAACTGAAATATAGCCTTCACTTGCATTTTTGCCTTCATTTTTTAAGGTTACTGAAATATTTGCAACCTCTTTTTCAGAAATTGTACTAAGGGGTTCGATTTCAACATTTGTGATTTTTGGAGACGGAACAATATCAGCTGAAGACACGAATTCTATTAAGGCAATATCTGAGCTATTACCCGAACTGTGTCCTGTAAACACTATTTTTGATCCATCAGGACTCCATTTCGGGTAAGCATCAAGTATTCCAAGATTTTCCGTAAGCTTGACCCTGTAATTTCCCTGTATGTCTCTTAGCCAGAGTTCGGGGCTTCCTCCTTCATCCGAGACATATACAATCTGTTTTCCGTCAGGACTGAAGGCAGGATCCCACTCGCCATAAGGTGTATCAGTAAGCTGGGTCTGGTTGGTGCCATACCACTCTATTGTCCATAGATCTGGTTTCTCTTTTGAGTTGTTGGCGCTATATATTACCCTCAGTCCAAGTGGATACCAGTCTTTTCCTGTCCCAATATTTTCTGAGGTTCCTAGCCTGGTCTTATTACTTCCATCCCTATCAACTATCCAGAGCTGAGAAGGAGAGCCTGGTAATTCCTCAGTATGGATTATTTTTAGTCCAAGACGGCACCAGGCACCCCAGCCTTCGAACTTTTGAGGGTCATTTGTTATAGGGGTTGCGATTCCACTGTTCATATCTATTCTGTATAAATCGGACTGAGAGCCTTCCGATTTTGTTACGATCAGTTCTGTCCCGTTAGGGTTCAGATCGTTAAAACTTGTAAGATTGCCCTCCCCTATTCCTGTTCTCACGACTTCGCTCCCATCTGCCTTCATCCTGTACGAACTGAGAGCTCCAGATTCATTATCTTTAACCGTATACAAAATATAGTTACCATCTGCAGTCCACACAGGAAATAGTTCCAGTTCAGGACTGTTGGTAAGAAACTTTATAGTTTTTACAGTAGTGTTTTCAGAAATATTTACTCCATACCCTTCAGCTGCTTCTACAGGCATAGAGAAAATTCCAACAATTAATATTAAGCACACACATTTTAAATTACAGCTCATAAGTTCTCACCGTTAACATATTAAATTAATAATACATGTATGTCTTAAGATAAATAATCTGTGGAAGTTCAACTCAGAGAGCCTGTTCCAAATCAATTGACTAAAAACGAATAACCGAACAAAAGAGAGTAAAAACGGATGAAAACTGAAGAAAAAGAAAAAATAAATAAAAATGAAAATTCGAAAGTTACGTAATCGGTTATTTCGATTTTTTAATGTTACCTGCACAACGAATTTTATTCCTTCATTTTCATTATACAACGTTGATAGCTGGAAGCATTGACAGATTCTCCTTCAAGGCTTCACGAACAAAAATCAACTTCGTTAGCCAGTAATTGTTGAAAGATAGGACGTCAAAGGTACTGGTTCAAGCTGTATAGAGCAATGTCTGAGCCGCTGTTTGTGGAATTAGTCGAGCCAGTCTCAAAAGTAGAATATGGAGTAGAATATGGACCGTTTATCATAGAATTATTAACTGTAACAGAGCTATTTACTACCGAATTATTTGTCATTAAGTTATTTACTATCGAGTTGTTTATTACAGAGTTATTTACTACCGAACCACCTATTGTCTCTGAATTATTTACTATTGAAGAGTTATCTTCTAATGTGGTGTTACCTGTAATTTCAGAGTTATTGTCAATTATTAAGTTAGAAATATTGAGTAAAGCAATATCCGAACTATTTACTGTAGAATTGTTCGAAACGTTCTGTGGATTATGCGCTACAAAAACTATTTTTGACCCATCAGGACTCCATTTCGGACTCGAATCAATTATTCCGATATCGTTTGTAAGCCTGGTCTTATTGTTTCCTTTGGTATCCCGAAGCCAGATTTCAGGCCTTCCTCTTTCATCGGATACGTACACTATTCTTTTCCCATCCGGGCTATATGAGGGGTTCCATTCCCCATATGGGGTATCGGTAAGTTGAGTCTGGTTTGTACCATACCATTCTATTGTCCAGAGGTCTGGTTTATTTTTTGAATTATTAGCACTGTATATTATCTTCAGGCCAAGAGGACACCAATCTTTTCCAATTCCTACGTTTTCTGAGGTACCGAGCCTGATCTTATCGCTTCCATCCCAATTAACTATCCAGAGCTGAGAAGGTTCGTCTCCGGACTTCTGGGTGTATACGATTTTTTTCCCGAGGCGGCACCACACGCCCCAACCTTCGGATTTGTCAGGACTATCCGTAACAGGTGTTATGCTTCCGTTTTCCAGGCTCACAAGATAAAGATCTGTTTGGGAACCGTTTGATTTTGTTAAAATCAGTTCTGTTCCATTAAGATTTATATCACTAAAACCTGTAAGGTTTCCTTCACCAATGCCTGTTCGCTCGATTTCGCTTCCGTTTGCTTTCATTTTATACGATTCGAAACCATCGGATCCATCCCTGTGAACCGTATACAGGATGTAATTTCCATCCGCAGTCCATACAGGAAACAATTCTGATTCGGGAGTATCAGTGAGAAAAGTAATGTTTTCTACAGCGTTATCAGCATAAGTTTCTTCTTCATAACCTTCGACTTCTCCGGAGACATAAGTCCGGTTTGAATCGGAATAATAGTAGTTCTGTGAGGCATTCTGGGTTCCATTCCATTCCAATACTTCCGTAAAATTGCCGTAGTCAGATACTACGCCCGGTTCTGCTCCTGCAGGTAACGTAAGAAGTACGAACGCTAAGAATAAAGAAAAGTATCTGTACGCGATTCTCATAATTTATCACCGTTAACTTAAAAAAATTAGCATTAGGGATATAAATAATTATTTATTAAATTAATTTGGAATATTGGTTTATTAAAAATTAAAATAATCAACTAATAATTATATTTATTTATTGAAAACGGGGTATATATATGCGGATAAAAACCCTTATTTTTATTAACAATGGACGAAATTTTAAAATAAAATAAAATTTTTGCCCGGAAAAGATAAATACTTAGTTCCAGGACAAAATTTGAAGTCAAATAAGTTTCTGGTTTTAACCAATCGAATTTCTTTTTTGAATCAATTCTCTAATGTGCAAGTTCAATCTTAATTATGAGGCTTTATTATATCCTTCGGCCAGGTGGACGTTTACATATACTACAGCTTCATTAGTATGTTTGTATGCATAATCATCAGTAATTTCCGGCAATTTATCCGCTTCGTCCTGGGAAGTAACAACCATGCCTGCTGGAATATACCTTCCATCAGGAACAGTTACGCCAATTGCTGCCGATGTGGGCTCAAGTACGCAGTTGTTTCCTATCTTTGACTTAAAAACGAAAGCCTGCATACCAATGAAAGTATCGTCACCTACAGAAGCCGGGCCATGAACCTGAGACTGGTGGGCAAGTGAAACATTTTCTCCTACATAGACTGCATATTTTTTACCATCAACTTCAACAAGGTTCTTTTCTACAGGCTTGCCTTCCTCATCAAGTGTCTCAAGGGCGTGAAGTACAACACAGTCCTGGATATTACTCCTGTTTCCTACGAAAATAGGCATTCCTTCGTCGCTCCTAACAGATGCCATGGGGGAAACCATAACACTAGCACCTATTCTTACATTTCCTATGACCGAAGCCTGGGGATCAATATAGGCGGTGGAATCAATAACAGGGGCTGTAGGTACAGGATTCCATGGTGTTACCGGATTTTCCCTGATATTCGAAAACTCGCTTTCGGTTATTTCCTGTGTGACATTGTCCTTTGCTCCTTCACCCTCGGAGATACATCCGCTCCCTAAAAGGGCCAATGAAAGAGATAGAATAAGTATTGTAACAATCTGCTTGTTAAATCTCATAAAGGTCCTCCATTGACAGTAGGAAGATTATGAAATATATAGACATTTCTATTTTTATTTGAAAAAAGTTAAAAAAATAAATATAGGGAGATTTTATTTTAAAAAAGCTTCCGTAACAAGGCTTTGCAATCATAGATTCTTTTAAGATTTTGTTCAACAAAAATGACAATATATTGAGCCTATCCCAAAACCAATATAATGCCAGAATAGGAGTTATAATATTGGCGGTAATAGTAGATTAGATAGTGTTTTGGGATAGGCTCATTCAAAAAAGTCTTATATTTATGGTAGATGGAACATATTTATGGAGTCTGTACTTCATATTTCCTGGGAATCCATACTGGCAGACCTGCCCGTATTTATGGTAATTACAATATGGAATCTGTTTGTGATTCTGTTTCTTTCAAAAAAAGTATATCAAATTTATCTACAAAAGGACAGATCGATTAGTTCTTCGATGTACTTTTCAAGAAAAGTAATTCACTTTCTGGCCGGTGGATTGACAGCAATGCTTCTCCCTTTTGTCGCTCATAAGCCTATTATACCAGCAGCTACTGTTTTTGGGTTTGCTCTTATAACCTACCTGCCGCATAAACTCAACAGGAGAATGTACTGGTTCCACAATCAAATCCGCATTTTTCTTTCAAAATATAGCTTTTAAATATACCCTTAACCTTAGAGTAACCTGCCAAACCGCAAGGTAACCGAACTTACATATTATTTGGAACAACAATCTAAAAGTTCATATATCTTAAAATATAACATATTTTAAAATGTTGAATATCAAGAGCTTAGTTCAATGGTGTAAATAAGGGACATCTGCAACTTTTCAGGCTCGTTTAAACAGATGGGGTCAGTTACGTAAAATCATACATACCGGGCTAGGAAACCAGGAATTAAAAACATCAATTTTAAAAATTAAAAGACTCGATGACATCCTATTAATTTTGAGCCTATTGGGCTGCATACTCTAAAATATTTTATTTCATGACTGGTCCTGATAAGCTTATACTACTGGGGGATAGAAGGAAAATGGATGACAATATAAAGAATCTTATTAAAAAGTTAGAACGCTCAGTCTTTGCAGGAAACCGGGCAATTGCTGCTGAAGAACTTGGAAAGCTAGGAGATTCTTATGCTTTACCTGCGCTGATTGAAGCACTTAATGACTCAAACCCAAAGGTGAGAGTTGCCGCCGCAGAAGCCCTGGGAAAGTTCAATATACCCGGAGCTGTTCCCGGCCTTATAAAAGCACTTAATGATCCTGATAGTCCTGTGAAAAAGACTGCAATTACTTCCCTTGAAAAAATAGGTACATCTGAAGCTATCTCAGGCATTGTGAAATGTTTCGGGGACAGGGATAGGTTTGTCCAGAAAGAAGCAGTAAAATCCTTAATGAGGATAGGTTCAAAAGATGCTATCAGTGGCCTTGAAAAAGCTCTGGCATATCCAGATGATTCGCTTAGAAGGATTTCAATAATAGCCCTTGGGAAAATTGACACTTATGAAGCCGCTAACTGTCTTGTAAAGGCAATTGAAAACTCGGATCACAAAATAAGGCAGCAAGCCGCCGAAACATTGGGAAAAAGAGGGAAATCGGATGTGCTTGATGAGCTGATGGAAATCCTCAGGGACCCTAGACAATCTGTACAAGAAACTGCATCCGAAACGCTTTGCAAAATTGTAAGTGTTTCAACTTCAGTGCCTGTGATTGTAAAGGCGCTCGGAGCTTCGAGCAGGGATGTAAGAAAAGTTTCAATTGAAGTCCTCTGGAAGATAGGAACGCCTGAAGCAGTTTCAGGGCTTTTGAGAGCTCTGGATGACCCCGACTGGTATCTGAGAAGCCGTGCTGCAGATGCCCTGGGAGATATAGGTTCTCCTGAAGCAGCTCGAGGACTGGTTAAAGCTTTTGATATATATGAAAACTCTGTAAGGAAGGCGATTACCTGTGCTCTTGGAAAAAGCGGAACGCCTGAAGCCATAGAAGGGCTGATTAAAGCTCTTAACGACCCTGATAGTTCGGTCAGAGAATCAGCAGTTCTGGGTCTTGGAAAAGCAGGCACCCCTGAGGCCATCTCAGGTCTTTTAAAAGCTCTGGATGACACTAAGGCAGCAGTGAGAGAAGCTGCAGCTTCCGCGCTTGGAGATCTCAAAGCGCAGCAAGCTGTTCCGAAATTCGTGGAAATTATTGAGAACCCTGACAGTCCGATGCAAAAAATCGCGATCTGTTCACTTGAGAAAATTGGTACCCAGGAGGCAGTTTCAGGGCTTATTAGAGCTACTGGAAGTCCAGATGCCTGCGTGCGAAGGGCTGCATTGAAAGCTCTTGAAAAAATTAATAAATTCAATTCCTCACCTGCAACTACTAATGATAAAACCGAAACCCCTGGAAAGGAGCTTATTCTTAGTAATTGTTTGAAGGGTGATGATTCTGAAGTTCCGACTGAAACTTCAAATCTCTCAGATGAGATCTGTAGTATGAGTTCTCTAAAAGAACTTGAACTTTCAATTTCTGTTGAAGAAACCAAGGAGTCAAGAGCCCACCAAAGCGCAAGTTACAAGAAAGAGAAAGGAATCGGGATGACCTGCCCATACTGCTCCAGAAACCTGAATCTCCCCACTGCCCCCAACTTCTGTCCTTTCTGCGGAATGAAGTTGAAGTTGAAATACTAAAGCTAGCCACTTTTCCAGGGAAAAATAGTCGTTGTGATCACACTCCTTTTGAAAAATGCTTGCCCGCAAGCCTTTTCAAAAAAGGCTTGAGCGAAAACCCAAAAAGTATTTGGATTTGAGAACCTTATCCCCTAGCCCTATCGGCGTGATCAACCGGCGCAACGGTTGCGGTCAAACAAACTAATTCAGAGACAAAAGGTGCTGAACTTTAATCAGGAGGTTTGGCTTTACAGAGGTACGTTCTTGAGCAGTTTCGGTCATCTCAGTCATGTTCTGGAGAGAATCCATGATAACAGCCTTAACGTCAGTAAAATTTTCCTCAGTTATATTTTCAAACAGGATAAGACAAAACCCATATTTTCCGTCAATCTCCGTTTGCATTTCATCAGGTTCAATATGCCTTCCATTATTTTCCATGCTCTTATTTGCCTGCCTGTTTCCAGACAAAACCTTCTGGAGATCAGATGCATTCGAAACCTTACCGACCTCACTATAGAGAGTTTGAGGTTCAGTAATTCTCTTACTGGTTGAGTCAAGCATGTCTGCCTGAATGTCAGTAAAGTTTTCTTCGTCTATATTCCTTGCAGGATAAAAGAAGGACAAGATCCCGGATCATAACTCAGGTCCGTCAAGTTTGTCAGGTTTTCGTTTTCTGAAGCAAAAACCCCCGAAGGGATAATATTCGATATAATCAACACCATCGCAAAACGGGAAATTAACTTTAATACTTTTACTGTTATAGATTGCCTCTGTTAATTACCGTGTTTTCCTGCTCTTTTGTCTCATCACTGTCTGACCTGTTGACAGAGTTTCGAAATCAACCGGATTAAATATAAGTTTATTTCAGAAATTGGAAAAATTATAAGGATTAATTTAAAGAATAAACTTTTTTTAACTTTATATCCTGAGAGAAGTTTTTGAATTTGTTGAGATTAACGCTTATCAGGATCCTTAAACACTTCGACCTTTAAATACTTCGTTTTTAAACAAAAGGAATAATTCGTAATCAGGATTTCTTATAAGGACCTGCGCAGTTGAGCCGAGAAAAAGTTATATGAAATTCCAAGTTGTCTAATCAATAGTACTTATGATAGACTGCTCATGTCTTATTTTGCTTCCCAACTGCGTAAGTCCAATCAAGAGAGGTTCTTTAAAACTGATTAAGTATTTTTTCGTTTTGAAATCCAACAGAGGGTTTTATGAGTCAGTCATGGTTTCACGAATCAACCTTAAGTATTCTCATATTAATTTTTTACCGTTTGTTTCAACGGAATCTATTATTATATTCGTTTAACCATTTCTTATGATTACCTTGCCATTTATTGTATCTGCTTTGCCATTTTTTATAGTTATCTTGCCATTTTTTATATTTATTTTCCCACTTCTTATAATCATCACCGTATTTGTTATTGTTCCATCTTTGTTTTTCGTTATCCCAGTTTCTTTGTTCGTTATTCCAACTTTTCTTCTCTTTTTCCCAACTATTCTGTTCATTTTCCCATTGCTTCTTTTCACTGCCCCATTGCTTCTGAGTTTTTTGCGAAGCTGCACTTACTGATGCAACAGTTACTGACGATACAAAAAAGACCAGTATCAAAATGCATACTGTCTTCTTAATTTTATCAACGATTTTCTTTCCCATATGCCCACTCCTTATTTTTTCTACCTCTTTTCACTACCTTATTTTCTTCTAATAGACTTTATTAATAGACATTTTTTATCTGTTTAATGTTGTTGTATCTGATTTGATGTAGTTTAGACTGTTTTTGATGTAGTTTAAACTGTTTTTGATGTAATTTTGAACTGTTTATTTTTTGATTTACTTCCGTGAGATATCTGTTGCAGGACAATATTTCACCAGTTAAATACTCCAATTTACACTTATAGAGCTACTGGCGATTTTTTAGGCCTAAATAAGACTTACACGCTTGATAAGCGAAACAAAAAAACATAAGCAAGTTACATAAGCAAGTTTATTGCAAGTTTATTGCAAGTTTATTGCAAGTGACTTGGAGTTTTTGCAAGTGACTCATTAGATGTCTTATAGTTTCACTCTACTTTTTCTCAGCTCAATTGTGTAATTCTTTTTTGATTCAATTGTCATACCGGCTATCTGACGGTTGCCCATCCGCCGATTGACAATTTTAAATTATATTATATTGAATATAAAATTGCTTACAGATGTAACATGACTAACAGAACTCACCTCGAAAAATAAGTATTTTTAAACCTTAAATTATATAAAAAAGCATAAATTTCATAATTAACACTTATTGGACGCTCTAGAGATCATATTATTAAATAAAATAAATATTATTTATCTGTCATCTTGGAGAGTTCGACTTGGATTGATTCTGAATTAAGTTTCCTAAGTGTCCTTATTTAATTCTTTATATAACTTTATAAAAGTATCAAATTATTATGTCGAAGCAAGAACAATTATAAATTTGAAAAGTAGCCCAATGTGAAAAAAATCTCAATTTGAGCTTTTAAAGGAAAATCAGCCTTTAAAACTAACTATTTAAGAGTTATAAAGGGTTAAATCCCAAAATATTCCTGTTTAAAGTGTGAATTGTAAATTTAATCTACTAATACTCCTGAAATAGTAAGTATTCTTTTATTTTTAAATCCAGATATAGCACCTCTGTCAGGAACATATCGATCAGTAACATCCCACCCATAGACCCAGAGATATACTGTAATTTTGTGCGTAATCAAAAACGATCAAGTATTTACAAAACATCGAGGAAGATTACGAGGAAACCATGTGTGTAAAGACCTGCAATATTAATTCGATAGTTCCTGACTCTACTCTCTACGAGTTAATTAAACGGACTTTGAAAATACTTAAATATGAGAAAAATGTAGCAGGGATAAAAATGCCTGATAACCCGGAGGAAAAAATGCTGATTTTGCAGCTTTCCGAAGATTCCAGAAAAATTGCCAGGCTTCTTTCAAGTGAAACTTCAGTCAGAATTCTTAAACTGCTTAATAAGAAGTCGATGTCGGCAGGAAACCTTGCCGATGAGCTTGGAGTGCGCCTGAATACTCTCAAATACAATCTGGACTCTCTTCTGGAAGCCGGAATGATTAGAGTAAGGCATGTAAAGTGGAGTCAAAAAGGAAGGGAAATAAAAGTTTATGAGGCAGCGAAAAAAGTAATTGTTTTTCTGCCTGCAAAAGAGAGTCTGGAAACTCCGATTTATTTATGAATTTCTGGCAAGATATCCCGGAAAACTCGGAGAAGCAGGAAATCCCAAAACTGTCCTGAAGTTAACTACAGGCTTCAGAGTTTTAGAACGATTCTATTGTTTCTAAGAAAGATTTTTAAAATAACCAACTATTAATATACGAACTCGATTAAAAGATACAGTTCAGCAATGAGTTCTATTCCATAGGACGTGGCCCAGTATGAAAATCAAATTTCTGTCCTTACTCCTTATACTCGCAGCCATTATCGTGGTCGTAGGCTGCGTTAATGAGGGGACTCAGAGCTTTTACTGTAAAGCTCCAGAAGATCTAACTAGGACTATTTTTTTCCCTTATATCGGGCTTCTGAACCACGGGGAATCCGAAATACCAGGCCCTCACCCCAATGGGCTCCCTCCAGACAGGTTTAATTCAGGCCCTGATTCCATTACTCTGAAAGATGCAACATTTCTTCTTGACAGAAACATCGAAAAAGCAGAAACGATTTCGTTAAAGCTTAAAGCCGGGATTGAGCGTTATAAAGCAGAAGGGGAAGATGTTAGAAGACTTGAAGCCCTGCTTGAAGAGTATAACCGTCTTATAAATGAAGCAAAGCAATATAGAGCCCTTGCGAATACAACTTCAGATGAGGAGAATAACAGCTCAATTGCGAATTCGAGTCAATGTAACAGTTCATCCGAAAATATGAAAGTAGACTATTTGATCCGGTCTCAGAAGAGTATGATGCAAGCTAATCATGTCCTGAGAGATATTTTCGAGGAACTTAATTCTTTAATGGGAAGCGAAGAACTCAACAACACATCCCGGCTTACTTCGACAGGAGAAGGAAAAGCTATTCTTATGGGCAGTTTCACCCTGAATATGCACCTGAAAGACGGAGAAATGGTAATAATGGGTCTTTCCAGGGACTCCGAGATTGATATAAACGGGGATTATACATTTGAAGAGAATACCGATATGTATGATACGGTGCGCCTTTACCATATAAATTCTGCTGATGTGAAGATCTCAGGTTCCCGCAAGACAGTAATGTTAAACAATGAAAATATTACCCTCACTGCGGATGGCGAGGGTTACGTAGCTTTCCAGGGAGACGGTACTTACAGTGTTGAAGAGGCAGGTAGGATAATGAAAGAAGATAAGTGGGCTAAACCTTTCTTTGAAGAAGGAATGAATTCCCAAAAGCACAAGCCTGACAGAAATGACAATAATACCGGGTATGAGCCGGATAAGAATGACAACGATAATAGTAATCGGCAAAGGAAGGGCATGAAGTAATACCATGCATCATGCTAACAGTGCTTATCCGAAAATAGAATGCAGGCAAGATTTTCTGGAGAAGCAGTGAACGTTCCAGGAGAATATTAAAAATGCCTGGAAAAATAGAAAATCAATATAAAACTCTGGGTCTATCGAAGATGAATTTAAGGCTGTATATTATTTGTATCGCTGCCGTACTTGCTTTATTAGCAGGACCTGCTTTAGCAGATAGTACGGCCACAGTTCATGGGACGGCATACAGATGGGATACCTTCGAGCCTCTAGATAATGCAGTGGTCGAGGTAAATTCTACTCCCTCACAGTCCATGGTAGCAAAATATGGTGTGTATTCGTTTAATCTGATGCCCGGAGATTATAATATTACAGCTAATTACTATGAGAACAGCAGTATTAAATATTCTGCAAATGAGAATATTACAGTTAAAGATCAAGGAAAATATTTACTGGATCTCCTGCTCCTTCCGGTTTATTCGGAAGAACTCATGAGCGATTCCGAACTAAACGGCCTTTCCGAAAACCAGAACAGAACTGCAAAAAGCGCCTCTAACACAACAGATTCGCTAACAGACATATCCACAAGTCCGACGGCAAGCAAAGGTAATTCTAGCAGCATGTATCTGGCCAATCAAAACATCATTGGCAATATAAATTTAAACTATCTGTTAATAGCAGTCATTTTACTTCTTATCCTGCTTGCAGCAGGCTACCGAGTTTCCAGAAAGAATAAAAAAATAGAGGAATATCAGCCTTTTAAAAGTGCACATAAAATCTCAGGTATGGGAGCAGATGAAAAAGGACATACTACAGGAGACTTTTTCAAACCAGTTAAGGTGCCCGAAATTTCGGTAGAAGTCTATGATGAAAGAGTAGGAGTTCCTCATGAGAGCTTAGAACCCGAGCTAAAATGGGATTCTCAGGTACAGGAATCTAGGACAAAGTCCTTTGAAACTTCGCCTTTAATAGAACCAATAGCAGATCCTGCGAAAGAGCCTGTAAAAGAATCGATAACGGAATCTCTGCAGGAGCCTGTAAAAGAATCAGTAAAAGAACCTGTTAATGAACATGTAAAGCCGATAGTAACAGAATTATCACCTGGAATCCCGGAACCGAAAGTTCAGGAGGACTTTGGAGGAATTAAAGCGGATTCTCAGGAAAATGAAATAAAACTACTTGAATCTGATCCGCAAAAAAAGAAACAGGGAGTCCCCTCTGAAGAAGCTGAGAATAAACCTGCAGAGAGTTCTGAAACTGAAACTCCTCTTTCCAGGAAGAAGCTCCCGCTTCCAGCAGACCTCCAGGAGGTCATGGATATAATTCGAGGCCAGGGAGGCAGGATCACACAGAAAGATTTACGCAGTAAGCTGAAATATTCCGAAGGAAAGGTTAGCCTCATGCTTGCAGACCTGGAAAGAAGAGAACTGATCGAGAAGTTCAAGCGGGGACGTGGGAATGTTGTTATCCTGAGAGATGAGGAGCGCTGAAACTCTGTGTTCTCATTTCTCAGTATTCATAATAATTTTTATATTCATATTTTGTAACTATTCAGGGTATAGTTATCGGCGCTCCTTTTATAATTATTTTTTACTTTTCTTATCAGGACAAAGAGGTATTTATTTTACTAGAAACTGACACATTGACACATTAAGTTTTTGATTGGTCTGAAGTAGAGTTCGATTATAATTGACAGTTTCAGTCAATAAACAGGATGGACATTGGTTCAGGCTGCCCTTTTATAGGAAATTCCAGAGGCATACCTGATTCCGCAGCCGTTTTCTTCATATTGATCCCGACAGCATGTTCCGGAATTCTTGCCATATTTGAATGGATACAGATTCCCTTTTCCACATTACATTTTTCACATAGCCTGCACGAACCGTTAACAAATGCGACAGCAAAAGTAAAACCTTCATTAAAAGCTGTTTTCTCAAGCTCCAGCATTGCAAACGCCATTTTCTTGCTATAGTCAAAATATTCTTCCCAGAACTTAGCGGCTTTTTCCCTTGTTTCCACAGGCTCTGCCGGGTCAAGCCAGGTTTTGTAAGGAGCTTTTGCAATTTCTTCATCTGCAACTGCAGGCGACCTGAACTTGACAAGCATAGCATAACTGTATTCTTTGAGGATTTCCCGAAACTCGTCAACAGTGGGAACATGCGGTGGACATGTCAGTTTTTTTCCGTATCCTATACAGCCCCTGCATTTTAAAACCACTCTTTTTTCTACAAAGACATTGTAAGTGGGAATTATCTTTGCGTCAATTGCTTCCAGTTCCATAGCTTTTTTCACAAGAAAGTCAAATTCCTCGGGTTTTATGTCTGTTGATGGCAAGTTAATTCCTTCTGAAAACTTGTTTTAAATTAAAAACGGTTTGATAGTCGTTATTATGTTAGAAAATAAGTACTTTCAGTTCAGAATACTATTTAATTGTATGCAAATATTTCTATTAATTTTATCTTTATTTACAAAAGTTGCCAGGTTGAGTTTTTCTCGGATGAAACTCTTCATTATTTTGTAAAAAATAGACTTGTAGCCGGTCTCAAGTTAAAATGCTCCCTTGTCCAAATGATCTTATTTCAATGAGATGCACTCTTTAGGTAAACTATATTAGTTAATCAGGTCTACCAAGTTCAGACTGTAATTGTAACATGCTGCTCTGATATTGTAGACATACTGTAGAGAATTTCGATAAACCCCTGTTTATGACTGGTTGCTTATAAATGGTATATAAGTAATTTCTTGAGATTAGAAGTTTATCGAAATTCTCTGTAATTTTTGGCATGCTACCCTGATATTGTAGACATACTGTAACTTTTGACATGCATTACTAATTTTCTAAAAGGCTTTAAATGGGAGCTTCTTCAGAAAACGCAGGCATGAGGCGGAAAAAAATAGAGAATAAATCCTTTTCACTCCTTCTTATGCTTTTTCGTTCTTCGAATCATATCAATAAAGTACTCAGTTTCTCTTTTTACATCGTCACTACATACAACTGCAGAAATTGCTACCAGGCTGTCAGCTCCGTTTTGAATAATACTTTCGCAGTTTTCTTTATTTATCCCGCCAATAGCAACTACAGGAATCTTTACTGCATCTTTAACTTCTCTTATTTTGAGAGGGCCGATTCCGTCCCCTGCATCTTTTTTCGTGGCAGTATCAAATATTGGACCAAGACCTATGTAGTCAGCCCCTAATTTTTCCGCAAGGACTGCTTCCTCCCTGTCATTTACACTAAGGCCGATTATCTTATCACCAAGGAGCTTTCTTGCTATTTCAACAGGCATATCGTCCTGGCCTATATGGACTCCGTCCGCATCAACCGCTAAAGCAACATCAATCCTGTCATTTACCAGAAGTATTGCCCTGGTGCTGCAAATCCTTTTAATTTCTGAAGCTTCTTCGACCATCTCTTTCGTACTTTTATCCTTTTCCCGGTACTGAACAATCCTGCAGCCTGACTCGACTGCCTCCCTTACATCGGATAAAGTCCCTTTCTTTGAAAGTCCGGAATCTGTCACGAGGTAGAAATCGATTTCTTTCAGAAGGGAACTTTTCCGGCTGAAGCCTTTCTGGTTCATGATACTTAACCCATCCCTTACTCACATTTTTTAAAAATGTATCTTTATAAAACATTTATATAAGATCTTTATAGAAGCCCTTTATAGAAGCTCTTTATAGAAGCCCTTTATAGAAGCCCTTTAAAATTGAAATTCTTCAGAACTTATTGTTTTTCTTTTTCTTTCTGAATTTACTGTTCTTCAAAGTTCATCATACTTTTTACTTTTTCATCCGATAAATTGAATACTTCATCATACAGGTTAATCTTGAAACTTCCTGGCCCGTTTGATTTCCTGGCTGCAAGTTCTCCTACAACTCCAAAGTAACATAGAGCTTCTCTGGACGCTTCGCAATAATCCGGATTAACTGAAGCAAACAAACCTATTACAGATGCAGCCATACATCCTGTTCCGACAATCGACCCCATAAGCTCATGCCCGTTCTTAACAATAAAAACCTTCTTTCCATCACTTATAATATCTTCTTTTCCTGTCATCACGATAACTGAGGATCTTAGTTTTGCAAATTGCTTCGCAATCTTTGCAGGGTCCGCATTAATTGAAGTTGCCTCAACCCCTTTAGTTTCAGCGCTTTCGCCTGCCAGCTTTGCAATTTCCGAGTAATTGCCTTTTATGATATCGATACGGACAGAGTCAAGGATTTTTGCAGCCATTTCATCCCTGAACTTCGTAGCTCCGACCCCTACGGCATCAAGCACGACCGGAATTTTCTTTTTGTTTGCAGCGGCAGCAGAGATAAGCATGGAATCAATGATTTCCGAGGTCAGGGTTCCTATATTAAGTACAAGAGCCGATGAAATCCCTGTCATCTCAGCACATTCCTCAGGGGCATGTGCCATTACAGGCAGCGCGCCAAAAGCTCTTGTCATATTTGCGCAGTCGTAGATAGTTACCCAGTTCGTTATATGATGTATGAGTGGTTTTGTTTCTCTTACTGTTTTTAATGGGTTGTTCATAGTATTCCTCAAAAACGTTTAAAACATGATTCATCCGCATATTGGCACTTGTGCCAGTTTAGATCAACATTATATAACCAGAAGTTATCTGCAATAAATTACTCATTTGTCATCTGCAGTAAATTACTCATTCGTCATCTGCAGTAAATTACTCATTCGTCATCTACAATAAATTACTCATTCGTCATCTGCAGTAAATTACTCATTCCTTACCCTTTCAATCTTTTCTTTGGAAAGGTTGTGGTCGAAATTTCCGAAGGAAAGATTATGTTACTTTTTTCTTACTTTTTCCACGCCTGTGTAAATATTCATTCCGGCTCCGGATAAAGCCAATACTAGTAAGGCCTGCTTTTTTCTATGTGCAGTGATTCGATATCCTCCGTTATAAATTGCGGATAATCCTCTCCATATATAAAAATTCTATTACAAACTCCTCAGGTAGCGTCGGAATTATCATAGCAGTTAGAGCATGGCGGCTGTTGATGAAGCGATATACCGAGTTTACATTTGTCCTTCGCCTGCATAAGCAGTCATTCTTCACTGGACAACGTTCGCTTTCTATAAATTTATACCACTCCTGGTTCTGAGCCGATTACTTTTTCTGGTTGTTTTCATTTGCCAGTGCCGTTAGTATTAAATTTTTAAGATAAATTTTTAAGATAAATTCACAATTGTGACTGTTCTGAATAGGATTGTATTGGTAAAAATACTTTTTCCTGAAACTTGTAGTTCGAAATAATGGTAGGGTTGCAGGAAGACCGAACATACTCTTCACGGACTTCAAATGAAAAAATTAATAAAGTTTAACGTCGTTTAGTTCCTTAAATTTAAGAGTAAGTTCTCATCTACAGGCAAGCTGAGAAGTACTCGACTGAAAAAAGCACATGTGAAAACTATGGAATAGTATAAGTATCTTACTAAAAATAAATAGAAGGACAAACAAATGGCACGGGTTATGATTGTAGAAAACGCCGAATTTATGAGAATAGCAATCCGGGATACGCTTTTTAAGCACGGGCATGAAGTGGTTGCTGAAGTAACTGATGACGAGGAAGTCATTGAAAAATATCTGGAGATAAAACCGGATCTCGTGTTAATGGACATAATGCTGCCGGATAACGTGCCAGACAACATGAATTGGAAAAAATTGCTGAACAAGTTTCTTATTATAGACCAAAAAGCAAAAATGGCAATGTTTTCATCTCTTGGCCAGCAGATCCTGATAACGGAATCTCTAAAGATAGGCGCTATGGGCTTTATGGTAAACCCTTTTGAACCCGGGATGCTGAAAATAATTAGAATAATTGCCGAGCCAAACTAACTTGAGAGTGAAAGTATGAATGAAAGTATAAATTGATTCCAAACTTTTGCAAGTTATTCGCTCATTACATGTTTTTAGTTCAAACAAGTTACAGTAGATACCCAAACAGTGTTAATAAGGTTTCTCAATTCTTTACTATGGATCCTTAAATTTTTGAGTTCTTAAATCTTTAAATTATTAAGTGCTTAAATTTTTTAAGCACCTTTTGTCAGATATTTTATTAGATATTTATTAGATGTTTTGTTAGATGTTTTGTTAGATATATAAATTGGGAAATCTGCAAAAATGTCATCTTGGTTCTTATTCTCCGAATTTTTGCGGTAAGAACCATATAGGAAGAAATCAAGGAGATTCATTAAAGTTCACTAACCCTAGAAGAAAGAAATTAGCAGGAAAATAAATGACTGAGATAACAGACGAACTAGTAATTCGTGGAAATCACATTAAAAATCGAATTGTGATGCCTCCTATGGTTACTTTTTCTTTCCACGGAGACAATGGATCTTACTATGGCAAGCAGCACATTGAGCACTATACAAAGCGTGCAAAAGGTGGTGCCGGCCTTATTATCGTGCAAGCGACCAGTGTTTTTGGGGCTGTAGATTCAACAGGTATGTGGTCAGCAGGTGATATCTCAGCTTTAAAGCAAATTGCAAGCAATTGCCATGAGTATAGTGTAATAGTAATGATGCAGCTTCATTGTGGTAATTTTGATATTAACGAGTTGTCAGCCGAAGACGTTCACTCAATGCAGAGAAATATGAAGCAGGCAGCCATTCGCGCCTGTGAGATGGATTTTGACGGCGTTGAGTATCATTTTGCCCACGGATATACCTTATGCAAATTTCTTGATGCTTCTTACAACCACCGAACAGACCAGTACGGAGGTGACGCCCTAAACAGGGCAAGGGTTTTAACACAAGTTCTACCGGAGATTCGAAACAATACTCATAAAAATTTTATTGTCAGCATACGCATGGGCGAGTATCTGCCTGAAAGTAAGGACGGCATTGAAGCAGCCAAAACCTTTGAGAAAGCGGGTATTGATTTATTGCATATTTCATTTGGCATGCAGCCTCCAACAAACCCGGTTCCCGATGGTTTCATATGCAGTCCTATAACCTATAGCGGCTGTAAGATCAAAAAAGAAGTAAAAATTCCGGTTATTGCAGTCAATGAAATCCGCACTGAAGAACAGGTGCGGTTCTTAATTGAAAATGATTATGTGGATTTTGCTGCTGTTGGCAGGGGTATGTTAGTTGACCCTGATTTTGCCAATCATGTGATAAATGGAGCACCTGTAAATACGTGCTTGGGATGTGAGAGGTGTTTCTGGTTTACTGATAGTACGCTTTGTCCGGCAGAAAATAAAAAATAATAACCTTCAATGAAAAAGGTTATACAATATTTTTCAAATAAGTTTTGAAACCCGTAGAAAAACGAATGGGATTAAATGCATCATTTTTAATTTTTCCTTCAATAACTGTTTTTGTCATAAGAATAAGATTATCTGCTGCGTCTTTTGAAAACCCGGCCTGTGTTAACGTACTCTCCCATTCTTCAGGTAATATTTGCTGCAAAGTTACGTTTCTGTTTAATATTTCTCTAAATATTTTTGCTATATCTAGAGAATTGTAATCACGGGGGCCCATTATTTCGTATATTCTTTCCTGTGGATTTTTACAGGTCATTACCTCAGCTAAGAATTTTGCAACATCAGGTGGAGCTATCATTGGCAACTCCATTTCAGGTGGAAAAAAAGTTGGCAGTATGCCGTTCTCCTGAACTAATTCTAAATATCCAAGCCAGTTACTGAAATAGTAAGCAGGCCGAACAAAAATCTGTTCAATTTCAAGATCGGAAAAGGCGTGTTCCAGCATGTAAGACGCCATCAGATTCCCAGTTCCTGCTTCGTGCTGTGCCCCCATGGAAGATAAACCAACAATTTTAGTGATTCCGGATGAAAAAACAGCCTCTCTATAATTGTTTATAATCATCTGGATTTCTTTTAAGCAATTTTTACATTCCGGATTTTCAGGAGTTAGCAGGAAAACTGAACTTCCTCCCTGAAAGGCTCTTTTTAAGGTTTCTGCATCAAAATAGTCTGCAATAACAACTTCAGCACCTTTATTTTTTAACTCCTGTACTTTAGAACTATCCCGAATAACGGCTCTTACCGGTTGACCTTTCTTTAAAAGATTCTCTGCAAGCATCGAACCTATCTGGCCTGTTGCTCCTAATATTATATTCATCTCATACCAACTCAGGTCCAAATTTATTATTTTTTATTTATGAGCTTATCCCAAAACCAATTTTATCTTCAAATTAGTAAGGTCTCAAAATTATTTTCGTAATCCGGAAATCGATTGATTATTTAGAGTACTTAATTTAAAGAAATAATCAATTGATTATTTGGAATCCCGAATTCAGAGAAGTAGTTTTGAGTTTTGGGATAAGCTCTATAATATCGTTTTAGGACCCCACATTGTCTGGAACTTCTGGTTTCCTAATGAAAAGCTTCTCTCAAACAGCTCCTGATAAGAATATCGTACTTGTAGATACATGAATTTGTTCAACCATACCCTCATCCTCTACTATCCTGTTACCGTAGATAGCAGATGTCTGATGAGTAACCACAGATAGCAGATGTTTGATGAGTTACCACAGATAGCAGATGCCTGATAACCTGGACTTTTTGGTGACCTGAGTTTCATTTTTAAGAAAAAGCAAAAAACGAAAATAAAAAGCCAAAGAAAAAATTTTAAAAAATGATATGAAAAGCAATAACGTCTTCGATGCTGTCTTCATTCGTTTTACATAAATTCCAGTTTTACTTCAGTTCTTTTGGCTGTTTGTGATCAGGCAGCACAGGCAGAGCCATGGTATTGATCAGAATTGGGCTCTGAATATCCTTTGCCCTCTCGATCACAAGTTCCTTTCCTTTCTGAGTAAGGGCAAAAAGCGGAACTGCAGTTCCTACCTGGGCAAGAGGCTTTACAATGTCTCTGATAGGCTTTGAAGCACAGCTGGTCACAATATCTGAATTTTCAACAAGGCTCTCTGCTTCTTCCCTGTTTAAACCTGTTACATGTACACCAATTACTATCAAATCAAGTCCAAGCTCGGCTTCAAGTTTTCTTAACTCTTTTGCGGTTTCAGCGAAAGCTGCTGTTACTGCAATCTTTTTGTACCCGAGTTCTGCTGCCTTTTTAACGCCTGCAACAGGGTCCATTTTTGCAGTTGAAGGGTCAAGCACAATTCCGCCGCGTTCCTGGATACCGTTTATGATAGCATTGATTGGTTCGGTTTCAACAAGGCCTGACATCCTGCCGCCCATGCCCTGGACGAGAGTAGGGTTATTGGAAATTACAGTGCCTGCACCTTCACAGGCAGTAACGGTTGTGTCAAGCAAACCCCTGCTCAGGCCTGTCATCATGACTTCCGATGCTCCGAAACCCACAAAGTCCTCGAGTTCCAACCTGCGTTTGTCAGTAAACATTCCGAAGTCGCTGATCCTGAATTCCATATTCTTCTTGACTTCTTCAGGGGTGATTTTCTTGATCCCACGGATTTTGGCAAAGAGAGGGCACCATTCGATTTCAGGCTCTCCGACTTCGATAACCTTTCCGTCTTTTACGACGACTCTCGTTTTTCCAAGCAATTCCATTATATGAGGCATAGTTCCACCTTTAAAGCTGAGCAAAAATATGATTGTTAAGAAACTAAAATTAGGTAAAAATAACAGTTAAGGTTTGTGACTATCCATATAATAGCTTTTGGTTTTCAACCGCGGGTTTTCCTGCAATGGACAGGGCAGACAAGGCAGGAATGAGAATATTTGTTGCTTGCTGGGCGAGCTGGGCGAGAGCGGCTGGATCCATAAACTCCTCCAATTCTTTTTGGTATTGGAGGCAAATAAAATAAATTTTGTTATTTAGAACGACTGGAATGAAAATTCCACAGGTTTTGACTTTATTAGGGTTCCGTTTGATAATATTCGAAAATTTCAGCTTTTTTGCAGACTTCGCGAGAAAGGCCGCTCTCCTTCGTCGAGCGTTGAGTACCCTGGATATTAGAAAGCAGTATTTACAACCGGCTGTTTGAATCTAAAATGAAAAATGCGCTTTAAAGTTTTGTTAGGTTTTTTTGGGTATTTCTGTGATATTATTTTTACAAATTTCAGATGAGTCAAAACAGAGTGGGAGTAAGGAATGATACGGACTGCTGAACTGATACGGACTGCTAACTGATTGACTATCCAAATATAGTCAATGTCCTGAAAAAGTCTCTAATATATCAAATAATAAATTAACTTGGGGGTTATATATGAAAAATTATATATTAGTCATAATACTTGGCGTTTTATTCATGTCGTTAACAGAAATTGCACTCGCAGAGGATGCGAAAACATACGATGCGGAGGCTTTTCGACAGGCTTTGGAGCAGGACGGTTTCACCGTAAAGGAAGGTGAATTGGGTTACTTTGATTTAATCGGGTTATTAGAGAAAGGAATAATACCTTCTGCATACGGAAACAATCCCACCACAAAATATGTAGCATATTTTGTTCCAGCGGCAACTGGCTCTGAAGTAGATGAACGTGTTTCCAGATTAACAAGTGCGCTCGGGATGAGCGGGAATACAACTCCAATCTGGAACCTTCGTCCTGATGAAGCTGTTGTTTTTGTAGGAAGAACACCGCCGGAATGCAGATACTTTAGCTACGATCACTACATAATGCACAGGACAATTGGGAATGAGAGGAGATGGCTCTTTTCCAACATAGCAGATACGGTGAACAACCTGGTTATCAAAACCGAAGGGACGCCAGATGGACAGTCTGGAAACCCTTTCAATCAAACCACGGTAATAATTATTACGGCTGACAAAGGCATTGATCAACGCATCCGGGCTGCTGCCGAATCAGCAGGGTATTCAAATAGTATAATTAACACTCAGGTACTTCCCTCAACCATATTAAACATGGGCCTGGAGAATAACTCCGATACGTTTGCTGCGTTTGTCCGCCCAGCCTTATTCAATGACACGCAGGCTGGCGACGATTACATCAACAATACACCTGCAACTGTTTTCCGAATTACTCCCAACAACACTACGGAGCTGGATCCTTATGCTTATCCGGAGCTAAGAGTTCGCGGAACTGGAAAAACAGAGTTCGAGCTTACGGATGATCTCAAAGAGCTAAGGACTGCAATTCTCAACAAATATAATGGGTTAAATGCTACAGAGCTTCCGACCAGTCAGGCAGTTCCGTTAGGGAGTGATGCTATTCAGAGAGGAATTAATGGTGTAGGGCCCAACAACGATGCAGTCTATCTATGGACAGCAAACCAAACTGCTTCTTCGCCTACACCTCCCTTCTTTAACACTTCGCTGTACTATCCTTTCCTGCGAGATCCGGCAATTACTCTTGGCAAAAGTTCCAATGAATTCATAATTGTCTATGGAGTTAACCATGTAGCTACAGGAAAGGCATCGTACTCGAACTTCGCAATATACGGAGCAGATGTGTGGAACGGTGTTAGAGCAATTACAGATGCAGATTTCAATGGATCTGCTGAGGAATATCTCCCCAACAATCCCAACGCGAAATACCTTTATGTCTACAAGCTAGCCAGGAACTGCAGTGAAAGTGATCAATACTGCTATGAGGTTCCCTATAGTGTAGGAACTTATGGAATAGAATCGGATCAGCCGCTTTTCATTGGCTGGAGGGCCTACCTGGAGAACACTACAAAAACCGGGCCAGCCTACTCAGAGATCGTATACGACCGGGCTATGAAGTTCGACCCAAAGAGTTAAGGTAAAAACTTGATATTAAGGACAATTCAAGTTCTAGCTGATATGTGTTGCCTGCAAACACATATCTTTATTTTTTTGAAAAGCCAGAATATTTTTTATAATAATTTTATTATTTAGATATGTTAAAACGGAAATTTTCAGAGTTTGGCTGTTTTAAAATTCTGTCTATAAAATTAGGAATCCCAGTTTTTTCGCATATTATGAAAAGGCTGCTCTCCTGCGTTGAGCGTAGATACGTTTACAGTCTAAAAAGTAAATCGACCTGTTTGCGGAAAGAAAATAAAAGCTATATTAAGCTAGAAAAGACTAGCTAGAAAGGACTGCTGAATAAGAGAGGTATTAAAAAGTTAAAAAAGGTCAGGGAATTAAGTTTCCCTGATTAATTACTGATATAGTGCTGCCAAACTTTAGAGCTGCGGCCGCCTGTCGATAATTCTCTTTGCCTTTCCTGCGGTTCTTTCGATGCTGCCTTTCTCAAGGAGTTCGACATTTGTGCGGATATTCAGGACGGCTTTAAGTTCGTGCTGGACGTAGTTCTGGACGGCTTTAAGGTCTTTAAGGTCGCCTGTAAAGGCATTATCTTCAAGTTCGACCTCAATTGTGAGTTCATCGAGCATGTGGTTGTTCCGGTCAAGGATGAGCTGGAAGTGTTCGCCAACCTGTGGGATGCGGGAAATGACGTCCTGGATCTGCGAGGGGAAAACGTTGATGCCTCTTACGATCATCATGTCATCAGCCCTGCCCATGAGGCGGGAAATTCTTGTGGTTGTCCGGCCGCATTCGCATTCGGATTCAAGAAGCCTTGTCATGTCGCCTGTGCGGTATCGAACATTGCAGAAGCCTTCTTTGTTGATGGAAGTGAGAACAAGTTCGCCTTTTTCACCTTCTGAAACCTGTTCTCCGTTTTCATCAAGGACTTCGACAAGGAAGTTGTCGTTCCAGATATGCAGGCCGTCCTGTTCCTGACATTCGAAACCGATTCCTGGTCCGAACATCTCAGACAGGCCATAACAGTCATAGGCTTTGAGGTTGAGACGCTTTTCAAGCTGCTTCCGAGTGTTTTCCGACCAGGGCTCACCGCCAAAGACGGCGGCTTTTAAGGAGAGCTTGTCTATAAGGTCAAGTTCTTCGGCCGTTTCGGCCAGGTAAAATGCATAAGAAGGTGTACAGTGGATTGCAGTTACGCCGAAGTCGATCATCATCTCGAGCTGCCGGGCGGTATTTCCGGTTGCAGCCGGCACGACCATTGCACCCATTCTTTCGACACCGTAATGGAAACCTATTCCTCCGGTAAAGAGCCCGTAATTCATTGAGTTCTGAATGGTGTCGCCTTTTGAAAGTCCAATCATTGTAAGGTCCCGAGCAATCAGGTCAGACCAGGTCTCAATATCCTTTGCCGTGTACCCGACGACTGTGGGCTTTCCGCTGGTTCCGGACGAGGCGTGGATACGTACTATCTCTTCTTTTTTGGCAGCGAAAAGCCCGAAAGGATAGTTGTCCCGAAGATCGGTTTTCCGCGTAAAAGGCAATTTACGGACATCTTCGAGAGTCTTGATGTCCTCTGGAGTGACTCCGGCGGCTTTATAATTTTGCCTGTAGAAAGGAACATTGTCATAGACCAGTTTTACGCTTTGTTGAAGGCGTTTTAACTGTAATTTCTTCAGTTCTTCGGGATTCATTGTTTCGTATTTCGGCTGCCAGTATTTCATTAACAGAACCTTCTTTTTTATTTATGAAACCGTTCTCAGGTTGTAATTTTTAATGCATGAATGCCATGTTTCTACATGTCATGATATATTAAATAATCTAATGAGTAATATAAAACATTCGGAAAAATCAGGTGTACTGTAAACTTTTACGCATATAAATATTGTTGAGGGAAGGTGTTTGAGTTAGGAGATTCGAGAAGCCTTGATATTTGTTTGTAAAGGGGAAAGATTGAATGAATGAATGAATGAATGAATGAATGAATGAATGAATGTGAATTGACTTAGAAATTACTTAAAACTTAAAGAATTTTCGGTATCCTCTGAATGTGGATATTTTTAGAAGTATATCTGGTACATCAGAATATTTCAGATAGCATATAAAAAGCGACTGGAAGTTTAACTCCATTTTACCCCTTTCATTATGTCTGCCAAGGATGATTGAAGCTTGTCTTTCAGTACAGTTTGATCTATACTTATCTTTCCGTACATTTTGATCTATATTCAGCATGTAAGGAGTATGATATTATTGAATGAAACTATTTTCACTGCTCCCTGTGGAATAAATTGTTGCATTTGCATGGCTTACTTAAGGAAGAAAAATAAATGCCCAGGTTGTAGAATTGATGTTAACAAACCTGTTACTCGAGTCATATGCAAAATAAAAACATGTGAAGCTTTAACAAAAAACAAATTAACATTTTGTTTTGAATGTGAATGTTTTCCTTGCAATAATCTAAGACATTTGGATAAAAGATATCGTACCAGATACAATATGAGTGTGATTGAGAACCTTGAAAATATTAAAAAACTCGGTATAGAGGAATTTCTAAGAAATGAAAAAATAAGATGGACATGTATCGAATGCGGCGGCACAATTTGTGTTCATAAAGGCAGTTGCTATGGCTGTGGGAGAAAGACTTGAATTGAAAATTTTATCACTGGGAGTTTTATAAACTCTAGTTATCATATGCCATCGCCCAAAATTATCAAATGTTATCGTCCACATCAATTGCTTGAACTTCCAATATTTATCATGTACTATAAGTAAACTTTTCATACCGGTGTGTAAATATAAGCTACTTAAATAAAATAAGAGGGACTAATGGAATTGGCTTCATCCAAAATTACTTCTGTTTTTTCTCTGGTAGCATTTGCAGTTATTCACAGTCTGACTGCGAGCCTGCCCTTCAAACGCCTCCTCATGCGAGGCCTGGGTTCCAGGATAGACAGGTTGTATCTGCCTGCATATAGCCTTATTGCGATACTGACTATATTGCCGCTCATTTATCTGCTTTATAAAAATCCGGGGCGAATTCTCTACAGAATACCTTCTCCCTGGCGCTGGCTGATGGTCGGCGGGCAGTTAATTGCTGCGCTTATTGCCCCTAGAGCTTTCCGAGATGCACCTCACAGATTCAAAATACGTTCACAGCTCTCCGCGCTACAGACTCCTGAAGCAGGCTCCCTTAATATCCGGGGCATTTACCGATGGATAAGGGATCCCTTTCTGCTCTCAGGCCTGGTATTGATATGGTTAACTCCTATTATGACTGTCAATCTGCTTATCATATACCTTTTGACAACGATATACCTGTTTCTTGGGTCCCTTCACTGGGAAACAAGACTGGTTGCACAGTTTGGTGACGAATATCGTGAATACCAAAAGCGGGTTCACAGGATAATTCCCGGATTAAGGGAAAGCGTTAAACCCGGACTTTAGAGATATTTGTGAAATAGTCCTCTCAGTATTGAAAAATGTATAGTGCCTGAAGTGCAATAGTCAGAAAAGACAATTAAAACTACTGCATTTTTCGAGCTTTCGTGACTTATAGATTTATTTCACTCCTATAGTGAGAATAGTAAATATAACCCAATATCCCTGGCAAGACAGACTATTGTATGTCAAGTTAGGATATTATGCAGCAATGCGGAATATTATAAGACAAGTTAGACTACTGTATCTAACATAATACATTGGGGAAAATCACAAAAAAACTATTATAGCAATGAACCCGGAAAGGTCTGGACTGAATCGTCCTTTGACGAGGCAGATAACTTAATTAGGATGCTCAATAAGATGTTTGGCAATAACGATTTTATGTGTTGAAAATCATTGTCCAGTAAGACATTTTTTAAAATTCTTATATTTATTTTGATCTTGTCCTCTTTTGTAGCTTTTTGTGATATATAGAACTTGAACCAAAAAGTTATTAAGTACGCCTAATCAACAAATATAATTAACAAAACAATATAACTTTATATATTTATTTGTCAATTTTTTATTGTGATAACATGGAAAAAAAAGATTATCCCAAAGAAACCAAGCAAGATAAAGCTACATTACTGATAAATGTCACCAAATATATTACTAGTCTTCTTTTTTTGTTTGCAGGCTTATTATGCCTGCATATTGGTGAAACTCTTGCAGGAGTGTGTTCAATTATGATGGGAATTACATCTATTCCTTTAATTGCAAATGCTATAAAAAAGAAAGTCGGTGCATCAGGTTCCCTTCTTCTGACAATTTTAATTGCTATTTGCCTGTTGCGATGGGTATCACAGTAGATTGCATTTGATCTTGCAGTAAATAGCAGTGAGAATTAGTTGAAAGGTAACTCTTCGGACCCGGATTCAAGACTAACAAAGTTTTCTTCAATGGCTTTTAAAAAATACTCTAAAAATCTCGAATAAGCTTAGGAAAGTAGTAAGACAATAGATTCAGTTATTATCTTACTTCACTTCTTCCATCATTATTAATGTGAAGCTCGCATCCATTAACATGCATACCTATGTATATACATCCGACAACAGAAGTTTCATTTTTTACTCCTGATTTTGAGTCTTAATTTGTAGCTCCAAATACAGAATTTAAGGGTCATCTGTCTATCAGCTTTTCATTTGTAATTTTGACTTTATCCCTAATTTTAGGGAAATATTTGAGTTTTCCTTATTTCCTACATTTCTTAGGCTAGTCTCAGAACAGGACTCTCCATCTAAGTGTGTTGGGAGCATGAATGTGTGTTAGAGTAGATTCGGAGGACTGATGAGAGGCAAGGAGGTCTGTTGAGAAGCTCAGCTTCGATGCTGTGTAATGACCATACCCACATTCCTAAAATTGATAGAGTTCAGGTAAATTGCAGATATTTAGTCGGCTCTTGCTGAAAATAAAATTGAGTGCGTCCGTTTGGATTTAAGGGGCAGGGTACTCCTGGCTCCTGGCATTCCTAGAAAAATAAAAAAATTTTTGTAAAAATTTCTGTTGCATTAACTTCTTATGACCCTTATTTTTTTGCTTATAGCAACTAAAGACATTAATAAAGGAACTTACACTGTTTTCATGTTTTATACGGGAAAATAAAGCTTTATCAAGCTTTAAACTCGCATCTAAATTTTTATTTAATTCTCTGAAAATAAGTATACTTATATTTTAATTTACCCTGTGATTTTTGAGTAAATTTATTCTGTTGTTTTGGTTAGGGGTGTACTAACCAAACTATGGATACAAATAGGAGGAAATTATATGAAAAATAATGGAAAATTTATGTGGAAAATGGCAATATCTGTTTTCACTATATTAATGATGTTGACTTTATTGTCTACAGCAGCCTCTGCATCAGTCTATACATACAAAACTCCCCTTGGTGCAGGAACTCCTCCGGCAACACAACGTCTAACCGGTGGAGGTAATTGCATTGATTATACTGCAGTAGCCGCTTCATGTACTGATTCGCGACTAGTACGATTCAAAGACCTGTCAAAAGGTAAAGAGACATATATCAGATGGGACTTTGGAGATGGAACCTGTCTACAAGGAACAAAAATTACCCCGGCATTAAAAAATCCGGTACACAAGTTTTCAAAAAAGGGTTGCTATATTAGCTGTCTGACTATCAAGTGTACTAATTATAAGTGGAAGTTGTGGGTTCATAAGACCGTGGTTGTTAAATAATTAAAAAAGTTGTAAGTTGACTTGGTTAAAAGTTGACTTATCACTTTTAATTTATACCCTTTGTTTTATACTGTTTCTGTAATAGTTATCCAAAACAAATAACCTCAAAAACTCCTCATAGTTTCCAACTGGGATTTCTAAGAAATGAAAAATAAAGATGTACATACCCGAGTGTGGTGGTACAGCGTTTTTTAAATGCAATTGTTATAGCTGTAGGAGAAAACCTAATATTTTTAAAACGTGCAAGTAAAATTTTAAAACGTGTAAATAAATTTTTTCATTATTAGTACGGAGACACCGTTTATTAAATAAAAATGATTACTTGAAGTTGCTTTGTCTGCAATTGCCCCTGTTTTATCTCAAGTAGCATTCGCAGTTATCTACAGCCTGACTTCAAGCCTGCTCTTTAAGTGCTTTTTACGAAGACCTGATTTCCTGGACAGATTAATTTCATTTTCCGGTTACACCATCTTTGCAGGGTTGACGATTTACCGTTCGACTATCGCTCTATAAAAAACAGGAATGAATTCCCTACAAATTACTTTCATATATATTTTCAGTCTGGCTCTTGCTGATGGTTCACAGCAGTTATTGCTGCTATCACTTAGGTTAAAATAATCAATCTCATTAAAATATTCAATATTAATTGTTATATCTATACGATTGAAATTTAATTTAAGTTAATTATATATTGCTTGCCTCTGATGTGTAAATGCAATAGCATAGCGAACAAACATTGTATGAATTCTCGTCAACTGATCATTGAATGAGAATTCGATTTTACTATTTTTTTTCAATTTTGACATAGAGTTTCTACTTAAATAGGAGTTTCTGCTAGAAAATAGATCTTTCTCACTGCTTTACTCATAGAGAGGATATTCCACAGAGGATATTCCGGCTAAAAAAGGGGAATATCGGCTACGATAGCCACAAAAAGCAAAGGGAATAAAAATAAGCGTTAGTATATCTACAAGGTTTATCTTTCTCGATTATTATTATTATTATTATTATTATTATTATTATTGTTCCTTCAAATAAGAATGATTCAACATTTTACATTATTATACCTACACTTAAAAATTTCAACATAAAGAAACCTGTAGGAAGGCCTTCCAAAGTGACAGCTGATGCAATGTATGATGCGGCTAAAATTAGAAAATATAACAGGAAAAGAGGAATAAAGTCCAATATACCAATAAATAAAAGAAATAGGACGAAAATGAAGAGAGAAAGACCAATAAAGGTTGATCAGGAAGACTATAAAAGTAAAAGCATAGTAGAAAGGTTTTTAGCTGGATAGAGTCATGCAAGAAAGTATTACCAAGATACGAAATTAAAAACAAATCATATTTAGGAATTGTAACGGTAGCAGCAATAATTAGAGTAGATGAGCTTTTGGGATAGGCTCTATAGTCAGAAAATTATTTTTCAAATAGTTTTACAACTTCTTTTAACATTTCTTTTATTGGTGTCTTCTGAGGGCATTTCTCTTCACATTGTCCGCACTCCGTACAGTTTGAAGCCTTACCTTCAAGCCCGCTATATAGTACTTTTTCTTCTTCTACCCTGCCAAACATCTCGGCGTTGTTCAGGTATTTAAAGCTCTCTGGAATGTTTACTCCTGATGGGCAAGGCATGCAGTAGTGACAGCCAGTACAATAAACTCTTGTTTTTGATCTATAGATTTCTTTTACTCTGGAAATCAGTTTTTTCTCCTCTCCTGTCAAAGAACCGGAAAAACCTTTTTCTGCAAACTCTATGTTATTTTTTACCTGCTCTATATCTGACATTCCACTGAGAACGACGTTTATTTCCGGGTAGTCCCAGAGATATTGAAAACCCCATTCTACAGGACTTCTTTTCTTTTCTGCAGAATCCCAGATATTTTGGATCTCTTGAGGACTTGAAACAAGATAACCCCCACGCAAAGGCTCCATAATAACAACTCCAAGATTCTTTGAGGCTGCGTACATCAGTCCCTCTTTTCCTGCCTGGAAATTTTCATCCATGAAATTGTACTGGATCTGGCATATATCCCATGGATAAGAGTCAACGATTTCTTTAAACAAGTTCAGGTTATCGTGAAAAGAGAAACCTGTATATTTTATTCTTCCATCTTTAATAGCAGAATTAAGGAAATCGAAAACATCGTGTTTTTTTACAAGAGACCAGAAGTCCCTGTTTAATGCGTGAAGAAGATAAAAGTCTATGTAATCAGTCCTGAGCTTCTCGAGCTGTTCATTTAAGTAGCGGTCCATATCCTCTCTGCTTGTGATAAGCCAGCTTGGAAGTTTTGTTGCCAGATACACCTTTTCTCTGTAACCGTCTCGGAGTGCTTTCCCAATAACGAGTTCGCTCATACCCCCATGATACGGATAGGCAGTATCAATATAATTGATACCATGATCTATAGCATAACGAATCATATGTACGGCTTTTTCGTCGTCTACTTTTGAGTCATCACCCTCAAGAGTAGGAAGCCGCATAGTGCCAAACCCCAGTATTGAAGCCATTTTATCCGTTTGGCCAAGCCTTCGGTATAACATCTATATTTACCCCCCGATATAAATATCCTAAGTCCTTTCCGATTTATTTATGTCATTTTTTTAGTAGCCTGACAATATATTTTTGTGATATGAGTGTTTCATGCAGTATGATTACTTTATGCAGTATGAGTACTTTATGCAATATGAGTATTTTAGCGATATGAATAAGAAGCAGTGATTTTATACGCTATTTAAGATAATAATGTCGTTTTTATAGATATTATTATCCTACCTTAATCAACAAAGAAAGCAGGAAGACGTTTTAGATAAAAGCTATTCGAGTATCAAATAATATAGATGAACTAAATAATTAACTTTCACTTGTAGATTGTATTTTAAATATATTTACCGCAAGGATACTGTTCTTCCGAATAAAAGTTGAGAAAAAGCTGGAAAGTTTGTTTCAATCATTGTTGAGACAATTGTGCTGATTAATAGTTTTTTATATGATAATTTGATGTCTTTTCTGATTAGAAGATTCAAAGCTAGGTTTTTGTCACCAGCTTCTACGTTATGTTTTGCTGTACACATCTCAACGAATTTCAAATACTCTTCAAAATCTTTTACAATTTCAGGTGACACATTACCAAGCTTTAGAGCCTCTTTACCAGTATTTAAAAGAGGATGTCCCTTTACAGGCTTTCTTCTGTATGCAGCACTATTGACAACGTTTTGATAATATACAGCACATACCTGGCTACTGTATGCAAACGGATATTTCAGGGCAATTCTACCCCACATATCAATATCTTCTCCCCACCAGAACCCGGTCTGAAAGCCTCCAATTTCTAAAAATATTTTTTTAGGAACTGTTACCGAAGATGTATAAAAGATATCTTTATGTGAGATATCTTTCAGGTTTACTTTAAAAAAGTTTAATATTAATCCTTCGTCTGGAATAAGCTTCCTTAACTCTTTGTCCTTATCCATTAATACGTTATCAATAAACTCAGTTTTCAATGAAGTTGCATACAGGCCTGCATATGGATATTTTTCTCTCAGCCTCAGAATTGTCTCAAGATAATCTGGCATCCATTCGTCATCCGCATCCAGAAAGGCTATAAGTTCGGATTTAGCTTCATTAATACCTCTATTACGAGCTACTGAAACACCTGCATTTTTTTGGTTGATCAATCGAATTCTGGCATCACTGAAACTCTTTACCACGTCTGCACTTTTATCTGTTGATCCGTCATTTACCACAATTATCTCAAAATCCTGAACTGTTTGGTTTATAACAGAATCTAGTGCTCTCTTGATATGTGGCTCTTTATTATAAAGAGGGATAACAACTGAAAACTTAATCAGAATTTCGCCTCCTTTCAAAACTCAGTTACACTAACTTTTGAGGAAGAGAAAGATAGTTCACTTCTACAATTTGGAAAGACTGCAGTAGCCTTATTTTCTAAAAACTACTAATAGCAGTTTTCCTTTAGAAAAAGAATTACTTAAAGCCTATGTGAAAATATTGTGACCTTATGTAAAAGCAATGGTCTTACGTAAAAACAATCACGTAAGAACTATAGGTAACATAACTTTTACTTGTCAATATTTACTTCTCGAATAGGCTTTTAACGGAAAGAAATCCGAAATTAAATATATAAGTTTTGGATATCCTTTATCTTGTCTCTTCACCCTTGAGACGTTTTCCACTAAACTCCTGAGCACTATCGGCAGCGTTGTTATATGTTCTATCTTGAATTTCCTTCAAATTATCAATTATTTCGTTATTAGCATTGTTTTTCCGAGCATATTCAATTATTCGTTCTTATTTTAGGAAAATCTATATCTTTCAGTGCGTGTTCAATATCAGCCATATTTGCTCTCATAAATTTTCCCCCTTATGCTCTTATATTAAATCATTTTTAAGTTTATATAAACTGTTCTCGTTTTATCTATAATATCTTTAAAGCTACTATTTATGGACAGTTTTTCTTTATAAATAATATGTGCTTAATTATATATAAATAAATTCAAACAAAGAAAATTCAGTTTGATAAACTTACAAAAAATCTATTCAAAAATCTAAAACTGCCATAAACCACCGTAAAAATGTTGTAACCTACTACAATACTAAAAAATCGGTATGCACAGTTTAAAGATTATTTGGCATTAAAATTTAACAATTTTTAATAATTTATTATTATAATTTTCTGAAAATTTTTAATTTCGAATGTAGAGTTAATAGTTTAGTACACCCTTTGGAGTCAAGAATTGTCCTGTACGCTTGCATTAGATTCGGAATCACTCCCATGTCTTCCGTTTGACCTGTCATTTTTTCGTCTTGTAGTTCTTAACTCAGGCTCTTCTCCAATTTGAGGGATATTGAGGATATGGAGTTGTGGAGCTCTGATACCGTTTTTTCCAAATTCGGTCCAGGCTCTTGTGTGTATATCCGATTCAAACTCAAATTCATCTCTAAGGTCGTTGACGTAAGCTTTGGCCCTCAGCCTGGTGTAAAATGGAAGGGACTTATGCAGCAAAATAACAGGGCTTGTTCTGGAGATATAGATATATTTCGAGGTCACAACCGTCTCTCTCAAAATCTTCATTGCAGATTTTACATCTGACTCTGATGCGATATAGATATCTGTTACAACCATCATTTCCGAAGACCCATAGTTCCCACTGGAAATGGTTTCATTAAAAATTAAGCTATTTGGAGCCGTAACAGTATTATCGCCAGGTGTAACGAGTTTTGTTGCCCTTAGTCCTATATCAGTAACCTCACCATAATAGTTTCCAATGGAAACTTTGTCTCCTATCTGGTAAGGTTTTTCAAAAGTAATTACAATTCCTCCGACAAAATCTGCAAAAAGATCTTTTAGCCCAAAACCAATAGCTGCACCAATAAGTCCTGTCAGGAGAAAAAGCTCCGGTCCGAATATATTTAATATTTCTATAAGGAAATAATAAAGGGCAATAACATAAATTCCAAACTTTATTGCAGGAACAACCATTTTTACTTTTATCCTGCTACTCCGGCTCATATTTTCCGAAATTTTTGATAGCACGGCAGTTACGATTCTACCAAGTATGTATGCAACAAAGAAGGCCAGAAATATATTTATGATTGTTTGAGTTTCTATAGATCTCAGGGTTTCCAGAAGTTGCTCCCTGCCCGTATTCACGGCATTTCCATCTACCATTTACCATACCAACCTTAACTTTTCCAAATATGCTATGACACTACGCAGAGCTTCAGGCCTGACCCTGAAAGATTTGTTTTCATCTTCAAAAATTAGTTCCTGGTTTAGAAGCCTGAAGAGGACTTCATCCGTTTTTAACATAGAACCTATTATGTCAACGATATCGCTTTTTTTTAGACCCTGGTATGAGAGAACAAGACTTAGAACAAAAGCCTCTTCTTGTTCAAGTTCTATATCGTACGAAAAATTACCTACATCTTCCGGCTTTATGTGAGGATAGTCAAGTGCAAGTTTCCAGATTTTTAGTGCGACGCCAGGATTACCTTTTGATTCCAGGTGAATTCTTTCAAACACCCTGTGCTCAGCAGTTTTTTCTTTTCCTTCTTCTTTTTCTTTTTTTTCATTCAGAAGGTATTTTTTAAGGTAATGAATATTTATCTTTAAGATCGGAATTGAAATTTTTCTACCTATAGCTGACAGTTCAATAGGATATTCAGTTATATATGCTACAGGCTCCTCATCGGACTCTCCACCATTATTAAATATAATTTCTCCGTCTTCATATCTATTGAATATAAGCTGTTTAAGGTGCTCTTTACTGAAAGCAGGAACTACAATCTGTACTGGAAAGTATTTCTCAAGCTCAAAAACTTCTTTCAGGTATTTCCAGGAGTAAATATTCCAGGTAGTGATGAATATCCTGTTCTGAGAGCTAATCATATCCAGAAATTCATAAAATATGTCAAAACCACCTGGTTTTCTCACATACAGGAAGTGACAGTTATCAAGAAGTACTACTCTTTTTGTATCACCAGGTAAGGAAATTTCCTTTTCATCCCGGACAATCTCAGAGAAAGTGATTTTTGTTGCTCTGCTTAAGTTTAGCTTTTCAATTTCCTTAATTAGAGTAGTTTTTCCACCAAAGAGTCCGGCTATAATAGCCACATTGAGTTTTTTTCCAACTTCAAAATCGGCAATTGCCTCCTGGATTTTTCCGATCTCATCGCGCATTCCGATAATCTCGCCAAAAACCGTCTCATCGGTCTTACTACTATTATCCTCCACTGCATCCCCTATTAAATCTCGTATATCCCTATTTAATATTTCATATATTATACTTAATCGTGTATCCCTATTTAATATTTCATATATTACATATAATCGTATATTTCTATTTAATATTTTAATATTACACTTAACAGACGTCCCCATAATCAAGAATACTAATTCTGACAAGCTCTCAGACATTATTCTGAAATCAATAAATCAGATTGAGTTTTATAAATAGTCAAAAATGAATCAGTATAAACTTTAGAATATAGCAGAAGTCCTGAAACTGCTTCTGAAACCAGATTACTCATTTCCTGACTTTTCCGGATTATATTTTCCATAAAGCTTTGTAAAGTAAGTTGCAGTTATTCCGTGAAGCACAATTGACATGCATATTACCAGGCTAACAACTGGCCACAGTTCTTCTATTCCGGTTTGTCTCATTGAAAGTCTAGCATAATAAAGAGCTGCCACTCCAATAGGCCCAAACCAGCCTGTAAAGAGAACATCAAGGCTGTTTTTTAGATTAGGCACAAGAGGTTTAATAGAAAAAAGAATGGGTGTTCGGTGCAGGATTAATATTAATAAAGCTAGCATTAAACCTTCTAATCCGAGTTTTCCCCACTCCTGCCATGGCAAAGCCAGGCCAAGAAGTGTAAATATAGGAATCGTAAAAAAACGGTCCGACCCTTCAACTACACGCTTCTCATCTCGTCTCTCTTTTTCGGTTGATGTCGCACTGAAGAACGCACCTGCAACAAAAACGGCAAGTATCCCGTCGCTTCCAATGAGTTTTATACCTCCTAAGGTAAGGAATGTAAGGGAAAGAGTGTAAGCAACGTAAGAAGATTCATTAATAGTTTTTTTGCTCTGTGCTTTTCTTAGTATATGGCCTGCTGTATAGCCTATTAGAGCTCCCAAAATTACTGCAGCTCCCACTTCCCAGAAAAGGGTATTTATCACCCAGTGGTTCAGGGCTTTCTCAGGTCTGTGAGCCATCCATAGAATAGGAAGCAGTACGAAAGGATAAGCCAAACCATCATTAGAGCCGGATTCCACTGAGATTAAATCTCTTAGTCTTTCAGGTAGTTTATCTTTTGCTAATTGTCCGCTTACAATGGATACTGCAAGTATCGGATCTGTCGGAGTCATAATTGCGCCAAGCAGTAAGGCTGTAAGAAAGTTGAAGTCAAGAAGCCAGTATACAAGCAGACTATTCATTATCCACATAAAAGGCATTACAATTCCAAGCATAGCTGCTATGGATCGCCAGTTTTTGATAATGTAGCTGGAAGGAACTCTTAATGCTACCCCCATTACACCGACAGCTAAGGACAGCCTGGCAGCTTCTTCTAAAATCCGAGGGTTAAGTAGCTTCAAATCAAGAATATCAAAACCTGCCGAACTCAACAAAACACCAACTATTAGAGCTGCAAATGGCTCTGAGAAGTTCCATTCCCTTATACGTCGAGAAATTACTCCGAGAAAAAAGACCAGTCCACCTATGATTACAAGGGCAATATTTATAATTTCCATTCCTTTTGACCCCTTTAGACTGATATCTGATAAGCTACTGTCAATTTAAGTTAATCTGTTTTAGATTTTATAATAAGTACTGAGTTTTTCTCTAAAGAATTACTAAGTAGGGTTTTCGTTATTAAAGCTCTATACCATAGAGTAAAAGAATGAAGATAAGAAAAAGTAATTCAATGTAATAAATTTTAAACCAATCATGGATGTTTTTAATACAAAGGAAAAGTATGATGTAAAGTTCAAACAGGTAAAAACTGAGTTCTAACTATTTATGTTAATACAAAGAGAACTTTTCAGAACCAATTTCGTTACTTAGGAGTTAGGGAGATTAAAACACTACGCCTTTTGATCAATAAAGCAAACAGTCATCTCTTATCATTTTTGATTAATTGTTTTTGATTACATTTTAAAATTGAGAAAATAAAGGAAAGCAGAAAAAGAGAAAAAGGAGATCAAATTTTCTGTTTATCACTCAGCTATAAAATGGAGTTTCTATTTCTTTTGACTGCCTTTTTCTCAGGCCACTCTGTACAGCATGGTAATACTTCATGGTATCAGGAGTAACCGAAGGCCCGGTTTCAGCAATCGCTTGAAGGAAGTGTTTCTGCTTCACCTCTTTAGCATGAAGGTCTTCCCGAAGTGCGTCTCTTCCTGCTTTTTTACATACAGCTGCAATGTCAGCACCTGTATACTGATCGGTCATGGAAACCAGTTTTTCAATGTCAACATCCTCTGCAAGCGACATTTTAGAGGTCTGGACCTTAAAAATTTCCTTCCTAGCTCCCGCATCCGGAACGGGAACGAGAATTAACTCGTCAAAACGTCCAGGCCTTAGAAGAGCCGGATCTATAATATCAGGACGATTGGTTGCACCTATTACAACTACAGCTCTGAGTTCCTCAAGCCCGTCCATCTCGGAAAGCAGCTGATTCAGAATTCTGGCTGTAACCTGTGGCTCACCAACGGAAGCTCCCCGAATTGGCGCAAGAGAATCAAGCTCATCCAGGAAAATAATTGAAGGAGCAACCTGCCTTGCCCGTGAAAAAACCTCGGCAATTCTTTTTTCCGACTCTCCGTACCACTTGGAAAGCAGATCGCTTCCTTTTGCGGTAATGAAGTTAGCTTCGGACTCGTGGGCAATAGCTTTTGCAAGGAGAGTCTTTCCAGTACCAGGAGGACCATATAAAAGTACTCCTTTGGGAGCCTCAACTCCTATATCCCTGTATGACTCCGGACTTTTAAGGGGCCACTCCACGGCCTCCTTCAAAAGTTGTTTTACTCCTTCCAGGCCGCCTACATCTTCCCAGCTCACATTCGGAATTTCGATAAGGATCTCTCTTATAGCAGATGGCTGGACATCTTTCAAGGCGTTTTCGAAGTCTTCCCTTGTGACCCGAAGTGTGTCAAGGATCTCACTTGGAATTTCAGGTTCATTGAGGTTAATCTTCGGAAGAATCCGTCTCAAGGAACTCATTGCAGCTTCCCGGCAAAGTGCAGCAATGTCAGCTCCCACGAACCCATAAGTTATCTGAGCGAAGTCCATGAGATTTACGTTTTCGGCAAGTGGCATACCTCTTGTGTGGATCTGGAAGATCTCGAGCCTTCCTTCAGTGTCCGGAACCCTTAATTCAATCTCTCTATCAAATCTACCAGGGCGGCGAAGTGCCATATCAATTGCTTCAGGACGGTTGGTTGACCCTATCACAATCACGTTCTTGCGAGCCTTAAGCCCGTCCATCAGAGAGAGGAGTTGAGCTACAACTCTCCTTTCAACTTCTCCGGTTACCTCAGCCCTCTTAGGTGCAATGGAGTCGATTTCATCAAGGAAAATGATTGCAGGAGCGTTTTTCTCTGCTTCTTCAAAGACATCTCTGATCCCTTTTTCGGACTCACCGTAGTACTTGGACATAATTTCCGGACCATTGACTGAGATAAAGTAGGCGTCGGACTCATTTGCAACTGCTTTTGCAAGCATTGTCTTACCTGTTCCAGGCGGTCCGTAAAGCAGTACTCCTTTTGGAGCATCAATTCCCAGTCTATCAAAAAGTTCAGGGTGCTTCAAAGGTAATTCTATCATTTCTCTTATTTTGGTGATAGCGTCTTTAACCCCACCCAGATCTTCATACATGACTGTGGGAACATTCTGTTCAGGTGTTACTTCTGCAGCTTCGGGTAGGAGCTCAACCTCTGTCATATCTGTAATCTTTACTATTCCAGACGGGGAAGTGGAGATCACCTGTAACTTTATTTCTCCCAGCCCAAATGACTGTCCCATACCTGGACCAAAAAAGTCCTGAAAGAAATCCTCGAACATAATTCCTTTCCCAAAAGTCTCCCTCTCTCGGGATCGTCTCAAGCTTGTGGTGGAAATAAAATCACCCTTCGAAACCGTACGGTTCATGAATACGGCTTTAAGAGTTTCACTTGGAGCATAAATCTGCATGCCCTTAGCTACAGGCGCAAGAGTTACACTCTTTGCTTCTTTCCAGTCAGCTTTGCGAATGTCCACGTACTCCCCTATGCTAGTTTTTGCATTAGTACGGATGAGCCCATCCATGCGGATAATATCAAGGCCCGAGTCGCTGGGATACGGACGCCCTACCAGGGCTGAAGTTGATTTTCCTCCTTTTATTTCAATAACGTCAAAAGGCTTAAGGCCCAGCTTTTCCCGGAAACTGTCATCCACCCGGACAATTCCTTTTCCGACGTCTCTTTGATCAGCTTCTGCGACTTTTAGTTTTGCAGCTATTTTTTCGTTGTCTGTCAAACAATACCCCCCATTTTCATATCAAAAATTGATACTTGTTGAAAAAGACAATGTGATAATTTTTAAGATAATGCGGTAATTTTTAGGAATTGTAGTAACTTTTAAGAAGCGTAGTAATTGTCGTTTCAAGGTGAGAGCCATTTGGTTCCTACCTTTCATTCAGTAAAATCATGAATATTACCTTGTGGCCCAGAATTTTAAACTTCTTATTTTTAATAAAAACTCATTTAAACATTCACGGCCTTATCAACGAAGGAATCAGTTTTTGCAGTCCATGTTTTATATTGCATTTTTTATATTGTATTCTTTATATTTTATTTTTTATATTGCATTTTTTAAATTTACTTAAAAATTTAGAAATTTACTTTCTGCTTGATTTCCTTCAGTAAACCTGATAAGGTCTTTTCTATTCGCAAGGTAACTGCTATTACTACGGTTAACTCTTTAACCTCACGTGGACCTTTTTGATAAGCTCACCTCCCTAAAATCAGGTAGTGCTACCTTCTAGCCTGTTTTCCACCTTCCACTTTGTACTATATTAATAGTTATATAAAAAAGAATTCACTTAAAATGTTTGCCAGCAGATGATTTTTTCGACATAATAACCTTTTGTTTTTTATTAGTGAACTTATCTCAAACAAAAATACCACTTATACTTCTTACTTAAGCAATTTTCCTAATCATTGTCGTTTAACTGTTTTTGAATATCTTCCGTAAAGCTTTTTTACTCTACGATATTAAACTAGCTCGCAAAAAGTGCATAAGAACTTTTAATATTCGCACAAGAGATTTAATAGAAAAATGGAAATTGTTATTGTTTACGGCTTGGCTAGAGGAGATTGGCTTCACGGCTTGCTTGCAGGACTAATTTTGAGCATGGCCCTTCTTCCCGAAGAGTTCTCGGTAGTTTTACTGATACTACTTAATATGGAAGCCTGACGTCTATCCAAAAGATGTCCTCGTACGTCGGATACCTGCAATTGAGACATTTGGGACTTCAATCGTGCTATGCGTGAATAAGACAGGGACTTTAACCCAGAACCGGGTGATTCTGAACTCTTTATTTTCGAAAGGCAAGTGTTACGAACTCGAGAAAAACGAGTGTCTGCTTGAGCAATTCCATGAATTGCGTGAGTTCGGATACCTGGCAAGCCAGCTGGATCCTTTTAACCCTCTTAAGAAAGAGATAAATGATAATCTCTGACAAATCTGGTAAGCATTAAAAGGTAAGTGTTATACCTTTTCAAACTGATAGGTATCTGTTCAAACTGATAGGTATCTGTTCAAACTGATAGGTATCTGTTCAAACTGATAGGTATCTGTTCAAACTGATAGGTATCTGTGCAATTTGAATGGATATCTACAAAAATTCGAGGAGTACATTCTCAAATTTGATGGGTACTTGTTCAAGTCTGATGGAAAAGTAACTCTGTAGAACTGAAAAAGTATAACTCTATAAATATGGCACATTTAATTGTTTTCTGTATCTAACTGTTTCAGCATTCAGTAAAAGAGAATAATAAACTTCAATGGAACCGAAGGTATGAAAAACCCTTTAAATTATAAAAATTTCGAAAAATTCAGTTCTTAACTGGATCATTAAATTATAAGAAACACATAAGTAATTCTTGAACCGAGATTTCCGAATTCTCGGTATGTTCCGAAAGTTAAAATTTAAGGAATTTCTTATTTTTTGGGTTTAGTAGTTAAGTATAAACAGCAGTTATGATATGCAAAGAAATATACATAATTATGAAATTATTTTATTTAGTGATATAAGAAGTATAGATAAGAAGCATATATAACAGAGAAGTATTGACATGGCAGATCAAAGCTATTTTATCGATTTATTTTTGCATCTGGACGCTCACTTAAGCGAAATAACAAACGAATATGGTTTATTAACGTATTTACTATTGTTCGCTATTATCTTTTGTGAGACAGGTCTGGTGATAACTGCTTTCCTACCGGGTGATTCTCTCATCTTTGCAACCGGAGCTCTGGCTGCCAGTGGCTCGTTCAACTTACTCACTCTACTTATTGTACTATGTCTTGCAGCTATTGCAGGAGATACTGTCAATTATCACATTGGTCATTTTTTGGGAAATCGAGTAACAAATCGTGAAAATATGCGGTTTATTAAAAAGAAGCAGCTTGACCGTACACACTTATTCTTTGAAAAGTATGGGGTGAAAACGATAATTATAGCCCGCTTTATCCCTGTTATCCGTACATTTGCACCGTTTGTAGCGGGAATTGGAACAATGCCATATTCGACATTCATTAGTTACAACATCATTGGAGGAGTTTTATGGGTAACATCATTCCTTTTTGGAGGATACTTTTTTGGAAACTTGTTAGTTGTAAAGGATAACTTCAGCTTTCTAGTACTTGGAGTAGTTCTTGTTTCATTACTCTCAGGCATTATTGCGTATATTCAGAGCAAACGTGACCCAAAAGGAATGTGACCCAAAAGGAATGTGACCCAAAAGGAATGTGACCCAAAGGGCGCATGATAGAGTGAAGACTTGCCAGATATCCGGAATTTCTTCGTTATTCCAAAACTCTCAAAAGTGTTTGCGTAGTCTGAGATTTGTTTAATTATTTAAAAAGCAAGGTTCTGAAAGTAAATTGAGAGTAGGAGAGCTAGTGAGATAAGGCTGTTTCGGTTAGGAATAGAAAAACTGCTTATAGAAAAAAGGCCCTGAATCCTTGTGAGGTAAATCTTTGAAGATGGGAACTTTGATAAAAATCATAGTGGCCCTGTTACTGCTCGCAGCAGGTGTATATCTTGTCCGCAGTTACTGGCCAGAGATCGTACCTGTTATGAAAGAGATATGGGGAACACTCAAGGAAACAAAGCTACGTTATGTTTTTCTAGCAATCTCGGTATACTTGTTGAGTGTATACTTATTTTCTGTCCGCTGGCAGCAGGTTCTCTACTGTATTGACTACAATATAAAAGTTACACGTCTTGTTCCTGTTTATTTCGGAGAAATATTCGTAAATAACGTTACTCCGGGAGGGAACATGGCAGCGGGAGAATCTTTCAGAATCCTTTGGGCCAACAAACTTTTCGGGATAAGCTATATCAATGCTTTTAAAACAGTTTTCTTTGAAAGACTGGTTGAAGCAATTCCTGTTTTTTTCTTATCAATTTATATTCTATATGCTTTTCCGGCTTTAGAGATCAGATTCCTGCCCTCAATTGACAGGTTAACGTTAAAATCAGTCCATCTGTTTTTCCTGATCTTTCTGGCAGCAGGAATAATAATGTGGTTCTTTAGAGAAAAATTAATTTCTCTCTTTCGTAATATACAGAAAAACTGGGAAATATTTAAACAATCTTTTATTCCCGTTCTCCTTCTATCCTGTGGAGTCTGGATTCTTGATGTAATACGTCTCAAACTGGTTGCTTTAGCTCTGAATATTGACCTCTCTTTAAGCCTGATTGTAACAATTTCAATCCTGACCTTTATTCTGGGAGCCTTACCATTAACTCCAGGAGGCCTAGGAATAATTGAAGGAGGCCTGATCTCTTTACTTATGTACTTTGGTTTATCCCTTGCATCTGCAAGCAGTTTCGTTCTTTTAGAGCGTTTTATTTCTTATGGGATCAGCAGCATAATCGGATTTCTGTACCTGTCTTACTATGGAGGATTTAAGGTCTGGAAAAGATTAAGAGAAGAAAAGTTATACTGATCAATAATCTATATTTTTTAAGAAGTTAATATATCTAAGCCCTCTACATCTTTTCAGGCAGGAAATTTTCTTTTGTTCCGATTTTTGCTTCGTTTGCGGAAACAGTTGCTTTGATGGGCAAGCTGTGAGCAGAAAATGCCCTCAGGAACTGGTATGGAAAGGTATTAATTGGAGAAGTATGAGTTATAATATGTGGGTAATATAATTATTACTGAACCCCTTGATAAAACCGTGAGGTGACAATGATGTGTAGTGTTGGAGACTCGTTTGATCTGGATATGGAAGGAAATTTGCCGGTTAAAGACTATACATGTAAAGACTGTGGGAACAGATTCAAAGGCATTGGCAAAAACGTAAAGTGCCCTTCCTGCCAATCCAAAAATGTAGCAGAATCCTGATAATTTACTGGATTTTTAAAAACTTATTTTTAACATGAAAGAACCAACCTCTTCGAAAGATATTTCACTTAAGGAAAGTGAAATGCTTCTCCTGCGCGGCACGGCAGGAACAGTGGCTATTGTGAAAGCAGGCCCGCATGGACAGTTTTTTCTGGAAACCGAGAACGAAGAGATCGTACTCGGACTGGAACCTCATGACCTGATTGTTGCTTCTGCGTTGTCTGTGGATGAGAAAACGGAAAAAGGGCTTAAATGCGTTCTTTTTATGATCCGGGAAATCAGGTCACCCTTAATCGTTCTTCCAAAGAACCATCCTGCATCCCCAAGGCTTCCAATTGTAGTGTCGGCCGGGCAAAAGACTGTTCTAAACTGCAATATCACCCCTGGCACGCACCCGAATCAGGACGTACTTTGCGGTTCAAATGAATTTAATGGTCTTGAGGTAACCGGAACACAGGAAGGCGTACATATTGAAAAACTGCCAGAGTGTGAGGTAGTAAAGGTTAACTTTGATATCTGACTCGCATATCTCTAACGAAACAAAAAAATAGGCTTTTAACGGATCTCTGTCTTTCATAGTTTGTTTATCTGTCTTGTAGAGTATCTTGATCTAGCCTTAGATAGTAATTTTGATCTATAGAACGTTTAATTTTGATCTATAGAACGTTTAATTTTGATCTATAGAACGTTTAATTTTGATCTATAGAACGTTTAATTTTGATCTATAGAACGTTTAATTTTGATCTATAGAACGTTTAATTAACTATAATTAACTCATTTTTGATATAACTGTAGTTTAATCTGACTTATGAACGTACAGATTTTATTAATATGTAATTTTTTATTCAATTTTATGATTTTTCATCTTATAAGTCGAAATTATCTATAGATTCAATATTTATCTCAAAACACAAGAATTTTTTAGTAAAATCTACGCGTTATTTTTTTCTGTAAACCCATCTTAATACCACACTATAAACTAATTTTACAAATATTTAATTAAAATAAGAAAGTTTAATACTATAAAACAAATCTAAATATTCATTGTTTTATGTCTAAAGCTTAAATATAGGAGTGCAAATTATGAAAATTAACAAGAAAGCAGTTTTAATATCGGCATCACTGATTTTATGTTTAATCGTTATTTCATCGACTGCATCAGCTGCTACTTTAAAAGTAGGACCCAAAGAAAAATACAAGACAATTCAAAAGGCTGTAAACGCCGCTCACGAAGGAGATACCATTATTGTTAGTTCTGGAACTTATCGTGAGAACGTTAATATTACAAAAAGTAGCTTAACAATTCTTGGAAAAGGTTATCCGAAGGTAAATGGATTCTATGATTATATTGACCCCTATAGTGGTGATTTCGGACAAAGCGATATTAATATAAACGGATTCTCTATCACTAAAAATGGAATTGATTTAAGTGACAGAGCAGTAAGTGGTCAAATAATAAGAAATAATTATTTCTATTCTTGTGATGCTTCTATTTCTGGAGATATGGCTTCTGGTAATCTTATCAAAAACAACGATTTTACAAATGGTGGAATTTTTTTAAGTGAATCTAGCGTAGATATAATTGGAAATAAAATCAAGAATGCGGATATTGGGATAGAGTTATTTGAAGGAGCTGGATCAACAACAGGTGCATTAATTTCAAAAAATAAAATAACTGGCTGCAATGTAGGAATTAAGTTTCACGGATTTAGTAGCGGTGATGTTTATGATAATTACTTTAACAACAAAAAGAACATAGTATTCGGTTCAACATCGTTTGGCAGTGTAGGTTCCTGGAATACCACTAAGACTCCAGATTATAATATCGTTTTAGGACCTTATATTGGCGGGAACTTCTGGGGCTCCCCTAATGGCAAAGGCTTCTCTCAGACAGCTTCTGATAAAAACTATGATGGAATTGCAGATTCCTCTTATGCTATAAATAGTAAAAATATTGATTACTTACCCCTGGTTGCTATTAAAGCTCCGGTAGCTTCTTTTAAAATGTCAAAGTCAAGCGGGAAAGCACCATTAACAGTCAAGTTCACAGATACAAGCAAAGGAGTGAATATGACTGAAAAATGGAACTTTGGAGATGGCTCAACTTCCACTTTAAAGAATCCGTCACATAAGTATACAAAAGTTGGAAAGTTTAAGGTTACTTTGACGGAAACTAATAAGGTAGGAAGCAGTTCAAAGAGTCAGCTTGTGAAAGTTACTAAATGAGGAGACTATATTTCCTCTTTCTAATTTTTAAAATGATCATTTTTAGTCTAAAACCATGCATTATAATTTCTCTTTCATAATACCTTCACTTGAAGGAATTCACTGGCATAACGTCTATTCTTAAATTTCTACTTGTTTTAGTAACACTCTTTATTAAATTAAATTAAATTAAATTAAATTAAATTTGCAATTTTTTTAATTTAAGCATTTTTGCAAAGTAACCTCCTTTAAGGACTTTTGCTAACTGTTGGAAACATTGACTTTTAGATTTTATATTATTCTTAGTTATATTTCTATAGTTATTATATAATCTGACACTAATTTTTGTATCGAACGTCAAAAACGTGTTCAACAAAATGTGAAAAATATTACATAAAATGAATATAAATAATCACATAATATTATTTGTAACCATAAACTGAGAGCCATCAGTATAATTATATTTAATAAGTACTGCAGCTGGATATGTACAAAAACATAATTATATAATTGATCAAGTCAAACAGATATAAGGGAAAGGAAGGAAAAGGATATGAAAAGTAAAATTCTACTAGTAGTACTGTTTTTGCTAGCTCTATTAGCCATTCCACTACCTGCAATGGCACAAGCACCTACAGCAGATTTCTACGCTGACAAAACATACGGAACTGCACCCCTGACTGTTCATTTTTACAGCACTGGCGTCACAGGCAGCCCAACCAGTTACTTCTGGAAATTTGAACACGAAACAAGCAGCGATTGGAATTCACATCACTTTGGAAATGCTGTTCATACATTTAGGTATCCAGGGGTCTATGATGTTAGCCTAACTGTAACAAATGCAGATGGAAGCACAACAAACACGAAAACGAGCTATATCACGGTTAAAGAATAATTTTGTGGCATTTGCCACATACTATTTTTGTGAATGTAAGTAAGTGAGTAAAAAATGTTTGGTAGGATAGTAAGATACTGAGTATATTATTCATCGGGGCCAGTTACAAAAATCTCAGAATAATTCTTAAGTGTATATCAATATCCAGCAAAAGGCACGTAAAAAGCGTATTCCTAACCCTTACCTCAAAACCTGGTTCCTCTCTCTGGCAGGTCAACAAGTAGACACAAAAAGCCTAGTTTTCTTCTCTAAATTCCTGAGCCGATGCCTACCAAAAAGGGCCGAATGGATCAAAGTAGCAGAATTTCAAAAAAACGGAATGCTACACTATCACGTCCTAATAGTCGGCATAAACTGGCTTCTGCACAAATCCGTAATACAATACTCCTGGCAGAAATACGGCGGCGGGCCTATCCTTGACATCCACACCGTAAAAAATGATTCAGTCTACGGCTGGCAGTGGTCCCGTTCCTGCCCTCTCGAAGCTGCAGGTAAAACCGTAGGCGACTATCTGCAAGGCTATCTAGAAAAATCAATGAGTCCCCAGCATGGGGCCTTATATTGGGCAATGGGAATAAGAAACTGGACCTGTTCCGGCTCACTCTCAGAAAGAACAAAAAAAGACAAGCCAATTAAAAGCCCTACAAGCCGTTATTTTCTCAAGGGCGTACTTAGCGCCTTAACCGGGTTCAGATCGTCCCACAGGACAGATAGTATAGGCCTCTTCTCAGCCAAGATAGCCAAAGAAAAGTCCAACAAGCAGAAAGAAGAAAAATCTCCCAAACCTGAAAAGCTAGACCTATCCTTCACAACAGCCAGCCAGATAACAAAAGCCTATCTCAAATCTTCCAGGGGGCTTTAACCTGGCAAAAACCAAATCCAACATAGAGTCAGCAAAAAAAGAACCTTACAACACAAAAATGAAATATCCGGGAAAAGAGGCTTATCATTTTCCAGTAGGTCCCTCTCATACCTCGCCCTGCATGGATCCTTACTTCCGATCTCCTGAATACCAGGCAAAAAAAGAAAGATGGCTACTCGAAACAGGGATAACAGCAGGCATAACAATTCTTATAGATCACGACCGCGACGAAAAAACAGGCGATGAAGACAATGAAACAGAAAAAATAACACGGATGCAATTGTGTGAAATTCCGTCTGAAAATGGAATTTTTCAATATAATAATTAATCGATAAAACAGGAATAATACTTTTGGCGTTATGTATTTCAATAGAATTATGTCATATCTACATACTCAAAGCAAAACAGAATTTTTCTGAAATCCGCAGAAATCTGCAATTTTTAAAGTAAACATGGTTGCGTCTGATTTAAGCAACGATAGTGTTACCCCTATTAGGATCGAGAAAGAACAAAGAAGAAAAAAGACAATAGATTGATAAACGTTTCAATGAACAGACTTATTTGAACATATTCATGCGACAATTTTTATTAATTTGTTTTATGCAACATAAACCGGAATATTAAAGATACTCAACCGATTAAGCACAGTTAGAATGTTTCTGTTAAATTTTTTAATGAATCTGTAGCAACATCAACCAATTCCTCATAAGAAATAGATTAATAATAATAATAATAATAATAATAAATAAACTTATTGAGTTGATTTAATGGATAGTACTCATCCTTTTGAAATTGTCCCAGAAACAGATGATTCTGATGTTGATATTCACCGAACACTATCCATTACAAAATATGTGACAAACGTTACTTATGATTCTGATGAGATAAAATCTAAATTTTTTAAAAATAAATTATGTTTAACTGATGGATTTGGATGTGTATACCCTAAAGAAGTTAATGGCCATATTCATGCTCTTTTTGGTAAACTCGGGGTGAAGACTTTATTGGGGTTAGATACAGATTCGGATAATAATAACATGTTAAGAAGATATAATTTTGGGAGAGTGATTGTAGCTACTATGTATGTAGACCATTTTCCTGAAGATAATAAACTTTCTTTAATAGTTTTTAATAGTGGGAAAATAAGTAAAGATTTATGGCAGTCTACATATAGAAATTTGCTTAATGTATTCGACTTAAAACCTGTTAAATTTAGTGATGAAGAACTTAGAAAAATATGCTTCACTAAATATAGAGACGATCTTTTAGAAATAAAATTTGATCCGGCTAGTGAAAAAGAATTTGGGAACGTCAAATTAGCAGAATATAAATCTATTCGCTCTAAAAAATTCAATCCAAACGCAAAGAAAATACAAGAAATTATTGATAACAATGAAATTAAAGTCAACAGATTTAAATCTGATATTTACTCAACATATCCTAATTTAGATAAAAGTTATCCGGTTGCATTTACAATTGATGTAGAAGGGAAAGTTACACTAGAATTCCCTAAAATTTCGTGGTCTTTAAAGGATACTAATGAAATCGAGGAGCATTATTATTCATTTGCAAGTAAAATATATGATGAAATTATTTCCAAAGAAATTTATGCAAAAGAGGCAGAAGAAGATAATTCACAAAAGTCACTTTTTGATTTTTGAGGTTTAAATGATAGAATCAGATTTTAATGATTTTTACAAAAAAATTGCAAGTAAAGCTTACAATCAATTGGGTGTAAAAGAAGTTTTAATAAAAATCAATTCGTTCTTGTTATCTCATGATAACGAAGTCAATTATAAAGAAAAACTTTTTTTGTCTTCTATTGATTTAGCTAAAAATAATATTGAGTTGTACATTAGAATAATGAATTTGTGTATAGAAGAGTCATTGTATTGTCTTAATTATCTGTTCTTCCAAAGTTCGGTATACTTGATTGATAAACAATATTCAAGAGATATTTATTCCTTAGATGCTAATTATCAAAAAATTCTTTCTAATACAATCAACATTGTAATAAATAACAAACTATTGGATGAGATCGATGTACCGGATTCATCAGAAATGGCTATTGTATTTGGAAGAGTTCAAAGAATATATATTCCATGTCAAATATTTTCAGATTTCGAATATAAAATATTTGAAATATTAAATAAAAAATACACTAAAAAACTCTTAGAAAATAAGTATGGTTTAGAGCCAGATGAATTAACAATTATTATAAGAAAATTGAATATTGCGTATACCAACTTCGGAAAATGCATTTCCTTTTCATGCGATAACTTTTGTTTTTCTCCACAAAATTCTGAAAATCATTTCCATAAACAACTAACTTCGTCAAACTACGATAAAGAATTGTTCAATAAATATGGTATCTTATTATTTCCGTTTGTCTCTGATGTAGATATAACAAATAATAAAATAATTATTCCTAATGATGGTTTTGGGAACTTAGACAACTGTTGTTTTACAATCGTAGATCCAAAAACAAACAGGCAAATATTTGACTTTAATATTAATATCCAAAGCATGAGAAGTGAAAACGTTTACATAGACGATTTTAAAGATATTTTAATTCTACTTCCTTCGAATGATCATTTAGAATTTAAATTCAATTTCAAAAAATTTGACAATGAATATTGTTTTTCTATCAAAAAGAAAATTGGTCCAATAAAGGAAGAATTAAAAAAGCAGGTAGGATATTCAGTGAATTATGATTTAAGTAATAATTCTGGAAATATTGCTTTTAATGCAAATAATGTGAAGCAGAGTATAAAGGTAAACAATACACAAAGTCTTAGGGAATGCTATAAAGAATTAGCTAAACTCGTTGACGAAACCGAGATGGAAATTCATGATAAGGAAGAAGTAGAACAAAATGTTAAAGAGGCTCAACAAGAGTTATCAAAGGAAGATTGGAATCCTTCAAAAGTATTACAATTGACTGACAAGATTGTGAAAATTGTTGGTTTCGCTAGTAAAGCTTTTCCAGTTATTATGAAAATTAAGGAATATTTAGATCCGTATATCACCAAATAGGCCTAGTTACAGCATCGCTGTCACGAACTGCAAAGTTGCTATCTTATAAATAGTCATAATCAAGTACGGTAACTTGAATTTTAGAGAATTGTTAGCTTACTTTTATTGTTTTGAACTTCAAGTGCATAAGTCCTAATAATGTAGGGAGGAATTTTCATGCCTTTGGATAATTTTTATGGACAAACTTTTGTTGCTTTTATAGACATTTCTGGATTTAAACAATTGATGAAGGAAGGGAGAGCTGAGGGAGCATTAGATATTTTTTATACTGCTGGATACAATAATACTAATCGAGAAATTGGCGGAATATTTGTATCTGACTGTGGAATTTTGTTTTGGGGAAACGATTTAAGCAGCTCATCTATCCCCGAAAAAAGACATGCATTAGAATCATTACTATCTTCAATAAGAAATATAAACCATGAGATGTGTCATCAAGATTTCATTCTCACAACTTCAATCGCCTATGGGTACTTTAGTTTTCAAGAAAGAATTGAAACTGCATATATAAGAAAAAATCCTATTTACGGTGACGCGTATCTTAATTCATTTTTAGATAATGAAAATGGAACTCCGAAGATACAGCCAGGTCAGTGTCGTATTGTTACAAGAGATATTCCTAGTGAAGTTCTCGATTTTGATTTTTTAAAACGTAGAAGTTCAAGTGACAATCATTATTATTACTATTGGATGGTCAACAAAGAAAATGACATCAGAAGATTTGAAGAAGATTACAAAGATAGTTATAATTTAAAATATGGAGGGATGCGTCAGGCTTTACAAAGGTATAGTCAGTAACAACCTTGCTATATATGGACAGTTACAGCATTGCTGTCATTAACTGCAAAGTCAATATGTTATATCTATTGAGTTGTCTAAGTGTGATTTTATGGATTTACTGAAATTAATAAATGATAAAAGTAATTATTTCTCAGATACACCAATCATTCAAGGTTTGAGAAGCGTCATTTATCACATAGATATAGCTGAACGTCATTTTGAAAATGGAAAAAAAGGGGAGGATTATCTTTTTACTGACGTCATTTATAGGTCAAATCAAGCATATGAAGGTTCACTTAAGGAAGCATACCAAGTTCTTACAGGTAGCAAATCTGAAAATTTGAGTACTTCTCAAATAGAGAAAAAGTTTGCAGAAGGAACCATTTTAAAGGCAAGAGTACTGACACTTTTTGAGAATTATCGGAGAGAGTGGCGGAATACATCAACGCATGATCACAAGTTACGTTTTTCAGAGCAAGAAGCATTTCTAGCTATAATAAACGTATGTGCTTTTTTTAATATTCTTCTTGACCAAATGATAGAAAGAAAAGCGTATTATCAAGAAAAGATTGAATTATCAGAATCAGGAGTTATTGAACAAAAACATGTTTGTTACGAGAGTCTTATTGACTATATAAGTCAACTTTTGATTGATTTTCCACATAAAGCCGTTACTAAAAATATAAACTACTCATTGTCTTCTTACTTTGAAAATGAACTAACCGGCATGATTGCTGCATACATAGAATCTTCAGATCAAGAAATAAAAGTAATAACAGGATATTCCATTTCAATTGGGACAAGTAAAATATATGCAGATATGTTAGTTAAAAAGGGTGAAAGTTCTGTATTGATTGAAATAAATAAATCTACAAAACATACTAATAATTTAGTTGAAGCTATGGTAGATCAATTAGTACTGTTTATGGAAGCTGCTAAAATTAAAGATGGAATATTCTATATAATTCCTAAAGGAATCAAAAATACCAAGATGGCAACGACCAAAGTAAATATTGAGAACTCTAGTGGGAATTATAATATAAATGAGATTTACCCTGAAGGACTAATTATTGATGATGACCCATATAGCCATTCTAAGGTATCAAAGCGTTTCTCAGATTAGAAAAAATAAATTTTTGAACTATTTTAAATAGCCCATTGGGAGCATCCCTGTTATAAAACCTGTATATTTTCAATTTTTGTAGAATTTACAGAAGAATCAGTACACTCTCTATCTAGTTAAAGATCAGATAACAAAATTGAAAGTTAATGCAATGCTAGTTGTAAGAAATTAAGAGAAAACCACTTATTTTTCTATCAATATTTAGAATATTCTTCACCAAATCCGAACACTTTAATATTTCGTTCGTATAGACCTTTCATGGATAATGGACTTGTAAGCTCTGATGGAACAAAGGTTCTCACAGTAGCAGAATATGACCGATTTGGTAATTTCATTCTAACGAAGTTCAAGCCTATTCTCCTGAAAAATACATAAGATTAAACAAAATTTGTGTATGTTACATGAGATGTTCCATTTTACAAAATAAGAATTTTGCAAATTATTCTTTCTTTTCTCAGAAACAAAACGCCCAGAAATTCCCACAAACGACCAAATATTGACCCCCAAAAACGTATGGAAATATTTATTTTTGTTCTAGAGCAAAAATTGGTCGTGCATTAGTAGATGGTTGATATTTTACGTTTAGGTATTTTTGCTCAGTTGAGTCTGTTTTCTAAGCTTACCTGCTTACAGGAAATTAAGTGTACATAAAGCAGAAAATGAGAGCGAAAAGTGAATATGTGAGTACTCTGGAAATATCAACTGATTATTGAGGGACCACCCAAAAATTCTCATACACAGGTTTTACAATAAAATTCGTACATTACATTTAAAGGGAATTTGCAGCAAACCTGCAATACTGCCGAAACGTTAAACACTTTTTAGTATTGGCATTCGGAACTTCAGTTAATAAGAACTACTGATTATTGAAAAAGGATAAAGAATATCTGATTATTCCAAAATTCTCATCATTCCTATTCATATAATATATCCATCAAGTATATTTTGAAAGTTGAAAGGATTGATTTAAATTGGACACAACAAAAAAATTTACTGGTAAAGCGGACATCTATAGTAAATATCGTCCCCGTTATCCGAAGGAATATATTAATTATTTAGTTTCGTATAACAATCTTACTTCTAATAATACAGTTGCTGATATAGGTTCAGGTACAGGTATTTTGACAGAACAACTGCTTGATAAGGGTTTAAAGGTAATTGCAGTTGAGCCAAATGATGATATGAGAAGTATTGCAGAAAAGAGACTAAAGAATCATCCAAAATTTGTTTCAATTAAAGGTATTGCTGAAAATACAGGTTTACGAAGTAAGAGTGTTGATTTAATAACAGTTGCACAAGCTTTTCACTGGTTTGATAAAGTAAAATTCAAAAATGAATGCATACGAATATTAAAACCAAATTTAAATGTAGCACTTGTTTGGAATATTAGGGATTCATCGAGCCAGATGATTTTAGAGAATGCAGAAATATGTAAAAATCTTTGTCCTTCATTTAATGATTTTAGTGGAGGAATCGAGGAGACTCCAGAGGAATTTGAACAATTTTTTCGTGATGGAAAATACGAATATTGTACGTTTCAAAATGACCTGGAGTATAATTTAGATGATTTTCTAGGGCGAAATTTATCAGCCTCTTATGCTCCAAAGAGTACGGATTCTAATTATAAGGAGTTTATTAAAGAATTAACTGAACTTTTTATGAAGTACAGTAAAGGCAATAAAATAATATTGCCCAATGTAACTCGTAGCTACATAGGAAAAGTTTAATTTCAATATTTCACTAAAAATCTATCCTACATATTTTTCTGGATCCGTTTACCTCAAAACTCCCTATAATTCCCTATTAGCGATAGTATGCTAAGATTTCTGTAAATTTACTTTGTGGTTTATCCATAGGTTTTACAGTAAAACCTGTCCACAAAGGGCACTGTTTCTAATTTTCGTCACAAAGAATTATAAACTAAAAATATCATAATAGGGGAAAAATAAAAAAGGATCTGTTTTTATGGATAATTTCTCTCTTACATTGGAAGCTTCTCCTGAGAGCCTGCGATTGTTATCTAAACTCATCAAGCTTATGATAGAGGCAAAAAAGTACGACGATCAGGCAGGATCATCACCTGAGAGCGAGAGACTTAAAGAAATTGAAGAACTTCTGGATAAACCAATTCAGAGAGAACATTAAACTTTATACGTGTATACATTGATTTTTCCTGTATGTCAGTTTAAAGCTTCCTTAACGATTTGAGATCGGCCTTAGCGACCTCAGAGAGAAGTCCATTAAAGAGGTCTCTTTGTATATTATATATCCAGAAAAGAGTAGGATATTATATATCCAGAAAAGAGTAGGGGTCGTACCCTAGGAGAAACATTATAAGTAATGTTGCTTTCCATGTGGACAATATTGAGCACAGTAAGGAGATGTTGCTCAAGTTGAAAATCCTTACCTGGAACAGATTTTTTGCCATCTCTGCTAATTGTTCATTCTCCCAATCCCAATATTCTGACACTTTATATACCCCTGTTATTATAATATTGGGATAAATTTATATTAAATTATCTGTACAAAATCGCGAAGATTCAGCATTTTTTGAGATTTAATGTTGGTTTTAGGCCTGCTTGCCTGGAAAATCTCTCGAAAATTTGATCAAGTATGCGGTGATCCCGGAGTTTAGGGAGCTTGCAGGCTTAAAAATGAAATTCGGCTTTTCAGGTTTTACAGATTTTTCCTGCAACGTTCCAAAAGTCTAATTTAGGAAATCCACGTATCTAACACGGTTTTATATGGAAGCTATTAATTTTAAGAAAATAATGGTTGCAACCGATGGTTCGGCCTGCTCCGGGCTGGTTGCTGAAAAAGGGATTGAACTTGCCCGGTTGAGTGGAGGAAAGATTTATGCAGTCTATGTGGTATCAACGGATTATCTGGCTCCTATAAATGGGGATTCCTTTCCCATGAGTGTGGATCCTTACTGGGAATCAATACATGAGGCATGGAAAAAACAGGGACATAAAGCTGTAAACTCTGTAAAAAACCTGGGAGAAAAGAAAGGAATCAATGTGGAGCCCGTCCTTCTTGAAGGCAACCCCTCGGAAGAACTGATCCGGTATGCCGAAGAGGAAAAAATGGATATTATCGTTATGGGCACTCTTGGAAAAACAGGACTGGACAAGCTGCTTCTTGGCAGCGTTGCAGAAAAGATGGTCCGTCACTCAAAGGTTCCGGTTATGGTCGTAAGGGATAACTGTAAATTATGAAACCGAATCATTAAAAAGAAGAAAAAAGAAGAAAGCTAAAAAATGATTAAAATGGAAAACTAAAAGGGTTAGAGCTGCACGTAATGTGCAACCTCACCCAGGTCTTCCTCTATTCTAAGAAGCTGGTTGTATTTAGCAGTCCTTTCTCCACGGGCCGGAGCTCCGGTCTTGATCATTTCAGCTCCGATAGCTACTGAAATGTCTGCAATTGTTGTGTCTTCGGTTTCGGCAGAGCGGTGGCTTACTATTACGGTATAGCCGTTTCTGGAAGCCATATTTGCAGCATCAAAAGCTTCGGAAAGGGATCCGATCTGGTTGACCTTTAAGAGAAGTGCATTTGCTGCTCCCATGTCAACGCCTTTAGAAAGCCTCTCAATGTTTGTAACAAAGAGGTCGTCACCGACAATAATCGTGTCCCAGAGCTCATTGGTCAGGGCTTCGAAGTCCTCAAAGGCTTCCTCATAGAATGGATCTTCAATGGAAAGGATAGGATAGGAGTTCACAAGTTCAACATAGTAGTCCATCAGTTCCGGAGCAGAGAGTTTCTTTCCGTCAATTGTGTATGTCTCGTCTTCGTAAAACTCGGAGGCTGCAGCATCAAGCCCGATTGTAACCTCGGTGTCAGTATAACCTGCTTCCTCAATAGCCTGGACAAGGGCATCAAGGGCTTCGGTTGACTCGCTCATCTTAGGGGCATATCCTCCTTCATAGCCCACATTAGTGGAAGACCGACCGTATTTTTTTTCCAGTATTTTTCCAAGAACATGATAGATTTCGGCACCCATCTGGAGAGCTTCATAAAAGGTTTCTGCGCCTTTGGGCTGAATCATGAACTCCTGAATTGCAAGATCGTTGCCTGCATGCTTGCCCCCGTTAAGGACATTCATTGTGGGCACCGGAAGAGTAAACGCATTTGAGCCTCCTAAATAGCGGTAAAGAGGAACATTCAGAGAATCCGCAGCAGCTTTTGCAACGGCCATGGATACCCCAAGAATTGCATTTGCCCCCAGGTTTGATTTGTTATCGGTCTCATCGAGCTCGATCATCAGCTCATCGATTTCTCGCTGGTTTCGCACATCAAGCCCCAGCAATTCCTTCTGGATAATGGTGTTCACATTCTTTACTGCAGTGAGAACTCCTTTTCCTCCGTATCTATTGGGGTCTGCATCCCGCAGTTCAAGGGCCTCGTTCGTACCAGTAGAAGCCCCTGAAGGAACACCGGCTCTGCCAAATCCTTTCGGCGTAAACACATCAACTTCAACAGTGGGATTTCCCCTTGAATCCAGGATCTCCCGAGCGTGTATCTTTTGGATCTTATATTCTCCAGAATCCTGCTGTAGACCGATATACGACATTATTTCACCCTTTTTAATCTCTGATCTATCTATAGATATATTCTGTTATTTGAAGCTTAACCTTAATTTTGAAGCTTATCCTTAATTTTGAAGCTTATCCTTAATTCAAAGCTTATCCTTAATTCAAAGCTTAACCTTAATTTTGAAGCTTATCCTTAGTTCAAAACTTGACCTTAATTTGAAGCTTATCCTTAGTTCAAAACTTGACCTTAATTTGAAGCTTATCCTTAACTCAAAGCTTACCTTTAATTCGAAGTTTACTCTTAATTTTGAGACTTACCGTCAATTATGAAGTTTAACTTTGATTCGAGACTTAATCTTAACTTAACCGTTAGATGTCCGAATTGTATTTAATTCTTTATCCGGTTAACGGAAATAATTTTAATTAAGTTTTACGCTATTATCTCATAAGAAACCCTATTAATAAATGAAGACTATATATTAAGTTCCCGAATCCCGAAACACTTTTGCCTCAAGTATCTGCATCCTTAACTATATGAGTTCAGGAGTATTATACTTCGAGTGTTTGCAAGAGATCTTCTTGTTTTGTAACCCTTAACTCAGGCTTCCAGAATTTCAGAAATGTCCATTTTCCTGCATACACTAGCTTTAAAGGTTTTGGTCAGAATCACAAGACCGGTTTTTACAAAATCGGTTTTTTTCCGGGGAATTGTCAATACTAATATTTATATACAAACTTTCCAAAAAAAACTATTAACAGGGTGTGATAGCTGTTTTACTCCTTAACAATACTCAATTTATTTAAAAAAAACAATTTTATCTACATAAAATATATAAACCTGAAAGTATTATTCACATTCGATGACCGACGATTCTCCAGTTAATTTAACCGAAAAAGAGTATTCAATAATTGACATGCTCCAGAGCCTGGGACTCCCGAGGACAGAGGCAACCGCGATCGTATGTCTAAAAGACTGTAATGAGCTCAGATCCCTTAATATTGAACTTGTATCAGGGCTTAGACAACCTGAAGTAAGCGTAGCCATGCGCCCCCTGCGTGAAAGAGGCTGGGTAGAAGAAAGGTCTGAAAAAAAGAATAAAGGAAAAGGCAGACCCGTAAAGTACTACCAGTTAACTTTGCCCTTCCCGCAGATTGTAAAAACCCTTGAAGACGAATTTTTAAAAGATAACAAAGAAAAAATGATTGCATTAAAAAGGCTTCGAGAACTGGAGACAACATTTCAAAATTAAGTTTGAGGAAGACTGCCAGATAATTTTGTAAAACTATACTTTTAATTATCATCTTCATACCCAAACTTTTGAGACCTGAATATAATTCTTGTTTTATCGGAATATCATTTCAGATCCGAAACCTGCTCAAAAACTACAGGAGCAAAACCCTGTTCCTCATCTGCAATTCTTCTGGCAGAAAATCCCTCGAGTTCGAAGACAAAAGCCTCAACTACCATAAAAACTTCGCTCTCTCCTCTCAAACACCCCAGTTTTACATTGTCTCCTCTGCCTGCGCCTGCATGCAGATGGATCTTAGGCTTTCCGTCCATTAAAAAAATGTTTCCAATTCCAAGAATTTCATGTGCATCATCAAAGCCAAACCATACAGGTTCCGGAGGGGTTACATTTTCTTTCGGGCCTACGACAAACTTTGCTTCTTTTAATGCGCCCAACAGCACAAAAACAGCAGATTCGATGTGCTCCAGTTCAGCAAGTTTAATTAGTTCAAGAATCAGGTCATCTCCATAATCGATCCTTACGGTAAATACTCTGCCTATTCTTCCTTTTGCATATTCCATCTTTTTACCCTCACTGATCTGTAATTTTTCCGTCCGCAAACCTGATAGTTCCATCAACTTTTAGGCCAGGTTGCAGGTTTGTCCCTCAGCACGATTGCAGGAGAACAGCTAAGTGCCCTTGCTACCGAAACCCTCTGGTTTTGTCTTCCTTAAAGTTGCCGAACTTTTGATCCATCCGGTCTTCAAGTACCACCTCTTTAAGGAGGTTTTCGGCAATTTCCTATTCTTCTTACCTGCTTTTTCCTGCAATCAAGAGTCGGCATTAGTATATTTTCCAGAGCTGTAAAGTTCGGGAACAGGTGATGATACTGGAAGACAAAACCCCAGCATTCCATTTCGCATATCAGAACGTTCTTTATCCGACATATTTGTTACGTCTTTACAGTCCATCAGGAGCGTTCCAGAATTTGGGGTGTTCATGCCCTAGCAGGTGCTTAAGTGTGCTTTTGCTTGAAGTGTGTCCTAAAATTTTGATTCTGGATCCATTGTAAAATTATAGAATGTTAATAAAGAATAGTCTCCTACACCTTCAGGAGCAAACAGAAACATTTTCTTCAGAAAATTACCTGATATACGTTATGAGATCAAGCTTCCTGTCAGGTACATAGACAACTGTATCTTTCTTATACCCAAATACAGCCGAATAGTAAGGCCTGTATCCCTCAGGTATTTTTAGTTCTTTTCGCAATTCGGAACCTTGTGATGAATAAAACGCTAATAGAACGAAGAAAATCCACTATGACCCCAGCCCAATTGACTCTGCGGCTAGTAGCAAGTTCTGAGTAGCGGCGGCACAATCTGCGTCAAGAGGTATGGGTGACTGTTCATTGCCAGAGACAATGATAAGTGTCGGTGCACCATACAAACAATTGAATATCTCATCAGTTCCTAGTTCCTTTAAATGTCCCAGATTGTGATGTTTTGCGGCTTCTTTAGCTACGATATTCAGTTTGTTCAGTAATTTTTTGTCTTGAATTACTGTAAAATGCCATGCCTGATCCCCAGCATTAGGAGCGTATAGCCCTGCTTCCAGTACAGCCTGTAATTCTTCCTCTTTGATCTGTTCATCTTTGAAGCTTCTGATACTCCTGCGTTGTTTAATGATTTTTAAAGTTTCATTGACAATCATCAAAAGCACCCTTTCTTTAGTTTTGGTTTACAAAAGTCACCAGCCTTTGGACAACTAACGTGACTTATTTTTACCACTGACCCTCAATTAAACATGTTAAATATAAAAATTCTTTAATTCCCTTTCTTAATTCTCAAACCTGTGTTGTCGATCTTTTCCTGTACTTTTTGAACCATTATAGTAAAAAGAGGAATTCTAACTAAGAGCTTTTTGGTATAACACATAAATTACACTGTAACTCACTGAAAACCTCTGTTTTAGGTTGCTTTTATTTTGAGACAAGAATTCTATAAAAGGAAACCTCTAAAAAGGAAACTTCTACAAGAGAAGATTTTTACAAGAGAAGATTTTTACAAGAGAAGATTTTTACAAGAGAAGATCTTTACAAGAGAAGATCTTTACAAGAGGAAACTTCTACAAGAGAAAATCTTTACAAGAAAAGATCTTTACAAGAGAAAACTTCTACATTCTGTTCTTCTATTTCAGGCCTAATCCATCCCTTCTACTTATTACATAAGCTGCTGTGAGAATAAAAAGGCACCCAAGAAAGGTCGAAATATAGAGCGGGTTTTTCAGAACAGTAACGTCAAAGAAAATTCCGGAAACGGGTTCGACAAGGGCAAGAATACTTCCTGTCTGAGCCCTGATTCCTGAGATTCCTCTAAGGTAAATTACAGCAGCGAACGTAATAGTTAAGCCGAAGAGAAACAGGATGTCAAAGTTTTTAACGAAAGCAGCAATGGGTGTGGAGAGTGCGGACGGTAGCATAAAGAGAAGGCTTATTCCTGTTAGCCAGAAGGTTTGGGATATTCCGGAATAATCATTTCTAAGATACCGGATTGTTATTATGTTTACACCGAATGACAGACCTGACAGTAACCCGAAAAGAAGGCCTTTCTGGAACTCAGGACCTGAATGTCCAAGAATTTCACCTGGACGTGCGATCAGTAAAACACCTGCAGTTGCAAGCAAAAGAGGTAGTAAACTGTTACTGTTTCTGTGTTCTCCGAGAACTGACGGAGCAAATAAACTAACATACACCGGAGCTGTATAGAGCAGAAGGACAGCTACCGAAACTCCACTGTACCGGATGGAGGAAAAATAACAAATTCCTGTTATCGCATTCAAAAGGCCCAGGAGAAGAAGGTATCTTTTTTTCTTATGGGGTTTAAGCTGTCCGAGTCCTCTATTGAACAGCAAATAAATAAAAATAATGCAGAGACCAAAGAAAAGCCTGGAGAAAAGGATAGATCCGGTTGACATCTCCTGAATTTTATCCAGAAAAACTCCTATAGTGCCGTAAATTATGCTGCCAGTTACAACTTCCAAGTATGGATTTAAAGAATTTTTCTGTACTGGCATGATCGATAATTAAAAACTTGTGAATATATATTTTTTGGGCGTAGAAAAATACGGGACCACAGGTTTTAAAACAAACTTTTAAAAAGAAAAAAGAAAAAAAGAGAAAAAAGATTCAGTGAAGTCGTTTATTGCTTTTATTATTTTCTCAGTGTTCTCCACATTGCAGCAATTTTCTCGATATCGATATGTGTGTAGCCTTCTTCTTTTATAGTCCACTTAAGGCTGAGGACTCCGTCATTACACTCGGCAGCAATTCCTCTGTATGTGGTATTTCCCCCGATATCAATTTCAACTTCTTTGCCCAGATAATACTTCTCAATGAATTCCTGCTTCATAATTATCAACTCCCAATTCGTACTTTTCCGGATAAGGTCCTGAGAGACAATTTTCAGGGTATATGTTAAAGTAACTAATTAACAATACCTAGAAAGTAATATGCACTGGCACGTTTTTGAGAGAATATTTTTATAACATGCATCGTTGTGAGGCAATATATACATTAGCGCCAGAGAAAATGTCAGGATGTATAATGATTTTGGATGGTACCTGTGACTACCTACGATTTCAGAGAATGTAGAGGCAGGTACTGATGAATAATGTGTTGCCTAATAGTTTAACTTTAACTATATAGAATATATCCAAAAAATATATAATGAACTTAATTCTATCTATAATTTAGAAGGCCCGCTGAGTCGATCAAACAACACCATAGCTCACAAACGTAATATCTCAATAGGTGACTAATTTTTATTTCCGCAATAGCTTCATCCCGAAGAGGTACCCTCAGATCGATCGAACAATGCCGGCGCCTTCAAACTCTTTTTTCAGTGTAATTTCTTTTCAATCTCACTGTCTATCTGATTGTCTATCTAGCTCTGTCTATCTAATAGTCAATACAGCGATCTGAAAATATGGATCAGGACTTAAAGGTTATTCCGATCCTGTTTAAAAACCATAAAATCGGCTGGAACGACGGTTAAGGGCTCTAAGCTTTTCCCATCCGGATAAAACAAGCTCAGAAGCCCTTAATTTTTCCTTTTCTCAGAAGCCCTTAACTTTTTCTTTTCGTTCAGAAGCTCAGCTCAATGTCCTGAGTTTTCTCTTAGCTCAAAAGGTCGGCTCAGGTTCACCAACTCCGGCTTCAGGTTCCGGGACAGGAATATCAAAGAAGGGAATTTCTGCGTCCGCGTACCAGGCTTCAAGAAAACTCAACAGATGATATTTCATGAAAACAGCAAGAGGTACACTGAGGAAAAACAGAGTTCCAAAGATAAAAACCAGTTCAGCAACAATAAAAGGAATCAGAAGGATCCAGTTAAGAGGGTCGGATACTAAGGACAAAAAAAGGAAGTACAGGATTGTGTCAAAAATAAGGAAAGCAATCCCAAAAACCAGTATCATTAGCCCAATAAGTAAAACTGCAATAATGCTTACTCCTATCCCGAGTACGATCCTGACAAACCAGTAAACTAAAATTTCACGCCAGCTTTTCCTGAAATTCCCCAAAACAAGCTTGAAGGCCGAAAGAATTCCTTTATTCCTGTAAATGGAAAGCGGAATTGCAAGGCTTAAAAGAGAATCTATCGCAACTGCAAACAGGAAGAGCACAACAATTACACCTACAATCCAGAAAATTCCTCCAAGCAAGGTAGGCCAGGTAAAGTCTGGGGATGCTTCACGAATAACAGGTATAAGAGGAAGAAGAGATATTCCGAACAGTGCAAGAAATACCAGCCAAATAGCTAAACGCACCAGTAGAAGGCGGAATCCTTTTCCCAGAAACCTTCTTGAATAAGCCCAGAATTTTACTTCATTTCGTACAAGGGATTCCACAAAAACAAATTCCATAATACTGGAAATGTATGAAAAAACGAAAATTAGGAGAAGAAGGAGAATTACTATTGCGACTGCAATCGCCAGTTGTGGCTCCGGATACATATAACCGACCGGAAAAATATTACTGAAAGCATTATCATACATATCAAAAAGAAGATCAGGCGTCTGTCCATGCTCAATAAGAGTAAAATTATCTTTTAAGTCTTCCGAAGCCATATTGTAGCCGCTCGAATTTCCATAACTAGAAAGCCCGCCTAACAGAAAAATAATGATTGCAAGTTTTGCCCATTTCCAGAAATCAAAAGGTTCAAAAAGAGCTTCTCTTGTTCTTGAGACAGCTCTGTCTACTGCGTCTATTGCGTACCAGCTCATAATATAGAATTTTCGTTAGAAAATAAATAATTATCTAAAATAGTTAGATTAGAAATTTTCCAGACAGACTTCAAGATATCTCAGGAAAACTTGAAGTTTTTCAGACCTTAACTGCCGATTCATTTTACTTTTTCACTGTATAGACCTGTGCGATCTGGACAGAGCTTCAAAACCTGACACGACTTCAAACAGCTCTTCATCAATGCCGCTCTGGCGCACACGGTAATATTCTCCACTGAGATTATCAAGCAAGTCGTCAATATTTTTATCGGCACGCTGCATTGCTGCCAATCGACTGGCATTTTCACTTGCAAGTGACTCAGCGCATGCCCTGAAAAGCGAAACGAAAAGGTATTCGCTGATGAGTGCCCGTAAGGTCTCTTTGATATCACCCATTACCTCAGGAAGTAAGTTTTCAGTCGGCCAGGAAAGTTTAACCAGGTCATCTCTCCAGGTTTCATCAAATGGCAGCAATCGCTGGCTAACTGGCTCGTAGGTAACTCTGGTTTTATGGCGGTTATAATAAAGATAAAGTTCGGCATCTTCATCCTGGCTGCGTAGTTTCTCATTTTCCACAAGAATTTGCGCTATAAGTGGGGTAATGGCCTTAACCGAGTTTGGCACATTATAAAGTCCAACAAGCGGTAAGTCTTCATCTTCAAGGCGCGAATAAACACGCTCTCCTACAGCCCAGACCTGAGCTTTACCTGGCAAAGCTTTCAGTTCCTTGACAGCATAATCGGTAATTATATCATTAAACTGACCTACAAGTCCCTGGTCCGAACCGAAAATTACAGCTCCGATGAGACGTGTATTCTTTTGCGTTTTTCCTTCTTGCACAGCTGGCATGAGTGCAATTTTTCTGAAACATAAACCCAAACCCAGTTCCACAGTGTGATAATAATCGGATAACGCACTCACTGATTTTTCATATTGCCCTATATTCGAGGCTGCCAGTGCTTTCATCGTACGGACAACAGACTGAAGATCTTTTGCTCTATCAATCTTTGTGCTCAGACTCTGAGTGGTTTCAGTCATGGTTTTTCCTTGTTCTCAGGCTCGGATTTGCTTTCAGTCCTGGCTTCGGACTTACTCAGTTTTTCCTCAATTCGGGTTCCTAACTCAGTTTTCTCGTCTGTTCTGGCTTCTGGCTCGGGCTTCCCCATAGTTTAAGTCTCTGATTTAGCCACTTTTTCTTTAGTAGCTTCTGATTCAGGTTTACTTTTAGTTTTGGTTTCTGATTCAGGTTTTTTTTCAATTTTGGTTTCTGATTCAGGTTTTTCTTCAGTTTTGGTTTCTGATTCAGGTTTACCTTTAGTTTGAGTCTCAGACTCGGGTTTTTCCTCAGTTTGGGTTTCTGGCTCGGTTTTTTCCTTAGTTTTAGCTTCCGGTTTGGATTCGGATTCAGGTTTTGGCTGGTAAGGTTCCAGTGCTTTGCGAGCGATATCGAGGATAGTTTCACGGTCCTTGTCGCTCAATTCTTTATCGCCTTTGAACCGATTGCGCACATCTTCGGGAATATCCGGTACTGCCTTGCGCAGGGAGCTTTCAGCTTCTCCCATTTTGTCAAGTGGCACATTGTCGAAGAGTTTTGCGTTCAATGCAACAAGGATAACGATCTGATCCGGTACGGGCACAGGAGAGTTTTGAGGCTGCTTCAGTAGGGCACGGATCCGCCTTCCATGCTCAATAAGTTTTCGTGTATTTTCATCTAGCCTTGCGCCGAATCGGGTAAATGCTTCGAGTTCTTCAAATTGTGAATAAGCAAGCTTGAGGTCTCCGGCCACTGCTCTATAAGCAGCAAGCTGCGCTTTACCGCCTACTCGAGAGACAGATTTACCAACATCGACTGCAGGCAGCACACCCAACTCAAAAAGCGAAGGTGATAGGTAAATTTGCCCGTCCGTAATTGAAATCAGGTTAGTTGGAATATATGCGGAAATGTTCTGCGCTTCGGTTTCGATAATGGGAAGGGCAGTAAGTGAGCCGCCACCAAGTTCTTTGAGCAGGTGCGTGGACCGCTCCAGCAGTCGTGAGTGAATATAAAATATATCGCCAGGGTATGCTTCTCTTCCCGGAGGACGACGAAGTAGTAATGAAAGTTCTCTATACGCGCGTGCATGATTGGTCAGGTCGTCGTAAACAATCAGCACATCTCGGCCTGCTCTCATAAAATACTCTGCAATACTGGTCGCAGCATAAGGAGCAATATAAATTAGTCCTGATGGGTCGTTGCCTTCAGTTACAACAACAACCGTGTAATCCATTGCACCCCTTTCCCGTAAGTTTGCCACTGCTCTGGCAACTGCGGATGCGCGCTGACCAATGGCACAATAAACACACAGGACATTAAAATTACGCTGGTTGAGAATAGTATCGATTGCGATTGCAGTTTTTCCAGTCTGGCGGTCCCCTAAAATCAATTCTCTCTGGCCGCGTCCTATTGGGATTAATGCATCAATAACTTTGATACCGGTCTGGAGAGGCACGGTAACAGGAGATCGGTCCATAATTGCCGGACTTGGACGTTCGATGGGTAAGCGCTTACTTGAAACTACTGGACCTCTGTTATCAAGAGGACGACCTAACGGGTCAATGACTCGTCCGAGAAGTTCTTCACCTACAGCAACATCCATAACCCGCCGAGTGCGTTCAACCTGATCTCCGGCATGGAGATGTGAGTATTCACCCAGTAGAACGGTACCTATTTCTTTTTCATCAACATTAAACGCGATTCCAAACAAATCCCCTGGAAACTTTATAAGTTCATCGAAACCTACAGTAGGAAGGCCAGATACATTTGCGATACCTGTAGAAACTGTCAAAATTCTGCCCACCTCCTTTGGAGTGAGCGAGGGAGTTACTGATTCTCTGACCTTATGTATTTCGGTGAAAACGTTATCAAAAATATCCTTAAGATTTTTAGGTTCCATGTTCACTGGCTCTTTATATTGGCTCTGGTTTGGAATTTGTCTCCTGCTTGGCCACGGATTCGGACTTAGCTCCAGACTTAGCTCCAAACTGTTGTTCAGAAGATTCCTGTTCTGCTGCATGTTTTTGTTCTGCACCGGATTCCTGTTTAGCCTCTGGCTCTTTTCTCGACTCGGGTTTATTATAGTCAGTTTCTGGTTTGGTTTCGACTTCGGATTCGGTTTTTGATTTGGGTTTATGAGTCTCGGTTTCAGGCTCCTGTTCAGTCTCAGGTTCGTTTTCAAGCCTGGGTTTGTTATTTTTCGTTTGAGGCTCAGCTCTGGCTTCACTCGCAGTTTTTTCTTTTATCAGATCATCTATACTTTTTTGAAGTGATGAAAGATAATCTGCAATGCTCCACGCTACTTTTTCTCCGTCTGTGGTTAGTTCGATGCCACTGACAAGGTCAGGTGCAGTCTCAAACCTGGGTTGAATTTCTATACCAAGAGTTTCTTTAATCGTCTTTTTGACCGAATCACGCTGTGCTTGTGGAAGGTCAAACGCAGTACGAATGAGCACCTGACCCGATGAGGCACTAAGCGCTGAAGCTAACTGTTTTTTTTCATCATCTTTCAGGCTGTGCAGCTTTTGGACAAATACATCAACTGTGCGTTCTTCCAGGCTGGTTCCAGCCAGATCGGTCAGTACTTTTCGCGCTATGTTAAAAACTTCCTGCCGGGTCCGACGGCCAATTTCCTGACTTAAGTTCTGTTCTTCGTTCCTTAATGCCTCCTGTTGTTTTGCCTTCAAATCCGAAGCTTCCTTCCTTGCCTGTTCGAAAAGCCGCTGACGTTCAGCTTTTGCATCTTCTTTTGCCTTGTTAAACAGGGCATTACGCTGCTGGTCAAACTCCTCGTTCTTTTGCTTAAACTCGTCTTTCTCTTTTTGTGCTTCTGCTTCTTTCGCATCCGCATTCTTAAGTTCATCTGCTACTTTCTTCTCACGCGCATCCACTGCATTAAGTATCGGTTTGTAAAGAAAACGTTTCAATAACCATACAAGGATGAGGAAGTTGATTACCTGCGCAATGACAGTGAACCAATCGATCAGCGGCATGATTATTTTCCTCACTATTTCAGGTAAGTGCACGGCTCCAGAACGGATTAGCGAAGATAAGAATCATAGAAACCACAAAACAGTAGATTGCCAGAGACTCAATCATTGCCAGTCCTACAAACAAAGTTCTGGTTATTGTTGCGGAAGCATCGGGCTGCTGTGCCATAGAACTCAGTGCTGTTGCGACCGAACGCCCCTCACCAATTGCTGGCCCTATAACTCCGATACCTATTGTGATACCGGAGGTGACAATTGATGCCACCGCAATTATGGTTGTATAAGTGTCCAAAGCCATAGTGTTTCCTTCCATTGTTACTGTTGCTTTGATTCATCTACTCCTGTTCAGCAATATTTTGCTCCTGTTTTGGCCTGTGCTTGTGCTCACGTGTAGCAGCTGCTATGTAAACTGTAGCCAGAACGCTGAAAATATATGCCTGCACCATGCCAACGAGCAGACCAAGAGCGATCATGAGATCCGGAAATATGAACGGTGTGATTGTTAGCAGAATGGCAACAATCATCGTGCCACTCATGATATTACCGAACAAACGAATTGCCAGTGCCAGCGTGCGTGAGATTTCACTTATAATATTAAACGGCAGCATGATGATCGTCGGCTCTGTGTAGGTCTTAAGGTAGTTACCAACTCCCTGCTCTTCTATACCAAAAAGTGGCACGGCTACAAACACACATAATGCAAGCGCAGCCGTAGTTGAAAGAGACCCTGTTGGCGGTTCATAGCCTGGGATAATAATACAAAGGTTAGCCACGCCAATGAACAGAAAGAGCGTGCCTAAAAAGCCCAGATACTTCTTCGGTTGATCCAGGCCAACGTCCTCAATTTGTTCCAGGATGCCTGTAACAATAATTTCCAGAATATTTTGCCAGCGGGAACGTTCCAGACCTGTAGAGAGTTTGCTTGTAATGGTTTTTGAGCCAATTACCATTACAAGCATCAATCCCCAGGTATATACGATCGTAGCATCGAGTTTGATAAAACCGTACTGCCAGAAAATCAGCTCGTCAGGACTAAGTCGCATTACTGGCCTCCTTTGTCAATTGGTTCGGGTCTTCCTCTGGCAGTCTAGTGAGTCTAACTACTATATGACGCATAATAAAAAACCCAAACAAGCATGTTAACAGTCTTTCCCAATGGCCATTTGAGACGAAGTAGAATCCGACTATAACAATGCTAATTCGTATAAACAGGCTGCCAAGAAACCATAATGCAGGTCTTCCGGAAGAAAGTCCCCTCTGAACCGTCCACCAGAGCCCTCCGAAGAAAATAGCTCCAAAAAGAAAACCGGCTACCAGAGACAGAACAAGGTTTAGTATTTCATTCATTGTAATCCTCCTGTTCCTCTTGCATTTCTTTACGCTCCTTAGCTACCCAGTGCCATGCATTCAAGCAGCCGACAAATAGGCCTATAATCAGCATCGTGAGTGTCCAGGAAAAGCTTGTCGGATAGTATTTATCTAACCAGAGCCCGATTGCAGCGCCAATTAGTGTCGGAACCGCTACCGACCAACCTATAAGCCCCATCATGCCTAAACCAAGCCAGATAGTCCTGTCCACATGACGTTGTGCCCTGAGCTTTCGTTTAGCTTTTGTCTCAATCTGACGGGCCAGAGGTGACTCGTCCTTCAAAGGTTTCTCTGATGGTCTGTCAGACATTCCGAAACTCCGATAAGCGACGTATAAGTCCGGTTTCCAGTTTTTCCATTACTGAACGAATTTTTTGCTCGTTCTCATCTAAGGTCAAAAACTCTTTTTCTACAGCCTCATGCAACTGGCTTAAGTCCGTTCCGAAAATAGCATCATGTGCCGAGACAAGTACATCCTGACCAGTCTTGATGAGTACGCCTTCATCAACTGCCACATAAACTTCGCCCTCTGATTCGGTTTCGTAGGTGAGAATTCCAGGCTGCAGAGCCGCGACGCAATCGAGTCTGTGTGGCAAGAGTCCAAATAAGCCCTCACGGCTCTCTGCAACTATACGTGATACACCTTTCTTTTCGGCAAAGACCTGATAAGGCAGAAGAATCGTAAGGTTCATGAGTCCTGAGTTCATGATTTTTCCCGATTTGATTTTTTGGCTATTGCTTCGTCAATCGTTCCTATCATATAGAGGTCGCTTTCCGGGTAGTCTTTGAATTCGTCACGCAAGATACGTTCGCAGCCGTCGAGTGCATCTGAAAGACTGACAAATTTGCCTTTAATGCCTGTGAACTGCTCAGTGGTGAAAAATGGCTGCGTCAGGAAACGTTCCAGGCGGCGGGCGCGAGCAACTACATTGCGGTCCTCTGCCGATAGCTGCTCCATGCCAAGCATTGAGATAATATCTTTGAGTTCTGAGTATTGCGCAAGCGTCTGCCGGATTTCCTGGGCCAGACGATAATGCCTTTCACCAATAATGCCAGGTGTGGCCATTTTGGAATTTGATTGCAAAGGGTCAATGGCCGGATAAAGTCCCTCGCTTGCCCTTTTGCGAGAGAGGACAATTGATGCCGAGAGATGTGAGAATGTATGCACAGCCGAAGGGTCAGTGAAATCGTCAGCAGGCACATACACTGCTTGAATCGACATTATGGCTCCGGCATCAGTAGTAGATATGCGCTCTTCTAACTCGGATAATTCAGTTCCCAATGTAGGCTGATATCCCAGACGTGAAGGCATCTGTCCCATCAAGCCGGATACCTCAGAACCAGCCTGAATAAACCTGAAAATGTTATCTATCAACAGTAGCACATCTCGGTGTTCATCATCCCTGAAGTACTCTGCCATTGTCAGTGCCGTATGACCTACACGAAAACGAGCTCCCGGTGGTTCATTCATCTGACCGAACACCATAACCGTGTTCGGAAGCACACCCGCATCTTTCATATCACGGTAAAGTTCTTCTCCTTCTCGACAACGTTCACCTATTCCGCAAAATATGCTTACTCCCTGGTGTTGCTTGACTACGTTATGAATCATCTCGGTTAGCAACACTGTCTTGCCAACGCCCGCTCCTCCGAATAGACCTGCTTTACCTCCGCGCTCAAGAGGCACCAGCACATCTATAGCTTTGATACCGGTCTCGAAGATTTCAGACGTAGTGGACCGACGCATCAGCGGCGGCGGAGCCTGGTGGATTGAGCGCCACTGGACGTTCGACGGAGGCTTCCTGCGGTCTATGGTATCTCCAAACACATCGAACATTCGCGAAAGGATTTCCCTGCCAACAGGCGCTTTTAAAGGACCATATGTATCTTCCACTTCCATGCCTCGAGCAAGCCCCTCGGTAGGAGTCAGAGCAATTCCTCGAACGCGATGTGTGTCAAGCTGGGTCAAAACTTCTATGGCAATCTGTTTTTCTTTTCCTGCACGTAGCAGCGTATATACATGTGGCAAGTGGTTTTCGAACAATATATCTACAATGCTGCCGCGCACCGAGATAACCGTACCGAGATTCAAGGGCCTCCTACTATTATCTGCCATTTTAATAGCTTCCCCAGGCTTGCATTATATCCAGTTTTGGAGTTTTCTTTTCCCGAAGTCCGGTTCGTAAGAACTATGAATTTAGTAAAAACTCCAGTCTGCCCATACCGTAAAACCTACATTGACTATGAAACAATAACGAAAACTTACAACGGCATTGAGTGTCAAGAACCAACTTCGTAAACAGTTATTATATTGCCTTATAAGTCTCGTCTCATCAGGAAACTACTTTTTTGCTGTGTTTCTCTTCCCCATAACTACTTTATTGCTTTACTTCCCCATAAAGAGATATATCATTTCAATATATTAATTTGACTCTAATATAATTTTAAATATCGTTTCAATACATTGGTTTTACTCTATTATAATTTTGATATCGATCGCAAAATCTAATATTAAATCTAATCTCAGATTTAAAACCAGACCTGAAACCAATTCAAAACAGATTCAAAACTGTATCTGTTAATGACATTTTGGAAATATACCTGAAACCAATTCAAAAAAGACTCAAAACCAACTTAAAACCATACTTAAGTCCAGTACGAAATATCCTGTATACTTCTACCTAAAGATGTAGTCTAAAAGAGATAGTCTGGAAAAATATACCTATTCCGCAGAATAGAAAAGGCAGGTAAAAATAAACGGGCCCGCCGCGATTCGAACACGAGTCAATGGGTATCTTCGTAATAGTCTTACTTCGAAGCCCATTAGGATATCCTGGCTACCCTACGAGCCCTTGATGCAGCACTATTGATAGAAGCTATCTATATTAAACTTTTCTCTCAAAATTAAGGAAGCAGGGAATACAGGTCTAAAAAAATAGGTCAGGAAGTAGCTGGAAGTATGAGTAAATAAAAATATATAGGAAGTGAGACAGAATTAGCAGTATAATCTTAATCAAAATAGTCAGAAAAATTTCATGAAATTATTGTAAAATTAATGAAAAATAATAAACGTTTCTTCAGTTATAAACAGCTTCTAAATCCAGGGTCATTTAGAGACTGTTTTAAGCCTTCAAGTTAATAATCTAGCAAATTCATATTCGGGGAAGCTATAAGGGTAAAGTAAAGAAAGAGTGGGGATTTACAAAAATGGAGAGAGTTTCAACAGGCATAGAGGAGCTGGACAGGAAGTTGAGTGGAGGTTATCCTGCAAATAAAGTAACTCTTATAACCGGTATAGCAGGAAGCGGAAAAACAATCATCGGAATCCATTTTATTTATAAAAACTGTCTTGAAGGCAGGAAATGTATGATTATCGCAACTGAGGAAACTCCTGAAGATATTATCTACCAGGCAAGCCTGCTAGGGCGCGACCTCACAATATACTATGAGAGCGGACAGCTTATTATACAAAATATCTTCGAAAGCCGTTCTGAAATAATAGGACAGACCAGATACGGGTTTAAGCCTGAAAGCCTGGATCTTGAAATTCCGAGTCTTGTAGAGTTAATACATGAAGGAACGGAATGCCTTGTTATAGATAATATAGGTACCTTTGTGCTCAGGACTTCCATAAGAAGGCTTAGAGACCAGTTTGATGCGTTGAACTACCTGGTAAGAAAAAAAGGTTGCACTACTCTTTTAATAATGGACGAGTCCGCACACAACATGACTTATCAGCTTGCTGAGTACTCGGTATATGGGTCTATCCACCTGCTGGTAAGGGAAAACTCATATCTTGGAAAAATGGAACGTTATCTGAGCATACCCAAGATGCGCAGTACCCCTATTTCTCCTGAAATGTCTATTTTTGAAATCACATCGGAAGGAATTGTAATTCGTGAGTCAGGGGGATGAAGCCTTGGAAGAGGAAAAAAGCAAACCTAAAATCCTGATTGTTGATGATGTGCTTGAGAACATAGAGCTCATAGAAGCTTACCTTTCAGCCGAACCTTATGCTGTTATTACTGCCAGTAGTGGAAAGGAAGCTATCAAGAAACTAAAGGAAGAAAATCTCGACATGATCTTGCTGGATGTCATGATGCCTGAAATGAGCGGCTACGAGGTCTGCAAAATTGTCAAAAATAACCCTGAAACTCAGTTTATCCCTGTTTTAATGCTCACTGCTCTTTCCGATATTGAAGACCGGATAAAGGGAATTGAAGCCGGAGCTGATGATTTCCTTATGAAACCAATAAACAGGATTGAGCTCAAGACTCGAGTGAAGTCCTTACTCAGGGTAAAGTGCATGCATGACCGGCTGGTAGCTGACCGCAATAGCCTTGAAATAAAAAACAGGGTACAGAGTATTCTTACCGCAATCATTCCAACTCTGCTCAGGGTTGTTTCCGATGAGGAGAAGAAGGTCTTGATTAACCAGATGACAAGTATGGTTGAAAAAACGCTGCTTGAAACATATCACCTGGAAAACAGGGAACTGGATTTCGCTTATGCAGGCAAAATCTGTGCCGAGACTATGAACCAGCTGGGCGGAAGCTTTTCCTCTGAAAAGGGCAAAAGAGAAAGTTCGTGGATAGTCAGGGGAACAAAATGTCCCTGGAGAGGAGAAGAAGCCCGTAAAAACCCTATTTTGTGTACTTTGACACGTAAAATATTCTCGAATATAACTTTGAAAGTGGACTCTGACTTCAGGGTAGAGGCGTTAAAGACCATAGGGAATAAGAATGATTGCTGTGAATTCCTCATAAAAGCAGGATAAAACTCCATTTTCACTAAGCTTGAAATCCGTTTTTTCCGTAAGTTTCAGGTTAAGGAAACGATCATAACCCGAAAGCAGGATATTTCATGTTTCCAGTAAGTCGTTCATACCCGTAATAATTCTTATTCCTTCAGGGGTAATATCAAATAGAGAATACTGGACCGGAACAGCCTTATCCCGCATTTTCTCAATGTAAAGGTATTTCTTTGTCTTTCCTGAGTTGAAGTTCTCCTGTGAAGTAAGTCGGATTAGCCCGAAAACCATGTAGCCAGTAAGCCTGTGGGTGAGGTTATATGAGTCCTCATCCATGATAAAAAGACTTGTGCACCCGTTTTTTAGAAGTATAATGTTTATAGAATTGAACTCATCGGCAAAGTCTCTTATGTCATGATTTATGGCTATTACCCCTATATTGTCGATAACCATGACATCAACTTTCAAAGATAAGGAACTGATATACTCGATTATATCCGTATCCACAGCACAGAGACCTTTCCCGAACTTGGAAACGCTTTTGATTTTGTTCATTTTGTCTTCAAAAATATTCTTGATATTGAGCTGTCCTCTCTCCACAAAAGGCTTGAGGTCAAGGTTAAGGCTCCGGGACTGACTGAAGATGTCTTCCGTAAGTTCCCTTGTAAGAATCAGTATGCACTTCTTGCCTTCCTTGCAGCTTCTGTGCAGGAAATGAATTCCAAGAACTGTTTTTCCGGAGCCTGGAGGACCCGTAACCAGAATGCTTTTTCCTTTAGGGAAGCCTCCGTCCATTAGCGTATCCAGCCCTTTGATCCCTGTAGATAAACTCTCCATATTATCACATCTTAACCACAGATAAGTTTCTTATTTATTGTAATATGTCTTGAGTAATATAGTCTTCTATAAGAAATTTGTTGTGTGCCGGAAAAGAGTTAAATCAGTTCTAAAATGATGTTAAGTAAATTTTAAAATGATGTTAGTAAGTTTTAAATAATATTAAGTAAGGCTTGAAAATGAGTTAGTTAAGTCTAAAAATAAATTAAGTAAGTCTAAAAATCAGTTAAATAAGACATATTAACGAGTTAGTAAAAGTTTAAAAGCCAGATTAACTCGTTTTAATCAGATTATCAAATGAACTTTACATATATTTTTTCAATTAACATATTTTTCCTTAAACTCTAAAATCTGCTTGTTGCTTCCCACAACTGCAATAGTATCTCCTGCCCTTATTGTTGTCTGCTTTTTAATAGCAGTTATGATGATTTTTCCGCGTTCTATGCCTACTATAGTACACCCGATCCGTCCTTCCAGGTCAAGTTCTTCTATTGATCTGCCATCAAGAGGAGAACCCCTATCAACGTGACATTTCTCGATTTCTATTCCCTCGTAAAGCATTATGTCTTCATCGATTCTACAGCTTTTTCCCATGCAGTTTGCAGTCATTTTGGCAAGCATCTGCCCAGCTACTATGGAAAGAGAACCTACGTAGTCAGCTCCTGCTTTATAGATTTTTTCAATCGATTTTACGGAATTTGCCCTTGCCACAATGATTAGTTCGGGGTTCAGGTTTCTCGAAATAAGAGTTGCAAAAATAACATTGGTATCATCATTAAGAGCCACAAATACAAAAGAAGCTGTTTTTACTCCGGCTGCAAGCAGTATATCTTCATCTGCCCCGTTTCCGACAAGATGTTCGAAGTCTATGTTTTCAAAAACCTTCTCATTAGCGTCCACAACTACAGTTCGGGGTTCAGGTTTCTCGAAATAAGAGTTGCAAAAATAACATTGGTATCATCATTAAGAGCCACAAATACAAAAGAAGCTGTTTTTACTCCGGCTGCAAGCAGTATATCTTCATCTGCCCCGTTTCCGACAAGATGTTCGAAGTCTATGTTTTCAAAAACCTTCTCATTAGCGTCCACAACTACAAAACGGAATGGGCTTCCATAAAGTATATTTACTATGCTCTTTCCAACATCCCCGTATCCCAGTAAGATAAGATGCCCTTTTGACTCCATTTTTGCTCCCATATTCTGTAAAATTGCACTTATCAAATTCAGTTTCGAGTTTTCATCTTTAAAACTCGATTTTTACAAGTTTATGCAAATAAATTTGTTATATATATCAAATTATCGGAATGGTCGACAATTTATTTTTTTGAATCTCAAGTTAATATGTCAGCTTCCTCAGTTCAGTTTTGAATACTCAGTCAGTGTGTCAGTTTCTTCAGTTCAATTTTGAATACTCAGTCAATGTGTCAGTTTCTTCAGTTTTGAAAGCTCTTCACGGGTTCCTACAGCTAGCAAAACGGTATTCTCCCTGACAAGATCTTCTTCCTTGGGGTCAAAAGACAGAGTACCGCTATTCCAGGTTCCTACGATCTTTGCACTCGTGAGATGCTGGTTCGATATTTCCTTAAGCGACTTGCCTATAAGAGGACTTTTCAGATAAATAGGGAACTCAACAATATGGACACCATCAAAGATTTCAGTTGCTCCAGTTACCCTGCTTACAAGCCTGTCCATTGCCTTCTTTCCGATAAACTGCCCGAACATCGATTTGGGAGAAACGACCGTATCAGCTCCTGCATATTTGAGGTATCTGGTGTTAGATTGGTCTTCAACTATAGCAATAATATTCATATGCGGAAATTCCCTGGCAGTCAAAACGATATTTGCATTTCTTTCATCCGATTTATTTGCAATAAGGAGTCTGGCTTTTTCTATACCAGCGTTCATAAGGGTTTGCTTATCACTCGGAGATCCGAAAATGCAGGGAATGTTTTTATAAACAAGTTCCCTGATGAGCTCTTCGTTTTCGTCAACTATTACAAAAAGCATATCTTCCTCATTAAACTCATCTATCAGGGTTTCAACCAGTTGATTATATCCGCAAATAATTATGTGATCTTTTATGCCGACAGAAACTTTTCTTGGCAGCCTGAACTTGATAACCCTGTCCACCCAGGGAGTAACAACGTAGGTTACAAGAAAACCCGAAATCAAGACGATACCTGAAAGCTGTACAATTACTGAAAAAAGTTTCCCTGATGGGGAATTAAAAGCTACATTGCCATAGGTAGATGTTGCCCAGTAGAGTGCAGTTATCGGATCTGCGTTTTCTAACTGGTTCTCAAGAATCATCAGGTATTCAAAAATAAATATATAAATAATAAGCACAAGCACTGCTACGATTTTGTACGCAAAATTACGCTTTTTGTGGAGTAACCTCCGAAACCTTGATCTCAGACCTATTTTTCTTCTTCCTGAGGTAAACACTGTTAAAGTCCTGCCTGAATTTCCTGAACAAGTTAAGTTGAGAGGTTTTATAGATATTAATGATGAATTAACATATAAGTAATGTCTTTAACTATAATATATTCTTGATATTTCTTTGTACAAGAGTAAGAACAAAATTATATAAATGGAAAAAATGTTAACCCAGGCCTTCTGCTTCCTTGAAGGCAAAGGAAACGAGGCAATCTAAAATGTTTCAAATCCATTGTCCTACATAAGGCCCAAGTATCATAAACACAAACGAGAACAGGATTAACATCGAAAAGCTCGCTGTAATAGAGTTTGAGACCTTTTCCGAGATTGAATCATTCCTCGTGAACCGGTATATGAAGGAATAAATAGAATCCTTAAACACGTGTCCTCCGTCCAGAGGTACGGCAGGCAAGCAGTTGAACAGTCCGACATAAAAGTTCAACCAGCCAACCCAGAGCAGTGTGTTTGCAATCCAGAAAATTCCTATTCCCAGAGGTTCCGCCCAGCCCACAGGATGGTAAAACTGCATGAAGGTACCTGAAAAACCCCGGAATCCTTCTCCTGCAAATCCATATATGGGAAGTCCAAAGAGAATGAGCCAGCCTGCAGGCATGGTTAGCAAGGACGGGATTTGCTTCAGGGCTTCAAGATACACTTTTGCTTGAGGCGTCAACACGGAGATTCCGAGCATAGGGAATTCCATAACTGCGTTATTCCCGTAAATGACTCCAAGGAAACCGTAGTTATTTTCCGGATTGGCTGACAGCTGCACATCGAAAACAACCGTGCCTTTTTCAGTGAGGTTGCCTGCGTAGTTTTCAGGAGGGAGAAGTTCTACTTCTACGGTCTGGTTTGCCCTGGTAGTTTCCATGAAGTTTACGAAACTTGTAACGTTTTGCATCTTCGTATTGTCGATCCTGATCATTGTCATTCCGGTTTTAATCCCTGCAGCTTCTGCAGGACTTCCTGAGACAATTCCTCCTACGGGCACTCCACCAACATAGTCCTCAGGGACTGATGCGACCTGCAAGTCATGTGTGGAAACCGTATCATTTTTTACGGCACGGATGCGGACCATATCTCCAGGTCGAGTTTTTTCGAGGTATGTTTGCAGATCTTCTGCAGTCGTGATATTGGTATCGTTAATCTGCGTTATTATCATGCCTTTCTCAAGCCCTGCATGGTCAGCCGGAGAACTTTCGTTTACACTTAAGATCAGGGCATCACTTGAGGGAGCAATTGCCCCAAGTACAGGCCCGAAGAAGAGCAGGAGAGCAATAAAAGCCACGCTGAAATTGGCCATAACGCCTGCTGCAAGAATCCGGGATCTCTGAATTCTTGTTGCACCTATTACAGGATCGGATTTCGGTTCATCAGGCGTTGTTTTTTCAGTTTTTTGCCTTATTTCTTCTTCTTTTTCCCATTCCTCAATTTCTTTGATTGTGGCTGTCAGAGGAAGTTCTCTTTCGGTTTTCTCTTTCGTCCCGAAAAGCTGTTCATCGTCAGGCTCAGCAAAGCCTCCTATAGGGACCAGAGCATACAGTATACCCATCGATTTGACCCTGATGCCTTCAACTCTGCAAAGAATCGCATGCGAAAACTCGTGCACGACAAGCGTGACTATGAGAGCAATAGCTCCCCAGGTTAAAGGAATAAACTCGTTTAATCCAGGAATGAGAAAGATGTTTCTCGGAGAACTATACTTTCCGGGCTCAGGCACATTTCCGCTAAGGAAAGAAGTATACAGCCCAAGATCCGAGACAACTATGACCAGAAACATCGCAATCATGCCTGCAAACATCAGCAAGATTCCAAGGTTTGCAAAGATTCTCCAGTAAGACTTCGGACGGGCCAGTACATCCAGCAGTTTGAGGCCCTTAGTTGTCCTGATCATCAGAATGGGAAGCGGCCCGAAGGTGCTTATGTTATACTTCTCCAGAATACCTTTCCTATCAAGAACGGAAATTGCGAACCAATACAGTAAAAAAATACTTAATGCAATGCTTGTGCCATTCAAGGGAATTCTCCGAGTTATTGAGCTGAACAGGTTATAATTAAGCTTAACTATTCATGAATTAAACTTAAAGTATTGTTAATCAGGCTAATCAGTTTAGCCTGTTAAAGTTGTTAGTTGAACTTCGCCTGTTAAAGTTGTTAGTTGAACTTCGCCTGTTAAAGTTGTTAGTTGAACTTCGCCTGTTAAAGTTGTTAGTTGAACTTAGCCTGCTAAAGCTGTTAATTAAATTTAAACGACTATGAATTAAGCTAAATTAGTATAAACTTTATTATAAATTCGGGTATAAATATTAAGTATAAATTTTGAATTAAACAGCAAATACAAGACTGTTGGGAAAAATATGTCTTTAAGTTTTTACTGTTGATATTATACATCTATAAGCTCTAATATTGTTAATATATAATTGTGCGTCTGAAATTCTGCACCAATTAATCCATCATGTTAAGTTCTAGTGTTACAATATAGTGTTCTATATGATATGAGAATGTTATAGTGCACCTTACTATTTAAAATCGATATATAATGCCTTCCCTACTTAAAAAGAATCCTATTTGGAAAAAGGCATATAATAATACATCATAATTATATAAAAAGGTGTATGGAAGTTTATTATGTAATATGTAATAGCCAATATCGAAGCCAATGTTGATAAGTTCTACAGCCAACGTCCAAAGTTATAAGGCTGGGTAATAGATACTGTGACATGGAGAGTAATGTGCCTTATATTAACCTTGTAAATTAAAGTCTTGTAAATAAAGATCTCGTAATTGAATCTTGTAAATTAAAAATCTTGTAAATAAAGATCTTGTAAATTAAAGATCTTGTAAATTAAAGATCCTGTTCACGATATCAGATTTCCTTGAGGTGTCTGCTCATGCTTGGAATTGTGTATATAACAGCTGGGAACATGGAAAATGCATCACAGATTGCGAGAGAGCTGGTTTCAAAGAGGCTTGCGGCCTGCGTGAATATGTTTCCTGTATCTTCGGTTTACCGATGGAAGGAAGAGATTGAAGAAGACAATGAGATTGCTATGTTTGTAAAAACCGATTCTTCACGTTTTGAAGAAATCATAAGGCTTGTAAAGTCACTACACACGTATGAAATGCCTGCAATAGAATTCTGGGGAATTGAAGGAGAAAGGGAGTATCTTGACTGGGTTCACGTTAATAGTTCAGGTGAAGGAGACTGAAAATAAGGCAAGAACCGAAATTTGAAGCAGGAAAGCCTGAAATAGGAAACTGAAATAAATAATGGCGTTGCAATGGCGTTAGCTTACGAATTAATTATTTTCACAGGAATTACTTACTTATAAATTACTTTAATTTTTATTTTTACTACATATATAATTTTGCGGAGTCATTCGCTTACAGGATTAGCTTTATATGTTAGTTCTATCTTTACCTAATTGGATTCCTTAAAATGCGGGAGTAACCAAGCGGTCAACGGTGGCAGACTCAAGATCTGTTCGTGCAGACGTTCAGGGGTTCGAATCCCTTCTCCCGCACTAAATTTATGAAGATTTTTCTATTTATGATTAATATCTTTCTCTTTATTTCTCTAATCTTGTTTTAATTTCAGCTTAGTTACGGTAGGAAATAGGTCAAATACAACAGACTAAAATCTGGCTTTAAAAGAATTCGTGGGTTCGAATCCCATCCCATGCATCTGTTTTAAGATATATTCAGTTTTTGAATAACGATTTCCTTAAATTATTGATTTTTTATCAATGGTTTCTTCGTGCTTGGGGTATAGTTCCGGCGAGTCCACGTAAAAACTTGTAATAATCCTGATTAATGCTACTCTCTTTCAATTTTTCTAACCATCGGTTTCGTATTAATTCTTTAAAATGGCTCTGCCCGCGAAAAAAATATTTTGGGGAAGAAAGCTCCTAGTGTTTTGACAATTTAATTGTTGAGCATAATTTTGGCAGTTTCTCATCATACAACTATTTTGAGCTCATTAGATTATCAATAACTAAACTTTCATGACACTAGTGTCTAGAAATTCAGTTATGTATCCTTAAAATTAAGAAAGGGATTACGGATAATGTATTTCTAAGTATTAATCCCAGTAATTAAATTGCCGTGACAATAGTTACTATCTGCTTCCAAAGTGCCTGTAAATGTGAAAAGAATTTCGGAACTGAAAAACAGGAATCTATCAGAAAGCTGGCTTATTCTCAGCTTTGCTGTTGAGTCTTTAGAGTGAAATAGGTAGTAAAAAACATAAGATGTGCTTTGGAAGTACCTTAAGTGACTTCTAATTGGCTTGACATTTTCCTCATGAAGGCTGAATTTTTAAATAGGGTTACTTCCTGAATTTTAATTGTAGATCCTCCCTATGGATTCAAAGAAAATATCAAGTAAGGGGGCTTATGAGGAGAGAAAAGCATCACTCAAGGCAAAAAAATCCTTATACTGAGGTTAAAAGGTTAATTCAAAAAAGTTTATTGAAGCTACCTATTGTAATCTGAACCACATAATACCACTGAAAAGAAAATAACGATTTAAGATAGAGAAATCTCTCCTTCGAGTTAAAAAATTTATTAAAAAAAGCAAGAGTTAAAAGGTTTAGCATATTAAAAGGTTTTAGTATATTATACTTAAACAGAAAATCATCAATTAATAAAAACTAAACGCACAGGATGTTCTTCTAATAACAGGCACAAACAAATGAAAGTACTCTACTTTACCCTTCATTGACTTCAATCTCGTCATTACCTTGGGTAGTAAGATTGTCCTAATTTTGGTTTTTCAAACCACCGCTAAACTAATCAGCGAATTGCCATAGAAGGCTTAAATGTGATAAAGAGAAGAAAATGAAAAAGAGCATGGGTAATCAGTTTTATTCCGTACTTTTATGTCAAATCAAAGGCAGAGTTCGGGAGTAGAACCCTAGCATTTCCATAAAAACATTATAATATGAATGCAAGAAAACCGGAGTTATACGCTATGAGTGAAAGAGAACGAAAGACGCCGGCACGCATCGAGTATCTGAGGGTTGAGAACTATCGGGCACTGCGGCAAGTGGAGTTTAAGAACCTTACACCTATGACAGTGCTTTTAGGCCCAAATGGCAGCGGCAAGTCTACGGTATTCGATGTTTTCGCTTTCCTTTCTGAGTGTTTTGAATCAGGACTACGCCGAGCCTGGGATCGGCGGGGCAGGGCGAAAGAACTCAAGACACGGGGCTGTGAAGGATCTGTGGTCATTGAGATAAAGTACAAGGAACCTGGATTCCCGAAAATAACCTATCACTTAGCTGTGGATGAACGTAAGGGTTCACCGGTAGTAGTGGAAGAATGGCTGCAGTGGAGGCGGGGTACACAGGGTAAGCCCTTCCGATTTATGGAATACCGCGAAGGCAAGGGCCGTGCCATCAGCGGCGAAAAGCCAGATGAACAGGACAAGAGGGTTGAAATTCCACTTAAATCTCCAGATCTTATTGCCGTGAATGCTCTGGGTCAATTTGCCGATCACCCACGTGTGGCGTCGTTGCGCGATTTTATTACAGGCTGGCATGTCTCTTACCTTTCGGTAGATGATACGCGTGGTCAGCCGGAGGCAGGTCCACAGGAAAGACTTTCACGCACAGGTGATAACTTGGCCAATGTCATACAGTACCTAGCCGAGCAACACCCATCACTGTTGGAACATATATTCGAGGTATTGCGAAACCGTGTCCCTCATGTAGAAAAAGTACTGGCTGAGGCTATGCCGGACGGCCGCCTCCTTCTCCAGATCAAGGACGCTCCTTTTGACCACCCGGTGCTTGCCCGTTTCGCATCTGATGGCACACTCAAGATGCTGGCTTATCTGGTGTTACTTAACGATCCCGAGCCGCCTTCATTCATTGGTATTGAAGAGCCTGAAAATTTCCTTCACCCACGCTTGCTACCCGAACTAGCTGAAGAATGTCGTGCAGCCAGTGCCCGCGGACAATTCCTTGTCACCACCCATTCACCTTTTTTTGTCAACGCTCTGAGACCTGAGGAGGTTCGCATACTTTACCGCGATGAACGAGGGTACACCCAGACAGTCCGAGCGGCAGATATCCGGGGCATCCCGGAATTTATAGATGCTGGCGCTTCGCTGGGATACTTGTGGCTGGAAGGGCGTTTTGGAAGGGGAGATCCACTGGTAAACCAGGGAGCACCATCACGCAAAGGGGGGAAGCCATGAATACCAGACATCTAGAAATCATGGTAGAAGAACCCTCCATGGAGGCATTTCTTAGGGAATTACTTCCCCGAATGCTTGGAGACAAGGTGAGCTTCGAGATTTACCCCTTCCAGTGCAAGAATGACCTACTTTCCAAACTTTCCTCTCGACTGAGAGGTTACTCCTGCTGGCTTCCGTCAGACTGGCGCATAGTCGTGGTTGTGGATAGGGACGATGAAGACTGCCGTGAACTCAAACAAAGGCTGGATGACATAGTCCTTCGGGAAGGCCTGAGCACTCGCTCAAGCGCCTCCACCCGTTGGCAGGTGGTTAACCGAATCGCCATCGAAGAACTCGAAGCCTGGTATTTTGGGGACTGGAATGCCGTCAAACGTGCCTATCCTAAAGTTAACGCAAATATTCCTCAAAAAGAAGCATACCACAATCCAGATTCCATATCTGGCGGCACCTGGGAAGCCTTTGAGCGGCTGATGAAGAAGGCAGGCTATTTTGAGGGGGGCCTGCGCAAAATAGAAGTTGCACGCAAGCTAGGCTACCAAATAGATTGGAAGCACAACAGTTCTCTCAGCTTTCAGTATTTCCGGGATGCAGTCCTGGAAATCCTATAAATGTCTAAGATAGAGCCGGTTGCAATTTGTATAGTTGAAATAACAGTACTAGTGTCTTGGCAATTCAATTGTTGAGCATGATTTTGGTAGCTTCTCATCAGCATATAACGATTTTGAGCTCATTAGATTACTAATAACTAAATTTTCATGACTAGGCTGCAAGCTAGACTTATAGAGGAATAATAATGATCACAGGTGAACTGAAAAACAAAATCGACCGCATATCAATGCCGTAATCCATAAGCTTCGGATGAATATTCCATTGACAGCAACTGATCTTGATGAACTGGAGCGGATACTCTCTGAAAGTGGGTTTGGAGGGCCGGAAGAAATCGCCCGTGCCAAACAGGTATCAAACGGACTCGGACTCTTCGTGCGTTCACTCATAGGGCTTGATAGGGAAGCTGCAAAACAGTCGCTTGCCACATTCCTGGCAGGTAAGACCCTGACTGCAAACCAGATAGAGTTCATAAACCTGATCATTAACCATCTTACCGAGCACGGTGCAATGGATGTAGCATTACTTTACGAATCACCATTTACTGACCTTACACCACAGGGCCCGGATGGGCTTTTTACCTCAACTCAAATTGATGAATTGATAGTCACATTGGAGAGGATTACGGCAACAGCATTAGTGCCCCCATATTCGCAACAAATTATTGCTTGAAAGTCTATTGAGCCGCATTGGATAAGTAATAATTTTCAAGCAATAGCAGGGAGATTTAACATTCATTTTGAATCGACTAAACAAAGTTAACATACACTAAATAATTCCGATAGTTTAAAAAAGAATTTTTGAAATGAGCCGACCGAATTTTGTAAACAGTCGGCTAAGTTTACTGCCGATTCAACTTAGTAGCTTTTTTTAACCAATTGATTATTACCGTATAAACCGGAAGTGAGAGCTTTTTACAGGCTCCTTAAGGCTTCACAGTATCAATCAAGTCCAGAATTCTCAGAGCAAGATGTGCACCGTTTGCTCCGTTATCTATCCCTACGCTTCCTACAGGCACTCCTGGGGGCATCTGGGCAATGGAGAGCAGGGCATCGAGTCCGCCAAGCTTCGCGCTAACAGGGACTCCGACTACAGGTCTTTTTGTTCTGGAAGCTACAACCCCTGGAAGGGCTGCAGACAAACCTGCAATCGTAATAAAGACCTTTGCATCGGTGCTTGAGATGTAGCTTTCAAGTTCGTCAGGGTTCCTGTGAGCAGAAATGACCATTACTTCGTAAGTGTATTTGCTCTTTTCAAGTACGGATACCGCACGGTTGGCGATAGACCTGTCGGATTCGGAACCCATAATTATTGAGATATCAACCATTTTTAGCTTCTCCTGAGCAGTCAGGGCAATCTTCCTTTGCCGCTTAACTCGTTTTGGCGCTCAATACTCATCCTGATAAGAACCTCAAAAATGGCCTTTATGGAACCCGGATCAAGGTTGAGCTCGGTTGCGGCATTTAAAGCTCTGTTAATTACAACCTCGTTTTGCTTCTGGTCATTTATCGAAGTTCCATTTATTCTTTTTGATTCAAGCACTCTTTCGGCCATATTTACTCTTCTATCAATGAGGGCAAGTATTTCCCTATCAATTTCCTCGATTTCTCTGCGGATGTCCTCAAGTTCGTTCAAGTGAACCCCTCGTTTTATAAAGACATTGCATCTCTGTTATTTATAGAGGTTTCTATAACCCTGCCTTCCATCCCACAGCTCTCCCAGGCCGACCTGAGCTCTTCTATCTGTTTTTCTTTAACAAGAGCAACATATGCCGGGCCGGATCCGGATAGGCTTACCCCTTTTACACCGCATTCCAGGGCTTGAAGAATGCATTCGGTATCAAAGCCAAGGGCGCTGCAGTAGAGGAAACCGTTTAAAGTCATTGCTTTTTCATACTCTCCTGCAAGTGCAAGTTCGTATGCCATATCTATATACGGAGCAATGAGTTCCGAACGTTTAACATTTGTTTGTGAACTGAACACTTTCCTGTTCGGCGCAAAGATAAGGACCTTTGAATTGTATTCCTCTCTTTTAAGCAATTCCAGTTTCCGATTGTCGGTAATTACAACTCCGCCGAAAAAAGAAGCACAAGCGTCATCAAAAGACCCTGTTATGGTTACTTTTGCTTCTCTTGCAGCTCTTACCCCAAGTTTTACAGCGTCAAGAGGAGGCATTGATTCTCCTATAGCGTTTAAAGTTGCCAGTACGGTTGCATTGGCAGCTGCACTGCTGCTCTTGAGTCCGCCTGCAAGAGGAATGTTGCTGCTTGTTTTTACCTTGCCCCCAAGTTTAATCTCGAAGTGTTCAAGCACAAGTTCTACACACCTTTCAATAAGAAAAGTGTCTGCTTCAGGCATTCCCTCAATCGATCCGCGGACTTTTTTTTCGCGGTCCGAGAGTTCCACCTCTGAATATGTTTTTAAGCCAGTTCCGAATGCCGCACCTTTCCAGGTTGCAAATGCCGCAATAATGGTTCCTGCTCCAGACGCGCAGGCGTGCCCTTCAAGTATCATCATCCTCAGAATGCATTATTCTTTAATATTTTTTACTGCGTTTCTCCACAGGATCCGGGTCTCCTGAAACGCAAAGCTTTGAAAAGTATTCATAAAAAAGCAGAAATTTACAAACATAAATAGCAAAGTTGAATCACATATACAAAAAACATTTCGAGATGTTATCAGAGGATACTATTCGAATCAGGAACAAAAGTTTCTAATTTCAGATCTAGTGGATTCAATCAAAAATATGAAATCATTATTAGACCCAGGAAAGTATAGCAGGCAGGTGGATCTACTTACATTACTTTCTATCCTTAATAAAGGACTGAAAAATGGGACCAAAACGGGCATAAAGGTTTTATTCACGCCCCAACCTGATGGAAAACTACTGAAAAATCCAGTTCTTGAAGAGCAGTCAATAAAAATGAAAAGATTTCCAGGGTAAAATTTCTATGCATTACATATAAAAAATCTCAAAAGTAATAAACGATCTCAAAAGTAATAAAAGATCTCAAAAGTAATAAAAGAGTTAAATATATAACTAACATCTTAAATCGAGATAATTGGTTTACCTTTCAATGCTCTGAGCTGCTCAAAAAATATTTTTAGATTTATAAAAATATTTTAGAGTCTCTGAAAGATATCTTAAGTACAATAGAGGAAAATTGAGCTGTAAAATGCTACATAAAGAGTTAAATGAGAAAGATACCAGAAGATATTCTAATAAAAACAATTTATATTTTTAAGATTGAATGGATAAAATAGGAAAAAATATAAAGTAAAGTGCAGAACATCAGTGCACATATAAAAAATTAATACTTATAAAAAATTTGGAAGAGCTTGAAGTCTTCTGGATAGAAAGCTTTTTGTTTATGGATAAAAAGCTTTTTTATTAATGTGGTGAGGGAATTAGGCGATAGAAAGCAATTTATTTATATTCTGGTGTTATTTCCACGGAGGCACTTTCTATTCTACCGTAGAAAGGATCTTAAACTTCTAATTTACTTCCAGATATACTGGAAAGGGAAAAAACATCTACAATTTTCCCCAGTCCCCTCATACGATAAATAGAAGTTACATAAATGCATGGATCAAGAAATTAGATTTAAGTACCAATCCGTAAAGGAAAGCAATCCGAGAAATCCTTAGGTACTATGCTTTTCCCAAAGGAGGGAAGCTATGAATATGTTGGAACGATTTAAGGTAAGCTTTTCAAAAATGTTCAATAAACTGTTCAAGAAAAAAGGAGCATGCATAGGAATTTACGGCCCCCCGAATGCCGGTAAGACGACCCTTAGTAATCGGATCCTCAAGGATTGGGTCGGAGCTGAAGAAACTATGGGTTCTGTTTCTCATATCGCTCATGAAACCCGGCATGCCAAGAGAAGGAACGCGATAAGTATTGAGACCAGTGGGCACACAATCAACCTTGATATCGTAGACACGCCCGGGCTTGCCACAAAAATCGATTTCCATGACTTCATGGAGCAGGGAATGAGTGATTCCGAATCCAAAAAACGGTCCAAAGAAGCAACAGAAGGCGTAATCGAAGCTGTCAAATGGCTGGATGATCTTGATGGTGTCATACTTGTTATGGATTCCACAGAAAACCCCTATACCCAGGTCAATGTAACAGTAATAGGGAACATGGAAGCCAGAAACCTTCCGCTTCTTATAGTAGCAAACAAGGTAGACCTTCCTGATGCCGATCCATCCGTCATAAAGGAAGCTTTCCCCCAGCATCCTATGGTGCCAGTTTCTGCCCTTGAAGGAGTGGGAATGGACTCGTTTTATGAAGCTCTAGCAAAACAGTTCGGGTGATCCGTATGCAGGGAATTCAACTTGATTTGGTATCCGAAGCCAGAATCTCTCAGATGGCTTCGATGGAAAAGGTCAGATACATAATCGATGAGGTACGAAAAGGTAAAATCCTGGTGCTTGAAAAGGGCCTGAACCCGATGGAGGAAGCAAAGCTTATAGAAATGACAATGTCAGTGATTCAGCCTGATGTTTTTTCGGGCATCGAGATGCAAAGTTATCCTGCAAATACGGACGGCTCATTTCTTGGAAAAATTCTCAAAAGACAGAGCAGTAAGAGACTTACGGTAATAGGGCCTGCAAACCAGCTCAAAACCCTTAAAAAAGATCGGAATCTCATAAGTGCACTTGTCTCTGCAAGTAAGTAAACGAAGTGGAAGCAATGTGTGCCCAGAAGACCCAAGATGAGGAAGCTATAATCTACCCTCCCCAGACTCTAGGCTCCTTTGAGATGGGCAGGAACGACGTCAACTTAATCTGTACTTACGGGAAAATCGCCGTGTGGTTTGGACGGAAAGTTCCCGATTACATTATAGCGCAGATACTAATTGGAATTTCAAAAGTTGACCAGTCTACAGTTCATGAATTTGAAATTATCTGCAACTTTGATGAGATTACGGAATATGAGAGTAAAGGGTACACACTCGTGTCCTATGGAAAAACAGCCGGTGGTTATCGCGTAAACTATAGTATCCCTTTTTCCAATAAAAAAGCCCTTTTTCACTTATCAAAATTTATACTTGAAGAGCTCCAAAAAGGAGAAACACGTAAAGACTTTTATTGGAATGGGAACGACTGTGGCATCCAGAGGCTATATCACGAATTTAAAAGTAACATTGAAAACTGGGAACTGAAAACTATTAATTATAAAACTGAGTCGCAAGCAAGTAAATAAAGTCAGGACTGCTAGCACTGCAGCAAGTTGAAAAGAAGGCTTCCGAAGTTTGCCCTGAGATCTGTACTGTAGATTTGAGTAGAGATTTTGGTAAAATTTCAGTAGCATTTTCTATTTGATGCTGACATCGGCAGGTAAATAAGACATAATCAGTTAATCGTAATTGGTTAACTGTTATCAGTTAATTGTTATCGGTTAACTGTTATCAGTTAATCATAGTTGGTTAATTGTTATCAGTTAATCATAGTTGGTTAATTGTTATCAGTTAATCATAGTTGGTTAATTGTTATCAGTTAATTGTAATTGGTTAATTGTTATCAGTTAATCAATTGGTTAATTATTATAGAATCTATCAATTAACTATTATCAGTTAATTATTATATAATCCATCGATTAATTATTATAAAATCAGGCATTTAACCAGCACTTAACCCAATGTTTTTCGGAGAACTCATATGGAAAAAGTTCAGGCAAACAACTGCGAAGACGTACTATTATCAATGAAACTGATTGCAGTAAACCTCAATGAGATAATTGACAGACTAGATAGAGAAGCCATAAGGTCGATGATCCAGAAAATTCTGGAAGGCGAAAGAATTTTTTTGATGGGAGCCGGAAGGTCCGGGCTTGTTGCCAAAGCTTTTGCAATGAGGCTTATGCACCTTGGATTCAGTGTGTATGTGGTTGGTGAGACTACAACCCCTGCTGTCAGACCCGAGGATGTGGTGATTGCTATTTCAGGGTCAGGAGAAACCCATTCTATAGCTGATCTCGGGAAAATAGTAAAAGACATTGGTGCAACTCTCATAACGGTTACATCTAAAAAAGAATCCACACTCGGCAGAATCTCGGATATTGCTATGATCCTTCCTAGCAAGACTAAAAATGACCCTGATGCAGACGGTTACCTTGAAAGAAATATGCGGGGAGGTTACAAAACTCTGCCACCTCTAGGCACATCTTTTGAAATTACATCACTTATTTTCCTTGATTCGATAATTTCTCAGCTTATAACGCTCACAGGCGCCTCTGAAGCCGAACTGAAATCGAGACATACGAATATTGAATAAAGCCTTAACCGCTAAATCGCTAGAAAGCAGCAGATCCATCTAAACACAGTTAACTTATAAGGATACAGGAGGGCTCAATTTGAAGGAAAGAAAATTTTCAGATAACGTAGCCAGAATTGACATCTCAGGAATCAGGAAGATTTTCGAAGCTGCAGGCTCGGATGCCATTAACCTTGGGCTTGGACAGCCTGATTTTGATACTCCAGAGCATATCAAGGCAGCGGCAGTAAAAGCTATAAACGAAGGTTTCACGGGCTATACGGTCGGCTCGGGAATTCCGGAGTTAAGAGAAGCCCTGAGTTCCAAATTCCAGGAAGAAAACAGGTTCACGGTTTCTCCTGAGGAAATAATCGTTACTTCGGGAGCATCTGAAGCTCTTGCCATTGCCCTTACAGCCCTGCTAAACCCCGGAGATGAAGTTCTTATCTCAAACCCGGGCTTTGTTTCTTACAATGCACTGACCCAGATCGTCAATGGTAAAGCTGTAAGTGTCCCCCTTGCCGAAGACCTTACCATGAAGCCTGAGACCGTGCTTGAGAAAATTACCCCTAAAACCCGAGCTCTTATCCTTAATTCTCCTTCAAATCCTACAGGAACTGTCGCAAGCAGAGCCGATATAAAAGCCCTGGCCGAGATTGCAGACGACTATAATATAACCATTATTTCGGACGAAGTCTATGAATATTTCATCTATGAAGGAGAACATGTAAGCCCTGCCAGTTATTCGGACAATGTTATTACGGTAAACGCTACCTCAAAAAGCTATGCTATGACCGGCTGGAGGCTTGGCTACGTAGCAGCTCAGAAAGATTACATAGGTCAGATGCTTAAGGTACACCAGTATATCCAGGCCTGCGCCAGTTCAATCGCTCAGAAAGCAGCCTATGCAGCATTGACAGGACCTAAAGACTCAGTCAAAGTTATGTTAGATGAGTTCAGAAAGCGCAGGGATGTACTCGTAAAAGGGCTGAACGAGCTAGGGATGGAATGTACTCTCCCGAAAGGAGCTTTCTACGCCTTCCCGAAAGTCGCGAACTCCTCAGAAGTAGCCTCAAAATTGATCTCAAACGGCATTATTGTCACTCCAGGTACAGCTTTCGGAAGCGAAGGAGATGGACATATTCGATTTTCCTATGCGGCTTCAATGAAAGATATTGAAAAAGCTTTAGGCATAATGGAAAAAGTCCTTTGAGAGCGTAGTCCGAAACTAATTCAACTAAACTTTTTAAAAATATTTAAAAATTCATGAGAAAATACTCTGAAAAATTTTTAAAGCTTCCTGTAACAGGGGCAGTTTTTCAGACCTTCTTTTTTTAGACCTTCTTTTTTCGGACTTCCTTTTCTCAGATCTTCTTTCAATGACTGCCCATATTGCCCATATTTCTCGATAGTTTATCAGCACATCCATTCTACAGTTTCTACAAAGATCGGGAGTATCTCAGGGATTCGTAGTCCATATGAGGAATCCCACCATAGTATTTGTAATGTAAGCGTATGTCTACGGAGGTGCGAGGATTGGGAATTTCAACTTTAGTTATATTTGTAATTTCCCTATCTACAGTTACCTTAAATGTATATTCCTTTTTTCCCGTGAGAATTTTAAACTTAAAGGACGAGATTGTGACAAATCGCTTCTAGGTTCCAGATGGTGGTTTTCGTTTATTATTGATTTATCATGCTGATCAAACACTTCAACTGTTACTTCGTGACTTTTGATATCATGGTTGTATATTATGAAAAACGATGCAGTTGATCCTGTAAAAATAAAAGGAATGGTTATGGGAAGAGAGACACAGATGAATAAAATAAATGTTAGGAGAGACAATGTAACAATAAATTTTTTTCTTATCTTATTCGCCAGTTCAACCATCTCTGTAAACTTGTTCTGCTAAAGATCTGCAAAGATTACGAAAATATCCAAAAAATCAATAAGTTTATGTTCTAAAAACGCAATCATATACTGGAACCAGCATACTACTTACTATCCGATATATATCATAAAATATATGCTATTTACTACATATTATATCAAATTCTTATAAAGTAGATTCAATATTGCTTTGAATATTTTATAAAATTTATAGTACTGTTATTGGTGCCTTCAAAATAAAAAATATAAAATATACGGTTGTATAACAATACAACGAGAAATCTTCAGCAGGCAGAGATTTAGTTCATAAATATAACATAAACAGAATGGGGGATTAGCTTGAAATTTGAGCGCATTAAATCGGAAGGTCTGGCTCATCTTTCTTATTTCATAGGTTCGGAAAATGAAGCCATAGTTATTGACCCTCGAAGAGACTGTCAGGTCTATGCCGAACTTGCCAGAAGAGAGGGTATAAACATAAAATATATTTTTGAAACACACCGAAATGAAGACTACTTAATTGGTTCCCTGGAACTGAAGAAGCTTACAGATGCAGAGATTTATCACGGTCATGGAGTGGATTTCAAATACGGGAACTACTTGAATGAAGGCCAGGAGTTTGATTTTGGCTCAATGAGACTGACTGCTTTACATACTCCTGGCCATACGGATGAGAGTATGTCCTATACCCTGACAGACCTTGATACGGGAAAAGAACCAGTAATAGTTTTTACAGGAGATGCCCTGTTTGTAGGCGATACCGGAAGAACCGATCTCTATGGCCCGGAGGAAGCTCCAAGGCTGGCAGCAAACCTTTATGACAGTATATTTAACAAAATCCTTCCTCTGGGAGACGGAGTAATACTATGTCCTGCGCACGGTGCAGGCTCGGTTTGTGGGGGAGCTATCGCAAAACGAGACTACAGTACGCTTGGACTTGAGCGTGTACAAAATCCTGCTCTGCAAAAAACAAACAGGGAGGAGTTTATCAAGTTCAAACTCCAGGAGAAGCTTGAGTTTCCTCCTTACTTCTATAAAATGGAACAGTACAACCTGCAGGGACCTCCTTTGCTGCAGGGCCTGCCAGTTCCGAAGCCGCTTTCACCAGTGGAGTTCAGAGCAGAAATGGAAAAAGGGGCAGTGGTCTTGGATACCCGCATGCCCCATTCTTTTGGCGGAACGCATATAAGAAACACTTATAGTCTCTGGCTCAACGGAATACCTTCGTTTGCGGGCTGGATTCTTCCTTATGATAAACCCATACTCCTCGTGCTGGAGGAAAAAGAGCATCTTGAGACTGCTGTAAGGTATCTGGTCCGTCTGGGTTACGATAATATCGTTGGTTTTTTGAACGGCGGAATTGCAGCCTGGTATATGAAAGCCTTACCTGTGGACAAAATTAGTTTTGTTTCGGTCCATGATCTGAAAAATAAATTGGAAGAGCACGAGGAGATGACACTACTGGATGTTAGGAAAAAGAAGGAGTGGGATGAAGGGCATATTCAGGGAGCCAAAAACATATATGTGGGGGAACTTGAGAAAAATCTGGATAAGATCCCGAAAGACTCTCAGGTAATTGTTTATTGTGACAGTTCCAGGCGTTCCAGTATAGCAACTTCGATTTTAAAAAAGCATGGCTATAGCAATGTATATAACGTACTTGGCAGCATGACTGCATGGAAAAACGCCGGATATAATACAGTAAAATAAAATTGTTTCTTCTTAAAGCTGTGCACTCAAAAAAAGGAATTTGGAAATCTTTATATTCTCTCTCTTTTTTTAACATACTATGGTTTTACATGTTCCGCGCATTCTTCTTCCAAACGACGACTGGGAAAAATGGGCAGTGATTGCCTGTGATCAGCACACTCAGGATCCGGAATACTGGAAAAGAGTTGAAGAGTTTATTGGAGATGCCCCCTCTACTTTTAATTTAATTTATCCGGAAATATATCTTCCGCTAGATGAAAACAGAGTAAATAAGATCCATAAAACCATAAGTGACTACAAAAAGTTTCTTGTTGACTATGGCGCCTGCTTTATTCTCGTAAGGCGTTCGATCTCAGATAAGGAGAGAACCGGGCTTGTTGTTGCAGTAGACCTGGAAGAATATCAGTTCAACGGATCAGACTCGTTTATTAAACCAACTGAAGGCACTATTAAAGAAAGGCTTCCTGCAAGAGTCAGGATAAGGGAAAATGCAGAACTGGAACTCTCACACATCTTAGTGCTGTATGACGATCCTTATTTCTCGGTTATTCCAAGAAACCCTGTTGATTTTGTTTGTAAAGAGGACAAGATTTATGATTTTGATCTGATGGAAGGTGGCGGCCACATCACGGGTTACAGAATCATTAATGAAAAAATAATCAAAGAAATTTCGGATAAAATCCTGAACCTGGGAACCCTGCTTGTTGGCGATGGAAACCACAGCCTTGCCGCTGCAAAGAGCTTCTGGGAACAAATTAAAGGAACCGTACAGGCCGATCATCCTGCAAGGTATGCAATGGTTGAGCTTGTAAATGTTCATGATCCCGGACTTTCCTTTGAACCTATTCACAGAATTGTAAGCGGAATTGAGCCTGAAGAACTGCTCAAAAAATTCAGTGCAAGGATCGAAGAAACCGGAACCTCACCCTCAAATACTGATTTTCCGATTGCAGGACATTCAATAGGGTTTATTACAAAAGATAGGTCTGGTATGCTTGTCTTTGATAATCCAGTGTACGATCTGGAAGTCGAAACCCTTGATGAGATCATTGACAATTACTCAATCGAATATGAGCATGATCCTGAAGTAGTGGAGAAACTCGGAAAAAAACAGGGTAACATCGGTTTTTTCCTTCCTCCTTTGAAGAAGAGCGATTTTTTTTCTCTAATTAAAAAGAAAGGAGTTCTTCCGAGAAAATCGTTTTCTCTCGGAAAGGAAAATGAGAAGAGATATTATATCGAAGCCAGAAAGATTGTTCCGTAAGGCTTCCTGTCCTGTAATCCCTTTCACTTATCTATCTTTCATTTCTTTAGCTTTCATTTATCTATCTTTCACTTCTTTATTTTTCTTTTACCTATATTTTATTTATCTATATTTTATTTATCTATATTTTACTTATCTATATTTTACTTATCTATCCTTCTTTTATCTGTCTTTCTTTTATCTATCTTTCACTTCTTTATCTTTCTTTTATCTATCTTTCTTTTATCTATCTTTCTTTTATCTATATTTCACTTATCTATCTTTCACTTCTTTATCTTTCACTTTTTTATCTTTTACTTTTATACTTTTATTTCTTTGTTTGTATTTATCTATCTTATTTTTCTTTACTCATTTAAGCTCAGTTTTTCCATTTCTAAAGAAAGACAAAAATTCAATTTTTATAAAGCTACGGGTTTGTATATTTATCCTGTTTCTTCAACTTAAACAGCTAAAGTCGTGAAATAATAATACCCTCTACCATTTTATTGTAAAAAGAAGGAAGGACTTAGAACATGATTTGTATCTTAAAAGAAACTATTTCAATTAAAAAAAAGATGTCCATTTATGAGTAAGTGACTTACTTTGACAGTCAAATTATAAATACCTTTAATCTAATAATTGATTTATTAAATAAATAATCACTAGGGGTGTGATATATGGCAGACTTGATAGGACTTGCTGTAGTCTTTCTAATATTAGCATTAATTGCATATATACTGGGTGCAAGGGGAATTGCCGGTTTCTCAATGGAGATTGCAAAGTGGCTCGTCATAATCTTTATTATACTTGCAATTATCTCGTTCCTGTTATGACGGTAGCCTTTTAACGAAGTTCACACTGGTTTAAGAATAACTATGCACTTGAGGTGATAGAGAGTAATAGTTCCAGGAGTCAAAGCCAGATTACTTTTTTAATACTTTGTCTAATTATTATTTTTTCTCAGGCATATCAAAAAATCAATTAGTTTATTTTCTTTTTTAATTAAGGTGAGTGCATGTTAATAAATTTTCCAGCATTTTATACTTTTATAATTTTTTACAACAGATTATATCAAGCTTTTTCGATTAATTAAACCTATTTTGTGTAATGTTAATCCTGATTGAACAAGTTAACAGGCACTTGACAAATTATAATCTTAAATGAGCATTAGAATTATAAACATATTATAATTTGTACCAATATACTTATATTCCTTTATATTAATTTTCGGTTAATTAATCGAAGTATCACCCATACTTTGAATGTACTGGGGAATCAAATTGAACAGGTTAGCTATTTTACTGGTAGTCTTTCTTCTCATAACATTAGGCTCGGGTATCGGAGCTGCGGCTGAGGTTTACGTCCAGCCTGGAGAATCGATACAAACCGCATTGGATAATGCAGTCTCAGGTGACGTAATAATCTTAAAACCCGGAATCTATACCGAGAATATCAAAATAGACAAAAATAACCTTGTAATATCCTCGGAATCCGGGAATCCTGATGACACAATAATTACGGCTAAGAGCTCAGACAATCATGTAATCTCCTTGCAGGCTGATAACGTAAAAATTAGCGGACTTGGGATTACAGGAACAAAAAACAGCTATGCAGGAATCTATATCTCAGAATGCAATAACTGCATCATTGAGAATAATAAAATCGTGAATAATGGTTATGGAATTTATCTCTTGAACTCAAAAGGCAATAAGCTCTCAAATAACGTGATTGCAAATAATGAAGAAAATGGGATCTTGTTATCGACCTCGACCAATAATACCATCTTCGGAAATACGGCTTCGGATAACAAAGATACTGGCATTCATATCAGCACTTCGGATGATAACACGCTTACAGGCAATAACGTATCCTCAAACGATATTTACGGCCTTTTTGTCTGCCCAGAGAGTGACGACAATCTGATTTATAATAACTATTTCAACAACACCGTCAATGCAGAGATTCAAAACGGAGTCGGAAACGCTTACAATACGGCAAAGACCGAAGGCGAGAATATTGTCGGCGGTTCCTATCTTGGAGGTAATTTCTGGGCAGAACCTGAAGGTACAGGTTTTTCGGATACTGCAGTTGATGCAGATGGAGACGGAATTGCGGATTCCGAATACAGGATCTCACAAAGCATTTACTCTGATCAGTTACCTCTGATTTCGTCTTCCAAACCACAACAGCCCGGACCTCCGGTAGCAAACTTCGAAATGAATAATAGTGATGGCTCTGCTCCTCTTACAGTCCAGTTTACCGACCTGTCAGAAAATACGGACTCATGGGGCTGGGACTTTGAAAGTGATGGGAAAATTGACTCTACTGAGGAAAATCCAGTTCATGTGTTCACGACGATCGGAACTTATACTGTTACCCTCAGCGCTACAAATAAAAACGGAACAGATTCAAAAACTGCCGCAGTAATTGTTACTCATCCTGTTGGAAATAGCTCCGTGAACAATACAAGCGAAGATCCTGGAGCTATCGAAAATTCAACAAGCGCAGATGAGAGTTCCGATAACATAACCAGTGCTGTCGAAGCAGGTGGTAACCGAACCTATTACAACCAAACTGAGGATAGTGGAATTATTACCAATGCTGGACTTGATTCTCAGTCTGGAGCTGTTAACCTTAATGGAGAAAATAGTTCAGGAATAAACACTTCAAGTGTCAACCTTAACGGAGAAGATAATGCAGGAACAAATACTTCAAGTTCCAACCTTAACACTTCAAGTGTCAACCTTAATGGAGAAAATAATTCAGGAATAAACACTTCAAGTGTCAACCTTAATGGAGAAGATAATACAGGAATAAATACTTCAAGTGTTGAGTATGCGCTTGAAAATAAAACAGATGCTCCGGGGTTTGAAATCGTCTATGGAGCAGTTTCCCTGCTTGCTGTGTTCCTGTACAGAAAAGTAAGACCAGGGAATTAAATGAAAGCGACAGTTGAATCAAGTAAAAACGATAAATGAACTGAATAAAAGCAGAACTTAATCCAGCAAAAATGATAATTAAACTAATGGAATTGACAAAATTAAGTGACAAGTTAAGGTTTTTAAACCTTTGCTTTCTTTTTTCATAGCTTTGCAAGACAAGTTGAAGAGTAATCCAAATTTCTAATTTCCCTCATACTGATGAAGACTTTTTATTCACTTGGTACCAGTGAATAAATATTTATATAATACTCAAAGTATAATAATTTCCATATATCGGCATGTATCGGTTTAAGTATTTTTAAAGAAGCTTTTAAATTAATTAGACACTAATAGTGATATTCATGAAGTTTCATTTCGAGATATTTTATCTCTGAAAATGTTTTTCTACTCTGGCTACATTTGAATAATATCGGAAAAATTCTTTTCCGTCAGGACTAATCATTACTGAATAAAAGAAATTGGGATTATCCGTAATGGATAATTCAGGTTTTTGAAAAGTCTTAAACCTCTTTGAAGGCTTATTTCCTCGATCTGGAGTTTTTAATTGTTTTGAATATTTGCCCTGGGTTGAAAGTTTTAAAAGCTGGAACCTTCATCCTATCGATCCTTGACAGGAGACATATTAAATAAGGTTTCCTTCAGGATGCTGTCTTACCTCATTATGATAATTCAATGAAGATTCCAAAAAGCTTTTATATTAAGTCGATGAGGTACTCCATAGAAATCTTGGGGGAAATTTAAAAAATATATAATAAGTTTCCTTTATTCAAGTTTCAAAAAAACGACATAATAAGGAATTTGCTCTGCCACTCTGAAACGGCTAAATTGATTACGAACTCTTGTGGAGTTAGAAAGGAAAAGGAAAGGAAAAGACTCGACGAGTTTCGTAAGCCGATTCCGGAATGAAAAAACAGATTCCAAGCTTCAAAAAACAAACAAAATGTCTGTTGAGTTAAGAAGCAAATTAGCAGAGGCAAAACAGAATTAATACAAGGCGAGTAGAACCCATATCCGCCTTCCATAACCCAATCCTGAATCTTATCCAGGATTCACCCTACAGTTCAGATAGATCCCTCCCAGGATCTAAACCAAAGTCCAACCTGCGGTTCACATAGATCCCTACCCAGGATCTAAACCAAAGTCCAACCTGCGATCCAACAGGGGTCTTTCGGATTCAATCCAAAATCCAGCCTGCGATCCAACAGCGGTTCCATGGATTCAATCCGGCCTAACCTTCGATCCAACAGGGACCCTCCTGAACCTGGCGCCCAAAATCAGCTTCGAATATTACACCTGACCGAGGATTAGCCCAAGATCCGCATTCGAGCCAATTTTGGGACCCAACAGGACTCAACCTTGATCCAACATAGTAGTTGACCCCACGATCCCATCAAGATTTAGCTCCGATCCAATCCTGAAGGGCGTAAGAAATCATGCAGCTTATCGAGAAACCCGAAACAGACCCTGTCTTGGAAGCTCAAAAAGGAGCAACCAGACAAAAAGTTGAGCAAAAAGACCGATGTACTGACAAACTTAAAACTTACAAGTGTTTTAAGGAATTAAAAACAGATAACTTTGAAACCCTAAACCCGGAAATGAGATTTTGCATCACATACAGTAACAGTATCCAATCTGAGAGTACCTGCAAGGCTGAAAGACCAGTTTTACCTCTCCTGCAAACTGCAGAGAAAGACATATCAGGCTTTAACTTGCAGTCGACTGGGAACATTTTACAAGTAGTCACTGGCAATGCAACCGAATACTGCTCCTGCCCGTTGACCCAGAGAGTCGAGAACTAACCCAATAAAACGGTGTTAACATGTCAGTTAACGACTCGGTCAACCGGATTGTTACAGGTTCCGGTGTAATACTTGCAGGAACCTTTATTGGAATGCTTCTCGACATTATTACTAAAAAGGTACTCACTTCACATCTCGCGCCAGCTGACTTTGGTACATACTCCCTTGCACTTACCGTGATATCAATTACAGGTGCATTTGCAACCCTTGGACTCAATGAAGGAGTTCCGAGATATATTGCGTTCTTCAGAGGCAAGCATGAAGAACAGAAGGTACATGAGTTAATCATCTCAGCCATGATTATGGGCTTGATTGCAGGCTTGATTTCAGTTCTGGTATCACCTTCCCTGTTCCATGCTCTGGCAGGAAATGGCTTTGATGCGCAAGGCAAAGTATTGTCCGTAGTGAAGATCCTCATCTTTGCAGTCCCGTTTACAATACTCCTGAACCTGACAGTAGCAATCTACAGGGGATTCGACCGTACTAGTGTTAACATGTATTTTTATAACATTATAAGGCCGGTATCTCTGCTTGGATTTGCTACGATTGCCGTGTTTATCAAGGCCTCCCTGAAAGGAGTTGTGTTTGCGGATCTGCTCTCAATGATCTTTACCTTCAGCATAATGTCCGTATACTTCATAAAGAGGCCGCCAGTTAAGCATAAAGCCAAACAGGAACGGAAGATTCAATTCAGTGACACAACCAGGCAGTTGATAAGGTATTCGTTCCCACTTTTGATAACCGCAACTCTGCTCAACATTATGAGCTGGATAGACACAATAATGCTCGGTTATTTCAAGTCTGCTGAAATCGTTGGAATTTACAATGCAGTATATCCTCTTGTAGGATTCTTGTCTCTGGTAGTATCTTCCGTAGGCTTTGTTTATGTCCCTATTACATCCAGACTTTGGGGTCAAAACGAGACTGCTCCACTTGGCTCAATCTATGCAGTAATGACTAAATGGTGCTTCCTGCTCACGTTCCCTCTATTTGCACTTATATTCGTGTATCCCGAATACTTTATTACAAAGCTCTATGGAGCACAATACGTAAGCGGAGCCACTTCCCTGCGTATCCTTGCCCTTGGGTTCATAACAAACTCGTACTTTGGCTTTAACTATCATACCCTGTTAGCCTCTGGGGACTCGGATTTCCTTATGAAGTGCTCAGTAGCAAGTGCAGGCATTAATATCGCCCTCAACTTCATGTTAATACCTGAGTATGGAATGATAGGTGCAGCTGTAGGAACTGCAGTGTCCTTTGTATCCATCGAGGTTCTGATGACTTTAAGGGCCTGGAGGAAGCAAAATATGCATCCTTTCACCTCGATGTACAGGAAATTAACTTTCATCGTTACCTTGATGGTCGGAGCCATGCTCGCAGCCAGGAATGCGCATCTACTTACCGGAGCACTCTGGGAGTATGCAGTCTTCATAGTCGGATATTTCCTGATTGTCAATCATGCAAAAATCCTGGACAACACTGAAATGGAGATGATAGGCGAGATCCGGAAGAATTTCAAGTACAGGATCAGTCTTCGTATTCCCGAACCATTCAAAATCCTTACATCGTAATTTGATCCGTGCAGGAAAAAGCCAGCAATCTTATAATAAAGAGTATCAGAAACCTTAACCTCCATGGATCAAAGTGAAAAAGTGAAAAGAAGATACAGATAGTGCTATAGTTCATCCCAAAATCAATTTATTCTCAAATCAATGAGAGTTTCAGAACTATATTTCATGGTCAGAAACTTATAGTCAGAAACTCGATTGATTACTCCAAATACGAGATTTAGAGAAGCAATTTTGATTTTTGGGATCAACTCCAGTATTAATACATAAGATCCCAAGGTTCTAAAATATAGTAGTTACGAAATATTTACTGTGCTTGATTTCACTCATCAAGTAAGCAAATCTCAGCTTTTTATTAAGTTGGGAAATCCTAACTTTTTCAGGAAGGAATGAATTTTAACTTTTTTTATTAAGAGAATAAATCTTAATTCTTTTTATTAAGAGAATAAGTTTTAACTTTTTATCAAGCGCATTGTCCTCACTTTTTTCAGAAACATGACCGTGTTATTAACAGGAAGCTCCGGCTGAACCCTTAAATATATTCGTGAACTACCCCACCCTGTCGCTTCGCTCCGAGGGTGGAGCTTCCTTCGAGTGATTACGTCATTTGGATATTTGCAGTGATGCAGGTATCCATCTGTAATCCTGTTTGTCGAAGATTATCAGAAAATTTCTGATAGCTTGTCCACAAAGCATTTTGTGATAAGAACCGCTTCATGATGTTGATAGCACTATTTCTATCTCTATCAATTACGTTTCCGCAATCACAATTCATAGTTCTTTCCCAAAGAGGCATATCGTGTCTTTTTCCGCAAACACAACACTCTTTGGATGTATAGCTTTCATCAATTCTTATTACTTTTTTACCTGCAAGCTCCGCTTTGTAGGTCAAGAATTCGGTGAATCTGGAAAGATATCCTTGATTTTGTGTTGATCTGTTCTGAGAACGCTTTCTTTTTCCAGTTACTTTCTTTGATTGAGCCATACTTTTTACGTTAAGATCACCCACGATTATTGTATTTGCTCTGGTGTTCTCGATCATGGTTTTAGAAAGTTTATGCTGAAAATCTTTGATCTGATTAGATTTCTTTGCTTCCATTTTCCGATAGGTTCTGTGCAACCTTATCCATTTTCTGCTTCCTTTTTTACAATGATCTCTTCTGGATTTGATTGTATCTATTTTTGTATTCCAGTATTGATCTGCTCTAGGCGTTTTAACTTCAAAGAATTTACCTTGAGTATTTACTGCTGTCACTATTTTTGTAATTCCTAAGTCTATTGCTTGATACAAATCGTTATCAATATACTCTGTGATTGGAATTTCTTCGTATGTTATGGATACAAAGAATTTTCCTCTGCCCTTATAGGGGTCATCATTGTAGATTTCAATCTGCTTGATTTCCAACAAATCAAAAGCATTTCCAATCTCAAAAGATAATGGAATTTCATTTACTTTATGAGAGAAACTGAGTTTCCCATTATTGATTTTGAATCCACTCTGATTGTAAACAAGAGTCATGAAGTATTTTCCACTTCGGAACTTTGGAGATCTTGCAGATTTATCACCATTTTTCCAGAGCGAGAAGAATGATTTATAATTAGCATCAAGTTTTTTCAGAACAGATTGCAGTACTTTGGGATACACCATATTGTACTGAGGAAATTTTTCTTTAGTGTGGGAAGCTGATTCTGATGTTCTACGTACTTTACACTTCTCTGGTTCAGTTTTCACGCATCTTTTCTTTCAGCTAAGGCGAAATAGAGGCATCTGCACTGTTCAGATAGTTGCCAAAGAACATCTACTGTTCTCAGTCGGATTTATCTGATCTTCTTCGTCAGATGCATATTTGCCTTGATTCTCCACGTATTTTTTAAGTACGTCTAGGGTTACTTGCCCTGTCGATGCGATAAAATACGATCTTGACCAGAACGTATCTTCCCATAACATAGTCTTTACTTCAGGGAAGTTTTTACGAATCTCCCTTGAAGTTATAGTTTTGATTGTGTTGATGTATTTTGGAATATCAAGTGAAGGTTTTGCTGAAAATAATAAGTGGAAGTGATCTTTGTCACACTCAATATTCAGTACTTCAACATCGTATGTTTCACTTATGTTATGAATTTTAGTTTTAAGAAAATCGACAACTAAAGGATTCGTTAGAGCTTTTCTTCTATATTTCACACACTGAACGAAATGATAATGGAGTGAATATACAGAATGGCTTCCACGATCTAGTTTATACTGCATAGTTATCACTATGTTGATGTAACTATATGTATATAAATAATTATGCTACTGTGGTTTTGTAGAAGTTAACGGCTTTCATCCCCCACCTGTCGGGCTACGCCCTCCGAGGAAGGGGACTTCCCGCCTTAAAGTTAAATTCGGAAGGAAACTCGGACAGAGAAATACCATCCAGAACTCTTACTTAATGCAACTCGAATAGAGAAATAATATCCAAAATTCTTCTAATACTCTTTTTAGAAGGAGGTAGGAGACTTTACTTCCTTCAAGAAAATAACTGTGCCAGGTTCAAACACCTTCTTATTCAACTTTAGCAGCGATCATATAAGGTCATAGCTACTTTTAAGGATGAGAATGAAATAGTTTTATTTAATTGTCCTGATTCTTTTAGAAGACCTGGACAGGCAACTAGTTCGCTGGATAGGTAGAAAGTTCTCTGGATAGGTAAGATCTGGACAGATAATTAGTTCTTTGGATAGGTAAAAAGTACTCTCGGTAGGTTTAGTTTTTTTCCAACCTGCTCAAATATCCGTTTTGCTTCCCTAAATATCGTACTTATTCTTTAGACATCACCAATATGATAAATTTGCCATGTTGTGAAAGCAGATAGGGATAAGGGTCAGACAACTAAAGAAGTATAATAAGGCTCCGTAAAAATTCTCTAAAAATCTCCATTAATTTGAACTGAATTATTTGGTCTGTTTTTATTCATATATTTTTCAGTCTTTTGATGGCGATTCACGAATAATATTTCTACAAAGTTAATAAAAAACATTTGATGAGAACTGTTTAGGGATAAAATAAGATAGAAATAAGGACACTTAATTTTATTCATAAATTAAGTATGATTATTAAATTGTATAAAAGTATAAATTTGTCAAAAAAAGTAATACCAAAATATATATAAGTAATATAAAGCAATTCTGACATGTTAACACTGTTTAGAAAAATAACTAGCAGAAATATTGAAAGGTATTAAAATAAGCTGGGTTTCCTTTTTTCTAAAAAATTTTTTAGATTATATAGAATTACTCAGTCAAAGTAAGGATTCTCAGTTATAATTATAGAAAATAAATAAGGGAAGAAAAAAAATGCATATTCCAGACGGATATTTAGGGCCGTATACCTATATCGCGTTTTGGATCATCATGATCCCAATATGGTATTACGCCGGAAAAAAACTAAACACGGAACTTAAGTCCAGACAGGTCCCTCTGCTGGCACTATCAGCTGCTTTTTCATTTGTAATAATGATGTTTAATGTACCTATTCCAGGAGGCAGCACTGGTCATGCCGTAGGAGGTGCAATTATCGGCATAGTTCTCGGTCCATGGGCAGGAGTGATAGCTATTTCTGTAACTCTGGTATTGCAGGCGTTGATGTTCGGTGACGGAGGAATTACAGCCATAGCTGCTAATTGTTTTAATATGGGAGTGGTAATACCCTTTGTCGGTTATTATATTTACAAGCTTATTAGTGGAAATTCTGATATCATGTCCTCTAAAAGAGTTATTGCTTCGGCTATAGCTGGCTGGTGTTCTCTGACTATAGCAGCTTTCTGTGCAGGTGTTGAATTCGGAATACAGCCCATTTTGCATCACACGGCAGACGGAACCCCACTTTATATGCCTTATTCATTGAATGTAACTGTTCCTGCCATGGTAATGGAACATGCTCTTGGATTTAGCATCCTGGAAGCAGTGATTACTGCAGTTATTTTTGCTTATATACAGAAAACGGATGCGTCTCTATTTTATGGTGAAAAATCTGAGGCTCAGAAGGATAAAGTAAAAAAAGCAGTCACAGCCTGAGATGAGAATATGGAGAAAATAATAAGAAATTTAAGCATTGGCTTGATAATCCTTATGATTTTTGCACCGCTGGGCCTTTTGGCAGTCGGCGAAACCTTTGGTGAATGGGGACCTGAAGAGATCAAGGAGAAGCTCGGTATTGTTCCTCCTGGGCTTGAGGAGTTCTCGGACCTCTGGAGTGCTCCAATGCCTGATTATGATTTTGCAGGAGGTAGTGAGTCAATGACCATGTCTTCTGTAGCATATATTCTGTCAGCAGTGGTAGGAGTGGTAATCTGTGGTGGCCTCCTGTACTTTATAGGAAAAAAAGCTGCTAAAAACTAGAATTTTAAATTATCGTCGTGAATAACGGTAAATTGAAATAAAGTTTATTATTGGATGAATTTTCAATAAGCCTCTGATTCAATATTTTGTTTATATAAAATACAAAGAACTGACCATTGTTTGCAAATATTTGACTATTATTCATAGAAACATTTCGAGTATACTTGAAACTAATTCGAGTATATTTAGAACTAATTCAAGTATATTTAGAACTAATTCAAGTATATTTAGAACTAATTCGAGTATATTTAGAACTGGTTCGAGTATACTGGGAACTAGCTATTATCTATAAGAACTGGCAAATATCAAGGTTTGTTGAAATTTTCTCCGTTATTTGGTTTTTGCTAGTGAGGTATTTTATCCAGTAATTATAGGAAATTTTTCCGGTAATTATTGGAATTTATGACGTTGCGTGAAATCGATATCTTTTTATAATTATGATTTTTTGTTTACTTTTAGATTTATTTGGATACAACATTTAACACTAATTATAACTTAAATTTTAAAAAAGGTGAATAATGATCCCGGACTGGATGAAAGAAACAGATATCGGCCCGTGCCGATGTTCAGCAGTGCATCACGGTAAGAAGGGCTTTATAGGAAAGACGACTGATGGAATCCTTGGCTTTTTAGAAGAAGCTCTTGTCTCAGATAGTTTCTCTAAACGCGATGGTTTCCTGCAGAGTTTGGACCCTAGAGCCAAACTGGTTTCCATCCTGTCCGTGATATTCGCAACAAGTTTAATAGGAGACCTTAAATTACTTCTCTTTGTTTATATACTTACCCTGGTTTTTGCATATCTCAGTAAGATTGATGTCTTATTTTTTATCAGGCGGGTATGGCTCTTCATACCAGTTTTTGCAGGGATCATCGCCATACCAATGATCTTTAACGTCTTCTTTCCTGGAGATCCACTTATCAGGTTAGCCGACTTTGGCTCTGGAGTGCATCTGGGCCCATTTTCACTATCCGATAGCGTATACATCACCAGACAGGGCGTCAACTCCGCTGCTATATTCACAATGCGTGTTGCAGCGTGCGTATCTGCCGTAGTCTTGCTTTTTCTCACCACGCCTCAAAAGGTTCTTTTTAAGTCTCTACGCTCGGTCGGCGTTCCTAAAATTTATGTTTTCACGCTGGAAATGGCCTACAGATACATCTTCCTGTTAACGGAGATGATACGGGAGATATACATTGCCAGGAAAGCCAGAACAATAAAGACAGGAGGCATGTTCGAAGAGCAAAAATGGGTTGGTGGACGTATAGGCTACACGTTAATAAGATCTCTGGATACAAGTGAAAAAGTTCATGCAGCCATGATGTCCAGGGGATACAATGGTGATGTTAAGATAATGCAGGAGTTCAAAATGCGCAATCGCGATTACATTTCAGGGGCAATTGCGGTATCCATGAGCGTATTGCTAGTGTTGATCTCCCATAACATCATAAGGTGATACGAACATGGAAACAATTTTTGATTTAAAGAATGTATCATATACGTATGTCGGAAAAATAAGCGCATTAAATGATATCAGCTTCAAGGTGACGCCAGGTGAGCAAATCTCGATAATGGGCTCTAACGGCAGTGGCAAATCGACTCTGCTGACTCTTCTTGACGGACTTATATATCCTACTTCGGGAGAATTTTATGCTTTTGGCAATCCGATAGAAGAAGAAGTTTTCGATGCCATTAAGGATAATGAATTCAGGTCTTATTTCCGGAAAAGAGTAGGATTTGTCTTTCAGAACTCAGATGTACAACTCTTCTCGTCTACAGTCTTTGAAGAAGTTGCCTTTGGACCCATGCAGCTCAATATGAGTCCGGAAGAAGTCAAAACCAGAGTAATAGAAGTCCTGGAGATGCTTGGAATTACCAAGCTTAAGGATCGAGCTCCTCATACCTTAAGCGGAGGAGAGAAGAAAAAAGTCTGTATAGCTTCTGTTTTGGCTAATAACCCTGATGTCCTTTTATTGGATGAACCCACAGCAGGATTGGACCCAAGGACTCAGCTCTGGTTGGTAGAGTTACTGCAGGAGCTGGGTAGAGCGGGAAAGACGATAATTACCGCTACTCATGACCTTGAAACAGTAGAGCAGATTAGTAATAGATCCATAGTAATGAGCGAAGATCATGGAATTGTTGTGGATGGAGATGTGGAAAACGTGCTCAATAATAGGGAACTCTTACTTTCTACGAATCTTATCCATGAACATATGCACGTTCATGGCAAGCTCGTGCATGGGCATCTGCACGCCCACTATAGAGAGCATATACACGAACACTAAAATTTGTTAAATTATTTGTTTAGTTTATCCAATTTAATAAACCGTTGCCTGATTATTACATAATTTGATATTTGTCCATTATTAGTATAGCTAAGATATACTCTGATAACTAAAATATACTTTAATAGTTAAAATATACTTTAATAGTTAAAATATATTCTAATACTAAAATATACTCTGATAACTAAAATATACTTTAATAGTTAAAATATATTCTAATAACTAAAATATACTCTGATAACTGAAAAATGGTCTATAAGAAGCGTATTATTTTGTTACCCTTCTGCAAACATATAAAATGTAAATCAGGACATATAACAGCGAAAAGCCAAAAATCAATGTAAAGCCAACAGCAAAGTATCGTACAGAATTGACTACGATTATTCGAAATTATTGAACCCTTGATAATTGGCTCATTAGCTATTTATTTTGATTCTATTTTTCTCTTCACTATTCCCTCAATTTTTCTTTTATACTCTATCCTTCGCAGAAAGAGTAGATCTTTAAAAAGAGTAGATCTTTAAAAAGAGCAAATATTTAAAAAATTTAATAAGAACTTTTTAATAAAAGTGATATGTATTATATATTGGGGGAAAATATGAGCTGGGAATACGTAAGAAAGGAGTACATAAGAAAGGATTACGTAAGAAATCTCATTGCCAGGACGATAAATAAGTGGTTGGAAGATAATGCGCTAACACACAGTGCTGCACTGGCGTTTTATTTTATATTGAGCCTACCTTCCTTACTGTTATTTTCGGTATCTATAGGCAGTATTTTTTTGAAATCAGAAAATCTTCAGGAGACCATAATTAATTACTTAGAAGGAGTTATAGATGAAGTAGTTATAAATATGATAATTTTACTTTTCGAACGCATTCCTGACCTTAATTCTCTGTCAATAAGTGCATTAATTGGTATTGTTCTACTACTCTGGAGTGCAAGTAACATTTTCAGGCAATTGAAGAATTTCCTTGAGCAGGCGTGGAGTATCAAGCCTGATGAGGCTAATAATATCAAGGACTTTATAAAAGATGCCGTGGCTTCTTTTGTTATTGTTATTTTGTTTGGAGGGCTGCTTGTACTGAGCATATTTATTGAAGGATTTCTTTATGCGGCTTCAAAGTTATTCCATCAGTTTCTACCGTTTTCACCTGTGATTACTGATTATGCAGGTTCGATAGCTAGTTTCCTTATTCTTGTGATTTTTTTCACACTTGTGTATAAGGTACTTCCAGATAAGAGTCTTGATATCAAATCCGTTTTTGTAGGAGCTCTCATAACAACAATTCTTGTAACAATAGGAAAATACATTGTTGTGCTCTTTTTTACGTACAGTAGCCCTACAAGTTTATATGGAGCAATAGGGTCCATCATAGGATTATTTCTTCTATCTTACTATTCCTCAATTATGATTACACTTGGAGCGGAGTTCACAAAAGTTTATTCGGAATCCAGAAGGCTTAATTCAGAAAATGGGGTCTAAGCTTTTTTAATTCTTACTCTACTTTTTTACTGTTTGGTTTCCTTGAAATTCTAATAAAACATATATTGAATAATCCTTCCTGTCTGCCCTCAAACCAAGCTTAAAATGCCTTAAAAACCTTAAATAGACTTTAAGTTAACCTTAAACTATCTTAAATCTATTTTAAACTGTCCTAAGTCCATTTTAAACTGCCTTAAATCTACTTTAAACTACCTTAAATCTACTTTAAACTACTTTAAAGTCTTAAACTACCTTAAACCCATCTTAAACAGACCCTAAGTTCCTCCCTGAGACCAGCACCGGGAATCTTCTTATACTATAAAAGTAAAAAAGAAAAACGTTATGTTTTATAGGACATAACGGCTTGTTTACATCCCTATTGTTCTCTGACTAACACAATTTATACAAAATTATAATATTGCTGTTAGAGGATAAAGATACGGAAAATAAAGAAGCAATTTGTACTGCTGAAGTTTTTATTGTTATCAATGCTGAACTCAATTAAGTGAGTAATTGTAAAAATATTTTGTGTAGGTGAAATTGTGAGAAAAGAACTGATAGTTCTGTTAGTAATTTTAGGTGTATTCCTTGCTATAGGATGTACTGATAATGGAAACAAAGCTACAAACGAAACGGGCACCCCAATCGCAAATGAAACGGGTACCCCAGTCGCAAATGAAACCTCAGTTTCTCAGCAGGATCCTGATACTATAACAGTATCTGCAGCTGCCAGCCTTACTGAGGCCTTTACAGATATGGAATCAAAGTTTGAAACCGAAAATCCTGACATAGATGTGAATCTCAACTTTGGAAGTTCAGGTAACCTGCGTAAGCAGATTGAGGGAGGAGCTCCTGCAGATGTTTTTGCTTCAGCTGACCAGAAAAACATGGACACCCTTGCCAATGAGAATCTTGTAGACAACAGTTCAAGAGAGAATTTTGCCAAGAATTCACTTGTACTTATTGTCCCTGCAAACAGCACCCTCAATATCACTGACGTGAAAGACCTTACTAATCCTGAAGTTAAGAAAATCGGCATTGGAAATCCAGATACAGTCCCTGTTGGAAATTATACACGTACAGCAATGACGGAAGCTGGTTTGTGGAATCAGATAGAAAGTAAGGCGGTACTTGCTGAAGACGTCAAACAGGCACTCACATACGTGGAAAGAGGAGAAGTTGACGCAGGTTTCGTATATATGAGTGACACATTGACTGCTGATCCCGGATCCATCAAAATCGTTACAAATGTATCTGTCAGTACTCCTGTAAACTACCCGATAGCCATAGTTTCGTCTTCCGAAAATAAAAAAGACGCACAGGAATTCATCGATTTCGTTACTGGTGAAGAAGGGCAGGAAACGCTGGAAAAATACGGATTTACAGCAGTAGCCAAATAACGGAGTAATTAACAGAATAAATAACGGAATAAATAACGGAATAAATAACGGAATAAATAACGGAATAAATAACGGAATAAAATATGACTCCAATGCTTGACCAGATATGGTTTCCTATATCGATTACATTCCGGATAGCTGCCATCTCTTCCTGTCTCGTACTGTGCAGCGGGGTATTCCTGGCTTATATATTTGCAAGACATAATTTCCGGGGAAAAGAGCTTGTGGAGCTGTTGATAACACTTCCTCTGATACTTCCACCTACGGTAATTGGTTATTTTCTGGTAATCCTGGTGGGGAAAAACGGAATTATTGGACAATTTATCTACAGTATCACAGGCACTGGAATCCTATTTACCTGGCAGGCTGGAGTTATTGCTGCTTATACGGTTTCTCTCCCACTTATGGTAAGAACTGCACAAGCAGCCATTGAATCAGTGGATAAAGAGCTTGAATATGCAGCCTATGTTCTTGGAAGGAGTGAAATTGAAACTGCTCTCCTGATAACCTTGCCCCTTGCAAAAAGGGGCATACTGGCAGGGCTGGTACTCAGTTTTGCAAGAGCTGTAGGAGAATTCGGAGCAACCCTTATGCTGGCAGGGAATATCCCAGGAAAAACAAACACAATGTCTATCTCAATATACAGTGCTTTTCAGGCAGGCAATGATGAACTTGCCAATTTTCTGGTGTTAATTCTTACACTTATGTCCCTGCTGTCCATTGCTCTTACTGGAAAAATTGCTAGCAGAGGAAAGTTAAATGCATAATTTGAGAATTAGTGAACTGATAGTATGCCAATTTTCTGTACAATCATAAATCTTAATAAGTGTAGTTGGAAAATTCAACATTAAGAGAACTTAATTATAGTCAGTATACAAATTTGACTATGAATTTACAGAAAATTCCATATACTGCCTTATTTTCTGATCACTACTTTATCTTCTGGCACACTACTTTTATTTTCTGGTACACTGCTTTATTTTCTTGTAGAATAGAGACAACAAAAATGACTTTAGTTTCAAAGTTTTTATTTTGCAATAACAAAAAACAGCATGAGGCTCAGGACCAGTACGGCTACATATTTTTCAATGATATTACCGTAAACTGATTTATCCTGTAGCCACATATTTTCTACAAACTCTTTTTGCATCCTGGACAGACTTAAAGTTCGATAATGTTTATTGGTTCACGAACCGAACCTGTTTGTCGGGAAAGGAAAGTAGCAGAGATTTTGTAATTTACTATTGTCCTTATATCGTGGACTCACTTGATAAGGAGTCATCCTTCTCTAAAGTTGTCCTGTTCTCATTCTGGGAATAATACCAGAGTGGAAGATAAAGGGCAAGCACCACGAAGCCGACTATCGTTGAAGTCCAGCCTACCTCAAGACTGTTCAGGTATATTATTCCAATCAGACATAGAGGCAGGTTAAAAAACCCAAAGAAAAGGGCTACGTGTCTCCAGCCACCCGGAGCTTTGAACGGTCTTTCAAGTTTCGAGAATTTAGGGTCGATTTTTGCCTTAACATATGCGAGCAGACTTATCCCGTTGGCGCAGACATAACCTATTGCTGAAGCGGCCACTATAGCTGCAGGAGTTCCCAGACAGATGAAACCCATGTTCAAGAGGGCAATGACAATCATTGAATTGACCGGAGTTCCGTATGCATTCATTTTTCCAAAGAATCCTGGCAGATTTCCCTCTTCAGCCATGGAATACATAGCCCTTGAAGCTCCAAGAAAGGCAGTCTGGATAATGAGAATCATTGCTGCAATCAACATGAAGATCGTCAGAGATCCACCTATGGTACCAAGTGTCATCTGAGCTATAGGCAGCATTGGAGAAACCGGCTCGGACAGGATTCCTTCAATTCCCAGGGCTCCGGTACAGGCTGCCTGAACGAGGATGAAAGTCACAAGGCAGATCGCACCGCAGATAAAGAGGGCTTTTGGTACATCCGATTTGGGCTGCTTATACTCGGGTCCGTAGATTGCTGCGGTTTCCCAGGCGCAGGCACTCCATTGAGCCATTGCAAAAAGCCCTAGCAGGATCAGAATGTGCTGGATATCCCAGCTCCAGTCTGCGGGAAGCCAGGCACCTGTAATATTGTTGAGCTCAAAGTGTCCGGTTACGAAAGGTGCAAGAGCAATGATGATAAGTGGGGCAAGCGAAAGTACGGCAAGAATGTACCCGAGTTTTGCTCCGCCGGCAAGCCCGCGGTAATTAACCAGAATAAGAAGTATAAATACAACTGCTCCGGATACCAGGTAAATAGTAAGGTCAGGCACACCTGCAAGTGCAGGAAGCAGTCCTTTAAGATAGCTTCCGATCAGAATTGAATAGATTGCAAGAACCGGATTCCAGGCAAACCAGTAACTCCAGGCGCTGAAACCTCCGAGTAATTTGCTAAGGTCATACCGGTTGCTCGCGTTCCCCGTAAAAACACTCTGAGCGTACCCAGGAAGACCGGATGCTTTCGGGAACATTGTAGCAAGTTCTCCATAGGCGAAATTTTGCATGAAGCCCTGAAAGACAGATAGCGCCCAGATAATTATTGCAAAGGCCCAAACATAATTTGCAAAATAGCCTATGGACGGCAGGATAAGAACGGGAACCCCCAGGGCAATTGCAAGCCCCTGCTTCCAATCAATTGTTCGCTGGAGTCCTCCGTTTTCACTTTTTTCGTTGCTCATTTTCAATCACACTTCCATAATTATTATAGAGTAACGATTGACGATTCGCACAGCTCTTGCAGCACAAATCGACTCATGAAAGCTTGCAAACGGAAAAAGAGGAAAATCCGAAAGAATTCAAGCTTCTCATGGCATTAAGAAATATTTCCAAGAGATGCTCTCGGGAAATATTACCAGGAAATATTACCAGGAAATATTATCGGGAATTATTACCAGGAAACATCTTCAAGAAATTTTATTATTGAATATCCTGAAAAGAACATACAGGAGACCTGTATCCACTTTTCCGCATCTTCATAGTTATTTCGGAGTTTTTCTTTATGCTATCCCTTTACGCTATCTGCTTTCTGAATATGTTGCAGGAATTAATCTTAATATCGAGCAACTTTTCAATATTCATCTTTGCAGCAATACCTTTTGCAGCACCTGGTACTGACGTTACCACACCGATATCGAGTTCTTCACGCAGCTCTCTCATAACATGCTCGTCTACGAGGTCCATCTTATCGACCCCTAGTTTCTTTGCCACGTATTCTTTTGCCTCGCCTATGCGCATATTCTTTGAGAACTCCATTCTTGCGACAAGGTCTCCTGCAGCCCTTATTCCAGTCATACCTGAAGCCATTATGTGTGCGATCGGCATACCCAATGGGTCGCCGACCCCGATCTATATGCCATCTACGCCTGCAATTTCTACCATTGCCTTGCTTGCCCTTGTAACCGCATCAATAGGAGGAGTTTCAAGCATAGGAATTCCGCCAACGCCCATGCCCATGTCAACGTGACAGGGAATTGGAGACGCCTCGACAGCTGCCTTCATGAAGGTAACTGCACGAGCAAGGTTCCAGGCTGAGCTTTTGCTGGTATTGGTGTTGCATACTGGCCCGAAAACGTTTGCTCCTGCCTTTGCAATAAGTGGAGCCTGCTGGTGAGGCCAGAGCCCTGCAAGGGTAACGCCATCGTACTGAAGGTTTCCGTGCATACCAAGTACACATTCTCCTGCCATGCCTGCTTCAATGTACATGTCAGGGAACTCCTTTCTGAGAGCCTCGATTGCATGGAGTGTGCCGTACATATCTCCGTCACCTGCTGCGCCGGTTGTGTCAAAATTAACACCGTCAGCTCCTGAGGCAAAGAGTTTTTGCATAACCCATACTGTGTCTCTTGTGAGGTGTTCGGCAGCGTGTTCCATTGATTCCCAGGCTTCCTGGATCTTGAAAGCTTTCATAAGGTCGCCGGGATTCTCAAAAGGCCCATCAGGGGTATAATACAGTCCCATATTTGGCATTGCACCGTAAAACAACGGAATAATCATGTTCTGCTGGCAGACTTCCATTGCCTGGCACTCGTTTGATACGACAGGTTTTACAGGCTTAAAACTGTAATCAATGTGTCCGAGTTCCATTGTATCGGCACCGAAAGCACGCTCGTGCGTCATGCAGCCAACCAGGCGGCTGGAAGGAATACCGACACCACTGTTACCCTGGTCACCGTCAAGCCTTATAGTGCCGATGTCGTGCGTTACGGGAATCTCCATGCCCTGCTCGACACTTACAGCCTTGCCTGGCATCATAAGAATTTCTGCAAGCTTGTCAATTTCATCGGCGCTGAGGGCAGAGATCTCACCAAGGTCGGCAGCGTTTGCAGTTCCGGCTTCAATCTCAGCCATGATTTTCTCTTTGGTAAGGAAGACACGTTTTCCGTCTCCCATTCTCAAAGCGTATTCAGTTGCCATTTTTATCCTCTTTCAAATGAATTTAGTTTAGACTAACCGAGTTTATACTGAACAGATTTTATTGATTATTGGGGTTCAGAGTAGCAGTTCCTTTGCTTTTGCGACAGCTTCACTTGCATTTTCAGCGTAGCAGTCGGCACCTATTTTGTCAGCCCAGGCCTGAGTTGCAGGAGCTCCTCCTACCATGACTTTTACTTTGTCCCTAAGCCCTTCTTCCTTGAGTAGATCTATTATGGCCCTCTGTCCTTGAAGGGTTGTGGTCATCAGGGCGGAAATTCCAATCATATTGGCATTGACTTCCTTTGCCTTTTCGATGAAGTTCATGACCGGAACATCACGGCCAATGTCATAGACTTCAAAGCCAGAGGACTGGAGCATTGTTGACACTATGGACTTACCGATATCATGGACATCGCCCTCGACAGTACCGTTTACGATAACACCGAGTTTCTTGTTCTCTGTTCCTGTCGGAAGCTCAGCTTCAAGCACTTTAACTCCTGCTGTCATTGCATCAGCAGCTATCATTACATGTGGCAGGAAAAGTTTCCCTCTCTCAAAAAGAATTCCTACCTGGTTCATGCCTGCAGAAAGACCTTTGTCAATGATCTCAGCAGGTTCCATAACCTCTTTCGCTTTCGCGACAGCTGCGAGCACTGCATCCTTTTTACAGGAGATAACTGCTTCAGAAAGCTCCTGAATAAGTTCCTCTTTAGTTGCCATTTTTTTCCCTCCATGAATGCCAGAAATTCACTTAGTGTTTGAGGAATAAACTAAATCCGGCACTCTAATCGGATATTTATATATGAATCCTGAATTATTTAGCCCAACCTGTAGAGTTTTTTCAAAAAAGGTGAGAACTTGAGTACTACCCGTGCATTTGAAAAGCCAGTGCGCTCTGATGGTCCTAATGGGCAGAACTCAAGTTATGAGTTTTTTTAATGGTATTGAAAATTTTAATGAGCTTTTTTGTAGAATTAAATTTCAAGTGAACTCAATTTTCCGGGTTATATTAATTACGTAATCACATGTTTTACTAATTCTCTGCCTTTAAGCTTCGGACCGAGCTTAAGTATCAGATGTTTGCATTTTCAAAGATAATTGTATGTTTTCTGGCTCAACAGAGTTTCAAGAATGAGTTCACTGGTTATGAAAGCGATATTTATGGCATCAAAAGGAACTTTCCAGATGAAGAAGGAAATAAATACTTTAAAACCTTGCTGACAAAAAATAAGAAATAAACCGGGATAAGTAAGCAAACAGTTATAAAAGATTTAAAAAACCCAATTTTGATCGGTTACTTGTGAAGAATATATAAGCAATCAATTAAATTTATTGTTTAAAATTTATTGTTTAAAATTTATTGTTTAACAAATTATGTATAAATATATAAGGTCAACAAATATGTATCCATGTAGATTATTTTTTAGAAAAATTAAGTATAAATCTTCAAAGTTTCCTGTTTTTGCAGTCTCAAGGAATTAAAGATATTTTTATTAAGTATTTGAGAGCTTATAACTGAAAAAGTTTTCCACTTCATAACGTTCTTGAGTGTTCTCTTTTTGCTTCTTTGTTTTGATAGATTACAATATCTTGTCCTACTTTGCCAAGTAGCAACTTGTAGCTATCACGGCAGGTTCATTTGAAGGCTTGATTCTCCTACCAGTTTATTAACTTCTTCTTTAAGCTTATTGTTCTGGTTAGTATACTTTTTTATCTTTTCTTCTATTGCTGTGATTTGTTTTTTTGCAATTTTTATTTTCTTCTCATTTGACTGTATAGTTCTTAATTTCTCATTTATTTCAGTTTGTGTTTCTGTATCCATTAGTGATGCCTCTTAAACTTCTTAATTTATTAATATAAACTCATTACATAAATAAATTTTTGTTTAAGTTTTACATATTTAATGTTTTGTCAGTATTCCAATTAGCTGCCGAAACTGTTTATAGTTCTAGTAACTTTGCCAACTATGTCGTTGGCACTTTTGAATTCTCTTGTATTTTATGCAAGATTTCCACAATAGTTTCAGATAGACTCAGGGAATAGTTTAATTACCTAGCCTGTCAAAAAAGTCATTTGATATTGATTCTAATGGTTTCACCTTTTCTCTTTTAATGAAAACAAGGAATTTGATAACTAACTGATGAATAGAGTGTATAGAGAATACGGAGATACCGATTTAGGATTAGTTTATATGTCTTATTGACCCAATGTAAATTTTTCAAAATACCAAACAATGCAAATGTTATCCAGGTATAAAAATAGCTGACGGAAGTGCAGAACGATGCTATATTGTTATTAAGTTCCATCTGTAAATGGGTTTGAAGATATATATTGTATTAAACTGTTGAAAAAGTAATAAAAGATATTCAGAACCTGCGGTCTCTTAATGTAAGAGTAGTTACCTGCAATATAGTGATCTGGAGCGCTGATTCAGCTGATCTTTTAATTACTCTTTATTAGTCACTGGTTAACAGAGTACGATAAATTACTTTTGTAGTTCCTTTTTAAGACATTCAGGGCACCCCTGCCCGATTTTAGTCCATTTTCTACCAATATACATATAAACAGCTTGTTTATAGTATTCTCCGCAGATTTCACATGGGGCATAGTTCCCCCCTTTCTTTGCTTTTGATTTACCGATTTTCATTTTTAACTCCTCGTATCTATACACATTAATTAGTATCTAAATAACGTATACTGATGCATCGATCTCAAGTTACATCAAAAACTAAACATTTGAGTTCAGGTCCAGAAGAGATTAATAATTTTCAATTATGTGCATGTTTTGGTCGATGCACCACTATAAAAAACAAATCAGTTCGCGTGAGCGAGCGAAAAGGACGGGGACCGTGCTGGTTTTCTGTAAAATCACAAATCTCAAGAAGTTTTGTGTAGAGATCGCGATATTGCTAAAGAGCATCGTGCTCTCGGAGAGAAATTCATGAGGCAGAACCTTAACTCTGCCCCATAAAGGGAAGTAAAAATATGTCTTGATGTAAATCAGTTACAAAAATAACATTTAATATCTACGGTCTTCTCTGGGTATCCTGTGTTTGGGAAGACATTCCCTGCAGTAAACCGGCCGTCCTTCGGTTGGTTTGAATGGAACTTCTGTCTCAATACCGCAATCCGAACAGATTGCCTTGTACATTTCTCTGGGAGCTCTGAAATCTCTGCTATTGCTGTCTCTTCCCCTGAAGGGTTTTCCTCTATCATTAAAAGCCATTTATTTTACCTTTGTTCTGGTTGTTAGTTATAGTTTTAGAACTTATGTGCTGAACTGGAAAATCAACAACATTAACCCTCAACAGTTTAAAATATTAACTTAAAAAACAGCGCTATTGTGATTGATTTTGTTCCTCAAGTGCGTAAGTCCTGTATACTATAATAAGCGCAAGTTGTATATATACATGCGTACTTGTATATATACATTTGACTTTTAATTATTATTTCCCGTATGTTTTATCCCAAAATTAGCCGTTTTTTTATTTTTCATTTGTGCCTCTGTAATATGATAATTTGAGTTACCGTTCACGGATAAACACTCTACGGTAATTATCGTAATGACATTTTCAGCAAATTTTTAGCATTATGTCTCCGCTTTTCCGAAACTCGTATGCTACCTTTACTTCCTTCACATCCAGCTTTTCTGTACTTAATAAACCGATTACAGAACCAACATATGGAAATCAACTGCTGTTTCTCTATCGCGAAAATTAAGTACAAATCCTCAAATTCTTCTATTTTTGCCTTTCAAGAGCTTAAATGATATTTCTTTTTAAGTGTTCGAGGGCTTATAGCTGAAAAAGCCTGCATCTTCGTGCCACTCTTGAGTGCTCATTCTCTTTTATGGTCTTTAGTAAACGGTCAATGTCCAGCTCCAGATTCATCCTCTTCTCAAATCAATAGGGCTTTCCTCTGTTTTCTTCAAACCACCTGCAATATTCTTCAGGGCACTGTTTCTCAGGACACCCGCAAATATATTCCATAATATCTTTCATTTTTGCGCTGGCAACTGACACCGATGTATCGGCAGCTCCGTAATAAATACGGAGTTCGTCGCCTACCTGCACCCATCCGCAGGGAAAAACAACGTCATTGACATCTCCACTGCGTTCGTATGGCTCACGAGGCCCGAAGATCCAGCCTTCAGACCTGCGGAGCACTTTCGTGGGGTCTTCGAGATCAAGAAGAGCAAGCCCGAGTCTGTAACTTATTTTGGAAGTCGTCTGGCGTACCCCGTGGTACATAACTAACCAGCCCTTGGGTGTACGGAGCGGCTGAGGACATAAACCGATTTTGTAAGCATCCCACCATCCACCTTCCCTGGCATACAGGAGAACTTCCGGTTTTTCCCAGGATTTCATATCATAAGAAAAGGAGATCCAGATATTAGCCTTCAAAGTATGAGTAGTAGGCGCAGGTCTGTGTAACATTGCCCATTTGCCATTAAACCTTACAGGAAAAACAGCAGCATCTTTATTATCAGGTGGCATCAAAGGTCCTGCTCGGTCAAAACTACGAAAGTCCTCGGTAAAGGCAAGGGCTGGCAAGGGACCACTATCCGAAAAAGCTACATATACTATTGCCCATTTTTCCAGTTCATCTATGTAAGTTATGCGCGGATCTTCAACACCATATATCTCTTCAGGATGATTTACAGGATCCGGAAAAAAAGTTGGCTTACTGTCAATTTCCCAGCCATCAATTCCGTTTTCACTCCTTGCTGCTGTAAAGTGAGAAAATCCCCTGTGGTCCTCAACCCTGACCAGTAACAGTATTTTACCATCGACTATAGCAGCTGCAGGGTTAAATACCGAATTAGCTCGATAAGGCCAATCTTCAACTGTAAGTATTGGATTTTTTCTAGACCGTACAAATATCTCCCCATGGTCTTTCCAGGCCATATTATCTCCCTCAAACTTATGTTGTTCTCTCATTTATATTCATAGACGAAAAACTCATTATATCCAGTTCCGGGGATATAACACTTAAGAGTGCTGGAGATATTGTGCTTAAGAGTGGCCTTATCTCAAGCACATCTTCTACATATGCTCTAAGAATTTCTGCAACACTCCAGGCCTGAGCTATGCATCCACCTGGAGAGTGAGGATAATCGCCATTAAAAACTTCGGAAACGGTGCCAAGTCCTGCGGATTCAAGATGAGTGTTAAAACCCTCCAGGAGAGCCTTCATATCTTCCAGACTCTTTTCGGAATAGTTGTGGACTTTCCGGTAAGCTCTTACATAAGCACCAAGGAGCCAGGGCCAGGCTGTACCATTATGATAGGCCGTATCTCGGGTGAGCGCATCCCCGTGATACTGTCCTTTATATAATGGATGATCACACGAAAGACTTCTAAGCCCAAAGGGAGTCAAAAGGTCTTTTTCAACTCTGTCCACAATCGCTTTTTCTTTATCAGGAGGAAGCATAGTATAAGGTAGGGATACGGCAAAGATTTGATTGGGACGGATTGCAGGATCTTTAACCTCGTTACCTGTTTCATCGTTATATACCAGGTCAAAGAGACAATTAGTTTCCGAGTTCCAGAAAGTATTCTCAAAATTCGAGGCAACACCATCTGCAAGCATTTCATATAAAAAAACTTCTTTTCCAAGAAGAGTACCCAGGCTGGAAGCAATTTTCAAGGCATTGTACCAGAGGGCATTGATTTCACAGGCTTTACCTGCTCTTGGAGTTACGGCCCACTCTCCAATTTTGGCATCCATCCAGGTTAGTTGAGGTCCCTGTTGAATAAGATGATCAGAGTCCATACCGATTCCGAAGTCCGTACCTTTACGGTAATTATCTATAATAGCCTCTATAGTGTCCCAGATATCCGCGAGGAAAAGAAAGTTGCTCGTATATGCGAAGTAACGGCTAACAGCATGTATAAACCAGAGAGAAGCGTCTACCGTATTATAGACTGGTTCTCCTCCGAAAGCCGGAAAAGTATTGGGTATTAAGCCTTTCCTGCAATATCGAGCAAAATTCATGAGAACGGACCTGGCCTCTTCATGACGATAAGGAATTAAAAACAGTCCGGTCAGAGATATCATGGTATCTCTTCCCCAATCGGAGTACCAGTGATATCCTGCAATTACAGTGTTTTCACCTGAAAAAGTATTCTTCACCGTAAAAGTATCCGTTGCCCTGAGAAGTTTAAGGGCAAAGGGATCTCTGAGCCTGGAATTGAGAACAAGGAGATTCTGTCGGTTTACTGTCCGTCTATAAAGTTCGTCAACTTTTCTGAGGTTAAGTGAGGAGATATCTTCTGTTGAAGCTGCAATAAAGAAGCGAGAAATTCCCGATTTTAGTTTGCTTTCGAAATAGCCGGGATTGAAATTATCTTCCTGGGAGTTAAGCCCTCTTTGCTTTTCAGCGTCATACTCCAGGTTATAGTACCATCTGGGATCAGAATGATACTCAAGATTGGATGAAAGATAAAAAGTGAAACCGTTAGAACTCTCCAGTTTTACTCCTGAAGAATCAGTTTTCTGAGAAAAAGAAAGGTATCCTGAGCGAGCAGTGTAATGGAAGTCTCTTGAGTTTACCAATGGAAAAATTCTTAGTAAAGCTTCTTCTTTTTTGGATTCGATATCATAGAGAATACATGTCGTGTTACTATTATGAACCAAGAAGATTTTTTTATTTACAGTAAAATCGCCGGGCTGGTAGACCCAGAGAGGAAATGGATTTTGAGTGTACTCGGAAAGGTAATTGAAGCCTGTGGGAGAGATAGTATCTGGATATTTATGGACTGCAAGTTTATAAATATCTTCATCAGTAGAGATCTCCTCATCAAGGGAAGAAAGCAATACAAACCTTCCTGGAGAGTTTTCCGGAGCAGCAACAAGCAGCCCGTGGTAAGTCCTTGTGCTTACTTCAATAACTGTAGAAGAAGCATATCCTCCAAGTCCGTTTCCTATAATCCATTCTCTTTTTATTCCTTCTTCATATCTTGAAAGACAGTCCGCCCCAAACCTGATCCCACTCATGTATATTTAATTATGATTGATTTATTAAATAGCTATACGTTTGGAAAAAAACAAGCTTATCCAGAGCTGCTGCATCTCTTTTGTATGTTTTTTAGATCTCTGAGTTTTATGCATTTTTAAATTTATTTTCATATATTTATAAAATCAAAATTAATAGACTTTATATTAACGTTAAGATCTGATGTTTAAAATCTGATGTTTATATTTGATGTTTACATCTGATGTTTAAGAGCTGAGATATTTAGGATCTGAAATATTTAGGATCTGAAATATTTAGGATCTGAAATATTTAGGATCTGAAATATTTAGGATCTGAGATATTTAGGATTTGTGATATGTTTGATATTGCACTTTCATGAGCAACCATAACAATTATGATTTTGTGAAAGCCGCTTTGAGGTGCTCGTTCGCCATACCAATTGCACTGCAAGTGGCAGGTGTACCAGCAAGTGCATTTAACATCACGAAATCGTGTATAGTTCCTAAATATCTAACGGCTGTAACATTGACGCCAGCCTGCATCAGTTTGTGGGCATAGGCTTCACCCTCGTCGCGCAGCACATCATTTTCATCGGTTATGATAAGAGCTGGTGGCTGTCCCTTGAGCTGGTCAAGCGATGCCTGTAAAGGAGAAGCTGTGGGCTTCTTGCGTGTTTCTTTGTCAGGCAAATAATTGTCCCAGAACCACTTCATAGCTTCACGAGTAAGCCAGATACCGTTTGCATACTGCTGATAAGACTGAGTGTCAAAATTAGCATCCGTCACAGGGTAAAATAACACCTGATAATCAATTTTTGGACCGCCTCTTTCCTTTGCCAGAAGTGAAACAGCTATCGCCATATTTCCGCCTACACTGTCACCAACAATTGCAAGCCTTGAGCTATCCAGTTTGAGCTTCTCCCCATTTTCTGAAACATATTTTGTTGCTGCGTAAGCTTCTTCTATCGGTGTCGGGTATTTTGCTTCCGGAGACGGCGTGAAGTTAACGAACACAACCGCAGCGTTAGCTCCATTTGCAATTTCTCGAACTAGTCGGTCATGTGTGTTTTTGTCTCCGAGTACCCAGCCCCCGCCGTGAAAATACATCACGGCTGGCAGGATTTCCTTATTTCCTTTTGGCCTGATTATTCTGATTGAAACCTGCCCCTCAGGACCGACTGGAATGTCCAGGTCATCAATTTCAGCAGGTAGTTTTGCTACCTTATCAGCTTGCAAATCCAAAAGGACTTTACGGGCGTCTTTTGGTGATAGCTGATAGATTGGTGTTCCACCCTGCTTGTTTACCTTTTCTATAAATACTCTGGTTGCTGGTTCGAGCAAGTCGATTGGTTGATTCACGGATAAGATCCTCCTGGCTTGATTAAATCGTACTTAATACTATTGCCGGCAAATAAGGCAAAACAATATCCTTGATTGTCCACCGCTAGTTGTCCACCACTACATGAATAATATTTTAAAATTCACAATAAAACTCACAAATGTAATTTTGTTTGAGTATACATTTGTTCAGAACAAACCGGAAAACAACTGATAATCTATGTATATTTTGATTACTGAGAAATATATAAAATAGATAGAATATAGTTTCCTTATGATAAATAATTTTAGAAAGTACGGACAGTAAAAGTCAAAAAATATTTGCCTTTCGCTCTCAGGATTTTTGATTGAGGCTTCAAAAATTCTATTCCGGAGCAAAACTTTATTAGTTAACGGGAAAATTATTTTTATTAATATTTTGTGTTTTCAATAACAGGTTTTGAAAGATCTTAGGGTATCTAGAAGGAGTTTCCAGGGGAAGTAAAAAGCATGACAGAAAACAGGACATACACTTATCTGAATCCGAAAGTAGCCCTTATGGGGGCTGGTTGCGTAAAAGAAATCGGCAAGCATGCAAAAGATCTTGGGGCTACAAAAGCCCTGATAGTTTCAGGCAAAAGCAAGCATGGAGAACGGCTTACATTGGATATTTACAAGATTCTTGCAGATGCAGGCCTGGAGGGCACAATCTTCCCAGGGGCAGACCCGAATCCGACCGATACTTCAGTTATGGAAGGAGCGGATATTTACAGAAAAGAGGACTGTAACATAATAGTTGCTGTCGGAGGAGGAAGCCCTATGGATTGTGCAAAGGCAATTGGCATTGTAGTATATAATGGTGGACTGATCAATGAATATGAAGGCGTAGGAAAAGTTACGAAAGGGATTCCTCCACTTATCACAGTAAATACAACTGCCGGCACTGCAAGTGAGATGACAAGTTTTACGATTATTACGGATACTGAGCGGCATATCAAAATGGCAATCGTAGACCCGCGTATTACCCCTGATATTGCAGTTAACGACCCTGAACTCATGGTAAGCATGCCGCCTGCACTTACGGCTGCAACCGGTATGGATGCTTTAACCCATGCAGTTGAAGCTTACGTTTCTACCATGGCTACGCCTACAACGGATGCAGCTGCTATCAAGTCCATAGAACTTATCTCAAAGTACTTACGTGAAGCCGTTTCCCATGGTGAAGACATAAGAACAAGGGACATGATGGCGCATGCCGAATACCTTGCAGGTATCGCTTTCAATAACGCAAGCCTCGGATATGTACATTCCATGGCGCACCAGTTAGGAGGGTTTTACAACCTTCCTCACGGAGTCTGTAACGCGATTCTTCTTCCGTATGTGGAGGCATACAATAAGCAGGTCGTCCCTGAACGCTTTGCCGATATTGCCAGGGCAATGGGAGAAAAAGTGGAAGGGTTAAGCAATGAAGAGGCGGCAGACAGGGCTATAGAAGCCATCAGGAAACTTGCATCGGATATCGGAATTCCTTCCGGCTTAAAAGAGCTTGGCGCAAAGGAAGAAGATCTGGAACTCCTGGCTGAACACGCGATGCAGGATGTTTGCCGCCTGACAAATCCCAGAGAGCTCTCAAAAGAAGATATTATTAAGATTTACAGGAAAGCCCTGTAAAAAATACATGAAAAGAGCAATTCTGGAGAGAAAAACTCTGGAAAAAATCAAGCCTGAAGAAGAAAATTCCGAATAAAACAGTTTTGAAAACTTAAACCTGGAGGCCAATTCCCGATAAAACAATTCTTAAAAGCTTAGATCTGAAAAGAGCAGTTCAGGATAAAGCAGTTCTGGAAAGTTCAAGCCTGAAAAACTCAAGCCTCAAAAGCTTAAGCCTGCAAAGAAAGCCTGAAATTGAGATTTCATATTTTAATTACCTTGATAAAAACGAACTACTATCTTTCTTTGTTTTTATTTTTCTTTATTCGAAGATAAGATTTGTAAATTGCTTCTTTAAGAGAAGGTATTGAGATTGCATAGATAAGAGAGTGATTTTTAAGAGAGAGTGATTTTCGATGAAACCATTTGGTGGCCGTGAAGGATATGACGAAGAAAAAAAGCACATCTATCTGATGCATGAAAAGCTTGTTGCCCTTGGAGACGATTATTGGATAGAGAATGAAGAAGGAAAACGAGAATTTTATATTGACGGTAAGGCATTTCGTCTCCGAAACACCCTGATATTAAAGGACGCGCAGGGAAGAGATCTTTACAAAATCCAGGAGAGGTTACTCAAAATAAGGGACACAATGGATATCAAGCGAGCTGACAACGGACTGGCTGCAACAATTAAAAAAGCGTTGATTAATATTTTGAGGGACACCTGGAAGGTCGAAATTCCGGACGGCCCTGAAATGGAAATTAAAGGCGATATTCTGGATCATGAGTATCGGATTGATGTTGAAGGGGAGAAAATTGCAGAAATTTCGAAAAAATGGTTCCACATCAGGGACACCTATGGAGTGGAAATAGAGCCTGGGCATGATAATGCACTCATCCTGGCGATTACAGCTACGCTCGATCAAATGGCACACGAGGATTGAGTTCTAGTCTGAAAAGAGTCCGAAAAAAGTTGTTAGGTTAAGGCAGGTATCTTTGATAGATGCTGCTTTTAGAGAAGTAGCAGTCAGGGCATAAACTTCTATGATGACTACGAAAAGAGAAACTGGAGGGGTGAAAATATAAATTCAAATGATCACTCAGTACCCGCTAAAATTTTACTTTACAGCACCGCTGCTGTTATTTTGACAATAGGGATGCGGGAGATTGCATCAATACTTACAGTGGTCTTTTTTTCTATATTTACTGCACTGATTTTTACTCCGCTTGTCCGCTGGCTAAAACAAAAAGGGGTTCCAGGTGTACTGAGTGTTATTCTGGTAATTTTATTACTTACTCTAATTATCCTGGTCCTTGGGGTAATAGTTATTAAAGCAGCAATGCAGTTTGGAAGTCAAATACCGATTTATCAAGCTCAGTTGACTGAACTCATAAATAATCTTACAAAACTTGCCCCTTCATATAAAGGATTTTCCTTAGAGTCAATTCTCCGTAGTGCCTTGTCAGTAACGATTTCTCTCATGGCAAATACTGTTAATGTAATTGTGAACGCCGGAACAACAGCTGGAATTATCATTATTACAGCAGCATTTTTGCTAATAGATGCAGCCAGTGTTCCTGAAAAAGTAGACCTGGAAATTGGAAAGCAATCCGAACTCCGCTTGAGGATGAGTGAGTTTAGCAAAAAACTGGTAAAATTCATTGTTATAAGAGCAGAAATAAACCTTATAACTGGTATTGCAATCGCTTTCCTTCTATTTATCGGAGGCATCGAGTATGCTATTCTCTGGGGAGTCCTCATATTTCTGTTAAGTTATATTCCCTATATTGGTCTGGTTATTGCTTCTATTCCTCCTATAATGCTTGCGCTTCTCAAGTATGGGCCTCTGGGTGCTCTTGCAGTTATTCTAATTATCGTTATCGTAGACGCGCTTGCAGAAAATGTCCTTTTCCCGTCACTTATGGGAAAAGGCCTGCAATTATCCCCTGCTTTCCTATTTCTTGCTCTTCTATACTGGAATTTTGTATTTGGACTCGGAGGTGTGCTGCTTTCGATACCGCTTACAATAGTTCTGAAGATTATACTTGAAAGTTTTGAGGAAACAAAATGGCTGGCCAGATTGATGGGCCCGATTGAAGATACTGAAGAAGGTTGAGGAAAATAGATTCTGTAAACTAACCTTCTGTGAAGGCCAGAAAATTTCGAAATCGGACAAACTCTATAGCCTGGACGATTAAATCAATATCTAATCAGAAAAAACTAACAAAAACGACGATGAGAAAAGTTAAAACAAGAAATTAGTGAAAAAATTTGAAAATTTTCTGCAAGGAATAAAAGGTAGAGATAGATTAAAATCCATGCTTGCCACCTGAAAAGGGATTTCCAATACCTTAACGGGTAGTTGATCTATCACCATGCTACCTTATATCCAAAAACCATGTCCTGACATTCTTGACACAGCCCCGAACTCTTGAATTCCTTGACAAATACTTCGTTTCGGAATTCATTTTCGTCTACTTTTTCCGCACATAACGGACATATACACTTTTTAACTGTCAAAACTTCTCGCCTAAACCTTATTGATTTTAGAAAGCTCTTTTTTTCCATATTCATATATATCAACTCTTCAATTCTGTTACAGTATACTACAATTCTGTTACAGTATACTACAATTCTGATACATTATACTGTTTCATAAAACCACCCAAAAACAAGAAGTAAATACAGGTGGCTCATTTCTCTCAGCTTAAATGCCAGATGCTTTTCAGCATACGTATCAACAAACAACTATGGCTGCAGTACTTTCAGTAGTGCTTTTGTTCTTGCAGTAGTGCTTCTATGCTTGTTTTGGTATATTATTCGCGAATTTTTGTAATACAAAACTAGTGTAGGATTTTCCTACCTTTTTAATGTTCATTTAAATAAATCTTATTCGCGTATATAACAATCTGCAGAATCAAATATAAGTTTATTGGTTTTTTTACGTATTTATTTAGTAAGGTTTAAAATTAATTTCTAAAGTTTTGTTTAATTTAACACCTTTCACATGAGTTATTTTGAGAAACCGTATGATTTATATCTTTGATTATTGCTGTTGTTGTTTTATTCTAAAATTATTTCGATTTCTAATTTATTATTACAGTTATATATTGTATACAGGTGACCCGTTATTTTGCCAACTTCTAATTTATTTTATACTATTTTATTTTATACTATTTTATTTTATACTATTTTATTTTATACTATTTTATTTTATACTATTTTATTTTATACTATTTTATTTTATACTATTTTATTTTATACTATTTTATATTATTTTATACTATTTTATATTATCATTGCACAACACAAAATGGAATTGAAATTTACTCAACATTTGACTTTTTACGTCCTCTGCTGTTGTATTATGTATATTGGACTTCCAAATTGTTTTGAGCCTACGAAGTCGTTTCAGAAGTCTGCTAAGTCATTTCAGGATATAACAGTTTAGGATAAGCTCGATGCTTATTAATAACCTTGACAACAAGTATTAAACAAACGATATTAAAAAAGAAAAATGGAAAAGTTTTTAATATCTCATCCTTTCTTTGACGAAACTAGTTTTCCCTGAGCATTCCACAAATAAGCCGTATCTCCATACTCTTTATGTTTGGGGTCGTGATTATTCCATATGAAAATATTTTTGCCCCAATACAGCGTGCTTCCAGAGTTTTTACCAATTCCGCTTCTGAGAGTTACCGTAGCTTTAGACTTTAATGTGTATGAACTAAAGATATAGGTGTGTTTTGCACCCTCGTCTTTGATTTTCCAACCTTTCAAGTTTACTGATGTTTTTCCGCTGTTTGTAATTTTAACATATTCCTGGTTAGGCTTTTCACCAGTAGCGCCAACATATAAAGCACTTACATAAGCTGAACTTGACGAGCCGCTTATCTTTTCAGTGGCACCAAACGCAAAAGGAACGGTACCCAAAAGCAAACACATAACGACAATAGCTACCGCTAAACGATTTTTCAATATTTTACTACACTCCATACAGTTTTATTATTTTACAAAGTAAAATAACTCCATAAAAGATTTATATATTTTGTTTTTATGATAAAAGAAAAAATTTATATCATTGATAGAAAAATTTTCTTTTTTAAATAGTTTTATGTAATTTTTTAATCCAACTTTAGTATTCTTATGTTGTACTGCATTTTTACAAAGAAAATAATTACACAGCGATAATAATCAAAAAATCTACCATTAATTGATATTGTGATGTTTCGTGTCTGCCAGAAGGAACAAACGATCTCACTTTCGGAAGGACCAAACGGCAGCGATTATTTTGCTCTTTAACATACTTGTTTGTCAAGTGATTGGCACCGGCTTTCACGATCCAACGCCAATTTTTGTTTTCATATCAGTAAAAGTTTAAAAGCCATTTCCATATGATAAGAAACTTGTTGTTTATTCGGAATTTGAAAATTCAGAGATTCTTTTATTGAGTTTCAGTATAAGCTCGTAAGTAAGCTTAAACACTACTTATATCGATTCTGTACCATACTAGCTCGTTAGGTTTTTCTCTTAAGTCCCTTATGTAAGAGTAAAACCAATTGGAGAAATAGCCATTAATCAGACCATAGTTTAGGAGAGCTTCTTATATTTAGACTCATATGTTAATTAATGTAAAAACATCTGGGGCACATATGGATACGGACGATAATTCGGTACCAGCCAGTATTTTACTTTACAGTACAGCTGCGGTTATCCTGACCATTGGGATGCGGGAAATTGGAAGTATACTCGGGCCTATTTTTTTCTCGATATTCTTCTTTTTAATCTTATCTCCCCTTGTTCACTGGCTTCAGAGAAAACATGTGCCTGGCTCGGTAAGTGTAGGCCTGGTAATTCTTTTCTTCATCATTTTTGCTATTGCTTCAGTGCTCCTTGTTACTGGGTCTTTACTCCAGCTAAGTGCCCAGATTCCCGGATATCAAGCTCAGTTAATGAGTACTCTTGAAAACTTTGAGAGGTACTTACCTTCATCAGATCAATATCCAGTAGGAGGACTTTTACGCGATGTAGGAACATTTCTGTTAGGTCTGACTGCAGGAATTATTACAGGAGCCTTAAGTACCGGAACAACAATTGCGTTCATTGTTATCACGACAGCATTTCTACTTCTGGATGCTGCAAGTGCGCCAAAAAAGATGGAAAAGGAACTTAAAGATCAAACAGTCCTTCTATCACGGGTTACGGAATTTGGTAAAAGTCTGGTAGACTTTATCCTGATAAGGACAGAGATTAATTTGATTGGAGGCATCGGGACTGCGATATTACTCCTTATCGGAAGAATAGATTTTGCAGTTCTCTGGGGTTTTCTGACTTTTCTGCTGGGTTATATTCCGTATCTGGGATTTTATCTTGCAGCTTTTCCACCTGTACTGCTTGCACTGTTTAAATATGGAGTTCTAGGAGCTATAGCAGTGTTTGTCGGGATATGGCTGGTAAATCTATTTATAGAAAATGTTCTTTTTCCGTCCCTTGCAGGAAAGAGTCTTAAGTTATCTCCATCCATAGTGTTTCTGTCTCTATTTTACTGGGGTTATGTCCTTGGCGGCTCAGGTGCACTTATAGCCATACCTCTTACAATGGTCGTGAAGATGATCCTTGAAAGTTCCGATAATACACGCTGGATGGCAAAATTGATGGAATCAGGTGGAAACAAAGAATAAAATATTTATGAAAAAGTAGAATAACTTATCTTAAAGAGTAGAATAACTTATCTTAAAGAGTAGAATAACTTATCTTAAAGAGTAGAATAACTTATCTTAAAGAGTAGAATAACTTATCTTAAAGAGTAGAATAACTTATCTTAAAGAGTAGAATAACTTATCTTAAAGAGTAGAATAACTTATCTTAAAGTGTAGAATAACCGATCTAAAAAATCTTAATCGAAATATCCGGTAATACATCTCCTTTTTTATTCTTTGAAAGTCGTATTCAGGTTCGTATTCTTATTCCCCAGATAACTGCTCCAATTCCCCCGATAATAAGGAAAAGTCCGAATATCCAGGGTAGGATCAGAACTCCTGTCAGAGAGTTAGTCAACAAAAGTAAACCAAGGACAATGGAAACGGCACCAAGAATCCACATACCTCCTCCTTCTCCTTTAAGTGTTGAAGCAAGTATTACAGCACCGTTGACAATAGCTAATGCTCCTATGAAGATAACGAGAAGCTTAAGAACTACATAAGGACTGACGATAGGATACATCAGTATAACAACTCCTGCAATAATGCTCAAAATACCTGAAAGCAGCTTCCATTTTCCGTCCTTCGTAAAGATCAGCGCTCCTATAACAGCAATAATTCCTTCCGCTAGCCAGAAAATAGCCAGGAGTCGTATTAACAGAATAGTGGTTGCTATAGGTTCGTATAAAAGAAATATACCTATAATAATAGCAATAATTCCTTCAAGAAGTACAGACCACCAGGGTATCTGCGATACTTTTAGCTCCGTCCCGGACTCATTATCAATTGGTTGCTCCATATATCCCTTCTCCCTATATTCGGACATTATCACTAATGCTTGCCATATACAGGTATAGGCTCATCTGAGGAAACTTAGGACCTATCCGAAAATTGTTCTGATATGGAACTTTCACAGTGAGCAATATACGCAGCCAGAAAGGATACTCACAAATCATGATCCGTTTTAATCTTTCAACTTGCATCACTGACTTTTCGGACAGATTCTAAGTTCGGTTCTGCTTTTTGCCGGTTTAATCCTGAGATTAACTTTATACATGCTCGTTTAAATCCTAACATTAATTTTATACATGCTCGTTTATATATACTCTCATTTTTATATATTTATTGTACTAATACTGATGTGACTGTTTTTTTGATCGCAAGAAGAGGTGGGCACCACACAAACAAGCAGATAAAGAACTTTTAAGGGGAAAACGAGTACATAATGCCCTGATATCAAGAGATAGATAATGAAAAAATCGACCACATAGCAGTAAGAGCATAACCTGAAATAAAAGGAATTTTCATGACATCAGAAATTGAGTATTTTGTCATAACTTTTGCAGTGCTGCTCTTTCTCTTTAGCCTTGTATCCCGAAAGATCTCAGGCACCGTGGTCACAGCCCCTATGATCTTTGTGGCAGCAGGACTGCTGCTTAGCCCAGAAGGGCTTGACTTTGTGAGTGTCTCTTCAAACAGCACTCTAATTCTTAATATAGCCGAGCTTGCACTTATCCTGACTTTATTCTCGGATGCTTCAAAAATTGAGCTACAGGCACTATTAAGTGAAGAGAAACTTCCAGGCCGGCTTCTAATAATTGGCATGCCGCTAACAATTGCCTTCGGGGCTATTGTTGCTGCTCTTTTTTTAAAGGATATAACACTTGCAGAAGCAGGTCTTATAGGAGCCATGCTTTCTCCTACGGATGCAGGACTTGGTCAGGCGATACTCAACAATACAAAAGTACCTGCAAAAATCAGACAAACACTCAACGTGGAGAGTGGACTCAATGATGGGGGTGCAATTCCTTTCTTTCTCTTTTTTCTGATACTGACAAGAGGTGAGGCACTAAAATGGCCAGTAGGTACTCTGATAGTCCTGGCGTTTGAGCAGATAGGTATAGGGATGCTTGTTGGTGCGGTTATAGGGCTTGCAGGGGGATGGCTTTCTACTAAAGCTGTAAGGGTCGGGTGGATGTCAGGGCTTTACCGTAAAATTGGCTTTATGTCCCTGGCTATCATTTCCTGGCTTGTAGCAGACTTGATTGGCGGTAGCGGATTCATTGCCGCTTTTACAGCTGGTCTTATCACTCAGGCTGGAGGTAAAATAAAAACTGCAGAAGAAGAGATCATCCTTACGGAGGCCGAAGGGAACATACTGAGCTGTGCAGTCTTTTTCATATTCGGAATTACAGTCTCTGCGAGAATTTTTACAATTAGCTGGCCAATATTTATCTATTCAGTGCTGAGCCTTACGCTTATACGTATGCTACCTGTGGCAATCTCGCTTATAGGCATAAAGCTGCATTCCGAAACCGTACTTTTTCTAGGCTGGTTTGGGCCCAGAGGCCTTGCATCCGTTGTTTTGTTATTGACTGCCATGGAAGAAACTGGAGGAATTGGAGGAAATGAAACTTTAAGTCTTGCGGTGATCACGACTGTTTTTCTAAGCGTTTTTGTCCAGGGAGCTACAGCAGATCCTGGAAGTGAGTGGTATTCCCGCATAGTAGCGAAACTGCCTACTGATTCACCTGAAAGGAAGAAAGTAGGAGAGTCTTCTATAAGTTCCTATGACGTAGATGTCAAGAATTCATTAAATAATTCTGAGGATAGGTAAAGGATACCAAATAGGTACATTGTCTGGAGGCATGACCCAGTCAAATTTTATCCGGTGGCATTATCCAGTAGTATTGTATGAATAATTAGAAACTGGGAGAAATGTGAGTGGTCGAAATTGAACAGATGCTGCTTTTTGGCAGAATTCTCCTGAAGCTGGCCGTTATTCTGGTACTGACAATAGGGGCCATAATAGTAAGCCGATTAGTCCTGAAGCGCTTGCTTTGGCCGGCAATCAAAAAAACAAAAACAAAAGTTGATGACAGAATTCTTCGTCTTTTAGAAAATCTCCTGTTACTTTACATTATTCTGCAGGGCATGCAGGCGATAGTAAGAATGTTCGGTGAATCTGTAGGTATCTATTCAAAACTGACGGATGACCTTTTTTTCCTTCTTTACTGGAGTATAGGAGTCTATATAATTATTCGTCTCATATCTATCACTTCAAACTGGTACTTATCTAAGGTACCTATTCGGGATCGGGAAAAAATCGACCAGAGAATAGTTCGCTCCATACAATACATGTTCCTGCTGGTTTTTAGTTTTCTAGCCATAGTTATACTCCTGAGACATTTCGGGATTACGGGAACTGCACTTACTGCATCACTTACAGCCCTTGGTCTTGGTGGGATAATCATCGGACTTGCAGCCCAGACAACTCTTACTGATATCATTACCGGGATTGTGCTTTTAATTGACCGCCCCTTCAGAATAGGAGACCGTATTCGGATCGAAAAACTCGATACATGGGGAGATGTGGTAGAGATTGGGTGGAGGTCAACGCGTGTTCTTACAAGAGATAATAGACTTGTAATAGTCCCTAATTCTGTGATCGGAATGGACTTGATCACTAACTATTCCATACCCGATAAGATATACCGTGTCGAGACCGACGTAGTTGTATCATATGGCCCGGATATGGAGTACGTACGAAACCTGATTATTGAAGCTATGAAGCACGAAGACTGGATCATGCATGAAAATCCCATACAGGTCCTCTTACTTGAGTTCACAGGGTCAGGAATGAAACTCAAAGCCAGATGCTGGATAGAAGATTATATGGAAACAAGAGTTTCAGAGGACCGACTAAACACGGCAATTTATAAAGCTTTGATAAATGCAAATATAGCAATGCCTTCTTCTGATATTATTATTCACTTTGCTGACCAGGGAAATGTGTTAACAATTTTCAAAAAAGACGAGAATTAAAAAAGAAAATAAGATTAGCAAAAAGAATAGAACAGCTTCAATTTTAAAGAATAATTCTCCTCAGCAGACTCCTCAGCAGACTCCTCAGCAGACTCGATAAAATAAGTCAACGTGCATAGAATAATATATAAAAGAATAATTATATAAAGTGGTTTATTGAACCTCGAGATTGGGGAAATCTCGAAGGTTCTATTGGGGAGTTGACAGTATAAAAATTGACATGTATATTCCTGCAAAAGATTTTCGTAAAGAGATATTCGACATATCTCAGCATCCCGGTTGAAATCGAAAATTCAAAAAACAATTTTAATCGATTTGCCTACCTCTGGACAGTCCAGTGTCATGTAGACAACAAAATGTCATACAAAATCGACTGCCATTACTCAAAATAATTGAGTTCTTGAAAGCTTATTCGGCACTGGTTTGTGAAAGGATATCAATACATGTGAAATATGCAGATGACACTGTACGAAGAAAATCATACTGGTGGCTTTCTACAACAAACTGGCTGCTCCCTGACCCTGCCACAAAAAGCTTGAGGGATTTAAGTAAGGTTTTTTCCCGACTATTGTGCTTCTGCATGTTGAGACAGCATAAAACATGTAATCCGGGATGAAAACAGGACTAACCCAGCTTTTTCAATACTTAAAAAATGGTAATTGCGATTATGATTTCACCTCTGTTAATGAACTGACGTGAAAACATAATAACCAGCAAAAATGTCGCATAAAAGGAGGTTTGAACTATAGCAACATTAACAGTTCTGAAGTTTGAAACCGCTAACGGTGCTGAACAAGCTCTTGAGGTGGTAGAAAATTTAAGCAAAGAGCAACTGATCAATCTGCATGATGCAGCCATAGTCACCTGGCCTGAGGGAAAAAAGAAACCGAAAACAAAACATTTGAGTGATTTAAAAGGTGCCGGAGCGTTAAGCGGAGCTTTTTGGGGTTTACTTTTTGGCCTGATCTTTTTTATTCCTATATTTGGTATGGTAGTCGGGGCAGCAATGGGTGCACTGATGGGTTCCATGTCTCATGTGGGTATTAATGAAGATTTCATAAAATCAGTGCGCAGCAAAGTGACTGAAGGTACTTCAGCTCTTTTTTTGATGACCAGTGATGCCATAGAAGATAGAGTCGCAGATGCAATGAAACAGTTCAAGTTTGAAATCATTGCTACCAATCTGTCCAAAGAAGAAGAGAAAAAGCTGCATGAGACATTCGCCGAAGAAGAAGCAGCTCCGGCACGCTAAAATTTGATCGAAAAGCGCCAATCTGGAAAAAAATGTATTTCTAGAACTCAGTTAAGCAAAGAACAAAAATTCAAGAACAAAAATTCAAGAACAAAAATTCAAGAACAAAAACTCAAGAACAAAAACTCAAGAATAAAAGAAGTGGGAATAAAAATAGGAGGGGGTGCAGAGTAAGTTCAGTTCCTCTCCACACCCTTATTTCTATAAATTTTTAGAAAATCCAAAATTGATAGGGGAACAAATGTCGCTTAAAGAATACAAACCAGGAACCACTTTTCCAGGTGTAATCGGGCGCACGTTTGACCAGTCTGAACCAGCCTGGCCGAAACCACTGCGTGCCAAAGAGAGTGCTCCAAACGTCCTGTTCATTGTGCTGGACGACACGGGTTTTGGGCAGCTTGGGTGCTATGGCAGCCCTATTCGGACACCAAATCTGAACAGCCTGGCTGCAGGAGGACTCATTTACAGTAACATGCATACGACTGCGCTTTGCTCTCCCAGCCGCTCGTGCATATTGACCGGCCGAAATCACCATTCAAACAATATGGCCTGTATAACTGAGGGTTCCACAGGCTATCCCGGCTACAACGGCTATATACCTTTTGAGAATGGCTTTTTGTCTGAGATCCTTCTTGAGCATGGATACAATACTTATGCCATCGGCAAATGGCACCTGACGCCTGCAGAACAGATATCGGCAGCAGGACCTTATGACCGCTGGCCTTTAGGAAGAGGTTTTGAGCGCTTTTATGGTTTTTTAGGAGGTGAGACTCATCAGTATTACCCTGAGCTCATCAATGACAATCACTCAGTAATCCCTCCAAAAACTCCTAAAGAAGGTTACACCTTGAATGAGGACCTGGCGGACAAGGCTATCCAGTTCATTGCCGATGCCAAACAGGTAGCTCCCAATAAGCCTTTTTTCATGTATTTCTGCACTGGAGCCATGCATGCCCCTCATCATGTTCCTAAAGAATGGGCAGACAAATATAAAGGGAAATTCGATGACGGTTGGGAGGCTTACAGGGAGAAGACATTCGCACGGCAGAAGGAACTGGAAATTGTTCCAAAAGATGCAAAACTATCACGCCATGACCCTGATGTCAAGCCCTGGGAAGAATGCTCGTCTGAAGAAAAGAAGCTTTATGCCCGCATGATGGAAGTCTTTGCCGGATTTTTGGAACACACCGATCATCATATAGGCAGGTTGCTGCAGTTTTTAAAAGACGTTGGCGAATTTGAAAACACTTTGATTATGGTTATTTCCGACAATGGTGCCAGCTCCGAAGGTGGTTCTACCGGGTCGGTCAACGAGAATTTGTTTTTCAACAATGTGCCTGAGTCTCTTGAGGAGAACCTCTCATTGCTGGATAAGCTTGGGGGCCCGGAGACTTTCAACCACTATGCCTGGGGCTGGACCTTTGCCGGAAACACACCTTTCCGCCGCTGGAAACGTGAAACTTACCGTGGCGGTGTCAGCGATCCCTTCATAATCCACTGGCCCAGGGGAATAAAGGCAAGAGGTGAAGTCCGAAACCAGTATGCTCACATTATCGATATGGTACCTACTGTTCTGGACTGCCTGGGGATCGAACCTCCTACTGCTATTAAAGGTGTAACCCAATCTCCTATTGAAGGCGTAAGTTTTTCACATACTCTAGACGATTCCAGTGCACCTACCAGACACCACACTCAGTATTTCGAGATGATGGGCCATCGCTCTCTATATCATGATGGATGGCGTGCCGTATGCCCGTGGCCTGGCCCTTCGTTCGTTGAAGCAGGAAAACCTTTTGGCGAACCGATTTATGCAGAAAAATTGACCGAACTGGATGCAAAAGGCTGGGAACTTTACAATGTTCAGAAGGATTGGACAGAGAACAGGAATATAGCTGCAGAAAACCGGCCGAAGTTAATCGAGATGATTGCTACCTGGTATGCAGAAGCAGGGAAATATAATGTGTTACCTATCGATTCCCGAGGAGTGCTGCGCCTTGCTGATGAGCGGCCACAGATTGCAGCCGATAGGACTAGCTATATTTATTATCCCGAAACCCAGCCGGTTCCCGCAAACGCAGCTGTTAAGGCTCTTAACCGCACACACAGCATCACTGCCGATGTAGAGGTTCCACCAGAGGGTGCTGAAGGAATCCTGCTTGCCCATGGAGGTATCGATGCCGGCTATTCATTCTATATTAAAGGCGGAAAGCTTCACTGGGTACATAACTATGTAGCTAAGGCCCTTTATCATGTCGAATCCAGAGAGAATGTTCCTGAGGGACGGCATCAACTGCGCTTCGAGTTTGAGGTGACAGGTAAGCCAGATGTTGCTAACGGTAAGGGTGCACCCGGAAAGGCTCAACTCTATATAGACGGGAAATTAGTCGGCCAGGCTGAAGTCCCTGTAACTACTCCGCTTGTACTCGGGTTAACCAGTGGAGTTACCTGTGGCTCAGCTCACGGATCACCGGTTACACCTGATTACGAGCCTCCTTTTGAGTTCACAGGCAAGATCTACAGGGTGACCGTGGACGTAAGCGGCAAATTAATCGAGGACAAGGAAGCTGAAACACGCATGGTCATGGCACGGCAGTAAACGGAAATATATTCAGAGTCAGGGGACTGCCAGTTCTTCAGAAAGGGTGAGAATCATTACGGATAAAGTCTCCAGAAATGTTTTGTCGGGAGTGTGCTGCACGTTGAGCCTGGTTATTTCGATGCAGAGGGAAAATACTGAATGACACAAAATTATCTGCTTCCCAGAATTCATGTGCTGGCCAAGCCTACGGGAGCAATCTGCAACCTTGCCTGTTCCTACTGCTTCTTCCTGGCTAAAGAAGCACTCTACCCGGGCAGCAGGTTCCGCATGTCAGATGAAGTTCTGGAAAACTATGTCCGGCAGCTTATCGCAGCCCACCGCAGCTCGCAGGTAACTGTTGCCTGGCAGGGAGGAGAACCCACACTTATGGGAATAGATTTTTACCGGCGTGCAATTGAACTGCAGGAAAAGTACGGAAAAACGGGTATGGTATTCGAAAACACGATGCAGACAAACGGCACGCTGCTGGATGACGAATGGTGTCGCTTCTTTAAGGAAAACAATTTTCTCATAGGAATTAGTATAGACGGTCCTCGTGAACTTCACGATGCTTATCGGGTGGACAAAAAGGGAGAGGGGACTTTTGACCGGGTCATGGAAGGGCTTCGCCTGCTGCAAAAACATGATGTTGAGTACAACGTCCTGACAACAGTTAACCGAGTCAACGCTGATTGTCCACTGGAAGTCTATCGCTTCCTGCGGGATGAAGCCGGAACAGATTGGATTCAGTTTATTCCGGTTGTAGAGCGAATCAATGAGGAAGGGCATACTCTTTACCAGAGAGGAGAAACGGTCTCAAACCGTTCCGTGAAGCCTGAACAGCTTGGAAGTTTTCTGAGCTGTATTTTCGATGAGTGGGTTAGAAATGATGTGGGAAAGATATTCGTGCAGACTTTTGAAGCTTCCGCTCGCAAATGGCTTGGGCTGCCTTCAGGTATGTGCGTTTTTGAAGAAACATGCGGTATGGGGCTTGCTCTGGAGCATAATGGGGATCTCTACTCATGTGACCATTTTGTGGAGCCGGACTATCTGCTTGGCAATATTCTGGAAAAAGAAATAAGTGAGCTTGCCGCAGCGGAAAAGCAGTACAGGTTCGGGCAGGATAAATGCGACTCTTTGCCGCAGGTATGCCGTGAATGCGAGGTGCTCTTTGCCTGCCAGGGAGAGTGCCCAAAGAATCGTTTTCTGACCACTTCTGCCGGAGAAAACGGCCTGAACTATCTTTGCAAGGGCTGGAAAGCTTTCTTCCGGCACATCAATTTTCCGATGCAGATAATGACAGGCTTAATTCGCAGGGGTTATCCGGCTTCGGAAGTTATGAGAGTTATTGCGCTGGAAGATGCTTTTTCCCGGGCAGGGCGCAATGATCCCTGTCCCTGCGGCAGTGGACAAAAATTTAAACGCTGTCATGGCACAAGAAAAAAAGAAAAAAATCTGAAAGGACGAGCCTGAAACAGATAAAGCAGAGAGTTCAGCTGCAGCCCGGACCTGTAGTTTGATTTTGAAAGAAGTAAAGCTGAGAGTAAAAGAAAAAATTCATAGTTGAGTAAATAAAAATTCATAGTTTTTCCTGTTCAATTTCAAAGGCTGTTTAAAAGCGCTAATTCAAGATATCAATCAATCAATCAATCAATCAATCAATCAATCAATCAATCAATCAATCAATCAATCAATCAATCAATCAATCAATCAATCAATCAATCAATCAATCAATCAATCAATCAATCAATCAATCAATCTTTTGGGGGTTAAGAATGGAAGAAAAGAAACCAAATATACTGGTCATCTGGGGAGATGACATCGGAATCACCAACCTGAGTTGCTACAGCGACGGGCTGATGGGATACAGAACGCCGAATATTGATAGGATTGCTGATGAAGGTATCAAGTTTACGGACTCTTACGGTGAGCAGAGCTGCACTGCCGGAAGAGCTTCGTTTATCACCGGCCAGAGTGCTTTCCGTACCGGACTGAGCAAGGTGGGAATGCCCGGAGCCAAGATGGGACTTCATTCCGAAGACCCGACAATTGCCGAATTACTCAAACCTCTTGGCTATGCGACTGGCCAGTTTGGAAAAAACCATCTTGGGGACCGGGACGAATATCTGCCCACCAACCATGGTTTTGATGAGTTCTTTGGCAATCTCTACCACCTGAACGCTGAAGAAGAACCTGAACAACGTGATTATCCACCTGAAAAAGATTTTCCTGATTTCAAAAAGAACTATGGCCCAAGAGGCGTAATCCATAGCTATGCCGACGGCCGCATAGAGGATACCGGTCCATTGACCAAAAAAAGAATGGAAGATGTAGACCAGGAATTTCTGGATGCAGCCGTCGATTTCATCAAACGTCAGCATAAGGCGGAAAAGCCGTTCTTTGTCTGGTTCAACACTACAAGGATGCATTTCAGGACTCATATCCCTGACAGGATACGGGGACAGTCGGGGCGCTGGCAGTCCGCATACCATGATGCTATGATTGAGCATGATCGGCAGGTAGGCGTGCTGCTTGATCTGCTGGACGAAATCGGCATTGTCGACAATACTATTGTTATCTACAGCACGGACAACGGACCACATATGAACTCCTGGCCCGATGCAGCTATGACACCGTTTCGCAACGAGAAAAACTCCTGCTGGGAAGGAGCTTTCCGTGTTCCTGAGGTAATGCGCTGGCCTGACGAGATTCCGGCAGGCACAGTTTCTAACGAGATTGTGAGCCACCTGGACTGGCTGCCAACTTTGCTTGCAGCCGCAGGAGAGCCGGATATTAAGGAGAAGCTTAAAAAAGGCCACAAAGCAGGAGATAAAACTTTCAAGGTGCATCTTGACGGTTATAATATTCTTCCCTACCTGACCGGAAAGGAAGAAAAATCTCCACGTATTGCGTTCTTTTACTTCTCGGACGATGGAGACCTGGTGGCTTTGAGGTACGACAACTGGAAAATGGTCTTTTTGGAGCAGCGCGCAATCGGCACGCTCCTGGTCTGGGCTGAACCTTTTGTTCCTCTGCGTGTACCGAAAATATTCAATCTGCGTACCGACCCATATGAAAGAGCAGACCAGACCTCTAATACTTACTACGACTGGCTTCTCGACCACGCCTTCATGCTGGTGCCGGCTCAGGGCATTGTAGGAGACTTCCTGGCAACGTTTAAAGAATTCCCTCCACGCCAGAAAGCGGCAAGCTTTACCGTTGACAGGGTAATGGAAAAGCTTTTGGAGGGAATCGGGAGCACCTGAAGGTTAAAGCTTTATTTGAAATAAAAATCTGCAGGAAACGGGGACATAATAAATAACGAGCAGTTTAACTGCAGTATATAAAATTCTCAGTATAAAGGATACAATAGACGTTCAGGATGATGAATATGTTAAAAACAAGTTATAATGTTCTTCAAAAGTGAAAAGACACATTTTCATTTTTGTGTCCTAACAGATGGTTTAGTTTCTTTGTAACTGCTCAGTTGAACTTGTTTATTTTACCTTTCGATTTCATCATACTTGCGGCAGGTACCTAGGCACTCATAATCTTTTCTATATAAAATATATGGAAGTTAGACAAATGAGATTTTTCATGAGTATCTCAAATATACACAAATAATGAGGTTTTAGTAAAACCTGTGCATAATTGAAAAGAGAATTTACAGCAAACTTACAACACTACCTGAAAAAGGCACCATTACATATTATTAAATGCATTATCATATTGCCCAGTCTCATTAGTAGTTTTTTTATTAAAATCATACAATATTCTTTTCATTTCGTTTCTCATGATTAGACAGTAAAGTTGCTCTTTGTTGTCAGCTTTATTAATCTTTTTAATCAATTGCTCTAAACGTTCAGATAATTCATTATTCAAATTACTATTTGTAACTATAGCGATCACGTCAATATTTTCATATCTGGTACATTCGTAAAATTGTCTAAAAAGACTATCATCCACTGCTGTTATCCGTCTATTTGAGGTTTTATTTGCTTTATTTTTAGTTTTACTTTCTTTTTTAGGAGCGCTGGACTTCATAAGAAATGCAACTGTTATTGAATCACCATATAAATCAGTTTTAGATTTCATATCATAAATTTCATGACCATGATGATGTCCGCCTGTAGTACCTGTATATTGACCTATTACATATTTCATGCATTTACTGTAAATCTCTTTTTTAATATCTAAACAATCACTACAAGCTACAATTCCATGTTCACCACATTTTTCTTGTAAATTATCCAATTGATTTCTAAAAGCTTCAGAAAATACTCCTTCAGGAAATTCAACAACCATTCGGAAAAATCCCAAATCATTAAATTTAATTAATATAGTTTTGTTCATTTTTTTAATATGATTTATATTCATCTCATTTTCCTTTATTTCTTTTATTGATTCGTAATATTCAGACCAATCAATATTTTTTATGGATTCTATTAAAGGAGTAGCAAATTCTGGAGCAATTGTGTTTGCATATCCAAGATATCCAAAGATTCTTTCTCTAAAAAATGGATCATTATTTCTGTTTTCGGCTATAGGTCCCTTCATTAGAATATTATGAACAATTGCTCTTAATTTCTTTTTATTTTCCCTACCAATGCTTAATTTATCATTAACGACCAAGCCTGTTACTTTTTGTCTAGAACTTTTAGAATGTAATCTAGTTTTTTTCTCATTGACAGCAAATCCATTACTTTCAACAATTCCTATTATTTTTTGTTTATACATTGCAAGCTTTTGAGAACCTGAAATTGTAATATCATCTGCATACCTTGAATACTTAAAATTTCGTTTCTTACAATAGTCGTCAATAGCAATGTCAAGTTCTTTGACAGCTAAATTTGCTAACATTGGACTTGTCGGCGCACCTTGAGGCAACTTTCCTTCATAGGTACACAACTCAGCTAAAAAAGAAGCAGTTTTTTGAGTGTATCCCATACATAAAAAGATTTCAGTAACTCTTTTAATATCAATACTTGGAAAGAAATCTTTAATATCAATTCCTAAAACAAGATTTTGATTTATATGATTTGAAGCATTTGTTAAAATTGATCTTTTTGGAACAAAGCCATGAACATAATCTCCAATACTGATTTTATATAATATTTTATTCAATATCCATTGCTGAATAAGCTTCATTTGTTTTGATGGAGCATCTATTTCTCTAAAGCCCCCTGATTTTTTGGGTATACTAAATGTGACATAAAATTTTTCTTTATTCTTCAAAAAAAAAAGTATTTGTTTTGCGGAGAAATTGGATAAGAAACAAAAATGATGGACGTCATAAATATAGGGTAATGTTTGTGACTTCAGTACCTTAAAAGAGTTAAAATTGTCACTATATTCTTTTCCCTTCAACGTTGGGATAATTCCGTCTTCAAAATAATCGTTGAACAAAATTTTCAATTTTATATTTTCTGCTACTTTTCTTGTCAATTATCCCACCTAATAATTCAGGACTAAATAAATAACATAAAGCTGCCCTCACTAAAGCGCTGGGCGCTTTAATGTAACGAGATTCTTAGCGGAGGCGGATTCTGCCGGAGCGGAATCTCGTTAGAGTCTATAATGGAAGGTTCACCTTCGCCATATTATGCCTTTTGCATGGTGTTACACCACACATATCTCCCTGGCGAGAGATAATTCGAAAACTGAGGGCAGCTAAACAATAAAAGATTAACTTGTTATATATATCATACGATATGATACAATTTGCAAAAAACGAATAGAAGAAGATCATGAAAGATAAATTAAAAGCTTTTAACTGGAAATTGATTTATTAGCAATGTCCCAAAAGTTCTATGAAATTATGTTATCTCATATGCACAGTTTTACGATAAAACCTATGGATATTCTAAAAGTTTCAAATTCCTGAAAATTACAAAATGCCTTTAGTATGCAAAATTGACATAACTTTGCTAAAATCCGTAATATAAAAAGACTATTTCTGTTTTATCATCTGATTATTATAATGGAAATTGTCAATTTCAGGCTGATTTTTCCACAATTGCCTATGTGTTTGTTTCCTCGATTGTTCCAAAGTATATAAGAATTCGCTTGTTTTCTTCGATAACTCTAACATCAAATGTAAAAAAATACATAGAAACACATACTCTATTTAAATAGCGCCTAATGATATCGATTTTAAACTTGAATACGTACTACAAAAAGAAAAATAACGAGTAAAGTATTTAAAAATAAAGCGAATCAATATAAAAAATAGAGAATTGTTGAATTATGGGATTCTATGCACGACCCGTCCGAAAGTCCAGTGGAATAAGTCCACGAGCAAATTCAGTTACCTCTACTTCGAACTTACTTTTCTATTGCATTCATTGCTAATAATTCACATATTTATTATTATAAAATTACATGCTCAGTGTTTTTACATGAAATGTGACGAAAGTGACGAAATTCAAGACATAGTGGCACTTCTGAATCAAAACGGTCAAAATACGATTACACCTCCTTCCACTGTTACTTTTGCTCAACACGATGAAATTCAGATGCAATCCGGATTACTAATACAATAGTTAGAAAAAACGGAGTATTGAGAAAAGAAAAAAAGCCTGAATTTGTCCATCAAACTTCGGAAAGCTGCTTTAAATTGCCTACTGAGATATCAACCGTCAATCAGGAGGTTAGGAATGGAAGAAAAGAAACCGATTATCCTGGTCATCTGGGGAAAGCAAGAAGGAGTCTGTAAATGAAAGTTGTAAGATTCATTGCAGGAATGCGTTTTTTTGTATTAATTCCGGTGATAGGGTTGGCTATTGCTGCTTGCACTTTATTTGTTAAAGGCGGCATAGATATTGTTCACTTTGTGGGAGAAGTCATTACTGAAATGTCAGAAGCAGGTCCAAAAGAGAATATTATTGTTGAAATTGTGGAGACTGTCCACCTTTTCTTAGTTGGTACGGTACTATTTCTTACGTCTTTCGGGCTCTACCAGTTGTTTATTCAGCCCCTACCTTTACCAGAATGGGTGAAAGTAAATAGTATTAAAGAGCTAGAACTGAACCTTGTGGGGCTCACTGTTGTTGTACTTGGAGTTAATTTCTTGAGCATTATCTTTGAACCGGAAATAACAGATTTAGCAGTATATGGAGTAGGCTACGCTTTACCTATTGCAGCTCTGGCTTACTTCATGAAAGTGCGTTCGCAGATTAGCAAAGAGAGTAGTGAAGGAGAACAATTGAAATCCATAGGCGAAGTGACTTCTGTGAACAGCGAATCAAACTGGCTAATAAACAAAAAGGAAGACTGAAAAAAGGAGACTGAAGTCAGATTGACTATCTCACTTTCTTCCTTGCAGATTGTTCTTTATGTGTCTGTGTAAATCAGCAATTGCTTTTAAGTGCATTTTGTTCATAATATTGTATTAAGTTTTCAGGATCACTTAACTAATAGTATGGAGGCAGATTTATATTACCCGAAACAGTATGTCTGGAGTAAGATTGTTCTTTTTACTACTGTTGATGGTACTTATTTTGCCCGTTCATCCGGCAGTTTCGGAATTTAATTATCCAAGAATTTTAGATAATCCCTGGGATCATTCTCCTATTACTGTATATATAGACAACAAAAGTGTTCCTCCACATTATAGTCCTACCTATTACACACAGGTACAAAAAGCTCTGAATTACTGGGCAGAAGGTGGAAATGGAAAACTGGATTATACTCCCGTTTTTGCAATTGTGGATTCCGAAAAAGCTGACATCAGGATAAGATGGGTCGAAAACCTGCAGAAAGACCAGGGTGTTCCTCCTAAAGTTGCAGGTGTTACAGTTCCATTGATCGTTAACGGGCGATTTATACGTGTAGATGTAATGCTCGGAGTTGGATATTCTCAGTGGGGGGAATGGGTCCCTTATAGCGATACTGCAATGCTCGCCATTGCAAAACATGAATTGGGACACGCCCTGGGTTTGAATCACAGCAACGACAAGCAGGATATTATGTATCCAAGTAACGAGCAGATAAATAACACAAACCCTATCCTGAGTAAGTACGGTTCATTTTTGCTTTTTGCAGTTTACGCTATTCTTGCGATTGTCGTCTTTCTCTCGGTAAGCTACGTATTAGGACGTATTGCCAAATAAGAGCTTATCCTAAAATTACCAGCCGCAACTTCCACAATATAGGGGTAGTTAATTAAATGAATACTGCTGAAACAACCACTTCTAGCCTAAAAATAAAAACTTTGCTTGGCTTTGTAGAGTTTATTATCATCATCGTTTTGTTTCTTTTTGTTCCTGCAGGTTCATTATATTTTTGGCAAGCGTGGGTTTATTCAATTATATACGTTGCATCATCAGTGACAATTACTTTTTATTTATGGAGAACAAACCCTGAACTTCTGGCTCGTAGGGTTAATGCGGGACCAGGCGCTGAAAAAGAAAAGACGCAGAAGATTACACATTTTTTTGTTCTCTTATTATTTATTGCCATTCTCGTTATTTCCGCACTTGACCATCGTTTTGGTTGGTCGCATGTTTCATTATATATTGTCATCCTGGGCGACATTCTTGTAATTCTGGGATTTTTTCTACTCTTTCTCGTCTTCAGAGAAAATGCCTTTGCATCCGCAATCATTGAAGTAACAGCCAATCAAAAAGTAATAACAACCGGACCGTATAGTATAGTCCGGCATCCACTGTATGTGAGTGGTCTCATTATAATGTTAGGCACTCCTCTCGCGCTTGGATCGTGGCGTAGCTTACTTGTATTTATTCCCCTTACGCTGGTAATTATCTGGAGGCTTATTGATGAAGAAAAGTTTCTATCCAAAAATCTGCCAGGCTATGAAGAATACTGTCAAAAGGTTCGTTATAGATTAATTCCATTTTTGTGGTAAGTCAATTCTATTATTTTCATTTTCACTTTATTTTCATTTTCACTTTATTTTCATTTTCACTTTATTTTCATCAATTAATTAACTCAGCAATTAACCAAGGTTTAATCACCTTGATGACAAATTCAGGAAAACATTGCGGAATTGAAGGAGATGTTCAACCAGGAGTCAGCAGTTCCATTCATCTTCAGTGAATTTTTATTTCAGTATGATATCAAGCTGCTTGAAGAGATGTAAGCCAGCGTAAATATGATTATAATGAATTATAGCTGATATATATAAAAGGGGGATTAGGTACCATAGCGAATATTAGTTTTAAGCGAGTTTCAAAAGAAAAGTTACAGCAGGAAGTTGAAGACCATATCGTTTCTGGGTGGAAGCTTAAACAGCATAACGAAAATGTAGCCATTTTAACCAAACCTGGTGGGTGGGGCTCTGGGGCTGGTCATATACTGGTATTCTTGTTAACTGCCTGGCTGACTATTTTTATTGGTAATTTCATTTATGCTTTATATTGTCGACTTACTTCCGGTAGCGAATTGCAGATTAAAGCTGATAATTAAATTAGATATTGTGCAATTTTTGAGATTCGTGTATTCACTTTCCGGACTTTAGATGAGACGTCACCTGTCTGATCGGAACCCGATCCCGGTGAATATTGCATTCCGATAATAGTAGTAGTAATAATCCTGGTGGCAGTTTCAAACTTCCGAAAAGAAACGGATATTGCCGAATCAGATTGGAGAAAACAAAGATGAATACATCAAGAAAACCCTGGCCTATTTCACTTGGGATTTTTACAATCTGGCTGATTGTTGTTGTAGGAGGAGGACTGCTGCAGGTTAAAGGCCAGCCCACTCAACTTGATGAACTGGTTAAAAGTCAGCTTATTTATGGAGTGCTTGCTGCAATAGTCTTTTTGTCCGGGATAATTACCTATTTTAACTGGCGGGATAAAATTGGATGGAAAAGCCTTAATAGTTCACGGAATTTGCGCCTTTTATTGTTACCTGCTCTGTTTCTTTTCATTATGCTACTGATAGTTTTATTTACAGGCCTGCCGTCACCCCGTGTACTCTTAATTGTAATTATAAACACCTTGATGGTAGGTATCAGCGAAGAGTTAATGTTTCGGGGTGTACTGTTTTATGGCGTCTCTTCATCATTTGGGGTCTGGCGTGCAGCATGGATCACAGCGGCTATCTTCGGTTTGGTTCATACGTTAAACAGCTTAATAACCGGAGATTTTAGTGCAAGCGTACTCCAGGCTTTTTTTGCAGGTATGTTTGGAGTCTGGGCAGTAGCCTTGCGGGTTCGCCTCGATACAGTCATTCCGTTAATCATCATTCACTGGCTATGGGATTGTCTGGCATTTCTTACAGGTTCCTCGGAAAGGCTAGGGCTGGTATTGTTATTCTTTTCTTTTATTTTATTCTTTTACGGCATCTGGTTATTACGAGGCTTTCGATAAACCGTTGCGCCGAAACCGTTGCGCCGGTTTATCACGCCGATAGGGTTTGGGAATAAGGTACTCAAACTTAAACGTTTCTTGGGGTTTTCGCTCAAGCCTTTTTTTAAAAGGCTTGCGGTCAAGCAGTTTTTTGAAAAGGCTTGTGATCACACTGTCATAATGTTTTTGAGTTAGCAGTTGTTTTCGCTCAAGCCTTTTTTAAAAGGCTTGCGGGCAAGCAGTTTTTTTAAAAGGCTTGAGTTTCAAGTACAGGTGAATACTACGCATACTGGATGAAAGGACCTTAGCAATAAGTTTTAAACAGGTTTTCCAGGAATATCCAGACTTTCTCTATAGAAGGAATGAAGATTTTTTCCGAAGGGGAATGCGCATCTTTGATTGTCGGCCCAAAAGAAATCATTTCCATACCTTCATGCGCCGAGCCGATTATTCCGCATTCAAGTCCTGCGTGAATTACTTCAACCTCAGGTTCTTTCCCAAAAGTTTCGGTATAAACTTGCTTGCATTTTAAGAGTAGTTCAGATTTCAGGTCAGGTTCCCAGGCAGGATATTTGGGTTCATATTCAACCCATGCGCCTGCGAGTTTTGCGACTGCTTCTACTTTTTTACTAATTTCATCCAGTCTGAGATTATTTGAACTGCGCTGGCTTGATACGATCATCACCTCGTTTTCAACTGTTCGCACTGTTGCAAGATTGTTTGAGGTTTCGACAAGTCCCTGAATATTATCCGACATCCTGTAAACCCCATGAGGCAGCCCCAGAATCAGTTTTTCAAGTTTTTCTTCGGTCTCTGGTGAAAAGAACCTAATACAAGGCACTTCCTCTCTACGTATCTTATCTTCTGCAACTTCAAAGATTATTTCTCTATTAATTTCTTCAAGATTCAAAATAAGTCCAGGATCAGTTTTTGCATATTCAGCTTTAAACGCATGCCTGAGATTTGATACGGTTTTTTCGGCCTTTTCGCGTTTTTCCCTGTGAAGTACAACAAAGGCTTCTGCAGTACTGGGAATTGCATTATGGACACTTCCTCCGTTCATCAGGACAAGTCTTATATTTTCTGTCCCAAGCTTTTTCCTGAGTTCGGTCAGTGCCAGGAAGAGCAGCTGTATTCCGTTTGCGCGCTGTTTGTTGATTTCAACTCCGGAATGTCCGCCTTCCAGACCTTCAACCGAGAGTCTGAAAAACCTGAATAAATCTTCTTTTTTGAAGTCAAATTCTTCCCACTCAACAGGAAGTGTAATTAGCGAATTCTGCCCGCCTGCACACCCTATTATAAAAATACCTTCATCCTCGGAGTCAAGGTTCAAAAGTATTTTTCCTTCAAAAAAGCCAGTCTCAAGTCCTCTCGCTCCTGTTAAGCCTGTTTCTTCATCCACCGTAAAAAGCAGCTCTAGTGGAGGATGCCCGATTTCTCCTTTCTCCCCTGCTTCTGCCAGCACCAGCCCGAGTGCAAGGGCAATTCCGTCATCAGCACCTATGGAAGTTCCATCTCCCCGCATCCAGTCCCCATCGCAAATGCATCTTATAGGGTCTCTGGAAAAGTCGTGTCCGGAATCCTTACATTTCTCGCAGACCATATCCATATGCCCCTGCAGAATAAATGTGGTAGAGTTCTCATATCCGGCTGTTGCAGGAACTTTGATAAGTACATTGTTTAAAGAATCGGTTTTTGTCTCAAAACCTCTGGACCGGCTCCACTCCTGTAGCCAGGTTGAAATCTGTTCTTCATGCTTTGAACGTCTCGGGATTTTATTGATTTCTTCGAAGACTTCGAGGATCTGTTGAGTTTTCGGGTGCATAGGGATCAGTTTTTAGTTTTTTACAAGAATCTATTATAGGGTTCTTTCCAGGATTGTCTTCAGGAATTCTTGTTTGTGATCAAGGTTATTATTAGGGCTATCAAGGTGATATTTGTTAGTTTACGGATTCACATATTTTTATAATTTATTGAAAAACGTCATGCAATTTGAGTAATATACCCAAATTATACTTATTCAGTTTTAGTTTTCAGATTATATTGAGTTATTGCTTTACACTCTGATCAAAGTTTCAAATTTTAAGCTTGATGAGTATAATATAGTAATGTTAACATTCCGATACAAACAATTGATCAAGAGAGGATAGATCAAGGCTATGAATGTCTTAAATTGGCTTAAAATCAGTTAAATAACTGGATTATGAAGATCAGTTGCTGAAAACTGTAAAAAGGGTAATTCTCAGTCTGGTAAGAAAAGTGCTTTCGCTTTTTTGTCAGGTTTGAGTGATGAACTTACTACTCTTTAGCTCTGTCTTTTCATTTGTTATTCGGCCTTAGAAACCCTAAACGGTATATTTTTATAAAAATATTTTAAATTAAAAGTTATGTAAAAATTTTCCAATTTATCATACACTAAATGTTTTTAAATAAATATGTAGAGTCGAGTTTGTGATGTTGCATCAATCTTCGAAGACCTTACTAATCTGAGTATTTACAACCTATTCGATACTTCATTTTGCTGTTAACGCGATACCGGGTTTAAGTTAAGCTAACGAAAACAAATTTCCAGAGGACTAATGCCTCCTTATTTTCTACTTTTTATAGCCAATACCGGGCAATCAGCATTTCTTATTACCTCATCGGCAACGCTACCTAACAAAAACCTTTCAATACCACTTTTCCCCTGCGTTCCGACAACAATAAGATCAACAGCTTTTTGTTCTGCAAATTCGGTGATTACACGGGCTGGCCTGCCAGATAGTATAAAGGTTTCCAGATTCACACCCTGTGCACTTTCTTTTACCCGATTAACTGCTTCTTCTCCCTCATCTCTGATTCTTCTGTAAAGATTCTCTGCAATTGGAACTTCAACTGCAGATTTCATCAGGCTCTCGTCCATTACATAGACAGCGTAGACTGTGGACCCGCATGCACGGGCAATTTTTACTGCTTCTTCAACCGCAGACTTATTTTTTTCAGATCCATCAGTAGCTATCAGTATTTTTTCGAATAACTTTGAGTTAGTCATAAACTATTTCCTGCTGGCTAGTTGCCGTTCAATCTTGGTTTATTTTTTGAATTAAAAAAGAAGGGAATCAAGATAAAAATTACGGAATAAGCCTATCCCAGGACTAATATTAGATTCATAATTTAAGTAATAGTTATTCCGTGAAACTGATGATGCTCTATGGGAGTTCATAAAACCCTATTTACCTTCATATAAACCGCATACAGGAAGGTCACGTGCAGATGTAGGGAAGGCATAAACGCCTGTGCGAGAGTAGTAGGGAACCAGGATGTTCCTGTCAGGATATTTATAGTCTCCGGGCTGATTGTAGCAGTGACTGTTTGTCGGAAAGCCAGTCCGAAAGTACCAGTGTTTAGACTTCAAAACTGCATTCATATAAGGATAGGCAGATAGTAAGCTAAAAAATCGATAGTAATAAAAGAAAGTTAACAGAAAGATTAATCTGTTAACTCTCTGTGAAAGAACCCGGACCGAACATTTGGTATCAGTAAGAGCTTATTTATTACCAGCATCATTCGCTTTTAACTGGTAAAAGTGATACTCGTACGGTTGCCAGGTATCTTTGATGGTTCCGTCAGTGACAGCCACGGTTCTGTTCTCCCATAAGACATCATACGTTCCGTTTGGCACGCCGGTAATTGTTGCATTATTTGCCGTACAATCTGCTTCAGTAAAATCAAGCATACTTGACGATGCAACTAACTTTCTACCGTCTACGTCAGTAAATATGTAGGCTGTAACTGCAGAAATTGTGCCACCTGGGTCTGAGGTAATATTTCTCGTGCCGCTAGTTACGTTTGTTGTAAGAAGCGTCCGGTCGTCATTCATAATCCAGGGCCAGACCTGTTCATACTTTGGCTTAAAGTCGGCCCATCCAGCATAGTTTGGAGTATCGGCTGCATACTTATAAGCATATGAGAAAACCCCCTGCGCTCCACCTAAAATTCCCATCACAATCTGGCTTTGATGACGATCAGCCACTTTTTGCTCAGTATCCAGATCCGGATCGGAAGCATTTACCTTAATAGCCTGACCAAAGGCTTCTGTTGTTACATATACTGTTCTTCCTGCTTTTTTCCAGTCAGGAGCATTGGCAATGAGATTTCCATATACCCAGGCATGCGGGCGTTCAGGATGAAACTTCGTGTAGGTAGTAAAGTAACAAACGTCAAGGCCTGGAATAAATTCCTCATCATCGATATTGGCCATATCGCCCAGATAATCTCCAGCAACAGCATTGGGGAAGTATTTCTTCATAGCTGTACGCATGGTGATAAGTGTTGAAGGACTTCCTTCCTCGTCAGGGAAATAGACACCATAAAAATCATTGTCCGTAACCCCCATATCCTTGACTGATTTCCAGAAACTCTCAGAAGCCATCTGAGGGCCGCTAGTAGCTACTAAATATTTTGAAATTCCAAGCTCTTTGCCTCTGTTTATGTTATCAACAAATTGCTGTGGAGTTATAGAAGTTTTCCATCCAAAGTGAACAAGCGTAGCGTTATCTTCTAAAAATTGAGTGCCAGTTTCCCATCCCATCATCCCATATGCAGGGGCTGTACCACGCGGATAAGGAAATTCATTACTGGTTAAGGAATCATTCTGCGAAGCATTTTGCTCGCTGGACGCTAACGCAGCCGATGAACCTAGAATTAGAAAACAAATCAGGACTGCTGAAGTGAAAAACATTAAGTATAAACTATCTTTATTTTTCATCTATTTCCATCCCCCATTCCCTATTTGGTCGTGTATGTAAGTTATCCAGTGATTAACTATAAAATTAGATGATATTTATAACTGCAGGTGTATGCTCTATCGATTATAAACCTATTTGAAAAGTATAAATGTTATGTTGTAAAAAATATAAATGTTATGTTGTAAAAAGTATAAATGTTATGTTGTAAAAAGTAATGGAATACTATAAAATAGCTCATTTTCTGCTATTCGCTTAACGCTGTTTTTAACGAATACTTTTAATGAATTATTAAAAAGTACTGCCTGGTAATTTCACTATTTTAATGAATCATTAAAAAAGATACTACTTGGTAATGCAGGCATTTAGATACAATCTCTGCATTGGAAATAATAAAATTCTATTTTTGATGAAAAAAGAGGATACAGAAGAGATCAAAAGTTTAAGGAACGATAGGTACGTTGCTTATCAACATGACATAAATATCTATCTTCTGACCCTTAATCCTCAGTTCAACAAACTCTATTTCAGAATGCAGTCCGTTCTTGGCTTACTTTTTTCTGACCTTCCAACCACTGTATAGACAAACCAGGCTCCCTAATAATTCGAAACCTGGAGTTGAGTTAACCTTACTCGATTTATTTCCGTTCGAGTCTTTTATATTAGAAGCACTATCATTAACAGAGTTTTCATCTGTCTCAGTCAAGCCTTGAGATTCAAAATCATTCAGAGTTAGATCGTTTTCACGCATGAACACGATAGGAACTTCCTTAACTCCCATACTGCTTGCTTTTGAGTCAATAATCTGATAGTACTCGTCCAATAAAGACTTATTAATTTTCGAAGTATTGTTAACAGTTATCTCTATAACACCATCAAAGGTTATACCAGAAGTCACAATAGGGCCAAGTGGATCAAAATACTTCGAATTTTCCTGGTTTTGCATAAAACTTGCAGTATATAATTGGTCCAGTATGTTACCAAGGGTGTCAATCCATTGATATCTCTCCTCCGAAGTTGTAAAAGCGGGTATGCTTCCATATGCGGCAACACAATTCGGGTCATTTTTCAGTTTATCCAGAGTTTCCGGGCCAAAGGTAAGCTCCATAGTCATGTTTTCTTGTGTAGTCTCACTTCCTTGTGTAGTCTCATTTTCTTGTGCACTTACTACCGAAACTAACAAGATGGCTGCAAGTAATATTGTTGTAAATACTGCACCTGTTCCAAGTTTTTTCTTTATTGTCATCTACTCTTTACCTCTTTTCTTTTACTCAAGAGGCAGGGATACAAGCCTTAAATACTCTAAAAATTATCATTTCTTGCCTCTCTATATTGGTTTCAAATTTAGTTTGACAGATATATTTGAACTCTGTATATTACTTTTAAGGCATTTTTTATAAACTTTCTGTGCAAACTATCACTTCCTGTGCAAACTATCGAATTATACTACTTTACAACTATTTTTAATTACGCAATTGAATAATATCTACCTCATCTTTTGTTTTATATTATTTCACGGTAGTAAGGCGATTTCTAAAACCAATAAATTTTAAGGAGATGCCCCCAGGTGCTTGAGACTAAAATCTAAAGATTATAAAGATTCGCTGCCTTTTCTGATAGCACTTTGAGGTATTAACCTGAAAAAATAATTTTTGAAATAGAAGAATACTTTCAACTTACTTGGCAAAGTACTATAAATTTTAGGCAACTTTTGGAATTAAAGGTGAATACAATGTAATGAGCTTCAAAAGACTAACTAAATGTACTCAATGCTTTGAATAACTTAAAACAGTTACTCGCCTAAAACTTCGAAATTTGTTTATATTTTATAAAACTGTTTACGGAAGGTATATGATGATTTGTGTATGTGGAGTAAATTGTGATGAGTGCCTTCGTCTGAATGATGGATGCACCGGTTGTGATGCACTTGAAGGCAAAGTATTCTGGACTCAGCATATCTGTACTGATATCTGCCCTGTTTACAAATGCGTTAAGGAAAAAGGTTATCAAAACTGCGGCGATTGTTCTCAAATTCCCTGCGAACTTTGGGTTTCTTTAAAGGATCCTTCCTTGAGTGAAGAGGAACATCAAAAATCAATTCAAGGCAGACTTCTCGTACTGAAAAAACTAAGGTGAACTTCAGATTGAACTTAAATTCATAAGAAGCATCATAAAAGGAGTCGATAAACAAAAAAAAGTTGATGTAACCACTTGAAAGTTTCAGTGTTATCTTAATCGTTTTTTACTGATTTTCAAGCGGTAACATATAGCTCATTAAATAGTGTAAAACTTTCTTCATCTAATTTTGCATTATGAAGGGTTTTTACTTTAGAGAGCTGGTCAAATGATAAGTTTTTCACATTATTTAGTTTAGCTTCTTGAAGGTTTGCTTCCTGAAGGTTAGCTTCCTGAAGGTTAGCTTCTTGAAGGTTAGACTTTTGAAGATCAGCTACATAAAGATCAGCTGCCTGGAGGTTAGCCCCGTGAAGATTAGCTCCATAAAGATTAGCTCCCTGGAAGTTAACACCTTGAAGATTAGCTCCTTGAAGGTTAGCCAAATGGAGATTGGATAACTGAAGGTTTGCTCCTTGAAGGTTAGCCCCGCGAAGGTCAGCCCTTGTAAAGTTAACTCCTTGAAGATCAGCTCCTTGAAGATTAGCCCCTTGAAGATTAGCGCCTACACCCTCTAAAAGGTAAGAATTTGAAAGGTCGGCTCCTTGAAGGTTAGCCTCCTGTAGGTTTGCCTCCTGAAAGTTAGCCCCACGAAGGTCAGCCCCGCGAAGGTCAGCTCTATAAAGGTTAGCCCCTTGAAGATCGGCCTGCGTAAGGTTAGCTTTTATGAGATAAGCTTCCTGAAGGTTAGCTCCTTGAAAGTTAGCCCATATAAGATTATTTCTTTCGAGATGAGCACCTGGAAGGTTAACTCCTCTATAGTTTTTTCTCTCTATAATGTTCATATGTAATAATTGGCGTTCCATAAAAATAAATATTACTATTCTAGGAAGAAACTTTCCGTTCTCCGAGGTTTATTATCCAGAGTACTTGTTTACAAGTCCATTGTGTTCCAAAAAAGTAAAATTTTCAACACGGATTTTACTTTCGTTTATATGCTCGTACAGCAGGTTGACCCAGCAGTGTCAGAAACGATGGAAAGGAAGCATTAAAGTTAGAATATTTCCTAAAGTTAACAACGGCATTTTGTGCTCCGAAAGAGATATTGTTTTATGCACGTAAGGATCATTTAGATAGTAATATATAAGAGGTGTTTTGAATGTGTTGTTCTTATCTTATAACAGTGAGTCTTAGTTCCGGAAATGAAACCCATACATGCAATGTTTCCTCAAAAAAAGGTAGGTTACCTGCCGAAGTAATATCGAAATACTGCAAAGGCGACTACGAAAATTGTCAAAGATTCATGTACCGTTCACGTTTGATGGAGTAATATTGGAAAAATACGAAAAAAACAGATTTTGAGAGCTGGTTCAAAACTCAAAATCCTATTATATCATAAATTTAAAACATTTGTTTGAGCTTTTGATCCTGATGAATGACCCTGAAACATACTCAGTGAAAATTATATTGGTTTTACGACGGCTTATTAATTAAAAGTGTTTCTGAAAAATATTTCAATCGCCGAATTTGATAAACTTTTTAGGCTCGAAGTTAGTTTTCATTGTCCAGAAATATGCTTCACCTTTAGCAATACGGAAAATTATAAGTCCCGGATGATCAAACGTCAGACCAAAATCTTTAAGAAATGGCCTGTCCTCCAGGACTTTCTTCTTAAGCTTCGGATCATCTACAAACTCTATATTACCTGCAACTCTCATCATTCTTCCTGTTGCCTCACCGGGTTGCCAGAAACATGCCTCTACTTTTGGGTTTGTCTGAAGTTGCTTGTATATATCTTTCATAGCTCCGATTTGAAAGTAAAATCCACTTCTGTCGGCGAACCAGAACCCAAGTGCCCTAACTCGAGGTTGATCTCCTTCTACTGTTGCCAGATAGCAAACAGGTGTTTCATTTGCAAATTTAATGCATTCATTAAAATCCATGTTAACTTCCTCCAAATGAATGTTAATTCTTAACTTTATTATATTTTAAATTGATTATTTCAAAGTAATAAGTGATCAGTCCCGAAAATGAATGTATGTTTCCGTTAAAAAATACTGGTAGAAAGGCAGATTTAAACTGATTACTGAGGTAAATCTGCCCATCTGTCAAATTTGAGTAGGGACTTTATACCATCTGCTTCTTACTTTCTTATCTTCTTTTGTACAAGAATAAGCTAAGTAGGCAGAAGACACAGGAAGCTATTTCAAAACCAGGCGCTTTTGAATTTTCTTTTCCGGATGTTTTTGAGCTTTGATTTTGCTCAGGTGTTTGTTCTACACTTGTTGCCTCACTTCCAGTAGTAGATTTACTTTGATTATCCACAGATGAGTGCGTTTTGTTCTCGGCTAAAGGCTTTGTTTCAGTTCCATTTGCTTGAGCTTTTCCTGTTATTGCAAAGAATGAGAATCCAGGTGTTTCTGCCGTGAAGTACAGATATCCATTATCTTCTTTTAAGCATTTCACAGGGAGCTGTGACCATTTTTTGTCACTATACCTGTTTAGAGTAATCGAGCTCTTGTCTATCTTCTTATCCTGCAGCCAGGACTTTTCAACCTTGAAGCACACTACAGGGTTTCCAATGTTCTTTTCGTTTGCAAATCCGCTGCTTCCTACCCAGAGGTTGAAGTACTTATAGACCTCACCCGAGTCCAGTACTGAAGTCAGAGTGGATTTTGCTTTGAGCTGTTCGGCAATGGTTGTGATCTTGCCTGCGGTCTTCTTTGCATCAAAGCTAACATATACAACGCAGGTTGCATTGTTTGTAAAATCAAACACTACAGGTTTTCCGTTTGTAACCTGTGCCTTTGAAAGTTCCTTGACCTGGACATTAGTTTGAGGTTCAGGAGAGCCACCACCTCCACCGCCTCCACTCTTGTGGCTATGTCCATCATCATCATCGTCTGAACTGCTTTTTTGCGTGACAGTTATTGTAATAGGTTTTGCCACGGAAGTGCCATTTTCATTTATTGCAGTTAAGCTAACAGGATAGGTTCCGGGGTCAGTGAACACACAAATAATGATCGGATCCGTAGAATCTACAGTTCCGTCATTCCTGATATCCCAGTTCCTTGAGGTTGCGTTTTGTGACAGGTCGGTAAGCAGTACCCAAAGAGGAGCATAGCCGCTTGTTACATTGGCACTGAAGTTTGCAACCGGAGCATTTGGATCAGTAACAACTATGTAACCCGGCTTTGTCAGTGTATTGTTCCCTACGTTGTTTCCCACAGTCAGACTGATTGTATAATTTCCTGGTTTCGTAAACTTGTTAACTGCAACCGAATCTTTTGAGTTAGTACCATCACCGAAATCCCAATACCAGGATGTAGGTGCTCCAGTGCTGGTATCAGCGAATAACACCGTTAGAGGTGCTGTTCCAGAGGTTACATTAGTCGAGAAATTTACCACTGGTGCTTGTGGAGAAGTTACAGTAATATAATTAGATTTCGTTACTGTACTATTGCCTGCTCCATTTGAAACTGTTAAAGTAATGTTATATACCCCTGGATTTGGAAACGTGTGGGTTGCATTCGTGGCATGCTTTGAATTGATACCATTACCGAAATCCCAATACCAGGAAGTAGGTACCCCACCAGTGCTAATATCAGTAAATTGCACAACTAAAGGTATAGTTCCAGAAGTTACGTTGGCGGTAAATTCAGCTACTGGTGGCAAGGTGTTTGTGGCAGAAAGATCACTCATATAGATGCCATTATCATTGGCAACACCCACACCATAGGTATCTCCTATTCCCCATACAATCGTACTATTGTAGATGTCAGGTGTCGTGTAAGTCCCTATTGGATAAATATATACCGGAGTGCTTTTTGCTGAAGGAATATCATAAACGTATACACCTGCATAACCAAATTGGTCATTGCCAGATTTTGAATATACGATTTTGTTCCCGTTTATGTCAATATGACCACCGGTATCGTCTCCAGCGTCAGTATATGAGCCTGCATATTCAGGTAAGGTATTACCTGTATTATCACTGGTAACATCTATCGTGTTTTTAGTAACAAGGTCATACATTTGAATAAATCCATCTCTGGAATAGAAGTTTGACCATATCACTTTATTACCATACATAAGCGGGTTACTCAGGTCGCTAGAGTATGGGCTTATTAATTCAATTTTCTTGGTTGTGATATCATACATAAAGATATCTCTTATATCCCTGCCACTGGCAGAGTACACTATTTTTGTATCATATATATCCGGACTTTCTCCTTCTGCTATCCAGACTTGTGTTGAAGTAGATATGTCCCGCATATATATGCTATAATTGTAACTTGATTCGTTGTAGTTTGCACTCCAAACGATTTTATTGCCATAAATAGCAGGAATACTGCGGTTGTCTACATCCTGTGTGATATACGAACGGTCACTTGAAGGTATGTCATAAACCGTTAGTCTTGGCACTCCACTGCTTTCATCATGCCAAACTAATTTGTCTCCGTAAATAGCTGGATGAGATGCTGCAGAAGAGCTAACTGTGGTATCTGTTTTCGATGTCAAGTCATAAATATGAATAACACCTCTGTCTGTCCATACAACTTTGCTGCCATAAATAGCAGGATCGGATCCGTTACCGATCCTCGTCACCTGTGTCGCTACCTGTGACGCTGACGCCACGGATGAAATAAAAATTAAAATCAAAAACACAAAAACTAAGGCTGTTGAAGCTAAAGTTATTGAATGCGGTTTTCTATAATTTTTCATTTATTTTCCTTCACCACTCAACATTTAAAAAATATCAATACTTATTACATTCTAATATTTTTTAAACATTCTCTTTAAGTTTTAAACTATAAGTGGTTGAATACTTGAAGGCTGGATACTCGAAATAGAACAATAAATTAGAGTTATCGAAAACAAAACTGCTAATTCAAGTTTATTTGAGTTAAAGATAAGAAAATAACCAGTAACTGATAGTTGAAATGAGTAATTGCCAGAACAGTTGAAATAAATAATTGCAAATAATGCCGCCTTATATAGACCTATCCGATAAGCGATAACCGGATACTGAAAAAGGAAGTACTTTCCGATATTCGCTTTCCTTCTTTTTCCATATTTTGCCAACGAACAGCAATGTTGATGTAGGTTTTCAATATTATATCTGTTGTGGGGATCAATACGGAAAATAAAATTATACGTATAGCACTTGCTTTTATTTTTCTCATAAGCTTTACATCAATAGCAAACGCTGGCAAAGAGACTATGATCGTAGAGTCGAGGTTAACATTTAGTCCATCAATCTATAGCGACATTGTTACATGGGTTGAGACTGCTACCAGTTCAGCGGGCATGTATAACCTGACTACTGGAAATATAACTGGACTAGGACACGCTGTGATAAATAGCCCATCTATTCACGGAGATAAAGTTACATGGTGGGACGAAGAAAACGTAGTTGTACGTAATATTTCCACTGACAAAGAGGTTAAAATCATTAATGCGAGTACACCAGCGATCTATGGTGACAACCTTGTGTATGTAAGGTCAAAATCTGTTGATGGTCAGCCTACCTCTGACCAAAACGCTGAATATAACAGTTTATATTTATACAATTTCAGCACCCATAAAGAAACTCAGCTAACTCTGTATGAACATGCAACCTACAGTGCTTCTATTTATGGGAATAAGATTTTATGGAGCCGGTCAAATCAGGCAAAAAATCCAAGCGGATGGAGTACAAATATTTCCGTATACGACATACCCACAAAAAGAGTAAGTGACATCAGCAGAACTGGTAGAGCAGGTGATGGTAAAATTTACGGAAACATTGTTGTGTGGGTAGAACACAAAAACGGATTAATGAATATAAAGGATGTCTATATGCGAGATATTGCCAAACATGAAACACGCCAAATCACTTTTGATGGCAATTCGACCTGTCCGAATGTATATGATGATAGAATAGTGTTGGAAAAAACATACAGAGAAGGAGAAAAATGGTCGAGTGATGTTTATATGTACAATATCTCAACCAATGAAACTATTCGCATCACTAACAGCACTTATGCAAGCGAGCCTGCAATTTACGACGATAAGATTGTGTATATGGACTCACGCAATACTCCAGAATATCCGGAAGAAGGTGACATCTATTTGTATAATCTTTCAGCTTGAAACTCTAAAGCGAAAGCCTCTTTTCTTTTCATGACGGAGTTTTCAAAAGATGCTACAAGGATATGATTTGAAGGAGGTGTTAATGATGAAACCATTTTCGCCAGACAGGGTGATTTTTGAGCCCAGATCCCTGGACTATCCCCTCGGACAGAAAATTCACGATTATTTTGAGGGTACCTCTACTGAAATCATAAAGGCGTCCATTAAAAAGATATCCTCTATCATTCCGGGAAGCACTGAGGGACAGAGATATGCAAGTGGCAAGAAAACCCTTGTTGTCACAACTAAGAAAAGCTTGAAATTTGACGTATGCAAACCGTCCGCCGATTTTGAATTTTCACTGGTGAACGGCTGCCCGGCAAGCTGTGAATACTGTTACCTGTATACCACGCAGAGCAGCAAGCCCTATCTCAGGACCTATGTAAACCTGGACGAGATCTTCGATTCCATCAAAAAGCATATCTCCCACAGCGGCGATAGGCTGACTACTTTTGAGGTGGCAAGCGCGGGCGACCCTCTAGCTATCGAACACATCACAGGCAGTCTTGCGAGGACGATCGAGTTTTTCGGAACCCTGGACAAGGCCAGACTGCGGGTCGTAACAAAGTTCAACAACGTCGACTCCCTGCTCGGCCTGAAGCACAACGGCCGGACTCGCTTCCGTGTAAGTATCAACTCCAGGTACGTCATAGAGAACTTCGAACACAACACCGCCAGCCTCGATGAAAGGATTGAAGCCGCTTCAAAGCTTGCTGTAGCAGGATACCCCATCGGCTTTATAGTGGCTCCCATCATGATTTATGACCGCTGGAAGGAGGATTACCTTGAACTCTTTGAAAAGCTCTGGATCAGGCTTGATAGGGTCAAGTCAACTGAACCCGTCACCTTCGAACTCATCCAGCACAGGTTCACTCCTGCCGCAAAGAAGGTCATACTGGAACGTTTCCCAAATACCAGCCTGGATATGGACGAGAGCAAACGCACCCTGAAATGGGGAAAGTTCGGCAGGTACAAATATGTCTACCCACGGAAGGACGCGGTAGAAATCAGGGAATATCTCACCTCGCTGATTGGAGAGAAGTTTCCGGATGCCAGGATTGAGTATTTCACTTAATAAACAGGGAATAAACAGGGGAAATTTCTAACGTGACTTATTTGCATTAATGTTATTTAATATTCAAGGATTGCACAACTAGGGCAAAGGTGATGGGTTTAAGATTACTTATGCAGGTTTTCGTGGGTTTGAATACTACTCCTCGCACTAAAATCATGGGATATAACAATTAAAAAGTGTACATGGTTTTGTAGAGATAATCACAACCGTGTTTTTAAAAGTTTTCTCAAGATATTATTTTTTTATAAAAAAGTTTAAATAAAATTAAAATTTATGTTATCAAACATTTTCGCAAGTCTTTTAAGCCGTTATTTAGTATTTAATGCTCATGCCCTTGCCAAGTCTATACTTTCTCGCCTTCGAGATTCTGGTTTTAGTGCTCTTTCTGGCCTGTCTGCAAAATGCATGGCAGCGAGGTTCTTCGGTAGCCTGGCAGCTTTTTGCGGGTGTGCTCTTCGGTTTGCTGCTGGAATGGGCTACGATCCAGCAGCTCGACGCTTACAAGTACGGAAGTTTTCTTGTAATGCTCGGGCCTGTCCCTGTGGTCGTTGGGGTGGCCTGGGGAACTATCATCTATAGCGTTCGCTCCTTTTCCGATAAAACCAGCCTTCCGGAATGGGCACGACCTGTGCTCGACGGGCTGATGGGCCTGAATATGGACCTTTCCATGGATGCAATAGCTATCCGCCTGGGCATGTGGGATTGGGGAAAAGGGTTCGATTATCAGTACTTCGGTGTTCCTTACAACAACTTCTGGGCATGGTTCTGGGTTGTGTTTTCATTTTCAGCAAGCCTTCGATTGCTATCAAAGCTGCCTGGTTTCTGGGGGCGCTGGTTCTCCCCTGCAGGAGCTATAATATGCGGCACGACAGGCGTGCTTATTACCAACGAGCTCATTACCAACATTCCCAATGACCTGATACATTATGCTACTATCCTTGCAGTCTTAGGGAGTGCTCTGCTATTGGTTCTGGCATTACGCCCAGAAATCTCGATCCGATCCCAGGCTGCATTTGTCTTTCTTGTGCCTCTCGGATTTCATGCCTATTTCCTGATAGCAGGATTAGTTTCAAGTGTCATACTGGACCCGCCCTTTTTGCTGGTGGTAAGTATAGTTATGAGCATAATAACACTTGGTCTTCATCGAGATGCCCTAAATTACTGGTATCAGTCTAACAGAGGAAGCAAAATAGAGAAAACAGGTAATTGACTACTGACTAAACCCCAGAAATCAGGTTTTCTCATGCTTTAACCCTCTCTAAACTCTCTAAAACGTGGCTGTTGAGGGTGAAAGCTTTATTAATTTTGGCGTTCTGCTTCATGTAGTGTAAAGTTTCCTTCGAGAACCCCAACTTTTTCCAATCAGAATATGAAATGTTCAGGATTTGCCTGATTTCACGGAAATAAACTGTCTGAACTCCAAACTCAGGGCTAACAAATCCAGGATTTTATTTTCAGTTCAGATCTTATAGTTTTATTCTCCTCTTATAGAGTTCAATACTTATAATTTACTTGTTACTTCTTAGAATTCAAATTCCAGTAAAAAATAAAAAGGGAAAATCCATAAAATGCGTCTAGATACTTAATGGAAAATTGACAAGTAACAAAACTCCAAATCCTTGTTACCTATTCAATTTTATAGAGGTAAATTTATCCATTTATAGGATAACTTATGGATTAATTTAGAGAATTTATAAATTATCGTTATGGAGATCAATATTAAGTGGGGGAAGTTATGAGAAAAGAGGTTCTACTTACGGTATCTGTTTTGGTATGCTTGATAGGTTCAATATTAGTTGCACAAGCAGTAGAGGAAAAGAAAATTGTTCCAGATCAGCGATTAGTGGTAAGCACCGCTATTTACGGTAATCTGGTAACGTGGTATGAAACTTCTACAAATGTTCCACATATCTATGATCTGTCTATTGGAAAAGAGTTGAATGTACCAGATGACAGAGTGGAAAGTAATATGGAGATATATGGAAATAGAGTTGTCTGGCAGAATGGAGATGATGGAGTTTCGCTATATGATACATCAACAAAAAAATTAGTACATATAACAGAAGCTTATCATCCAGATATTTATGGAAATAATATTGTATATGAAAGAATAAAATGGTTGCAAGATGAACCATACACACTACATAGTTTATACATATACAATATAACAACTAAGAAAGAAACTAAAATCACCGGTGAAATTAACGCTGATTATAAAACAGCTATATCTGGTAATAAAGTTGTATGGGTGAGAGCAGATAACCCCTCGATAATTTATATCTATGATATACCGTCAAAGAAAGTGAGTACCACAAGTGCAAGTGACTCAGTGAGTAACCTTGATATCTATGGAAATCTCGTTGTCTGGCAAAGTGGATCAGATGAAAAAAGTAACATTTACATGCGTGACATTTCCATACACAAGACAATACAGATCACAAAGAGCGGATCAGCAATTGAACCGGCAATTTATGGTAACCGCATTGTATACATCAATGCAAACGACATCTATGTGTACGATAAATTTACTAGAAAGACAACCCGTATTACAAGTTGCGGTTTTGCATATGCACCCTCTGTATATAATGATAAAATCGTGTATGCAGACTCTCACGAAGCTGGTGAGATGAACTGGGAGTTAGGTTCTATCTATCTGTATGATTTATCAGAGCGGGTTCCAAAATTCAAACATCAAAATACAAATTGACATTAAATGTATGATTTTATCTACAGGGCTTACGCACTAGATACGTAAATCAAATGTAATAACCGTTACTGATTAAATTTATATTATATATTTAATGGCTAATGCTGCTGCTTTGCGATTCAAATGGTAAGTCCTGTACCCAAATGACTGTGTAGTATCTGAAGGTTAGGTACTCTTTTAAAATCTCAAAAGCTGAAGTATAACAAGCTTTATAATAGGTAAAATGAACAAATAATAATTACGAAATTAATATTACTAAACAGAATCATGCTTTTAATAATAAGTTATTTAATATATTATTTTTTGACCTATTTTTTGAGTATATGCATATAATAAACCGAGTTTTGTTTAATATTGGTTTCTAATTTATATTTCTCTAATTATTATATCCACTGGATAATAATACACTAGCAATACAATAAAAAATCACTTTTATCGGCAAATAATAAGCAAATATAATTTAAAAATTAAATAGTCTTCTAAAAATTTAGATGGATTATTGATTCTTAAATTAAATACATTTGTGTATAATCAGTAGATTAAGGACCCGATAAAAGTAAAATTGTATCTAATTTAGCAAAATAATAGGAACGATCTGTATGATAGAACAAAAATTTAACAAAATAAAAAAGACCGTGTTTATTTTGCTGGCGGTCTTTTTTGTAGTAGCAGTGACTGCTGCATCAGCAAGTGCATGTGCTTCAAAAGATAATAAAGAAGAGACTAAAGAAAAGCCGGCTAATGTAGTTGATCCAAAACAAGCTCAAGAAGCAGCCCAAAAGATAGCTCAAGACAAGCTGGGCAACAAATTGTTAGACATGGTAGAGAATAACTGGTTCGGCACTGGCAAGGGAAGCTATTCTGACGACGGTTGGGGAGGCGATTCTGACAACGGTTGGGGAGGCGATTCTGACAACGGTTGGTCTGATGACGACTGGTTCAATGGCGGTTGGTAAGACCATCAGCACTACCAATTGGTAACAAGTCTGACTATGAACTAATCGTAGATATTATAAATCAGTAAGTACCCATTTGTATAATTCCGCATAGTATTATAGAAGTAGTGAGACTCTCAATATATATTGGAGTCTTTCCTGATAGGACTTACGCAGTAAAAGAACTAAATGAAGCGTGAGCAGTTCTATAAAATGTTGTGGAGAAGAAATTTAAATTTCATGCTGCTGTCTTTCGGTTTAAATGCGTAAGTCCCATATAGGAAAAACAGTCTTTTTTGCTTTAGAATAAACAATTTATCTGAGTTTACATTCTGTTTCGTTTGATATAAAGTTCTTTTAGAATACCCGGCTTTCTTCCAGTTGACATAAGAAATATTGAGAATCGTTGAACTTTTACAACACACTGATTCATTCAACAGAATTTTTTGGATAATTTCACTTACTCCATGTTTCATAAAGTGTCCTATTTTGTAACATAAGAGTATGGTTGTTACATATATAGTCTTATCATATAATGGAGACGAATATTTTCATTCCTTGTGACTATGTAATATATAGGTATTTAATTTATATATAGCATATATCCAAAAAATATATAATATACTTGAATTGTTTATCTTTTAGAAGGTCTGATGTCGATTCCGAAAGCATACATAAGCCTAATCAACATCTCATAGTGGTCGTGCCTTATTTTCGATATAGTGACATTTAGAAAAATACCTCAGACGGAATCGACATTAGACACCTTCAAACTCTTGTTTCCGTGCAGAAACTTGCAAACGAATGTAATATACATAAAATCCTTTTGTTTGAATTAATATACATAAAATTTTTTATTTGGATTATGTCCAAAAAGTATGTAATTAACTGATTTATTCATAGGTTACTCATAGTTTAGAGGTTTCAAGTGATTGATTTAAAATATCATGACCCTCAAATATCTCTTGTGGCTAATTCTTATCACCGAAACAATATCGTTCCAAGCAATGCATCAAACTGAATCAGCACTACCTTTATATTTTCTCTTTTTCTTAATTAGTGACTCTGCACCCAATTCGCGGGATAAAAAAATTTCTTTTTCTATCGGTGATTTTTAAGCTATAGTAGTTTTTAAACTATAATGGATATGACTAATCTGTGATTATGCAGTCAGAATCGTTGTAGTAGTAGAACAATTTTCGTCCAAACTAATATTATCTTCAGGTCTGTAGAGTTATGAACATCTTGCTTCCCTAAAATTACATATCAAAAGTTATTATTGTTGGGTTATATTTATTTAGACCGTTTCTAAAATTATATAATGAATGTTGTCTATTCATATGAACTGATGAAACGAACAACAACTTTCTTTGTATTAGCCTTATTGGCTTTGACGTTATGTACAGCTACCGCAGGCGCTTCATCTACCAGTACTGCGTGCAACGTAAAAATTGTCAAGTTTACAGTGAACAATCCAACCGGAACAGCACCAGCCAAAGTAGGATTTACAACTTATACGGCAGGCAACGTTACAAGTGTTCAAGTACAGGTATTGGATAAAAACGGAAAGGTAGTTGCATCCTGTAGATCTTACTGTACACACTGCACGGTAAAGCATATCTGTAACTGCTCGCTTACTCTTAAAAATCCTGGTACCTATGACGTAAAAGTAACTGCATATGGTACTGGAAGTTGTCATGTAGAGCAGACTAAAAAGTCAGCCATTACAATAAAAGCTGTAAATCTCGTTCCAAATTTTACATGCAGCGCATCCGGTAAGAAAGTTACCTTTAAAGACGCGTCTACAGGAGCTGCAAAATGGTCCTGGAACTTCGGTGATGGCTCCAAATCTACTTTAAAGAATCCAACTCACACATATAAAAAGGCAGGAAAATATAAAGTTTGCTTGACCGTATGCAATTCAGGGAATTCTTGTAAGTCTATCTGCAAGACCGTGACCGTAAAGTAATAAGGGAGAACCTCCCTTTCTATTTTTTATTTAATATTGACGGATTTACATCTTACACGCTTTCGTTTCCAGTTACAAGACTGGTTTAGTGTCTTTTTTGCTCTTCCCTATCTAGCTTTCTCTTTAGCCATTTGCTGATTCTCAGTTGTCTCTCTAAAAACTCTCGTTTTACCTTCCTATTATTCATTTAATGTCTTTCGTTTGATACTTCTCTTTTCTTTCTTCTTTTACTCTCTGTTTTCCTTTTTTATCGTGATCTATATTTCTCATACTCGATTTCATTGACAGGTTTATAGTTTCAGCTTAAACAAAAAATCAGTAATGTTTTTATGATGTCAAGTCAACAGTAAATCAGATAGTTTGTAAGAGGGTAGCACGTAGTAAAGTTAGAGTAGTTAAGGCAAGAATCAAAATATCAAGTGATACTATTTTAAGTGACATTATTTCTTCGATTCCGGAAGGTGTGTTTCAAATGCCTCACATAATGGAAATGATGGGTAAAGCCAGAGTAGTCGTAAAAGACGGTAAGGTTATGGAAGTCGAAGCCCCTGAAGTAGAATGGTGCCCACTTTTTGTCAAGCTGCGTGGAGTCCAGAAGATGACTCAGGACGAAATCCGGAAAAATATGGAGTCCCGGATTACTGAGTTAGGTATGTTTACGGAAAAGCGTAAGCTCGAGTTTGAAACAACCGTTGTTGCCTTTGGCGCTTCAGAAATAATGATGAGTGGCCTCAATAACGGCTTTTTAGAAACAACCGTAACCGCCTGCGATGGTGCAGGAACTGTTGTATCGGATAATCCGGCACTAGTTCAGGGAATCGGGGGCAGGATGTCAGGTCTTATTGAAACCGAGCCAATAGATGCTGTTATTAAAGGAATTGAAGAGCGTGGAGGAACTGTACTTGAGCCATCAAATGCAGCCATTAATCCTATAGGTGGGGTAAAGAAAGCTGCCGAACTCGGCTACCGAAAAATTGCAGTAACTGTGGCTGACCCAAAAACTGCAAAAAGCCTTCGGAAGCTCGAACCCGAACTAGGACTTGACCTGATAATAATTGCCGTGCATGTCACGGGTTTGAGTAGAGAAGAAGCTCAGGATATTCTTAAAAGTTCAGATATCGTGATTAGCTGTGCTTCCAGACATATCAGGGAACTTGCAGACCCTCTGGTCCAGGTTGCAGCCGCAATTCCACTTTTTGCCCTTACTCAGAAGGGAAAAGAACTTGTGATTGAAAGGGCAAAGGACATTCAAAGTCCAATTCTGATCAATACTATGAAGCTGCCTGTGCTGCCTTCACATAAGCAGCCTAAGAATCTGATTTAAAAAGGAGCTAAGTCAGTATCAGGCAGTAGCTTATCTGCTTATTTATGTTATTACATACCAAAATCCCTATGTTTTTACAAGGTGTCATACATTTTAAAATTTTTACTGTGATTCAATTTTCCGGGTGTCGACTGAAGTAACAAACTACTGCCTGATGAGTTATTGATTTATATAATTACTTTTCTTTTTTTCCTGTTTTGGACGGCTTTACATCCTTCTTTGATGACTTATCGGCTGAAGCTTTTGCCTGTGTTTTTCCACCGGGCGTACCGGCTTTTGGACTTTCACTCATCGCAGATTTTTTTGCCATATAAAAACCTCTCTGTTATATTATTTTACATAAGTATTTGATTATACTATTTTAAACTTATAAATAAGTTTCCAACTGAAATAATTGTTTATTGCAGGACTTACGCGGTAGAACTGAAAAATCGGTAAGCTTCAAACCTCAACTAGATCTATATTGAACAGGTAATAAATCCGAATATGTTTTACTCTATGCATCAAGAAAAAGTCGATATTAGAAACTCGCTTGTCAAAAGTCACATAAGTAAAAGAAATAATGGTAGATCGTGTAGTGGACTTAGTTTTAGTAAGCGATACAAAACAAAATTTTACTGTAAGTATGCGTTATTTAAAATAGATATGAGAGTTTTGAAGAATCTTTTTGAGTTTAAACTAAGGGAATGAAAAAGAACAAAACCTTAAAACAAATTATTTTAGAATAAAATAAAACATACTTTATTAAAAACATACTTTACTAATAAGCATTTTTTGAATGAGAGTATTAATTCTTCAGATTTTTTTCAAGGGCTTCAGTAGCACTTTTCAGTACTTTGATTCTTGAGTATCGTTTATCGTTTGATTCTACAATAATCCACTGGGCATTTATTGTACTTGTTTTCCGGAGCATCTCGTCTGCAGCGGTTTCATAATCCTTCCATTTATCCCGGTTCCGCCAGTCTTCAGCTGTAATTTTCCATTTTTTTTCAGGGTCAAGTTGCCGGCTGTTAAAGCGTTCCAGTTGAGTCTCTTTGTCAATGTGAAGCCAGAACTTGACTACAATTGCTCCGGCCTGTGTAAGGGTTTCTTCAAATTCATTGATCTCCCTGTAAGCTCTTTTCCACTCTTCCTCACTGCAAAAGCCTTCAACTCTTTCTACCAGGACGCGACCGTACCAGCTCCTATCAAAAATTGTTATATGGCCGGCTTTAGGTATTGATTCGCAGAAACGCCAGAGGTAATGATGAGCCTTCTCTATGTCATTTGGCGAGCCCACAGGAACTACCCGGTAGAGTCTGGGATTTAAATTTTCTACAAGGCGGTAGATGTTTCCTCCTTTGCCTGCAGCGTCCCAGCCTTCAAAGATCACTATTAGAGGGCGTTTTTTCTCAAAAAGTTCATACTGGAGGTCTGCAAGTTTTTGCTGACATAATTTTTTTGATTTTTTATATTCATCAGCATCCATCTTTTTGGAAAGGTCAATCTTTTCCAGAATGGAATTGTTAAACTGAGAAACTTCTGAGATCTCCATATCCAGATACTTAAGAGTCTGTTCAGCCGGAATTCTAGTTGTCTGCTCAATAGAAGCTTCAATTGCATGGATGACCGTCATCATAATTTTCAAAGTTGCAAAGTTCCTGTCATTAGCTTCCACTATTGTCCAGGGAGCATAAGGCATATCGGTTTTTTCCAGGATATTCTCGATAAACGGCAGATACTCATTGTATTTATGGATAAAATCAAGATCTTGCTTTTCTTCATCCTCATACTCATCAAATATCGGAATATCATATTTTTTAAGGCTTTTAAAACGCTCTTTATGCTCTTTTTCACTTATGTGAAGGAAAATTTTTATTATAAGATATTTATCATCGGCGAGCTGCCGCTCAAAATAGTTTATTTCCTCCAGGTATTTCTGCAGTTTTTCTTCAGAGATTTCTTCCCCCAGACATTCTATCATCGCCCTGCTGTACCAGCTCCTGTCAAAGATTGCACTCTTTCCTCTCACAGGAACCCTGGTCCAGAAGCGTGCAATGAAGGGCTTAAGGAGTTCTTCATAGCAGGGCCTGGTCAAGGTGTGGAAATCGTATCCTCTGGGGTCCAGTGAGAGAATAAAACGATTAATATCTTCGGCCATCCCGGATATGTGCCAGCCCTCAAAAACAAGAATAACAGGTATTTTTAATTCCCAGGCTTTTCGCTGGAGTTCTCCAAGTTTGGCTTTTAATATTTTGTAATTTTTTTTGTATTCATCAATTTCTATAGTCTTGGAGAGGTCAATTTTTTCAAGCATAAAGAGCCCTGCATTTGTTTAAAACTGGGTAATATCAGTGTTAATTACTACTGATACAGTAATAAGATATAACTTATAGAATATAATGGCTTTCTAAGTAATATACTATGTAATCCCGTATCCAGTTTAATTTTGCCTTTTTTGTGTGTATTATCTTATTTTTCTATAAGCATCATATTTAATATTTTTTGTTAATTTTGATAATTTTTGTTCATAATATTTTAAAAATAGAAAAATATTAGTTTATGGAACAAGTATTCGTTTCACAGGACGTTTATCTTCAAGAGTCTACACCAACAAAACGAGAAATATTTTTATAAATATAGTTATATAAATGTTTGGATTTTTGATATTTAGTTTTCACTCCTATATAAATAGAATATATTAAACATCTCGGTTTTAGACTACCATCTATATTTATATCTATATCTATTAATAGTTAAGCCACTAACGTATTTTTGATATAAAATTTTAAAATTTATCAATATTTATCTTTTGAAATTAGGTTTTTATCAAATATTTACAAAAAAACCGTACTCAGCTTAAAAACTCCTATCAAATTCGTAAATATGTACTTTTATGTAATTTATGTGTATGTATAGAGATATAACAGTAAATTACATATATTTTTAAACGTGCAATTGACTATATGTAATCTAAAAAAGTTACTCATATGTTTATATATAAAGTACCCTCTTTAAAATATGCTAATAAATATCTAGTTTATACTACAGTTTTCCATGTATACCCGACTTATGCATTATGTAATGTGTTTTAAAACGCATATTTTATTTCACGTATTATTATGCGATCACGTTCATTAAAAGCATATATTTGAATGTTCAATATATCAAGCAGATAAAAAATAATAAAATTGATAAAAAGTTATTAACACACATTTTAAAGTATATGTTTCATCATATGTTTGTTACTACTTATTTTAAAATTATTACAAATATAGTTTACTTTATTGATTCTACCATATATACGCTATATTAAAACAGATTATTAAGTTTAGTTACTCAATAAAATAAACATATGCAGTTTATAAATTATTTTGTTAAAAAATTTTAAATCATATCTCAAATTTAAAATATTTACCATTTTTCATCAAAGTCAACATTTATGCCCATATATTTATAATATAATTTTCTAATCTAATAGTATAGACTAATAAAGTCAAAATGCCTCAAAAGCACATAGGAAAAATTGAACAAAGAAATGAAATTTTTAGCCATAGTTGTAAATTAATAAATAAATAGCTTATCTTCTTCAAAGAATAAACTTTTTCATTTTTTGTGTGACAAACACTGGAGTTCTTATAGTATATGGGAATAATTATTTCTCAAATGCTTTCTCTTTTTTCTTTCATGAATTTTTGCGTTTAATGGGGCGGTTGTCGGTCAAATACTCAATATTCCTATAGTCCATGTAATAGTCGACTTTACAAAATAGGAGTCTAAATGATATCCTGTAGAAATTTTCAGCTTTGTGCATATAGTATATATGAATTCGTTTTTTAGATTGCTTAAATCTGCAGAAATGTCTCAAAAAACAAAAATCAAAAAAGAATTTTTGATATATGCATAAAAGATATAACTGGTATTGTTTTTATTACAAAAATAGACTTTTGTTTGCCTGATAAGGGTTTAGAAAGAATTATAAATCGCATGAATAGGCGAGATCTGTCTGAAGTTTATTTTCGTAACTTTAACTGATATATCTCTCTTTTTTAATTCCGTTTTTATTTTAGTTATAGGTATGTATACATACCTATATATCACACTATTAATATATAAAACTCCATATATTAGTGTATTCTTGCTTTTATGTTTCTATATTTATATAATATTTTTTAGACTAGATAGTGTAGGACTTATGAAGTAAAAAAGTAGTAAAAAGCATAGCAAGAACTATAATAAAAATTTAATAATGTGCGTTATGACTGCACTTAAGATTTATCAATCAAATTTTATGTCTTTGTAGATATATACCATATGAACCCTCTAATATTTATGAAGTCGCATAGATTAAAATTCATTAATTAAATAGAATAAGAATTTTATTTTTCAAATTATCAACTTAATATTATAATTATTATATTTAAAATATAAATTTATTAATTATTAATAAATTTATGGATGATAATATTTTTCTTAATAAAATTTATATTATATAAAAAATGTTTATTTCAATGTAATTTTATATAGTTACAATTAATAAACATGAAATTAAAATATTTATTCAAGAAATATCAGAAAAAACAGAGAAAAACTGTAACCAAATTATAGTGCCAGCTCAAGGTCAAATATTTCTTCGAAAAGTTTGTATTTTTTGCGGGCTCTGTACAGGTACTGACGGATGGGAGTTTCATCTTTTGCCCTGGCAAAAAGCGCTTCGATTTCCCCTTTTGAGAAAACAGCTTCAAGTTTTTTTGTAGGAATTGCCTCCAGTCCTTTCCAGTCATCGATCCTCTGATTACTTATAGGAATCGGAATTGGAAGCAAGGATATCTGGATTTCATCAACCCAATTCCATTCAGAATCATAGATGTTTGCATAAAAAGCCCCGCAAGATATGCATTTTGTTACTACTACAGTTCTTTCTCCTGATACATGATAGCTGAGGCTCATAAGTATGGAATTGCAATTGGTACAATTACCGATCTCATTTTTTTCCAGGCTATAGGCATGTATCAGGTTCTCTCCAACATATAGATCGTTTTCCTTAAGATCATATCCGTACTCCATATAGTTCGCTCCTGGATGAGGCCGAGAGGGTTAGTACCATTGGTTTTTGGGCTCTTCCTTATTTCTTTACTTTTTTTCTTTGTAAAGGTTATAAACCTATTAATATTAATCGGGTATGTATGCTCCTCATTTTTGAGGAATTCTGTACGGTTTAAGTTAATAAAAACGTACGTTTTTGTTTTTATTTCATATCATTTGTTGTCGAGTAACATAACTTTCCAGAAAAATAACACAAAGAAAGGAGAAATCATAAAGATTAGTCATGTAACCAAGAACAGTTACATTAAAATTTTGTCAATTTATAGACTTATTTCTCAAATATAATTAATAAGGTTCCAATTATTAACATGTTTTTTCAAATTATATCCAAAATATTAGAATAAAATACTCATTCTGTAAAAAATATTTGTTATCTTAAATATATATAGTTAACTCCTAATTAAAACAGTAACTATTCAGCCGATTCAAACGTGTCTACAGATAGTGATTTTAGTAAAATCAAGGAATTCAAAGAATAACCGTCGGAAACGGAAAAATAACATTTCACTATTTCAATTTTTATTCCAACACTCATCCACTGCAACCTGAAATTTCTATCTTGTTCTTTATCTTAAAACTTTATAATGAAAGAAATCTGATCACATGACAATTATTAGAGGTTTTCATAATAAGATTAATCCTTTAACTTTAGGCTTCTTATTGTAATTCAAAAATTGGGTCATTACTTAGAACAAGTAAATATTGGATCAGTAAAAATTAGGCCTTTCCGGGAAATTAAACGCAAGCTTAATATGTTATTATAAGAGAATAAGAGTGTACTTAAGTAAATATATTACGTAAGTGTTCAAATTTACTCTCAAAAACTAAGAGCTTTTTCAATTTAGACATATGTATGTCTTTTACTAAAAATTAAAAATCTATAAAACTGTCACGTTTATAACGAAACAAATTAAAAATATTTAAACCTTGTCAGGTGCGGGTGGAGCACAAAAATCGATATATCAGAGAAAGAATATAATACGTATAAAAACTGGATTTGAAGCAAAGTAAAGTTGTTTATGGATATCAACTTTTTTTGTGTCCATCCCCCTCACAACAAATAAATTTAAAAATCTATATATAGATCTATAACTTACATAGTTTACTACATCAGTAAAGGTGGTAATTAATGGTATCCATCCGAGCTAAAATTAAATCCAGGTTAGAGAAATTTCTAGAAGTTGATTCCAGTGGATATCGAAGGGCAATCCTGTGTATCTTCATCAAGGTAAAAAAAGCGACTATTGACGAACTGCATGAAATGCTTGCAAGTAAGTATAACGTATCTCGGAATACAGTCGCATCCATGGTAGGGTACATCCATTCGAAGCTTGGAATTCTAAGAGCGCATAAAGAATCCTATAAAACTCCTATGGTTTACCTTTTGAGAGAAGAATATATAGACCTGCTAATGAAAATTGTAGCTTCACCTAAGTCATCTGCTGAGTTTACGACTTGAAAAGTTTTACTATTCACCAAAAACGTCTAATGGACAATGTCACTCGTTAAAAACGCACCCAGAACGGCAACGACTATTGTTGTAAGATCGGATTCCAATTCTCGAATAAGCCACTCAAGGGATCCATATTACACTCTTATGCGGCGCATTTTTCAAGAAGACGCTACTGCTGTCAGAGGTCAGAAGTTCCTGACTATAATAGAAGAACGTCAAGCTTCAGGAAGTGCAATACGGACTGATGAATGGAAAAACCTTCTTGAAGAACTTCAGATAGGACGCGCCTCATTCTATGCGATGCGCAACAAGCTGCTTGGAGCCGGATTGATTTCGATAAAAGATAAGGAGTACAGGCTTTCAGGTCAGTTTTCAAAGGATCTTTTAGACATGGCCCGCTGGTGGTGGACTGCAGTTCTCAACCAGCCTGAGGAAAACCTTTAAGGAATAATTCTCTTATTTTCACTTAACTTTAAAATATTTTAGTTCACGTCTTATTTTAATATCTGTCTTAATCTCATTTTAACATCTCATTTTAACATCTCATTTTAACATCTCATTTTAACATCTCATTTTAACATCTCATTTAATTTTGAAAGATCAGGCACTTCATCCGAAAGGTATTTATATAAAATCTTCCTTTAGAAGATACGCTTCATGGCGAAAGAAATGCGCCCCACAACGAAAAATCATAGAAGCCCGGTAGTGTAGTGGTCAATCATGCGGGACTCTGGATCCTGCAACCTCGGTTCGAATCCGTGCCGGGCTATACACAAATCTTAATAAATTACTTTTTTGATATGAAGATTAGAATTTTTATTAATAGCTTTTACGTTAGGGTTTTTATGTTTAGGTTTCTATATTAGAGTTTCTCTTTTTATCTAATATTAAATATTAAATTTATGTAAATTATTGACAAATATACAATTATATATTTAGAAATTAATTGAAAAAACTCAGGAGTAACTAAAAGTTCTACTATGGTTTTTGTTATAGTTTATAAATCTCCAGCTCTCAGTTCTGCAATATATGGATCATAAGCTACTGTTGAGCTGCCCGAACAACGTGCAATGTAATAATCTGCAACAATACAAGCTTGCTGCTCGCGATTGTACTCACTGAAATGACTTTTTTCTCCAGCCCTGTATGCATATCCTTCACTTACCTGTGCACAAAATGCTTCAACCAGATATTGCGAGCCTGTAGATTCCATCTGCGCGACATGAGTTAATTCATGTATAAGCCACTTCATATCGGAGCTGCCTGCTGTAGTGTTGAGCTTTCTATTGAAGTTGACTGTGTGAAAGGTTGTAATTCCCATACCTGAGCATCTTTTCAGCTTTGTCCCCAACCATGCAAGAAATGAAGCTTCGTCGATTTGCACCTTCCGGTAGTTAATTCTATTTCCAAATATGCCTCTAGCCTCCTTTTCTTCTATTGCTGTAAGACTTCGGGTATTAGTTTTGACGGTTTGCCATAAGTTGTCCATAAACTCAGGGAAGACACACGTATCGAGAATTCTTGCGATAATCCGGCCAAAACTTACAGCAAGGAATAATAATCCATATCGTATCAACTTGTATGAACCCCCCTCTCTGTCAGGAAAGGTTTTGACGGTCTTCAAGACAGCTTTCAAAAAACTATCTTTTTTATTACCTTTTCTCAGGCTTCAATTCCTTGTCTTCCAATCCCAGCCACTTGAGTTCTAAATCATAATTTCTATATCGCTATGCTGGAAAGTACAGTTAATTACTTCAATTTACAGAGTGCTTGATACTCCTCTTGAAGTCGTAAGCTTGTATCCATGCTAAAAACACAGGTTTTTCTAATAAAAGCTCGCTGTCGATAAATAAAAAATGACTTGAAAATTATGTATCCAGAGACAGAAAATTAAAATTGTAGCCTCAGGATATTAATGATCATCATTCCTAAAAGTTATGATAAACGATTAAGAGAAGGTTTTCTGTAGAACATCACCTGCAAGAATATCCTTTGAAATTTTTGGATGGTAAAGCCTGTTTGCTGTAGTTTTTATCTGCAACGCATCGATTAATTTATTCTAAAAACTTTTTCCCTATTTAGCTTTCGGCATTCTTCAGCTTAGAAACTGAGGTTCTCCTGTTCTAAAAACTCAAAACTATACTTTTATTTTATATATAATTATAAATACTAAAATATATCCAGATTTGAATAAAGCTATTATGGTTAAAAAAATTAATACATATAAAAGAATTTTAAATCTGGTACAGAAAAAATATTTTAACAGAAAAAAAATTAAACAAAAAACTAAAATTGAGTACTGAAATGGCGCTGATTATGAAAAAGCCAGGATAGTAAAGTCATCTTATAGTTCCTCAGGCACTATCTTTCCACAATTTTCTTTTGACTTCTTCTATTAACACAAATAATTATATTTATAAATAATGTTAAATAGCATCGAATACAATTATTAGATCAAATCAGCATTATTAGATTAAATAAGCATTTTATTAAGTACTTTGTTAAAGTTAAGCAAAATAAGTGATTGAGTGGGGACCATAAATCTATCATTGTTTAGTAATCACTGAACTATCAGCGATTATCTGTACCTAGAATAGTTATATTTTATGGACTGTAGGCTATATATTTTGTATGCAAGTACTATGTTTGTAAAATACCCATATAGTTAATGTTATAAATAAATACATCTGTTATCTAAACTCTAAGAATATAAGTATTTTACTAATGCCGTTTTATAATGAATTTATATGTATAACTAAAAAACTATATTAATAAAGAAGACAACTGAGTTACTTTAAGTTTGGGGGGTATTAATTGAGTAAGCAACTGAAAGTGTTATTTATAGGGACCTATGTTCCAAAAGAATGTGGGATTGCCACATTCACATTTGATCTTTTAAACTCAGTGTCCGGCGAAGACAATGACGTTCATTGCGAAGTAATTGCTTTGAACGATCCCTCTGAGACCTATGATTATCCTGAAGAAGTCGTTTTTCAAATACAGAGGGACAAGATTGAGGATTATTACCGGGCCGCGGATTTTATAAACCAATCTGACATCGATATCGTGTGTCTGCAGCATGAATTCGGGCTTTTCTGGGGAAATGCGGGAGACTATATTTTTGCTCTTCTTTCAGGAATCAACAAGCCTGTAATAAGCACGATGCATACAATAATTCAAAAACCTGAACCTGAGTACAGAGTATCCACGGAAAAGCTCATCAGATATTCCGAAAAGCTGATTGTAATGAGCCAGACTGCAGTCGAGATGTTAAAAGACGTTTATAAAGCTCCTGAGGATAAAATAGAACTAATTTTTCATGGAGTACCTGACTGCCCTTTTAACAACTGCAGTAAGTATAAAAAGAAATTGAACCTGAGGGGAACTCCTCTTGTCTTAACTTTCGGCCTGCTGAGCCAGAACAAAGGTATAGAAAGCATGCTTGATGCTCTTCCTGAGGTCATAAGCCAGTATCCTGATCTTGTTTACCTAGTCCTGGGTGCTACGCATCCTGTAATTAAAAAGAACTTTGGAGAAGAATACAGGCAATATCTTCAGAATAAGGTCTCAGAACTTGGGCTTGAAAAAAATGTAGTGTTCCATGACAAGTTTGTCGAGAAAGAAGAACTTTGCGATTATATCCTTGCCAGTGACATTTACGTATCTCCTTATCTTTCCAGAGAACAGATAGTAAGCGGTGCTCTTACCTATGCAATTGGTATGGGAAAAGCAATAGTTTCCACTCCATACTGGTACGCCCAGGAAATGCTTTCCGACAGTCGTGGACTGCTTGTAGATTTCGGGGACACAACTGGCTTTCGAGAATCTCTTTTGCACTTGATAGAAAATCCAGAAGAGTGTGATAATATGCGCAAAAAGGCATATGATTTTGGTCGAAAAATGACATGGAAAAACGTAGGTAAACAATATAATACGGTTTTCACCAGGGCTTTAAAGAACTACAGTGCCTACTCCACTATGAAAAAGTTTAATTTCCTTCCAAACCTGCTACCTGAAGTAAAACTTGATTATCTGAAATTATTAACCGATGACGTGGGCATTATTCAGCATACTAATCTTGGCGTACCGGCTCGTCATTACGGGTACAGTACCGATGACGTAGGTCGAGCTCTTGTTGCACTGACACAGTTAATAGATAACCAGAAGAAAGCCGAAGAGTTGTGGAAGTTAATTACCACATACTTGAGTTTTCTTGAACATGCCCAGACTGACACAGGTCACTTCCACAACTTCATGAGTTATAAACGGGAATTTTTGGATGAAAAAGGCAGTGAAGACACTCTAGGACGTGCTATCTACGGGCTTGGACATGTGGTAAGTTGCCCTTATCTGTCAAAAAATATACGCACGCTTGCCCACACTCTTATTAGTAGAGCCGGAGTTGAGATGGAGAAACTTATCTATCCAAGAGCAAAAGCCTATACAATGTGCGGTTTGTATGAAATGCTCAGGACTGGTGTGGACGCCGATGAGTTTGAAGTTGTCTTCAACTCGCGTAGGGATGCGGTCAAGTCCATAGACTCCCTTATAAGTAAAGATACATTTGAGTCCATATTTATCAACCATGCGAACTCTCTGGTAGACCTGTATGAGGCTAACCGTAAAGAAGACTGGAACTGGTTCGAACCTACAGTAACCTATAGTAACGCAAAACTCAGTGAATCTCTTTTACTGGCGTACAATTACACCAAAGACCGTACCTATCGGAAGGTCGGTCTTGCAACCCTTGACTTTCTTACTGAGATTCAATGGAAAGGCGACTTTTTTGACATGGTCGGAAATGAGGGCTGGTACTCTTACAATGGGGAAAAGCCTATTTTTGACCAGCAGCCTATTGAAGCAGGTTATCTGACCCAAGCTTATGTTTCAGCTTATGAGATTGTACGTGACAGAAAATATCTGGAACTTGCAAGATATTCTTTTGAATACTTCCTTGGAAGAAATCGTTTGCAAACTGTTATGTACGATTATTCCACAGGCGCAGTCTGTGATGGGCTCAACCGCGATGGTATGAACTGTAACCAGGGTGCGGAATCCATAATTTGCTTCCTCATGGCTTTAAGCTCTTTAAACAAGCATATAAATAAAGCTCTCAGTACGATATTGCAATCCAGGGTGAGCGATGAGGTTAATGATGAGACCTTGCAGAAAAGAAAGAGCTTTTTGTCAGCAAATCAGGTAGAGTAAGAAAAAAATAAGAATCACGCTCTTGAGATTTAGAGAATAACATATCTGAAGTAAAATAACGTATCTTAAGTAAAAAACAACATATCTGAAGTAAAATAACATGAATTAAGAGAACAATGTGATCCGGAGATAAGAGAATATAACATTGGGGATGAAATAATAATATGATATGGAAAGACCATGGGGAGTTATTTGTAAGATACAATCGGAATCCTATATTAACCGTTGATGATTGGCCTTATAGGGCCCACTCAGTTTTTAACCCTGCAGCTGCTATAGTTGACGGTATGACCCTGTTACTGGTCAGGGTTGAAGATCACAGAGGCTTTTCTCACTTTACAATAGCAAGGAGTGAAAACGGAATTGATGGCTGGGAAATTGATCCTGAACCGACCTTTGCTCCGGATCCTATAAACTATCCTGAAGAGATATACGGTATCGAAGACCCGCGCATAACCTATATAGATGAGATAAAAAAATGGGCTGTGGCATATACAGCTTTTTCGGATTCAGGTCCCTTAACTGCACTTGCCTTTACCGAAGATTTCCGGAATTATGATCGAATAGGAGCTACTATGCCTCCTGAAAACAAGGACGCTGCAGTTTTTCCTGTAAGGTTTAATGGCAAATGGGCAATGTTACACAGACCTGTATCTAGTATTGCGGGTGCAAAAGCAAATATCTGGATTTCCTTTTCGCCTGATATGAAATACTGGGGAGATCATGAGGTTCTTCTGTATGCCAGAGAAGGTGGGTGGTGGGACGCGAATAAAATAGGCCTGTCCCCACAGCCAATCCGTGTATCTGATGGATGGTTAATTATGTACCATGGAGTACGTCAGACAACGGCTAAGGCAAGTTACCGGCTAGGACTTGCCCTTCTTGATCCTGAAGACCCTACAAAAGTGCTTCACAGATCTGAAGGCTGGGTTTTCGGGCCGCGTGAAATGTACGAACGCAGCGGAGACGTCAATGATGTTGTTTTCCCCTGCGGATGGGTCCTTGTGGGCGATGAAATTCGCATCTACTACGGGAGTGCAGATACTTCCGTGTCGTTAGCTACCGCAAATGTGCGAGATGTCCTGAAATATATTCACGAATGTCCTGAAAAACAATGCCCTGATGAGTACTGCAGGTGGTTTGAAGAGGATATAGAAGGTTCCACTGATCCGAAAAGAGGTTATTTAAAACTGAAATAAATTAAAATAAAAATTAAAAATAAAAATAATATTAAAAATAAAATTAAAACTAAAATTAAAACTAATATTAAAGATAAAATCAAAAATAAAATTAAAAACTAATCTTTAAAGCTCTAAATTAAAAAGCTCTAAATTAAATACTGAAAGCTGAAACGTAAAAAATAAAACTAAGTTTGGGGATGTGAGTGATTTTGGGGGTATTAATATAAGAATTGCAATGTTGTCTCCGATTGCTTGGAGCACGCCACCTAAAAAGTATGGTCCCTGGGAATCTATTGTATCTTTATTAACTGAAGGATTGGTAAAAAGGGGTATTGACGTTACACTGTTTGCAACAGCAGATTCTCACACAGCGGCGAAACTTCATGCTGTTTGTCCCAGACCCTATGAAGAAGATAAGGATATAATAATAAAAGTGTATGAAGGACTGCATATATCAGAAGTTTTCGAGAGGGCAAAAGAGTTCGATATAATCCATAACCATTTCGATTATCTTCCTCTAACCTACAGTGGGCTTGTCAATACGCCTGTTGTAACAACAATCCATGGTATTTCTTCACGGAAGATTTTGCCTGTATATAAAAAGTACAATAATAGAACTTTTTACGTATCCATAAGTGATGCTTACCGCTGCCGCGATCTGGACTATATAGCAACTGTTCGGCACGGAATTGATATAGAAAGCTTCCACTTCAATGAAAAACCACAGGATTACTTACTCTTTCTATCACGACTGCATAAAGACAAAGGCGTAAAAGAGGCAATCGAAGTTGCAAAAAAGACAGGTAGAAAACTTAGAATTGCTGGTTTCATTGCGGACCAGACTTATTTTGAAAAAGAAGTTCAGCCCTTCATAGACAATAAACAGATCATTTATGAAGGACATATTGATCCTGAGTTTAAGAAGGAACTCCTGTCAAATGCCTATGCTTTGCTGCACATGATTAATTATGAAGAGGCTTTCGGAATTGGCGTAGTTGAAGCTATGGCCAGCGGTACACCGGTAATTGCATTGAACAGAGGTTCAATGCCTGAACTTATCCGGGATGGAGAGACTGGATTTCTCGTCAATAGCATTGAGGAAGCTGCCGAAGCTGTACAAAAACTTGGCTCCATATCCCGCAAAGCCTGCCGGGAAAGCGTGGAAAAACGCTTTTCGGTTGACAGGATGGTAGATGATTACATTAAAGTGTATAAGACCATCCTCGAAAAATGCAAACGTGAAGAAGAAAGGCCCTGGGGCTTTTATGAAGTTCTCAGGCAGAGGCCTGGATATAAGGTCAAAAGCCTCACTATCTTTCCTCAGGGTGAAATCTCACTCCAGCGCCATTTTCATAGAAGCGAGCACTGGTACATAATCAGTGGAGAGGGCCTTGTAACTAAAAATACAAGTCATATAAGGGTTCTTCCTGGAGATTCGGTCGATCTTCCTGTGAACGAGGTACATAGAATTAAGAATATAGGCGGTCAAAACCTTGTTTTTATCGAGATCTCACAGGGAGACTATCTTGGAGAAGATGATATTGAAAGACTTGAAGACAAATATGGGAGAGCTTAAGTAAATTCGTGCATATCGAAATTGTTTCCTTTTTACAACAGAATGTTTCCTTTTTACAACAGAATGTTTCCTTTTTACAACAGAATGTTTCCTTTTTACAACAGAATGTTTCTTTTTTACAATAGAATGTTCCCTTTTTACTGTACTTCTATTTTTTCCGCATTTCTTAAGATTTTTAAGATTTTTCCTTTTTACAAGATCCCTTTTTTTACATTTCTGCCTCAACTAATAAAAATTCAATCAGGACATTCTGAATTGTTATAGCAATTCCTCACCTGAGCCGCCACTTCCTCACCCAGCCTTTCAGAGACGTTTTCTATAAAAAGCTCGATATACTCGAGTGGTACGCAGCCAAGGCTTTCTTCTCCTGATAAGATGAGCCTGACAAGGTACTCAAGGTCATATCGAGTTAGTAGTTTTATTCTCCTGAGAAAATCCTGAGCATCTTTTGCATAGTGGTTTGCCAGCGGAGGAAGTATGGAACGATAAGCCATTCCTGAGCCTGAACAGAGATATCCTTCGCACTCCGGGGCAACGGTTTTCAGAATGCCAATGTCCGTTTCTGAGAGTAGTCTTGCCATGATGATCACCATTATAAATTAATTTGTATTTCGGAGATGTTTCAGAGATATATAGATGCATCAGAACTGTGTTTCAGATACAATAGACGCATGCAGCTGGAGCTTCAGACATAAAGAATATATACAAATTAAACACGTATAAACGGTATTTCAGAGCTTTTCTTTATATGAGGGTTATCCTGTTTTTGACATTTAATTATAGAACGCATACTCACAGACAGGATACGTCGGATGATTGATAAGTAAACCCAGGTATATAAGTTAAGAATAAACAATTCTAAGTTTAACCTCTTTTTAAGAAGGATGAAGAGTAAAACTTGAGGATTCCCGAATGATTTGCTATTGTTCGGATCGCCTCTGGTTTTTACAGTACAGCCTTTGTTTACAGCCGGAATTTCACTTTTTACCGATTACTCTATACCTCACATCTCACTTAGTACCTCATCATAATTCAAGTTTCATGAGGTCTTCGGCAATAATTACTTCTCCTTCAAAATACTCTTTCAGGCGGTGCACTGCTTCTCTTTCGTGCCCCCTCATCTCCGGATAGAAATGTGTAAGGCAGATGCTTCCGATTTCGTTATTATACTCCTCCAGGATGTCGGCAAGTGAGCTGGGAGTAGTATGGTTTGTGACTTTCATTCCTGAAGGAAAAGAGCACTCATGGATCAGGAGATCGGCCTCGGCTGCAAGGTCCATAACATCCCTGGAGGGTTCGGTGTCTGCGGAATAAACGAATTCCCCATCTTCTCCAGTCACGCGGTAAGCCAGAGTTGGGACACTATGTGTGGCTGCCGTACAGCTAATCTCACAGTCGAATTCCTCGGGAGTAAATTCTTTTCCCGGAACGAGCTCAATAATATCTACATCCACTTCTTCCTGAAGATATTCATAAGCGTCAATCACTTTTGAAAACCACTCTTCGGTTCCTTCAGGCCCGTAGATCTTCATACTCGTGTTTCCGCGGAGCCAGTTTGCCTTAATGAGAGGATGCAGGTCAGCCACGTGGTCAAGGTGAAGGTGCGAAAGCAATACCGTGTCCACTTCAGTATGGGAAACACCAGCATCAGGAAACCTGTTCAATACGCCACTTCCGCAATCGATAAGTAACGGCTTTTCCTCAAGTCTCACAAGCACTCCGGACTGTACTCTATTCTTTTGCGGGATCGCAACTCCAGTGCCAAGAAATGTTATTTCCATGAGTTAGAGAATAAACTTTAAATAATTTAACTTTATTTAAAGCATGTCCGCATGACGAAACTTTGCGGCTCAAAAAAACCTGCTTTTTTTCAAAGCGCGAGGGTTGCCCAGCCCGGTCAAAGGCGCCGGACTTAAGATCCGGTATCGAAGGATTTCGTGGGTTCGAATCCCACCCCTCGCACTAACTTTTTGGGATGTATACAATGTCAAAAAAGTATACTTCTATGAAAAAGTAACGCAGTGTCTTTAGAAAGTTGTTTTCTCTAAATTAGTTCTCATTTAGGTTTTTGTTTACAAAGAAAGTAAAATTCTTTTGTACTTTAATTTCTTTTACTTAAGTTTGTCTTTTCGCCATTAACCAGTTGTTTTTTAATCTCAGCAACTTCATTTTTTCTTTTCAAAAAGAGGAGAATTATCACTGGTTACGTTGGAACAGTTCTTATGTAGAAAGTATCATTTTCCACCTGGAGCAACTGCAACTTCTCTAGGATAGCTTCCTACTTTAACTGTAGCTATAACAGTATTTGTTGCTGTATCAATTACAGAAACAGTTTTGCCGGAAAAATCGCTACCCAGGTTTGTGACATATACTTTTTTTCCGTCCGGTGTGACTGATACTCCGTAGGGACCATCCACTGGCACCGTGGCTGTTACGGTATTGGTTGTTGTGTTAATTACAGATGTGGTATTTCCCTTGTGGTTTGTCACATATAACTTTGTTCCATCCGGAGTGACCGCAACTCTAACAGGATTATCTCCTACAGGTATCGTAGCTATAACATTATTTGTTCCTGTATCAATTACAGAGACATTGTCGCTTCCACCGTTAGTCACATATACCTTTGTTCCATCCGGACTAACTGCAATTCCATCAGGATACTGTCCTGCATTGAACACAGATGTAACCTTGTTTGTTGCTGTATCAATTACAGAGATATCGTAATAATTTGTCACATAAACTTTTGCTCCATCTTGGCTAACTGCAACTCCATGAGGAACGCTGCCTACTTTAACTGTATTCGTAACAGTATTAGTGTCTGTGTCAATAACATAGACTGTGCCATTTTCAAAGACAGCACCGGTGTTGTTCGTAGCATATGCCTTTTTTCCGTCTGGAGCAATTGCAATTGCGTAAGGTGAACTTAATCCTTTAGTAGTGGCTATAACCTTGCTTATGTTTGTATCAATTACAGAGACATTATTGCTGTCAGTCACATATACCCTTGTTCCTTCCGAATTGACTGTAAGCCCCGTTAAACCGCTTCCTATCTCCATTATGTCTACTACTTTGTCTGTGGCTGTATCGATTACGGAGATATTGTTGCCACTAGTAACATATGCAAATGGTCCTGTGGTTTTGAATACATCGATTACCCTAAACGTTGAGTTTGTACTGTTCTCATTACTTGCTGTCAGGGAAACCGCATAGTTTCCTGCTGCAGAATATGTGTGGGTTGGATTCTGTTCGGTTGAAGAATTTCCATCTCCAAAACTCCAGTACCAGGATGTAGGCTTTCCAATGCTTGTATCAGTAAATGTTATTGTCAGTGACTTTGGAACAGACACCTTTTCCGAAGTAAAAGAAGCATATGGTCTTGTAAGTCCGGTTACGGTAATATAATGATATTTTGTTATCGCAGCTGTGCCACCGACATTGTATTCAAATAAGCTCACGGTATATTGTCCGGGCTCCAGATATGTGTGCTCTACTGTCTGGTTCTCACCAACACCTTGCTGAGAACCATCTCCAAAACTCCAATCATTGGCATATCCGGCTCCTCCATGAAACGTTACTTTCAGTGGTGCATCCCCGGATGTTACACTTGAGGAGAAATATTCCCGACCAACAGGTTCATCACCCAAGCCAACAAGTACATATCCATACTTACTTGTTGTATTACTACCCACAGCATTCTTAACAGTTAGATTTACGGTATATCTTCCTCCGATATCATATACATGGGTTGGATTTTGCTCTGTGGAGGTATTACCGTCTCCAAAGTCCCAAAGCCAGGACGTAGGCGACCCTGTGCTATTATCGACAAATGATACGGTTTTTGTGAGAACTGACCCTCCATAAGTGTCAGAATGATATACTTCTGGAGAAAAGAATTCTGCAATAGGGGCTTGTGGAGGAGTGACAGTAATATAATTTGATTTCTTCAGCGTACTATTGCCTTCGAAATTGGTTACTGTAAGACTAACATCATATGTCCCAGGTTTTTTGAATGTGTGTGTGGCGGTTTGAGCATGTTTTGAGTTTATACTATCTCCAAAATCCCAATACCAGGATGTAGGAGTTCCACCTGTGCTATTATAAGTAAATAATACAGTTAACGGCATATTTCCGGATTTAGATGTTATATTAGCAGAAAAAGAAGCAAAGGGCATTGTAGGTTCAGCTGAGAAATCGTACATGTATATGCTGCAATAGTACTTGTTTTCTTTATCATCACGATAATCTTCCCACACTATTTTGTCACCGTAAATAGCAGGGTTAAGTTGATCTGATTCATCATTGGTAAGCTGAATTTCTCTATTTTCAGAAAGATCATATACGTATATATCCCAATTTCCATTGCGGTCATCCTGCCACACTATCCTGTCATCATAGATAGCAAGTTGATCCTTTCGTGACCCGTTGAAGGTTATCTGAGTCTCTATAGAAGTTGAGAGATTATGCAAGTAGATATTGTTACCTTCCACGTATACAATCCTGTCACCATGGATTTTAGGGCTCGATGCTGATCTATTGGTTGTAACTCGAGTTTCATTGGAAGTCGATAGATTATACACGTAGATACCACTGGATGCACTTCCAAAGCCAAAGCTAGTATCGTCCTGCCATACTATCTTGTCACCGTAGATAGTAGGGTCCTTGGTTGATTGGTTAGTTGTAATTTGAATTTTATTATAAGTGGAAAGATCATACATGTAGATGTCCTGATACCCACCACTCCGATTTCTCCATACGATTTTGTCACCGTAGATAGTTAAAGAATCCCTTACTCCTTGATTTTCCGATTCAGGAATTGAAAGTAAAGTTTTATTGTTTGTAGATATATTGTACAAATAGATGTTTTGTCCTCCAGATCCCCAAACTATCTTATCGTTATAAACAGCAAGATATGAGTACCATGGATCTTCAGTTATCCGTATCTCTTTGCCTGTAGACAAATCCCGCAGGTGAAGACTTCCATTGATGTACTTGTCCAACCATGCAATTTTATTGTCATAGATAGCAGGACTAAGACCTCTCTCGCCATACGGTGTAATTTGAATTTCCTGTCCAGCTGATGCGACTGTTGTGACCAGTAACAAAAAAGCAAAAGCTAACAAAGTCGAAAAAATCTTACTTCTCATTTATTTTCCCCAAATCCCACAATTAGATAAATATTTTCTACTCCCCTTATCAATAGTAAAGCTTACTATTATTTACAATATATTTCATTATTTGTTTCAGATAAGTAACTATATTCGTGAAGAATTATTTCCAAAAGCTAATTGCGTTCAACTGCTCCAAATCAAGTACAACCAGTTTGTTTACTAACATTAATTAGAAGTTAATTGGTGATTCGGCAGTGTGCCGAAAGTTCTGTAAGTTCAAAGTCAGATTTTTGTATACTAAACAAAATCCAGTTGTATTGCTAGAGGATTTTCAAACCACAAAATTTATAAAATTTTTAATTTTACAGGAAAAGTGGCACACTGCCAAGTAACCGTTAGAGTTTTCCAGTTCTATTTCTGCAGGAGTGGATTTCTGGGAAAAAGAAAGGTCCAGAACGAGCAGTGTAATGATAATCTTTTGGTTTACAAGAGGAAAAATCCTTAGCAAAGCACCCTCTTTTCTGGATTCAATATCATAGAAGACACAGGTCGTGTTACTCCCGTGAACCATGAAACTTTTTTTCTAGGACTTACGCACTTGAGGAACAAAATCAATTACTGTAAAGATTGTGGATATAAGTCACGTTTTAGATAGTTAATGGTCTGCTGCTGTTGATTTTTTAATTCAACTGCGTAAGTCCTATTTTCTTTACAGTAAAATCGCCGGCGTGGAATATCCATAGAGGAAATGGGGTATGAATAAACTCAGTAAGATAATTGAAGCCCGTAGGGAAAATATTGTCCAGGTATTTGTGCGTTGTGAGTCTATAAACCTCCTCATTGATATTAGTTTCCTCATCAAGGGAAGAAAGAAGCAAAAACAGCCTGGAGTATTCTGTGGAGCTGCTACAGGCAGTCCGTGGTAAGTTCTTGTCCCGGCTCCTATGACTGTGTAAGAAGCATATCCTCCAAGCCCATTTTAAAGCCTATTCAAGCGGATACTAGGTATTATAAACCTAATAATGACTTCAACATGCTGTTATTGAGTTTTCTGATAGCTTTAATTACCTTTCTCACCAGACTTCACTCTTTTAAAGATCTCCATCACAACGATGATAGTACCAGCGATTATGAAAAAAACTAACCAGGTCTCAAATGAAACCGGACTTATACCCAAAAGCTCGTGCATAAAGGGTATGTGCATTGAAAGGATGTGAAGCCCCTGCATTAGAACAACGCCTATAATCAGGAAGTAATTATTCCTGAAAGGCACGCGGAATGCGGATCGGTATTCAGAACGGCAGTTAAATACATGGAAATTCTCAAAGAGCACCATCAAAAGCAAAAGCAGATTTCTTGCCCAATTTATCTCATATCCTTCCCCTTTTAACCATGCCCAGATCACAAAAGCTATAATACCAATAGTTATCCCTGACATCAGCGTCTCTTTTATCATCAGGTTATTGAAAACTCCTTCTTCGGGTTTTCTCGGCTTTTTATGCATTGTTCCAGGCTCCCCTGCCTCAAAAGCCAGGGCCACACCTTGAATCCCGTTTGTTACCAGATTAAGCCAGAGGAGCTGCACCGCAATTAGTGGTATTGGTAAGCCTGCAAAAAGGGCGAGTATGAAAAGGACTACTTCAGCAAGACCAGTTGAGACAAGAAGATATGTAACTTTTCTAATATTATCATAGGCTATTCTTCCCTCCTCAACTCCTGCAACAATTGAAGAAAATGTATCATCAGTTACGATCATCGACGATGTATCTTTAGCAACATCAGTTCCTGATCCCATTGCTACGCCAATATTGGCCCTCCTCAGCGCAGGAGCATCATTGACCCCGTCTCCGGTAACGGCAACAAAATGTCCCTTCCTGACAAGAGAATCTACAATCTCCATCTTTTGCACTGGTGTTACCCTTGCAAAAACTCGCGCCCTATCGAGGGCATCAATATAGATTGGAACTTCGGGGTCACCAAAATCTTCCATCTCTCTGCCGGTGATCATCTCTTTTTTAGAAGATGCTATACCAAGCTCACTGGCTATTGCAAGGGCAGTTTTCGGATGATCTCCTGTAATCATTATAACATCAATTCCAGCCTTTTTACATGTCTGGACTGCTTCTTTAACATCAGGCCTCAACGGATCTATAAATCCAACAATGCCCAGAAACGTGAGCTCTGGTTTTACCGATTTGAGATCAAAAGCGTCATTTGCTCTTTCTGGAACCGTGCCCTCAGCAACTACAAGTGCACGATAACCATTTTCCATCAGGGAGTTAAGTTCCTTATTAAGAAGTTCGGGATCAATTGGAATTGCCCCTTCCAGAGAATTCATTTTTGTACAGTATGGAAGGATAGCTTCCATAGCTCCCTTGATAGCTATTTTTATAGGTCCGCTTGTGTACTCCTGATAATACACAGCTGAATACATTAACTCGGATTCAAAGGGAACTTCGGCAACAATTTTAACTTCATTTCTGACTTTACCCTGATTTATTCCCAGCTTGGATGCCAGTGCAAGAAATGCGACGTCAATAGCATCTCCATGGTGAGCCCAGGTCCCATCTTCCTGGACGAGAGAGCCTTCATTACAAATTGAAGCCGCAAATGCAAGCCTATGTAACCTTTCTACATCTTTTGCGTCCGGAGGAGAGCCTCCGTCCTTTTGCTTTACCTCGCCTTCGGGAGTGTAGCCCTCCCCTGAGACTTCAAAAAGGTCTCTCGGAGGCAATACTACTATTTTTGCTGTCTGCTGGTTGACTGTAAGAGTTCCGGTTTTATCAGTAGCTATTGTGGTACAGCTCCCCAGACTCTCAACTGCAGAGAGCCTTCGAACTATCACGTTTCTTTTAGCCATTCTCGTAGATGCAATTGAGAGCGCAACTGTAACTCCTACAGGCAATCCTTCAGGAATTGCTGATACTATAAGGGCTACAGCAAGGAAAAAAACCTCTACAGGTGCAATCCCCTGTAAGATAGCAATTATGCTCATTACTACACTTGCTCCGACAACAGCAATTCCTATCTTATGGGAAAAATCTTCCATTCGCAGGAGCAGAGGTGGTTTTGCAGATTCGGTCTCTGTAACTGCGCGTGCAATCATACCAACCTCAGTCCGGCTACGGGTCGCAGTTACAGCTCCCCAGCCACGCCCTGTAATTACAACGCTCCCTGCATATGCCATGTTAAGCCTATCACTCACAGGAATATCTTCCTCAAGAACAACTCCGGTCTTTTCTACGGCAGCTGATTCACCAGTAAGAAGTGACTCGTCAATGGTAAGATTGGAAGCGTAAAGAATACGGATATCAGCAGGAACGCGACTTCCTGACTCGAGCAGGACTATATCCCCAGGAACGATCTCCTCTGCCGGAATTTTTATCTCGGTTCCCTTCCTCCTAACCCGCGACATAATTTTCAAGATAGTCTGCAGCTCCGAAGCACTTTTTTCAGCCTTCCACTCCTGAGCAGTGCCGATTACGGCATTGATAACCACAACAAGAAAAATGAAACCTGCATCTGTGTAATCGTCCAGCAGGATTGAGAGAACTCCTGCTATGATAAGAATATAGATTAAAGGGTTTTTTAATTGGTGAAAAATTATCTCTATAATTCCCGGAGGCTCTTTTGTCGGAAGGATATTTCTTCCATATTCCTGCAGCCTAGTAGCTGCCTCTTCAGGATCCAAGCCCTCTGGTGTTGTAGCAAGTTTTTCAAGTATCTTCTGAGGTTCCAGCGAATGCCAGGGGATAACGTTACCAGCATGATTTTTTGTATTATCCAGCTCTGAAGGTTTTTTGTGAGAAGCATTATATTTTTCTTTTTCTATCGAATTTTGCTGTTTTTTGTTTTCATCAAGAGCACCTGAACCTTGTAAGAGAATAGCTGTATACCTCCTTAACGTCTTTTAGGAGAGTTAAAATTCAGGTAGACACTATACTTTTCTATTCAGAGGATATCTTTACAAAATCAGTTGATCTTCTACTTCCAACTGGTAAAGACAGTTCTTTTCTAAAGAGATAATTTTGAATCGGTATAAATTGTTTGTTCAGTTTGGAACTATGTATGCCCGTATTGTCCGAGATAGGTTTCCGTTCCATGTTTTAGATAAACTTATAAGAAAAAGTTATCTACCCTTAATCTCCTTCCCCATGATACCCTATATCAAATAAATCCTATTTTAATATATTAGGATTTTACGGCTGAATCAGAAATAGATTGTGTCCGTAAGTTATTGATTAATTTTGAAAAGCAAATATAACTCCATATTTGAGAAAAATATGAAGATATTCTAATGCTTATGGTTTTCAATAATCAAGTCTATTACTCAGAAATCAAAGTTGCGCTGGCGAACCCCGCTGCAAGCAACGGGGTATGTTCACGCCACCGCTCAAAATTCCGTTAAAGGAAATATAACCCTAAATAATTTAGTTTGAGCAGAAGTTAGTAACCGAAAATGGAATTGAGAAATTTCATTATTATGGGCGGTTATCGGGAAAGTTTTCCATCCCCGCAGCACGAGGTATTCGACTGAAATAAAAATATGTTCTCATTGTGCGATAGTTGTAACCAGGCCAAAAGCGCCAGAATTAAGTTAAGTCCCGGGTCCTGTAAAGTCTACGGAAGATTGGTATTCCTTTCCAGTTGATACCGAGGTTCTAAAATATCCACCTTCTTCATACTTTACAGAACTCTGTTTTCTCGCACTCAAGTGATTTTTCTCTTACTCAAGTGATTTTTCTCTTACTCAAGTGATTTTTCTCTTACTCAAGTGATTTTTCTCTTACTCAAGTGATTTTTCTCTTACTCAAGTGATAATTCTAATTTTGTCATTTCCCCATCTACTGACATTAGAGTACTAGAAGATTAATAAAATTGTATAGATTTTTATATTATTAAGTCAGAGTAAGGAAATGGGTTTCCGTATATGCAAATACCTGATGCCCTCTTCAATACTTATTAAAAACTTAACTTAACCTTCAGACTATCAGAACCATCAGTTATTTTTATAACTCAGTGAATGAACTTAACATGCTAATAAAATAAGGAGTGAAAAAACATGGTAGCAAAAATTGATGCCAACTCCTGTGAGAGTTGCGGAAACTGTATAGGTGAATGCCCTGCATGTGCAATTTCCATCAACGACGATGATGTTTCGTTTGTCATTGAAGATAAATGCAATGACTGCGGTATATGTCTGAATGCATGTGTACATGGGGCAATTACCATTGTTTAAGGCTCTATTACACTGAAGGATCTTGTGGATCCAAGTCCAACCGACGTTAATCTTTTTCAAATAGTCAGGAGAAGTTTATATCTCTTTATACCTTTGTTGACTTTTTTCCGAATTCTTGTGGTTGGTCTATTTTCCAACTCCCGCGAGGTATGAAGAGATCTGCCCTCCAACTCCTCAACCTTATTTTCTAATTTTGGTTGCGTTATCAACATTTAATATTATAATATGGATAATAATAGAAAGAATTTCATATAATTTAAAACAATTAACCGTTTAGGTTGATGCTTATATCCCTGGAGCTAAAGACTCAGGGGTTTACGCTTCACCTATAATATAGTAGGAAGTGTTAAAGATGGACATTACAAGCAAAGAAGTAGAAATTCTTCTGGTAGAAGACAATGAAGGCGATGTTGACTTAGTTGAAGAAGTTTTTGAAGAAATGAAAATAAAAAAAATCTTCATGTTTCAAGAGACGGAGAAGAGGCAATCCTATTTTTAAATAAACAGGGACAGTTTTTAGACACCCCACGCCCGGATATAATAATTCTGGACCTAAATTTACCAAAGAAAGATGGGCGTGAAGTTCTTCAAGAAGTAAAACAAGATGAGAACCTTCGAAATATACCGATAGTAGTTCTAACTACTTCTACAGCTGAAGAAGATATACTTAAATCTTATAATCTGCACGCTAATGCCTATATCACCAAACCTGTTGACTTTGACCAGTTTATAAAAGTAGTTAAATCTATAGCAAAGTTCTGGTTTGAAACTGCAGAGTTACCACCAAAATAAAATATTGATGACCAGAGAAGATACACTATGAATCAAAATATAAGTAAATCCGGTATTGATATTATAGGAGATGTGCCTTGGGGAATACAACTCTGTCAGTTCGACCAGAGCAAGGAAGACCTGTTGGATATACTTGTCCTTTATTTCAAAGCAAGACTGGAAAATAATAAATTTTGCATGTGGGTTACATCGTAACCTTTTGGAGAAGAAGCAAAAGAAATCCTTCGAAGAGCTGTTCCCGGTATAGAGATTCCATCTTCAAAGGATTTATGAGTTTCTATGTAAAATTCAGTAGTTTTAATGGGTTCAAGGAAGGCGAAAATTACTTGATCTCTCCGGCCTGCTTCCTTGGACCTATTATTTATAACCGGATTGTAAAGATAGCATGAAGGATTTTACAGGTTTAAGTCACTCGCTTGATACAGAACTCTTTTTTTACTGAAAATTAGCTAATTAGTTTATAAAAAAATGATCGATTAACTAATTTATCGCTAAAAAAGGATTTTTTAGAAAAGATAATCCAGTTGCATAAAACAATCAGATGTAAGAATTTAAAAATTCGGATTTTGCAGAATAAAAGTTAATATCTATAAAAAATAATAGAATTTATCAAGGTAAAAATAAATTTTTTTAATTTTGTCTTAGTGGAGCCCTTTCAGGTTCTTCCGAAAGGTCACCTACGACGGGTATATTAAGTTAAACAGGTTTAGGAGAGATATTTAATGAAAAAATTTAAAAATTTTATAACAATATCTATCTTTACTCTTTTTTATCTTGCACTAATTAGCCATGCAGCTTTGGCGGCAAATATTGTAATTGACAAAGAAGCTGGTCCAGTTGCACCAGGTTTTTTTCATGCACCTAATTATGCAAATGACGCAGCTTGCATTCAAGCGGCACTGGACAAATCAAAAAGCGGGGATACAATAACTATCCGAAAAGGGGATTATTATATCACAAAAGGAGTATATCAAAAGGATAAAAATCTGAATATAATAGGCGAAGGAAAAGTAACTCTTCACATTCAAACTTCTGATAAAGAGTATAACGATATATATTTCGGTGGATCACAGATCATAAGCGGAACCCTGAATACTGACGCTAAAAAAGGCTCATCTAAAATTGTGTTAACTGATGCTTCCAAGGTTCGCAAGAACGACTTGATTAAGATCTGGAAAAATGTTCCGTGGTGCCCTTTAAATTATCCAGATAATTATCCGGATCAAATGACCGGAGAAGTTTATGCTGTTAAAAGTGTAAGTGGAAATGTTGTTACTTTAAATCAACCGCTTCTTAGAGATTATAAATTATACGAGACTGTGAAAGTCGAGACATACAGACCTGTTCAGATACATATAAAGAATATAAGGCTAGAGGACACAGATAGTACAACGGTTCATCATGGACTTGCTATGCAGTATTGTATGGACAGTTCTGTTACTAATTCCTGGTTTAATAACTGTGGTTTCGGCGCTATTTGTCTGTATTCCTGTTTTAATGTGAGTGTTAATAATAATGAGATTTACAACTCGCTTCGTCCCAATTCTGGATACGGTGTAAACGCAGCTAGCGGTACGGCTTTTGTCAACATTGACCATAATCACATAGAGAATTGCAGGCATGCTGTAACAGGCAACTCAGCTGAACTCAAGTCTTTAAATCGGGATGTTTTTATTACTGATAACACTTTGATAGGAGCAAATATCACAGGTTCCAATGTTGTTGATGCTCACGCTGATACCATTAATTTTGTTGTAACTGGAAACAAAATATATCCGCAGATAACATCCGAAACCCTATACTATTGTACATTTTTAGAGTACAGGTCACCTCAAGAGCTTCCATTCTATTTTGCATTTGCAGATGGTACACAACAGTCCACATTCTCTGATAATGACGTTTTTGGCGGATATGGAGGGATATTTGCACGCGGTGCCGTAAGTAACGGGGTACACGTTTACGAAAACAATACGTTTAACGATATGTTAGGTAATATGTATGAAGGAGGAAACGGAACCGACAATACGCTTATAATCAGGAATAATATTCAAAACAGTGGTACGCGTGGAATAATTTTTCCATTCTATGGAGGTTTCAAGAATATAATAATAAATAAGAACACTTTTAGAAATCTTTCTCATCAAGGTGTGTATCAGAAGTTTCTGATAAACGGGGTAAACTTAGATATTTCTAAAAATACTTTTGAAAACCTGGGACTGGAAGGAGTATATATCGATGGAAATTCCTTGAAAAATGGTGCTGTGAAAATACAAAATAATATGCTAATAAACGTGAATACCTCTAATTCCTCTTCCGGAATCACAGTCAAAAGCGTTAAAAATCCCAATATAAGCGGAAATAAGATAGTAGAAAAGCCGACAGTACCTGCTGCTGCTTTTCTGGGATCTCCGAATTCAGGAAAAGTGTCGCTAAAGGTGCAGTTTTATGACAGAAGTACAGGCTTACCAACTTCATGGAAATGGACCTTTGGAGACGGAACAACTTCAACCCAGAAGAACCCAATCCATAAGTACTCAGAAGCAGGGAAATATACCGTTAGTTTGACAGTAAAGAATGCTAAAGGCAGTAGTACGGTAACAAAAAAAGATTACATTACCGTCGCAGGGTCTTTGAAAGCTCCTGTTGCTGCTTTCTCGGCATCCCCAACTTCAGGAAACATTCCTCTGAAAGTAACATTTACTGACAAAAGTACAGGTTCACCAACCTCATGGAAATGGAACTTTGGAGATGGAAAAACTTCAACATCCAAGAATCCTGCATACACGTACACTAAAGCCGGAAAATATACCGTCAGCTTAACAGTAAAGAATGCAGCCGGAACAAACACAAAAACAATAAAGGACTATATAACCGTAAAAACAGCTCCTGTAAAACCTGTTGCTTCATTTTCTGCATCTCCGACCTCAGGAAACGCTCCGCTGAAGATCCAGTTTACTGACAAAAGTAGCAATAGTCCTACTTCCTGGAAATGGACTTTTGGAGATGGAAAAACTTCAACATCCAAGAATCCCGCATATACCTACAGTAAAGCAGGAAAATATACTGTCAGTTTAACAGTAAAGAATGCCGCAGGAAGCAGTACGAAAACAATAAAGAATTATATTGTCGTAAACGAATTGAAAATTCCCGTTGCTTCTTTTTCGGCAAAGCCAACCTCAGGAAAAGCCCCACTTAATGTGCAATTTACTGACAAAAGCAGTAATAATCCGACTTCATGGAAATGGAGTTTTGGAGACGGAACTTACTCAACATCTAAGAATCCTGCACATAAGTACAGTAAAGCAGGAAAATACACTGTCAGCTTAACAGTAAAAAATGCTAAAGGCAGTAATACTAAAATTATGTCTGGGTATATTGTAGTAAGCAAATAAGTAATGTAAACTCATGGATTAATTGGAGAAATATAGTAAACTCACTAACTAATTGATGTTTTTCTATATTTCACAAAATTTCTTATTTTTCAACAATCTCAAAATGTATTATCTTAAAATGATTTCGCCTTGAAACTTTATTCCTTTTGTCCGTTTCCTGGATAATTCATAAGATCAATACCTACTGCGGTTCCCACCAGAATATCTTCTTCTTTCTCGAAAGCCTCGAGAATGCTTGAGATCAAAAGATGGCTAATTATTCTTCTTTTCCTGGGTTCTACGACATATCTTAACCGCATTTCAATCCAGTTTTCCTCCAGTTTCATAAAAAGATTTGTATGTACATCATAGGTTGTAAAAAAATATCTTTCTCCCATAAGCAGAAGTTCCTTTTTTGCCAGCTCTTCGAACTCACCTACAACCGGGCCTGCAGCTTTTAGAGCAATTTCCTGAGCTTTTTTCCAGTTGCTGCCGTAAATCAGTAGAATACGAATTTCGTCCCATATGAAGGAGTAATCTCTGGTATAGTTTTTTATAGTCTGGTTGAGAACAAAACTATTTGGGATACTGATAATTCTGCCAGTATACTGATCTGCTTCAACCCATTCTCGGATTTCCATAAGTGTAGTGTTGAGGCTTCCTATGTCCAGGACATCGCCTACAGTATCCTGAACCTGAATCCTGTCTCCTGCTTTGAAAGGACGAGCTATAATAAGGAGGACCCCTCCTGCTATATTTCTAAGCATATCCTGAAGGGCAATTGCAATTCCAGCACTCAGAATCCCATAGGCTATAAGTAGGGTACTGGTTCTCTCAATCCAGATTGCAAAAAGGAAAGCAAAAGCAATAACAGTAATAAGTATAGATGCTGTTTTTCTTAGAATATATCTATCTTTGGCAGTTGACACTCTTTTAAGAATAAGACTTCCGGTAATGAAATTCATTATATAGGCTAGAAAGAGTACGATTAAAGAGATAAGAAGGGCATCCAATAGGGACCTATCTTTTAAAATAGAATAACTCGTAAAGTATCGGACATATGCAATAAAAAATATCAAAATGAGTAAAATAAAAGCATTAAGTTCCCTGATTCCCCTCATATAAATAGATATCACGTAAGTATATATAATGTCTTTTATATAATCACTAGCAGAGCAAAGGGCAAAAATTATAGAAACTGTTCTTGTAGATCTCAGATATATTCATTCTTGTGATCTTAGACATATTCATTCCTGTAGATCTCAGATATTAAAAAGCATAAAATTACATTGCAGAGTCTAAATTTCCTGCAAAATAAGCTAGCAGGAGACTTCTATAATGAAAGTATTGAAAATCGAATAAATTAGCCTATTTTTAAAGCCAGTTTCGATATAAAATCGATAGCTTTCAGGTAAGAAAATTCCTTAACCGATGACCAATGAATCTGTACATAGTTTCCTTACGGTCCAGTTTTTTACATCAACCTTGAAATTAAAAACATTCATAGCTTAGTTTTTCTGTTTTGCATTCTAATTCATTTTTACCTAACTTTCGATTAACAGAACTTATTAGGTTAGTCATAAAGTTTCCAGTATAAACGAATACTTTGCTCCAAAAACAATAAGTATCCTCCAGTAAATGTTTTAGTTGAATTATTTTTATATAATTATGGACATAATGATTAGTGGAGGTGGTCAACCAGGGGAAGTGACAACTGCCCGAATCTATTGAGGTTAACCTATCTAAGAGATTCAGCAAGGAAGACCTTAGGTTTGCTTAATAAAGGCAGGCACAGAGTGATATTCTGAGCCTTAAGATGTATACTGAAATAGAATGTAAAGATGTATACTGAAATAGAATGTAAAGATGTATACTGAAATAGAATGTAAAGATGTATACTGAAATAGAATGTAAAGGTCTATGTGGTTGAACATCTGGTAGCAATCCCTGATAAGTAATATGCTGACACTGCAGATATTGCTAAATAATTCAAAGGAGACTAAACTGGAGTAAAGGGGGAAATTATATGGAAACTGGTAGTCAAGGGAAAAATATAGAGGAAAAGCTTCCTATGGAAACTGAAAAAGTATTGGCAAAGGTAAATTTTCCTGCAAAAAAGAGTGACATTATTGAAGAAGCAAGGAAGCAGGGTGTACAGGATAGTATACTTGAGAATCTCGGCATGCTTCCAGACAGGGAATACAAAAGCATTGATGATGTCAGGCAGGAACGTACAAGAAGGTAATTCCATTTTGGGTAAACTAACTGTCAAATGGGGAACAAATCTTAAAAAGTAAATCCTGCTTGACTTTGAAGTTTAAATTATTTGTACTTTCCTTCAAGATAGGATAATCTTAAGAGTTTTAAGAAAGAGAGTTTCACAACTTAAAATCCATAAACTTCCTTTCAGGCTTTTGATAAATTGAGGACATTATAGAAAAATGCCATATATTTCTATTTGACGTAAAATTCAGGAGATTTGGCCTAAATTCTGAATATTTAATCTAAGTTATGAAGATCAAACCTAACTCAGGAGGCTAATAAGTCTCATAAGTCTCCTGAACTTCCAAAAACAAATTGTTTAGTAATAATTCTTACCTGCTACACTTAAATTAGCCAATTAGTGCATAGATGCCCGGAAACAAACGTATCTGAGGATGATAACCAAGAGAGAAAAATAACAATATCCTACTCTATGGAGGTGAACTTATTAAAAGAGGTCCACGTGATGCTAAAGAGTATATAACCGGTAGAGGCATCGGTTATCCTGCAAATAGAAAAGACCTTATCAGGTTTGCTGAAGGAAAGGAAGCAGAAAGTGATTTTCTTGATCTTCTCAGGGGAATACCTGAAATAGAGTATAATACCCCAGACGATGTTACCAGAGAAATCGAGCGGTTGGAAAGTGAACGTGTCAGACCACCAAAACCAAAAGAGTAACGAGTTTATGCAGCAAGTTTTTACTCAAGTAAATTCACTCAAAGAATGGACATAGAACTCAGATAATAAAACTTCACATAGGCTTTTAGTTCAGATAGGCTTTGAAGATTATCTTTCCTATTAAATATTTTTAAGTTATCTAGTTATCTAACACTGGTGACTTCTCTAATCATGCCACAATGCTTATCCTTTTCATCTTAATAAGTATATTTAACTGGGTTCAGTTTATTACGTTGAAATCTCTCTTGTTTGAAAACGATTATTTGTTCTCTATACCTGCTCCCTAACAAACATAATGTAGTTAAAATTTCAATCTAATTGAAAGCATCAATTTGCTCTGATCAAAATGGAAGGAAAACGGTAAAAAATAAGAAGGTCAGTGAGGTCATAACGAGATCTGCTACTAAAGCTGGATCTCGTGATGTAGAATGGAAAACGGCACCTTTTTCGATAAGTGATTGAGTTTTTTCCTTTGTCCTGTTGTATACATGAACATTATATCCTCGTGACAGAAGGCTCGAAGCAAAAGACTTTTTCATTATCCTCCGGCCTATCACGCCAACAATCGGTTTTTTGTTAACGTTCAATGTTGTCAATTAATCACTTCATACTCTTCCCCATAATTTTCTCTTCCCCATAATTTTCCGTCCTGAAAATCATCTGAGTATCAATCTGGGATTAATATTCCGCATAACTCACTTTTCAGGCACAAGTATCCTCAGTTTCGGGTGGTAAAACCGTTTGTAACCTGACTGCTTCTTTCCAGCGTCTCCAGAGGATAAATAATCCAACAACACCGATCACACCCCACGCAATTAACAAGCCTAATCCCTGGCCTAACAAGCCTAACTTCTGGCCTAAGATATAAGAGATTATCAGGGGCAATCCGTTCCACATTGCATGTAAAATGGAAACAAGCAGATAGGTACTGATAACCTGTAAGTTAATTCGAAAGTCACACTTTTTGCTTTCCCTGAAAAGCACGCTGGCTAAAATGGCTGTCCAGGTCCCATGTCCAAGTGGAGAAAGCAAACCGCGGAGTAAGGTTACTTCCACTGTTACCGAAATGCTCCCATGACTCGCCAAGAGAGCCGTAAAGGCATAACCACTACTTTCCATGGCTGCAAACCCCATCCCTGACGCTGCGCCCAGAATCAGTCCATCCATTTCCGAGTCATGTCGTTTATGGCGTGCAATTACCAGTACTCCCAGGATTTTCGCAAATTCTTCGATGAGCCCTACTCTTAGAGTCGAGCCAAGACTTAATTCACTGGTAAAAAATGGTGATAAAAGGGAAGCTGCAAGGATACCCAGTAGTCCACCATACAGGAAAGCCAGGGAGACAGTCGGCATTGTCAGACGACTAAGATGCCTGCGCTCGTATATGAAAGCCACATAAGCTACAGGGACCATAAAACTGCCGACCATTACCAGGGTGGGAAACAGGTTTGAGTTCCTCGTCAGCAGCAAGGCCATAAGCAAGAGCACGTAGAAGACTGTTGCTGTGGTTAAAACCTTTAACCAGCCATTTCGTCGGACCACCGGCACAGGCGGCTGAACTTCCGTTGTGCTGTCCATATCTTCTCCTATCTAATTCGTTAATTTCATTCTGTCCAGACCCTGACCTGTCTTCAAGGTCTTTTTTGTCTACAACCTTGTAGCCTGTCCCCTAAAACGTCATTTTTCGACGCTATAAATACCACTATAGATGGAGTTTTGAACACTATACCTCTGAGATACTATCCGGCAAATTCATTAAAACCGGAAAAAGGAGGGACCTTGTGCAGTAAAGTACGGTTATTTCCCGAAAAATATTCGGCTTATAATGGTAGCAGTCGAGATCTTCTTTCTGTCAGGGTAATGCCTTAATTGTTGAACTTGTGGTTTTCAAAAGCTTACTAAAGAGGTAGCACCTGGAAAAGTGAGAAGATTTCTAATAATAGGGATTAGAAAACTTTACAGGCATCGTTTCAAGACTCAGGTTTAATAGATCCAAATTTAATATTCTTCATGTTTAATAGTATTCAGGTTTAATAAATTCATGTTTAATAGATTCATGTTTTAATAGTATTCAGGTTTATTGTAATTAGTATTTTTTTCCTGGTAAACGTGATTTTAATTCTGTTAAAGTTTCTATTCCGCGTCTACGTAATTCTCTGAGATTTCCCTGATATACGAAAGCTGCCGGAACTAACAGTAAAGGAATAGTTGCTGCAGCTTTAGCTCCCTCTGAAATAGGCAGAGCAGCTAAGAAGCTTGCTCCGGTACTACCATAAATAGGAACTATAGGAAACAGCATAGCTAAACCGAATGCTCTTTTGAAATGTATGCCTAATTTCGCAGCCAGAAAACCATTAGAACCTATGACCACACCTATGCCGACACTTGGTCCTATAGTCCGAAACGGATTATACGATGGCCCGATATATAGTCCAAAATCAACACCAAAAAAGGAAACAAGTCCATTGAATTGATTCCTTTCCTGGTTGGAGTTTCCTCCAACTCCTGATACAACTATGCCTATGTCCAGTTGTAGAGGTCCCCTTTCTGCTCCCCTTCCATCCATTATTATATTATTACTTCCTTAAAGATAATAAGATTTACCTATCTTCTGATTTTTTCAAAAAAGTATAACCCTTTATTTTGATTATTGAGCTTGCATACGCACTACTCTAACAGTCTTTTTATTCGGCAAGTCGTTCACAATTTCATATTCAAATCCCATGGAACCTAAATCCGTGACAAACCATTTCGGAAGATGACTGCAAATGACATCCAGCCTATTAAATTCTCCATTTTTCAGATACGGAATCAAAATTTTCTTAGAAGTCATGTTCGGATTTTTAAACATGATGTCTTCTATATTAATCGAAAAATCACCTTTACTCACACCGGGTTCCAGAAACTGCGTAATGTCAAATTTTGGTGGTTCTTTCTGACGTTCCTCAATTGCCTCAAGCATTTCTTTTCTGATCGAGTCAAGAACATTCAAAACATTATCTTCTACAAGGAATATGTCAAAACCTGCTGCTTGAAAAGTCCCGGACGCTATTCCTGGGATTTCACTTGCAGCAATTACTTTTACATCACCGAGCTGCTTTATTGTATCCGCTACAGCCGTGCGTACTGCAGCCATAACTTTGGCATTGCAAACTTTGTTTTCAAAGCGGTTAAGGACTTTCCATTCCCCGCCCTGTTTCTCATATATTGCAATGAATCCCGGTTCGAATATTGAACTTACTTTCTGGTTTTCGTTTTCCACAACTGCGATTTTCAAGGTGTCTCCTCCTATCGTAGTGAAAGTTATGATTTTCAGGATGCAATTAAAATAATTGCTACTATTGGATTATTACTCGATTTGCATATAAGCTCTGCTGGGTTCATTCAGCGGTCTGCGATATATCGTCTGCGGGCGCGTTTATCAAAAAAGAGAGCCAATTCCAAGCAGTAAAACTCCCTGTTTGCACACAAACCTATGTTTTTTATGGGCTTATTGCAAGGATGAGACTGACCGAAATCTAAATGCACAAAATATAAGCCTTTGTCTGCAATAATTTCAAAAATAAACAATTATACAATTGTTGATACTATTTTGATCTTGTGAGCTGCAGACATTGGCTGGTCTGCAGCCCGTAATGAGGTCTGTTGGGGTATCGCTTGATCGATTTTACCTTCCGAGATGAAACTTTTTACTGAAGATGAGAGTTGTGTAGATCTGATTATATAGTTTGGATTCGACCACGTGATACCTTCAAAATATAAATAAACAAAGGTTCTTATATATCTTTTGGATATATTCTATATACTTTGATTTTCGTTATTTAGTTTCGGTTAGTGAAGATAAAAGACAAAGGAGAGTAATTAAATATTGTGAAGAAAATAGCAAAAAGGCATTGTTCAAGTTTCACTTTGCTGGACTATTTACAGAAAAAACATGGAAATGGTACCAATAAAAACACGGAATGATATTAATATATGCAATTAAATGCATTATGATCCTAAAATGATTTCGCAGTTTCAGATAAACTGAAGTTATAAAAACTCCCCACTCCTTTTATGTTTGATATGTTTTACTTTTTAATTTAAGGTGCTCATCACTTTAAATGATTTAAACCAGAAATGAAAAAACAGAAAAACATTCCGTGATGTGAAAAAGTATGGAAGAATCAGTAAAATAAATTGAAGCGAAATAAGTTGAGACTGTAGCCATTATTAACGTTTTGGTCTGTTGGCGCAGTACATCTGGACAAGCTCTCTGATGCAAGCTTCTCATTACCTCCAGTGAGGTTTTTAATGACACTGTGACAGATGTTGCAAACATATGGAGTTCATTTATAGAGATAATTGAACCTTCGTCGTTTCAGTATTAACTAATGGATACTTTTTTATTGTCAAGCTAAGGACTTAACTTTCAAGAAAAATCAAAAATTATTCAGGCTTTGGCAATTCTGAATTCACTCACCTTTGAGCTCATTCAGCTTTGCGTTCATTCACCTACTTTTTAGTTCTTCCACTACACAGAACCTGGTCTTCTCACCGGATTCAGGAGCTTTTCCACAGTTGTTCAGGAGAAACTCAGAGTTTTCTTCTGGCAAGTCCGATTTTTCGGCATTCAGGCAGAAGTATTCTCCTTCAAGCCGGAGTTTCCTGAAAAGTTCACAGGTTTCACAGAGACATCCCTGTTTTTTTCCCTGTTCCGGGCACTTGCCCCTGGAGCAAAACATCCCTGCACCGCCTGAATAGGAAGGACAGTTTTTACAGGTGCAGGCTTTAAGGTTATGGTATGAGCCACAGATCCCGAAGTATCTCCCATACTCTTCTCTGGTCTGCTGTACAATGTCAGATATTTTATCCCCGGATTTTTCCTTTGCCCAGGTATCTTTTTTATTTCCTGCTGTGAGTCTGGAACTCAGAATATTCCTCCTGTGTGCGGAAAGACATGATTTATAAGATGTCAAAATATATTATATATTGCTTAAGGATTTGAGAGGTATATATTACCTGAGAGAGGTGTGTATTACCTGAGAGAGGTGTGTATTACCTGAGAGAGGTGTGTATTACCTGAGAGAGGTGTGTATTACCTGAGAGAGGTGTGTATTACCTGAGAGAGGTGTGTATTACCTGAGAGAGGTGTGTATTACCTGAGAGAGGTGTGTATTACCTGGAGAAGTGTATATTACCTGAGAGAAGTGTGTATTACCTGAGAGAGGTGTATATTATCTAAGGCGGTTAAAGGATTTAAGATCTGGAAGGGTTATTGGAGAGGTAGTAGCTATGGGATTCAATCAACTGGCTGAAAGCGACGAACTGATTCTTGGTGAAGCACTGGAAAGACAGAAAATTCTGGAAACCGTAATTAATAACAGTCCTGTTATGGCTTTTCTCTGGACTCCTGACAAGAAGTGGCCTGCCAAATACGTCTCGGAAAACGTAACCCAGCTTGATTACAATGCTGAGGATTTTCTTATAGGAAGGATAATGTATGCAGACATAGTCCACTCCGAGGATATAGATAGAGTTAGAAAGGAACTTACTCGATGCTGCGAGGCTGGAAATGACAGTTTTGTACAGCGGTACAGGGTTCTTACAGGGAAAGGGGAAGTCCGCTGGGTAGAAGAAAAGACCTATATCCAGCGTGATGAGGCTGGAAATGTGGCGAATTTCCAGGGCATAGTAAGAGATGTTACACAGGAAATTAAAAACGAAAAGGTTCTGAAGGATGCTCTTCAAAGCCAGAAAGCCCTTATGGAAAAACAAAAAGCTCTTCTTGAGCGGCAGAAAGCCCTCGAAACCGTAATTAACAACAGTTCAATGGTAGTATTTCTCTGGAAAGCTGAAAAATACTGGCCTACACTATATGTATCTGAAAATGTCAGGCAGTTCGGGTACACTCCCGAAGACTTCATCTCCGGAAGAATCCTTTACGGAAAGATAATTCATCCCGAAGACCTACTTCTTGTGGAACTCGAACTTGAGGAAAACTGTGAGGAAGGAGGAAAGGAGTTCAACCGCCAGTATCGAATTCTTACTCAGACTGCTGATGTCCGCTGGATTGACGAAAAGACTTTTATCCAGCGCAATGAGGAAGGAGAAGTTACTCATTTCCAGGGCATTATAGAAGATGTAACCCGGAATGTAAAAAGAGCCTTACCTATAGATTGAAATCAGAGGGTGAAGGAAATCTTCAGGCTTTTAGGAGCCAGAATTTAAATGATTTTAATTGTTTCAGGATTTCCATATAGATTAAGTTTAGTAGGCAAGTTTAGCAGGTAAGTTTAGTAGGCAAGTTTAGTAGGCAAGTTTAGTAGGTAGTTTAGCAGGTAGTTTAGTAGGTAGTTTAGCAGGTAAGTTTAGCAGGTAAGTTTAGTAGGCAAGTTTAGCTGGTAAGCTTAACAGGGGCAGTATCAAGGAAGATACAAAATAATATTATTTAACAGTAGTGTAAATTTAACTCTAAATAATCACTACCTTGTGGCATTATAAATGAATCAGATACTCATTTTAATGTTCTTACTTTCTTAACAAATAACTATTTATGTTTGAGAGTATTAAGAAGTGTTTGCAGGTTTTAACAGAATTTCAGGATCTGCAGCCTCTCCAATATGCCTGGACGTGAGGACTGAAAACAAATATGTTGAGTAACACGAAAAGGTATGGAAAAAGATTGAAAAAAGTATAAAGAACAAATTGTTCCCCAAAAAACTAAAGAGGGTTACATCTCGAAAACGGTTTGGCTATAAGGGGTTTGAAAAGTAAGCTAACCGTTTTCGGGGAAAAATACCAAAGAGCTAATATTTTCATTATCTACTGTAAATTAAGGTCTCCATAAATATGCTTATTTTTTATTTTTGTGTATACGGGACTAGATGAGTGAGACACTGGTTCACCCATTTCAAGCCACTCAGTTTAAAACTTACTTTTCCTGAGGAACAAGATTTAAAGAACTGTTTTTCGCAATAGAAAAAAATTGTTTCTCGCAATAGGAAAGTAACTGCTTTTCACAATCGAAATTTCACAATTGAAATCCAGGTTGGTATTTGGAGTGGGACGAAGACTATGCTTTAATCAATTGACAAATTTCAATATTTAATGAAATATATGGGATTTAATTATCATTTCATTGCAAAAATATTCAAAAAATAAGTATTTATTGACATATGCAGAGATTATGTGGGGTTAGTAGAGCTTATTATTCTCATTTTTACAGGGGGTATAAGGTATGAGAAAAGGCCACGAGGCCTGCGCGTTTACGCTATGTTTACTATGTTTCTTTTTCTCAGTACTTGCAGGATCTGCATCAGCAGTTGAAGTTCACGTAGAAGGAGACCATCCGGCTGAAGTTAAAGAAAAGCAGGTGATAAGCTGCGTTTTGACTATAAGCGGCATTCCCAGTGCTGCGGATTATCTGTACTTCGATACGGATCTGGAGAAATATGACGACAAGCCAATCTACAATTTTACGGAACTGAACCTTCAAAGCAATGAGAGTCATTTTGAGCTTCCAGTCAAAGACAATATGAAAAAAATTGTTGTCCAGCTAAACGGCCAGGTACCAGGTATAACTGAGGTCCAGCAGTATGAGAAACTTACCCTGGTGAAATATGATTCTAAGCGGACAGGGTATGCCTATTACAGGATCAAGCCTACCGATGAAAAAGGAAATACCATTCAGGGAAGCGATACGAGCACATTCACGATCGAAATTACTGATATCAATTCTTTTGAAAAGAAAGCAGCACAAATTGAAGACCCTTTTTTAAGCGTGTACCTTCAGGACATGTTTGACCGCGGGCTTGTTACCGAGGCAAACAAACTTGCAGATTATTTGATTGAAAAGAAAACCGAGAGTCTTGCTTCCGAAGAAGAAGGTCAACAGTTTAAGGATAAACTGAGTGGATTTTCCGATCCGGTTCTGGGTATGAAGCTGCAGACCTTCTTTGACCTTGGGCTACACAACGAATCAAACGAACTTGCAGACTATCTGCTCCAGAAAAAAGCCGAAGAGTCAAGCCTCAAATGGAAATATGCTCTTGGGTTCCTGATAGCTGCACTGATTGGCTTTGTAATCGGAGTAAAACTTAAAAATTCGGAGGAAGAAGAATGAACAGGGGGGGAAATGTTTCACTGCAGCTTCCTATGGACCTGACGATTGTAGGGCTTGGAGGCTGTGGAAAACGTCTGTGTGAAGAGATCTGCAGACATGACTGGATACTCGGAAACTACCTTGTACCAGGAAAAAGACTCAGAATTTATACAATGGATACGGATGCAAACGAAAGAGCTGATGATGAATGGTACAGAAGACAGATTAAGTCCAGAATTCAGGAAATGGGAGCAGGAGGAAATATCGAATATAAATACTACTACCTGCCTTCCCTGGCAAACATAACCCAGGTTTCGGATCTGGCAAGCCAGGAAATTGCAGAAAAGATAAAAGATCGTAAGTCTGAACCCCTTGTCAAAACCTGGTGGATGAATGATGCAGGGGATTTTGGGCTCAGTTTTGAGGAACTGAGAGCTATTGACCCTTTTTTAATCGATGACTTTGGCGGAGGCGTACATCGAAGAAGAGCCATTTCAAAGGCTATTTTCTACAAGGTTCTGAGCCAGGGGCAGGCAAGCGGCTTTCCCACATTTCCCAGTACAGGAACCACAGCTATTATTGTTGGGCTTGGAGGAGGCACGGGATCAGGGATGTTTATTGACCTTGCCAGGTATATAAGGGCGCTTAAAGGAGAGAGCAGCCAGATCTGGCTCTTTGCGGTAATCCCTACCACAAAAGAAGGGGAAAAAGAACAGCTAAATGCTGCAATAGCCCTCACCGAACTTGAATACCTGAACATGAATGAGAGGCTTTTCAACCACGTAATCCTGACCTCGCTTGGGCCTACAGGATATAAAAAAGGAGAAGAAGCGAAAGTGGAAGTGCATGAATTCGATTCCATGTTCCCTCATATTCTGACGAACTTCTTCCACATCAAAAAAGGAGATATCAACCTGAGCGACTCAAAACGCCTCTACTCCTCGTTTGTTTTTGCAGATGCACACGTCATCGAATATCCTGTTGACGAACTGAAGGCCCTGAAAAAACAGTATGAAGAAGTTATCATGGAACTTGCAGCAATTACTGCAACACGAAAAGAGATTAACAGGAGCGTGAAAGCCCTGCTTGACAGCCAGAACCTGTTCAGGGAAGTGCCTCCTACGCGGACTGACTCCGAATATATCAAAAAAGAGTATGGAAATATCGAAAAGGTCTGGAAGAACGAAATTGAAAAACTTCTCAATTACCAGAGCTCAGGTGCGGTTGAGTTCTTCATACAGAATAACATTTCGGCTGAAACCAGTCTCGAAAAAATAAACAACTACGAAGATATGCTGAGCTTATTTTCCAAGATAAAAACCTTTACTCTCAGTGTTAAGGAAGAAGAGCTAAAAGACGAAAATGACAAAGTGCTCTTTAGATTGATTCCTGAAGCCCTCTCGAGCTTAGAAGAAACTGCAAGGCTTTTTAAACGGACTGCAGGGATTGAAGAGGAAGCTGTCGGATCCGTACTTATAAATGTCCTGAAAGGAAAACAGGACCTTGTTTCCTTTATGGACAGGTTGAATGTAAAAGTTAAAAGCCTAAAAGAAGAGACCCTGGAAGTAGAAGCCGAACTCCAGAGAAAACAGAATGAGCGAAATTTACTTAATGAATTTTATAGTCAGGTTGAAAAAACCATTGACAAAGCCTTAAACGACAACGACCTGGAACTTGAGGAGTACTTCAGCCGGAAAGAGAAACTAAAGGTGCTTCAGTCACATGAATATGACCTGAAAACAAAAATTGATGTTTTTCTTGGTAATCTCAAAGAAGGAAATATAAAAAGCGGAGATAAGGACAGCTGGCTTCTTATGGCCGGAGTTCCTGACCTTCAAAGAGAGCTTGAGACACTTTCCAGGGAGCTTGACCTGAATTTAACTGAGCTTGGAAGTCTCCTTGAAGCGATTGCACTCTACTATTTCTATAACTACAAAATCACCAGGTTCGAAACTGCCGGAATAAGGGAAAAAGTGCTCGTAGCAATAAAGGGAAACAAGACAAAATCACTCAGGAACTATGAAGCAAAGAAACGAAACAAAGAAGAATATATCAAGAGTACGGGAAAAGAATATATCCAGATAAGCAGCCCCTTCGAACTCTCGGTTCCGGAGTGCTTTTTGAGCGAACGCCTGAACAGAAAGTCCGAGGAACTTAAGAGTAAAGTGCTCAAATCCCTGTTTTCCGGAATGGATCTTCAGGATCTTGAGCTTGAGGAAATCGAACAGGGTTTCAAATCCAGAGATCGACCAAAACTGAGAGGTGTTTTCAGGGAAATTCTGACCGAAAAGACTCTTCAAAAGGAAGACTATTCCGGAAAATTTGGCCAGGTCGAAGCAGAACTCCTGGAGTTTGGAAAAAACCTTCAAGAGAAAAATGTCCTTTTATCTTTGATTGAAAAGGTCGAAACCCTGACCGAAGAAACCCTTGCAAACCGCAGGGACCTGAATAAGTATTACGGACAATTTTATGAGGAAGTTACCAGGATGAATAACCTCCACGGGCTTGGAGGCAAAACTTCAATCAGCCTCTACATGACCAAGTTTGGAGATATAAACCCGAAGATACTCTCCCTGATTGATGCAAGTTCGGATATGACTGACCTTGATTGGGATGACAGTGGAAAACATGAACTTGATAAACTCATTGAAGAAATTCTGGTCACATACAAGAACCTGATTGAAAGCTATAAGCTCGGTGTCCATAACCTGATGATTCCAATCAACGCGACCGAACGCTGGAATTTTGGGAAAGCAGCTCTCGTTGTTTCCTCAAGGTCGTCCTACATCTCAAGCCAGCTTACAAGCGAGCGCATAGCTGATGCAATAAAAGACGAAATAAACGGAACCCTTGCTTTAAAGAACATCAACGATGCCAAACTTGCAACCCACAACCATACAGGACCCTGGGATATCGCTCTCACTTTTTTTTCTGCGTCCGGTTTTCTTGACAATATTTCTCCTCTGACCGCAGGAGGCGGTTTCTGGGAAGTATATGAAAACAATAAGGATAACGTACTTCACCATGTGCTGAAACTCCAGGAAGGAAAATATATTACTCGAAAATCGCTTCTGGATCTAAGGGATGCCGGAGAACTGGCAAACCTGGAAAAGAGAGGAGGAAACGTCGAAGAAAGGATTAATAGGCTCTACGAGGAAAAAAGCATAAGAGAGGCATTGAAGCATGAGGATTCAAGGAAACTGGAGATTTCTCTCTGAACTGCCTGCAGCAGGATTTATCCTGCTTTTATCCCTTCTGTTCATAACTTTCGGAGGAAGGATTGAAGTTCCGAGTATTTCAGGGCCTGAAATTTTCTGGCTGAGTTTTCTCCCTGCCTTCCTGATTGCAAATGCTTTTGGGCTGGCTCTTCACGAGCAGTCAAGAAGAGGAAGTCTTTTTTTGTTTGCAGGATTTTTGCCTGTGCTTCATCTTCTTTCGCAGCAGGACTTCTTAAGCATAAATGGCCTTGCTCTGGGTTTTCTCGTAGGAGGACTGTTTGACTTACAGGTCCTTTCCAGAAATCAGTTCAGTTCTCTTGCAAGGTATGCCAGATCAGGATCCCGATTTTTCTTTCTTGTTCTCAGTTGTTACCTTTTTATAAGGCTTCTCGAATTCGTGTACCCGTTTTCAATCGAAGGAGTACGGCAGGTCTTTGAAATAGGGTCCGAAGAACTGAAGAATCTCGGAATAGCTTTTCTGGCGGTTTTTTTCCTTTTAATGTCAACAACTTTTATTCGGGGAATTCAGGCCTCTGAGGTCTTTGTCTACGGACCTTCGAGATCGGGCAAAACCCTTTTGCTGCTTGCCTTATACAGCCATTTTGTGGACTTTTACGAGGGGACCCACAGGGAAACTGTCCTTTCTTACGATGTACAGGGAAAACTCTCCAGGGCAAGCGAAGAAAAACTGAGAATCGAATCCATGCTTGCCGAACTTGAAGGAGGAATTAGTCCGAAAAGTACCAGCCGCGCAGACCTGGCAATGTATGAGCTTAGCGGAAAAAAGAACAGCTTGGTTCCGGTAGGGTTTACTTTTATCGATTATAGTGGGGAGTACACCGAAGACCTGGAACCGAAAAAATATGCCGGGGCCCTCCACAGCCTGAGTGAAAAACTATCCGGGAATGAAAAGCAGCTGTCCGGCTTCAGTGTAGAAGCCCTCCACAGGCAGATCGGGACTCTAAGTTTTCTTGAACTGCTGAAAAATAAGTACTCAAAGGAAGTCGGAGACCAGTTTCATAACCTGATTCTGGCCTGCATCTACAAAAAAATGAAGACTGCGGGAAAGGTTATTTTTCTGATAGACGGGGATTACATCCTGGATTATCATGGGGAAGGCCGAAAAGAATTAACAGCTCTTTTCGGACATTATTTCAGGCTTATGGACCGACTGGGGTCTGAAAAATCCTATGCTCTTGTACTGACTAAAACGGATAAGTTGAAAGATCTTTCCGAAATTCCTGACAACTCCGAAAGAGCCAGGGAAATTGAAGCCGAGATCTACAGCCTCCTTGAAAAGATTCCCACGTTCAGGGAAATCCGGAACCTTGCAAAAAAAGTCCCTATTTACTTCCATACTGTGAGCGTGGATGCAACCCTTCCTCCTCAAGTTTCAAAGGATTTGCCTGAAGAACAGCAGGGAATCACCCAGATTTTTCCCTGGAGAGTGAGTGAAGTTGCAAAATTCGGCTTCTGAATTTGATGATTCGTGTTCCGAAGTTGCAATTTACAACTCAAGCGGGAGGCTGCTGCAAGGTAGTGAAAGGTTTAAAGAAACCTGGGAATACTCCGAACTTGCAAAACAGCTTGACATTAAAAGAAGTGCTCTTTACGCAGAATTCCGGGGACACGAGCTTCTTCTCGGGTGCAGCCTCCTTGTAAAAATCCGGAAAGGAAGAGAAGAAAGAGTCGTATTTATAGAATGCTTTCCCAAAGAAGCTGTCACCGAGGCTCCGGGCTGGATTAATAAATTTTATGCGGATGCAAAAAGTCGAACCGAAGGTCTGCAGTCAATCAGGTATCAGGTAATCGGGTTGTGGAAAGAGGGAGATATTTTCGACCTATTTATTCCAAAAAGCCCAAAAAACTTAAAAAACTCAAAAAATCCAAAGGGTTTAAAAAGCCCGAAAAACTCAGCAAGCCCAAAAAACTCAAAAAACCTGAAAAACTCAGCAAGCCCGAAAAATTTAGAAAACGCTGGAAACTTTCCTGACTTTCTGGAGAGGAAAGTTCTCTCAAGAGAGGGGGTCTCAATCTTGACTCAGGACCTTTCAAGCGGACTTTTTCTGCTTGCCGGCTTGATATTTAAATTAAAATCCGTCCTTTTTCCGGACTTCAGCCTTGCCCTTTCCCTTTCCCTTTATCCCTCGAAAACTGACATCTCGGTTGGCCCTGGAGAATTTGACCCTGATTTTTCGTTTGAAAGCGGAGAAATCCGAATTTCTTCAGTTCATAATAAAAAGGAAAATCCGGAAGAAAAGAATGAAATTATAGAGCGAGTTCAAGAGGAAGGCCTGAAAGATCACGAGAATATTTCTAATTATAACTACTTTAATTCGGATCACCCAGTTGGCAGTGCCTCTTCAAAAATTCAGGAAGCGTCTTCGAAAAAGAACAAAATCTGGCAAAAGAAAAAAATTGCAGGATATGCCTGTTGTTTTTTCCTATTTGTGATGGCAGGGCTCCTGATCCTCTCAAAAGCAGGTTTGGAGCCAGGATTTCTTTCGTTTAATATCTCAAAAAACAATGGTACGGATTTTCCTCCTTTTCGGGTCCAGCTAGAGGTTCGGGAAGATATAAACTCTCAAACACAGGATTTGAGGAATGAAAATACGTCAAAAATGCAATTGCCAGTATCCAGCTTTCCTGGTAATGGCTCATCTAACCGGTTTTCAGTTAATCCGGTTGAGAGAGCCCAAAATAGTTCTCATAAACCAGAGGATCTGGTTAAAGAAACCAATAACAGCAGTGAAGTTGGCGATGAAGGTGCTGGCAGTAGTGCAGGTGCTGGAAATGGTGCTGCAGGAAATGAAAGCATAGGGAATGGAATTCTGGAAAGTCAAAATGTGGAAAGTCAAAATGTGGAAAATCAAAACGTGAAAAATCAAAACGTGGAAAATCAAAATCTTGAGATGGGGATTCCAAAAAAACAAAGATAATGGAAGTGAAATTCCGAAAACAAGAGTGTAGAGAACAATATTCTGGAAAACAAAAGTACAGAGAATAAAGTTTTGGAAAATGAAGATATGTGTAAAATGCTCTATAGTTTCTAACTCGGTTCTTTATGTATAGTTCATAATGTAAGTACTTGCACTTACTTTAAAAAATGCCTCGTTGAAACAGTCAAGCAACTTATGGATTTGTTCAGTGAACTCGAATCAAAACTCAGAAAGGAGAGGGAAGATAGCGAGAAACTCATGGAAGCGGTCGTTAAAGGTTTGTTAGAAGGTACAACCACCGAAAAACCGAAGTTGGAAAATCCTATCCCGCTACAGGTGGCAGCTATTAAACTGAAATAAATTAAATTTTGTTTTCAGTTTTTCAGCCTTACAGAAAGAGGTTCTGGGGAGAGTTTTCGGCCCCAAAAAATAAAAATAATGTGGTAAAAATCCCCAAAAAACCATATTTACCGTCTAAAACCTGTATTTCACCGAGCGAAGCTCGGGCCAGGCAGAAAAAGCAAAAAACAAAAATAAAAGGCTTTTTAGACACAGAAAAAAGTGTGTTTTTTAGTTGCTAAAAAACTATGAATATTGACATTTATTTGCAGAAAATAGAACTCTCAGGCCAGTTCGAATAAGTAAAAAGCATTAATGAAAGTTTTTTCACGTACAGGAGTCAGGAAATCCTCCTTTTTTAAAAAATAAATACAATAAAGCTATTCTTTAGACTTCTTTTTCTGAAAGGCCGCTCTCCTGCGTCGAGCGTGACAAACTCCACCTAAGACGGCTAATGACGTTGCTTTGGCTCAGTTAATTCATTAATCTAAAACTAACAGCCGGATAAAAATAAAAATAATGTGGTAAAAAGTACCGAAAAACCATATTCATCGTCTAAAACCTGTTTTTCACCGAGCGAAGCTCGGGCCAGGCAGAAAAAGAAAAAAATAAATATAAAATGCTTTTTAGACACAAAATACAGTTAATTTTTCAGTTTTTAAAAAATGAACATTGAAGATCTATTTATAGAAAATAGAACCCTTGAAACAGGTAAAAAAGCAAAAAAAGCATGAATAATAGTTTTATTGCATACAGAAGTCAGTAAATCTATCGGTCTTAAAAACAAATCCAAAGACTCTTATTTCGACTTCTTTTTTTGAAAGGCCGCTCTCCTTCGTCGAGCATGACAAGCTCCGTTCAGGATAGCTAATGACGTTGCTTTGGCTCAGCTAATTCACTAATCTAAAGCGAACAGCCGGATAAAAGTAAAAATAATGTGGTAAAAAGTACCGAAAAACCATATTCATCGTCTAAAACCTGTTTTTCACCGAGCGAAGCTCGGGCCAGGCAGAAAAAGAAAAAAACAAAAATAAAGGCTTTTTTTAGATACAGAAAGCAGTAAGTTTTTCATTTTTTAAAACTATGTCACTGAAGATTTATTTATAGAAAATAAAATACTATAACTGGGTAAAAGAAGCAAAAAAGCAATAATAATAGGTTTTTTGCGTACAGAAGGCAGTAAGTCCTCTTTTCTAAAAAAACAAAAGCACTAAAACTATTATTTCAACTTTTTCTTTTGAAAGGCCGCTCTCCTGCGTCGAGCGTGGCAAATTCAGTTTAATATGGCTAATAACGCTGCTCTGGTTCAGTTAATTCATTAATCTAAAGCAGGTTGCTGCCTAAAAATAAAAATACAGTTTTAAAACTTCCCCGAAAACAGTCTTGTTGAGCGAAGCTCAGCGGCGAGTTGAGAAAACAACTCATCTTGTCCATAGTTCAGCCCTCTTGAGCGAAGCGAAAAGGGCTTCGTGCTGTTGCGATTACATCGCAACTCCCAGAAAATCTCCGTTTTTCTGTGATCCCGAAGCGAAACTCGGGCTCTTAAACGGTATAAGTCTTCTCTTTTCTTTGTGCCTTTCAGCTTTTTGACATCGGAGCCGGATCGACTTTTAAAAGGGTCTATTTCGAGACTCTTCATCCCTGATTTTAACCTCTCTTTTGTCTCGGAATTCAAGTTTGTCAGAAACTTTATGGCATCAGGGTGAAGCCTTATTTTATAAGTCATCAGATTTCGTCCAGACTTATAAATTTCTCTTTATCTTCAAGTTTTTTGTACTGCCGTTCCATGAATGTCTCGTAATCTACTTCATCCATCAGGCGCTTGAGAATATCGTTGTAGGTTTCTCCTTTCATGCCATACTGCTTTAATCTGTCTCTTACATCTTTTGTTACCGGGATTGTTGTCGCTTCACTCATAACGATCCACTAACTATTAGAGTTATAACTAACTATTGGAGTTATAAGTTACTAATAAGTTACTAATAAGTTACTAATAAGTTACTAATAAGTTACTAATAAGTTACTAATAAGTTACTAATAACTGATTATAATCTGGCAGGCTTGAAAGCTGAAAACAGTCCTCTTGAGCGAAGCTCAGCGGCGAGTTGAGAAAACAACTCATCTTGTCCATAGTTCAGCCCTCTTGAGCGAAGCGAAAAGGGCTTCGTGCTCCCGAAGCGAAACTCGGGAAGCGAAACTCGGGAAGCGACAAAGCTCTGGTCTTTCCGAAGCTCCGTTTGAGGCGGTTAATAATTGTTTCGTCTAAGCTAATTTACTAATCTAGAAGACTTCCCCCCTAAAAAATAAGCAGTGTATTTCCGAATGCGAAGGATATCTGGTGAGAATATTAGAGAATGATGTACAATGATGTATAGTACAATTCGTTAAACAAATATGCATTTTGAAATTGAGTTTCTGAGTTGAGGTTTTTTCAGGAAAAAGGCATTTACCGAATGAAAGAAATTAATAAAATGCATGACATTTATAAATTGAAGAGAAAAATATATTAACGATCAATTTTCAAGTTTCATAGAAAACATTAGTGTACTTCAGTTTTTAGTATAAGGCTTTCTTTATTCCAGATCTCTTTGAACTTATGAAGCTTAGATATGCTTACAAGCCTGCAAGCAGCCGGTTAAGGTGCATAATATGGAAAACAATCTACTCGATCTAATCCTTCTCTCTGACAAAAGAAAGAATGTGCTGCTTCTTCTGCTTGAAGGGCCAAAGGATATAGAAACATTAAAAAAAGCCCTTAACGCAAGTGCAACAGCAGTCCAGCCCCAGGTAAAAAAGCTCAAAGAACAGCACCTGATAGTCCAGGAAAAAAACCTCTATAAACTAAGTGATATAGGCAGAGTTATTGTTGAGAAGATGAAGCCTCTTGTAGACACGCTCGCTGTGCTTGAGGAAAATACGAGTTACTGGGCAGAAAGGGAAGTGAATGAGATACCTCATTGTCTCCTGCAAAGAATTAGTGAGCTTGGGCACTGCACTATAATTGAACCTCAGATAGACTATATGTTTGAACTAGTTCCTGAATACGTTAAAAACGTCAGGATGGCAAAAGAGCTGAGGAGTACAATTTCATATTTCCATCCTCTTTTCCCTTCTTTTTTCCTGGAAATTGCCGAAAAAGGAATCCCAATATCACTGGTGATCCCTGAGCCTATCCTGAAAAGATGGATTGAAGATTACAGGGAACAGACCGAACAATACCTTAAAAAAGAAAATGCTAAGCTTTTTGTCTGCATGGACTGTGAAAGGATACCTACTGTCGCAGTAGCTGATAATTTCATGGCAATGGCGCTTTTCCCAAAAAGTACGGTCTTTGACCGAAAGTATGTAATCTGCTTTGATCCAGGAGCTCGGGCCTGGGGAAAAGAACTCTACGACTATTATGAACAGCGTTCCAAACAAATTAAGAATATAGACAATTACCCCCAGGTATAATATTAAAAGTTATATAATAGTTATATATAATTTTTAATATTAGAATTATATAAAATTCTAATATTAAAAATTATCAAAATTCTAACATTAAAAGTTATCTAAAATTACAATATTAACAATTACGTATGAGTTATATAATATTATACCAGTCATTCCAACGACACAAGTGGAAATTCAAAAGCTGAACTATACCCTACTTATCCGAAAAAGCCTATTTATCGAAAAATTGGCTGTACTGTTATTCCTTTCCATCCACTTTGTCAGAGAAACTCCCTAAAACCTGCTTTACCATTTGCATAAGCTTCGTGCCAGCCTGAAGGTATGGGCGTTTTTTCATAAAGGATTTTCCTCTGAGCCTCAAGAAGTTCAGGTTCTTTTCCCATAAATTCCGCAGCACATAGCACCCGGGTTTCGACCTTTCCTGCTAGCTCTTTTAACCAGCTATATCCTTCAAAAGACCTGAGCAAATGGTGGTCCAGAATCAGGATATCCACATTTCTGGCCAGAAAGAGAGCATTTTCCAAGGCCTCTTTTCCTGCCTCAGGGACGTGGTGTGAAAGATAAAGAGGAGGACCTGAGGCAAAAACAATTGTAGGTTCCCAGGCAAGTACTTTAAGGATAGTTTCCCTGTCCAGAAGTTGAATGTCAGAACTATGGACAAAAGTTTCATCTCTCTCACAGATACGGGTCATCATTACAGTTCCAAAGCCTTTATCTCTGGTCCCGTGAGGGACAGGAGAAGAAAACTCCAGATTGCCAGACTTCCTGCCTTCCGAAGAAGGGAGAGGAAAACCCAGAAAATCCGAGAGCTCACGTCTTCGCTTTAAAGAAAGGCCTGAAATTTTTTCCGGGCCTTTACACCAGAAGCTTATCTCGTCAAGCGAAGGCAGGGCTTCCATAGGGAGCTGATATTGATCTTCAGCTCTCATTGGCATATGGTCCCCGTGAAAATGGCTGATAACAACATCTGTAGCCTGTCCAAACGCAGAAAGAACTTTTTCTCTGATCCTGAAAGCTGCAGCAACCTCTATTGGGTGGGGAAGCAGGCCTGAGCGAAAGCGTGCAAGCGCTACTCCCGGATCAATCAGAATTGTTCTTTCATCTGTCTTTACAAAGCAGGCAAGTGATCTTGCCCCAAAAGACTCACACCCAAGTATTTCTATCTGCACAATTTACTCCATTCAAGAAAGGTATTCTCTTGAAAACATCTGTACGGTCAAAACAAAGTAGGAGAGCAGAAGGGGACCTATAACAATTCCTAACAGCCCGAAAAGGGATATACCTATAACAACTCCAAGCAGGGACAGAAATGGGTGAATTTCTCCGACTTTTTTCTGGATAATGGGCCTGAGGAAGTTGTCAATAACACTTATAAAAATTCCCGCTGCAAGTATAGCGATTGCTGCAGTATAGTCCTCCTGAAAAAACTGGACAATAGTTGCAGGAATCCATACTAAAGGTGCTCCGACAACAGGCAGAAAGGATAAGATTGCTGCAATGAAGCCCCAGAGGAAAGCTCCCTGAATATTAAAGATAACAAATACTATAGTCAGAACTCCACCCTGGACAAGAGCAACTGCCCCACTGGCAATAAGAGTAGTCCGAACAATTTTTCGGAATTCGTCCAGAAGAGTTACTGTATTTTCTTCATTGAAAGGGACTGCTACAGAGACCTGGCGCATAAAATCCGAGTCTTCTCCTGTAAAGAGGTAATAGAGCATAAAGTACATTATCAATAGCCCAATAGACTGCTGACTCAGGCTCTGGATTGACCCCACAATGAACAGGCTTGTGTAGTTAACGGCTCGTGAAGCAAATTCCATTGCTTTCTCTTCGATTTTGGTCTGGAACACATCTATAGGAATATTCAGACTTGAGAGAGAATTGGTTAAAAAGTGGCCTCCAGCCTCAATAGATGCAAGAATGGACGCCTGATTAACTAGAAGTTGTTCGATTTCGCTGACAATTGTGTTTAAAAGAAAGTAGAAAGGTATCAGTACAACAAAAATAGAAATTATTATCACAAGTACGGCTGCAAATTGCTTCTGAAGCCTTAGTTTTCTTATGAGAAAATGATAAAGAGGTCGAAATATAACAAAGAGGATCAGAGCCCCAAAAATATAATTTAAATAAGGAAGTGTAGCATAAGCTATAAGCACAGTCAGGACAACAATTATGAGAAGGGCCAGAGCCATCTTTACAGCTTTTTTCATCAAACCTAATTGGTTTTCTATTATAAAAATATAAGTATGACCGTCTATGGCATTTTAGATTTAGCAGTCGTTTCATTTTAGATTTAGCAGTCGTTTTCGCTCAAGCCTTTTTTGAAAAGGCTTGGGGGCAAGCAGTTTTTTGAAAAGGCTTGTGATTACACTGTCATGACATTTTAGATTTAGCAGTCGTTTTCGCTCAAGCCTTTTTTGAAAAGGCTTGCGGGCAAGCAGTTTTTTGAAAAGGCTTGCGGGCAAGCAGTTTTTTGAAAAGGCTTGGAACAGAAAATTAGGTAAAATCCGTAATCAGGGTTTGCTTTTCGTCCTTTTCGCGGAGTTTGGTAACTCCTATGCCTACTAACCTGAGCTTTTGATTCCCTATAAATTCGGAGAGAAGCTGCATAGCTGTCCTTTTGATTACAAAGATATCCGAAGTCCAGATTGGGATGGTCTTTGAGCGTGTATAGGTAGAAAAATCTTCAAAACGCACGGTAAGGGTTACTGTTTTGAAAAGAAACCTGTTTTTGAGAAGGGAACTGTGCACACTTTCTGCAAGAAGATCCAGAGATCCGGCGATTTTTACAGGGTCACTGGTATCTTCAGTAAAGGTTCCATGCCTGCTGATTGATTTTACACTTTCCTTTTCCCTAACCTCTCCAAAATCAAGTCCGTTTGCCAGTTGCTTAATGCGGAGTCCCATTTTACCGAACTTTCCAGAAAGCAGCTGTACATCACAGGTTGCAAGTTCTTTTACCCTGTTTAAGCCCATTGATTTCAATGTATCAGCTGTCTTTTCTCCAATTCCTGGAATTTTTGAGACCGGTAGCGGAAAAAGAAATTCTTTTACATCTTCGGGCCTTACAACAGTAAGACCGTCGGGCTTTTGGAATCCAGACGCGATTTTTGCGATTAACTTATTCGGCCCGATTCCGACTGAACAGGTAATTCCTTCTTGTTTTTTTACTTCATCCTTGATTCTGAGAGCGTAAAGGGCAGCCTCTTCAAAACTCTTTATCTCGGGACCTGGTACAAGATAGGCTTCATCCACGCTGACCTGCTGGAACCTGTCTGCAAATCCCTTTAAAAGTTCCATTATTTCTGTCGAAACGCTCGCATATAGCTTCATGTTTACAGGCAAAAAGACTGCATCCGGACAGAGCCTGTAAGCCTGTGATATTGGCATTGCGGAATGAATGCCGTATTTCCGTGCCTCGTAAGAGCAGGTGCTCACAACTCCCCTTCCTGAGCCTCCTTTCGGGTCAGAGCCCACAATTACAGGCAATCCTTTTAGTTCTGACCTCTCCCTTACCTCAATTGACGCAAAGAAACTATCCATATCCGCGTGGAAGGTAATTCGCCTTTCAGGACCATTTATTTTCGAACTGGAGGCAAGCATTATCCTCAGATATAGGAAAAACATATAAAAATGGTTTAAGGAAGTCGGGTGAAAGTATTAATCTATGTTGTCTTAACCTATATTGTTTTAAAACTGTTGTTTTATCCAGTTGCTTTATCCAGTTGTTTTATCCAGTTGTTTTATCCAGTTGTTTTATCCAGTTGTTTTATCCAGTTGTTTTATCCAGTTGTTTTATCCAGTTGTTTTATCCAGTTGTTTTATCCAGTTGTTTTATCCAGTTGTTTTAACTCGTTGTTTTTATTTCGGCACCCTCAGGAATATTGAAAACAAATTCTGAGTCAGGAATCCCTGAGTTAACTTTAAGATCCCATATTTCGGTTTTTGCTGTTCGGTTTCCACTATTGTCATACATCTCGTACTTAAGAGGCATCCATGTTTCTTTATCTACCCAGACTTTCGCGTAGTATTGTGCAGCGCTTTCTACTGTTTCTTTAGGACTTGCTTTCAGCAGGTAAGTTTCCCTGTTGTTAATTTCCTCAACTCCCAGTAAAGAGACATTACTATCATTAAGGCTAATTCCTATGAGAGTCATATAGTCACTTTTAGTTAGTTCAGGAGTTTTGGGAAGCTTTGTTTTCGTTACTGTATTTGTACCGGGAGTATAGGTCCACCGGAACTCTCCATCTGAAAGTACAAGTGTCTCTTCCTCCTTCCCGGGTTCCTGTATAAAGTTCTTAATCATATGAGGTTTCTTGTATATGGTTTTAAATTCGGTTTCTATGGTCTTTTCCCCGGCATAGTAAGTAGAGTGCATTGTATACGAATAATCCTGAATGCTGTCCTGTTTCTCCAGCATCTGGGTTGCAATATCTTCGGCAGTCAGGTTTTTTTCCGTGCAGCCTGAAGCAAAAACAGCCAGATCTATGAAAATGAATAGGAGCATTGACTTGATAATTTTCTTTATTTTCACATTATTCATCATTACCACTTTTCTTATCTTATTTCAAAAAACTCCAAAGCCAATTTTTTCTTGAAAACTACGATTACATAATTTTTGCATTCAAGTCCTTAAATTTCTGTCAAAATAAAGGAAAATTTTGATATATTTTAAACAGTACGGCAAAAAACAATATAAGTATTTCCTTATTGATCCTGAGATATTTTAATAAAGCTGGAGACTATATAATTAAGGAGTATACTAAGAAAATCACTTCAACACTGTACTTTCCAGTTTTAAATTGGGGGACTTAAGGAAAGTTTTAAACAGAGATTTATGAGGCAACCTGCTCAGAGAAAAACGATAGTTATCCTATCTAATGAAACTGGAAGCCTCTGATGCGTTAATCTATTTGAAGCAATATGGTGGGGAAATGAAAGGAATAAAAGTAATAATTGGTTTTTTTGCAGTCATTGCACTTATTTTTGTAGCTTATGCGGCTCTCAGAACCATACCAGTTAATGGTTGCGGAGAAAACGGGACCGGAATTGACTGTATCAAGCTTCCACCCGGTTTTTCAGTTGATTATTATACCGAGAATGTCGAGGGTGCGAGGTCAATGGCCCTTAGCCCGAACGGCACACTTTTTGTCGGAAGCCGGGATGCCGGAAAAGTTTATGCTGTTCTTGACCTAAACAACGACAGCAAAGCCGACAAGGTGCTTGTACTTGCTGAGGGACTGGATATGCCAAACGGGGTAGCGTTCAGGAATGGCTCTCTATATGTTGCTGAGGTTTCCAGGGTGATCCGCTATGATGACATCGAAGCCCGGCTTGAAGATCCGCCTGAACCTGTTGTGGTGAATGATAATTTCCCATCCGACCGTGCTCACGGTTGGAAATACATAAAATTCGGGCCTGACGGAAAGCTGTATGTGCCTGTCGGAATGCCGTGCAATATCTGTAATAAGGAAGGAGAAGACGAGAGGTACGGAACAATCATGAGAATGGAACCCGACGGAAGCCAGCTTGAGATTTTTTCAAAGGGTGTCAGGAACACTGTCGGGTTTGACTGGAATCCAAGGACCGAAGAGTTATGGTTTACTGACAACGGAAGGGACTGGCTTGGAGATGATGTGCCTCCTGATGAACTTAACAGGGCGCCTGTCCAGGGAATGCATTTTGGTTTTCCTTATTGCCACGGGGGAGATATTCCGGACCCTGAATTCGGGAACCTCAGGAACTGCTCGGAATTCACACCTCCAGAAATGAAACTTGGCCCTCATGTGGCTGCCCTTGGAATGACCTTTTACAACGGTACAATGTTTCCTGAAGAGTACAGAAACCAGATCTTTATTGCCGAACATGGCTCCTGGAACCGAAAAATCCCAATTGGATATCGTGTCTCTCTTGTCAGGTTGGAAAATGGAAAACCTGTAAGTTATGAGCCTTTTGCTGACGGCTGGCTTCAGGGACTTGCAGCCTGGGGAAGACCTGTGGATGTCCTTGTAATGCCTGACGGAGCTCTGCTTGTTTCCGATGACAAGAATAATGCGATTTACAGGATCAGCTACAGTTGATCTTACAATAAATCTAGTTCATTGTATGGTAAGCGTAATTAGGTAAACGTAATCTGGTAAACGTAATCTGGTAAACGTAATCTGGTAAACGTAATCTGGTAAACGTAATCTAGTAAACGTATCCGGGAAGCGTAATCCGGTAAACGTAATCTGGCAAACGTAATCTGGTAAACGTAATCCAGTAAACATATTTATCTTTATACCTGCATATAAATAAGAAGGAGGAATAACTTGTTATCCAAGATACCTGTAGATATTAAAAACGTATCTGATGGAGACATCGATAAAGAAATCCTCAGAGCTGCAATCGTTGCCGAGCTTGATGCCGTAAACCTTTATGAACAGATGGCAAACTTAACAAAAAACGAGAATATAAAAGCTGTACTTATGGATGTGGCAAAAGAGGAAAAAACACATATCGGAGAGTTTCAGGCCCTGTTACTTCAGTTTGACCCTCAACACAAAGAGGAACTTGAGACTGGCGCTAAAGATGCGGAAGAGATATCATCCAAATAAATGTGTCTCCAAAGTCCAAAACGCTTCTCCAAAATTCAAACAGACGTATCTCCGAATCAATTCCCGATAGTTCCTTCAAGCTTCGAGTTTCTCTGAAAGTTTCCAGAGAAACCAAATCTCAAATTTAATTTTGTTTTCAGGTTCTCTGAGATTATTCTATAAACTATACCTTAACTAGGGTTACCGGTAATGAATTCTTCAGTCATAAGATACGTTTCATTATCAGGATACGGTTTTTCCGTAATATTCGACCCCCTTATAGAAGTGAACTTGCACAGTTCCCAACTCCCTTAATGGCGATTTTTAGAGAGACTCTAAAATGCGTTTTATAAAAAAATAAAAATAATGTTAGTCTGTACATGCATTTTAAAGCTTACCTTCTCTCTAAGGCTTACTTTTTCTTCTTCAAGTGCCTGTTTTGTTCTCTCCTATACTCGTTTAGATCGTTCTTGTACTTTAAGCCTAAAACTGAGTTTCTTCGGCTTAGAGATTGATCCAGAGCACTAACAGGATGTGAATTCCTACAAACGCAGGCACTAGAAATTTGAAGATCGGCTTCTGGGTCTTGTGCCTGAACTGCTGCATTCCGAGGAGCGCACCGATTGGTCCTAAGAGAGAAACGATTAACAGGCTCTGTTCTGAAATTCTCCATTTATCCTTTTTTGCCTTGAATTTATCAATTCCGTAAAGGGCATAAGAAACTGCATTAATAAGCGCATAAATAATAGGAAAAAGAAGATACATAGTCTCTGTCATGGGAAAGAATTCTCCCTAATGATAATTAAAAGCTGTGAATTTTACTCGATTATACTCATTTGAGGAAGATAAATATGGCTCTTCGCTGTTTAGAGTGGGTAATTAGATCTATCTCTTAAACATCAAAGTAACATTGTGTAATATAGAAACATTTGTGGTTGAAAACAACATTCAAGCTTGATGTTTCTCTTTTTGTCTGATTACTTTGTAACTGAATAATTATTTTCAACCCATATAAAACAGCGAAGAGCCAAGGTAAATTTATAATTTCAACATAGTATTGCTTTTGGGATAGGCTCTTACAATAAACTGCATAACATAGGCTAAAACGAAAAGAAAATAGTAGAGAAGGAAATTAAAGCCGCTGAATCTCTAACTGCATGCATCAGTGCAGTTAATTTTTATCTATAAATTAACTTGAGATTAGGAATCAGCGGCTGTACATGGAGGTTGACCTTAGACAGAAAGTAGAGAGGTTTTGACTTGTAGCTTCAAGTACGATTCTCTACTCTATATAATTATCCTCCAATTAGTATTTTAAACTAATTATAGAGCACATCCCAAAACCAATTTCATTCCCAAATCTATCATACTATTTTCATATTAAAAATTATAATGATTGCTCAAAACTCAAGGTTTTAAAATAGGCTCATACAAAATAACCTTTAGGAAATAACACTTTCAGGTTAAGAATCTCAAAGTAAATAGTTCAATATTGACTCACTTGTATTCGGTTAAGATACGATCTATAGGAAATGTGTTATTTTCGTTGCTATTGTCTGTAAGCCTATAAATGTAAATCGAGATAGCTCGATAATTACAGTAGTCACTTTAACGTTACCGGATTCCTTAACCGAATACAAATGAATATTGACTAAGTAGTCAGTATGACTAAGTAGTCAGATTACACAAGTTCCTTTATAAACTCTTCAAACAATAACTTGGATTTCTCAAATCCTTTATATATTCCTTCTAAATGCTCTTCTGAACAGTTTGGTTTCTTTCTTATATCAAGTGTATCTATAAGTGAGTTAAACTCGTTCTGTAAATTCTGTGTTTTTTTGGTCTGATTATCTTCCAAACTGGATAAATCAAATTTCTCTACATGGTCTTCAAAAGTAAATTTTGCTATGTCTAGACCTTTATTAATCCCTTCTTTAAAATCTGAATAAGCTCGATGTTCTTTATTTCTCTCAATTAAATTACTGAACCTTCTAACGGCATATTTAACAGTTTGTTTATCCAGATTCTGACCTCCTTTACTTTTGAGATGAAACACTGTAGATAAGAAGAATTCAAACCCCCGTTATTCACCCATTGTTTTGAATAATAATAGATAACACAATTTTTATAAATATATCAATTTATATATATCTTTAGATGCAGCATTTTTTGAAGTAGACGTCTTCAAAAACGAACATGAAATTCTTCAAAATTATAAACAGAAAAGCTTGAAAATATTTGAAAGCAATTGAAAACACTTGAAAACACTTGAAAGCAATTGAAAACACTTGAAATACTTGAAGACACTTATGTAGAAGAGGCTCTAAAGTGTGGTAAATTATCACTACATTACAAACAAATTACCCTATATTTCCCGTTCGATCTCAGGAATGACAGCTATTGACGTCGCTTTAACCTGTGTTTTCCAGTGTAAAAACAATTTCTAAAAATGATTTGAACTTTAACATAGACTTTAAATAGACTTTAAACTTTTAGTCCAACAATATCAAGTTTCTTCTTCTCTTTTTCCGATTTGCTTATAATTGATAAGCTGCCATCAGTCTCAAGGACAACAGCTTCCACGTTTTCCAGGGTGGCATATCCCTGGTTCCTTACGGACTGCTCAATTTCAGATTTGACGATTCTGGAGCGTTTCATCGAGTCTACAAGATATTCTTGATTGTAGTATAAAAGAGATGGCTCGCTTTTTACTATTCTCTTGATAGTTGTTGACCTTATGGTTAGCCAGGAAACTACATGCTGCATACCTATAAGGACTATAAAACCCGTCACTCCTTCAACGAGTGAAATCTCTTTATTCAGAATAAATGATCCAAAAGTAGACCCAAGTGCAACTGTAACTATAAAATCAAAGGCATTCAGTTTAGAAAGTGTACGATTTCCGGAAACTCTTAACAAAAGCACAAGTGAAATATATCCCAGTACCCCAAGGACTAAAACCCTTCCTAGATCGCTCCAGCTATTGAATAACAAGCCCACTATTGTAATCTCCTTAAAAATGAGTAAGTTTTCGAAGGTAATTAAAATGACTTGCTCCCATGAATAATATAGATTTACTGAGATAAATAGATTTTACAAGCTTCTGCATCTGTTTTGTTACTTCAAGTGTGTAAAAGGTTAAAAAGCTCAAGAAGAAAACTAAAGAGACTAAGAAGATAAAGATAAAAACTAAAAAGAGTAAGAAAGTAGGTTAAACTAAAAAATTAAGAAGGTAAAGATAAAACCATAGAGCACAAAAAAACCAAAAGGAAGCTGAAAAAATTGACCAGATGAAGAAAAACTAGGATATTAAAGAGCTTAAAGAGACCAGGAAGAAAACGTCTGAATCACTGAATTTTTTTTAATATCTTGAAAAGTCCGGTTGTGGAGGTATCCAAAAGCTATGGTATTCCCACATACCATAGCTCTGGATATTTTTAATGCATTTGCTGGAATTTGAAATAAAGAAAATTCCAGTAATAAGCCTGAAATTTTCTTTTTTAGTTTTTCAGAGGTCGCGTGAGTTTCAACCAGATTTATACATATACCCGGCATGAGTCCCGCAGTACTCTGTAGTTTATTCCCAAAAAGATGCAACAAATTCTAGCTCTTTTAGTGCTTGTACTTTTGTAATCCGTTTTTCATGCGTTATTTTTATCTCTTTTTATTGCCGTTTTTAATGCCGTTTCTGTTTTCCTATTTTTATTATTTTTTAGTGACCACTTTATCCCGTTTTTCTTGCCATTTTAAATTATTTAGTGGTCACACTATCTCGTTTTTCTTACCATCTTTGACTATTGAGTGGCCATCTATTCTGTTTTTCTTGCCATTTTTAATTGTCACTTGTGTTCATAAGTATCTATTGTTTTTCAGGCAATGTCCTTTTGCTGGATCTGTTTACTGGTAAGTGATTTATTAATAGGTTCAATAATATATAACCAGAACCGTGTAGCTCTTGCAGAAGTTTCAGGCAAAAGAAAGGGCTATACGCAGGTTCTAAAATAAAGTGATTTTTTAATGGCGTTAAAATTTTCAACCGAGTTTATCAAGACTCATAAACCCCTTCAGGACCTTTTCAAAATTAAAATTTTAGAATATATCAAATTGTAACATAATCTTTTAATAAAAGTACTTTCTATAAATCTAGATTAACAATGAGCTCATCTTTGTGTGACACTATCTGGCTTTCTGAAAAAAGAAAAAATCTCCTTCTCTTGCTTATGGAAGGTCCCAGGGACATTGAACAAGTAAAAACTTCTCTCAACGTAACCTCAAAGGCGATGATGCCCCAGATTAAAATCCTTAAAAAACAGGGCCTAGTCCTCCAGAAAGATGGCACTTATGTGCTTTCGGAGATTGGAAAACTTATCGTAGGAAATATGCTTCCTCTTTTGAACACACTTGAGGTCCTGGAGGAAAACAGGGAATATTGGACAAGCCGGGACACAAGTGTCATACCCAATGAACAGTTTATGCGGCTTGGAGAAATGGGCGAATGCATGGTAATCGAACCTGATCTTAACCACCTGTTTGACCTTCCGAGGGAATTTACTGAAAATCTTATAAAGTCTAAATGCATCATGAGTTCGCTTTCTTATTATCATCCTCTTTATCCGTCACTTTATTCCAGGCTTGCAAAAAGCGGAGCTGAGATGAAAATCGTGCTCACGAAAGCCGTACTTAATAGGCTAAAAGATGACTGCAGGGATGAGTTGGAAATCCTACTCAATTCCGAGAACACGGTGGTAAAAGTCTGCGAGGAAAAACTGTACCTTCCGACAATTGCCGTTACTGAAAAATTCGTGTATATCTGTCTCTTCAACAAGCAGGGAAAATACGACCACAGGAAAGTAATGAGTTTCGATGCAAGTGCTCTTCGCTGGGGCAGGGAGCTTTTCATATACTATAATGAGTTGTCTCAAGAAGTAATCGATATCTGAAGCGTTTCAAGAAGTAATCGATATCTGAAGCGTTTCAAGAAGTAATCGATATCTGAAGCGTTTCAAGAAGTAATCGATATCTGAAGTTTTCCTGACCTTTACAGCCAGGACAGAAATAAGCCTCCTACCTCTCATTTATAACTGGCTGGAGTTTTGACTATGAGATTTAAAAATTTCCCCCTGAAATCAAAGCTAGTTATCTATATCGTTGTCGGGGTTTTTCTTGTCCTTGCAGTTTCTACAGCTGTGATTATAAGTACGGTCACTTCCCAGGAAGAAAAACTGGCTTACCAGAAATCAATCGAAATGGCAAGTAGTTATGCAAACCAGTTTAACACCGATATGAAAGCTAACAGCGCAGTTGCAAATACGATTGCCCTTACAATGGAAAATTATGAAGCTTCCAACAGGACTGAAGTAATCGGCATCCTTGATAATATCCTTAAAAAAAATCCAAGCCTAATTGGGGTTTATGTGGGATACGAGCCAGACGCTTTTGATGGCAGGGATGCAGAATACATTAACGCTTCAGGACACGATGCAACAGGCAGGTTTGTTCCTTATTGTAACAAGATCGAAGGTAATGTCACAGTAGAGCCGCTTCTTCGATATGATTCTTCTGATTATTACCAGCTACCCAAAGTCAAAGAAGAAACAGTCTTAACAGAGCCTTACTTTTATGAAGGCATATTCATGATTAGTCATGTTTCTCCTATTTTCAAGGACGGAAAGTTCGTAGGAATAGCGGGAGCGGATGTCCCTCTGAAATATATGGATGAAGTAGTGAGTAAGATCAAGGCTTTTGATACTGGATATGCCTTCATGGTAAGTAACACAGGCGTTCTGCTCTCTTACCCTACGCACAAGGAGTGGATAGGAAAAAAGACACTCTACGACTTTAAGTCAAAAGAAATAGCTAGAGCTGCAGGCGACATAAAAAACGGAACCGCAGGGTATATTGAGGTTAGTGACTCGACTACAGGCAAACCTGTTGTAATGTTCTACGAGCCTGTACGAACCGGCAATCTTGCTTTTGTGCTTGTAATTCCGAAAGAAGAAATGCTTGCAGGTGTTATTGATCTTCGAAACAAGCTGTTGATTATTTCTGCGATTTCAATTCTCTTTATGGCTGCTCTTGCTTATATGATTGCTCTTTCTATCACAAAACCGATAGATGAAATTGTCCAGGATTTCAAGAGTATCGCCCAGGACGCAGTTAACGGAAAGCTTGATGTCAGGGCAGACACGGAAGTGGAAAGAGACTTCAGGGAAATCCCTATGGGCCTAAATGAAATCCTTAAAGCTGTAATTGTTCCAGTAAGAGAGAGTATAAGAGTGACCAATGCTCTCGCAGAAGGAGAATTAAAAGAAAGGGTCAATGTGGATGTACAGGGAGAGTTCAGAGAACTCGGAAATACACTTGATAAATTCTCCGAAACATTGAACAGTATTATCGATGATTCAAACGCAGTCCTTACCGCATTCCAGCAGAATAACTTTAAGCGACCCATCAATATCCACGGAAAGGGGGATTTCAAGCTGCTTACGGATGGGATCGAAGAGACGCGACAGGCTCTTGATACTATTACAACCCAGCGTATAGAGACACAAAAAGCCCTTATGGACTATGCAAAAGAACTCGAGTGTTCCAACAAGCTAAAGGAAGATCTGGAAAGAGTTATCAATACAAGTCCTGTGATTGTATTTTTATGGAAGTATGAGTCCATGTGGCCTGCAGAGTTTGTTTCGGAGAATATTACCAGATTGGGTTATGAGGTTGAGGATTTTACCTCGAACAAGCTTCTTTATGGGGATATTGTGCATCCCGAAGACCTGGAAGAGATGGCTGCCGAACTTAAGATGAACGTTGAGGCCGGCTGCACGGACTATACCTCAGAATATCGGATTCTCACAAAATCCGGGGAGGCTCGCTGGGTTGATGAAAGGACGGTTATCCAGCAAACTGAGGACGGTGAGGTTCATCTTCAGGGTATTATTATGGACATAACCGAGCATAAAAAAGCCGAGGACGCTCTTCTCAAGATGGAGGAGATTCGTAAAAAAGAAATCCATCACCGCATCAAGAATAATTTGCAGGTGATTTCCATGCTTTTATATCTTGAGTCCGGGAATTTTACGGACAGGAATGTGGTCGAGGCTTTCAGGGACAGTCAGCACAGGGTTAAGTCAATGGCTCTTGTACACGAAAAACTTTACCAGTCTGAGGATATGGTAAGTGTGGACTTTGCGGATTATATTAAGAATCTTGTAGATTATCTCTTCCAGTCCTACTCTCTGGATAGCAGGAAAGTGAGCTTGAAGCTGGATGTTGAAAAGGTCTTTCTGGGAATGGACACGGCTGTTCCTCTGGGAATAATTGTCAATGAGCTGGTCTCGAATTCCCTGAAACATGCTTTTGCCGGAGAGAAAGAAGGAGAGATTTATATCGAGCTGCACAGAAGTATAGAAAACCCTACTTTGCAGGAAAAAAACCTGATCTCTGAAAATTCTGGAAACATAAAGGCCAGGCAACAGAATTATGAACGAAATGGCCTTAACGGCATAACAGAGAATAAAGAAGAAAAGTTAACCCTTATAGTTAGAGATAACGGAAAGGGATTCCCTGAGAACCTGGACTTCCGGAACACAACTTCCCTAGGCCTACAGCTAGTGACAACGCTTGTGGATCAGATTGAAGGGAATATTAGACTTGACCGAAGCAGGGGAACAGGTTTTGAAATTAGCTTTTTCAGGAGATAAATTCTAAAAGGAGATAAATTCTAAATAAATGTGTGACAATGGCGGAAGGCAGGATAATGGCAGAAGAAATAAAAAAGGCGGAAGGCAGAATTCTGGTCGTTGAGGACGAGCATATCGTTGCAATGGGAATAAAGAAAATGTTAAAAAATTTAGGGTACACGGTTACAGGTGTAGCCTCGTCTGGAAAAGATGCTATTAGCAAAGCCGAGAGCACTTTCCCTGATGTCGTGCTTATGGATATCATGTTAAAAGGTGATATGGACGGCGTAGAAGCTGCAAAGGAAATCAGGGAAAAGTTTGATGTCCCGGTTGTTTACCTGACTGCTTATTCCGATAGTAAGATTCTCGAAAGAGCTAAGAAAACTGAACCTTTCGGTTATATCGTAAAACCTTTTGATGAGAAAGATCTGCACAGCAGCATTGAGGTAGCTCTGCACAAGCACAGGAAGGAAAAAGAAAAAACGGAATAATTCAAATGAGAAAGGGAAGAATGAAATAACTCATGGGAAGCAGAATGAAGAGATTTCTGATAAAGTAATAACAGAATGCAGAATAATTCTGGTTGTCAACAGTAAAGGAGTAAGAAAATTGGAAGGCTCAGGAAAAGGCTTGGGAAAAACTTTGGCCCACCAGGCAGAAAATTGTTTTCGCGAGATTCTCAAGAAATCCTGAAATCTTTCGAACCGCCAAATTTACTTCTTTTTCTTATAGGCAAAGGAGCCCTCCTATTATTTCGGTGTTTTTTCTCATTTCTTTTACAACTTTTGCTGACAGTACAATTGAAATTTTTAATTTGATTAAAATATCCCTTACACCTGGACAAAGTTCCTCCCCTTTGCCATGGACAGGGTCAACTTAAAGTTCCTATTCTTTTGTAAACGCCATACGGCGTGGGTTATATATCTTGATTTATATAGGGTTCAGTACAAGGAAGTAATAGAGAAGCCTGCCTTTCTAACTTGGATTTGGAAGAAATTACCGAATCGAAGGCTATTAAAACTGAAAGCTATTAAAACTGAAAGCTATTGAAATTGAAAGCTATTGAAATTGAAAGCTATTGTAATTGAAAGCTATTGAAATTTAGAATTTCTTCCATAACTTAGAGGTCAAATATGTTCAAGTGCTTCTGCTCCAGCTTGTAATTCCATTGATAGATTGGAAGAACTTAGTCCTGAAAAGGACAGGGAATCTTTTTCAAACCCAGCTCTCCGAGGCTGAATAAAGGTGTAACAAGTAAATGGTAGAAGGAAGAATTCTGGTTGTTGAGGATGAACATATTGTTGCAATGGGCATAAGGGTAATGCTAAAGAATCTTGGATATACTGTTACGGATATAATTTCTTCTGGAGAAGAGGCCATTAGCAAAGCCGAAAGTACCAGACCTGACCTTGTGCTTATGGATATTATGTTAAAAGGTAAACTGAATGGTATAGAAGCATCAAAGGAAATAATTAGCCGGTTTGGTATTCCAGTTGTTTACCTAACTGCTTGCTCAAACCGTGAACTCCTTGAACAGATCTGGAATATGGGATCTGGATGTATTGTGAAACCTTTCGATGAAATGGATCTGAAAAAGGGTATTGATATTGTTCTTGTGCAATGTGGGATAGAGAAAAAGGATATGAAAAAACTGGCGAAAGCTTCAAAACAATTTAGAAAGACTCAGGCCTGATTTACATTAACCCGATATCGAAGGCTCAAAGTAAACTTCAGATACTGTGTCAATATTTCTGTAAAATTACAAACTTCAAGAGATTTGATAACTTGAAATTAAATCAATACTTGTAAGGATTAGATATAATATTCCAGTTGAAGTAAAATTCATCAACTGAAGTGAAATCACTAATTGAAGTGAAATTTACCAGTTGAAGTGAAACTCATCAATTGGAGTTAAAATTCACTAACTGAAGTAAAATTCATCAATTGAGGCTTCAGAACATAATTAGATCATTTGGGTATGAAAGAAGGACAAAAGGAAAAAGCTTCAAAGAGGAATTATTTTCAGAATAAGATGTCCTATCAGAACACAAAGACATTGTAAAAAGTCTTATTACAAACCCAGGATAAAGTAGAGCTATAAGAATTAAAAAGCAGGTTAATTAAATAATACCTGTTATACCAAATAGTTTTTAAAATCTCACTCTTTTCTCGGCTTCAATTTCTTAGACACGTACTTTTAATTTGCGAAAACTTCCTACAGAAAAACCGTTAGTTGCAGGACTTAAAGCGCTAAGTTCATTTGCAGTCTCGATTAGAGAAAGCATAAAGTCCGTCCTTATCCTGAAAATGAGCTCTTCGGGCTCTACGCAGCAAAAAAGAGTTGGTTCACCCTCTATTATCTGGACATATCCTTTCTTCTCCATTCCTCTGAGCGTTCCATAAACTTTGGATCTGGGGACTCCGGAATTTTCTGCGATTTCACTGGCTCGCGCTTGCTTAAGGCAGACAAGTACTGCGTAGATTTTAGCTTCGTTTCCGGTAAAACCCAGCTTTTGAAGATTTTCTATAATTTTACGAGTCACTTTTTCCTCCTCCTTTCATCCATTTTTTGATTAGATTTATTTAATTTGTTGACTGACTGCTTTTCTTAAAATCCTCACCATCGTCTCGAGACTCTGAACATAGTCCTCTATATCCTTCTCATCTACAAGCTTAAGCAGCTCATCTACGACCTGATTAGAGTAATTATAACATTCCAGTCCTTTCTCAGTCAGCGAAACAAGCACTTTCCTTCGGTCTTCAGGGTCAGTTTTTCGAAATACAAACCCTTTTTTCTCCAGATCATCAACCATTCGAGTGAGGCTGCTTTTATCCATACCTGTGTATTTTCCTATAGTTGAAGGCATGATTTCACCTTCCATGCCTATAATCTTGATTACAACGGGCTGATTTTTGCTAAGGTTCTTAAATTTGCTAGTAATCTTCTTCTGAAAAGTCTGCTCAAAAATATAACTGTCAAGAGCATCCCTTTCCATCATAAGAAGAATTATTTTTTTCAGCGTTGCTTCACCCATTTTTTTCACTGTTCCTCTTTATACCTGATTTTGCAATCAAAAACAATTTCTTAGAGAGTAACTGCCAAATATAATTAGCTATAGAATATTGATTTTTCAATTATTAAATTTCATATTATTGAAAAGTCAATAGTTGATAAATCAACAATACCCTTAACATATTTAAGCTTCACGGTTAACTTGTACATAAAAAATCATAAGACGCAAAAACTGATTACTTTTGTTTAAGTAACAAAAATCTAGTTCTCTTTTCCTTTTAACTCAAAAAACTCGTTAAAGAAAAGTCAATTAGAAGAAAAAGATTCAAAAACTCCTTAAAAGATAAAATAAGTAGTTATAGTTCCAAAAACCAGTTTCTCGGAAAGCAGAAACCAATTTATCAGAAAGCAGATAGAATTGAAAGGTTTAAAATAGAATCAGACTAAAGACTTAAAACCTGGCTGCAAATTGATTTTATCCTGATCTGTTACTATTATTCTTTACCTGGAGGTCTGTTCCTGAAAGAGAAACTTCTTGAGATCAAATCCGCATTTACGGCCTATTTTAAAGAGCGAGAAGCCGAAATCAACGGTTCTCTCCTTGCTGTGCTGTCCGGGGAAAACCTCCTTTTCCTCGGGCCGCCTGGAACGGCAAAAACCCAGCTTGCGAAAAATATCTGCCAGTCAATTGAAGGTGGGAACTTCTTCAATTATCTCCTGACAAGTTTTTCCACCCCTGAAGAGCTCTTTGGTCCACTTTCCTTAAAAGCTCTGGAAGAAGACGAATTCCGTCGGAAAATCGATGGCTGCCTCCCGACTGCTCATATTGCTTTGCTGGACGAAATTTTTAAGGCAAGCAGTGCGATCCTGAATAGCCTCCTGACAATCCTCAATGAGCACAAGTACCATAACGGCAGAGAGCTTGTAGATGTGCCTCTGCTTTCGGTTTTTGGGGCATCCAATGAGTTTCCTGATGAAAACGAGAGCCTTGAGGCCCTTTATGACCGTTTTTTGTTCAGGTACAGGCTCGCCTACATTCAGGATGAGGAAAATTTCCGCAACCTCGTTTTCAGTAGCTCTGACGAATTCGAACCTGCTGCAAGTCTCAGGGTCTCCGAAATATACGAGCTTCGAGCACGTGCAAAAGATCTGCCTGTTGACTCTGATGTTGAAACCATAGTAACTGAGCTTCGAAAGAGTCTTCAACTGCAGGAAATTGAAATCTCGGACCGCCGCTGGAAAAAAGTCGTTCAGGTTTTAAAGGTTGCAGCTTGCAGCAGCGAACGCCCGACCGTGGACAGGACAATGGTACTCCTGCTCCAGCATATGCTCTGGAACCTGCCCGAAGAGCGGGAAACAATAAGGAAAGCCGTCTTTGAGTTCACAGTCTCAGGCGGCATCAGTACGGAAAAACTGCGCCGGGAAGCCGAAGACCTCCAGGCTGCGGTAAGCATTGCCCTGAAAAACGAACTTCCTGTAAAGATCATCTGTGACAGCTGCGGAGAAGAATTCCGACTGAGGCAGGAAATCGAAACTCACCATATGTCCCACCCAAATCATAGCTATACTCTTAAAGCCGAAGGGCCTTCAAAGATCTATCCTTATGACAATCTTGTGAAAGAAATTGATTCTCTTCAGGAAGAGGCTGAAAAAGCGAACACACTGTCTCAGGCCCAGAAAGAAGTTTTTGAAACCGAATTGAAAGCCCTGGCCGATCGTATGGAATGGGTAAAATACAGGCTTGAAGCTGAAAGAGAACTTCTAAAAAATATGATGAATGAAAATGTCTGGCTCTCAACGCTTGATAAAAATGAAGCTCTGCTCCTTCACGATACCCGAAGTACCGAGTTTTCCGAGCTCAATGACCTTATCTCAAAAAGCCGGTCAATGCTTGGAATTCAGAGCAGACAGGCAAAACCTGAACCACAGCCTGCATTCCAACCTGCAAGAGAAGCAGGAAAAAAGGAGATGGAAAAAATTTCCGTACCCGATTCGGGCAGCAGTGTCAACAGTTTTATGAAAGGAATTGGCTCCCGGTTTAAGCTCAGATAAAGAAGCCAGATCAGATAGTTTTAAACTTGGTGTTCTAAAAGAAGTAGCTCCAAATCAGGTAGGTTCAAACAAGGTAGCTTTAAACAGTAGCTTCAAAAAAGGTAATTCAAGGTCACATAATTAAAAAGATGAAGTTTCACAGGAAAATTTTAAAAGATGAAGTTTCAACAGGAAAATTTTAAACAAGGAAATTTCAAACAAGGAAATATTAAATCAGATAACTTAATTGAGGGTTTGATATTAAAAGTTCTAAGGATTTCCAAGATGATCCAGGTGCAGCCTTTTCCGGAACTTACTCCTTTTTGGAAAGTAAAGTCCCAAGGAATAAAGGCTTACAGGATTCGTTTTTGCTCCAGACTCAGACTGCTGCCGTCCTGGAACGAGCCCTCAGGAGTACAGTAGCTTTTCCTCGAACGATCCCTCGCCCAATGCGAGAAAAAATAGCCGAAATCATAACCCTTGAGATTCTCTTTGACCAGCCTTATGAGATAAAGGATCCTGAAAGATTTATTGAGACTTTCGGAGCTTTTTACCCAATCCTTCTTACCCTGAGAAACTCAAAACCCTGGCCTAAACTCCGAAAAATTGCAAAAAAAAGCAAGGGAGCCGGAATTGCAGGCTTGAAAATTCTTCTACCTCTTATTTATGAGATCCTTGAACGCTTTTCAGAATCAGCCAGTATTTCAGGTGCAGAGTATCTTAAAGAGCTCGATACAGGAATGAATGAAATCCTGAAGCAATTTGAAGAAATTCTGAAAGAGACTCTCCTTATTTGGGGAAACCCGGGATCTGCTGAGTTTTCAGGCAGAAATACCCAGGCCATAGAAAATTTCGGAGGATCTGCCCTTGTCAACGCTGTCCTGGAATTCATGCAGAAGGAAGGGTACCAGGACTTGCTGGAAAGAATTCTGGAAGGACTATACCAGAGTATTAGCGAGTTCATTTCGGAAATGGAAGAAAATCTTGAGCTTTTCGATACCCTTGCTTTGCTTTTTCCCCAGCGAAACTGGAGCTATTCCGTAAAAGAGCTTAAAAAAGAACCTTTCTATGTGCAGCTTAAAATGCTTAAAAATTATTCGGCTTTCTTTGAAAAAAGCCCTGACCTGAGAAAAATTGTGGATTTTATAGGCAGGCGGGAATTTGACCCTCCATCGGACCGTATACGCCTTTCACCTTTCGGGAAAAACAAGATCCAGAGCGTGCGCTTTTCCGATTCTATCAATAACCTGCTTCCCATGGAAGCTGCAAAACTCCTGAACCCTTCCCTGAAAAAGAAATTCTATGCGGATATGCTTGAGGGAAAACTCCTGAGTTACCAGCTCCTTGGAAAACATTACACAGGCCCTCCTCACATAAAGCCAAGAGGCTCGATGATTGTACTTGTAGACACCTCCGGATCTATGCACGGAGCTCCCCAAACTTTAGCTAAGTCTGCTGTGCTGGCTATGGCAAAACGGATGCTTTTCCAGCAGAGGGACATAAAAGTTATCCTTTTTGCCTCAACAAGTCAGCATCTGGAAATCGAACTTAGCAGCAGGAAAAAAATGTCCGAAAAGTTCCTGAATTTCCTGCTATACACCTTTGGCGGAGGAACGGACTTCAATACTGCCCTTGCCTCAGGCCTTAAGTCCCTAAAAGAAAAAGATTTTCAGGGTGCAGACCTGCTCTTCATAACCGATGGCAAATCCGAAGTCTCTGACGAACTTGTACTGGCCCGCTGGGAAGAAGCAAAAAAGAAGTATAACGCAAAAGTATACTCGCTGATCGTAGGCAGCAGTGGAGCAGGTGGGCTGTCTGAAATCTCGGATTATACTTATTTTGTAGAAATTGAAACGGATTCTGAGGACAGCGGTGGGTTTGTAAGGCTAATCGAACACACGGAACAGAAAATCCCAGCTTCTAATGAAGCCGGAAATTAAAAAACGTTATTAAAAAAAGGTTAATTAAAAAATGTTATTAAGGAAAGGTTAATTAAAAAATGTTATTAAGAAAAGGTTAATTGAAAAAGAGTTATTAAGAGAAAACTAATTAAAAAGGATTAGTATCTCCTCTCTTTCTTTTTCATTTAATTTCCAAACCTTATTCCTTAAGAGCTGTTTACCATTGTCTGGACAGCTTTTACAAACTGTCAGACTAAATTATTAGACTGAAGATATTTTCTCTGCAGTTTCGGATCCTGCATCCGTTTTTGAAGAGTATTTACTTTCTTTGAAGATCCTGTATATCCTAAAAAGCATAAACCCGGAAAGCATGAAGGCAAGTGAGTCCGATACCGGAAAAGCTGCCCATACTCCGTTCAGTTGATAGAACTGAGGAAGTAGAACAACAGCAGGAATCAGAAAGAGGAGCTGTCGGCTAATGGAAAGAAGGAAAGCGGGTTTTGCTTTTCCCAGGGCCTGAAAAAGGGTTGAAGTAATTACATTCATACCTATCAAAGGCGTTCCGAGCAACATAATCATTATAGCGTTTTTCCCAAGCTCCAGATATTCCGGATCTGTACTGAATAACCCGAGAAGTTGTTCTTTTAAGAAATAAATAATAACCAATCCAAGAAGCCCAACGGTCGTTGTTGCTATGAGAGATAATTTCACAGCTTCGGCTATCCGTTCATATTTTTTTGCTCCGTAGTTGAACCCGACAACCGGTTGCAGACCAAAAGCCATACCCAGGAGGGTCATGAAAATGAAGGAATTAATCTTCATTACTACACCAAAAACGGCGATTGCAACATCTCCTCCATAAGTTGCAAGTGCATTATACACAAAAATCATCATGACACTGTTTGAGCATTCCATTATAAAAGATCCGGTACCAATAGCCCCGATTTCTTTAATGATTTTCAGATCTGGTTTCAAGGTTTCGGCTCTGAAGCGTACAGCTCCTTTTCCTTGAATATAGTATAGCAGAAGCCAGATCGAAGCTATTGTCTGTGATATTACGGTTGCAATTGCAGCTCCTTTTACACCCATCCCGAAACCAAACATGAAAACCGGATCAAGGAAAATATTGAGGCCGCCTCCTAAAATCATAGCATTCATTGCAAGACGAGCATTTCCTTCGGATCTAACAATGTTTTGGACAGCCACCCCAAAGACAAAGACAGTTCCTCCCAGTATTATATATTTCAGGTAATCTCTGGCATAGGGCAGAACTCCAGCAGTTGCCCCGAAAACCTTCAAAATCGGATCAAGATAATAAAGGCAGGGAATGGCTATAAGTACGCTTAAGACCAAACTCAGGGAAAAGACATTTCCAAGAACTCTTTCGGCTTTTTCACTTTCTCGAGCTCCAAGGGCACGTGAAATTATGGAAGAACCTCCTGTCCCCAGAACAATTCCAAAAGCCATTATTATCATCTGAACCGGAAAAGCTATGGAAAGTCCGCCTATGGCCTGAACACTGTCTGCTCCATAGACCATTCCCACATAAAAAGTGTCCACAACATTATAGATAGCCTGTACCAGCAGTCCGATGACAATGGGAACTGAAAGTTTAAACAGGAGCTTTCTTATATTGTCTTTGCCAAGAAATTCACTTTTTTCATCCATATTTTTCATCTCATCCGTTTTTCATCTATGTTCTCATCTCAACCGTTTTTACTTCATGTCATCAGGTCTATCCGATGGAGGCTCAAACCCAGGCTCAAAGAGTTTAATCACAGCTTTATGAATAAGCAGCCTGAAAATCTCAATTTCTTCAAAAGTAAAATCCGAAAAAAGAATAGATATGAAAGAAGTCTGCTTTTTAAAAATTATATCTCTCATTTCCTTCCCTTTATCAGTCAGGTAAACCCTGTAAGCTCGAAGGTCACTTTCGTCTCTTTCCCTGTAAACGTAACCTTCTGTTTCCAGACTCTGGATTGCTCTGGCACTTGTTGCTTTGCTAACTTTCAGGGTTTTTGCAAGAGTTTCCTGGGATATTCCATCTCTGTGGTACAAAAACAGTAAAAACTCAAACTGTCCGCTTCCAACCCCGTAAGCATCAAGTTCCTTTGCCATGTATGCCACATTGCTCCGGTAGATGTGAGCAATCGGACCTAATATTTCTCTAGGGTCTATTTCCTTTAAGTCTACTTCTCTAAAACTTCCCATAAATTTATCCTTCACATTTCAGGAACTGAATGATCAATATTGAAATTGAATATATCGAAGTGATAGTTGCATATAAAACAGATTTAATGCCTGGAAGAGCTTATTTTTAGATTTTATATAAACCTGTAATTCACTTTTATTAGTTTGGAAGATTTGTGTTGATATTGAATATATACATTAAATCGTTCCATATGAGACTATCAACGGCTTAATAGGTTTATGAGTATTTAATAGTTTCGCATGAGACGAAAATAATATAAAAACGAATTACCCACTAAATCAAAAAATCTGAACCTAATGAATAGCAAGAATTAATCTATTGATAAAGTTATAGTGCTCAGTAATTGTTTTCTGTCATATAAAATTATACAAAACAATACCCTTAGCCATTAATATCTTTGGTTTAAATAATTAATCTTCCAAGAAACAAGGAAATAAATCAATAAAAGTTCATATTTGTGTGTATCTGTAGAATATGAAAATTAATTTAATTTCATAGATTAAAAAACGTACCTCAGTTGCTTATGAAACCAAATTTTAAATATCAATTTACAAATGTTCGTACAAATGCTAAATGATGAAAATTCAATCTTTACCTCCCGGACTTAGAGGATCTATTCTGAAAAGCAAGATCACGAATAATGCAGTTACAGTCCCTGTACCCCAAAAAAATGGGTTTATTGTAATTTTCAGGAGTATGCCTATGATAACTAATAAGATTCCCAACAACAGCAAAATTTGGATCTTTTTGCTCAACTCTTTCTCTCCAGTCATCCCCATTTTAAATAAGTCAGTAAACAAATAGTGTCAAGACAGTAAACAAACAGTGTTGAGACAGTAAACAAACAGTGTTGAGACAGTAAACAAACAGTGTTGAGACAGTAAACAAACAGTGTCGAGGCAGTAAGATTATTTTTCACAAAACCTCAATACCAAAAAAGCAGGAAGTTAAGAAAGGAAATTAACCCTTTCTTTTCCATCTTCCTTTCTTTTCCATCTTCCTTTCTTTTCCATCTTCCTTTCTTTTCCATCTTCCTTTCTTTTCCATTCTTCCTTTCTTTTCCGTTTACTCGTATCTTAGTGCATCAACTGGTTTTAACTTTGAAGCCCTGAACGCAGGGATCACTCCTGAAATCACACCTATCAAAACTGCCAGGAGAAGTCCCATGACCATTAGATCAGGAGCAAGGTATAAACCTGAACTACCTCCCCCTCCTCCCATCATCTGCAAACCAAGCAGAGGGAAGAGAGTTGAAACACAAGCTCCCAGAATATCTCCAAGGATACCACCAACAAGACCAACCATTGCGGAATTAAAGAGGAAAATCATGAGGATATCCCTGTTTTTTGCCCCAATGGCTTTCATAGTTCCGATTTCCTTTGTCTTTTCAAGGACTGAGGTAAACATGGTATTTGCAATACCGACAGCTCCTACAAGCAAGGACACTGCTGCAATGGCACCGAGGAACAGAGTCATTGAACTCGTCATTTCAGTTACGGACTCAGCCATAGATTTAGAAGCTGATACCGAAAAGTCTCTATCATCATCATTGACAATGTGCCTTGAGATCATGAGCTTATCCACGATATCTTCTGTCAGGTTGTCTACTGCATCTTCACTCTTAGCTTTTACAGCAATGGAATCATAAACACCATTTTGTGCATCATCGATCAGGGTTACTGCTCCATCGATAGGCATGTAAATATGTCTGTCACCTTCACCCTCTTCTTCCAGGATTCCAACAACGCGCACGGCTTTACCGTTTACGGTTATTACCTGATTAACTCCGATATCCTGGTCATAAATTCCACTTGCAACACCGCTTCCGATAACTGCAACATACTTATCAGAAGGTTCAAGCAATCTTCCTGATTGTGTTTTTAGTGTAGTCATATACTGCCAGACCTGTGGGTCTACACCTGTGATTGAAAGGGTTGCATTTTGCGCTGCATATATCACTGGCACACTACCGCTAATCTCTCCTTCTATGTATGATATATTATTCAATCCTCGAAGTGCTGCAATGTCCGTATCCGTTAATTCGACATCCGTTGTCGTACCTCCCCCTCTTCCTTCACCTCCTGGGCCTCCGGGCATATTCGATGATGCCTTGGAGTATCCTGGACTTATGGTTATTTTTGTGAGATCCATCTCGGCAAGCCTGCTCTGAACCTGCTCTTGCATAGCATCCCCGAGGGAGAGGATGCCGACAACAGATCCGATTCCTATAACTATCCCGATAATGGTCAGCCAGCTTCGGAGTTTACTGTGAACAAGCATGTTCAGACCCATTTTCAGGTATGTTGATTGTCTCATTTTGCATCCTTCCATTCGGCTAGTAGCGTGTTCTTTCAGACCTCCGAATCAGGTTTTTTGTACTCGGATTGTTTACCTTTTCTTGCCTGTATCCTTTCATGTATCTTCTTGCGATAAACGAATATTCCGCCTGCAAGGACAAGCAGTCCGATGTACGGTAGGTACGAACCGACCCCAGCCCTATTACCTGGACCGCCCGGCCCTCCTGCTGCAGTCATATTTCCTGATGTTGTAGTTTCGAGATTAACTTCTTTAGTAACGGTTTCCCTTTCCCCTTTTGCATCCGTGTACTCAATCTGGACCTTCAGTGGATCGGAGGAACCTATAGAATTTGAGCTTGCGTTGTTAGCACCAGCTTGCGAAGAATCTGGAGGAGTTCCCGGGCCATTTCCGGTTGTGTTTCCTCCTGCACCACCCTGTGAATTACCACCCTGTGAATTTGAAACATCAAACGAAGCAATTGTGTAATCTCCTTTCTCCAGATTTCCTACAATTGTTGACGAACTTCCTGAGATTTTGTACCCATCTTGATCTGGAATGGATACTTTCACGGCATATGCTATGTTATTACCTACATTTGCAACTGAAAAGGAAGTCTCTCCAGCACTACTTTCCGAAAATGAAACATCGAAATCCGTTGTTCCTCCTACAAAAAGTCCTGCTGTGGTCTGAATATTTTTCGAGTTAGAGTCAGCATCTTCATACGAGAGGTTCACGTTTAAGGTATAAAGTCCTGGAGTAGCGCTTACATCTGCCATTACGGTATAGTCGACTTTTACGGATTGACCCGCTTCCAGATACTTGATATGTTTTGTGTTGTCGGAGTACACAGGTAAAACCACGCCTTTCGGATCATTCCATGAGAAAACCAGGTTTTTCAGCGGGGAAGTTCCCGTGTTTGTCACAATAAATTCAAGAGGTTCTTCCTTTGCGATATCAATGTCAGCCTTACTTACGGTTACAACCTGAGCATATTCTTTACCTTGAACCTCTAACTGAATTGTTTTCGTAGTTGTAATCGTGTTTGACGAGGATCCGCTCTTATAAGTGGTGACAATATCAAGATCATAAGTGCCTTCCGACGCGTTGGCATCGGTCATGAGTTTGAATTTCAGGACTCCAGCATCATCATCATCCTGTCTCGCATTTAGATAAGAGATGCTCTTTTCAAGGTCTTCTCCGGAAAGTTTACTGAAAGGATATTCCGGATTGAGTGCAACCTTTATGTCTTTGAGGTCATCGTTTCCTATATTCTGCACACTGAGAGTAAGTTCAACAGGTTCGCCGGGACGGGCAGTATCAGGGTTTTGATTAGTTACATTTACCTGCACAGCGGCAGAGTTTATATTCCCATTTGATCCGCCAAATGCTGTGCCAACTCCCAGGCATAGGAACGTTGAAAGCAGTAGTAAAAATGTTAACAAAGAGAATTTTCTCATTTTAATTCCTCAATCCAGATATGATTCGTTTTTTATACTTGGTTCATTTTTTATAATTGGTTCGTTTTTATAATTGGTTCATCTTCTGCACTTATTTTATTTTCCACGTTTGGTTCATTTTCTATGTTTAGTTCGTTGTCTGTGTTTGGTTTATTTTCTGCGTTTGATTGGTTTTCTGAACTCAGTGTATTTTCTGTGTTTGGCTCTTTCTCTGCGTTGAACTGATTTTCTGCACTTGTTTTATCTTCTTTGTTTGGTTCGTTTTCTGTATTTAGTTCATTTTCCGTATTTGCTTCACTTTTCGAACCTTGACTATTTTTCTGACGTTTTTCAATTTTTTCGATTTCACCGTCTCTAATATACACTACTCTTGTTGCATATCTTACAAGCTCGATGTCATGAGTAACAATAATGATAGTCTTACCTTCACTTTTCTGCAGTCCATCAAGAAATTCCAGAATGTAGTCCCCTGTCTTGGTGTCCAGATTTCCTGTAGGCTCATCTGCAAGGATTATAGGCGGGTTTACAGCCAGGGAACGAGCTATTGCAACTCTCTGTCTCTGTCCTCCTGAAAGCTGGGAAGGAAGATTTCCTTTTTTATTTGAGAGTCCGACAATATCAAGCAAATAAGAGGCTTTTTGTCGGGCAATTTGTCGATTTTCTTCCTGGAATTCCATGGGTAAAAGCACGTTTTCTTCCGTGCTCAGAGTGGGAAGGAGGTTAAAACTCTGGAATATGAAACCAATCATCTTTCCTCGGATTATGGCAAGTTCAGACTCGTCAAGCTCTGAGATGTCTTTTGAATTCAGGGAAACCGTGCCTTTTGATGGGATATCCAGGCAGCCAAGCAGGTTCATCATCGTACTCTTCCCACTTCCGCTGGGTCCGAGAATTATCAAAAATTCCCCTTCGTAAATTTCCAGGTTTATTCCTTTAAGAGCTGCAAACTCGACCTCTCCCATCTGATAGATCTTCCAGACATCGGTCAGTTTGATAAGAGGCTCGTCTTTGTTTTGAGAGATCATTACCGCATTGGAACTGTCAGCAACACCATTTCCGGAATTTAAGTATGGATTGATTTTCAGATTCCCTTCTGAATCCTCTTCGGATGGATCAGAGAAACTCGCTGCCCCTTCAAGAAAGTTCATCATTTTTGAGGAATTCAATGCCGTTTTAAGAGAATCTATTATTCCAGTGAGTGCCATTATAAAACCTCTAAAAGTTAGTCGTTTTTGAGCTTAACCTTTTTAAGGTTGCTTGAGTTTTTCTTATAATGCATGTTTCCATCGTTTCCGTGACTTGTTTTATGATGCAGTCAAAACGTTCTTTGATAAATTTTTAAGACTACAATTATATTGTCATACCGATATTAATTGTCAAGTTTTATGGGTTATCTTCTTAGGCTATTGTATAGGTATAATCGGTCTAATCAGACCATTTATATGGTCCAACTAGACCCTGTGGTTCGATTCGTTTTTGAGGCCACAGCGAAATGCATAATGCCTCATTTCTGGAGTGCGGGTTTTTTGCTGGCTGCCCCCTTTCCTTATTACAATGGGGAACACCTGATTTTCAAGCGATAGGCTTGAAGTTCCTAGTGGCGAGGTTATGTTGGATGTTCCTTTTCAGTTTCCTTTTCCATTGTAATTTACCAAATTGAGCAACTCTTATACGGGGTTGAACACCTGTCTGAGATGGGTGTCTGAGATGGGACTGAACACCTATCTAAGATAGAGCATTTTGTCTTCTAGCCTCTCAACAGGATTAGAGGCAGCCGATTCCTTCATTGGCGTTTAATAATATAAGCATACTTAGCTAAAAATAAGAAAAATCTAGAGAATTAATTTATCAATGAAGCTTTTCTAGAATATATTTACTAAATTTAATCTTTAATTACTCTATAAAAGGCGAATAAAGTCTCAATAAAGTATTATTTTACTGAAATTTTATTCAAAAGGAGCTTCAGGCTTAACATAAGAGCTGTCTCTCTCATCTGATAAATATTCCGAATGGCTGCTCCAAAAACAAAGATGCTCCTGCAATTAGAATTTCAAGATGCCTGTCTAGTGTTAAGTCAGGTCTCAATTGCCGGATAAAGATATAGGAGACACAAGTCAGGCCAACTTTGGAAAACAAGCAATGTCACTTTTTAAAAACATAAAAAAGTTTTTAACGGTTATGGTTTTCAAAATTCACGCCATAACCTTTTTTCCTTGTTAGCAGAAAGTCGCTGTTATTCCATTAAGGCAGGAAATAAGAACAAGAAGTCGTCCCTCCCGTTCCTGTTTATTTCTCTCTTTTCTGTTATTCCTTCCTTTTCTGTTTGTTCCTCTCTTTTCTGTTATTCCTTCCTTTTCTGTTTGTTCCTCTCTTTTCTGTTATTCCTTCCTTTTCTGTTTGTTCCTCTCTTTTCTGTTATTCCTTCCTTTTCATTTTATTCGTACCTTAATGCATCCACAGGCTTTAGTTTTGAGGCCCTGTACGCTGGTACTACTCCGGAGACCACACCTATCAAAACTGCAAGAGAAAGACCTTCAAGCATCAAAGAAAAGCTTACTCCACCACCTCCTCCAGCCATATCGCCTCCTACCATCATTTGAAGACCAGATGAAACAAAGGATCCCAGAATAATTCCGAGGATACCACCAACAAGACCCACCATTGCAGAATTGAAAAGGAAAATCATAAGGATATCCCGATTTTTCGCTCCAATGGCTTTCATAGTTCCTATTTCCTTTGTCTTTTCAAGGACCGAGGTAAACATGGTATTTGCAATCCCGACAGCTCCTACAAGCAGAGATACAGCTGCGATAGCTCCAAGGAAGAGAGTCATTGAACTCATCATTTCAGTAACCGAATCCGCCAACGATTTTGACGCTGTTACGGAAAAGTCTCTATCATCTTCCTTATTAATGTGCCTTGAGACCATAAGCTTTTTTTCGACTTCTGTAGTCAATTCCTCTACCTGATCTTCACTCTTGGCTTTTACAGATATGCTATCATAAACATCTCTTTTCGCATCCGTAACAAGGTCCACTGCTCCATCTATTGGCATGTAGATCCTTGAGTCGCCCCCCATGCCTTCTTCTTCCAGGATTCCAACAACGCGCACTGCTTTGCCGTTTACGGTTATTACCTGGTTAACCCCGATATTCTGGTCATAAATTTCGCTGGCAACACTACTTCCTATGACTGCAACATTCTTATCAGCTGGTTCAAGTAATCTTCCTGATTGCGTTTTCAGGGTAGTCATATATCTCCAGACTTGAGGATCAACACCTGTGATTGGAAGGGTCGCGTTTTGTCCTACATATTTGACTTCTTCTCTGCCTGAAATTTCTCCTTCAATATATTGTATACTATCCAGGCCTCGAAGCGCGTTAATATCATCTTTCGTTAATTCTGCATCTGTTGATACACCCCCCCCCATACCAGGGCCACGCATGTTGGATGATGCCTTAGTATACCCTGGGCTTATTGTTATCGTTGTCAGATCCAGATCGGATAGCTTACTCTGTACGTTTGCCTGCATAGCATCTCCCAGAGAGATGATTCCAACTACAGATCCCACTCCTATAACTATCCCGATAATGGTCAGCCAGCTTCGCAGTTTACTATGCAAAAGCATGTTTAGACCCATTTTCAGATAGGTCGAGTTTCTCATCTTGCATCCTTCCGTTATTTTTTCTTAAGTCTTTTTATCGCACCTTACTTGGCTGCTGAGAACCAACCGTTGACCCGCAACCGTTGCGCCGGTTGATCACGCCGTCGCGATGTTTTAGATTTAGCAGTGATTTTCGCTCAAGCCTTTTTTGAAAAGGCTTGTGATCACGCCTATAGGGTTTGGGGCTAAGTTTTTTCAAATTCAAACGTTACTGAGGTTTTCACTCAAGCCTTTTTTAAAAAGGCTTGTGATCACGCCTATAGGGATTGGGGCTAAGGCTCTCAAATCCAAATGTTAACTCGTCGTTTTCGCTCAAGCCTTTTATTAAAAGGCTTGCGGGCAAGCAGTTTTTTAAAAAGGCTTATTTTTCATCCTACGTCTTCTGTTTGTTAGTGATGTTATTTTTTATGATGCTGCCTTGTTCGGACCTTTGGGTTTTCAGGCTTTGTTCTCGGATTACTTATTTTTTCTTTTCTGCAGTTTTTCCTGGATTTTCTTTCTGTATACGAATAACCCTCCTGCAAGTGCTAGTATCACAATATAGGATAGGTGTGCCCCAAATCCATTACTCTTGTTGCCTGACCCTCTTGATCCCTGTGCGGTCATATTTTCTGATGTTGTAGTTTCGAGATTAACTTCTTTAGTAACGGTTTCCCTTTCCCCTTTTGCATCCGTGTACTCAATCTGGACCTTCAGTGGATCGGAGGAACCTATAGAATTTGAGCTTGCGTCGTTATCACCAGCTTGCGAAGAATCTGGAGGAGTTCCCGGGCCATCTCCGGTTGTGTTTCCTCCTGCACCACCCTGTGAATTTGAAACATCAAACGAAGCAATTGTGTAATCTCCTTTCTCCAGATTTCCTACAATTGTTGACGAACTTCCTGAGATTTTGTACCCATCTTGATCTGGAATGGATACTTTTACGGCATATGCTATGTTATTGCCTACATTTGCAACTGAAAAGGAAGTCTCTCCAGCACTACTTTCCGAAAATGAAACATCGAAATCCGTTGTTCCTCCTACAAAAAGTCCTGCTGTAGTCTGAATATTTTTCGAATTGGAGTCCGAGTTTTCATACGAGAGGTTAACATTCAAGGTATAAAGTCCTGGAGTAGCGCTTACATCTGCCATTACGGTATAGTCGACTTTTACGGATTGACCCGCTTCCAGATACTTAATATGTTTTGTGTTGTCGGAGTATACAGGTAAAACCACTCCTTTCGGATCATTCCATGAGAAAACCAGGTTTTTCAGCGGGGAAGTTCCCGTGTTTGTCACAATAAATTCAAGAGGTTCTTCCTTTGCGATATCAATATCAGCCTTACTTACGGTTACAACCTGAGCATATTCTTTACCTTGAACCTCTAACTGAATTGTTTTTGTTGTTGTGTAAGTCCTTTCTGAAGATCTGGACCCACTCTTATAAGTGGTGACAATATCAAGATCATAAGTGCCTTCCGACGCGTTGGCATCGGTCATGAGTTTGAATTTCAGGACTCCAGCATCATCATCATCCTGTCTCGCATTTAGATAAGAGATGCTCTTTTCAAGGTCTTCTCCGGAAAGTTTACTGAAAGGATATTCCGGATTGAGTGCAACCTTTATGTCTTTGAGGTCATTGTTCCCTATATTCTGCACACTGAGAGTAAGTTCAACAGGTTCTCCAGGTCGCGCAGCGTCAGGGCTTTGATTAGTTACACTTACCTGTACAGCTGCAGAATTTATATTTCCGTTTGATGCACTAAGTGTTGTTCCGGATCTAACCGTATTCGATTTTTGATTAGTTACGTTTTCCTGCACAGATGAAGAACTTATATTCCCATTTGATGCGTTAAGTGATGTGTCAGCTCCCAGGTATATACCAGAGCTTTGGTTAGTTAAATTTGTCTGCATAGACGAGGAATTTGTATCAACATTTGCTGCGCCGAGTGCTGTTCCGACTCCAAGGCATATAAATGCAGAAGAGAACAACAGCATTAATGTTATCAAAGAGAGCTTTTTCATTTTAATTCCTCATGTTCATTTTTCTGACATTCATTTTTCTGACATTTTTCAATTTTTTCGATTTCACCATCTCTAATATACACTACTCTTGTTGCATATCTTACAAGCTCGATGTCATGAGTAACAATGATGATAGTCTTGCCTTCTCTTGCATGCAGCTCGTCCAGAAAATCCAGAATGTAGTCCCCTGTCTTGGTGTCCAGATTTCCTGTAGGCTCATCTGCAAGGATTATAGGCGGGTTTACAGCTAGGGAACGAGCTATTGCAACTCTCTGCCTCTGGCCTCCTGAAAGCTGGGAAGGAAGATTTCCTTTTTTATTTGAGAGTCCGACAATATCAAGCAAATAAGAGGCTTTTTGTCGGGCTATTTGTCGATTTTCTTCCTGGAATTCCATAGGTAAAAGCACGTTTTCTTCCGTGCTCAGAGTGGGAAGGAGGTTGAAACTCTGGAATATGAAACCAATCATTTTTCCTCGGATTATGGCAAGTTCAGATTCGTCAAGCTCTGAGATGTCTTTTGAGTTCAGGGAAACAGTGCCTTTTGATGGTATATCCAGGCAGCCCAGCAGGTTCATCATTGTACTCTTCCCACTTCCGCTAGGCCCGAGAATAATCAGAAATTCCCCTTCGTAAATTTCCAGGTTTATTCCTTTCAGGGCTGCAAACTCGACCTCCCCCATCTGATAGATTTTCCAGACATCGGTCAGTTTGATAAGAGGCTCGTCTTTATTTTTTGATATCTTTATACCATTAGAGCTTTCAGCAGAATTATTTCCGGAATTATTTCCAGAATTAAGATATGGGTTATTTTTCAGATTCTCCTCCAAAGTATTTCCCTCGGAATCATTTTGAGATTCATCATAGAAACTCGCCTTTTTTTCGAGTGAGTCTATAAATTTCGAGGGGCTAAGCTTTGTTTTAAAAGAATCTAGTATTTCACTAAGTGTCATACTTACCCTCTAAAAGCTTAGTCATGTCTGAGATAAGCTTTTTTAATGAACATAAATCCAATTATATTTTTATGCATATTATATTGCTTTCGTTAACAGTCTTGTGGTATGGTCTGAACATCTTTTATGAGATATTAGATGGAAGATATTTGATCTGCAGTTTCAGACCCTGTGGCTGTTTTTAAAGACTCTTTATATTCTTTGAAAATTTTATAGACCCTGAGAAGCAGGAACCCGGAAAGCAGAAACGCCAGAAAGTCCGATACCGGAAAAGCCGCCCAAACTCCGTTGAGTTGATAGAACCTGGGAAGGAGGGTAACAAGAGGGATAAGGAAAAGAAGCTGCCGGCTAATTGAAAGAAGGAAGGCTGGCCTGGCTTTTCCTAAGGCCTGGAACAGGATTGATGTGATAACGTTCATACCTACCAGAGGCATCCCCAGAAGCATTATCGTTATAGCATTTTCTCCAATCTCCAGATACTGCGGATCTGCACTGAATAATCCGAGAATTTGTTCTTTGAAAAGTAAAATGATCAGCAGGCCAAGGATCCCAATAGCCGTTGTTGCTGCAAGCGATAATTTCACAGCCTCTGCTATTCTGCCATATTTTTTTGCTCCGTAATTAAACCCGACAATCGGCTGCAAGCCAAAGCCCATACCCAGGAGGGACATGAAAATGAAAGAGTTAACCTTTATTATTACACCAAAAACGGCAATTGCGCCATCTCCTCCATAAGTTGCAAGTGCATTAAACACGAAAATCATCATGAAACTGCTAGAGCACTGCATTACAAAAGACCCAATGCCTATGGCCACAATTTCCTTAACAATTTCCAAATCGGGTTTCAAGGTTTCTGACCTGAAACGAACAGCTCCTTTTCCTTTGAGGTAGTACAACAGGAGCCAGACCGAAGCTATGGCCTGTGATATTACAGTTGCAATTGCAGCTCCTTTTACACCCATTCCGAAACCAAACATAAAAAACGGGTCAAGGAAGATATTAAGGCCGCCTCCTACAAGCATGGCATTCATTGCAAGGCGAGCATTTCCTTCAGATCGGACAATATTTTGGACAGCCACCCCAAAGACAAAGACAGTCCCTCCCAGTATTATATATTTAAGGTAATCTATGGCATAGGGCAGGACTCCAGCAGTTGCTCCGAAAACCTTCAAAATCGGATTAAGATACAAAAGGCAGGGAATGGCTATAAGTACGCTTAATATCAAACTTAGGGAAAAAACATTTCCAAGTGTTCTTTCGGCTTTTTCATTTTCTCGAGCTCCAAGGGCACGTGAAATTATGGAAGAACCTCCTGTTCCGAGCATAATTCCAAAAGCCATCACCATCATCTGGATCGGAAAAGCTATTGAAAGTCCGCCTATAGCCTGGACGTCATCTGCTCCGTAGACCATTCCCACGAAAAAGGTATCCACTACGTTATAAATAGCCTGAACCAGCATTCCGATAACAATAGGAGTTGAAAGCTTAAACAGGAGCTTCCTTATGTTCTCTGTACCAAGAAAAGCACTTTTTTCATCCATATTTTAATCTCCATCGTCTTTACCTTGATCGTTTTTTACCTCAATCGTCTGACCTATCCGATGGAGGCTCAAACCCAGGCTCAAAAAGTTTAATCACAGCTTTATGAATTAGAAGCCTGAAAATTTCTTTTTCTTCAAAGGTAAAACCCGAAAAGAGAATATCTGTAAAAGCAGTCAACTTCTTAAAGATTATATCTCTCATTTCCTTTCCTTTATCAGTCAGGTAAACCCTGTAAGCTCGAAGGTCGGTTTCGTCTCTTTCCCTGTAAACATAACCTTCTTCTTCCAGACTCTGAATTGCTCTGGCACTTGTTGCTTTGCTAACCTTCAGTTCCTTTGCAAGAGTTTCCTGGGATACTCCGTCTTTGTAGTATAATAATAGTAAAAACTCAAACTGTCCGCTTCCGACCCTGTAAGCTTCAAGTTCCTTTACCATGTACGCCAGATGGCTCCTGTAGATGTAGGCAATAGGGCCTAATATTTCTCTTGGGTCTGTTTCTCTTAAGTTTCCTTTTCTTTGGTCTTCCATAATTTTATCCTTCACATTTTATGAGCTGGACGGCTTGTTTTTTAAATAAACTATTATAAAAATCGTTACAAATGGAACTGGTCCGACCTCTATAGGCTTGTGATGTATATAATAGTTCCGAATGAAACTAAACTTAAATGCAAAATAACTGACCAATGCTTCGATTCCAAAATTAGTTTCTTATTTTTTGGAAAAAATCCATGATCTTCGGGTCTATTAAAAAAGTCAAGTTTAAGAACCTACTTCAGAATTGCAGTATTAGTTTCGTAGGAATTCGTGCTTTCGAACCGCACCCCTCGAACTAAGTTTCTTAATATATTAACTTTAAATTCAATACTTCTTTACAGAAAAAATTTATATTAAAGTTTATAATAAGTTAATAAAGGCTATTCATTTGCAATCTCGAGATGCAAGGATTGCCAATAAGGTCAAAGGCTCTAGGTTGAGGCCTGATTTCGTAGGAGTTCCTGGGTTCAAATTTGATTCCTTGTATAATTAGGGCTTAATCCGGTCTTTTATTTTGTTTCCGGCAGTGAGGGACATATTGAGAATAAGAGAGCAGCGCATTGGTGAGTTGCTATCGTGAATTTATATATCTTCATAATATCAGACAATCTCACTGGTTCGATTGTCGCCCTATAATGACAACTCCACTTCGATGAATTTAGGTTTGTAATGAATTTGCCCATATCCAATACATTGTGGAAATGTTAACCCTGATTCAGTTTGCCTTCCCAAACAACATATTCCAAAAATCTGGAAGTTTTAAAATGCCCAGCCAACTAGCCTCTTTCAAAAGCTCAAAAGGTGAAGCCGAGTATATATTGGATTATGATGCTGTCCTGAAACTTTGGCCGGTACCTTTTGAAGAGAATGACATAATAACCCATTTCGGAACTACCCATGTCATTGCGAGCGGATCGAAAGAATCTCCGTCATTGATTTTGCTGCATGCTACTGGCACAAGTTCCACGATGTGGTTCCCAAACATCGGCGCTTTAAGCAGCACCTTTCGTGTTTATGCTATCGATATCATTGGTGAACCGGGAAAAAGCCATCAGTCCACTTTACTCCGAAATAGAGAGGATTGTGCTAATTGGCTGGGTGATGTAATGCAGGGACTAGGTTTAGAGAGAACGAATATTATTGGATTATCTTATGGAGGGTGGCATACGCTCAACTTTTCTTTATTTTTCCCGGATAGAATTAACAAAATTGTTGCTCTTGCGCCTGGAGCTTCAATTCTACCATTCAGCTGGCCTGTGCTTTTGTTGCTCCGTTCGCTCCCCTATTTACCCATCAAACCTAACCCGTTCAGGAGTTTCTTTAACAAGGGTTTTCACCCAAATAAATTGTTTGCCAGGCAATTCGCAAGTGGTGTAAAACATTATCGCTACCCTACCCCTAATGAAAGCATTTTCACCAACGTGTTCAGTGAGGTTGAGCTAAGAGGAATCAATGTTCCAACACTTTTTATTGTCGGCGAAAATGAGGTTATTTATGATCCTCTCGCTGCTATCGAGAAGGTCAATCAATTGATACCAAATGTAGAAACAAAACTGGTCCCGAATGCAAGTCATTTTGTCTCTATGGAACAGCCTGCTCTGGTAAATAATCATATTTTAAAATTTCTGGGATAACAAGACCTTTTATTTCAGTCGAATACCCCGTTAGCTTGCTGCGGGGATAGGAAACTTCCCCAGTAACCGTTGATGACTATATAATTTGTCAATTCCATTTTTCGGTTGTTAACTTCTGCTCAAACTAAGTTGTTTAGGGTTATTATTTTCTCTGACACAATTTGGAGCAGTGGCGCGAACATAATCCTTGCTTGCAGCAGGGTGCGCCAGCGTAACTTTTATCCTAAGGGTAACTATTTATTTACAGGCTTTTATATTAAAATGAATTTCTTTAAGGTGAAAAGAATGGGAAGAAAAGATCTGATCCAGGATCAGCAGCAGATAGAAGAGATTCTCTCAAAGGCAAAGTTCCTTCGTCTCGCTCTCTCGGACTCGGACCAGCCCTACATTATCCCTATGGCTTTCGGATACAAAGATAACAAAATTTATCTCCACTGTTCCAGCGAAGGCAAGAAGATAGGCATCCTTAACAGGAACCCTAGAGTCGCTTTCGAAGCCGATGCCGAGGCTGAAATCGTCACTGCCGAAGATATATGCAAATACAACGTCCGCTACCGAAGTGTTGTAGGGAATGGACAAGCACGGTTTGTTGAAGATTATAATGAAAAAGTAGAAGGGCTTACTATCCTTTCCGAGCACTACGGGAAAAAAGGACCTTTTGAGTTTGAAGAATGGAAAGTTAACAGGCTGTGTGTAATTAAGATTGAGATTGAAGAAATGACAGGAAAGCAGCATGGATTTTGAGGGGAGAATCATAGCTGCGAAATTTTTAAAGGAACTTTAAATTAGATAATAAGCAAAAGCACTTAAAACCAGCCTGATTAAAGAAAAAACAATCGAAATCATTGAAAAGGCAACAAGATATACGTTTAGAGTCAGTATCTCCGCAAAAAGGCCGGAAAAATCAGCATTGAAAACAAAGGCAACAAAATTTATCAGCAAAATGAAAAAGAATATGGTTACAAAACCCCTGCCTGCTCCTTTAAGGTCTTCTTTGCTCAGGGCTATATGTGAAGAGATTGCAATAGCCAGGGCAAAATAAATCCAGAAATTGAGAGAAAACAGGTTTTCTAACGAAAATATGCTTTGAAAGAGGCCTGCAGTAAGAGCGAAGATTTTTGTCAAAATATACTGGTCAGGCTGGACGGGTTCAAGGGTAAGGTAGTCGGCAACCCTTGCAAAGGAATCCGGTAGCAACAAGTGCATTCCAATGATAAGAGCTGCTGTGCCGCTGAAGATCGGGCCCATGCCTATGAAAAAGTTTCCTATATTCTGGTAGAGGCTTTTTGGGTTCCAGCTGTGATTTACATATCCAAGGGTTCCGTCTTTTTCCTTGCGGGAAAACAGCTTGAGTTTAGTTATTTTGTGCCTGAACACATAGCACATCAGCAGGTGGCCAAGTTCGTGAATAGGAGTACCTATCCAGGCTGTAACCAGAATTCCTTTCCTGCCAAAAGTCCTCTGGACGTAAAAGTTAGCTCGATTCTCAAGAAGGCCAAGTACTATTCCTACAAGAATCAGAGAACCTGTGACATAGAAGGTCTCAAACAGGCTTAACCGAAAAACAGTGAATATCTCGTTTTCCAACTTCCAACTCCTTCAGTGTGTTAATTAAAAAACTTCAGGCCTCCGATTAAGTCAGGAATTAAATCCAGCAAGGTCATTTTCTCAATATAAAGTACTGAAGAAATATAACCTTCATGCTAGTACCAGACAATTTCAGGAAAAAACCTAAGGATAAGAGTTTGAAAGGATAAAATCTAAAAAGAGCCTGAAAGAAGCTTCAAAATGTCCAGAAAGAGGATAAAAACGTTTTAAAGAGATTAAAACCTGTAAAATGCCTTATAATGCCTAAAAACCTGAAAAAGCCTGAAAAAAGGTCTGTAAACATATAAAGGCCGGGAAATGACTCTTTTGTCTCAAAAAACGCCAATCTTTAAATATTTAATTAAATTTAAATATCTTCCGGACCTGCAAGATCAAACCAGACCGGATTTTTGTCTTCAGGGTCGCAGTTATAGTTTATTGTGATTTCTTCGTCTTCCTTAATATCTCTTATACAGACGTATTTTAAAAGTTTGTTATCGAAATCTTTGTAGTACCTTGCATTCGGAGTGTACGAGTGGTTATAAAGGGAGCCATAGCCCAGCGCGATAGCTGCATCTTTTGAGTCGGGACCCCACGCAAAGTAATAATTGTAGAGCTGGGTAAGCTCAAGTGCGTCTATTTCTTCAGTGGGTAAAACTATGACAGGACAGATTTCTATTACCTCACCTGTTTTGAAATTTCGCTGTGCAAATATACCTCTCCCTCTCCCAGGTGAGTCTTTAACAGTTATGAACAACATATGACCATGTCCCTGCAAAATTAGAAAAATATCGGAAACTGTATTATTATTTGAGAAAACATATAACTTATAGGTTTCCCTTCAAACTTTTAATTCAATGCCTGACCAGATTAGAGATTTCCCGAGCCATCTTCACGGCGTACAATTTCGTTTTCGGATGCAGGGATTTTGGACGTAGAAATTTCACCTGCACTCCTGAGAAATCTGTAGTATCCAAAGCCTATCAAAAAGATCGGATAAGCTATTTTCCAGGTAAACCCTGAGACTAAAAAACTCAGGGACACGAGTGAAAGAGTCGAAAAAATCCATTTCTTCCAGCCGTTTTCGGTTTTCCAGTAGGCAATTATAATAAAGGCGTAGAGGAAAACAAAGTTCTGGTTTACAAGCATCATCATAGCTGACACGGGAATTTTGAGTAGATAACTTCCGAGAATCAGGAAAATCGAAAGTACATACAGCCCAACCAGGCTGGGCACAGGAATATTCCTTTTTGAAAGCTTTCCGAATACCTCAGGAAAAATTCCTGTCCTGCCTCCGGCATAAAGCAGGCGACTTGCAGTAAAGTCCCATGAACAGGCATTTGCTGCAATAACTATTATCATGAGCCAGATCAGCAGTTTTCCTCCCGGCGTAAAAAGCACAAGGCCGGAAAGCCCTGCTGCCCCCTGAAGGGAAGCGCCTGAAACACTGGCTCCCGTGCTGATTAAGGCAAGTACGAGGTAGGTTGAGGTCACAAGGGCAAAACTCAGCCAGTAAAGTCGAGGTACGTTTTTTTCAGGATCTTTTATTTCTCCCAGGGAAAAAGAAAGGTTTTCCCAACCAAGAAAAGCCCAGAAAAGGAGAGCTGCAACTTTCCAGGTGTTATGCAGGTCTATATGCACGTTACCACTAAAAGCTTCGCTAGCAATCCCGAAACCTGCGTTCAGGAAATCAAGGTTAAAGACAATAAGCAGGCCTATTAGCAGGAAAAGGACAGCCAGAGCTGCGTAATTAATCAGAGAGATAACCTTCATCCCTGCCAGGTTCGAAAGAAACATCAGGGTTACAAGCAGGATTGCAAAAAGGGCTGCTCCTGCCTCAGACAGCTGGAAAAGCTGCTTCATATACTCGCTGCCTATAAGGGCAACCGCAGGAAGCCCGAAAAAGAAAGAACCTCCCACAAGGTAGGAAACCGCATATCCTCCCCAGGGCCCAACAGCCTTTTCAGCATAACCTGCAAGTCCGGCTGTTGAAGGAAATTTAAGGCCAAGGCTGGAGCAGACTTCGATAAGAGGGACTGCGACAATTGCTATAAGGAACCAGCCAAGGATTGCTTCATAGACAGTGCCTGCATCAAGTGCCAAACCTGGCAGTGCAAGAATGCCTGTACCTATAAGCATGCAGATTGCAAGCCCCATACCCCGAGTGAAGGAAATCGTTTTCTTAAGTTCGGTCATTTTTATCTCTTAGGCTACCTGTAAAAGGTTCTGTATATTTATTTGTTCGCAAACAGGCTTTCAGATAATTAAAACACATACTAAATATATTTTTCTGAAATGGTAAGTAGAAGGAAAGAATCAAACATCGGAAAAAACAAAAATATGTCTAGGTGTACAAATTAGCGACAGCGAGTGCCACAGTCCCCTTTAATAAGCTCCTTAAAAACATAGGAATCAATCTCAAAAATCCAATAATTTCAGAGAATTTCGGTAAGCCTCTAATCTCAAGAAATTACTTATATATTATAAATCACCACAATAAATTGGGGTTTATCGAAATTCTCTTCAATGTCAAACGTCAGAATCTGTAATATCTGAAATATAAAATTTGAAAGAACAAATTTTCAAATTTTTCAATTTAATTTGGGAAAAGCCGGTCGTGGCTGCACGACCGGTGAGAGCCTGGGGTTCTAAAATCAGATTTATTCCAAGCAAAGGTTCTAAAATCAAATTTATTCCAAGCAAAGGTTCTAAAATCAAATTTATTCCAAGCAAAGGTTCAAAAACCAATCTATTTCCAGCAGGGATGCTGAAAAAGATTATTTCCGGTGAAATTCCTTTTATTCCTTCTTTTCCACGCAGATAAGCTCTTCTGCATACGGCAGAGTCTCTTTCATCCAGGTGCAAAACTCCCTCCACTCATCAAGCTTGTGATTGCGGCGCTGGAAGTAAATGTTTCTGAGCTCAGCGTAATTGGTTACGACAGTCCTTTTCTGCATAAATGCACTTGGCAGGTCCTGGACGAGTTCTCTGAAAATCGCTTTTCGGTACGCGTTGTCTTCTTCACTGTCTCCGTCGTGGGATTTGTATTCTTTGATAAGGTCGTTCAGGTGTCGGATCTGGTCATTTCTGTACTCTGTCAGGGTATCGAAAGAAAAATCATCAGGAGTAAGCTCTCTGCTTGTCAGTTTGTGCATCGTTGAAGTGGAGTTCTTTTCTGCGAATTTGTAGGTATCAAATTCCTTCCACCAGTAAATTGGGGCTGTAAGGTCAAAACAGACCGTAATGAACCTTAAAAACTTGCCGTGCTCATTCCCTGCAAGGGTCAGGCGCTGGGCCAGGTTCAGGTCTTTTTCTCCAAGCGTGCAGTTTCCTGCCTCATCAGGCTTACTGCTGTCCATTAGGTGCCAGGAGTTCATAGGGTTTCGCATGCCAAGAATTGCATAATAGATATTGTATGTACCGTGTAATTTCATTTCAATCATAAGAGCGCCTCTTACACCCATTAAGATAAGCAATTTATAAATCTGTTTGTTGCGAATGATTCAGCAATCGACGTTATAAATTATTCGTAAACTGTCCATTGTAAATAAACTAGCTCATGTCAACGAACTGATTTAATACAAGGCTAAACGGTTGTGAAAAAACTAACCTACATAAAAAACTGGAAAACTTAATCAAGGAGTTTAAGAAATAGCTTTCACTTTCTGAGGGGAAACTATTTAAGAAAAATAGGCACCTCTTAACCCATGCTCTATCCTTTCAAATATGACCTTTCTGCAACTTCCGGATATTTCTGTTTAACAATGAGTAGCAACGTTGCATATTATCAATACGAGCCTGTTGACCTCAATAAACTTGTAATCCCATTTAAGAAAAAGCCAGAAACCTCTTCATAAGTTATGTGACCTGACATACAAGATCTGACATACAAGATCTGACATACAAGATCTGACATACAAGATCTGACATACAAGATCTGACATACAAGATCTGACATACAAGATCTGACATACAAGATCTGACATACAAGATCTGACATATGAGATATGAGATACATCTCAAATTTGTCATTAATTTGACAATTGAAACACCAAAAATTTTTTAATTAAGATGTGCATTATTAATTAGGGAATGTAATGATTGATCCTATATTTTTAATGGAAATAGTTATTGCCTTGCTCGTTCTATCCCTTCTGGCACAAACCTTTAGCCATCATTTTCAGGTTCCTGTTATCATTTTTCTATTGATCGAAGGAGTAATAGTTGGGCCAGAAATTCTTAATCTACTAAATCCTGTTCTCTATATGGACGTGCTCAGTGCCATTGTAGCTATTTGTGTGTCTGTTATAGTCTTCGATGGAGGGCTCCAGGTTGACTTAAAACAACTCAGGGGGGTTCAGGAAAGCGTTCTTAAACTAAGCACTATTGGTGTTTTAATTACTTTTTTCGGGATTACCACACTTACATACTTTCTCATAAATGTTCCTCTTCAAATTGCTGCCCTTTTTGGAGCTCTGGTTACTGCAACCGGTCCCAGTGTTGTTGGTCCAATAATCCGGAATCTCCATGTTTCACATAAGGTTGGCAAGATCCTGGAACTTGAGAGTGTTTTAAACGATGCTGTAAGTGTGATCTTGACTGCGGTGGTTTTTGAGTTTATTGCAGCAGAGATTTCAAGAATAGGCGCGGTAGTCTTCATCCTTCAAAGGCTTGGAATTGGATTATTAATAGGAGTATTGAGCGGATTTGCACTCCACTGGTTTTTTACAACCCTCACGTCCATTAGCAGAAGGACTGCCAGGTTGATTACTCTTATCTCGATCTTCGCCTGCTATGTACTGTCAGAAATTATGGGCAATGAATCCGGAATCCTTGCACTGGCAGTTTTTGGAGTTATTATGGGAACTTTGGAATTTCCCTATAAAGAAATGATAAAGGAATTCAACTGTGACCTGGTAACTTTAATGATCTCTTTGATCTTTGTCCTGCTTGCAGCAATGATCAAGTTCTGGTATATCATGGATATCGGGATAAAAGGAATCTTGTTAGTTATACTTATAGCTCTATTAGTCCGCCCAATGTCGGTCTTTATCACAATGTGGAGTTCAAAACTCCGCACCAATGAAAAACTCTTCATATCATTCATGGGGCCAAGAGGAGTAGTTCCGGCTTCAATTGCAACTTATTTTGCAATCAAATTGGATGAAATGAAAGTGCCTGGAGGGCAAACGATTGTAGGTTTAGTCTTCCTGACAGTCATAGTGACTGTCTTCCTGACAGGAGGCATGTCAAAAAGAGTAGCTCAGATGCTGGAGGTAATTCCTATGGGGATTTTGATTATCGGAGGAGGAAAAGTAGGCCGGATTCTTGCTGAACGCTTTGATAAAAGAGGAGAAAATGTGACAGTTATAGATATCTCTGAAGAAGAATGTAACAAATGCATGGAATTAGGCATCAGGACTATACAGGGCAATGCAACAGATGTTAATACTCTTAAAAAGGCCGGAATTAAAAACACCAAGTATGCAGTTGTAACCACAAAAAAGGACGACACAAATCTCCTGTTTTGCCAGATTGCAAAGGCAAGATTTGGATTCAAAGGAGACCAGCTGGTCGCCAGAGTAAATAATATGGAAAATCTTAACGCTTTTTGGGACCTGGGAATCCTTGCTATGAGCCCAACCATGACAACTGCTGTGGTAATGGACAGTATGATTGGAAGAAATCACCTTTTCTCATTATGTGAAGTAGGAGGAGAAGGCAATGTTATGGAAATCAAAGTCACCAATCCAAAGGTCGTGGGAAAGGCCATAAGGGAAATTAATTTTCCGGAAAAAAGCCTTATGGTAATGGTAAGACGGGGGAACGAATCGATTATTGCGCATAATAGCCTGAAACTTGAATATAACGATATTGTAACGGTTATTGGAGAGCAAGGTACAAAAAAGAGTGTTTCTGATATACTATACAGGTAAGTTTGAGTACAGTTAAATTTAAGCACAGGTAAGTTTGAGTACAGGTAAGTTTAAAGCATATTTAAAAATAAGCCTATGAACTTATTTCCAAAAGGCAAATAGGACTTCTGAAGTTCAAATCTTTAATAGTTAAGTAGGGCTACTATTACGAAAAGTTTCAAAACTTTTCGTGGTAAAATCAAAGATGCGCTAGCGCATTATTTAGCAAGCTGTAGAGCACTTGGTTTAAACAAAAAATATTATTTAAATATTTTATTATATATCCCAAAAATCGTGCTTGACAGGTATTTCTGCTTTATATCCCACAAGTTGCTGGATATGAGAGGATCGATAGCTCGATTGTAAAAGACCTTTGATAGTCTTACACCTACCATATCGATGTACTTGTAAAATAGGTAGCTCAAAGGTATTATTAATAGTACGGACAGGAAACATGAAACAAAAACAGCTATCCAGTATGGTAATATCGGATGCAATGCAAGGAATAGTGCACAGGTGAAACTGCTTATTATCAGGAAATGTACCAGGTACAGTGAGTAAGATATTTTTCCAAGAAATACAGGCACTGGAGAGGAAAAGACTTTTTGCAGCCACTGGCTGTTCAATAAGACATACATTATCATAACGGCTCCCAGGATATGATATGTCAGTTTTGGGACCTCAAAGAGACCGTTATTAAGAAAACCGTATAATGAATCGTTTGTTACGGTGCCTACCGGATACGATCCGAGAAATAGCCCTGAAAATAGTATAACGAATAATATCATTTTGTTATCGGTTTTAAACACTGAAGCTTTACTGTTAAATATGTCTGCAAGCCCCATTCCTATTATAAAGGCAAAATAGTAAGAATTGAAGAAAAATACGGCTGCGGCAAGATAGAATGTCCAGCGGTTCCGTTGCACTCCGAATAGTAAAGCTAGTGCGAAAACAAGCATAGACCCATAAAATTCTACTGTCATTGTCCATAAAACCGGGTTATATGTGTCGCTTCCTGTAAAAAACGATCCCCACACCGCCTGCTTAATTGCATCAACAATATCCGGCGTAAATGTCCAATAACTGTCATAATTGTTATTTCCTGAGATCATTACGGCTTCAATATAATAACGGAATGCTCCGATTGATGCAAGTAAAAAGGATAGAACCGTTGCTGCCAGCACCGGAACAAACAGCCGGATATATCGGCGTACTGCACCGCTTATAATTATTTTTTTGTCTTTAGTTCTAAAGTATTTTTGGGTCAATACGTAACCACTTAGAACAAAGAAAATGCATACCGAAAAGTTTCCGGCGCCAATTAATCCTAAGGGCGTAGTCGAGAAAATCCGTTCAAGATTCCCCAGATGTGAAGGCATTCGATCACTATAAATAATCGCTGGGACCAATATAATGAAGAAATGCATTATCATCACGTTAATCGCAGCTATACCGCGTAGCCCATCAAGATAGTTGATCTTTTCAGTCATATTTATTACTCAAGGAAAATTATTGTTTAAACATGCTCTAGAAATCTCCACAAAACCAATATTTATTGACCGAATGTAATAAATGAGATCCAGGTCTAGCTTAATTGCGTAAGACCCATAATTGTTTATGGTGGATCCTTCTAGAACAACGAGAACTGCAGATGAAATAAGTCTTTCCATTTGTTCTAGTTCGTGTTTTAATGAGTCTGGCTTTAGAATCATATAGTTGCAATGAAAGAATGTTGAAAAGAAGTACTGGTGTTTAGTGCTGAATTCCAGATCAAAGCTTGCTGATTAGAAAAGACCCTTTTTCTTTATGTTTTTTATTCTTGAGTTTTTGCTCAGTTACGTCTATTTTCTAAGCTTACCTGTGTACAGGAAATAAAGACGATATCCCTTGAATAATATACACAGCTATATGAATACGCATACTGACGGCATAATTTTCATGCTAAATTAAGTGTACACAAAGCAGAAAATGAGCGTCAAAAGCGAATGTGTAACTACTCTTGGAAATATCAACTGATTATTAATGTACAAAAATTCAGAAGATTTGATAAAAATCAGGAAATTTGATAAAAATCAGGAAATTTGATAAAAATCAGGAAATTTGATAAAGTTCAGAAATTAAACAAAAAATTCCGAAAATGGATTCCTTCGAATCCAAACAATTTTGTCTATTTTTATGAATGCCATAAGCTTCAATCTTTCAGAATGGTACTTCCGTCATCACAGTTAGCTACGAACACCCCATTGTCCAGGATGCCACCGGGAACATTAATTATCCTGTCTTCTATCCAGATTCTGTAATTCTCAGAAATCAAACATCCAACTTCTTTTTGAAATATTGAAAAGTGTTTGAAGTAGTTCAGTTTTACAGTATCCGGGGTTTCCTCATATAGTCCGCATTCTTTAAACTTTTTGTTTATGTAGACATCGAATGTACCGTCATCGTGGAGAATAAAATGGGTTGTCTTGTTTGTGTATTTTCTGGGCATAGGGATCACATTTTTAGTACAATTGGTAACATAAATTCGTTTTCGATTCAAATAATTGGGTTTCGCTTTAATGCTGTTTTATTTTATACATAAAATATTTTTGTGTTTATTATTATTGTATTTTTAACAGCACCTATATCAGCAATAAGCCACAGTAATATAAGTCTTATCTTTGTAAATATAATTTTCACCCAAATTGCTGAAATAGATGTCCAAAAATAAAATGGATATTCAGAACATACTTTTTATTTCTATTCTAGTGGGACCACACTGTCAATCGGGCGAGATTTGGAAGATAAGAAATCCTTATCAATATGCCTTTATATCAAAATGAAAAATTTCAATCCTTGTGTTAGCGGATCTTGCTTACAAGTTCTTTTTTCACCAGGTTCTCTTCATTCTTAGTGATTCTTAATTTTCCAGCCTCTGTGAAGTTTATAACATTATTATAATATTTTTAAGTTAAAAAAAGATACCCTCTTGTATAAAACTTTTCTTCCTGTTGAATCCCAGAAACCAATTATGGATACATGAAAGCCAATTTTTCATATTCGGGTATCAGTAAGTTCTTAGTTTCCATGTAACCTGCCTGTTCATCAGATAGTTCCAGAAAAAGACAATTACTATCCCTATAAGGTTTGAAACCAGATAATAGATACCAAAGAAATTTGTCAGGAAATACAATATTCCTATATTAATTATAAGTCCTACAATTGAGATACACTGGAAAGAAAAAAATCTCTTAAATCTATTCTGTGTATATTTATCGACTTTATCCTTCAGTTTAAATGTCCAGTAATCATTCAGGAGAAAATTACTCAGGATAGATATTTCTATTGCTACTAAACTGGATATAATATAATAAAGGCCTATATACTCAGTAAATAAATATAGAGAACCAACATTGACCAGTACCCCGGATAATCCGACAAAGCAAAATTTTCCTATTTTTTCCCATTCGTTCCAGACATGGTTATTACGAAAAACAAGAGAATACTTAGCGATATTTAGAATTTGTTTTATATAGTCAGTTATGATGCAAAATGTGAGTTTACTTTCTCCGTTCTGCCGATCACTAAATGTAAATGGAATCTCGATAAATGAGTTCCACTTTCCCTTTCCGAGAACTTCCATAAGAATTTTATACCCGCGAGGATGAAGTTGAGCTCCGGAGATAACTTTCTTTTTTAGGGCAAAAAAGCCGCTTACAGGATCCGTAACTTCAGGAAATAGTATTCTTCCAAGTCCTGTTGCTCCAAGAGATAAAATCCGACGTTTAAGAGGCCATTGTTTGATACCTCCTCCGAGAGTATATCGACTTCCTATGACAATATCCGTTCCTTTTTTAATTTCTTCATAAAAACGAGGAATTAGTGCTGGAGGATGGGAAAAATCAGCGTCAATTACCAGAAAAGTGTTAGAATTTGCCTGCCTGAAGCCCTCAACTACGGACTGTGAAAGCCCATGGTCTGTGTGTCTTACAATAATTCTCAGATTATTGTATTTCAACATAAGTTCTTCGACAATTTTAATAGTTTTGTCTCGAGATTCGTCATCAACAATAAGAATCTCCCCACGAATCTTATTTAATGAAAGAGTTGAATTCACAGCCTCGATTATCCTGGCAATATTGATCTCTTCATTAAAGATGGGAATAATTACTGTTAGTTCATACATAGGATACATTTTAACTCCAACTTGTAAATTGAATCTAATAAGCGAAATAATAATCATGCATTTGTATAAAATTGCTAAAGAATCCCAATTAGATCACCAGATTGAAACTATTAGTCCAGAATACCATTAAAAAACCTTGGAGAAGAGCGAAAGACAGAGTAACAAGGTCTTCTGAAACGCGGTTTTTAGTAATATTCGCAAAAAGGATATAAATAGGAAAAATTACAAGAATAAACCTGGGCATGGACTGAATTCCCGTACAAAGTGGGACGAAAACAGAATATATACAAAATAACCAGTAAGAAAATCGGATTTTTCTGTAAAATAATATAAAAATAGATATAGCAATGATAGCAAAAACAGCCTCAAAGGTTGTGTAAATATCCCCATGATACCCGTTAATTAGAATCTCCAGAGGATTTCCAAAATGTCTTTGCCACATCACCTGAGAGTGTGCAAAAGCCATGAAATCTCCAGTCAGGTGATAATTAAAGATCATGAAAGAAAATGTGCCCAGAGGAATTAAAAAGAGATAAAACAGGGGAAGTATTTTGTTTAGGGAGTTTTTAAGGCTTTTTAAGTTTACATCTTTTCTTATCAAAGGCATAAGACCTTCGTAAAGCAAAGGTAAAACGACAAGAACACCAGTAGACCTTGTTAAGGATAAAAAGAACCCTGCGACTCCAGCTAGATGCCATTTACCTGTTCTGGCGTAATAAAAACACATTAAAGTAAGAGTAAGGTACAGGGATTCTGTGAAAACTCCAGAAAGAATGAAAGAAACCGGAAAAAGAAGCAGATATTTTATTGACTTAATGGATATATCTTCATCATAATCAAGCCTTACAAGCCGGTAAAGATACACACAGGAAACTATTAAACAAAAATTTGATATTATCAAACCAGCAAGATAGTAATTCCCTGTAGCCAAGCCTAGAAATCTCATTATCAGTGGATACAGGGGAAAAAACGCAATATTAGTTTGCTGTGAAATTACCTGGTACATAGAACCTGGAGTATAGCCATGCTGAGAAATACCTATATACCAGCCTGTGTCCCAAACTCCCCATATATCCAGCCAGTGATATTTTGTCCAGATAGGCTGATTCGTCCCATATACTGATAAAACTTTACGAGATAGCACTCCGATGATGCTTAAAATTATTCGTGTACTGAAGAACATTAATAAGATATATTTTATTTCAGGAATGTGAGGTCTGTGTTTAGAAAATGAAATTGAGTTCATGTGATACTATTTCCTGTTTAATCCATAATTTGTTTTGCAATTGTTTTAACGCAAACAGTTTAGCTCAATAATATAGGCTCTCTTATATCCTGACTTCTGGATTAATAAATCTTCAACATTTAAGTGGTTTTTTGCTTTAAAGTAAAAGCAATAAACATGTAAGATCATAAAAAATTTATAAATGTATTGTCAGAACCTGTCAATACCTATTAAATATTCAATATTGCGATATAACTGGAAACTCAAAGTTCGTTTAATATGACTTTCTATTTTCATCAAATTATTAGTATATACTTTAGTTAATATACGTAGATCGGAATCAAAGGCAATAAATAAGGAATGCGTTAATAAAAATATTATATTAAATTTAATAGTATGAAATACTTTATGATCAATTCCGCCTCCTCTTATTATAGTTTTTTATATTTATATTTTTTGAAAATTATCACTATTTCTTCAAAGTGAGCATCCTACACTACAAATAGCTTTGAAAAGTGTTACCATTTTATTCAGTCAGGTAGGTTTGAGTTGACAGTTCAGACGTTATTGAGAAAGTTTGGCTTAAATTTGACTCTTTGGAGATTAGAATTTCCATAATATCTATGGACTTTTCCGCAAACTTTATAAATTTTTGAATACATATGTTTAACAAAGGATAATGAATAAAACACTAACATATCTTGTTATAAGGGATATTTCCTAACTCCTAAGTTTGTTTTTGTTTAACTCCAGGGATCTTACTTAAAAAACAAGCAAGCACACGAATACATTTAAATGAAAGGGACAGAATAATAACAGGTGGTATATTGGGGGAAACCATTGATTATTGTTATTATATAAAAATGCCTGGAAAACTCTTTGAGCCTAAGGATAGTATGGCCAAAATCAGTTTAAATAAGGAAGAGCAAAAAATCTTACAGGGTTTTGTGCACAACAAGGCTGAACAAAAAACCGGTTACTATGACCAGAAAATAGCTGAAATGAAACAGAAGTACGATATGGATTATTCAACTTTTCAGAATAAAATCTACTTTAGAGCAACAGAAATAGATCTTGAAGAATGGAACGATTTCGTGCTTTGGGGAAGTTATGTCAAAGCACAACGGTATTGGGCACAGTTTTGCTGAATGAAACCTCAACCAGTTAATTTATCATTTTCTCTCGGAATTAACGTGAAAAAAGAAGCTACGTCAGTCTTGTAGCCCTGACAAAGAATAATTTACAGGAAAGACCAGTATTTCAAATCAGTGTTTGTAATTATACAGTTAGTGTATTGATAGTATTAATATATAATCGTTAATTTTATAATGTGAGTTTTTATAACCTATTATTATTTACTTTTTATATTGCTCTGTTTTCCTTTGTCGTAAGGATATATAAAAAACTTCATCGTATGAATATAACGAATTATTGTACTGCTATTCAGGGTTTCATAACTGTAAAGCATTGTTTGTATTATTAAAGAGCGCTTTTATTACTGTAAAGAGCCATTATATGATAATTAAAATCATATTATTTTGTAAACCGCATAGAGGAAAACTGTATGACTCATGATTATATGCTAATTCTTGGATCGAATGTGTATGCAGATCCGGTATACAGGTTGTCATACAAACCCGATCAAAATAACGACGACAGGGTACCTTTATTCACTCTGGAAAACTGTGATGGCGTCTTGGTTCTAACGACCGAGATTCGGGATGAAAACTCCAATCTCATAGCAAAAATCGATAAAAATGAGTTTATCCAGCTTAATGAAAACTTTGAGGCAGAGGGAAAAATCGAGGCTGGAAGTGGCTTTACACTGACGCGAAAAGAAGATAGAACTGTTATTTTTAATGTCAGAGTTACAGAAGACAGATACGTAATAGTAACAGGAACTTTTTATGTAAAAGATAAGAAAATCCGTATAACTGACAGTAGCGTGGAAATAAACGACGTATCTCGAAAAAGCATAAACGGTGTGGATATGCGTGATGCCATTTTTGTCGGGACTTGCGGTATTACGTTAACCAATGACGGGATAATAATTTAAAGCTCAACCAATTAGTTTTTTGTTACCAGTTAGTTTTTCGTTACCAGTTAGTTTTTCGTTTATTCCATTTTTCTTGTTGTCTCTATATCCGGTTAATATTATTCTCAAACACTCGTAAAGTAGTTCTCAGTTCTTTTTTGTTCCGACCTTCAGCTCAACTGGAGCTTGCCTGCATACCTTGCACAAAAACACAATCATTTTTCACACTGAATATTTAATCGTGGTAATATCAACCATGTAACACCAGACGACCTAAAAAATTTTAAAAAAAATACTTTTTCAGATTTTATCCCCAAAAGTGCATTTTCAGGGATATTATTCAGGGTCACATTGGTGTCTTCCACAGTAAGTTAACTGGAAGCTTTGCCAAGTAAAAAAATGGATGGAATTGTGTGAGGACTTAAAAATCAGGTTTTTACTTAAATATCAAGTTTTTACTTAAATATCAGGCTTTTTATTGAAGCATTATAGAGCTCTTTATGTTATATTACTCCAAGCTGCATGAGCCGGGCAACGGATATCAGTATGATTCCTGTTGTCAGCCTTATTTCCACTCTCCACCTTTCCCTGAACTCGGTGACTTTATTCGGGCTGAGTCCGAAGGCAAGGAGGAGACCAAGAACTATTACAGGAAGCAGGAGCCCTAGATTGTAAATACCCATATATAATGTTCCCCTGACAATATCGGTTTTTGTTGCCAGGATGCTCAGGAGTGAGAGAAAGATAGCTCCTACACAGGGGGCTTTGACCAAGGAGAACATACTTCCAGAAAGGAAGGACAGTAATACCAGGTTATTCTGATCCATTTTGCCCATAAAGTTTTTTAAAGGTTTAGGAGTCCTGAAAGTAGTTTTTGCATGCTTTTTCAGCCAGTAAGCATCAAAAATATGCCAGAGGCCGAGCAGGAAAATAATCAGGACTGAAGCTTCTATAAAACTTCCCTGAATGTCAGGCAGGAGATTAACAACAATGAGGATGCCCGTTCCGGCAAGCATATACATGGTAAAGATTCCTGCCGAAAAACCGAGTGTGATTTTGAGCATTTCTTTTCTTCTTCCATGCTTGACAAGCGTAACTGAAGCGAGAAAAGCCATTACCGCAAGGAGGCAGGGATTAAAACCTGCAAGGATGCCTGCCACCAGAAGTAAGAAAGGACTGATTTTTTCGAAATGCTTGTTTTTTCCATCTCGAGCTCCTGTTAAGGGGAGAGAAAGATCCTCGGTAAGAAAAGTAGAAGGCATCTGAGTTTCTGTTAGAAAAAATCTTGATGTGTTTATACATACTCCATAAAAACAGTCTGTTGTTCGGCCTCCAGATACCGCAGATGAAACTAAGGATGCAGGGCTCAACAACAAAAAAATGCAGGCCAGCAAAAAAATTCCTTTGTTTGCAAACAATTTACGCTCATTTTTCTTTTTCATATACTCTTCCATAACTATTTTGTAAAGAAAGCTTAAACATACGGAACCTACGGATACATAATCTCGAGTAAGGTTCAAATTTTTACTCGTTTTAAGGTCTGTTCTTATGGAAGGAAAGAGACCGTATCCAGATTGAGCTTTCATTCTTTAATTTTCCTCTTTTTATAGTGAAAAAAATATGTATTGATAACAATTATTTCTTTCGATTTTACTAATTAATGTGTTACTTTTAGTTTTAATTCATCTATCCCTATATTAATTTTTGTTAAAATATCATCGACTTTACAGGACCCCATACCTCATATCCTTATGAAAAACTCAGTTTTATATAAGCATTTGGAAAATAAAATACCAATAGAAAAAATAGACTGTATAACGGCAAAAGAAAGTAAAATTCTAACACAAAAGAAAAACGAAAGAGAAACATGAAATATAACATAAAAAAAGCAAAGAAGAGTATAACACAAAAGAAAAGCAAAGAAGAGTATAACACAAAAGAAAAGCAAAGAAGAGTATAACACAAAAGAAAATATAATTAATAATAAAAGTTAGTAGAATTATAACTATAATAGTAAGAAAAGTGAAAAGAGTAGAAACAGAACCTGTAATAATTAAGAATAAGTCCTGTCAGCTTCCCTTGATTTTTTTTATTTCAAATCTCAATTTTCGTAAATTTCAGTTCTCAGTTTTTTATTCGGATTTTTATTTGGATTTCTCAACAGTTATTGAGTAGTCGAAACTGTTTGTGTTTTTCGGAAGAATTGTAAATTTCCAGTTTCCGATTGCTCCAGTTGCTTTATACGTTTCGGTATGTTTCCTGATATCAGTCTGATAGCTTGAACTGTTTCCCATCGCCCACATTGGGAAGATATACCCTTGAGAATCTACTGTCCCACTCTCAGCAACTTTCACAAGGGTTAGATTAACAGGGTTGGAGTTGCACGTCAGGTTTATTTCAAAGCTTGGCTCTTCTTTTTCAGGGAAAATACGCAAAGGTGTATCCTGGTCAGAAGTTTCGGCCGAAACTTCAATTGTTATCATGTCGTCAGTTTTAGTATTAAAAGTTTTTATATAAGGGACTGTGGGCTGTTTATCAATCGTAAAGCTCAAGCTTACTTGAGGGATAGATCCGTCATTCTCTTTCCCATCAGCGTTCATTTCGATATAAGCATCATAAGTTCCGCTTGCATCCTTCGGGACTGGTACCTTAATGGTCATATCAGCAATTTCACCGGCTTTTATGGTTGAGGGTGCAGAGATCTCTATTGTATCATCACCAAAAACTGGTTCATCAAATGAATAGTCATAAATCTTGTAGCTCATTACTTTCGGATCGATTGTAATATCTTTCCCTGCCACGTTTTTAATTTTTATGGTGTATACATATTCTTTTCCGGGCTCAACAATATCAGAAACATAACTTGTTTGAAGCTCAAGCTTCGGATTGACAGGTACTGAGACACAAAGGTTCACTGCATTAACATACATAGGATTACTATATTCCCCAGCAGATACAGAATCACTATATCCCCCAGCAGATACAGAATCACTATATCCCCCAGTAGATACAGAATCACTATATCCCCCAGTAGATACAGAATCACTATATCCCCCAATAGATACAGAATCACTATATCCTTTAGCAGATTCCTGAATATATACAGGAATATCGTATTCTTCTGGATAAGTATCATTTGTGAAGGCTATCTGGGCCTCATACTCTCCACTTTCGGCATCTTCAGGAACACTTACCTCAATGGTAAAGTTCTGCTCGACACCAGGATTTACCGTTGCATTTTCAGGTAAAATCGTAACCCAGCTTTCATTTAAAACATTATAGTAATCATCAGGTGGAGCTACAACTTTCGGGACTATATTGAATGTTTCGTTACCTCTGTTCCTGAAACTGACATTGAAAGTTTCATTTTCACCCTGCGTAAGGTATATCGAGAGATAGGCAGGTTTTATATCATGTACAGTGTAATTTTCGTAAATTTTTTCCGGTCCAGGAACTATAGGAATTATGTTACTTCCGTAAGTTCCGTTTTCATAGGTAACTGTTCCGTTAAGCTCTTCTGACTGAGCAAATGCAGCCGGTAACAGTATCAAGCAAAGCAATAAACTAAAAAACTGGGATGCTGCCTTCAATGCTGTACTTTTACTCATGTTTCTGGCTCCTTTCTTGTGAATTATACTTTCTAACCAATGCACTGGCTTCAATCTCCTGCAAACTGGCTGTGTAAGACTCTGCTTCTTAAACTATAATTTTAATAAATTCTAGAGAATGAATATTTTTAGGATGTAATAACTTTTCTAGATGTCCCTCTATAAAATACTTATGGAATTTTCAAATTTTTGTAAAGATCACAATGGAGCTCATAAACAGAACTGAATTAGCTTTTTAAATGTTCTTAGTCTAAAATAAGAAAAATAGATTTAAAAACTTCTCCAAAGAATAGCTTTAAATATTTTCAGTAAGTGAAAAAGTATAAAAAGGATTTGCTTAAATACAAACTCTTTTGTTAAATAGATAAAACTCCAGTAAATACCTTCAGATGGAAGTTCGCTGGCAAATGTCTATTTGCAGATGTTTACTGGCAGACATTTACTGACAGATATTTTCCAAATGTCTCCATGTAAAAAATTACCTATCTTAATTTCTCCTAAGTTAAAACTGCCTTTATGTGTAGTAATTTTTATCCAAATTATTACATAATTTGTTTGTTTCAAGAGGAAAACTTTTTGCAAGGCTATATTACTTTCGGACACTATTATATATCGGCCTGCCCGTACTCAAGAAAATAAGCGTATGCCTGCTTTTTCAGGGTTACTTTCGGGAATTTTCTCTCTTTTTTTCCAGAAGTCCCCATAACTTCTCACACTCACTGGCTGTAAGCCCGATTTGATTAAGAAGGTATTCTTCCGTTTTCTGAGTCTTTACCGTGCCTTTTATCAAATGGCTTATTGTATCCCTATGATGTCCTGTTATTCGTTCAATACTTCTTATTCCGTTTTTTTCAATAAATAGCCGATATATTAGTCTTATCTCATATGCGGAAAGATGCTTGCGATAAACAGAAGTACCTTTTGTATCCATGAAAAACTTTCCACAATGTTTACAGTAGTACCGCTGGTGTCCGGTTTTATACTTTCCCCGCTTTATAATAGCTTTCCCTTCAGTCCTGAGATAATATTCACATTCAGGATTTGGGCAAACAGTCTCATTTTGGTTTTCAACTAACATAATATAATCAATAAGTTGTAACTTCAATAATATATTTATTTTGCTCAGTTCAATTTTAAACGCTTTGTTTTAGATCGATTCATGAGCATAAAGACAAACGTTATTTAAAATTCATTATCAGGTTGACCTATACAATAATACAAATAAAATCCATCATATTTATTATTTATGAGAACAGATACAAAAATGTGAAACTCTTCCTGCAAAATTTAAATTTATCCATGAGCTTTGATTACTAAAAGTGTTTCGGATTATACAAAGACATATTCTACTTTTAATGATTTGACAATAAAATATAAGCTTTAAAAGTTCCACTGCTCATAGTTGTCCATACTTAAGTCTAATATTTTAATACCTGAGTTCTTTTAATACCTGAGTTCTTTTAATACCTGAGTTTGATTATTACCTTCATATAAACGTCTGCATGTTGAGAAAATTGCCTGTATGTGGCTGGAATGTCCTCAATGAAAATCCTGTGACTTACTACAGAATCTGGTTTTGCCAGACCGAAAGTGTCACATCCCTTAACATTAAAATTGCCTTCTTCATTTAGGTCTGGTCTATTCCAATTATTAACCTTTTTTATAACTCTCCAAAGGATAGTATATCTGCTTTTTTTGTATGTTTACTAACTCCGCTTGGGTCGCTCATGGAAAGATCGATAGGTATGGCATCTGTATTTCTGGCAAGTTTTGGTTTTTCCTGAATACTTTACGCATTTTTTATGTTGTTTAATATATAAGAAGTCTAAAAATAGGAGAATGATTTTTATTCATTAAAAAGTTCTGACAAACTCTTTACTACTTTCACGTAAGGATATCGAGAAAACTCAGTTTCTGTTGTTGTTCCTGTGATGACTGCTGCAAAATCGACATTTGCTGCCAGAGCCGTTTTAGCGTCTATCAGACTATCTCCAATGTATAGCACATTATCAAGTTGTTCGTTAAGGCTGTCAATAGCAAGCAGTAATCCTTCAGGAGACGGTTTGGGGACTTTAACATCCTCTCCTCCAACAATAATATCTATTAAATCCAGGACACCGTGCATGTTCAAAGACTCAACTATTCTAAAATGATATTTTGTGGTTACTATGCCTGTATTGAGCCCGTTTTGTTTTAATCTCTCTAACGTGGTTACTGTATCGGCATATAGCATGGTTTCTCTGGACATTACCTCATTAGCCTTTTCCCGAAAAAAACTGAGAAAACGATTTATCAAAACTTCATTTTCGTTATTGGTTAGCTGAATAAATGCTTTATCGAGTGGTAATCCGACGGTTCTTCTTATACTTTCACGGTCAGAGGAGGGAATGCCCAGTTTACTGAAGGCGTAGTTAAAACTTGACACAATGCCATTCGTTGCATCGGCCAATGTGTAATCAAAGTCAAAAATAATAGTGCTATGTTTCATATCTATCGCCTTGAGTCTGCTATTGACATAGAATTCTGCAATATTGACATAAGGTCCTGCGGTACTGGCATAATATCTTTTCGCCCAAAAACAAAGGTTTTTTATTTATCCTTTACATTTGCATGCTTTATATTTTTAAAATTAAAAAACACAAAATACAGAGTAAATATTCTTCTTAAAGGCATTTATTAAAGGTGTTTTTGTCGTAACTATTCAACAAAAAAATAAAAACTCATATAAAGGATGATTTAATTAGAATTCATTCAGCTTTTAATGAGTCAATTCCAGAGTTTGAAGTTTTTGGAGGATATTATTCTGAATATATTCCTTCTGCACTATTCAGGATAAAAGTGCTTGACAAATTAATATATTGTAAACAATCACTAGTTACGTAGCTTACGATTGATCAGAACTTACCGCCAATATGAAATATATATGGTCATATTAAAAACATATAGAATTATTAAAAGCAAACAGTATTATTAAAAGCATATAATCCTCATTGAAAACTTGATCTTATGGTTTGAAGTTCCAGATCAAAATTACTAGTGTTGATTCTACAGTAAAGTGTCGTATAAAATCGATTACAACTATACAGAATCGTTCAATACTTGAGGATTGACGCGACACTAGATGATATTGTGTCAAAATTCCTATCAAAAATAAGATGTAAACCAGGTATGAATAAGACGATTAAGAAACTAAAATCAAAAGAAGTATACACATTAAGAGTAACACGAAACAAACTGGATGTTCATCATAGATTCAAATAAGTGTAAGCCTTTTATAAGTATTTTATATAATGATCTAAAAGATTTTAGCTGAAATTAACATAATAATATACTTAGATCTAACTATTTAATACTATTCAACTATTCAGTATTATTTAACTACACAGTATTATTCAACAACTTAGTATAATTAAACTACTTAGTATAGTTTAACTACTTAATATTATTTAACTACTTAATATTATTTAGAAAAATTAATATGAATATCTATTATTGATAATCTGCCGAGGGAAAGTTGATTGACAAACGATTCAAACAAAAACTGGACTAAAGTCTGTGGATTTTTACTGGCAGTCTTTGTCATACTAACTTTGATATTAGGAGTAAAAATGTCAGGTATGAGATCTCCCGACTATCAGCATGGCTATGAAGATGGCTACCGAGACAGCTATCAGAGTGCTTTCAATAGTAACTATTATGATGTCAAAAGCGGTTTAGGCGATAATAGTAGTTATAACGAAGGTTACATACATGGCTATGACGAAGGTTATCCCGATGGTCAACTAGACCTCGGAGCCCATGAGGGACATGGAACTGGCCAGGCTCTTGAAACCAGTCAGGCTCTTGAAACCAGTCAAGCTCTCGAAACCAGCCAGGCTCTTGAAACCAGCCAGAATAACGAAACTAGCAAGAACAATGAAACCAGTAAAGATAATGAGACAAGCCATGACAGTGAAACCAGCTCTAGTAGTGAAACAAAGCAGGGTCGCCAAATTAGCTTCAAGAGTGAAAGTTAAGGCAATTGGCATTCTAGAATCCGAAAATGGGCATTCCTATACTTTTTCCTGACTTTTGCATTGATTTCACTACTTAAAGCAGTGCAGCTAGCAAGACTAACAGGAGATTTCCCAAACACTTAGAAAAATTTATCAATACGACTCCACTAATCATCTTTCATGCCTGTGGAAGCAAGAGAAATCTCAGTAACTGGAAAAGAGGACTGCGGAATTGTTGATATTACCGAAGTAATCTCAGAAGAAGTCAGAAAATCAACAATAAGAAATGGAACGGTTACAATCTTTTGTATTGGTTCAACCGGTGCAATAACTACAATGGAATTTGAGCCCAATCTCTCAAAAGATGTCTCTGAAACGCTTAATCAGCTAATCCCTCTTGACAGGGACTATCACCATCACAAAACCTGGGGAGATTATAATGGAGGCTCACATCTAAGAGCTATGCTCATCGGCCCAAGCCTTACAATACCTTTTATTGAAAGAAATCTTACTCTTGGAACCTGGCAACAGATTGTGTATATTAACTTTGACAGAATTGAAAAGGTAAGAAGAATCCTACTGCAGATTCTTGGAGACTTTTAAACAGCTTTATTTCCTAAAAAAGAACTTTTAAGAACTGTGTTTTATAACAGTTTTTCCAAAAAAACTATTTCACTTAGTATTTATTTATCTATTTATTTATTTACTTATTTATTTATTTACTTATTTATTTACTTATTTATTTATTTACTTATTTATTTATTTACTTATTTATTTACTTATTTATTTACTTATTTATTTATTTATTTATTTATTTATTTACTTAAGATCAGATTTTTCTTAATCCCACTATTCTTCTTATAATCCTGCATATCTTTCCAGACTGATGAGAACAACGGAAGAGATTGCAATTCCCATGCAATTGTCCAGCATCACTGAAGATATGATCCCTATTACTTTCCCTGCCTGCATAATAGGAGAACCGCTATCTCCCGGTTCCGGCATATCAAGGCATCGAAAGCCCAGGTAAAGCAGTGAAACTCCAGCGTTAACTACTCTGCACCGGATAATATGTGTATCATTGACAAGGAAAGCTTCCTCCAGTTCAGCTGCACTGCCAATCTCGGTAATTTTAACCATACATTCAGGAGGAAGCTTTATGAGAGCCAGATCGAAATCTTTCAAAACTCTTGTAACAGTAAGTCTCATTCCGTCAACTATCAGAGAGTCTCTTTCCCCCTTAAATATGTGAGAAACCGTGACCATATAAGGCAACTCTTTGAGTAAAATAACAGCACCAACAATACAGCGTTTTCCCATATAGAAAAAAGAACTGCCTGCTTTTATCATAAGTCTTCATCATAAACTTTGATTTTTAAGTACCTCAAATTTAGAACTATTTTCATGATCAGAAACCAATTTATTATTCAGAATATAAGAGTTAGAGAATATATTTTGAATTTTTGGACAACCGAATAATTAATACAATTAATTTGAATATAAATTTGATAGAATAATAATTTAGTAGTAAAATAGCTAAATTATTATAAATATTAGAATAATTTGCATGGTCATCTGTTAAGGAATATTCCTGTTTGAAAACTATCGATTTTGCACCAGAAGCCTGCCTTATATTTTTGCCTCTTTACATGAAATCGATACATGTTCCAATCTATAAAATATTAAAATTTTCAATAATTGTTGAGAGAGCAGAGAAATTTAGTACAATTCCTCACTTGAAGACACATGGAATCATTTGTTATCGTAACTGCAGTATTGGATTTTTGCAAATTATCTCTACACTTATACGCAATGTTTGTCCCTTGATAACACGGAAAAGAGATAATATAATGGTTTAATGTGCTGGTTTTAGTATACTGATTTTTTATAAAATCATGAATCATAACAAGTTGATAGTTTGAAAATCCAGTTTTGAGAGAACAAAATTATACTCTGCAAATAAAAAGTTAACTTTGGATTACAGCAAATTCGCGACACTGTCGAATTTTATAATAAATTTCGTTCCTTTATCCCTTTTCAGCTCAATTTCACCTTCTAACTGGTCAACAAGAATGCATACAAGCTGAAGACCAAGTGTTTCTGTATTTTCAAAATCGATATCCTGGGGGATACCAATTCCGTTGTCTGAGACTATAAGAGTATACCTGCTGCCCCTGCTGCCTTTTTCGGGAAGCTCTTCTTCATTGTTTAGCTTATCTCCAGCCTCCTGACTAAAGAGCTTTATCTGAATTTTTCCGTCGTTCCTACCTGGAAATGCATATTTTAAGGAATTGGAAATAAGTTCGTTAACAATTAGCCCTAAAGGAACTGCAGTATCCATATCAAAGAAAACGTTTTCCTCAAGGTCCAGACTTAAGCTAATACTGGAATCTCCAAGTGTATAAGTGTGGAAGAGATTTTTAATCAGTCTTTCCAGATAAGGCGAAAAATTTAATGTATCGATTTCTCCACCTTCGTGCAGCTCCTCATGAATAAGCGCCATAGAAAGGACCCGGTCCTGACTAACCCTGAAAGCCTCAAGGATTTCCAAGTCCTTAACGTATCCTCGGTTATTGAATTTTTCAGCCTGAAGATCAAGCAAGGACGAGATTACCTGCAGATTATTTTTAATTCTATGATGGATTTCCTTTTTACGCGCAGTCTCGATATTTGCAAGAATCTCTTCATTCTTCTTCTGTTCAGTCAGGTCTGTGACCACGAGACACCAGGATTTTGGAAACTCGCCTGTCTCCAACAAGCTGATTGAAAGATATACAGGCAAAGATCTGCCACCCTCAACCTGGAGATTAATTTCCTCTTTACCCGTTTCATGCTCCAGGAGTACTTTAAAGGTGATTGCGCTCTCAGGCGCAATAAACTGATAGATAGATGTGCCTACTATGGCAGGTAAAGGTATCCCCAGGAGTTCTGCAAAATGACGATTGCAGTAGAGGATGGTGCCGTCACAGGCAAGGGTAGCAGTGCCTTCGTTCATCGTTTCCACCAGGACGCGGTAAGCATAGTCAGCGCTATCCAGGGTGAAGACCATTTTTCCTTCTGGTCCGGGTATTACCAGGGCATCCAGATCCCCCTCGCTAATGGCACGCCTGAGTTCTTCAGCTTCTGTCAGACTTGCTCTCAGGCTTTCTACCTCACTTTTTAAGGCGTGGTTTTCATCTAATAGCACCTTATATGATACTGATTCCTGATCTTTTTCTGCTTTAGAACTCATGTGTTACACTGCCCTTCCAAAGATCTGTTATTTTTTATCGGCTTTGAACTTAAGATCCATTCCAACCAGAACCCTTTCAGTATCCGCCATACTACCTATGAGCTTTCTTAAAGGCGGAGGAAGCTCTTTAATCAGGGTCGGAGCAGCCACTATCTGCCCGTCTTTGGCAAAAATAGGATATTGATAAATATCAATGACCTCAAGCTGGTATCTGCCTGGCAGGTATTCTTCACATATTCGCTTGATATTCTCGATCGCCTGCACCGATTTGGGCCCCATTCCCGCAACATAGAGATGCAGAATGTATTTTCCTTCTTCATTTCTGGTCAGGGCTTCCTCAAAAGCAGTTGTAGAGTCTTTGACATCCGACGTCTTGTTTTCTTCTTTACGGGTCATTGCTGTCCCCTCTCAGAAAGCAGGTCCAGTCCTACCAGCACGCGCTCAGTGTTCGAGAGGTCACCAATGATCTTTTTTATTGGCGGAGGAAGCTTTCTTACTAGCGTTGGTACAGCCAGTATCTGGTCACCCTTTGCTAGCTGTGGATTTTCAAGAAGGTCTATAATCTCAATCCTGTACCTGCCGCCGAGATATTCCTCGCAGATTTTCTTTAAATTGGCAAAGGCTGCCAGGCTTTTCTTGGTTTGTCCGGCCACATATAATCTCAGAATGTAAATTTCCTTGTCAGGCACAGTACTGGACTCGATAGAATGAGTCCCTTCATAATCTTGTGCTGCTTCTTTCATTAAATATACACCACTTAAGCCTGAGAAAACTATCCCTTCCCAAACCGGCTCTTTCCATATAACTTTTGGAATCTATAGATTATAATTATACAGTCAAGGAACAAAAATCTTCACTTACTCAGCCTCTATTTTCCCAGCCTCTATCTCCCCAGCCCTCCCCACCTCTTTTGAGACAGCTACTTCATGAGTAACGGCCAAACAGATTCGGGATCGGGTTTTGACCCCTTACTTCCTCTTATAAGATCTTTCTATTTTCCAGTTTTCGGATAAGATTTTTTGGCTGAACTCTTCTCGATTGAGTTTTTCTCTGCTATTTTTTCTCAGTTGAGGTCTTCTAGAGAGCTTTTCTAATCACAACCCCACAGAATTAGAAATATGCAAGTTCGGTTCTCAGTAGAGATTTGCGCTGTTCATACAGGTTTGTCGGCCTTTCTTATACGGGCCATCTCACTTTTCTCCTTAGCTATTACCTCACTCCTGAGTTCGTCCTCGGAGGTTAGCTTATTCAACTCTTCTTTTTGCATTTCAAACTCCGAGATCAATGCTGTTATCTGAGCATCCAAAGTTTTAAGCTTGCTCTCCAGCTCCCTTTTCTTCCGCGATGTATTCTGGCTTTGAACCACAGCCTCAGCCATTTCCCTTGCTTCCTGGGCTGCCCTTGACGAGCCCATAAGCAGGCTTCCTGAAGGCCCGAGGTACACGTCTTCAATTTTCACACCATGATCAGTGAGCAAGTACTCTCGGATCTGGTTTGAATGCGCCATACCCCTGGACTTGATTACCGAGATGCCACGATTGCGTTCGTTGCTATTCTCAAAAAAGCGGAGGTTAATCCATGCATCTATAAGAGAAGATATACCCTGGGCGTTCGAGCCCTCCATGCTCTCATGCTCTACCAGGCTTGTGCACACGGCTGTAATATTCTTGAGCTTTAAGTAATCAATGAGCTTTGTAAGCGTGAACTTGACATCGATCTCGGTGCCGACGTTGGTAAGGTTGGATATGGGATCAATTATCACCATAGAAGGCTCGAACTTATCTATGAGCCTGCGCATCATTATCAGATGCATTTCCAGGCCGTAAGCCATGGGACGCGAGGCGTTAATTTGCATAAGTCCGGCGTCAATATAAGGCTGAAGTTCTATGCCTATAGATCTCATATTCCTTACGATCTGGTCTGGCGATTCCTCGAAGGCAAAGTATATGCAGCGTTCTTTTCTTTCGCAGGCAGCTCTTCCAAACTCGGCTGCAAAGCTGGTCTTGCCTGTGCCTGCAGTTCCGGAAATAAGGATAGAGCTTCCACGGTAGTAGCCTTTACCTCCAAACATCATATCCAGGCGCTCTATGCCTGTTGATAACCTCTCTACAGATGTCTTATGTTCCAGGCTCAGTGAAGTAATGGGCATGACCGAGATTCCGTCTTCTTCTATCAGGAAGGGATACTCATTTGTGCCGTGTTTCGAGCCTCTATACTTAATGATCCTCAGGTACCTGGTGGCTATCTGTTCATTCATTCTATTATCGAGGAGAATGACGCAGTCTGCAACGTACTCTTCAAGCCCGTATTTAGTAAGAGATGATTCTCCTCGTTCACCTGTAACTATGGCAGTAACGCCCTTATCCTTCAGCCAGCTAAAGAGCCTGCGTAGTTCGGAACGCAGTATGGCTTCGTTCTGGAACCCTGAAAAGAGAACTTCTAACGTATCCAGAGCTACACGCTTGGCACCTATGGAATCTATAGCAAGCCCGAGTCTTATGAACAGACCTTCAAGGTCATATTCGCCGGTTTCCTCATACTCGCTCTTATCAATATGGACATAATCAACTACCAGCTTGTTTTCTGCTTCCAGGCAGTCCAGATCAAATCCCAGGGAGGCAAAATTCTTGACAAGCTCTTCTTCAGTCTCCTCAAACGCCATGAAAACGCCAGGCTCTCCGTATTTCCTGGCTCCCTCTATCAGAAATTCCATTGCCAGGAGGGTTTTTCCTGAACCAGCACTTCCACATACCAGAGTTGGCCGGCTCTTAGGCAATCCGCCATAGGTAATTTCATCCAGACCGGCTATGCCTGTTGGGGTTTTCTCCAAACTTTTTTCCTTTAAAGTAGTGTTCAAAGTCGTATTCCTCTCTTCTATTTTTTAATGCCCTATTTAACTCAGGAATTTACTGGGCTTTTGTTCGTTCTTCATATTTTCTCTCATCAAGCTTCAGTTAAGTTTATTCAGTCAACACATTCATTTCCTTCTCAATTTAGCTAATTTCTCCCTATTCAGCCAGTTTCTCCCCAATTCAGCTAGCTCCTCCCAATTCCACCAGCTTCTTCCTAATTCATTCAATTGTACACCAATTTATTGATCAGTTTTCAACCGATTCCTGATAAATTGAATAAACCTTATTTTCTATTCCCTTGCACATTAGAGAGTTTAGAAAATCTCTTAACTTGTCCTTTACCCAATTAAATCTCTCAAGCTCATGAATAGTCTTTTGAGATATGTTTTGAGAAGGTTTTTTAAGGTCTTGAAAGCAATTCTGCTCCTTTTCTCTCTAAATTTGTATGATTATAGTGAAAGCACTTTTTTCCAGCTCTGTCCTTGAGTAAGGTTGAGTTAGGAAGGAATATATTCATCAAATTTATCTGGTAGAATTGTAGAATATGATCCCCAAAAAACATTGAATAATTCAATACCAGAATTATAAACTTCTAAATTTATATTCAATCAACATTTTCTCCGACTACTGAACACAATTTAGAGGAGTTTTAGAGATTAATTAGAGTTAATTTTAGAGATTATATTAGTTTGTATGGATGATTTTTGTTTTTAAAATGAAAGCTATCAAAAAGTCTTATCACACTATGCAGGATTGTTTGCTATATTTTAAAAAGAATTCGCCTGCATATAATGATTCAGTATCATATAGTAAATTTAGTATATATTAACTTACCTCATCTAAGTATGCTTAGTTAAGCAAAACCTGTACCAATACACGCAAATGCACACAGAACTCCATCGTTAATTTTCTGAGTTCGAATAAGCTTTCATGTAATGGATTTCTGTAGAGTAAGACAACATACTATTAAATTCCATAAATGGGCAGTAGTGCAATGTTTTTCTTTTGAATTTCTAAAAGTTTGCTAACTTAAAGGTAACATATCATGAAATATTAAGAAACATTTTATTGATTGTAAGTTGGGACAAGATATTGCTTTCATGTAAATAGGCCAAAACTTAAGGCAGGCTTATAATGCAAAATCGATAGTTTTCAAAAAGGAATATTCCTTAACCGGTGACTAATTAATATCAATTTATTATAGGAAGGACTATTGAATTACATAAAATAAGATTAGCATATATTAAAAAACTGAGTCTGTAACTTCACTTAATGCAAGTTTTAATTAAACTTCCTTGAAGATACCCAAAAACATTAAAGAGTTTTTGAACGATAGTTCTCTTATAGAGCCCTAAATAATGAGGATACTTATGCAGCATAATCCAGCGTCTCCCACTACCTTACTACTTTCTTACAACTTCTTGACTGCCTCTTGACTACCTCCAGACCACTTCTCACTATTTCCTCACTACCTTTTTCTCACTATTTCCTCACTATTTCCTAATTACTTCCTCATTATTTCCTCAAGATAATTTCATTTCTGGAAAACCGTTTACGATGTAATCCCCTGTTCCCAGGCTTGCTCAGTCATCACGATGAGTGCTGAATTAGTATTTTCTGTATACTTATCATATCCAGAGGACATCGCCTGATCGAAATACGAAGTTTCATAGCCGTCAGTGCTCTCTGGAGTTTTAATCATCGTCGTTTCAATGAATTTCCAGTTCCCGTCCGCTTTAAATCCTACAAACACATGACCAGGAATATGGATCAGTGCCGTATCCATACCTACAGACTCAAGAGCAGACGCATACAGTACAGCCAGATCGTCGCAATCTCCGCCTTTCAGGGATAATGTCTCGGTCGGTGTCTGGATATAATCTACGCCGGTTCCCAACGGGTCATTGGGATCGGAGACATAACATACCCCATATTGACCAAGCGCATCAAAAATTAGTTTGGCTTTATCCAGATTATCATCTGTACCCATTGTCGCACTTGCTGCAATATTTCTTACATTCGAGTCATGCGGATCGATATAGTACGAATAAAACGATTTTGATGAGATACCTGCGTTTGCAGATGCCAATTTAGAAGTATCTGCTAACGGAAGAGCATTTTTACCATATACCTTGAGAGGGACAGTACTTTCCACAACAGGTTGTTTTGTTCCTGATGAACTGTACTCAAGTTTCAAATACAGATTTTTCGTTGATTCTTTGCCAGCCTTTTCAAATACATCTTCGGGTATGCTTGGGGTTACCTCTATTTTCGACACTTTATTCGGAGAGATCTCACTGATGGATGATGAAACCCAATTACCACCTTCAGTACGGGTAGACAGAATAACATTTTCTGCAGATGACTCTCCATTGTTAGCAATGGTCACCTGGAAAAGCTTCTTTTTGTTATTTACATAATAACTATATACTGCTGGACTCACACCGGACATATCGGATACTGCACTTGAAACCGCCAGTTTTGAAGGAGAGTAGGATTCATAATCCCCAACAATATTCATTTGTTGTCCGAACTTCAAGACTACTAACTGTGGCTCAGGAGAATGATAATTATTTACATTACCATATTGCACTTTGTATGTACCAGGTTTCAATTCTATTGATATCTGCCCATTGCCCTGAAATTCTCCGTTTATGAATACATCACCATTCACAGAAGAGGTTTTGACTATTAATTTTGATACTGTTCTGGAATTAGGGTCTGTACTGGACTCAAAGATCTCCTGATAATCTCCATATAAGTCCCCGTCAGAATTTTCACTCAACGGATTAGTTTTATATTTATTTACTTCGTCAAAATCCGAGATTTTATCGGAATCAGTATCACCATTTGCAGGATCAGTATGTAGTGTGCTGACTTCATATCCATCCGAAATTCCATCAGCGTCCGAATCAGATGCAAATATGCTGGTATCATGCTGAATTTCACAGGGAGTGTTTAATCCGTCTCCATCGAAATCCACAACAACAGCGCCTGTTCCACACAGAGCAATAACTATTATTGCCGGGGCAGTATAATTGAATCTGAACCTGTGAGCAACCCCGAACAAAACAACAAGTATTATTGCTAGTTTGGCTAGCCTTGCTATTGTGTGTGAAATATCAGCATCAATCAAAAGTGCGCCCCCCTGAAAACAGAAACTGGAATGTAAATCCGACTTAACTGCAAAAAAATAATATGTAAGTGTAATTATTTGAAAGTTTCTTCCTTTTAATCCATTATATGCTTGCGTATTCTCTCTTTACTATTTAGTGACTTTAAGCTCTCTTTAATAGTATTCAGCATAAATATTATATAAAAGTAAATCCAAATCGTGTACATGCCTCTTTCCCTACACCCTATCAATACCGAACGTCTATATCTGCTCCCTGCCACCTCGGAGCTGTATCTTCTCGAACTACACGACCGCCAGGCGTTTGCTTCAGCTCTTAACGCTCATGTCCCTGAAGAATGGCCACCTGACCAGATAACTCCTGAAGTAATAGAAGATTTCATTGGACGAATTCAGGCAAGAAACCGGAAACTCTGGAGTTTTTACTGGTTTCTTTCCCAGGAAAGCCCTGAACAACCTGTATTGATCGGAAGCGGAGGATTTCTTGCTCACGAGGACGGGACACTTGAGATAGGATACTCTTTGCTTGATGCATATCAAGGTCGGGGATATGCAACCGAAGCTGTTCAATCAATGACGCAGTGGGCTTTTTCCAGCCTCAAAAGCAACAGTATAGTAGCTTATACGTATCCTCATCTGAAAGCCTCAGTTCGTGTCCTGGAAAAGAATGGTTTTATTTTTAAAGGAGAGGGCCCGGAAAAAGGAACCATAGCTTATGAATTTTTGAATAAAAACTAAAATTTCATCCTTGACTCCATAGCAGTTCTAATAGAAGATATCTTCATAGAAAATAATTTAAGTACTTCGATAAAATCCTATAAACCAGCAGTATAAACTTAATTTTATATATTTATAAGTATTATAGTTGTATGGGCATCTGTAAACTCTTCGTTTAACACCCTCCATCTATCTCCGTTCCTCCATTTCAAAAACGGATGCCCTCTTTTTTCTAAAACTTTCTAAACTCTTTGTCGAAAAATGTACACATAAAAACGAACTCTACCCATTTTACTTTCCGCTTTCCTCTTTCGATCTTTTCTTGCCTTCTTACATTCTTCTTTTGATCTTTTCTTGCCTTCTTACATTCTTCTTTTGATCTTTTCTGCCTTCTTACATTCTTCTTTTGATCTTTTCTTGCCTTCTTACATTCTTCTTTTGATCTTTTCTTTCATTCTTTCCTTCTCCTTTCGATCTTTTCTTTCATTCTTTCCTCCTCCTTTCGATCCTTTCTTTCATTCTTTCCTTCTCCTTTCGATCTCTTCTTGCCTTTTCCTTTCGATTTTTTTTGCCTTCTTATCTTCCTCCTTTTGACTATTATCCTTTTCTTCTAACCTTCTCTTGATCCTTTTTCTCTTTCTTCCTTTACCTCCTCTATTTCCTCTGATCTATTTCTTTTTCTATCTTTCCTGTTTGTTCAAAGGAAGGACTTTTAAATTGATAGGTATTTAATTAAAAAACGGATCTAATAAATGGAACAAATAATAAAATCAATATTTTGTAAAAGGAACGGAGATGGTGCATTGACAGAAAATCCATTAAAGGTTATTGTGGACCAGGACCCTCAATTATTTACCCTTCTTGAAAATACACGCGAACTTGCTTTCGTGGAAGACGGAATTCCTCTCAAGTACAAATTTCTGCTTGCAATGTCCCTTGATGCAGCTAATGGTGCAGTAAACGGAGTAAAATCCCTTGCAGTTCAGGCAATGCAGGCAGGAGCGACAAAAGAAGAAGTGATGCAGGCAATAAGGATAACTCAGTACATTTTTGGAGTTGGAAGCGTTTATACAGCCTCTGAGGCCCTGAAGGACATTATGTAAGTAGTATAAAAGGAATCCATGTACTAAGGAAATCGTTATATCGTCAAGGAGTTTCTTGCCTTTATGTATCGATTTTGGAGCAAAAATAGTCTTAAATTCTATCATTGAAACTAAAATAGAATAATGATTATCAGATAAATAAAAATATAAAGAACTCTATAAAACCAGGAACGAGAGAATTGGAAATAGATCTGCCGCATTTGCGGCAGAATACTAAAATAGAAAATTACTTACTTTTTAGGCCGGGACGCCTATGTAAACTATATGAAGTTCCTCTGCTAGATCTTCAGCACTGTTGTATTTTTTGTCCGGAAGCATACCAAGTTCTCGTAGTATATCCGGAATTGCTTTACTTTTTCTTGCTTGTTCAATAACCTCTTTTCTTTCTATAGGAAAATCAATATTTTTTAACATCTTTTGAATTTCTAGAGGAAGTTCGGTGACATATTCTCTCTTACTTTCATTTTCCATTATATCTCCCCTTTACTTTTGTTTAATCCTTAAAATTCCCTGATGACACCTGCAAAATTTCTATGCTCCTTTTCCGAAGACTATTATATTTTGCAGCATGCCACCTCTATCGTTTTTATAATTAGAATTTAACAACATTTTCCTTCTTTGCAGACTATCTAGTCTGCAAAGTTTCAGAAGGAAGATGAACTTTTTAGCATACTTAAAATGACGATTTACTATTTAAATCTTAACAATATTCTGAAATAATATGTTAAAAATTATTACTTCATTTTATTTTAGTAACAAAATATCATGTAGAAGAGAAAAAAACAATCGAAAAAGAACTGCAGAAAAAGGACAGATGCTTTACAGAAAAGTTCCAAAGAACGGAAATGACCTTTCAGTACTGGGATTCGAATGCATGCACCTTCCTATGAAAGAGAATAGAACAATTGATGAGGAAAGAGCTATCCGGCAAATTAAATACGCAATCGACCAAGGAGTTAACTTTATCGGCACGGCACGACCGTATCACCTGAAGAAAGCGCTCCTCTCCTTGGGTGAGCCCTTTGCAGCTGGTTACAGAGAAACTACAAGGATCTGACCTGGAGCAAAGAATGGCCATTACTAAACAATTACTTTAAAAAAGATGTTTAAAAAATATTCACAATCGTAATAGTGCCATAACTCCAAAAAACCTCCGATTTTATATCGTCGAAGCCAGTCAAAGAGAGATTAATTACCCAGCACACTTTCAATGTAATAACATTTTTTTTGCTTTTGTACCTTAATCAAGTCCAGATGCGCAGGTTTTTTACTGCTTACTGTACTATTCACTATACCCTTCTGTTTGAATTTGACTGGCATTTTACGATTTTTATAAAATATATCAAGTATATCCGGCACCAGTGCAAGGAGAGTCTGGTTCCAAACGATAATTGTGTATACTCCGGTTTACAAAAAGAGGGTCTGCGTATGTGTCTGTACTTGATGTGCAGTTCTGATAATTACCTGCAGAGTTATTGTACAAACAGTTATTTTCCAGCACAAAAGCATCTGTTTCAGGGAGATAATTGATTATTGCATATCCAGTTCCGTCAGGATCTGTTTTACGCTTCTGGGTGTTTACAATTATGTTCTTACGAACAATTGTTGTGTGTTCCGTGCTTGCGGGTGAAAGACTGGAACGAGTTTCATAGGTAGGATAGGTTTGGATGCCTATGGGAGACATGTGAATAATTGCCGCATGATATACCCCGTCAAAGACATTGTTTTCGATGAGAGTATCATAAAATCCACTTGTTATTATACCTCCTACCCATTCAATATTTGGGTTCGTGCCAGTATTGTAAAAGATATTGCGAAAAATATGGACGTTCTGAGCTTCCTCCCTGGGATAGGACTCTAACCAACCTATTAACCAGATTCCAGACCCATAAATGTCGTGGATAATGTTATTATATATCTCTACGTCGTTAACAGTCCCTGTTGTTTTCTCAACCATAATGCCAGAATCGCCTCCACTCCAGTGATAAAAAGAGTCAATTACATTATCATGAAATCTTATGTGGTTTGAATTTAAAACTCTAAGACCGCAATCAGTCCTGATGGTTATTTTATTATTCCAGGCTTCCAGGTTCTGACAATCTTCTGCAAAAAAAGCATTATGACCCATTTTATAGATAACGTTATTGTAAAACTGAACATTGTAACTTCGATCTACTTTCAATCCTTCTCCATGCCCGTCATGCATATACATGTCATGAACTTTGATATCAGTAGAATTGGAGAAGTAGATCATGTTATAAAATCCATACCCAGTTGGTTTATCCAGATTACTGTCATGGTTTCCGTCGATTTCAAAGCCTTCTATAGTAACTTCATGTATCCCGGTGCTGTTCATCTGCGTTATCATGGGCTTACCCACTGGCCAGTTTGCATTGTCTTCGAGTTTTACTACAGCCGTAGAATCTCCTTCTAAGGTTGTATTATTTCCAATGAGAATACTATCTGAGATAACGTATGTATATGGGCCTTTGAAATAAACGGTTGTAAGGTACGGGTTTTCTGAAACATATTTAAGGGCTTTGTTTATCTCTACCTGGTCATCAACTCCATCACAATTAAAATCTCCACTTCCGTTTCCTGCTATATACACAGTCTTACTCTGTATGGGGCTACCAAGGTTTAAATTATCAAAATCGAGTGGATTGTATATAGTCTTATTTTCCATTACTGTAGTCTGGTTATCCTGTTCAATAGCTGCTGAAGCCGCAGATGAAACAATAATTAAAAATAAACTCAGAATCGCTGATACCAAGCCTGTTAAAAAGTGATTTTTTACCTGTCTCATTATTATATTCCTTCATCTTCTTTTTATTTTTCATTTGACAAATGTTAATATAATCTTTTAAATTATATAGTTAAAATTTTCCATTAAAACATAATATTTAAAAATTAATATAATATGAAAGAACTTATAGTATTTTTTCAAATTTACTGTGAGGCTGGTCCCAATACTTAAATTACTTCTCTTATTCCTGTATCCCGAATAATCAATCAAGTTTCAGATCACGAAAAATAACTCAAGGAAAAAAGGAAAAATATAAAAATTAAAATACAGTTATATAAAAATAAAATTGGTTTTGGGATAAACTTTAAAATAAAAATTAACTTTTTATTATATAAAGAATACAAATCTTCTAACATATCTTCTGACATTAAATTTTCTATCCAATAACTTTTTGAAATTGTAATTTCCAGAAAATCCGAAATACTGCCAAATTTGTTAAAAGTAGCAAAAAGCCTCAGATCCTAAAACTTAACTCTAGCTGTCCTCCTGAAACTAAATTCGTATCTTATCTAGGAATTACCCCATTAATCCGCTTGAGCGAGCGAAGTGAGCGAAACGGACCCGTCCTCCCGAGATGGAACTCGGGTGACGGAACTCAGAAAGTGAAACTTCTTTGTTCATAAATTAATCCGCTTGAGCGAGCGAAGTGAGCGAAACGGACCCGTCCTCCCGAGATGGAACTCGGGTGACGGAACTCAGAAAGTGAAACTTCTTTGTTCATAAATTAATCCGCTTGAGCGAACTACGTGAGCGAAACGGACCCGTCCTCCCGAGACGGGACTCGGGTGACGGGACTCGGGTGACGGAACTAAGGTAACGAAGCGTAATTCAGGTGTAGAAACCCTTAAAATAACATAAAAGCTTAAAACAAAGGGGTAACGGAAATGCTATACCGAAAAATGCCAAAGAACGGAGATGAACTTTCAGTACTGGGATTCGGATGCATGCGCCTCCCTGTGAAAGAGGATGGAACAATTGATGAGGAAAGAGCTACCCGGCAAGTTAGATACGCAATCGATCAAGGAGTTAACTATATTGACACGGCCTGGCCGTATCACATGGGAGAAAGCGAACCTTTTCTTGGGCGGGCCCTTGCAGCTGGTTACAGAGAAAAGGTCAGGCTTGCTACGAAACTTCCCTCATGGACAATAAAAAAGAAAGAGGACATGGATCGTATTCTAAATTCGCAACTTGAAAGATTGAAAACTGATCATATTGATTATTACCTTGTGCACGGACTTGTAGGGCTTTTATGGGACAAAATGGAAAAGCTTGAAGTGCTGGATTTCCTTGACAGAGCAAAGGCTGACGGCCGAATTGTCAATGCCGGTTTTTCATTCCACGGGACTATTGACGATTTCAAACGAATCGTGGATGCGTATCCCTGGACTTTCTGCCAGATTCAATATAACTTTCTGGATGAAAAGAACCAGGCAGGAACGGAAGGGCTTGAGTATGCCGCTTCAAAGTGTCTGGGAGTTATTATTATGGAACCCCTGCGTGGAGGCAAGTTGACGAATCTCGTGCCTCCTGAAGTTCACGAGATATGGAATGAAGCAGCTGTAAAACGCACACCTGCAGAATGGGCCCTTCGATGGATATGGAACCGTCCAGAGGTTACGGTTGTACTATCAGGCATGAACGAGGAGTCGCATATTGAAGAAAACCTGAAAATCGCATCTGAGGCATATCCAGATTCCCTGACTGACGCCGAATTGAATCTTGTAAAAAAAGCGGAACAAAAATACAGGCAATTTATGAAGACCGCCTGCACGGGCTGTAGATATTGTTTACCCTGTCCTTCAGGCGTCGATATTCCCGGCTGCTTTGAGATCTACGATAACTTTTACCTGTCAGGCAATGAGAGTGAAGCAAAACTTATGTATGCGGCAAAACCCGGAGGAATTATAAGAGGCGATGTCCCTGGTTATGCTTCCCAGTGCATCCAGTGCGGGCAATGTACTGAAAAATGCCCACAGCACCTGGATATTCCTTCCCTGCTCGAAGCCGTGAAGGAAAAATTTGAGGGAAAAGACCTCAAAGGATGGAAGATTTTTGCGAAAAAGACGTTCAGAAAGGAATGAAAAAGAATTTGAGATATATAAAGAGTAACCGTTCTGAAAGTGTTATTGCTTTTTATTTTCTTTTATTAATTTTTTATTAGTTTTTATTCAGCAATCCTTGCCTATCGAAAAAGCTTTTCCAAGATTACACCCGATGCCATAATAGTCTCTACTTCCAGGGTTGTATATAACAGGTCTGATTTTCTCAATATCAGGGTTTCCTTTTTCGTCGAGCACGGATTCATCGGCTTTAATATCAAGGATTTCTCCTACAAACAGGGTATGGAGCCCTATCTCAAAGTTATGCAGAAGCTTGCACTCGAGGATAACCGGAAACTCACCTACGTAAGGAGCAGGTACAAGCTCACTTCTTACCGGCGTCAAGCAGGTAGCCTCAAACTTATCTTCATCCCTTCCGCTTGTAATGCCAAAGTAGTCGGCCTGCTTTACATAAGCTTCTGACGGGATACTGACCGTAAATGCCCTGTTTTCCATGATCCCTGCATAGCTGTAAGTCGCTTTTCTTAAGGATACGCTGATACATGGAGGGTTAGAACAGCAGATTCCTCCCCAGGCTGCAGTCATACCATTTGGCTTTCCATTCATGTCATATGTACCGACAACCCAGGCTGGAGTCGGAAATGCAAGTGGTTTTGCTCCTATTGATTGCTTCATATTTTTACTTTTCTTTTCGATAGTACAAAATGCTTTCGTGACTTATCATCATGTGTTTTGTTACTTGAAAGTTTTATGCAAATTTCAGGAGAATTTGAGTTTTTAATTCAGATACTTTTTAATTCAAGTGTTTTTTAATTCAAGTGTTTTTTAATTCAAATGTTTTTTAATTCAAGTGTTTTTTAATTCAAGTGTTTTTTAATTCAAGTGCTTTTCTTATATCTGCAACATGTACTATTTTTAAACCTTGTGTTCATGTATAACTTCGCATAAGAATTTCAATTATACTTATACATGAAACTTATCACAATTATACACGATGCTAATCTGCACTTATCTACTAAACTCGTCTATACTTAAATTTATAGAAAGTCTGTCATCTTTAATGTTTCTAAATATTTATTATCTTCAGAGTCTTAAAGACAATTTTTCAATGAGGGTTGCTGCGCCAGTTTCAATAATTTTCCGATTTTTTTTCGTCGGGCACTCAACAGCCCCGAAAATCTGCAATCAGTTAAAAGTTATTGAGTATCTTGTATAGTTGCCGTTATATAATATGCGAGCTATAAGATAGATACAGGAGTACTAAGTTCATTACTCCCCTTTCTTGAGAAAAACATGTTGAGGGACTCTTTGGAAAGGGAAAAATTATGGGGGTGCAAGATTGCGAAACGTGAACAAGTACGGTAAGCTATTGCTTAGTGCATATATTATGAAGAAAATGAAGTCAGGCGGATCTCCAGGGAAAAGGGGAATTTTACATAAATATGCTAAGCTGGCCCTAGGCGCGTATATCCTGAATAGACTTAAATCAGGGAAACTTGAAAAGGAAGAAGAAGTCGAAGTAGAACCTGAAGAAATGATTAGTGAAGAAAAAATTGAAACTGGTAAGGGGAGGCCTTCAATGGGGATAGGTAAAATAATTATGGGTGCTCTTGCAGGCGCAACACTCGTATATGCTGTTAAAAGACATAATGCTAAAAAGAGAGCGCATAAAATCGCAGTGGAATGAGCCTGGAAGGGCATAGGCCGGCACAAAACGAGTAAGTGGTGTAAACTCCTGCTGGCTGTGCTTGCAGGAGCTGCCATTATACACCCATTTAAAACATTTGTGCTCCAACTGGCTCCTTCCGGAAACTTTAAAATCGTTTTTCATTTTTAGAAGCAGGTTTAAAGATAAAATCGATATATTCTGAGATGCAGACCTTTGCTTTCAGGCGTGATTTCCCTATATGGATCGAGTTCGACATATACCCATGAACAATGCAAAAATTACGAAAGAAAACGTAATAGTTAGAAGTTATGCTTTAGAAGAGCCTGTATATAGATTACTGGACACAGAGTCCAGAATGTTGATGTAGCCGACAAAAATGTAAAAGGTATCTGAAAAGGATCTGCTATTGAATGGAAATAAATGTAGGCTGCTGACGTATTTATTTAATGGGACCTAACAATAATAGAGTTGGAAATTTAATTCCGTTTACTGAGACTGAATAATAGTTAAAAGCTTAAAAGACTTCATAGAATTTGTTTCAAAATTATACATAATTCCATTAAACCAATATCTGAAAATAGAGAAATTAAGATCAATAAATCTAAACGGAATCTACTTTTTTGGTTAAAATTATAAATATTAGAAATTTTTGAAACATGCTCATTATAAGCGAATAAGTAACTACTATGGGAAATATCAACTGATTATTAAGGAATCACATTTATTTTAGATTACAGTTTATTTTAGATTACAGTTTATTTTAGATTACAGTTTATTTTAGATTACAGTTTATTTTAGATTACAGTTTATTTTAGATTACAGTTTATTTTAGATTACAGTTTATTTTAGATTACAGTTTATTTTAGATTACAGTTTATTTTAGATTACAGTTTATTTTAGATTACAGTTTATTTTAGATTACAGTTTATTTTAGATTACAGTTTATTTTAGATTACAGAGAATTTCAATAAACCCAGTCTATGGCTGGTTGCTTATAAATAGTATATAAGTAACTTCTTGATATTAGAGGTTTATCGAAATTATCTACAGTTTGTTTTAGATTACAGTTTATTAATCTTCTTTCTCGCCATAACCCCCACCTCCCGGAGTCTCGATTACAAAAAGCTCTCCTGACTTCAGCTCAATTTCGGCCTGGCCTTCGATTTCAAGAACACTACCGTCCCTGCGAACAAATGAGTTTCTTCCGCATTTTGCAGGCATTCCGCCTTTGAGCCCGAAAGGTGGAAGTTTTCTGTGGCTTGAGAGAATGGCAGCGTTCATGTCTTTCAGGAACCTGATCTTTCGGACAACACCGTTTCCACCTCTGAATTTGCCGTCTCCACCGCTTCCTTTCAGGATGGAAAATTCTTCAAGCAAAACAGGAAACCTCGTCTCAAGAATTTCAGGATCGGTTATTCTGGAATTGGTCATATGAGTGTGCACAGCGTCTGTTCCTGAAAAGTCCGGGCCTGCCCCTGAACCTCCGCAAATAGTTTCATAATACTGAAAATCGGCATTTCCGAAGGTAAAATTGTTCATCGTACCCTGTGAAGCCGCAAGCGTGCCAAGAGCTCCGAACAGTGCATCAACAACGTACTGCGAGGTTTCAACGTTCCCTGCAACAACGGCTGCAGGAGGCTCTGGCTTGAGCAGGGAACCCTCGGGAATAATAATCTCAAGCGGCCTCAGGCAGCCTTCATTCAGTGGAATATCACTTTTTACAAGCGTTCTGAAAGCGTAAAGTACTGCAGCTATGCAAACCGATGCCGGTGCATTGAAGTTATTTGAGAGCTGAGGAGAAGTACCTGTAAAATCAATTTTAGCGCTCCGATTTTTACGGTCAATTGTAACCTTCACTTTAATTGCGTTTCCATCATCGAGTGTATAAGTAAATTCCCCGTTTGCAAGCCTGTCAATAACTCTTCTGACTGCTTCTTCAGCATTATCCTGCACATGTCCCATGTAGGCTTCAACCGTTTCAAGGGAAAACTCTTCAACCATTCTGCGCAGTTCGGACAGACCCTTTTCATTTGCTGCAGTCTGTGCTCGGATATCCGCAATATTCTGGTCAGGGTTTCTTGCAGGGTATTTTCCCGAGCCAAGCCACGTCTTTAGCCTTTCTTCACAGAAACGGCCCTGTTCTACGACTTTCATGCCTTCGCTCAGTACCCCTTCTTCAACAATTGTCCTGCTACCAGGAGGCATAGACCCTGGGCTGATTCCTCCAACATCGGCATGATGGCCTCTGGAAGCCAGATAGAACAGGATTTTTCTGGAATTTCCAAACATCGGGGTAACAACCGTAATGTCAGGAAGATGGGTTCCTCCATGGTATGGGGAATTGATCAAATATACATCTCTTGCATGCATTTCCTTTAACTGTGTCCGGATAAGGGATTTTACACATTCTCCCATTGAGCCCAGATGCACAGGGATATGAGGAGCATTTGCTACCAGGTTTCCCTGACTATCAAAAAGAGCACAGGAGAAGTCCAGCCTCTCCTTTATGTTTACTGAGTGGGCTGTGTTCTGAAGAGTAAAACCCATCTGCTCGGCAACTGACATGAATCTGTTATTGAAAATCTCGAGCATTACAGGATCAACATCTGTTCGTATAGCTGCACGGCCCGAGAGTGGAACTTCCCGTTTAAGGAAAAGGTGGTTACGTTCAGTAATCGTACCTTTCCAACCGGGTTCAAGTACAATGGTTGTGTTTTTTTCAATAAGCACAGCCGGACCGCTTACATGGGTTCCGGGCTTGAGCTCATCCCTCTGAAAAACCGGAGTCTCATGAAACTCTCCGTTGCTGTACATCCGTACCACAGCGACAGAAGAGAAAACAGGATGCTCTTCCTTTTCCAGCACAGGGTCCAGAACCCTTTCGTTAATTCCGACGGTTTCCACGGAAACTGCTTCAACAACTATGGCTTTGCCTTCCATTGTAAACCCGAAGCGCTTCCTGTGGGCTTCTTCAAAGCACTTCCTGAGAGCAGCCGTATCCGCAAAATCGATGACAAGCTGTGTATCTGAACCTGCATAACGCATATGCATCTTATAGAGCGCAGTTATTCGAGATTGCTGCACACCCTGTTTGAGCATGAGCAGACGGCCTTCATGCTCAAGCTCGGAAAATTCCTTTTTCAAATTATCTACCAGCATGTCCGAGAGCTCGATGCCTATATAGCGTTCTTTTATAAGCCTCTGGTCTGCAAGTCCCATGCCATATGCCGAAAGCACACCTGCATACGGATGAATGAAGATGCTTTTGATTCCAAGGCTGTCTGCAACCCTGCAGGCATGTTGAGCAGCAGCTCCTCCAAAACAGCAGAGAGTATACTCTTTTATATTGTACCCTCTCTGGACCGAAATTTTCTTGATGGCATTGGCCATATTCTCAACCGCAACCGAAAGGAAGCCCTCGGCTATTTGCTCAGGCGTCCGGCTATTGCTTTCGTTTTTGCCTTCACCTGAAACCTTTTCTGCAAGCTCTTCGAATTTTCTGTGCACAAGTTCGTAGTCGAGAGGCTGGTCGGCATCTGGCCCAAATATTCTTGGGAAAAACTCAGGCTGCAACTTCCCAAGCATGACATTGCAGTCGGTAACCGTAAGCGGCCCTCCTTTTCGATAACACGCCGGCCCTGGATCCGAACCTGCCGAATCCGGCCCTACCCTGAACCTGCCTCCCTCGTAATGAAGTATGGAACCTCCGCCTGCTGCAACCGTATGTATGCGCATCATAGGCGAACGCAGGCGCACTCCTGCAATCTCGGTTTCAAGACTGCGCTCGTATTCTCCGCTGTACTGGGCTACATCCGTAGATGTGCCACCCATATCGAAAGTAATGATTTTTCTCGCCCCTGCCATTTCCGAGGTTGCAACTGCTCCAACGATCCCACCTGCAGGACCGGACAGGATACAGTCCTTGCCCTGAAAAGTTTCCGCATCCGTAAGCCCTCCGCTGGACTGCATGAACATAAGCCTGGGACTTCTCTTGACTTCGTTCTCTTTTCCATCCCCGCTATTTATTTCGGTTCCATTTTCTGTCCCTTCCCCATTTTCTTTTTCTGTCCTGTCTCCATATTCTTTTTCTGTCCTATCCCCGCTTTCTTTTTTTATCCCATTCCCGTTTTCTTTTCCTTCCTTTCCTTCTTCCAGGGATTCCTGTACCATATTAACGTATCTGCGGAGCACAGGAGAGAGATATGCATCTACTACAGTTGTTTCCCCCCTGCTTACGAGTTTAATTAAAGGGCTTGCCTGATGGGAGAGAGACACCTGCGTAAAACCGATTTCTCTGGCAAGCCTGCCAAGTTTGAGTTCATGCTCAGGATACCTGTACGCATGCATAAGTACGATTGCAGCCGAACGAATTCCGGCTTCAAAAGCCGCTTCAAGCTCTTTTTTTGCATTTTCGAGGTCAAGGGGCACAAGCTCTTTTCCATCGGCCCCTACCCTTCCGGAAACCTCGATAACCCTTTCATAAAGCTGCTCCGGAAGTTCGATTTTCTGAGCAAAAATATCCGGGCGGTTCTGGTACCCGATTCTTAAAGCATCCCCGAACCCTCGGTTTATAACAAGTACAGTCCGTTCCCCTTTCCGCTCAAGAAGCGCATTTGTGCCGACTGTTGTTCCCATTTTCACGGATTCTATAATTTCAGCCGGCAGAGGCGCATTTCCAGGCAACTCTAAAATCTGCCGAATCCCGTGCATGGCTGCATCTTTATAATGACACGGATCGTCGGAAAGAAGCTTGTGAGTGATCAGTTTTCCATCAGGGCTGCGGGCTACGATGTCAGTAAACGTGCCTCCACGGTCTATCCAGAACTGCCATCCGGCTTTGGGGGACATGAAGAGAATAATTGTAGAGGTGGTATTAATTGTTAATTGGGGTTTGAGGTTTGAGCTTGATTTAGCAACATAAATCAATATTATTAACACAACTAAACATAATAAAGAAGGATTTAGGTTTTATTTTACAGCTAATTTAAATCAAGATTGACAATTTAAAGGTTAGAATGTGCACAAAAGCTTGGTAGAACCTATAACAAATTTGCTCAATGGCTTGCAATGCCTACGGTTCCAGACCTATTTTTTGGAAAATAATTTTAGTTCCGTTTTTACAGGTCGATTAGAATCCTTCACCCAAGTTCGATAGTAGTGACCACGTAAACCTTTTCAAGGTTTATGTCAGGCTTTTCTCGACTGTACATCCGAATAGTTTTGAACATCACAGTCATTTCATATTTATTGGCAATCTCCATTGCGTTTTTGTTTGGTTCCGGAACATCCATATATATAGCTTCGTCCGGAACAGAGGCCTTGAGAGCCAGAAAGATGTTTTCTGCCGTTATCGCATCATCGGCAAAAAGAGGGCCTATTCTGTATCCGTTATGGCATTTCCTTATAACGCCGTATCCTTTCAGCTTTCCGGCTTCAACGGCTGCAAAGGCATAAGAATCAGGTTGTTTAATCCAGTTTTTCAGAAAGGCAGGTCTTGGAGCCGGAAACATTTCCCTGTCGTACTCCAGCAGGCTCTCAAATGGCACATCTGAGATTTTTGCAAGCCCATCCGGAACTTCTCCTCCTCCTCTTCCTTCAAAGCGCAGGTTGCTGTAAAAGGACTTGAACTTCATAAGCTTCTGGTACTTCTTTTCGTTTTCCACTACTGCATCAAGCCCAATATTTCTGTTTCCCATCCGTTCCAGGAATTTTTCAGTTAATTTAATCCCTACTCCTTTATTCCTGAATTCGGGTTTAACCACATAGACGCCAATAAAACCAAAGGAATCATCATATGTAACAGCAGAGACACAGCCTATGGGCTCTCCTTCAATTTCTGCAATAAAAAAACCATCAGGATCGGTTTCATAATAAAGTTTCCCATCATGGATGCCAGGGATCCATCCTTGTGCGGCTTCCATTTGGACCACAAATTCGGTTTCATCACGTCTCATTTTCCGGATTTTCAGCCCTTGAATCTCTATATTATTTTTTTCCATGTATTACTGTACTTTTATGTTGTATTTATGTTTTATCTGACCTTCCTAATAATTGTCCTGAAAGATACTCATATGAAAAGCTGTTAAAAGCTGAAATGAAAAGAGAAGAAACCATCCAATATCATGAAAGCTACGAGCACATATCAATTTTCATTGCCATTAGACGATTATAAGAAGAGAGAAGAAAAATTTAATGAATATGAGCATGAAGAAACCTTAAGAAAGCTGATGCAAAATATTGTGATAGGCTCAAATTTTGTGGTGAAGTCTGAAGCTAATCCAATCACAAAGGTGGAACAAAAACAGATGTTAATGTAAGCGTCAATATAGATTTAAAGATATATTTACCGCAGATTCAAAACGAATTTAATAAGCTGAAAAAAGATTAAGAACTTAAATCCTGAACTTAGAAGTAAATTGGATGAGATTCAGGATAGGATTGACCTTATAAACCTTCACCCAAGCTCGAAAGTCGTGACCCCGTAGACCTTTTCAAGGTTTATGTCAGGCTCTTCTCGACTGTACATCCGAATAGTTTTGAACATCACAGTCATTTCATATTTCTTGGCAATCTCCATTGCTTTTTTGTTTGGTTCCGGAACATCAAGATATATGGCTTCATCCGGAACAGAGGCCTTGAGAGCCAGAAAGATTTTCTCCGCTGTTATCGAGTCATCGGCAAAAAGAGGGCCTATTTTGTATCCGTTCTGGCATTTCCTTATAACACCGTATCCTTTCAGCTTACCGGCTTCAACGGCTGCAAAGGCATAAGAATCAGGTTGTTTAATCCAGTTTTTCAGAAAGGCAGGTCTTGGAGCCGGAAACATTTCCCTGTCGTACTCCAGCAGGCTCTCAAATGGCACATCTGAGATTTTTGCAAGCCCATCCGGAACTTCTCCTCCACCTCTTCCTTCAAAACGCAGGTTGCTGTAAAAGGATTTGAACTTCATAAGCTCCTGGTACTTTTTTTCGTTTTCTAATACCCCATCAAGCCCGATATTCCTGTTTCCCAGATGTTCCAGGGATTTTTCAGTCAATTTCGTCCCAATTCCTTTTTTCCTGAATTCGGGTTTAACTACATAGAAGCCAAAAAAACCAAAGGAATCGTCATATGCGACAGCAGAGACACAGCCTACCGGCTTTTCGTCAACCTCTGCAATAAAAAAACCGTCAGGATCGGTATCATAGAAAATTTCCCTGTCATGGATGCCAGGGTTCCATCCTTCGCCGGCTGCCATTTGAATTGCAAATTCGGTTTCATCACGCTTCATTTTCCGGATTTTCAGCCTTTTTATCTCTCTATGACTTTTTTCCATATATTATTGTACTTTTGTATCGTATTTATATTTCATTCACAACTAACATTTTTTAATTATATTTTGTTTTCAATTGGCTACACATTTCACTGTCGAATTTCTTATTTCCATATTTTCTAATTTATTCCTACAGTTTTTAAAAACATCAACACAGCCTGACATCAGCTTATTTGAAAAAATTTATAAATTTATGGTTGCAATGAATCACTATGCAAACGTACCAGGGAATTATTGTTGATGCCATTTCCAGGCGGAAGTTCAAAGGTGAAATTGCCGTTGAAAACGGGAAGATTATCAGTATCAAAGAGAAGGAGCATGAGAATGAACAGTATATCCTTCCAGGGCTTGTAGACGCTCATGTACATATCGAAAGTTCGATGACCGTGCCTTCGGTTTTTGCCCGGATGGTCGTTGCAAGAGGTACGGTTGCAGTGGTTAGCGACCCTCATGAGATTGCAAACGTCATGGGAGAAGAAGGCATTGATTATATGCTTGAGGATGCCCGAAAAGTGCCTCTGAAAATCTATTTCGGAGTGCCGTCCTGTGTGCCGGCTACGCCTTTTGAATCTTCGGGAGCGGTGCTGGATGCCGAAGCTGTTGACCGATTGCTGGCAAGAGAAGATCTGCACTATCTTTCGGAGATGATGAATTTTCCTGGCGTTGTTATGGGATTCCCTGAGGTAATATCTAAACTGGAATCCGCTAAAAAGTATGGAAAAAATATAGACGGACATGCACCAGGTTTGAGAGGAGCCGATCTCCGGAAGTACGTGGGTGCAGGAATTTCCACGGACCATGAATCTTTTACTTACGAAGAAGCGGTTGAGAAAATAAAGCTTGGAATGAAAATACTGATCCGGGAGGGTAGTTCAGCCCGGAATTTCGAGACGCTACACAGGTTAATCGATGTATATCCAGAATCGGTCATGCTCTGCACCGATGATTCTCATCCTGATACTCTGATATATGAAGGGCATATCGATAAGCTTCTCAGGCGCGGACAAGAAGAAGGACTTGACATCTATAACCTCATAAGGGCAGCAGTTATCAATCCTGTTAAACACTACGGACTTAATGTCGGGATGCTGCGTGAGGGAGATCCTGCCGATTTCATTATCATAGACGATATCAAATCATTCAATGTGATGAAGACCTTTATTGACGGAAATTGTGTTTACGATAACGGAAAGGTACTTTTTTCAGTTGAAAAAGCTCCTGTAAAAAACGTATTCAACAGAGGCAAGATTTCTATTGACGATATAAAGTTGACTCTGCCTGATTCGGAGATTAAAGGGGAACAGATGGAAAAACAGATGGAAAAACAGATAAAAAAAATCCGGGTAATAGTTGCCCAGGATGGAGAACTTGTCACAGGTCAGGAAACGGTGCTTCCAAAAGTAGAAAACGGAAACCTGGTTTCGGACCCTGCACGGGATATTTTGAAAATGGTTGTCCTGAGCAGATATGCCAATGACCCTGCCCAGATCGGTTTCATTAAGAATATGGGCCTGAAAAAAGGGGCTATTGCGAGCAGCATTGCCCATGACAGTCATAATATAATTGCAGTCGGAGCAACGGATGAGGATATAGTTGAAGCCGTTAACCGGTTGATAGAAAACCGGGGAGGAATCGTTGTTGGGACCGCAGAAAACCTTCTTGATCTCCCACTGGAGGTTTCAGGCCTCATGAGTATTCTGGACGGAAAAGAAGTAGCTGCAAGGTACGAGCAGTTAAATGAAGAAGCCAGGAAACTGGGAACTTCACTCATGTCGCCTTTTATGACACTTTCATTTATGTCGCTCCTAGTAATTCCTGAACTTAAATTGGGAGACAAAGGCCTGTTCAATGTGATAAAATTCGAATTTGTCGAGCTTTTTGCAGATGAATAAGCTGAAAAATTCCTGGCAGAGAATTTCTCTGCTTTCTCATCTGTTCATTTAATCCTTTAGTTACTTATCTACTCATTTGGCCATTTTAACTATTTGTTCTATCTCTCATATTAGTCGATCTTTTTCTACAATTTTAAAATATTGGCTTTTGAAATGTCATCTAAAATTACACTGATTTTTTATTAACTGTTTGCTTATGTTAATAAATGATAAGGTGCGATAATATATTGGGGTGAATTAAAGTGTATAAAAGCATGAAAATAATGGGTTTTGTCTTAGCAACTGTGGGGCTTGCTTACGCTGTAAAACAAATGATGCATAAAAAGGAATGTCGTTCTGGTTGGCATAAAATAAAAGTGGAAACTGAAAAAAGAACTGGTTCAAGGTATGGTTCTAATCCGGTAAAATACTAAATAGAAATAATATATTTACTTTTACATTTACTTTTACTTTTACTTTTACTTTTACTTTTACTTTTACTTTTAAATCTATAAATCAGGCACTTTTAGACTTAAATCTCATAGAATAATAGTAAAATCACCTGAGTTACTAAGTTATAGAATAACAAAAGTGGAAAACTTAGAAAACTGATTGCCTTTTTTCTATTTTTCAGCTATTTCTGTCCTTTTCTACAATTTTTAAAACATCAACACTCGAGGTAGTCTGAATCAAAAAGAACTGCTTGCTCACAGAAGCAGTTTTCCTGGCTGCGGTTTCCATACAGAGTATAAGAATTTTTACGGCATCCTGAAAAGTGCTCTTCTTTGTCCAGTTGTCTTTGAAGCATTTATTGGCTACCTGCTTTGTGAAATCGTTTCCGAGAACAATCAGGTTGCTTCCCTTTGCGTGTGAGGTTAAGGTTATCTCGGAATCCCTGAGTTCGGCGATTGCGTAATTTCCGGCTGAGGTATAGAGTCTTCTTTTTTTGGTGACCCCGTCTTCAATTGAAGAGACTTCTCCTATTAAAACGCCATCTCTTTCCGAGATCTTATTTTTGCAGTCCGTAACAGTTATAACTATCCCGAATTCACGGGCTTTATTTGCGAGCTCATTATCCGTAACTATTGTCCCGTTGTAAAGCTCTTTTTCAAGCTTCTCTCTATTAGGTTTCTCTCCTTCGAATGTTATTTCCCGCAGGTCTCCGGTCATTACTGCACCGTTTTTCCCGATAAAAGCTATAACAAGAGTCATTTTAATCTGCTCCAGAACCGTAATGAAAAATCTTATGCCTTTTAAGGGATCTTCTGCCTTATAAGACGTTTGTGTTTTTGATTCACTTCAACTGTTTTTTGTCTACTATTCCGGAATATCTTCGGAAAAATAATAGATAAAAAGAAGTTTGATTTTGACCATGATCTGAAATCTCTCTTTGACAAAGTTTAAATATTAGTATATGTTATATGGATCTAACATATGTTAATTAAATCTAACTAAATGTTAGATAAACACAATTAAATGTTATGAATATCTAATAATAATGATAATAATATGTTGTAATAAGAAATAATACCTGGTATTGTCAAATAAAACCGATTTCACGAGATTACTCTCACTGAAACCAAGATTATTCAAAGGGATAAGTATGAAAAATATGGAAAAGATGTATGTTTACAAGCTCGCTTTAGGAGTTATTGTTCTGCTTGCCGGAATAGTGTCAGCAACTTTTTATGAACATGACGCCTCGTTTTCAAGTTTTCTAATCAGCATGGGGCTAGTCCTCTTTATTGCGACAGCCTTCAGGTTCTTCAGGCAGGGTGACCTTCCGGACAAGGATGAAAGGACAAAAAAACTTGCAGCTTACGGGATAACTTACTCCTGGCTTTTGACACTGATACTCATTTCAGTGCTCTACTTGGCGAACTTCTTCAAAATGGTTGATTTTACTGCTGAAAGCGTGCTTGGTATACTTCTTTTCTTTATGACTATTTCAGCAAATATCTTCAGGTGGTATTTTACACGAAAAGGTGACGTTGAGTAAGGACTTAGGAGGGAAAACCGTGAAAACAAGGATCAAGGAATTTCGGGCCAGGCATGACCTTACTCAGGAAGACCTTGCAAAAATGGTAGGCGTCCGGAGAGAAACCATTGTTTTTCTTGAAAAAGGAAAATACAACCCCTCACTAAAGCTTGCATACCGGATCTCAAGGTGCCTGGACACCACAATCGATGAGTTATTTCTTTTTGAGAACTCGGATTTTGAATAAGTTACCAAAAAATATTTTTACCCTGAGTGTTTTTTATGAGTTTGTATCTCTTTTTAATCGGTTTTCATATTTTATCTTATTTTTTTATAAAGATAGTAAGCATCTTTAATAATATTCAAAAACGAATAAACTTTTAAATGATTAATTATAATTAGTTTAATAAGTTTTACAGGAGAAAACATGGAAAATGTACTTATAGCCTTTCAGAATGTATGGAAAATTTATCAAATGGGAGAAGTTCGGGTTAATGCCCTGAAAGCTGTGAGCGTTCAACTAAGAAAAGGAGAATTCGTTGCAATAGTCGGGCCCTCCGGAAGCGGAAAGTCCACAATGATGAACCTTGTGGGTTGCCTGGACATCCCTACAAAAGGTCAGATTTTCCTGAAAGGTCGGAATATAGCTCACCTTGAAGAATCTGATCTTGCAGCCCTCAGAGGCAGGACAATAGGGTTTGTTTTCCAGCAGTATAACCTGATTCCTGGCATGACGGCTCTTGAAAATGTGCTTTTACCCCTGGAAATCCAAGAAATTGACGATAAGGTGGCAGAAAAACGTGCGAAGAAAATGCTTGCACTTTTAGGGCTTTCGGATAAAATTCAGCATAAACCTACTCAACTTTCAGGTGGCCAGCAACAAAGAGTCTCGATTGCTAGAGCTCTAGCATGTAATCCCGAAATCATTCTCGCAGATGAACCAACAGGAGCTCTGGACAGTGTTACAGGAAAAGAGTTACTGTCAATTCTACACAGGCTCTGGAAAGAAGAAGGCAAAACAATAGTTATGGTTACGCATGATCTGCACCTTGCAAAATATGCAAGCAGGCATATTGAACTGAAGGATGGAAAAATCATCAGGGATGACATGAATGAAGAAAAACTTGACCCAGAAGCTCAAAACATGGTGCTTGAGGCCGAAATCTGAAAGAAAAAACTACGGGATGTTTTTAGCAGAGATTAAATTATATTCAAACTAGGTTTAGATTATTCATACTAAATTAAGACTGTTTAGATTACTTTCGGTTATTTAAATTATTTCAAGTCATCTGAATTACTTCAAGTCATCTGAGTTATTTCAAGTCATCTGAACTATTTCAGATTATTGAGATTATCTAATATTCAATACATTAACCTCCATTCGGACAATACGCGTCCGATAAAACTTCTTTGGACATTCTACAAAGTTATGGTATAAGTAAAAAATGAGGAATTGAGATGGGATTTAAACTTACAAGTTTTATCTGCTTGCTTTTGCTATTTTTCTTCTGCGTTCAACCTGTGCTGGCGGAAGATACTTCAGAAGACAAGAGCACTGATGAGGAGAGTACTTCCAATATTAGTTCGGGTCTTGATAAAGGCTTAACCCTTGACCTGCTCAACCAGGATCCGGATCCGGTAAAACCCGGAGATGTCCTTGAAATAAGGCTTTCGATCCAGAATACGGGATATGATGATCTTGAGAATTGTGTTATTGAAATCAAGCCCGAGTATCCTTTCAAGGCTCTTAGCGGCGAAACACTTGTAAAGAATATAGGTACTCTAGGGAAACGCTATGAAGATAACCGCCAGAAGGTAGTGAAATTCAAGTTGGGAGTAGAAAACAGCGTGAATGAAGGCAAATATCCGTTGAAAGTATACGTTTACACAACTAAAGATAAGAGCAGAGTCTCCCGTTCAAGTGAATTTGACATAGAAATTGATAGTGAGTCAAATGCTGAAATTGAATATATTAGTGTTGAAAAAATGGTACCAGGACAGAAAACCGATCTTGTTTTCGGCATAAAAAATGTAGGAAATTCTCCCTTAAAAAACGCCATTTTTTCCTGGGATTGTACTAATGATGTAATCCTGCCTGTGGGTTCAAGCAATGTTAAGCACATTAACCTGATTGACATTGGAGATACTGAGAATGTCAGCTTTCAGGTCCTAACCAATGTCAATACAAAACCAGGCCTGTATAAGCTGGACATGGTGCTCACCTATGATGATATCGAAGGACTACAGACTATCACAGAAGCGGGCTATGTAGAAAACCAGAAGCGAAAAGAGATCAAAAGCAAAGCAGGAGTCTATGTTGGAGGCACCACGGATTTCGATATCGCATTCATGGAAAGAAGCCCGACTGGTGATTATACTTTTACGGTTTCTAACATCGGAAACAATGCGGCAAACTCAGTCAAGGTTTCTGTTCCCTTACAGGCAAACTGGACTGTTGCAGGCGGCAGCAGTAACTCAGTGGTTCTTGGGAACCTGCAAAAGGGAGACAATACAATTGCGGATTTCAACCTGAAACCTGCAGCTATGGATAAAGATCTTCCTATTAAATTTGAAATTAGCTACACCTCAAATGATGGGATAAGACAAACTGTGGAACGGGAGATACCACTTTATTCCTCGTCTTTCACCCCGTTACCTGAGTCTGACGAATCGAAAGGGGGTAATTCGAGCTCACTGAAGTATATAGGATTAGCTATACTCGCCTGTGTAGCAGGCGCTGTTCTTTATAAAAGACGCCAAAAGAAGATGAGAATGAAGAATGCACAGCAAGAAGAACTTAATGAAATGAAGTTCGATGACCCGGACAAGTAAATCAAAAGAACGCGGAAAACGGAGTCTGTGTTCCATGAAGCCGGGAAAGATCTTAAAAATTGCCTTTAGTATGGTCAAAGCCAATAAGCTGAGGAGCTGGCTGACTATAATAGGGATAATAATAGGCATTGCCTCGGTAATGGCAATTGTCACTACAGGGGAATATTTCGAAAAAGAGGTAACTGAAACTCTGGAAGGCTTCGGTGGTGATATCATTACAATCGTAGCCTCGACACCCTTCCAGGTAACCGATGAAGCATTCGCAGTAGCGGATTCGGAAAATACGGACGGAAGTTCAGAAATTTCGGGAGATTACTCGGATACAACTACAGAGACAGGAGAGACTGAAGAGGAAACTCAGAACAATGAATCTAACCCTATTGAGTTTGAACAGGAAACGGAATCTCAACTCACAAATATGGATGTACTTACCCTGCGCAGCATTCCGGCTATTGAATATATCAATGTTAATGTTGACAAAGGCGCAGAAATGAAGATCGGAGGCGAGAGTACTATTGTCTGGATCCAGGGTGTGGATCCAGCTGTCTGGTCTAAAATTTCAAAAAAAGAAGTAGAGCAGGGTCGAATGCTGGAAACCGGAGACCGAAACGTTGTGGTTCTCTCAAATGAACTTGCAAAAAAGACTTTCAAGAGAGAAATCAGGCTCAACGAGATGATTTTATTAAACGGTAAGTCATATCGGGTAATCGGGATTCTGGCAACGGGTAGCGGGCTTCTTGGAGGCCTTACAGGACTTTTTGGAAGCAGCCTATATATGCCTTACCAGGATGCATATTCTCTTCCCAATAACGAGGACGTTTCTGAGACAGAAACGGACGACTACAGCACCACGTATGTCTATAGCACAATAGAAGTCAAACTCAAAAAAGATGCAGATTATGAAGCAGCCCTTAAAGAAATCGAACGCAAAATGAGGCTCTCGAGAAAAGTTACCGAGGATACCCAGGATTTTTATGTGAATTCTCAAAAAGAAGCAATAGATAACACCAGAAAGATGATTAACGGTCTTACCGCATTCCTGGCGTTCATTGCAGGTATTTCTCTCCTTGTTGGTTCTACAGGAATTGCAAATACGATGTTCACGTCTGTCCTTGAGAAAACTAAAGAGATAGGGATCATGAAAGCCATAGGAGCAAAAAACCAGGATATAATGCTGATCTTTCTTTGCAATTCCGCAATGATCAGCCTTGTAGGTGGAATCATAGGTATTCTCCTTGGCACAGTTGCAGTACAGGCAGTTCTTTTCTTCATATCTATAAAAATGAATGCTCCCTTTGAATTTGCCCTCAGCTTTAAAGCTACCTTTATTTCGACCTTAGTTTCCATAGTTGTAGGTCTGATTGCAGGTCTTGTGCCTGCAAAAAATGCATCTGAACTGAAACCCGTGGACGCACTGAGATATGAATGAAAGATTAGAAAAGATGCCTTCCAGAGATCATTTCATCTGAAAGGTTGTAAGAAAGTAATAGAGAATAGAAAGGAAAAAGGAACAGAGAAAGAACAGAAAAAGCAGGGAAAAAATTAGAGAAATTAGAGAAATTAGAGAAATTAGAGAAATTAGAGAAATTAGAGAAATTAGAGAAAAAAGTAGAGAAAGAATTAGAGAAAGAATTAGAGAAAGAATTAGAGAAAGAATTAGAGAAAAGTAGAGAAAAGTAGAGAAAAAATAGAGAAGGGATAAAGAAGGAGGTGGTTATAACTCAAGAATATATTTTTTAACTAAGTATAAAGAATTCTATGAAAAACTATATATATGATCTAAAATATGAGAGCCAGTGGATATAGGAGATAAAATGGATAGTATCAAATTATTTAAAAGAGTCACTGATAGCATCAGTATAATCTTTCTTTATATACTACTGCTGGCTTTAGTTATGGGAATGGTAAAGACCTTGCTGGATATCCGTCTCATTATTTTTGAGTCTCTCGAAAGCGGATTCAGTCAAATGGTAACAAGTGTACTGACGGTTTTTATTGTAATTGACCTTTTCAAAGCTTTTGTTGATTATCAGGAAAATGACAGGATCAGACTTACGGACATCACAGATGCCACGATATTTATAGTCCTGCGTGAAATCGCAGTCGGCCTTTATTCAAAGGAATTCGGATATGAATTTATTTTAAGTCTTGCGGCATTACTATTTGTACTCAGTATAATGAGAGTGCTTGCTATCAAATATTCTCCGGCAAAGTCTCGGGCTCCCGGATCTCATACCGCTGTACAGAGTGAAGGACAGCCTGCAAAGCAGGGCGTTAGTGCCGTCTTAGATAAATTCAAAGCTGCCTCCGAAAGTAATTAACTTCTTTTTTAAAACGCTTGAGTAGTTCATATTTACTGGAATTTCCATTCTGTCTCAAGAAGACAGAGCAAAATACTTTTCCTTTTTTTGATTACACATGTAAGGAAAAAATCGAAATAAACTTTGGGCGCTCAGATTAAGAAAAAATAATAAAGTTATCAAAGTAGCAAAGCTATAAAGCTAGTAAATTAGTGAAATTGTAAAGCTAGTAAAACTGTAAAGCTAGTAAAACTGTAAAGCTGTAAAGCTAGTAAATTAGTAAAACTGTAAAGCTAGTAAACCAGTAAAGATAGTAAATTAGTAAAACAAGAAAAGTTCGAAAATGAAAATGCAAAAGGCTAATCCTGAAAAAAAAGCTTTAAACTATTTCTTTAGTATAAGATGTTTAAATGAAAAAGAGTATGCAAAATCTCAGTATCCAAGAAACAGGTATGAAGCCTGTTATCAGGAAGATCTACGATTGTCTTCTTACTTCTTACGGCCCTCAGGGCTGGTGGCCTTTAACCGAGCTTCGTGAAGCCGGGGGGACAAATCCCACAAAAACCGGCTCTATCCAGGGATATCATCCTGACGATTATACCTACCCGCAAACCAGAAGCCAGCAGTTTGAAATCATCTGTGGAGCTCTGCTTACGCAAAACACTAGCTGGATACAGGTCGAAAAGGCTCTTCTGAACCTTAAAGATCTCCTCAGCCTTCAGCAGATATACTCCTTTTCCCCTGAAGCAGTTCTCTCCCTTGATCAGGAAATCTTAAAAGAAGCTATCAGGCCTGCAGGCTATTACAACCAGAAAGCAGTACGTCTGAAAAATCTTGCCTGCTGGTTTTCGGAACTAGGAGCTCGAATTCCTGCACGTACAGAGCTCCTTTCTTTAAAAGGGGTTGGCCCTGAGACTGCCGATTCGATCCTGCTCTATGCCTTTAAACAGACTTCTTTTGTTGTTGATGCCTATACTAAAAGAATAGTAATAAACCTGGGCCTTGCTGATGAGAAGGCAAGTTATAATGAAATCAAAGCCCTGTTTGAAGAAAACTTGCCTGAAGATCTGATTGTATACCAGGAGTATCATGCCCTGCTCGTGGAGCACGCAAAGAGATATTATCAGAAAAAAAGCACTCAGATTAACGATGTTATGCTAGAGAATATATTATAGCTAGAGAATATATTATAGCTAGAGAATATATTATAGCTAGAGGATAGATCATAACATATAACATACAACATGTAACACATAACATATTTTCAATGAGACCAATTAAGACTCGTTGGCATATTATTCCACTTTTTTAAAAACTCTGGTCTTGCTTTGTTTAGCGATTTTTTAAGTCCAATTTAGGGACAGTGTCACATTATCCAAAAGTTTATCTTTTAGGCAGTTTATAGTAGTTTATAGTAATTTATTGTGATACTATGGACGAAACAGATAGAGTGGACTTATATGCCTGTGCAAATAGTGAAATAGCACTGAACAACTGTATTGAAATCGATTACAACGAGATCTTCGATACCAGCAAACTTTGCGAGTGTGGCTCCGAGCTAAACAATGACACTGCAAGAGTTGTGCTTAAAGAAATTGCTCGGACATCTGAAAAATCGTCAGCAACTGGCATTGAAACCGTACATATGCTATGTATCACGAAAACAGGATGTAAGAAGTGTGGAAAGGAGTATATCATAGAGGCCACACAATCTATAGAAGAACAAATACAGACTGAGTTCAGCGACTGCAAATATCGGATGTGTAAAACGTTTGACAAACACCTGGATCGTATTGACATTGATAAACGATATGAGCTAAAATATGTTCGCCGTGATTATACACCAGCTACCAAAAAGGACGAGTCTGCACAGTTGGATACTACGACGGATTTACATTCAGAACCTACCCCAAAAACTTTTGTCCTGAGTTCTCATGAGCTTTCAGGATCAGTTTAGTGATTAGGTACTCAACTGATTGTTCCGAATACGAAATTTAAAACTCAAAAGTTCAAAAATCAAATTTTGAGTTTCAGGATAGCTCTCTGTTGGCTTTCTGTTGGCTTTCTGTTGGCTTTCTATTGGCTTTCTATTGGCTTTCTATTGGCTTTCTGTTGGCTTTCTGTTGGCTTTCTATTGGCTTTCTATTGGCTTTCTATTGGCTTTCTATTGGCTTTCTATTGGCTTTCTATTGGCTTTCTCCAAGTTATTCGATGTTATTTCAAAATTTAATGCCCCCCAAGTCCTCATTGTAAATGAATAGTAAATAAATTCCATACTTTTGTACATATTGAGTAAGGATATACTTTGGAAATTCTTTCGATCTCAAGTTTAAAATATTAATTGTTTAATTTATAGGAATAAAACGGAGTTTTTTCATCATGCAGTCATCTTTGAAAATCGGGAATATAATGGACATACCTATCAAACTGGACACATCCTTTCTTCTGGCACTTCCGATATCTGCTTATTTTTTCGCGATCAATTCACAGCCATATGGTTTTGCAGGAATTGAGCCAACAGCAGTTAGATATGCTCTTTCTACTCTTTCTGCCATCTTCCTTTTTGTCTCAGTACTTTTACATGAGCTGGCACATTCCTATCTTGCAAAGCGTTATGGAGCAAACATTGACAGCATCACTCTTCTCCTCTTTGGAGGTGTTGCCTCTATGGAAATCCCACAGAAACCCGAACAAGAAGCAAAGATAGCTTTCGCAGGACCTTTAACGAGCCTTATAATTGGTATTATCTGTCTGTTCACATACAATTACGTGATATCCTCTGACTCTGCGTTTGCTCAAAACTCCATATATCTTATTATCTGGGTTCTCGGATCAATGAACTTACTGCTTGGAGTCTTTAATTTACTACCTGCTTTTCCTATGGATGGTGGCAGGATACTTCGTTCATTTCTTGCCAGGAAAATGTCTTACGTAAAGGCTACTCATAATGCAGCTTCAATTGGAAAATTTATTGCTATTCTCATGGCAATTTATGGAATTTATACAGGTGGTCTATGGTTTCTCCTGATCGCTTTTTATATTTATGGCAGCGCATCTAATGAAGATCGATTTTACTCAGAATCAGATAGATCTGTATGATATTTAGTTACGAGTTAGTGGATTTTGTCTGGGCCCTGGGATATGTGTATTGGGCTGGCTAAAGGTTAGCCTGTATGCTCAAGGCCTCACAAATATCCCCAGGGCAATAATTTCAGCCGACATGATGTGAGTTATATCTCGCTCTATGACCTTCGGGATAACGAACAGAATAATAATCCTCGCGATGTCAAAAAAGCCTTCAGTATAGAAACATTTCAAATTGATAAACAATTTACTTAAAATTTCACTATCAGAAAAAAGCAGCTATTCAAAATACCCTTTTCTTAAGATTATTTAAGATTTAAAAAAGGTTTTTCGGGAAAAAGAATCTAGCTACCTGCGAAACTTCGAATGAATTTATATCTGTATGGAAGTTTTCGCTGTATGTTACTTCTTTATCCGATTTGGACACCTACGAGTTTGGTGTGCAAATACTTAACTAAGCGGCCAAATATCCGATTAAGTTCTTAGATATTCAGTCCGATTTACTATTTCTCAGTTAGTCCCTTTTGTCGTCATGCAGTGTTTTGTGATTTCTATTTCTTTAATTTCTGCTCGAAAGGCAGCAAGCTCATACAAGCTTTATTTCATACCAGTCCGAAAGTTCCGCATCAAGAACTCCTTCATGGACCATCTTCTCGATCTCGTTTTCAACTTGTCCGTAAGTGAACTTGTAGTCGTATGAGATTGCGGAGATGACATCCGGACTATGGCAGAATCTGTTCGGAAACGCTTCATTGAACATTGCTACGTTTTCGAGGATCAAATTCCTTAGTCTTTCCATTTTTTTATCACCTCTTCTTTATTCTGTTTAGTGTATTTCTTCATTCGGGTTCGATTTCTCTTTTCCTCAACCACTATATTTGCACATCGAATATATATAGATTATCCTAATATACTATATAGTCAGAATATCTTTAGACTCGTGTTTGTTTCTATATACTCAAAGTTGACATGTCAAAATTGAGAATCTGAAACTTAGAACATGGATATTTCAGAACTGAAAGACTCAAAAACTAACGTTTCAAATCTGCGTTATTTTTAAAAATGTAAGCTATTCCAGAACTTAGATATTTGAAGGTAGTAAACTAAGAGTAATAAAAAGGTCAGGAGATTTCGAGCAGATTAAAATGAAGTGCAAGATAGAGTTCTTTTAGGGCTGTAACTGCCTGTAAATCTGGCTGCCTGCAAATCTAATTACCTAAATCTAATTGTCTGCAAATCTAATTACCTAAATCTAATTGTCTGCAAATCCAATTACCTGTAGATCCAACTGCATGTAAACCCGGTTGATCTACATTGATATTCGATCTGGCATTTACCCTATCAGTTTTATTGCCTCAGCCAGATCTTCGGCAATCATTTCCCTTTTTGATTTCTCGATCAGGTAATTCTGTCCTGTCTGCACATATGAGGGAAAAACTCGTCTGCCCTGATAGTAAAATTCATTTTTTCGAATTTTGTATGTTGAACCGGTAGGAATTGTGTTTTTGCCGGTCTGACTCTTGCTGATATAGTTGAAGGCCTTTATCGCAACGTCTCCCATTAACATATAAACCTCAATATTGGGAAACAGGAGAAGTTCTTTTTCTAGAATCAGGGAGCAATTTTTGATTGTTGCAGCCGAGACTCCGTACTGTGTCTTTGGACATTTAATCGCAGTTGTAAGATAAAAACCCAGATCAAGAATCTGCTGTATACTATCTACCGACATACCTGCGTCACGGAAAGCCTGCAATGTCGTTTTCAAGTAAAACGGCTCTCCAGGAGCATAAAAGTAATCTTTCGGATTTTCAGGAGGGGCTTCGGAAACCATAAGCACTTTTATCTTTTTGGCGTCTATGTCCAAAGCAGGCACAAGATACCCACTTTTGTGGACTTCGGAACAGTAAAATTCCTTGCATTCAGTACAATCGGCAGGCCTCATTTAGATTCACCTTGACTTGATCCTATTGAAAGATAACTGGTACGGGCAGAGTGAAGAAATATTGAAACTTGATATGTCTCTGCAGGTATGTTAAACTTAGGGCGCTTGCACACCGAAGTTTTAAATTGAATTTAATTGGAAATAATTTCATAAAAATTGCGGGAGTTTTTGCAGTTACTCTTATTTTGGTGGTTCTTTCTGAAAAACAGCAGCATTTGGCCTGCTAAGTGTGTGTTTGAAGATAAAGAACAAATCGACAACGATCATTAGGTGAACTAAAGGAAAATAGATGTGACAGAAGGAAAAACGCAAGCTTGAAAATTTTACTAATTAAAGTTTAAATGAGTTTAACGGGAGGAAGTTGTAAAGGAATGATTAGATAAGTCACCAAAACAAAAGAATAATTAGATAAGCTACCAAAAGAGTTTTCAAAAATCGTGTGATGATAAGCCCTTTAGATTTTTAAGTGATCCATAAGGCCTGGTCCAATTTAATGTAGTTTAGTTCTGTACTCAGTTAAGTTATTACTTAGTTAAGTTATTACTCAGTTAAGTTATTACTTAGTTAAGTTATTACTCAGTTAAGTTATTACTTAGTTAAGTTATTACTTAGTTAAGTTACTTACCTTCTTTGTACGTCTTCTTTATACACCGGGACTTGACCCTATGGACCAATTATGATTATGTAAATAATGGTATAATAAAACAACGATGTAAATTTATTTTCTGACGGTACTGCGAAAAAAGTGCAACCTACTTTAGAGGCTTGGTTTATAGCTACGAGTAATCTGGGCAAGTTATAAAAAAATAAATATAAATTCGGTAAACTGCCCATAACGAGGGCAGACATGCCTGATAAAAACGAAGTACTATCTTGATTAATTACCTGACTAATTACCTGATTGATTACCCGATTGATTACCTGATTAATTACTGACCAGAACATACCAGCCAGATTTATTCAAACATTAACAATAAAAGGCATTAACACATTCCCAAAGCCGTAAAAAGTTTCTTTAAATCTGCTTTTGATTTCTCAACAAAAACTCCTCTTGTTCCCGAAATCATGACTGTCCAATCACCGCCACTGTACATCCAGTTTTGCTGAGGTACCCAGTTCATCTTGTAAAGCTGCGTATAAGCACTTGCAAGAGCATCAAACATCATATTCACCGTTCCACAGAACTTGGCAGTCATCTCAGCCATTTCTTTTGGCATTGCATCCCTTGACTTATACTCCACAAGCTTTCCTTCTGGACTGAAAATTCCGGCTGCCATTACCCCATCAAACTTCAAAAGTTCATCTAACGACAAATTGCATTCCTGTCCATCCATATACTAACCCCCAACTAAACTTGGCATATGCCAATCAACTGTTTATACCCTAACTATACTGTGAGTTTATACTATAACTGTACTGAATTTATGCCTGCGAGATATTCTCTAAATCTGGGAATTTTTTTCAAATTTTCTGTTTCATCCCTTTAATTCCTTCCAGACCTGCAGGCTTTTTCCCTGACCTGCGTACGAAACCAGTTACTAAGTAACGATTCTTTCATACCTGGCTTTTGTTTAAAGGGATTAGAAAGTACTGGTATTATATTATATAAAAATATCAAATTAAAAAAGAAACCAGAAGAAATAGAATGCAAACGGACCTTCCAAGCGGACCTTCCAAGTGGATTTTCCATAACATCTTCAAAAACAATGTTTTTCATTATTGTTTTTTGGAAAGTATTTAAAAAATTCGGAATTCTATATTAACTGAAACTTCGAGAAAGTAGATGCTGGAAATTTCAATAACGGCAAAAGGTGGAAAACTGTGGATATTTCAAAAGTACATGTTTGAGCAAGCAGGACAGTTTTCAAAAGACCTTATAAGAATTAGAGACAATACTAAATTAGAGACAATAATAAATTAGACACAATACTAAATTAGAGACAATAATAAATTAGACACAATACTAAATTAGAGACAACACTAAACTAGAGACAACACTAAACTAGAGACAATACTAAACTAGAGACAATACTAAACTAGAGACAATATTAATGCTTATCCTGGGGAGTGATTAGCATGGTAGAAGATGAGCAATTATATAACAAAGTCAGGGAAGCTGTTAGTGCAATTCCGATGAAGATCGGCTTTGAAAACGTAGATGGAATTTCTGAGTACGTTACAAAGCGCGTTTTAGTTGGATATGCAATTGTCAGGTATATAGTAAAAGAAAAGGAATTAGAAAACAGAGAGTATACAAAGACGTTTGTTAAATCAAATCCTGTTTATCAAGATGGCTCAAGTAGTAATACTTACGGTGTCGATACCCATATAGAAAATGAGGAAACTGTAATTGGTGTTGTACAACCCACACGTCCGACGTATGGGGTTTTTGGGTTAATGCCTCTTGATGACCTATCACTCGAACAGCTTGCTTCACTTTCGTTTAGTCACTTTGGTGAAGACATGTTTTTGGGATTCGAATATGAAGGTACTGAACATCCTGAATGGATTAGCATGCTTCGTGAAAAGTGGATAGAGATAATATACGAACATGAAAAGGAACGTGAGCTCTGGAGTGAAGTAAAAGGATAATGAACAAAAAACTAAAAAAATAATTTGAAGGTTTAGAAACTAAACAAGCCTCAGATCTTGCTTTAGATGTCTATGAAACATTTTATTTATAATCTGTACTTTAATGTCTGCCAAGCTCATCGATTGGATAAGAAAATCAATCTCGATATCTTCTGATTTCAGCGTGACTAAACTATAGCGAAATACAAGCGTGTATTTACCTCGCAATTATCTCAGGTTCAAATGGCTCAGTAACAATTTTGGACGTGCATATCTGGTTCAATTCATAAAGAAGATCAGAGTATGGTTTCAGCCCCGTTATTTAAAAGTACCGGGCTACTTTTCTATGACCAGCATAAACATGGGACTGGAATGATATTTCACCCTTTCCTTTTCATTATAAACTCGGTCTCCAATATCCATGTCGCAGGAAATCTTTTTATAACCAAGCTCTATCAAAGTGTTGAAATCCCACTGGGGCCTGCGTCTTTGGCACATAGGCATGCTTTTTCTGTAATCAATCATGTCAGCAGTGTAGGAAGGAGGAGCTTCACCAAACAATTTTTCGTACTCTTTTTGGTCCTCTTCATATTTCTTCATGGCTGCTTCATCGAATAATCTTAAGTTCCAGTTGGCATCAAAAATGAGAATTTTGCCGTCAAACTTCAAAACTCTTTTCCATTCACGGTATGCTCTTGGGGCATCGATTAGAGTCCAGGTGACGTTTCTACTGATTATAAGGTCAAAGCTTTCGTCCTCAAACTCCAGATCCTGTCCGTCGGATACACGAAAGTCGGCTGTGATGCCTGCGTTTTCCGCGTTTGCTTTTGCTTCATTGACCATAGCCTCGGTACAATCAATGGCAGTCACTCGATGTCCTGCTTGAGACATGATAATGGCAAAAAAACCCGGGCCAGTGCCCACGTCAAGAATATCCATTTTGTCATTTTTCCCGGCATTTTCAAGGATGATATCCGTCCAGGCCTTTTTTTTAAAGCAGTTTAACTCCACTTTTATTAAATTGCTGTAGTTACTGGAACTATCCGTCCAATTCTTAATCAGTTTTTGTTTCGGGTCCATCGCTATCAACTCTACTTTATTTGTATAAGCAGACACGCCATAAAGGTGGCAGCGTATCTGCTTATTAAATATTTTTAAATCTTATTGTTTTACACCGAGTTTTTGCCATTCTATAGGCGCGTAGTTATTCACACCGATTTCGAATCCTTCTATTTTGTCTGTGTTGACAGCAAAGGAAGTAACAGGGTAATATAAGGGGACGGTGAGGGCTTCTTCACTAATAAATTTGAATACCGTATCGTAGTTCTTTTGCCTTTCAGTTTCATCAATGCTGTTTAATGCTCTGGTAATATTATTGTAGAGCCCTTCATCATACCACACCTTTGCGGCGTTGCTGGTAGAAAGAATCGAAAACATCTCAAGCAATGAACCATGGGGCACCCATGAATCCGAAGATGTTCTCATCAAAGCGATGTCAAATGCTTTTGTATTCATCGTGGCGTCTTCATATCCGTTTTTATCCAGAATATTAAGATTTACTTTGATACCCACGGAAGAATATTCAGATTGCACAAACTCTGCCAGTTGCTTCCATTCGGGGAATTCTTCTGTTGATAACACAAAGTTAAACTCCAGCTTTTTTCCATTCTTTTCACGAATACCATCACCGTCTGTATCGACGTATCCGGCTGCTTCCAGTAATTGCTTTGCTTTTTCCTTATCATTGGAAAAGCCATAGTTATTTTCCCGCGTAGTATAAGGGACACCTGTTTGATACAAACCATTGGCTTCTAAGCCAACGTTGTTGAACAGATTTTCCGCAATGCTTTTTTTGTTGATGGCATAGTTCATGGCCAAACGGACATTTTTGTCTTGAAATGCCTCTACATTCTGGTTAAAGGCAATAAAATGAGAACACATGGTTCTTTTTGTAAATGTTTTAAAGGAACTGGAGTTTTTCAGCTCTAAAAAGCTCTCCATGGGGATTTTTCCTATCAGGTCTCCACCCAGAATATCCACTTCGCCGCTTTGAAGCGCTAAAACTCTTGCTTGTCCATCCGGTATAACCTTGAATATAATGCGGTCCACCTTGGGTTTTTCACCCCAGTAATATGGGTTTGGTACAAGGGAAAACTCCTGATCTTTTACATAGGATTCCAGCATCCACGGCCCGGTACCGACGGGTTTTGTGAAATTACCCGTATTATCTCCCGAAGCCTTCGTGATGGAAGAAGGACTTAAAAATCGAACTGGTCTCGGGTAGGTCAATTCCGTCAAAATAGGATAAGCTCCGTTTTTAAACACAATTTTTACCGTATAGTTATCAACTGCCTCCATGCTCTCTACATTAACCGCTGTCAGGATGGAATGGCGATCATTGTTAACCCATCTTTTCAGATTAAAGATCACAGCATCGGCGTTGAAGTCAGTACCATCTGAAAATTTTACCCCTTTGCGAAGATTAAAGATATATGTTTTTCCATCCGGTGAAATTTTCCAGCTTGTAGCAAGCTGGGGAAGAATCGTTCCATTTCCTCCGTCTTCCACAAAACCCTCATAGATCATCTTGTATAGAAAATGGGGACCATTATAGGTTGCTGCATCCAATTCATCCATAGCCCCGTCACGATAGATCGCCACGACAACTTCCTTTGCCTTCGACTTTTCAAGATCGTTTTCCGAAGAATTGTTTTTGCTGACAGCCGTAAGGATCAATGAAGCACAAATTAACAGTGCAAGCATGATTAATAAAGACTTATTCTTCATTTTCTTCCCTCTAAAAATTTTAGTCTCCAAAAATTTTAATTTAGCAATGATGATAAAGATGACAGGCAACTTCATGTCCGTCTTTTTGCGTCATTAGGTCTGGTTGCTTGGTTTTGCAAATATTTTGTGCATAAAAACAGCGATTTTGAAAAACACATCCTTTCTCAGGTACTTTTATTTCTTCTCCTTCTCTAAACAGCACCGTATTTTTTCTTCTTTTTTTTGGATCTGGGAAAAGAGTTGCTGCAAGAAGGGCTTTGGTATAAGGATGCTGTACATTTTCATTGATATTGGAGATAACTTCCACAATATTTCCCAAGTACATAACGACAACTCGATCACAGATCTTGTTGACTGCGGCTATATCATGAGAAATAAATAAATAGGTTAGACCAAACTGCTGCTTCAAGTCAGTCAGAAGGTTTAAAATCTGTTTTTTCAAGGCATAGTCAATGCTGGAAACTGCTTCGTCGCAGACGACAAATTCCGGATGCAGGATCAAGGCCCTGGCGATTCCGATCCTTTGCCTCTGACCGCCAGACATTTCATGACTGTATCTGGTCAGGTATGTTTTGTTTAGCCCCACTTTCTCCAGCATGGAAACAATTTTCTTTTCTTTTTCTTTTTCGGATTCGTTGCTATAATTGTTCAGGGGTTCACTGATGATCTGCTCTACCGTATAATACGGGTTAAAAGCATTGGTACTATCCTGAAAAACCATCTGCATTCTGTTTCTGATTTTCCGCATTTGAGAAAATGAGTAATCTGTGATATCCTGCTCATTAAAAAGAATTTTTCCTTTAGTTGGTTGTTCCAGCTTTAAAATCATTTTTGCCAAACTACTTTTACCACAGCCGGATTCGCCTACCAGGCCCAGAATTTCACCTTTTTTAATGTTTAAGTTCACTTTATATACGGCATACTCCTTTGGTTTCGCTTTTTTGTGATAGCATTTATAAACGCCTTTTATTTCGACTAAATTCACACTTTCACCCATTTCCTATTAAAAAACTGCATCCAGCAGGGATTTTGTATATGCGTGCTTTGGTGATTGGAACACCTCATAAACGGTCCCACTGTCAACAATTTTGCCGTCTTTTATTACGTAAACGTCATCTGCCATTTGCGCAACAACTCCCAGATCATGGGTGATCAGGACAACAGCCAACCCTTCGTTTTTTAAGCGCATGAGTTCTTCCAGTATAGCGGCTTGGGTTGTTAAATCCAGAGACGAGGTAGGTTCGTCTGCGATCAGCACATGAGCATGTGCCAGTAATCCCATGGCAACCATCACCCTCTGGCACATGCCTCCACTGAGTTCAAAAGGATAACTTTCAAGAATCTGATCCGTATTTTTCAATCCAACACGAAAAAGCACGTCTCTGAACATGCTAAGCGCCTCTTTCTTCACAATCTCATTATTATGGGTTTGGATTACCTCGGCAAGATGTTCTTTTACCTTTAACACAGGATTCAGGGAGCTGGTCGGATTTTGAAATATCATCGAAATTTCTTTGCCTCTTACTTTTAAAAGCTGTTTTTCACTCAGTTTTCTGAGATTTACCCCATTTAGCCATATTTCTCCATCGATAATCTTTCCCGGCTTATCCACCAAATTAAAGATGGATAATGACATTACCGACTTTCCACTTCCTGAACCACCTATGAGCGCGGTAATTCTACCTTTATACACATCCAAGCTGACTCCGTCTACAGCTTTCACTACCTGTTTTTCTAGATAAAAGTAGGTTTTTAGGTTGATGACGGATAGAACCGGCTTTTCAGCCATTTTTCCCATCACCCCCATTTACTACAGACACATCGCCGGAAGAAAGAATAAGGACATCATTTAACCCTTCCCCAAACAAATTGAAGGCAAGCACGGCAAGCGTTATGGTTAATCCGGGCCAAAGCAACAATAACGGTTGTGAGGTCAAATACTGTCTGCTATCGCTCAGCATGACTCCCCAATCTGCCATTGGGGGCTGTGCGCCAAGTCCAATGAAGGAAAAGCCGGCCACATGCATAATCACGGCTGCTATTCTCAGGGTAGCCAGTACGATGATGGGAGAAAGCGCATTCAAGGATATATGCTTTAAAAGAATTGACGTCCTACTGCTTCCCGAAGCAACGGCTGCCAGTACGAACTCTTTTTCTTTCAGCTTGATCACCATGCTGCGGACAATTCTTGCAAAAGGAGCCCACCAAAGTACCACGAACACAAGCATAATATTTACGATGCTGGGCCCCCATACGCCCACAACTGCCAAGGCCAAAAGAGTTGAGGGAAAGGTTGATGCAATATCCGCCAGACGCATGATGAAATTATCAAGCCATCCGCCCATATAACCGGCAATCATACCGAGAGGAACTCCCAGTGTCAGTATAAGGACAGTAGCAACAATTGCCGTTACAAGGCTGGTCCTAATTCCGTAAATCAATCTTGACAGGATACATCTGCCCAGCTGGTCCGTGCCCAGGGGGAATTCTATACAGGGCTTGAGTAATTTTTTTGTGAGATCCACCGCATAAGGATTGTGGGGAGCCACGACTGGGGCAAAAACACCTGCAAACACAAAAATTATGATGATGGTAAATCCCAGTATGGCTAATTTTTGTTTTTTTAATTTCAATAGCACGTTTCTTTTCAAAATGATGGCCATTCCTCCTCTTGCAACAGGAGACGGTTCTCTCTTATACACCTTAATTTCAGCATATCCAATAGCCTGGAAAGGAGTCTATTCCTTCCGTTTCTGTTCATCATTTATCTGTTACTCAAGCTGTATTTTGGGGTCTATATAAAGGTACAAAATGTCCAGTAAAAGATTGATGACAATAAAGGTTACCGCGACAATCACGATATATCCTTGAATAACGGGCAAATCCTTGAGCTTAATACTATCCACAGCAAATTTCCCTATGCCGTTCCAGGAAAAAATGGTCTCCACAGCAAACTGACCCGCTAAAAGCTTGCCGAAGTTCACCCCGATCAGGGTAATACAGGGAAGCACGGCATTTTTTAATCCATGCTTCATCAATACGGCATTTTGGCTAAGACCTCTTGCTCTTGCCGCTTTCATAAAGTCATAATTACTGATTTCTATGAGATTGTTTCTCAAAATTCTTATGTACGTAGCTCCGTAGTTTACACTCAGGGTAAATGCGGGCAGAAAAATATTTTGTAATTTGCTGCCGGAAATAACAGGTACAAGATCTAACTTTACGGCAAAAAGATATAATAGTATAAGGCCAAGCCAGAAATCCGGCATGGCTGCACCTGCGGTAGAGAAAATTCTAAAAAAATGGTCAATAAACGAATCCTTGTATCTGGCAGAAGCCAGAGCAATAGGAATGGCGAAAAGAACAGATATTATTGTTGCTGCAATTGCCAGTTCAAGGGTCGCTGGAAATCTGGATAGTATTTCATCGGAAACTGGTTTTTTTGTTTGAAAGGATATCCCAAAATCAAGCTCAGTTGCTTTTTTCAACCAGTTAATATACTGAATATCAAGGGGTTCATTTAACCCTAAATCTTCCTTGACTGCTGCAATGTTTTTTTCGGTAACCTCCAACCCTTGGCTGCGAATGGTTATCTCGGTCACGTCCCCCGATGACATATTGCTTAAGGCAAACGCTAAAATTGTTACAATTAATAGCATAGGAATTATTTGAAGCAACCTTTTTAAAACGATTTTAAGCTTTTTCATGTCCTTTTTGCTTTTCAAATATTAACACCTTTTACAAACATGTATCAAATCGCTCGAAATTGGGGGATTCACGGATACGTATAATTCGGATCTGTATCCGTCTGCATAGCTTTATCACTGCTGTTTCATAGCATTTTTATTTCCTATTATATTATTATATTTTATTTACAATATATATACACAATAATATGTGTTACTATGTGACGTATATTTACTTAATATATAATATTTTCGTTTTTTTTAGTAGTTTTCTAATGTCCGATTTTTAAAACTCACGCTTGAAAACCAAAGTTGTATTTGCGCACCCCCTGTTGCAAGCAACGAGGTCGATAAATACAAATTCTTCTTGCCTGCAATAACTCACAAAGCTTCTACATTTGGTTGAAAAGGTAGCTTCCTAATTTCTTTCCAGAAAATATATCGAAGTAAAAAAGGCTTTTATACTTTTCATGTACACTGAGACTCCATGAGAATCTGGCCTCTAAACATAAAGGTTCAGGAAAACACAACGCCGGAAAAAGTAGACATTGATAATGCGAGCCTCAAGAAAACTCAGGTTCCTCAAAAAGGAGAAGCCGGTTCCTTCTGGGAAAATAGAGGCGACCGATATCATTGCGGAGTTGACCTGTATGCCCCTGAAAATACGGAAGTCGTTTCAGTTGAAAGAGGAATAGTCGCAGAAACCGGTCTGATGACTTCGCCTGAAATACTGCCTTACTGGAACCCGACTTACTATGTAATTATCGAACAGAGTAGGGGACTGTTTTGTAAATATGGAGAACTTGCAGGCTTCACCGTGAAAAAAGGAGATGAAATTGAGCCAGGAGATTTGATAGGTCGGGTTGGAATGGTTCTGAACTCCAAGAAAATCGATGGTTTCTGCCCGCTTTATATCCAGAAACTAAAAAACAAAAACCCAAGCATGCTCCATTTTGAAGTCTGGGAGAATGAACCCGTTGTCACTCACAGGAACTATCTCGGAGGAAACTGGTTTGCCGAAGAAATACCTGAAAACCTGATTGATCCTACCGGATACCTTGAAAGATTAGATCCATATAAATCCATCGTACCATAATACCTGTAATTTATTATTATTATTAATTATTTATTATAAATTTGTAATTGTTATCATAAATCTTTAATTATTACCATAAGTTTGTAATTGTTATCATAAGTCTATAATTGTTGTATCGTGAACTTATATGAACTATGGTTACTGTGTCATTAATTTATAGTCGCTTTATTATTATATCGGAAATTATACTGGTTATATAAATTATACTAACCATACCAATTATGCTACAATTGAATTGTGTATCTGTAACCAAGCTCAATTTCCACACAAAACGTAAGAAAAATTCACAGCTTACTGCCGTCTTAACTATATGGTTGGTCTCTATGGAAGGTATGAAATGTGAAACGTCTGCAGTTGACGAAAAAATAAGTTCCCTTGAGAAAACTCCGGTAATCAAAAACTACTACCTCGTCCTTGGAGGAGGAAAAATCGGCACTAATTTCCTTGAATATGCACGGAAAAATAAGTATCCCTTCGTGCTTGTCATCGATAAGGATGAAAATGCACCTGCCTCAAGGGAGTCAAACATCATCAAAACTGAAGACGAGCTAGTAAATCTCCTGAAAAACAAAGCTTTAGGGTCATTTCACGATGAAACACTCAAGTCCTCCAGCACAGCAGGAGAAAACGAAAGAAGAGAAAACGAAAGAGAGAGGAGAGGAAACAAGGTAGAAAACAATGATGTAGAAGCCTATTTTTATAGAATGGACCTGGATAGCATTCATTTTCTTCTAAGCCTCGGCATTCCTGAATACATTATCCCTGCCGTTCCCTGCCATGCGGTTGCATATATGCTTTCCGACCTTCTAAAACTCCCTCCGGATCCCGGAAAAGATGAAAATACAAAAGAAGTTCTGGAAAAAAGCCAGAAGGAAAACAGCCCGGTAACCGAGCTTTTTATCCGACCTGAAGACGAAAGGCTCATGTCCTTTTTCGAAAAGCTTGCAGTTTCCTTTCCTTATGATGTAATCGCAGGACGTTACCCTGAATATGGCATGCTGTTTCTCTCTTATGCAAGGGAAGGAGAAATATGCCCTGACGGTTGTCCGGGTCCAAGAGACCGCTGTCCTACCTTTGGGCGGAAAAAACCAGAAACTATTACTGAATATACAGGAAAACTTCTCCGGAAGCTACCAGGCTGGGTTTTTGAAAGTTATCAGATGAAGCCGGGTATAGGTGGGTTTAAAGGAAGTGAGTTCAAGCAGAACCTGCTGGAGATCCTTGAGTTTTTAAAAACTTTTAAAGAAAAGAGTAGTGGGAATAGACTTGAAAGCCTTGAGGACAGAATCTTTTTCGTTGCTACTACCTGCACATGCCATGGGGTATTGAATCTGTTCTATGTTACCTGAAAACCCAGTTCACCTGAAAACCTGTTTTTCACCTGAAGAATTTTCATCTCACCTGACAGCTCAGTAAATTGTATTGATCTGACAGCTTAGTGAAATTGTATTGATCTTACAGTTCAGTAAAATTGTATTGTAGTCAAAATCGCATTCATGCGCCTGCTCTTGCACCAGTTTTGCCTATCAAGTCTCTGCAATTCGCACCGTTTTTACTATCAAGTTTCTGCAATTCTTACCGGTTTTTCGCTTAGAGGTCTCTAATACGGTGTCAGTTTTTGCTCACCAGATTTTTCACTTTGCTCACCAGATTTTTCACTTTGCTCACCAGGGTTTTCGCTTATAAGTAGTGGGGGTAAACCAAAATTAGATCTGCTATTATACCGATATATAAATGGGGACTCTATGGAGGCATTTGTAGGCACAAGCGGCTGGTATTATGACTGGAACAAGAAGAAAAACCTTGATTGGTTTATCCAGAACTCCGGGCTGAACAGTGTTGAACTTAATGCAAGTTTTTACAGGTTTCCTTCACCTGAGCAGATTGAAGGCTGGAACAGGAAGGGAACAGGAATTAGATGGAGTATAAAGGTTCACAGATCCATAACCCACTGGCGACAACTCAGTGAAAGTTCCCTGGAAATCCTGGAGAATTTCCTTGAGCTTTTCGAGCCCATGGACCATCTCATTGATTTTTATCTTTTTCAGGTTCCTCCAAAGTTTGATGATGTCGAAAGGGCGCTCAGATTTGCAGAAGCCGCAAAACTTGGGAAAAAGTTTGCCCTGGAGATAAGGAATAAAGAACTTCTAGGAAATGACAAGGTATATTCAGAGCTTGTTGGAAAATTAACCTTGGTGTCCGTAGACTCGCCTGACTACAGGAACCGCATCTTTCCCGGAGAAAACGTGTATATGAGAATGCATGGGAGAAATAGCTGGTACAGTTACGATTATTCTCAGGAAGAAATTAGCGAAACTCTCAGAAAAATTCTTTCATTCGAACCTGAAAAGACCTACATTTATTTCAATAACGACCATAATATGCTGGATAACGCAAGAAAGGCACTGGAAATCTCTTCAGGTTTGTAAACCTTTAATTAATCCCTTAATTCTAAAAAGTCTACCTTTTTCTGGAAGATGGATTTTTATTCAGCGGTGTTAGTTCTTATTTTTCTTGTTAACTCAAAAAGTTCGCTTTCAATTGTTAACCTTTTATTATGAATAAATTATTATATTAAGAGGTATATTCAAAGTTTAGTATGGAGATTCTGAGGAGTTAAAAATCAGGTACCTCAAAATTAAAAACGAATTTTTGAGAACCCAACCCTAACAAAGAAACCATTTTACCCAGAATTCCCTATATATATAAAAAAGAAGTGAAATATATGTTCTGGAGTAAGGACTATATTGTAGAAAGGCTGAGCGAAATCCCTAGAACCCTGGAAGACATCTCGATAGAAGTTTTTGAAGGTGTACCCCCAACAAATGATTTTTTACAAAAAGCTGGCTTTTCAAGTGAAAACTGCACAGATGTGTCCTGCGTCTGTAGAGACTCCAACACAAATGTGAGCATAGAACAGGTAAGTATTGAAAAGGAACTTATGTACCCTTATGTAGACGATTCCGTTTCGAATGAATTTGCGGTTCAGTCAACTCAGTACCAGTTTATGGTGCCTTATAAGATCCTTGACAATAACATAAGGAAAGAATACAGGATATTCCAGCCTGAGGAACTGAAAGCAGAGTTCCCTGTAGCTTATAAACAGTTACTGGAAATCAAACAGCAGTCTGAGACCGAAGAAGATGAATTCGTTTCGGCTGATTACCGTTTCGAGAACGAAAGTTTTCTAAGTTATATAAATACACCCAAAATCATTATTACCAGCAACTCTCGCCTTCAGGCTTCATATGATCCTACCGGAAAGCACGTTTTTGCAAACGGAGTAGGAATCGTTCTCGGAGATCCTACACTCTACCTCTATGTTACGGCTGTACTCAACTCTTCGATAGCAAGGGCTTTTCCTGAGGTCTGGAGCCGTAAAGGAGTACAGAGCAGAAGTAAAATTAATTCACAAATGCTGAAAAGGTTTCCAATTGCGTTCCCTAAAAAAGACGGTATCGAGAACATTATAAGCACAATCTCACGTTACCTGATCTACCTGAACAGGCAAAAACAGATGGCAAAAGCCTATGCGATACCTGGCTACCAGGAGCTCATTGACTTCTATAAAAGAATTTCAGACCTCCTGATTGTAGATACATACATCACGAATGACCTTGATCCAAAACTTCTTGACGTCCTTGCCGAAAATATCACGGTATCCGATGGTGGATTTGAATACAGCGACGATATAAATCTCCTGATCGGACTGCAGGAAATAAAGAAGAACATTTTGAGTGCTCCGGACTTTGGAAAGTGCAGGTTCAGTAACGAGTTCACAAACATTCTCGCAACTCTTAAAAACAACGCTGTCTGGTAAACGAAAAATTTAACCAGCCCCTGGTTTATTTTCTTTACCAGCTGTCCTGACATTTTATCTTCCGGACACTTTGATTTTTTATTTTCCTGACCTTTGACTTTCTTATTTTCCTGACCTTTGACTTTCTTATTTTCCTGACCTTTGACTTTCTTATTTTTTATATGTTTGATTTTTATTTTTCTGTTGCCTCGATTTTTTATTTTTAGCGTACTATAGATCACTTTTTTCGAGCACTCTGTTTTTTCCTGAATTCCGTGAGTTGATGCTATGCCAGGGAATTGACACTATGGTGAGAGCGGATTGCCATTTTCTTAGCTTAAGATGGCAGTAAAGATTTTAATATACCTTTATATTGACAATAGTCGTCAAAATTTAAGTGAAATTTATTCATCGATTATTCCAATAGATTGTCTAATCTACTATTACCGCTAATATTATAACTCCTATTCTGGCATTATATTGGTTTTGGGATAGGCTCATCGATTATTCCAATTATTCTGGACATATCAGGCACTATCACTATTATACAAACGCTACAAGTCCTTCTTCACCAGGAATGGCATATTTCACTGTCTACTTTTCAGGAATCATGAAAACAGTTCAACAGATAAAGATATGCAAATTAAAGTATTAGATATGCAAATTAAAGTATTAGATATGCAAATTAAAGTATTAGATATGGAAAGTAATGCTGAAAAATAATTAATCAATAATGTTAAACAATGATACCAACTTCAATCAACTCAACAATGTCAACATTGAGCGAGAAATGAGTATGAGAAGAGCAAAGTCTGAGCCTGTTGGAAGATCTGAGAAAACAGAATTCCTGGTAAACCAGAACTCCTGATAAACTAAATTCATGATAAATCAGCTTAACCTGTCAGAGATTTATTTATTGTTTGTTACTGTTACAAATTTTAATGCGTATGTAAATTGGGGGAACTCTGGTAAAATATTACATGAGACAAGCTTATTTATAGAAGCATTCCAGAGTATTTAGAGTTGATATAACTGGAATTCCAGGCGAAACTCTTTATATTTTGAAATAAAGATACTTATTATACTGCTTTTCGTTCAGGAGGGGTGAACTATGACTGATTTCAAGAAAAATTCGGGAAAAAAAGAGATTTTTGATGAAAATACCTCTATCGAAGCTAAAGACAAAAGTCCAGAGAAAGAGCTGAAAAAGGAAACAGGAAAAGAAGTAGAAATAAAAACGGAAAATCATAGAGTTCTGCTTGAAAGGTATGATCAGAGGCTGAAAGATCTTGATTCGGAGCTTATCACCCCTGAAGATGAGATTGCCTTAAAGGAAGCTTTTATACACGCAAAGGAGACCTTTGAGCCAGAGGAGCTGGTAAGCTGGTTTACAGTTAAAGCCGAGCCCTTTTACAGGTCAGTATCCTGGAAAGTGCTCCTTCCTTTTTATGAAGAATTGCTTGGGATTGTGGAAGAAAAGCCAGGACCCGAAAGTTCGGAAACCGCATATGTGCTGAATGGGCTTGCAGGAATCTACCGCTATATGGGAAACTACGAAGAAGCTCTCGGGCTTTTTTTAAGGGCTTTAAAAATTCGGGAAAATCTTCCAGACCAGCCCAGGCCTGAGACCGGGGACACACTCAGTGAACTTGGCATTCTTTATGCTTTGATGGACCGGCGTGAAGAGGCTCTTTCATTCTATACCCGGGCACTGGAGACCCAGAAAAAGTTCCTGAGCCCGAAAAACCTTGGCGCTATCAGGACCCTGAACAGGACTGCCTTTTTTTATAAAGGGTTGGAAAAAACGGAAAAAGCTGAAGAATGTTTCAGGAGAGCTCTCGAATTTCTTGAAAAGCTTCAGGAACAGGAGCCTGACAATAGTATGATTCTGGGATACAGAGCAGGAACCCTGAATAACCTTGGTGTCCTGCTTTCGGAAACAGGTAAACTTGACGAAGCTGAGGACAGATACGGGCAGGCACTAAAGCTTCAGGAAAAAGTGTACGGTACTGAACACCCGCAGGTGGCCCAGACTCTGAATAACCTTGCTTTGCTCTATTTCCAGACTACAAGGTATGAGAAAGCCATGATCCTTTATACCCGGTCCCTGGAAATTATGGAAAAATTCGGAAAAACCGAACACACAGGCTTTGCCACAACCCTGAACAACCTTGCAGGCGTGTATGTCCAGAAAGGCCGTCACGAAAAAGCCCTTGAACTTTACACAAGAGCGCTTGAAATCCGGGAACGTATCCTTGGTCCTGAGGATCCTGATGTTGCCAAAACCCTGAACAACATGGGTGAACTCTACAGGATCCTCGGCCAGCATAAAAAAGCCCTTCCTCTCTACACCCGTGCCCTCAAGATCTATGAAACGACCCTTGGTCCTACCCACCCTGATGTCGGCACAACCCTGAACAACCTTGCAGGCCTCCACGAAAGCATGGGCGAATACGAAACAGCAATCAACCTCTACGAAAAAGCCCTCGACATAATCGAAAAAGAGTATGGTCCGGACCACCCTTATTTCAAGATCACACGAAATAATCTACTTGGCCTGTATGAGAAAATGGAAAGAAGCTGGCGGAGATGAGGTTCATACAGAGATACACAAGGTTCTAAGGGTAGTAGAGATCATCGGCAGCCAAGAAGAAACGAGATTCAAAATATTCACAAATTTGTAAATGAGAAAAGCAATCTCCTCAAAACGGCTCGCTATACTAATTGGAAAAGCTCGGTACTTCAAAGTTGACGTTTTAGGTAGAAACTATCTGGCCAGTTTTTTAGTACTTCTCAGATCAGTGTTTCAATACTTCCCGGTCATCTTTGCAATCGTCCTGTGTATCCCATGTATGCTGAATCCGCTTCCGAGGTACATCATAGGGCAGTGTTCGGTCATGCATTCGAGACTTTCTGCCTTGCAGGTGTCAACAGCTTTTTCGGTTTCTGTTCTCCAGTGGAGCCAGATTTTAGTTATGCCTTTCTCTTTCAGGGCAGGTACGAAATTTCCAGGGTCGGTTATTGTGACTCCCAGGACAGCACGGTCGAGGCCGGCTGGCAGCTCGGACACTTTTCTTAAAGAGCCTGGTTCCGGTTTATCGGAAAGGTCGATAACATAAACATTTTTGCCACGGCTTTTAAGTTCGGATATGGCCCACTTCATTGCAGGCTTTGTATTATCGGTGAGGAATGCGTAGGTTTTTGCGTTCCAGAAGTTTTCCCTTTCGGACGTCGTTGGTTCCATCTTGAGTTCCCTCTATTAGGTTCTAAGTTAAGTATACATCTGCTTATATAAAACTGCAACACAGTTTTCAGCCAGCTTCCGGCAGCACAGGAAGAGTTTCTGAAACATCGGGCTGAACAACATCTGAGTGATATAAAGAAGTACAAAAAGACTGAAAATACAAAAGACAGTCTATCCTAACAGGATTCTGTTTATTTTTTGCTTATCCTGCTTACTGCCTCTGAAGTTTTTGTCCTGTCGCCTGAAGCGCTCCACCAAGTACCTTTGCAAGTTCACAGCTCTGAGAACACTTAGATGTACAGTTGCAGTACTTAGGGGCATTTTCCGCCATCCATTGCCCAAGAAAGCCGAAGGCTTTGAGCTGATCTTCATTTGCGGCCTGTACAAAGTTGTTTATATCCTGTAATTCCATGATTTATCACCGAGATCAAAAATGTTGTATATATTTATATACTTGAGCGTTATAATTATGTACACATTTGCGATTGTATAGAAAAATGACCTTAAGTTAACAAACTTTAATAATCCTATAATTATCCCTTCAAATATCCCTACAATTATCCCTTCAAATATCCCTTCAAATATCCCTTCAAATATCCCTTCAAATATCCCTTCAAATATCCCTTCAAATATCCCTACAATTATCCCTACAATTATCCCTTGAAATATCACCTCAATAAACACCATTGATAAGTCCTTAAGTTTCAATTTCAATGAACATGTTGAATAATGCCTTCAATTAAACAGTATTCTTAACAATGTTAATGTTGGTTCTAATTACAACAAGCTTTAACTAAAAGAATTTTTAATTTCCTACAATAGTTTTTAAAAAAATTCCGAGGCAAATAAAAAATGGAGATAAGTAACGAAAATTCCGAGATTTACTACCGAGAGGAGCTCCACTCTATCAAGGAAGAAGTAACATCCCTCCGGAATGAGTTCTCACGGTTTTTGCAGAGAGCAAATCAGCAACATATTGAAGGGATGATTGAGGAGATGAGAAAAAGTTTCATGAAGCCCATGGTAGACTATTTATGTGAGGACGCAAGCGATAGAATGAATACGTGTATGACAGCAGACTGCGGGATGCGGGATTTTTGTGAAAAGGCTTTTCGAGAGTTTCTGCAAGAAACCGCAGGGCTTGTTGGAAGAGGCAGGATCGAAACTGAAACAATAAAACTTTACCAGGACAAGCTGGCAGAATTAAAAAAGGAAGCAAAAACCTCAAACTGCAGCAGATGTTTTTCGGAAGCTACGAACGTTTTTGAAAAGCAGGTCAAACTTATGCGTTCGCTCCAGATTTATGAAGAAGAGGACGAAGAGGACAAGAAAATAGATATTAGCGAACTCGAGCCTGAAAAACTGGTCACTGAAGTTTGCGAGCCGATAGCAAACCGACAGCGTCTCATTATGCTCAAAGCGCTTTCAGGAGAAAGCAAAACGTTTTCCGAACTTTCTAAACTTACAGGCCTGCGTGGCGGAAACCTGCTCTTTCACCTCCAAAAACTGCTTGAAACAGGAATGGTTTTACAGCGAAACGAACGGGGAGATTATATCATTACCAGGAAAGGCTACTCCACTCTGCAGGGACTTTCCAGAATCTATTCTGAAATTGAGAAGGAATAAAGAAGCAAAGGCAGCCAAAAGCAGTATTTAGTAAAAAAGCAATTACAGGGAAAAAACAGTCAATGAAAAGCCAATGGCAAGGAAAACCCAGTCAATGAAAAGAATAACAAGGAAAAAGCAATAAGAAAACAGTATAAAGACAGTAATAACCAGTAAAATTATAAAGCCAATAAATTGGCTTAAATCAAACAAATTATTCCAGTAGTCATTTTAGTCGTCAGACACTTTAACTGTCAACTATTTGCTGCTAGTCACTTTGGCCGTCAAGCACTTTAGCCATCGTTGTTTTAGCCATCGTTATTTTAGCCATCGTTATTTTAGCCATCGTTATTTTAGCCATCGTTATTTTAGCCATCGTTATTTTAGCCATCGTTATTTTAGCCATCGTTATTTTAGCCATCGTTATTTTAGCCGTCGTTTCCTATTGCGTTAACCGGACAGGTTTCTAACGCTTCTTCGCAAAGTTCTTTTTCTTCGTCATCTTCAGGCTGCTTATATACATAAGCATTGGAATCATCATCGTTCATCTTAAAATTCTCAGGCGCAGTATCTACACAGAGATGACAGGCTATACAGCTGTAGTCACAATAATAAGGTCCTGGAATATTTTCAACAACTTTATCTGAGCTATCGGCTATACTTCACTCCCCCATTGTGTTTATTTTACAATAAGAGTAATTAAGAGAATTTTTATATATAGCTTAACATTCCAAAATAAATTTTTTAGTGAATTGAATTTCTCGAGAAGTTACGCAATCCTGTACATCTTAATGCATATCAAAAAGGCCTGGTTTAGTAACTAGCCAGTTTAGTAATTATTCATATAGTTTTTTGAATTTTTCACTGTTGTACATTTGTCTCAAAACCTGAAAACAATCTGGTTAAAACTTGAATTACCCTTTTCATTATTTCATGTTTTAGTGAAGATTCTCATCCTCATTGAGAATCTTCAGGAGCTCGATAATCGAATACGAAGCTCGGGTAATTCCCATGCTGCGTTTATCAGTATCGGTACCCACTACATAGAGGTTTCGAACAGGAGTTCGAATATCTGCAAACTTTCCATTAATTGCGACTGCAGCTTTTTCTGGGACCATTATCTGTTCGTGCTGCATATCGATATATTTCTCAATGTTCGGATGGGCATGGAAAATTGTATCGTAGGCTTTTTTTGTCTCCTCTTCTTCACTTTTATTTTCATCGATCACGAAGGAAAAGCCTATAAGCTGCTTATTCTTTGGAGCAAGCGAAGGATCATAGTTACTTATAGGAGTTGCCCAATAGGCAAAATCCTTGAACCAGATCTCTGAGCCTGTGTAGTTGAAATTGGGAAACTCTTTTTCAAGTCCAAGCCAAATTGTCAGGCTTTTACTATGAACAATTCCCTTGAGGTCTTTAATATACTCTGTGGGAAGATCCCTTATCAGCATGGGAAGCTCGGTTGCAAAACCTGTGTAGACAACAAGTTCAGAGTTATATATCTCATCGGCTTCCACGCCTGAAACCTTTCCGTCCTGTACAAGGACGGATTTAACCTCACATTCCGTTTTGATTTCCACAGTTTCCGGAAGTGAGTAAAGAATGGCGTTGAGCAGGGCTTTTAAGCCTTTTCTGGGATAACCCTGAGAATCATTTACATCATTTGTTGCAAGCCTTTCCAGGGATGCAAACGGCTGAGTAACTCTGGTCATTCTTGCCTGAAGAGAAGCATGAAGATGATACGGAAGGATTGAGGCAAGGATAGATTCTGTAGACTGGGATTTTTTCGGTTCCATTTTACCTATCATGACATCAAACTGCTCCTGAGTAATACTATCCCTTACAAAATTACTGCCATACAGGATACGTTGAGCTGAGGTCTCCTTCATAGGTTTTCCTGAAAGTGAAATAGACATTGTGTCCACAAAATCATAGGTGTCTTTTGAAAGGCTTTTTGGCAAAAAATCGTATACTGCTCGGTCTGAAAGATCTATTCCGAATGAAGAAAGAGTAAAAGCTTTTGTAAGGGTCTGGGAAAGCAAAACTCTGTCCTTTCTAGGAAGCACATCAAAAGTAACGAAATCTTTGAGATTGGAAGGAACTTTGACAAAAGTATTTTCAGTTCGAATATAGTAGTACCCGTAGTCTTCAAATATAGGTAGATAATCAAAATAATTGTCCATCAATCTCTTCAGGGGTCCTTCAATCAGATGGGTTATCGCATGTACTCCTGTATCTACCTGATAGCCCTCTACCATGTAGCTATTGCAATTTCCTCCAATATGCTGCCTTTTCTCAAGAACAAGGACCTTTTTTCCGTGTTTGGAAAGTGTTAGAGCTACTAAAAGCCCGCTTATGCCCGCCCCGACAACAACTACGTCATACTTTTTCATTTTCAAAACAACCTCTATTTTTACGCCCTATATTTTCCCGTGAGGCTAATTTCTAGCCACTATAACCAATGTGACTGTTTTAATGTGATTGTTTTAATGTGATTGTTTTAGTGTGACTGTTTTAATGTGACTGTTTTAGTTATTATTACTACTCATAACTTGCTGATAATTTTAGAATTTCTCTTCGAATTTTAACTTTATGGAGACTCTTTATTAACAAAAGTTTGCCTGGTCACAGGTGAAATCAACATAAATATCTGAGAATACTAAATATTGTTTCTATTTATTATTACTATTTGCTAAAAAAGTATTAAGCACATATTTTATCTTGAACGGAATGTTTACAGATAGACTCGTTCCTTCTGCTAAAGCATGACCCGGTTTTTCCCGTTTTTCATTCTGTCAGAAGAATAGGTGTTAGCACATAATGATTTTCGGAAAACTGCGTTAAAACTTTATAGAAAGACACAGGAAGCAGAAATCTTTTTTGGTCAGATTTTTCGCTTTTCGAGCATTCTATCTGGTTATTATTTCCTTTTTCATTATTAGCTGAACCAAACCCATTCCTTGATTAACTCTGTGAACTCAAGTTATAACTTTTTGACGTCCTCATACGCTCCGAAAAGCAATAAAAGTACATAAATTAAAATAGTAACAGAAAGTAAAGGTTTATGGCTCTTATGTATTCAGCTCATTAAATATCTCTCATAGTTGGAGGTCTGATTTTTCTTATATTCCTCCTACTGTTTTTGAATCTGTATAAAAACAGTCTTATTTCATATTCTCTCAGGCTTTGCAGCTGGATCTGCGGGATGGCGATCAGTTCGGATAGTCCCTGGGTCAAAATGCTTGTGCTTCATCTCGTATTTTTTATTCGACTTCTTATGTATCTTGCTATTGTTTCCCTCGAGCAGGTTGATAAGTTAACTGCCAGAAGACTTTTGAAGCATTATATCTCAGGTACCAGAACTGTCCTTTCTGAGTATATACTCTCTTTCCTTCACTCTCCGGAAGCGATTGAGAGGCATATTCACAGCCTTGAGGCTGAACCTGTAAACCGGAAAGATCAATATTTGAGAAAGAACTCTTTAAGAAGTAGTCTCTCTAAGAAGTAGTCTATTTAAGAAATATTCTCTTTAAGAAGTAGTCTATTCAGGAAGTAGTCTCTTTAAGAAATATTCTCTTTAAGAAGTAGTCTATTCAGGAAGTAGTCTCTTTAAGAAATATTTTCTTTAAAAAGTAGTTTTTTAAGAAAACAAACTCTCTAAACCAGTTTTTTCCTTTTAAAGTTTATTTGTTTTCTATTTTTAATTTCTTCTTGTATATGTCTCACCTTAACTTTATTTTGCGGGGTCACTGCAGGCTGTTTTTTGTCTATCTGGCTTGTTTCTCGATTTCTCAAACTATTTATGAACATCATTTCTTTCTGTCCGGGTATTTTCATAATATCTACCTAATAATAACATATACAGGAGGATTCCGGTCCATTTTTTGGAATTTCAAGTTATCAGTTAGATTTAATAATCCTTTCAAGGTAAAAGGAAAACGTTGTACGTTTTATATAGCTGGAGAGTATATTTTGTTCGAATGATTTAAGGCCCAATGACCGTTGTACCGTGAAGCTTAAGGTAGCGAGTTCCTTTATTTCCAAAATTTGGAGAGTATCACATTGAACATTACATTAATCGGCATGGCAGGAGCGGGAAAAAGTACTATAGGGAGAGCACTTGCTAAGCGCCTTGGATATACTTTTATCGATGTGGATCATCTGATAAGGGAAAAAACAGGAATGCCCCTCCAGACTCTGATCGATAAAGAGGGAGATCTGGCTTTTATCAGGTTTGAAGAAGAAGCCATTCTAAGGCTCGAGCAGGTGGATAGGAGCGTTATTTCTCCTGGTGGGAGTGTAATTTATTCCGAAAAAGCCATGACTCACTTAAAAACAATTTCAAAAATAATTTTTCTGGACACTGCATTCAGAAGCATTGCCAAAAGGCTTCCCAACGCAAGAAAAAGGGGCATAGTAGGACTCAGGGATAGGAGCCTGAAAGAACTTTTTGAAGAAAGAATGGTTCTATATCAGAAATATGCCGATTTTTCAATAAAGCTCAACGGAAAAGAAAATATTCAAGAAATCACTGAAAAGATCATTGAACTCTGTTTTGAGGAGAATACCTGAGACTATGACTCAAATTGGTTTATTAAGGTTTTCAGTTGTGTTTTAACATAGTTGCTCTTTCTAAGTTAAGGTTTTTAGATCGATATGTTATTTAATTTTCTACAGAGATTTAATTTTGCATGAAAGTAGATGAGGATATCTTCCTCACGTGCTCTCTTCACCTTCTTTTTCCATTATCGCAAATATTTCACTAATTATTTTTATTCGTTCATCAACCGAGAATATCTCAGTCTCAACAATCTTCCTCTTTTGAATTTTTCCCTTTTTATATCCAGTTCCATCTTCGTACATCTCATCGTTTACAATAAGATGCCATATTATCGTTGCAATTTTCCTTGCCAGGGCAATTATTGCCTTGGCATATCCAATTGATTTCTTTTTTCTGTTAAAAAATTTTTTAACTTACTGTTATTCTTTCTTGCTGCTGCTTAAGAAATCTGCATCAGAATCCATCTTGCTTCCTTTGATTCTCTCTTTGTGATTCTACCTTTGTGGTATTTATCTGCAGATTGATACACATTAGGAACCCCAGACCAAGCCAGGAAGCAAGCTTATTTCCAGAAGAAAAATCCTTAAAATTACCTATTTCAGCAAGTAGAATTGCCGCACCAAGTTCCCCTATACCTGGAACTGACATTAAAATTTCCATTTCCCTTTTATACTTTTTATAAGCATAATTGAAAATTTTTTTCTCTAAAGTTTCGATCTCATCATCAAGACTCTTTATGAGTCTCAGACAGATTTGAAGCCTTAATGCAGCACTTTGAGAAATTTCTTGATCAAGAATATCTCTTATCTGAGCAGCTTTTTTCCGAACCTTCGATGGTGCATGTTATTTGAAGAATTTCATGTACGTTTTCTAGATATCTCCTAGAAGGCCTCCTATGATACCAATTTCTTTGCAAATATTCAAGCATTCAAAATTGAGAATTTGAAAGAGAAGAAAGATATTAAGAAATATCAGAGGTTCTTTTTATTCTCGGAGCTTATCTCAGCGTTTTCCCGAATTAGCTTGCCTTCAGAATACCGATATATTGCAAGCTCGCCTGTGGAAAACCTGACTTTCCTGATATCCTCATCGGAAATCCCTTCTATATGTTTGACCAGAGCCCTCAAACTGCCCTGGTGGGCACAGACCAGCACATTTTTTCCTGCATTTACAGCAGGCAGGATTTTCTCCTTGAAATAAGGTACTGCACGTTCATACACGACTTTGAGACTTTCTCCTTCAGGTGGGCCTGGCTGAAAGTTCCACCTCCAGGAAGCAAGTTTTTCGGCTCCGTATTTTTCTTCCATCTTCTGCTTTTTTCTTCCCTGCAGCTTCCCGTAGTAACGTTCATTTAAAGAAGGCGTGAAATAAATCGGGATAAGTTTTTCGCCTAGTTTTTCAGGATAAGAGTACCAGTTCGTTTTCCCTGGATTTCCTTCATTCTCCATTTTCTCATGGACGACAACACCTGTTTTCTTCTGCCCGGATAATATTAAGAAAAGAGTTTCCTGCGTTCGGACAAGGTTTGAGGCAAAAGCAAGGTCCAGCTCGAATTTTTCAAGCTCTGCTGCACACTGAAGAGCCTCTTCTATCCCTTTCCTGCTGAGAGAAATGTCCACCCAACCGGCAAGCCTTTCTTCGGGCTTTAGTCCAGGTTCTCCATGCCTTACAAGTATAAGATGACCCATAAAACAATCCTCCATATAATCAGTTTCTATAGCCAGGAGCCAGTAAGTGTAGCTAGAAACCAGTAAGTGTAGCTAGAAACCAGTAAGTGTAGCTAGAAACCAGTAAGTGTAATTAGAAGCCAGTAAATATGGCCAGAAGCCAGCAAATACAGCCAGAAACCAGTAAACCTTATGGTTTATTACATCTTCGGTGAAGACCTGAACTCAAGCCGGATATTGTATAGAAGGTGCCAGAGATCACCTTTTTTTTCCATTCTTTCCGCATCAGTTACAGCTCCCTGCCCTTCGAGCTCAAATCTGATACTGCACTTCCCGAAGGTAACTTTTCCAAGCCTGCTTTCCATCCTGCTATAATCAAGGGCATCGGCAAGCCGGATAAGGGCAGCTACTTTAAGGGTAAGCTCCTGAAGATCTTCAGGCATTTTCTCAAAATTTTTTTCTTTAAGTTTCTCAATTTTCTCTTTGCCTGCACTCTTTTTATGCAGGAAAGCCGTCCAGGCAATAACAGGCCTGAGTCTTTCAGGCACCTCTAAAGGCGGGTGAAGGAGTAAAATGTTCCTTCCTGTTTTATGATGATTCTCAAAATCGGTTTTTACTCCGATATCGTGGACAAGAGCAGCTGTTTCTACCAGGTTTCTCATTTCGGGTTTCAGTCCGTGTATAGAAGCAAGAATGTCAAAGAGCTTAAGAGCGTTCCTGGCCACGTTATCGGCGTGGCTGCGTTCAATTTCATAAATACTGTAGAGATCCTCCAGAGGCAACGGCTCAGGACGAAGGTCTTTCTCAAGTCTTTTATGTTTCAATGTTTTCACGTTTGAATCTTCATCTGGCTGATTACTTCCTAAAGGTTTATTAGCCGAACTAGGATTAAAACCCCCTTTAGATATGAGTTAGACCTCCTTTATACATGAGTTAAACCTCCTTTCTATATGAATTAAAATCTCTTTCTATTTATTTCTTATATTTATCTACATTAATCAAATTAATAATATTTTCATCCCAAATTTAAAATAAATGCAATAGAACAAATAAATTAGCAAAGATTGCAAATTTAAAATCAGGTCAAAAATTATTTTTTTTACGGTCGCTTGTTAAGGATGCCTTCTTTTTCTCAACCCGCTCAAGAAGAGCTTTTCCAAGGTTTGAATACTCTTTTTTCACAATCTTTTCTTTTTTCACGGTTTTTTGGGCAAAAATGGCCTCTTCTTCTTTGTTATCAAAGAAGCTTGAAAATCGGTCAAAAAGTAGAATTGAAGCTTTAAGTATCTTTTTCTGACCTGAAAGATCTCCAGAGGATAATTCTCCTGCACGTGTGAGAAGCCCTGCGAATTGTTCAAAGATCTCGAGGAATTTCTGACTTTCAGCCTGCTCCTTGACTTCATCTGTCATTTTTGAAAGGTATTGCTCACTTTCAAGCTTTGCTATGCCAGGCCTGTCACTGAAAAGAATGAATAATAGGGCCTGATAAAAAGGATAATAGAATTCCGGAATATGGGGGCCAATAGAGGCTTCGGATGCTTCTTTAAAGTAATTGACGGCTTCTTTCAGCCCGAAAATATAAGTAGCTTCATTTTCCGCCCTTAGTGCTCTCCAGAAAGAAGCTCTTCCAAGCGAACGGAAAGCATACCTTCGGACATAAACGTACGGATTGTCAGTAAGCGCCTGCAGATCTCTCCAGGCCTGGGTTTTATCAGTCATATAAAAAAAAGAAGGTCCAAGGGCCCGTGTTGCAGCCCTTTGAACAAAACTATCGCTATGATCGGAAAAACTCAATAGGTCCTTCCAGGCTTTTTCTTTATCCGGCACTTCTTTATAGCCTGAAGAGAGGGCAAGAATCGCTCCTTTCCTAACTTCCCGATCTTCAACTGATACAAGCTTTACAAGCTCGTTCCAGGCTGCCTGCTTATTTTCACAATAGGCAAAAGCAGCAGCAAGAAGTTCTGCAGCTTTCCTCCTGAGCTGAGTATCCTGGCTTTCAGTAAGCCTCACAAGGTCGAAAAAAATTGTGGATTTTCCCTCAACCTCTGGAAAGACTTCCGAAAGCCAGTCTGCAGCATTCCTTCCGGTGCCTGTCTCCTCCTTTCCGGCCAGGTTAAGGAGTTCGTTCCAGCTATCCTGTGTTTTGCCTGTATATAGGGAATAATCAGCAAACAAGTCCTTCGTATTTTTTCTTTGTATGTGCTCTTTGCTCTCTACTTCAGGCCTGGAATAATCAGAGACAGGATTTTTAAATAGGCCAGAAGCAGGCTTTTTGTTTCTTTTTTCTTCAATCCGGACACTGCTACTTTTTTCTCCTGATTTTCCTTTTTCTCTGAATTTACCTTCTTTCCGGAGTTTGTTATCTCCTCCTGACTCATGCTTTTCCCACGTTTCATCCTGCTTTCCAGAGTTACTTTTCTCCATTTTATCCTGCTCTCCGGAATTACTTGTTCTTATCTCTTCCAACCCCTTGCCTGCCTCAGGTATACTGCATAACTCTGGATAAACAGAAGCAAGTGTATCCGCAACCTTTCGGAGCAAAGGACTATCCTTGGTTTCAGCCAGGAGTACAAGCTCGGAATATGTCTCTCTCCTGGAGAAAACGTGTGGAAATACCTTAATGGAAATGTTAACCGCTGTACTCTGCACGGCTTCGTCCTTGTCTTCAGAAAGTTCGAGGAGTTCCTCCCATCGTGAGTCTTTGTTATCCAGCCCTGGAAATAAGGATACAAGAGCGTCAGCGGCCATGTTCCTGACATAATCATCTCTGGATTTTGCCAGGTTCAGGAAATCAGCCCATATTTTTATTTTGTCCGGCATCTCAGGAAAGATAAAAACCAGGGCATTGATAGCCTGCCTTCGAATATACTCATTCTCGTCTTCTGTAAGCCTGAGGATGTCGTCCCAAGCCGTTTTTTTATCAGGGAGATGAGAAAAAACCGAGGGTAAAGCCAGAAGGGATTCTTTCTGGACCTCAGGGTTTCCTGATACTGCAAGTTCCATTAGAGTCTCAAGGGTTTCATCCTTCATCTCATCTGGCATTTGCGTGTAAATAATTCCGAGAGTCCGGGCGGCTTGCTCCCTTACCTTTTCATCCGCAGATTCGCTAGCCAGTTCAAGTACTTCGTTCCAGGCTTTTTCTTTTTCTTCATCCACCAGTTCAGGAAAAACAAGGCTCAAAAGCAAAGTCGATTTCTCCCGTACATAAGAATGTTCTGATGTTCCCATTTTAAGCAGATCCTTCCACACCTGCACCTTATCAGGGACTTCTTTTATTAAATACTGAAACGAGCTGACGATTTCCCTGTTAACATCTTCCATGCTTGATCTGGAGTTTATCAGCCCGACAATGTCTTCCCACGCTTTATTTTTGTCCGGCATAAGGGAAAATATGCTTACCAGAGCACTGGCTGCAGTTATCATTACGGATTCTACTGGATAGGCTGTCAGATTCACAAACTTGTCCCACACAAGCTTCTTATCCGGCACATTAAGAAAAATCATTATAAGAGAATTAACGGCTTCTTCCCTGACTGCATCGTCTTCGTCAGAACAAAGCCTTAACAGATCTTCAAAAGCCTGTCTTCTGTCAGGCAAAACCTCAAAAAAAGTCCCCAGTTGCTTTACAGCTTTTATTCTATCATCCGAAACCTGACTGAAGGTCTTGTTATGTATCTCTGGCTGCTCACTCAAGAATTCCCACCAACTTTGCTCTAGTGTCGTCCTATATAAATATTCTTTATTTACAATATCACAATCTGGCAGGTTTACTCATATAAGTATTGATTCTGGATTTTAGCTGGAAGTAAAAATTATTAAAGTGAAACCTGCAGTTAACCGCAGCTTATCATAGAATTAATTGCAATCACGATTGGAATATTTTACTCAAAATAATTTCACGTTTTCATTTTCTGCTATTGCAGTTATGTAACGTGCACAGATGTATGTGCACAGATGACTTACTATTCTAGTTCAACTTTGAATTTGCTTCATTTTACATGGTCACTTTCATTGCTAAAACTGAATCGGACTATAGCGAGGCTAGAAATAGACTAAACAAAACAACGTAAAATCATACACAGGCAGCAAGAAAAATTGATAAAAGCAAAAAATAAAATTAGAAACTTCTTATTATGCATGACAGTTCTTCAATCTACAGCTTTCTATTTTCTAAGTTTTTCAAAAGTAAATATAAAATGATAATGATAAAAATCATTGTGTATATTTCAGGGATTCCCAATTCAGTAAAACTTTTTAAAAGTAAATTTGGAGACATATTCCTCCTTTTATTAATTGCTTTTATGAGTTGTTTTTATGAGCTGTTTTTATGAGCTGTTTTTATGAGCTGTTTTTATGAAATATTTTTATGTGTTGTATCCTGAAATGGTTTTGCATATTCAAAAATAGTAGAAGGTTGGTACACGATACAACATCAGGCGACGCAAAAAGTAAGTAGCGAGTAATATGGACGAAACTGGATTTTTCAAATAGTTTTATGTCATTATTTGAATTTTATTTATCTATTCCTGCTCTGTTTCTACTCTATTTTTTACAATTTATGTTAATTCAAACAATACTGACCAGATGAAAAAGAAGGACACCAAACGAAAATAAAAATCAGAGAATTAAGATATTATATAAATCTATTTTATATCCTTTTTCAGATTTACTTGAAATAGACAATAGCAACTTTAAAAAACATATTTATAGGGCATAAGTACCTCGCTGAGCCCGGGTTAAGTCCCTTTTTTAAGAATGTCTGTAAAGTAGTAATACAAGGAAAAATTATAAAATTAGCACATAAGGCCCTGGAATTTTTGCAAGAAAAATTGAATGAAAGAAAAAAATACCGTTTTAGAAATACCGTTTTTAGAAATTATTTACCAACCCTTTACAAACATATGTAGAAGAATTCAAAAAATCTAAATGATTATATATCAGCACTAACAAGGTCATCTAAACATTTACCATGTACCAGGATAAAAAACGATTTAATATATGCTCTGCAACTTTAATTGTCTTTAGTATTAAGATCTTCCGCTTTACATTGTCTTAGATACTGAGTTAAATGTTCCCCTTCTCCAAGTATAAATAAAAACGACTCAATAGATAATTAAAGTATGTGTAATTATAGTACTTATATAATTGTGAATTATAGTATCTGATGAGGATATTAAAATAGAAGGCTGAAATAATGCGGCAACAGAACTTAATAATTAAACAGCTGGCACAAAAAATAGTAAATTTTATCGAACCTGTCATCCCTTATCTGGTAATCGGGTCTAAAAAAGCGGCTGAAGAAGCATGCAAAAAAGTGGGGTCTGAAGTTTGGGAAACTGAAAAAAAACTCTGGGAAAAACTGTGTTCGATAGGATATATTGAACTGAAAGAAACCGCTGGGGATATGGTTGTTGCACCTTCTGATACAGACGTAAGGCAAGTTTTTACTCAGGAGATTTTAAAATTGCTTGAAGGAAACCCTGACTTAGTTAAAGAAGTTTCGTCTTTTATGGATTATAAAGCAGTACAGAAGCTAATGACCGAAGATAGTTCGGCCAGGATTACAAAACAAACCTTAGAACAGGGTTCAAAACAAACTCTGCTTGATAGAACCAGAGTACTTGACGAATTTAACGGTCTGCTTGAAGCCTTTATATCAAGAGAGAATATTTCTAAAAGTCCGGAGCGATATGAAATGCCCGCTACCGAGAAACCTGTTACTGGTCTGGGAGTCGTAGGCGAAAAGAGTCACAGTGACTTACGAATTGAGCAAATTGCAGAAATTAAACATATCAAAAAACCCAATTTTGAAAAAGCCAGTGCTGAAAGTACCGATAATGAGATTCAAGATAGAGTTCAAAAGGCAAAGGCTCTTTTACTGCTAATCTCACGTCTGGAAAAGCCGGAAAAAGACGAGATCATGGAAGAAATCCTTGATTTTGCTTCCCGGATTCAGTATGGTGACTTAAGGTCACAGGCCCTTTCCCTGGCTGTCCTGTACCTGAATGGGCCAAAAAAAGCCGAATCTATTGAGAAAGCCCTTGAATCTGCCTCCCACATTCAAGATGAGAACGAAAGAGCCCTTGTCCTTTCCTCACTTCTCCCTCACTTGAAAGGGCCAGGCAAAGAAGAACTTATTGAAAATATCTTTTGCTCCTCACACCATCTTCAATATGGAGATACAAAATTCCAGATACTTTCCTCGCTTGTCCCGCATCTTTACGGATTAAAAAACGAAGCCATTATTGAAAGAGCTCTTGAACTGATAGAGGTGATTTTCTCCGACTATCAAAAAGTACAGGCTCTCTCATTTCTTATCCCGTATCTAAATGAGCAAAGAAAAGAAGAAATTCTTGAGCAAGCTCTTCAATTAGCTTTCGGCCTTAAAGATAAGGACATGAGGCCAGAAGCTCTCTCGTATGTTCTCCCGCACCTGGAAGAACCTAGAAAAGAAGAGATTTTTAAAAAAGCCCTAAATATGGCATCTATGGTTAAATCCGAACTCCAAAAAGCTGAAGCTTTATCCTCACTTGCTCCATATATTGATGAGCTGGAAAAAGAATAAGTTATGGTTTGTAAAAAACTTCCATAAGTAAGCTGCAAGAGGCTGATATTAGTAGTATAATTTTTAGCCTACTCAGCTTTATGAATCTTTAGCCTACTCAGCTTTATGAATCTTTAGCCTACTCAGCTTTATGAATCTTTAGCCTACTCAGCTTTATGAATCTTTAGCCTACTCAGCTTTATGAATCTTTAGCCTACTCAGCTTTATGAATCTTTAGCCTACTCAGCTTTATGAATCTTTAGCCTACTCAGCTTTATGAATCTTTAACCCACTCAGCTCAATTAATTCACTTTTTTTCCAAGAGTTTCTATATTCAGAAAAGTTATATAATAGTACTTATCGACGTTATATTAACGTTCATTCTTAATTGTGAACTCTGTTTTCCACCGTCTGCATGTATCAATCACGGTCTGTTGAAGTTACATGAACTTTCTTACTAACAAATAAAACAAAACAATAAAGCAAAGGATCAGGAACAAGTGCATCAATGCTCCAAGCACCACTTCAGAACTTATATCGTGATCTTTAAAATAAGGAATATTTTGTTTCAAAGTGACGAGGAGATTGCCAATAGATTCTGCCATGGTTATACAATAATTTTTTTCCTATATATAGAATTATAGTTTTAAATTTCTCACAACTTTTCTTATAATACCCGATTCTGCGCCGTTTCATTGAGAAATTGACCAAGACTCAAGTCTGATTTTTTGATATCCTGAACATTACAGTTCAATATAGAAAATTTAAAAAACTACAATACAATAATTATTGATAGTATATTTGTCGAACATCTTCTAGGCAAATAAAAATTTAGTAAAGGGAGAAAGATGGCCAGTTATAAACATCCATGCAAATATTGCGGTAAATTAATCGCGCCCGATTCTAATTTCTGTCCTTTCTGTACGCAGGAAAATCCCCTTGGGCCTATAAGATGCCCTGTATGTAGATATCCTCTTGAGGATGGGGCAAAAGTCTGCGGACACTGCGGTATTTCGCTGTGGATCACATGTGAAAGTTGCGGAAAAGAAACATTCCTCGGGGATAAGTGCAGTAACTGCAGTGCTCCGATTGTTATTATCTGCCCCAATCAGAGATGTCGGACCCTGCAGTCCCCTGCGAATAAGAATTGTATCAGATGCGGTGAACCATTGAGGTGATAATATGGGATTCAAGACGTCACAACTTCAGCCTTTTACACGGAACTATGAAGATAACAGTTCAGAATCAGGTTTCCAGTTTACTTTCTACTGTGACATCTGTCAGGACGGCTACAAAACAAGATTTATCGAATCTAAAACATATAAGAAGACAGGTCTGTTTGGCATGGTTGGAAGAGCTCTCTCTGCAGGTTCTGACCTTGTAGGCCAATACGGTGTTGGAAATGCACTGGAAAGAGGCGTGGATATACTAAATGACCGAAAGCAGGGAATGTCTCCCGAATGGCGCAAGGAATGGGAAAATGCCTTTGAAATAGCTCAGAATGAGGCAAAAGAACACTTCTTCAGGTGTCCAAGATGCAAACACTATGTCTGTGAAGCCGACTGGAATGAGCAGGATAATCTCTGTGTAGAATGTGCGCCAAGAGAAAATGTTGAGCTGACTGCAATAAGAGCAGAACGCATGGTAGATGAAATGAGGGAGAAAGCTGAAAATGCAAGTGTATTTAAAGGCAATATAGAGAGAAGGCAAACTTTATGTCCGGAATGCGGCAAACCCTCAGGTGAAGGAAAATTCTGTAATAACTGCGGAGCATCCCTTAATCTCACAAAATGTCCAAACTGTGGTAACAAAGTATCCATTGGTACCAGTTTCTGCGGAGAATGTGGTACAAAGTTAAATTAATTCTCCGGTTAAACAATCATAGATCGTACACTTTTATCTGGTTGATATTTCCTCTTCGGGCATTTTGGTTAACTGTACCTATCTAAACTTACGTACGAGCAGAGAATTAAAGTTACACAACGTGATAATTATACATAATAGCCCATATTTGCAGATTTCTGGAGAAATATCAGCCTATTATTTCAGTCAAATGCCCTGCTAGCTTGCTGCGGAGATGGAAAACCTCCCAAGTAATTGCTAGTGATAACTCTATTTTTCAATTATATTTTTGTTTGTTAACTCTGCTGAAACAAAATCATATTACGTTTATCTTCTTTTAAGGTATTTTCAGCGGTGGCACGAACATACATGTTGCTTGCTGCGGGATATGTGCCAGCGCAACTTTGAGTTTGCTTGTTATTTAAGGAATTTCACGCTCATTTTGTATAATCTGTACAATGGTTGGTACTGGTTTTTCCTGTATGTGTGATGGTTCTAGTGATGCGGAAAAATCAAAAAATAAAAATGAAGGCAGCTGGCTCATGATCTCAACAATACGCCAAGCATAGCAAGATGTATATGCACCTGATAGTATAACACTAAACCAGTAAAATGAAATAAGAAAAACTTAATAGAAAATTAAAATAATAGAGGTGTACATATGGGTGAAGTTAAAAGAGTGTGCAAAACAACTGCAAAAATAGCTTTTGGTGTTGTTATAGGCATTGGTTTAATTGGTTTTGTTAAAGGCTTATGTGCAGGCTATTTAATTGGTCATTACAAAGGTAAGCGTAGTTTGCATAACATAAAATGTACTGATTAGATAGGAGAGGAGCAAAAGTAATAGAGATCTAATAATTCAACGATAAACTCGACAATTAATAACAGGCTCTTTTGCATTAGTTGGGGTTTGCATTGCCATGTATTTCTTGCCGAAAATCTCATAATTTTTAATATTCTTCCATCACTATATCTTTGCTGAGATATCAAAAATTTCGATAAGGAATTTCCTGGCCTCACTCCCCAAATCCCAATGCTGTTATATTTCTCGCAAGTGAACAAATAAATGGGGAATTTTGCATAGAGAACGCTACTTTTAAGAGAATAATGATTGCAACTAACGGTTCGGTCTGCTCAAGGTTTGCTGCCAATAAAGGAATAGAACTTGCCAGGAAGCGGAGGGACAGTTTATGCAGTTTATGTGATATCCACGGAGTATTTTTCTTCGATGGCTGTAGATTTCGTTTTACACGTCGAGCTAAAAACAATTCAAAATTAGTTCACGGTTTAAGTAAACAATTACCAACGTATGTGATTCAGAAAAAGTTAGCTTAGGCTTCTTCATAATATTTGACTTTGATATTAAAGACATATCGTAAGAAGAATTCAATTGCCAATCAAAATTAACATTCGATCTTAAAAGACTTTAATCAAGAAATAAAATCACATATGCTGAACTAATTACAAAATTTAGTGATTTTTAATTTTACACTCATCACTGGATTTTTGATACTGAATCTTCTGAATTTTAGTAATATTTATGCAGTACTTTTATCGTGCTATTTATAAAGTTCAATACACACTGATATAAAACCTACCGATGTAATGCTTAAAAATACAAAAATAGTGGTCAAAGAAGAGAATAAGGTGAAGTCACTGATATGAAATCTTCACTAGAAATGCAGTAAAAAAGATGATTTAGTGTGGGAATAAAGGTTATAGAAGACTCTCATCAATGAGTTTAGATCTTGATAATGAGATTTATACGAATACCTATAACACAAGCCAGTTCAATGGCATGGACAACCGTTTTTTTGAAAGGTTGTTCTATCCAAAAATAGTTCAATTTTATATACGCACAATAAAAAGTTATATTTTGGTATTAATTGTATTCAACAATTCCTCAAGAATAGTAGTTTTATAGGTATTGTATATTTTCCATCGTCTCTTAAAAATATTTAATATTGAATATAATCAGGCATTACAGTTAAAATTTTCCCATTGGTTTCAAGCTCATTTTTTATTCTAATTGCATCTTTCTCCCTAATACAGTTCTTTCCCAGAATATCATACCTAGTTGAATTATCTCTGTAGCTAACTAGACACCAGACAAAAGTTTTCACCTGAATATTATGTCTTTCCAGTATTTCATGAAAATCTTTATCATGGACGGCTTGTTCTGTTACCGGATATATAATATAATCTCCTTTTGTAAAAGAAGGCAAACCAGAATCAGTCCAGTTTTCATCTTTCTTCAATCCATCCCTTACTACATTAGGTAAATCATCTTTGTACACTTTTATATAGTATTTGTAACCGCCATTATTCCAATTGCAGTCCAGACTATAGTTCAATGTCATATTGTAGTTTTCAAGAATGGCTTTAGCTTCAGGCTCAGCTGTTCCATTTTCGAATTGGATGAGAAAACCATCTATTTTCGTCTCTCTATCCGTGGGAATTTGCATAAACCCATAAAATACTACAAGAATTAAAAGAACGATAAAAAAAGCCATTTTCTTTTTAATTTTATTCATATACTTTACCCCTAAAAAAATGAGGAGTTTTAACTCCTCACATATATGCGATTATCCTCCTCACCAAATGCTTCCCAATAAGCGTGACCAATAGGCCAAGGATCATTGATGCGCAAATTTATGGAGTTCGGGTGATCTGGAAAGTACTTTTGAACTTCATAAATTCCTCATACCTGACTCTTTATAAGTTTTCTGTCCATTCTATCTAATAGTTCGATTTTCGAATTAATTTTGATATAAGCTTATTACTTGATATTGACAGTTAGATAATTTGGCCGGAAGTATTTTATATAAGCACCTGTCATAATCGGTACTCAATGATAAATATATAAAAATTTTATAATTTTAAAATTATTTAAGTTTAAACTAAATTAATTAATGTCGAATTTAGACTTACATATTCTCTGATTGTAATATATGGGTGAATAAGTGCGCCTGTTAAATGTGTTCTCCTTTGATTTACAGGCTTCAGGTTGAGAAATCATCTCATTCAGTTAAGTTCACCTTTCTTTATAAATCTATAAACTATTTTATAGACTATAAATTTAGATTAAAAATAAACGGCTCTTCGTCATTTCCTATGGAATATGATTTTCAATTCAAGACAGGATTGGGTTTTATGAGGACATTGTGAGATATCCACACAAAACAATGAAGAGCCAAATAAACATCGTATTTTTCTCATTACCAGCAAAAGTGTCAGAACTTCATCATTAAAAGCAGTTGAGACTTATCAACTTCAAAAACTTTCTCATTGGGACTGTCATATTAAAAAGTACCTGGCATTCTCACTTTCTGAAGTCTGATGGCGTTATTCGATGGCGTTATATTTCTTGCAGGTGAATGAATAAGTGGGGAGTCAACATAGAGAACGTTACTTTTAACAAAATAATGATTGCAACTGACGGTTCGGTCTGCTCAAGGCTTGCTGCCAATAGAGGAATAGAACTTGCCAGGCTGAGTGGAGGGACGGTTTATGCAGTTTATGTAGTATCTACGGAGTATTTTTCTTCTATGGCTGTAGATTTTGAATGGGAAAGAATGAGCGAAGAATTGAAGAGAGAAGGATGCAAAGCCCTGGATTATGTAAAAGGAATAGGAGAGCTGGAAAATGTCAATGTAAAGTCTATCTTGCTTGAAGGGCATCCTGCATCTGAGCTGATCCGTTACGCCGAAGAAGAAAAAATGGATGTCATTGTTATGGGCACTCTTGGCAGAACAGGAATTGATCGGCTGCTTTTAGGCAGCGTTGCCGTAAATGTTGTACGGCACTCAAAAGTCCCTGTTATGGTTGTAAGAAAAAATAAGCCTTGAAGGAAAAGCAAGCTCCTAGAAGTATAAATGGAAAAATGGAAAATCATTTATGCAAAACAAAGTATATATCCAAAATTCAACAAGGGTTATTTCAATCGAACATACCAGCGATTAGATTTTTTATCAAGGCTTATCTTATCTTCTCTAGCAAGCCAGCCAATAGACATTAAAGCCATTTGAGAATCAAAGCCATTGGCACTCAAGTGAGTCTTTACCTGGTTCAAACTGCATTCACCTTCTTCTAGCCTATGATACAACACTCCTGCAGCTTCTCCGATTTTTAAATTCATATTCTCTGGCATATTCATGTTCTCTGGCATATTTATCACCAATTTCATTATCAGAATAGTTTTACTTTAAAAAGTAGGTACTGTTTTCAGGATAATAAGTTTATGAATTCTAATATACATACCTTAAACAATATGTTGGATCAATATATTAGGTTTTTCTGCTAAGGTTTTTTCCAATAAATCAAAATAGTTTAGTAGTACTTCGGTTTCAAAATCAATTCCTTGTTTTCCTTGGAAAGTCCGTGATCTTCGGATCTATTAAAAAGTTGATAGGACTTACGCACTTGAAGTACAAAATCAAGCACATTCGACACTGCGAATATGTTACGTATTTCGACAGTTAAAGGTTTGATACTATTGATTTCTCAGTTCAACAGCGTAAGTCCTGGTTAAGTTTTATGAACCTGCTCGAGAACCGCAGTACTAGTAAAATGAGAACTCATTTCCATTCTCACTTTAACTTTCTTTAACTTTCTTTAACTTTTACTCCGGAAACTTCGAATTTCTTTTTCACAGCTTCAGCTGCATTTTTCGGAGAGTCAGTCTCCCAGAGTTTTCTGACTTTAGCACTCCTGAGGGCTGGCATTAAAGCCTCAAGTTTTGCCTGCACGGCTGCAAGCATTTTCTCGTCAACTCCTGGAGGCGTTATACCCATGAATTTCTGAGCTTTGAGAGTCTCGGTTTCCCTATGTACTGCACGGTCAACTCCTTTCCTTACTCCTGTCTTCAGGGATTCAATTGCATCCCTCCACTGGGCAGCCCAGGGGGTATCAGGAATTTCAGTGTGGTGGACATCGATCCTTTCTACTTTAATAGCATCTAAATGACAGGCTTTCACACAGGCTCCGCAATAGGTACAGAAGTCTTCCTCAAAAGCAATTTTTCGCGGGTCTTCAGGATCTGTAGGCACATACCAGAGTTCGGAGGGACAGACATTAAAACAGCCACGGCACCCCTGAGGATCACATTCCTTAAGGTTAGTTTCAATAAGGCTCAGCTCTCCTTCCATAGGTTTTTGCAGGTCCACGGCTTCATATGGACAGACAGTCTTGCAGCGTGCACACTGCGTACACTTTAACTCGTCTATCTTAATTTTCCCCTCGATTTTCGGAGCCTCACAGGGACGTTCTCCTTTAACCTTTATTGCTTCTTCAGGGCAGAGATCCTGGCATAGCACACAATAATCACATTTGTCCTCGTCCACAAGGATTTGCTCGAAAGGTACGGGATTATCAGGTGTAGGTTCACGCTCGAGAAGGATGAAGGCGTCACAGAACCGGGCGCAGACTCCGCAAAAATTGCACTTATCAGTGTCGATCTCGATCTCTCCTTCTGCCCCTTCCTTTAAAGGCGCTATCTCTTCTTTTTTCGGGAAAGTGAACTCAACTTCAATTGCATCCTGAGGGCAGGCTCCCTCACATAGAGCACAGGGGAGGCATTTATCATTAATCTTAACAAACGTATCGTACTTCGGATACTGTTTCTCATCAGGAACTTCTCCCACAGCTTCAAAGGTGATGGCATGAACAGGACAGAGGTTTGAGCACATCCTGCAGAAAGTGCATTTTTCAAGGTCCATCATCACAGCAGGCGCATCAAGCCCGGTTGCAATTTCATGAAGTGGTCCCATTTCAAGAGCTTTTGTCGGACAGATCTCTGCACAGATTCCACAGCCATTGCAGCGTTTATAATCATAATCCAGAGTCTTGAGGGATTTCTCGGTGGCCTGGGTATAGAGAAAGTGGGAGCCCTGAAGGTCCATGCTGGTTGTAACCGTGATCTTTTCCTGGGATTCCTCAGGATTCTCAGGAGCTTCTGCTTCAAGATCCACAGCTTCTAACTCATCGGCTTCAAACTTATTGGTTTCGAATCCATCTTCAAGTTCTATAACTTCATTTTCTTCTGTCTCACAGCAACCTCTGCAGACGTGAGCTTCCTGTTCAGTGTGCTCTCTCATTATGCCATCTCCTCAAGTTCGGTTTCGGGTTTTTCAAGCTTGAGTTCGGTTCCTATGGGCCCGATTTCTTCAAGCTCCTTTACAAACTCGGTAATCGTGTTTGAGAAACGTTCTCCTTCGGCAGCCGAGATCCATAGAGTTCTCAGCCGTCTGGAGTCGAGCCCGATTTCCGTTATAACTTCCTTTAAGACATCCATCCTCTGTTTTGCATCGAAATTTCCGTGGATGTAATGGCATTCGTCCATTCTGCAGCCTGCAACAAGCACTCCGTCGGCTCCTCCTTTTAAGGCTTCAAGCACGAATTCCGGGTTCACCCTTGCCGAGCACATTGTACGGATAACCCTGATATTTGTCGGGTAATGCAGTCTTGACATCCCGGTCAGGTCTGCACAGGCGTAACTGCACCAGTTGCAGAGGAAAGCCACAATAAAAGGACTCTGAGACCTGTGTGCAGTTGCAGCCCGAACCTGGGAAAGAATCTGTTCATTTTCGAAGTTTCGCATCTGGATTGCCCCAGCAGGGCATGCAGCACTACAGTCTCCGCAACCGTAACATGAAACCTCGTCTACAACAGCTTTTTTATTCTCTATTTTGATTTTCCCGAATTTGCAGACCTCAAGACAGGTCCTGCAGCCTATACATTTTTCAGGGTCAACATGGGCTCCCATAGGATCGGCTTCAAGCTCACCTGTTCCGAGGAGTTGCATAACCTTGGATGCACATGCACTTCCCTGAGCAATCGAAACCTGGATCTCTTTGGGCCCTGAGGCACAGCCTGCAAGGAAAACTCCACTGACAGGGGCATCTACAGGACGCATTTTCGGGTGAGCGCTTGCAAAGAACCTGTCAGGCCGCCGAGCAAGGTTTAACATCCGGCCTATGCCTTCTGCTGCTTTGCTGGGCTCATAGCCTGTTGAGAGCACAACAAGGTCACAGGCTTCTTCTTCAACCCGGGATTCAAGGGTATTTTCATACCTGAGTACAGGCCTGCCGTCTTCACCTGCGTAAATTTCGGCAACTTTTCCCCTTATGAAATCAACGCCCATAGCCTGCGTCCTTGAATAATATTCCTCATACATCTCTCCTGCAGCCCGGATGTCAATGTAATGAATTGTGATCTCAGTGTCAGGGTAGCGTTCCTTAACCATCTGGGAATTTTTAAGTGCGGCCATGCAGCAAACCCTTGAGCAGTATTCATTGCCAACGGTTTTATCCCTTGAACCGACACACTGAATGAACGCAACGCTTTTTGGCGGTTTGCCTGTAGAAGGCACAATGACTCTTCCGCCTGTAGGTCCTGCAGAGTTAAGCATGCGCTCTAGCTGCATATTTGTTATAACATCAGGATACTTCCCAAACCCGTACTCCTTTTTCCTGGAAGCATCAAAGAGCTGGTAACCTGTTGAAACAATAACTGCTCCAGCTTCAAACTCAATTTCTTCAGGTTTTTGTTCGTAATCAACAGCATCGGCAGGGCATGCCTGCAAACACAGTCCACAGCCAACACAGTGGTCAGGGTCTATTAGCACTACCTGCGGAACGGACTGAGGAATTGGCATATATACAGCTCTGGTCTTTCCGACCCCGTAATTCATAGGGTTCTCGATTTCTACGGGACAGACTGCAGAGCAGAGGTCGACACAGCCTTTACATTTGTCTTCAAGTATGAACCTGGGTTTGCGTTTGACTTTTACATGGAATTTGCCGACAGATCCGGAAATATCGGTAACTTCGGAATAAGTGTAAAGGGTAATATTCGGATGGTTCTGAACTTCAGTCATTTTAGGGGCAAGCACACAGATGGAGCAGTCATTTGTGGGAAAAACCTCGTTCATCAATGCCATCTTGCCTCCGATAGTGGATTCTTTTTCAACCAATGTGACTGGAAAACCGGCTTCTGCAAGGTTCAGTGCTGCTTCGATTCCGGCAACCCCTCCTCCTATGATCAGGACATTTCTGCTGGCTTTTGAACTTGTTGCACTTAGCTCCTTGAGGAATTTTGCCTTTGCAACTCCCATCCTTATAAGGTCAAAAGCCTTCTGGGTAGCCATCTGGGGGTCATCGGCGTGCACCCAGGAGCACTGCTCCCTTATGTTTACCATTTCCATAAGGTAAGGGTTCAACCCGGCTTTTTCCATTACATGCCTGAAAGTCTTCTCATGTAGCCTTGGAGAGCAGGCAGCTATTACAACCCTGTCGATTTTATTTTCTTTTATATCTTTAATGATGCCTTCCTGTCCGGAATCGGAACATAGAAACTGTACTTCCCGGGCGAGCACCACATCTTCCAGTTCGGCCGCCATTTCCTGTAGAGCTAATACATCTATTACTCCAGCAATATTTAGCCCGCAGTGGCAAATGTAGACTCCGATTCGCATAATTGGTGACTCCGTATACCTGTGTTTTGTGTTGAATGTTAATGATTACTTCGTGATCAGTTTTTAACATGTTTTACATATAACTTTCAAGCTATAGTTGAAATTATAGTTGAAAGTTATAATTGAAAGTCATAATTTCTGAGAATTTCTGAACCATAATTCAGAACCGTATATCCAGGGCGTTTTACCATACAGAAAAGTCAGGTTGGTACAGCTGATCAACAAAGACTTTTTCAAACTAGAGTGTTTTGTCAGTTCAAATTCATGAGTTTGCTAATACCGGTTAAGTTATTACTTATCAATTAATTTGTTACTCAGTTGTGAATCAGGCACTCAGACACAAATCAGTTATTTTTACATATCCCTATACTTTATCTTTTGAACTGAATAAAAATATAGGTGTTTTGTACAAAATCAAAACCTTTATTTCATCACGGTGACTCAACTCAGTATCCTTATGATCCATTCTGGATGATTCTTATACAAAGTTAGAAGATAAATGAGCAAAGCTGCGAAAGTTATAAGAATTTGGAATCAATGTGCATCGACGATTGAGCAAAAAAGGCAGCTTAAACTTACTATTTTATAACATAACATAAATAATATTTGTTTTTGTGACAATATAAGGGTTTCTATAATATGTCCTTAAACAGATATATTCAAAAGATAAAATAAATTACAAGTTAACTTACTTCTTGTCTTCTGATATGCAAAATTTGGGAAGTGGTGTTTAAACTTCACCTGACTTTATACAATTAATTAAATTTTTTTATCCATTATTCTTTAAATACTTTATGAGTATCCCATAACTTGAAATTTGCTTCCTGAGTCCTGTATCTCGAATAATTAATCAAGCTCAAGATCGTGAAAACAACTTTGAAATTCCCAATGAATAAGAGAAAGTAGCTATTTGGATAGGCTCAACATACTATGCCAAAAATATCTAATAACTATATTATGTGTTTTTATAGATCCATTCATGTGCCTAAAAAGAGTTAATAGAATCAGTAAAAAACTTTCTATAAATTTGTATATAAAGCGAGCCATGTCAGTTGTCCTGTCTTACGTCACTTTGTTTGGTTTATATAAGTTGGCTTGGTTTTTACGTCAGTTGGCTTATTTGTGGATTTTCGTCAAGCTGATTTTATTAACTGATTTTCATTAGTTTATTACTATAAAGAAAAGATTTAAATCAATTATATTAAGTCCGTAAACCTGTGTTCATAATCAGATTAGTCTACAGTATTTATTTCTATACCATAATATGACAGTCTATTTATATAATAGAATTTAACAGCTTATATAAGACAACGATTAACAGTCTATTTATATATAAAAATTTATATTCATTTGCAAAACTTTCGTATTCATATCAAGCCAAATAATTAACCAGAATTTAACTTTATAGCCTAAATTAGTATACCGACTCTGCATTGGCTTTTCAGCAATTTGACTGAAACCTGTTGGGTAAGAACAAAAGCCTTAACATCGTTAATTAGGCCTTATTGCTGGAGTTTTACCAATTAATTTATAGTTTGAGAACTTAATTCGTAATCTAGAAACCAGTTTCAAACGGACAATTCAAGAAAAGATCATAACGGAAAACCGGTCATATGGATGCTAGTGAGACGACATTGGTTACATGGGCATGAGCGAGATAAAATTAGTTATACTGCGATGAACTAGTTAATTCCTGCAGGACAAGGTATTTCTATAAATAGCCTTAAACGAAACTAGAGGTTAATAACTTTACAGATGGAAGTGACACTAAACACTCAGGTTATTCCTATAAATATCTCATGCAACTTAAAAGTCTTCAGTATACTTAATTCTAGTATACTTCATAATATTCCCGTTCTATAAACAACTCACATAGATTCACATTTGATTAACATATTCTTCTCACCAAGGTTCAGGAATTCTTCTCACCAAGGTTCAGGATTGCTTCAAATTAAAGCTCAAGGAGTTTTTTATATGACTGATCATAATGAATTAAAACAGAAAATGTATGAATGGACTCAGAAATATGCAGACAAAGCAGGTTACAAGCTTAACCCTGATAAAGAAGCTCTTGACTATGTGCTTGATGGACTTGCAGTTAAGCTTGAGAAATTCGGAAGGCGTTACTGCCCCTGCAGAATAGTTACCGGAGATGAAAAAGAAGATAGAAAGATTGTATGTCCCTGCATCTATCATAAAGAAGAAGTCGAAAGGGACGGAAACTGTCACTGCGAACTTTTCTTTAAATTAAATTAAATTAAATTAAATTCCAGATCGGTTTACCTATAAAGAGGATTTACTGGTCTATTTCCGAAGGTCAGAGAAATTAATTTGTAAGCTCTACTGGCCTGAAAAACCTGGAAGCAAAAGACTGCATACCTAAGGATATCAAAATCTTAAGACTTGCCCGTAAGCCTTTTCAAAAAAGGCTTGAGCGAAAATCACTGCTAAATCTAAAACGTTATGACTACGTGATCACAAGCCTTTTCAAAAAGCTTAATCGCAAACCTTTTTAAAAAAGGTTTGATCGAAAACCCCTGATAAAGTTTGAGTTTGAGAAATCTTATCCCCAAACCCTATAGGCGTGATCAACCGGCGCAACGGTTGCGGCCCAACGGTTGCGGCCCAACGGTTGGGGTTAACAGTTGAGGATCAACAGTTGAGTATCAACAATTGAAGCCAACACTTTTAAAAAGGGCTTACATGATGACATTCTTATAAACGCTTATCAGGAATTTTTACTGAAATTTGAAAGTAACACTGAAAACAAAAAAGCGAGAGTTTAAGGAAGATTACTTAGATATGTTTAATTAAAGGTTATTTAACATACGTTTTCAGTGACACGCTCAATCTTTGCTTTTTAATTATATTCCTAACCTTCTTACTCTTTAATGAAAAACTGAGATTAAAATTTGACTCAAGGGTGACCTGTAATGACAAATGCAATGGAACTCTATCAGATGCTTCCAAAGACTAACTGCAAAAAGTGCGGAAAAACCTCCTGTATGGCGTTTGCAGTAGCTCTTATGGCCCACGAGCTCACACCTGAGGATTGCCCGCCTCTTAAAGATGAACCAAAATATAAAGAAAATTATGAAAAGATAAGTGAAACCTTCAAACCTTCGGAAGGCGCAACTGAAACCGGGCTTATAGTACATGAAGATTTATGTTTTGGCTGCGGAAACTGTGTGGTTGCCTGTCCTCCCAATGTAGCAAATGACCCATATGGAGTAGGCTCTGGAAATGCCCCAAGGAATGTCAATAAGCTGGTTCTGACCATAGAAAACGGCGTTGTAAAAGCCCAGAACTTAGGAGAATGCCGTCGTTTCGGAAAGAACAAGATTCTATGCAATGGCTGTATAGTAACCTGCCCTGTAGAGGCAATCGAGTTTGTGTGAGGAAGCGGATATGGAGAAAAACTATCATGTATGCACAGGTTGCGGACTCCTTTGTGACGATATTGAGGTTGAGTCCGAAAAGAACATTGTAAATAAAGTGTATACAGCCTGCAGAGTAGGGGTAGCCCACATGAAGGAAGCAGGAAGAGGCGAAGCAGATTTTCTGGTTGATAACAAGCCTGTAGATGAGGCTACTGCAATCCGTGAAGCTGCATCTATCCTTAAAAATGCCAGAAATCCTCTAATCTTCGGGCTTGGGACTTCTACCAACGAAACCCAAAAAATAGCAATTGAGCTTGCAAAGAAGATCAACGCTACCCTTGATGATACCTCGTCTTTCTGCCTGGGTCCTCTAGTTGAGGCTCTTATTCAGGATAAACTTAAGACCTGTACTCTTGACGACATAAGGAATAAAGCTGATGTTATTATATACTGGGGAACAGATCCATCAGACTCCCATCCTCGCCAGCTTTCGAAGCATACCTACTTCCCAAGAGGAAGCGAAAAGCAGAGGGGCTGGGAAGAAGAAAGGACAGCCATCGCAATAGATGTCAGGAAGTCCCATACTGCAAAAATATGCGGGAATTATTTCTTCCAGATTCCTCCAAAAGGAGATGCAGAATTTATCGATGCCCTAATTGCAGGACTTTCCGGAAAGCTTCCCAAAACCTCCTACAATCACCCGCCTAAAAAACTCCTTGAGCTGGCAAACATCCTTAAAGGGGCAAAATTCGGAGTGATTTTTGTAGGGCGTGGGCTCATTTACTCGCTTGAAAACCTTGAACCCCTTTTCAAGCTTATGGAAATCCTGAATGAAAAGTCAAATTTCCACCTCATACCGATGGTAGGAAATTGTAATACAATGGGCTTTAACAAAAACCTCTTTGCAGAAACAGGATATGTGAACAGTGTAAAATTCGAGAACGGGACCGTAAAACATGGGCCTGAACACTCAGTTGTTGAGTCTCTTAAAGCAAAAACTGTGGATGCAGCCCTTGTAATAGGTTCAGACCCGCTTTTAATCCTTCCCGGATCTATTGCAAAGAATATGCTGGAGATTCCTGTTATCTCGGTGGACCATTGTGAAACCCTGACTTCAAAACACTCAAAAGTTTACATTAATACCGCAACAAGTGGAGTAGAGGCAGGAGGAAGTGCCATACGCATGGATGGGGTTAAAGTGAGCTTTGAGCCTGTCATTGAGACAAATCACCCATCTGAGGAAGTAATTCTCAAGAAAATAATGGAGGCACTCTGATGGATTTCGGATCTTTTCTTTCAGCTCCCGAAATACAAGTCAAAGTCATAACTTACAGGGATATCTTTCAGGATAAGGCTATGTTCGAAGACCGTTTCGGGGAAGAATACAGGGACTTATCTGCTGTCATAAAACTGGACCCAGCAGATCTCAAACAGTTGAACGTGAAAAAAGGCGAGACGGTCATTTTAAAAAATTCCTTTGGAAGAGTTGTGGTAAAGGCTGAGGAGTCAGGATACGAGACTCCTCACAGAGGTTTCGCATATATGCCCAAAAGTCCCTGGTCCAATATACTGGTTTCTGACGAAACCGGAGGTACAGGGGTGCCTAAATTCAAGGATATATCCGTAACCGTTACCAGTGCAAAAGGGGAAAAAGTGACTGAACTCATGCGTTAATTGCTTTCTATGGTAAGAAACTAACTAATTTCCGTAGGAAATCCTTAAAAACTCAATTAAAACTCATAAGATCCTTTAAAATATAGTAAGATGTCCTTAAAATCCATTAATCCCCTTAAAATTGTATTATAATTTTTAAAAATAGCAAAATTATTTTGTTTTTCTTTTTTATTGTTTGTTTGACTGTAAATTGGATGAGAATATGGCCAGTAAACTCCTGAAATTTACAAAAGTCTTAAAAAATGGAACTACTTTTTATCGCTTTGAAGGCTTTGAAAATGTGGACTCAAGGTGGGAGCTACCCTGTGAGTATCTTTCCGGTTCTCACTTTGCAGCCTGGAATGGAGTTATTCTATATTCCAATGGAAATAGCATAAAAACTCTCTGTCCAGGAAATTTGGTCTCTTTGAGTGAGTATCAGGAATTGATGAGAATTATTCAAGTCGGAAAACAAAGACTAAAAGAAATAAAACGTAAAATGGATAATACTAAGATTTAAAAAATAAAATATGCCTGGGTTTTAATTAAAAACAGATATTGTAAACCCTATTGCCTGATTAGAGTTATTCTGGAATGGAAATTGGAATTGATCTGGAATGGAAATTGCAAAAGAAGAAAGAATAATTATGGCTATTCAATGGGGGTTATGGTGTTTATTTCCCCTTAGTGCTTTTGTAGAACAGGTCAGGTATACTTTTTTAAAACCATTAGGGTATTTATTATTAATTTTCTCCTTTGTTTTATTTATTGTGGCTAATAAAGCGCACGGTTCTACCAATAAGTTAAAACTGAATGCTTCTCCCATGCCTAATAGCTCTGCCAAACTAGTAACGAGTGGAGTTTATGCATATATTCGTCATCCTATATACAGTAGTTTCATTCAGATGTCCTTTGGAATTGCATTCCTTATAGGAACTTCAGGAAGTATAGCACTAGCGATCATATCCTTAATTTTCTACTATTTCAAGTCCATATATGAAGAAAAACTGCTCATTCAAAATTATCCGGATTATAATCAATATAAGGAAAGAACAGGAAGGTTTATACCTTAGACATTTAAGTCCAACTTGGACAATTAACATAAATGTGGTATAATATGGCGTGTTATAGCGTAATATGGCATAATATGATATGAAATGGTATAATATGGTTTAATATTGTGTAATATGATATAATATGGCATAATATAAAGTAATATGAGATATTAAAGCATAATAGGAAATATTATGGCATAATGTGGAATATTATGTCATAACAGGCATAATATAATATAATAGGTACAATGGAGTACAAATAAAATATAATATAAGTATACAAAAATCAGTTCTCAATTTCCATGTTCTTGGAGAGGTTTTCTGGCAGAAAATACTACAAAATTTCCTTTCCCATGTCCCTCTTCCGGAAGTTCAACGTTTTCGGTTTTCTCAGGTTGCCTGAAAAGGGTCTGGCAAACCTCAAGATTCTCAAATCCAATCTCAAGCAAGTACGTTGAGAACTCTACTGCCGAAAGAAAGTTAGCTTCTGAAGAGAATTTGCCTTTTTTATTTTCGGATTTGAGACAGCAGCCTTGAGGGCTATTCCTGTCAAGGATTCCGGTTAGAATTTGTCCGCCCGGTTTCAAGATCCTTAGGGCTTCCCTTAGTGCCTGTCTCGGGTTTTCAAAAAAAGCAAGCGCAGTAACTATCAAGACAAGATCAAAGTATTCTCTTTTAAAGGGAAGAAACTCCGCAACCCCAAGCACGACTTCCAGCCTGCGTTGCTTTGCAAGCATTGCCATAGCCCGTGACGGTTCAAGTCCTAGACTGACTCCGAGAGCCGAAGCGAACCTGCCTGTACCGGTTCCGATCTCAAGAGCTTTTAACTTCCCCGGATTTTCAGGAAGAAAGGTTCTCAGAGCAAGAAGCTCGGATTCATATGCAGGTGTATATTTCTCGTACCAGGCGTCATATTCCTCTGCATATCTGTCAAAGCTTTCCCATGTCCCCATAACTCCCCATTCCCATTACTAACTCATGTTTATTTAATTCTTTATGTTTCTTTGCCTTTGTTACTTTTCAGATTTTTTCACCTTTTTCGTTGCAGGAAAACCGCAACCAAACCGAAAATTCCATAAATTAATTCAAAACCAGGTAAGCTCGCAATTTCATTCTGTCCGGCGTCCTGGGTCTCATTTTCTTCAAGAACGGCTATTATGTAATTTTTTGAAGCGGTTCCGTTTTCATTGCTTGCGGTAAGATTTACGGTATAGGTTCCAGGCTCTGTAAAGGTATGAACTGGCTTTTCGTCAGTCGAATCAATGGTCCCGTCACTTTCAAAATCCCAGTTTCTTTCGGTTTCGTTTCCCGAAAGATCAGTGAACTTGACTGAAAGAGGAGAATGGCCACCAGTCGCATTGGTACTGAAATTTGCAACAGGAAGGATCGGATCCTTAACCTTAGCGGCTACGAGAGGCATACGATCAACGTAATCACTGTTTTCAAGCTTGTAGACCTTATCAGCAATGCCGTCCCCATCTGCATCAGGCGTTATTTCGGAAGGACCCAGTCCGTCGGGTTTTGCCCAGTAGTTTCCTGCGAGGTAAGGTCCACCGACAATGTTCGTGCCTGAGGTTTTTTCTATATAGTATATATTATCGGTTCCGTTATTAGGTATGGCATTGACAGTATTATTGAAGTAGTTATTAAGAACGTTGTTCTTGTCACTTTTAGGACAGATAAAAAGCCCATAAACCTCATTTGAAGTGATAGTATTATCTGAGATTTTATTATTGTCAGAATTGCCCAGATAGACTCCTCTGCCGTTATTGGAAGCGTTATTTTCGGAAAGGGTATTACTAACTCCAGTTGAGAGCGAGATTCCATAATCTTTGTTTTCTGAAAGCGTATTATTTGAAATTAAATTCCCCTCAGAATTCGGAACATAAAACCCGTACCTGTTTTTTGAAGCTCTGTTCTCGGAGATCGTGTTATAATTTGACTGCTGAATAGTTATTCCTTTTTCACCTTTTCCAATCAGGTTATCAAGGATTGTGTTATAGTCCGAGTTCTTCAAATATATTCCGACAGTATTATTCAGCAATCTATTATTCTCAACAGTGCAGTTTTTGCACTGATACATATAGACCCCTGCATGGTCTTTTTTTGCCTCCGTTATTTTAAATCCGCTAATCGTAACTTTATTTGCCTCTATACCGAACACATCTAAAGCCGGATCTTTAGCCATTATTATTGTATTTACAGGGTTTCCGGATTCTGATTTTATTACCAGATTATGTACGGTTACGTTGATATTCTCGGTATAGGTTCCAGGCTGTACGATTATCACATCGCCTGAAACCGCACTGTTTACAGCAGCCTGTATGGATTCTCCTGAATGGACCAGGATCTCATTCGCAGCTCCGATACCAGAGCTTAATATAAGAATTAAAAAAACTGACAATAAAGTAAGTAATCTACTAATTCCAATCCCTCCGTTCACTCAAAAAAAGCAATGGGACATTTCCATCAAACATGCTTTAAATGATTGTTTAAATTATGAAGAAGTTATCGTGTAAATTTTCTTATAATCGAGAGTAAATCCTTTTACAATACTATACAAAAATTACTTTATCCAACATTAAACTAAACAATATGTAAGAAGCCGCATGTGTTACATGTTAATTCGTTTTATCTTCATAGAATATTCAATCTTAATTATCAGGTATTGGAAGTAATGTGTAAAGCAATATAAATATGCCGGCTTTAGTCGGCAAATTAAAAGATAAAATACAGAGAATTTCGATAAACCTCTAATATCAAGAAGGTACTTAGATACCATTTATAAGCAACCAGCCATAAACTAGGGTTTATCGAAATTCTCTACAATGTTAGTGTATATCTAAACCCACTGACATTATGTTAAAATAACAAAAATTGAAGAAAAGTAATAAGATACAAGCACAAATATTCATAGACTATTAAACACTGAATGAAAATTAATGACTTTTAAATAAAACTTACCTCACTGAGACCAAATAAGCCCCTGAAATCGTAATCATGGTACTAAAAATCATGGTACTATTTGAAAGGGGTTATCACATTTATTTAAGCGTGTTTAAGCTATACACCCAAAACAAAAAGGATGAAGACATAAAATCCACATCCTTTTCCAAAATAAATTCTATGAGTTTTTCTATTTTCAGTCGCACGTTTATTTTCTGTTATTGGAGAATGCAATAAGAAGAGAAACTACTACATAAAGCGCTTCAAATCCGGGTATGCTTGAGATTTTACTCTTTCCTGCTTCCTGTTCGGTTTTTTGTTCGGTTTTCTGTTCGGTTTTGTTTTCTGCTGCTGTATTGTTCTTCTCAAGTTTCGAAGTGTTGGTTGAAGGCTTTGTTTCAGCTACTTTTTCTTTCTCTACAGCTTTTCCTGTTATTGCAAAGAACGAGAATCCCGGTGTTTCTGCCGTGAAGTACAGATATTTATTGTCTTCTTTTAAGCATTTCGCAGGTAGCTGTGACCATTTTTTATCGCTGTACCTGTTTAGAGTAATTGAACTCTGGTCTATCTTCTTATCCTGCAGCCAGGACTTTTCAACCTTGAAGCACACTACAGGGTTTCCAATATTCTTTTCGCTTGCAAATCCGCTGTTTCCGACCCAGAGGTTGAAGTACTTATAGACCTCGCCCGAGTCCAGTACTGAAGTCAGAGTGGATTTTGCTTTAAGCTGCTCGGCAATGGTTGTGATCTTGCCTGCGGTCTTCTTTGCATCAAAGCTAACATACACAACACAGGTTGCATTGTTTATAAAATCAAACACTACAGGCTTTCCGTTTGTAACCTGTGCCTTTGAAAGTTCCTTGACCTGGACATTAGTTTGAGGTTCAGGGGAGCCACCACCTCCACCGCCACCACTGCCACTGCCACTGCTGTGGCCGCCTCCACCATCATCGTCATCGTCGTCTGAACTGCTTTCTTGCGTGACAGTTATCGTAACAGTTTTTGCCACGGAAGTGCCGTTTTCATTTATCGCAGTTAAGCTAACAGGATAGGTTCCAGGGTTAGTGAACACATAAACAAAGCTTGCATTTGTAGATTCAACAGTTCCATCGTTGCCTATATCCCAGTTCCTTGAGGTTGCATTTTGAGATTTGTCAGTGAACAGGACTGAAAGGGGAGCACAGCCGCTTGTTATATTGGCACTGAAGTCTGCAACAGGAAGAATTGTAAACCTGGTGACATTTATATTCTGAGTTTTTGAAGAATTTCCGTCCTCATTGCTTACTGTCAGTTTAGCGGTGTAGTTTCCTGGAGTATTATATGTGTGAACCGGATTTTCCTCAGTGGAATCTATCTGTCCGTCACTTTCAAAATCCCAACTCCAAAAAGCTGCATTTTGCGACTGATTAGTGAACAGGACTGAAAGGGGAGCATAGCCACTTGTTACATTGGCGCTGAAGTCTGCAACAGGAAGAATTGTAACCTTATTGACAAATATTTCCTGAGTTCTTGAGGCAGTGCCGTTCTCGTTACTTACTGTAAGCTTAGCAGTGTAATTTCCTGGATTCCGGTATACATAGACAAAGCTTTCACTGGTATTATCTACGGTTCCATCGTTGTTAATATCCCAGCTTCTTGAAACCGCGTTTTGTGACCAGTCAGTAAATTCAACCTCAAGAGGGGCATAACCGCTGGTTACAGTGGCATTGAAATTTGCAATAGGCAGGATTGGTAGTTGCGGATTCGAAATAAGTACAAGAGGCAGATTATCTATAATATTATTTGAACTGTCAATATACGCAGAATCAATAATCCCATCCTTATCTTCGTCTTTATCGGCTGTTGTTTGGGAAAATCCGGTGCCATCAGGTGTTCCCCAGAAATTGCCTCCTATATATTGTCCACCGACAATGTTTCTTCCACTTGTTTTTTCTATATTCCAGGTAGTATCTCCTGTGTTAATATTAGCATTGCGAACATTATTAATGTAATTATTATACACACGGTTATTGTGGCAAGCAGGGCATTCAAAAAGTCCATAGCCTTTATTAAAAGCAACAATATTTCCGGAGATTAAGTTTCTGCTGGAAGAATCTTGATGGATACCTCCACTACCGGTTTGGCCATTACCGCACTCTTCAACTGTGTTCCCGGAAATATTGTTATCGTTAGATTGAGAAATCCACATTCCATACTGACTATTATTCAAAACAATATTGTCTAAAATTTTGTTATTGTTTGAAACTATAGAGTCAATACCTCTCATATTCGAATTTACAGTATTGCTTAACAGAGTATTTCCTTCAGAACTGTCGAGGTGAATTCCAAACATTTTGTTCGAGTTTACTCTATTTCCCAAGATTTTGTTATTACTTGAGCTAATCAGAGATATTCCATATCTATTGTCCGAAAACTCATTATCAGTAATTGTGCAGCCACTGCAACTAGCCAGATAGATTCCTGTTTCTCCGGATTCAATCCTGAATCCGCTAATTGTCGTACTACTTGCTGCAACATTGAAAACACTTGTATTTGGGATAGCTTTAATTATTGTATCTTCAGGATTTCCGGATTCTGATTTTATTATAAGATTTGGCACAGTAACTTTGATATTCTCGTTATATATTCCGGGTTTCACGATTATCGTGTCGCCCGAGGCTGCACTATTCACTGCGTTATGTATCGAACTCGTTGAATTAACGGAAATCTCCTTAGCCGCCGCAATTCCCGAGACTAATGAAAAAATTAGCATGGACATTAGCAGAATGGTTGATTTTTTCATTTTCATTCCCCATATAAAAGTAGAACTATGCTGAGACTTTTTCAATAAATTAGGAGAGATGCCCAAACAATATAAATATATTGATCCAGTAGATATCTTATTAAGTAAAACCATCTTATAAAGTAAAGTAAAATGGGGAAAATATAGAGTAATATAAAAACTAATACCAATTTCCAAAGTCATTAAGTATCCGGCCAGTGTGCGGCTTTCTGTAGTCATAAAACTCTAGAAAGTTTATCTGTCCGAGTTTATCTATTCGAGTTTATCTGTCCGAGTTTATCTATCCGAGTTTATCTGTCCGAGTTTATCTATTCGAGTTTATCTGTTCGAGTTTATCTATTCGAGTTTACCCATCCGAAAAGATAACTACAAAACTTAACATTAAGAATTCGGGAAATACCAGAATCTATATAAATTTTTTCTTTATGTGGGGAGTTGTCCTTCGTTACTTAGTGGATGTATGTTCCTTAAATATTATTTTTAACTTTTACTGCAGTAGTTGTACAATCCACATTCAATAACCGAATACAAATGAATATGTGTATTAAGAGTTAGTTTTTGATGCTTCTCAAGAGTTGACAGGCAAGGTAAAATAAAAAGTTGAACCTTTGTCTAATTCTGATTCTACCCATATGCACCCTCCATGCCTCTCTACAATTTTCTTACAAATTGCAAGCCCTATTCCTGTTCCAGGATATTCCTCTTTTTTATTTAATCGTTTAAATACTTCAAAGATTCTATTATAGTATTGAGGATCAACTCCGATTCCATTATCCTGCACCGAAAACAACCACTCACTTGCTTTATTTTCTGCAGAAATTCTCTTTGCAGAAATATGGATTTTTGGTGCCTTTTCACTGTGGAATTTTATTCCGTTAACGATCAGATTTTGAAGCACCTGAGCTAACTGAGTATTATCCACAATTACCTCAGGTAAAGGGTCATACGAGACGGTAGCTTTATTTTCTTTAATGAACAGCTCCAAATCAGAAAGTACCCGATTCAAAATGACTTCACTATCCGTAGGTTCGGGTTCTCTTGCTCTTGTAGTCACTCGAGAGAACTCTAAAAGGTCGTTTATCAAATCCTGCATACGGGTAGCTCCGTCAACTGCAAAATAGATGTATTTATCAGCTTTTTCGTCAAGATTTCCCTGATATTTCCTCTGTAAAAGCTGTAAATAACTTGCTACCATTCTCAGGGGTTCCTGTAAGTCGTGAGATGCTATATAAGCAAATTGTTCCAATTCCTCATTTGAGTGGGTAAGTTCTTCCAATTTCAGTCTTAACATCTCTTCTGCTTTCTTTTGCTCAGTAATATCACGAACAATAGCCTGTATTTTCTCTGAGCCTCTGGATTCTGCCGGAAGTTTCTGGAGAATTTCCCAAATCCATACTATTTCTCCATTCTTATTTTTTATCCGGTACTCCAGTTCAATAGAAGTATCCGGGTTAGACATTGTTTCTTTCATTTTTTCGGAAAGCAAAGGCTGATCTTCAGGCACTAATATTTCTGTCCACTTTACTTTGCGGGAAAGAAAGTCTTCTTTAGTGTAACCTGTAATCTCCTCTACAGTTCCATCTATAGACATTGGTTCAAAATTTTCGTTTAAGTTAAACCCTATAAGCCCATATATATTCTGCACAGGTACCTGATGATCTTTTTCTTTTTCAGATCCAGAAGGTCTACTTCTGGATTCAGGTTTACTTACACCAAGCATATTGTAAATTCGGTCCTGATCAACCCTGAGAAAGGTTGTTTCTTGTCTTAACGCTTCTTCGCTCTGTTTAAGCTCCCTGAAGAGAAGAGTATAGGGATGATCAAATCCTGTCTCAATTATTGCTTTATAAATCAGGTAAAAAGACAGAATCTTGAAAAAATGCCCCATAAGATTGAAAAACCCGTACACATCTACATAAAGGGTGAAGGCCAGCTCTTCGAAAATTGTTATCACTATTGATGCTGCAATCAACCTGAAAATACGTTCCTCGAACCTGTCTTTTCTTTTGTAAAGGATAACGAGTGAAAAGAGAAGAATAGTACAGATAAAATATTCACTCATTATCTTAAATGGAGTAAGCCCTGAACCTTCTATATAACTATCAGGAAAATTTCTGAAAACAAAGGTTGACAGCAGACAGGCAGCTGTGATTCCTGCATACAGGAAAAAAACTTGCCAGAAGAATATTTCCTTTTCTATGGGTTCAACATATTTTTTTTCGATTCCTGGACGAGAGTCAATTAGAAGCAATGGAGCTACAAGAAGGGAAATACTTTCCATATACCTTGCTGCTATCCATAACTGGGTTGGAAGGTTTGCATCAAACTTAGGAAATATTCCCATTCCCTTAAAAGCAAATGTATGCATGAGATCAATACTTGCAACAAAAAAGTAAGCGATCCCCAGAAATAAAAGAGACCGATTCTCAAGTCGTATTCTTGATTTAAATACTATGAGGAAAACTACATATGCTACAAAAATGCTGAATATTTCTGCCAGGGAATGGAAAAGGAGGTAATTACTGCGGCTAACTACGTACAGTACACCAATAATTACTATCCAGAGAATTATTTCATACAATTCTATTATTCCCTTTTTTTCCTTATTCTCTGACATTATTTCCCCTGCTTTTTGTTTTTTCTGATTTTTCCTGGAAGCTCCAATTTTTTCACAGGGCTTCTTCTGGTCTTTACCTGCTTCCTAGTTGAACTTTTATACTCCAATAAGAAGTCTTAAAATTAGTATGAGGGAATAATTGTATAAAAGTTATATATAATTTCTAGATAAAATTCTCGCGAGTCTAACTGAGATTCAAAGTTATTTTTCTGAACTATATAAATGGTCAATCAGGTCTGATCATAAAATATTCGTGAAACTCTTAAAGAAAAGGATATGTCAAAGCCAGCCCAATAGCAGTTAGTTGAATAAAGCAAAAATAGTAAAAATAGGATGAAGGATCAAACCCTCATCCAGAAGGTTTAGCCTGCTGCTTTTATCCTTTGGACTCTACTCAGGCTCATTCAATCAAGTTACTCGGCATCTTTCGTTTCATCGGTGCCAGTGTTTGTTTTACTGTCATCGGACAGATTTGTTGTATTTGTTTCCGACATGTTTACTTCAGTCTCATTTTCGCTCTTACTTACCTCAGTCTGATTTTCCATTTTATTAGCTTCTGCCTTATCTGTTTCGTTGGCAGTGGTCTCGGTACCAGTTATTTCAGTACTGGTAGTATTCAAGTTTACTTGAGGCTTTACAGACTGTTTGGGTTCAGAGCCATTTACAAGAGGCAGGAAGTCCGAGTAATTATTGCCTGGAAGTTTGTACGCAGCATCAGCAATTCCATCTCCGTCCGCATCGGTTGCAGTCTGAGAAAATCCGGAGCCATCGGGTTTTGCCCAGAAGTTACCTCCTATAAATGGCCCGCCAACAATATTGGTGCCAGCAGTTTTTGTCACGTTCAAAACATTTCCTTCACTTCCTCCTTTAATGTCTGAATTAACAACGTTATTAAGGTAATTATCAAAGACGGTATTGCCATTACTTGTAGAGCTCATGAAAATGCCTGAGACGCTGTTCATAGCAATGATATTTCTTGAGATAACATTATTCTGGGAAGTACTCAGGTGAATTCCACGGCCGCTATTGGAAGCTTCATTTCCGGAAACATTATTATCCGTGCAGTACGATAGCAGGACTGCATATTCCCTGTTGTCCAGAACTTTATTGTTCAGGATTTTATTACCACTGGACGATATCAGATAAATGCCTCTGCTATTACCTGAAGCTATATTATTTTCAAAGGTATTGACACTGGAATTGGTCAAATAAGCCCCGTGACCTCCGTTTGAATTAAAAGTATTGTTTGTAAAGGTATTATCAGTGGAATTTGCCAGCACAATGCCGTGGTTAACGCTTGTACTTACAGTATTATTAAACAATGTATTCCACTGCGAACGCATGATATACATTCCATACCTGTTGTTTAAAGCTGTATTGTTTGACACCAGGTTGTAACTCGAATCCCTCAGGCTGATCCCCCTGCCGCCTTCCTTGAGGCTGTTGTTAACAACAACGGTATTGTTGGATAACTCCAGATCAACTCCTATGGTATTATTTGACAGTACATTTTCACTGACTGTACAGTTAACAGAGTTTAGTAAAGAAATACCTGAGTTATTATTATTTGAGACCTCATTTCCTGAGATATTGCTGTTCATTCCTGACGAAATCCGGATACCGAACGCACTGTTTGAAGCGAGATTATTCAGAACCGTACTTTCACCCGATCTTAAAAGTAAGATAGCCCGAGTGCTGTTGACCGCTGTATTATTTTCAATACTGCTGTTACCTGAATCAGTAAGAGAAATACCATAACCTACGTTTGAATCTGCTGCATTACCTATCAGGGTATTACCGTTTGAATATACTATATGGACACCGGAACCGCCATTTGCATTTACGGTATTGTTTTCCAGCCTGGTATTGTTGCAGTTTTCCAGGACAATACCGTGGTTAGAGTTCATATTTGCCTTATTTTCCGAAATTTTGTTTCCTTCAGAGGCAGTGACATAAATTCCAAACCTCTGGTTTGAGACCTCATTATTTGTGATTACGTTATAGTGTGACCTCTCAATATTAACAGCTCTCTTACCCTGTTCCACTGTATTGTTAAGGATACTATTGTACATTGAATACTGTACATATATTCCCAGGGCATTATTAACGAGTCTATTATTGTCTATGGTACAGTTATTGGACCCCGATAGATAGATTCCTGACCTATCCAGTCCAGCTCCCTTGATAGTCAGTCCTGTAATTGTTACTTTATCCGCATCTATAGAGAACACATTTGTTGCGTTATCATTGGCCGTAATTACGGTGTCTTCAAAATTTCCAGAACCTGACCTTATTACTATATCGTCTTTCGTTATTACGACATTCTCATTGTAATTTCCTGGACTTACAACTATTTCATCTCCGGCAGTTGCATTATTTACTGCGGATTGTATTGATTCCCCTGGCTGAACCGTGAGCTCAGCCGCCGTACCTATACTTGAACCAAATGTAAAAATAAGGATAGCTACTGTTAAACTGACAAATCGGTTTATTTAAATCCCCCACTTTTTATGTAGATTATTATTTAATTTTTTATTAATACCTGAGATTTTAAACATTAATCCATATAAATATATTGGATCATGATAATATCAAAATAAAGAAATAAAATTATATGGTAAAATTCGATTAATATTAGACTTAAGATACAAATCAGAAGCTTTTTCTTTTCTTACTTTCCTGATCGATTTTCTATGCAATCTGGTAGATTATCTGCTTCTACGTAAAAAATAAACTGATGAGTGAAGGAGAACGGCCAAACTCAATGAACCAAAAAAGAAAATAAAGAAATAAGGAAAAAAAGAAAAAAAGAGAAAATAAAGAGGGGAAAAGAAAAGAGAAAATAAAGAGGAGAAAAGAAAAATGGAGAAATAAAGAGAGGAAAAGAAAAAAGAGAAAATAAAGAGGGGAAAAGAAAAGAGAAAATAAAGAGGAGAAAAGAAAAATGGAGAAATAAAGAGGAGAAAAGAAAAATGGAGAAATAAAGAGGAGAAAAGAAAAATGGAGAAATAAGGAAAGGAAAAAAGAAGAATGAAGGTTTAATACCTTCATCCTGTTTTTTTCCTCTATTTAATTTTTATATTCTAGTTTTTGCTCTATTTATCTTTTTTGTATTTACCCTTGTTTTAATTTTCGTTTTTAGTGTTTATTTCATCTCTTGGTCTTTACGTCATCTTTTGACCTTTGTTTCTCTTTTTTAACTGCCCTTTTATTTTCTTTTATGCAGGAGTACCATGAAAAGGCAAACTACTACATAAAGCGCTTCAAATCCGGGTATGCTTGAGATTTTACTCTTTCCTGCTTCCTGTTCGGTTTTTTGTTCGGCTTTTTGTTCGGTTTTGTTTTCTGCTGCTGTATTGTTCTTCTCAAGTTTTGAAGTGTTGGTTGAAGGCTTTGTTTCAGCTACTTTTTCTTTCTCTACAGCTTTTCCTGTTATTGCAAAGAACGAGAATCCCGGTGTTTCTGCCGTGAAGTACAGATACCCATTGTCTTCTTTTAAGCATTTCACAGGCAGCTGTGACCATTTTTTGTCGCTGTACCTGTTGAGTGTAATTGAATTCTGGTTGATCTTCTTATCCTGCAGCCAGGTTTTTTCAACCTTGAAGCACACTACAGGGTTTCCAATGTTCTTTTCGCTTGCAAATCCGCTGTTTCCGACCCAGAGGTTGAAGTATTTATAGACCTCACCCGAGTCCAGTACTGAAGTCAGAGTGGATTTTGCTTTGAGCTGCTCGGCAATGGTTGTGATCTTACCTGCGGTCTTCTTTGCATCAAAGCTAACATACACAACACAGGTTGCATTGTTTGTAAAATCAAATACTACAGGCTTTCCGTTTGTAACCTGTGCCTTTGAAAGTTCCTTGACCTGGACATTAGTTTGAGGTTCAGGGGAGCCACCACCTCCGCCGCCTCCGCCGCTACCACTGCCACTGCTGTGGCCGCCTCCGTCATCATCATCGTCGTCGTCTGAACTGCTTTCTTGCGTGACAGTTATTGTAATAGGTTTTGCCACGGAAGTGCCGTTTTCATTTATTGCAGTTAAGCTAACAGGATAGGTTCCAGGGTTAGTGAACACATAAACAATGCTTGGATCCGTAGACTCTATAGTTCCGTCATTGCCGATATCCCATTTTCTTGAGGTTGCGTTTTGTGACAGGTCGGTAAGCAGGACCGAAAGAGGAGCATAGCCGCTTGTTACATTGGCATTGAAGTTTGCAACAGGAAGAATTTTATATTCCTCTGCAATAATTTGCACATTTGCTGAGGAAGTATCATTTCTATTGCTTGCTGTCAAAGTGACATTATAGGTACCCGGCTTCTCGTACACATGGACAAAACTCTTATTGGTATTGTCCGGATTTCCATCACCATCAATGTCCCAGCTTATTGAGGTTGCATCCTGTGAACGATCCGTAAATTGAACTGAAAGTGGGACAAAACCCTTTGTAGTACTGACATCGAATTTAGCTACAGGCAGCACTACACGTATAAGCGGGTAGTTATCCGTAACATTACCGTTGGCTGAAACGTAAGGAATATCAATAATACCATCGCTGTCGTTATCAAGATTTATGTCGGAGAAACCCATGAGTGACGGGCTACCCCAGAAATTGCCTCCAATATTCGGACCGCCCATTACATTTTTACCTGAAGTTTTATCAGTGTACCAGATGCTTCTGTTATTCCTAATGTTTGCATTATTAAGGTTATTGAAACAGTTATTATAAACGTAGTTGTAGTAGCTTCTGGGACACATGTAGATGCCGTTACCGTTTGAGCTTACATTGTTGCCTGAAATATCGTTGCTTTCAGAGGAACCGAGGGAGATAGCATCGTTAATATTGTCATGAATTATATTCCGTGAAAGGGTGTTATTGTTGGCAAGTGACAGCATAACTCCAGATTCACCCTCAGAGACTGCATTCTGAGAAAGCACGTTTTCAGTTGAGGTTGTCAGGTAAATGCCTATTTTATTGCCCTGCTCTGTATTATTCTGTAGTTTATTTTTGTTACACGAGCCCACCAGGCAGATCCCATATGTACTGCTCGAACTTATAATATTGTTGATGATGTTATTCTCACTTGAGTTATCAAGGCGAATACCATCACCGTTGTAACTCAAAGTATTGTTTGAAAATGTATTTTGCGTGGATACAGAGCCCTGCAAGACAATACCTTTCGAATTTTGGGACGCGACATTGTTAGATATATTATTACCGTTTGCATTCTCAAGATAAATACCATAATAAGTATTCAAATTCGCTTCATTGTCATTTACAATGTTATTTTTTGTATCATTATGCAGTTGAATACCATTGCCGCTGTTCGAATTTGCCTTATTACCTGAGAGTGTATTTCCGCTGGATGTATAGGCTACGTAAAAACCTCTTCCATTTTCATTTGCGTTATTGTTTATCACATGGTTATTATTGGAATATCTCATAGCTATTCCGTATTCACAGCTTGAAACTGTGTTGCTTTGTACGTAACTATTCGTACAATTATCCAGGAATATACCATGGTTATTATCTGTTGTAGTGTTACCTGAAACTGTGTTATCTAAAACTGTATTTTCGGAAGAGTACCCCATTTCAATTCCGTTTCCTCCGTTGGAAGAAACATTATTATTTTTCAAGTTGTTCTTACTTGATCTTGCTAAATAGATACCCCTAACCCCATTCGAGCTTACAATGTTGCTTTCTAAAGTGTTATTATTGTTTGTATCTTCCAGCTGTATACCGCTGCCAGAATTATGGCTTACAGTATTTCCTGAGATAGTATTACTACCCTGGGAGTTAAAAATATAAATTCCAGACGTATAACCTGAAATATTATTGCCCGAAATAGTGGTTGAATAAGACTGTGTGTTATAAATTCCTGAACCTGTACCAGTAGTAACTAGGTTGTTGCGTATTACAATGTTTGCGGAAGACCTCAGGTATATTCCCACGCTATTGTTTAAAAATTTATTATTCTCAACGGCGCAGTCCCTGCACATATTCAGATTGATGCCTGAAGAGCCTCCTCCAGCTCCACTGATCGTAAATCCTATAATTTTTAAATTCGTTCTGGCTCCAATAGAGATAACATCTTTGCCTGTGCTATTGGAAGCAATTGTCGTCTTATCAGGACCCTGTGATGACCTGATTTCCAGGTTATCTTTATTATTTATAGTGATATTTTCAGTATATGTTCCCGGGTCTACGATAATTGTATCACCTGAACTTGCGCTATTCACTGCGGCTTGTATGGACCCACCTGACTGAACGGTAATATCCTTAGCCGCCCCCACACAAGAACTTAGCGTGAGTATTAAAAAAGTTAGTAACAAAAGTTTTATTTTGTTTATTTCAAATTCCTCCCTACACATAAAAGAAGTTAAGAGTATAACTTTATTAAATTAATTAGAAACTAATTGCAAATAGGATATAAACATGTCGGTTTTGATTAATATATTTGTAAAAATATGCTATAATCGAAAATCACAAAATAAGGTCATAGCTTAACGGAATACTCTTGATTTCTACCCATTGTCCTTTTATTCTCAATATACACTTCCGATTATATTAAGCAGAAAATAAGTTAACACTGACTATATCTTACTTTTTCTCACCCTCACTTGACGGTTTGAATTAACTGTAAAACATACGTTTTCATCTACAATCCTGCCAGGCAATTCAGATTTTTTCTATATTATACAAGCCTGCTAAGTGCCTGATTATTCTGGTAACTAAGAGTAAAATTAATATATTTAGTAAGTACCTTTAAAAAATAGTGTTATCTCCAAAAAATATTTCATGAAATGTAGGGAATGTATTTCTCAATTATCTTATCTAAAAAATAGCATAGGCAAGATACAAGTACAGAAGTAGGCATAAGCAGAAATAACAATAAAAAGAGAAAAAGAATAAAGAAAAAACTTCAGGTAAAAAGAAAAGGGAAAAAGAAAAAAAGGGAAAAAGAAAAAAGAGAAAAAGAAAAAAAGAGAAAAAGAAAAAAAGAGAAAAAGAAAAAAAGAAACAAAAAGGAAAAAGAAAAAAAAGGGAAAAAGAAAAAAAAGGGAAAAAGAAAAAAAGAAACAAAAAGGAAAAAGCCTTTGGAAAAAGCCTTTATAACTTTTAGTACCCCTTTTTCCATTAAAGAACCTTTTTCTGTCTCAGTAAACCGTTTCCTTTTTTATCCTCGTATTATACGCTCTGTACTCATCCTGTTTTTTATCTTGAAGGTAAACGTACTCATATCCCGGATGAATTAGCCTTTTCCTGTACTCTTCCCTGGCTTCAGCCTGGCATTTCTCACAGGCGTAGATTGGAACCGAAACCCCGAAGATCCTGATATCGTCTACGCCCCTATGAGCATGGGAGTCAATGGTTTTGTAGCCCTGGCAGTCAGGGCACATCCGGATGGTCTCTTCCTGGAACTCTTGAATCATATCCGTATCGTAAAAGATCTGCTTTTTTCGGCGGTAGAAGTCCCCATGTTTTGTCACTTCAGCCTCTACAAGCCTATCCCTATTTTTCCAGTTTTCAAGCTGAGCTGCAACTACTTCTTCCAGGGTCTTTCTGTCCCTGGCAGCCTGGACAAACATTCCTGGCTTGAAGTCAGGTTCCTTTACGCAGGAATAATCAAGCCCTGCCATTGCAAGGATTATACCTGTATTTACATAAGGAAGTGCACTCTGGATTGCATAACCTCCTTCAAGCACGGCCATGTCAGGGGCAAGTTTTTCATTCAATTTTGCATAGCCCTGTGCGGAAAAGCGCATATTTGCGAGAGGATCGGTATAGTGGTTATCCTGTCCTGCAGAATTCAGGACAAGCTCTGGTTTAAAATCCTTAAGAATAGGAAGCACAAGGGAATCAAGCACGTAAAGTATGCCCTCATCTGGAGTTCCTGGCGGCAAGGGAATATTGATAGTTCTGCCAAGGGCTTTTGGGCCTCCCAGTTCGTTTATAAAGCCTGAGCCAGGGTAAAGGGTCCTTCCGTCCTGATGGAAAGAGATAAAAAGTACATCAGGATCATTATAGAAAATTTCCTGAGTTCCGTCCCCATGGTGTACATCAGTATCAACAATTGCAATCCTGCGTATCCCGTACTTTTTTCTCAGGTACTCGACAAGGATGGCTTCATTATTGATATTACAAAACCCCCGGTTTCCATGTGTTACTGTCATTGCATGATGACCAGGTGGGCGGACAAGCGCAAAAGCGTTTTTGACCTCTGCCTTCATAAGGGCGTCTCCAAGCACCAGACAACTACCTGCTGCGATCAGGTGAGGAGTTGTAGCCTGGGCTTTTATATCAGGCACACAGAAGTGAACTCTGGCAATATCCCTGTACTCTGCAAGACGAGGTTTATATTCGGCTATTTCCGGCAAGTCCATCAGGCCTTCTTCAAAGATCTGGTCTCTGGTATAAAGAAGACGTTCTTCTCTTTCAGGATGGGTCGGTGAAATAGCCCAGTCAAAGGCAGGGAAGAAAATAAGGCCTGTCTTCTCGGCTCCAGTGCGGTCTGCCGGGAGTAACGGTTCTTTTTTCGGTTCCAACCCGGTCTTTTTTAGTTCCATTGTAATTTCCTCATTTCCTTTGGGTGTTTCAGGCTTCGTTTCCTCAATTCTCGTCTTCCGCGCTTCTTCAGTCTCGATCTTACTCTTCCCTTCTGCCTGCTCTTTTTCCTCTTCTGATGAAGTTGTCCCTGAGCCAGTTTTCAGTACATCCCTGAGTCTTCCAAACCCCAGTTTCATGCCTTTTCCCCCCTTTTCCACTCCGGGATCAGGCCTGCAGGAATCTGCATACTTACATCAAAAAGTTTCCCTGAAGTATACCAGCCGTTGACGACATTGAAAACCTCACTATTAACAATCTCAGCTTCATCCGCATACTCGGAAATTCCAAAGTCTTCAGCCCGTTTTCTCAAGAGTTCTGAGGCCAGGGTTTCAGCCTCGTCGAGCCGGACTTTGTTCAAGTTACCGAACTTTGTTGTACTTAGACTGACAATCTCTCCTTCTTCGGCGACTGAGTACATTTTCTGCTCAGTATCAATGTGCAGGTTGAGAGTAAGTGTGGGCCTTGCAACGGCTGCCCCTATGGCATTTCCGACCTCAGCATACTCAGGAATAACAGGATTTGCATTAAGTTTTTTCGCAATCTCTGCAATAAGTCCCTTAGCACCCCCTCCGATTCCAACCACGTTTTCAGGCCTTGCTTTTTTCTCCTGCAGTACTTCCCATACCCTGTAAGCAGGTTCCTGTTCCCATTCAAAAAACATTTCATTGACTGCATCAGTGATCATCCGTGCAACTCTATCCACAATCAGGAATGCAGTTTCGGTTTCGGATTTTCCAAGTTCGGAAGCTGTAACTTTGATCGCCTCACTTGCACGTTCGGGATTTCCTACCTCAATAAGTCCGAGAAACTTAAGGGCATCCGTAGGGGTAGTTTCTTTCCCTCCCATGCAATAAGCCGGGCCTGCCCTATCAGGACCAACTGTTATTTGTTTTGTGCCGGGACTGAGGTCCTTAACCCTTATAACACTGTCTCCCCCCACAGCTATCGAGCGGACTGCAAAAGCCCGGACATGTGTCAGGAAACCTCCAAGTTTTGCACCTTTAGAAGCAAGAAGGGGTTTACCTGACAGAATTAATGCAAGGTCTGTTGTCGTCCCTCCTATATCCACAACAACTGAGGTCTGTCCCTCAGGAGTAAGGGCAAGAGCTCCAACCGTACTTGCGGCAGGGCCCGAAAAAATAGTTTCCACAGGAAATTCTATCGATTTTTCAACCGGGAGAGTTCCGCCATCGGCTTTCAGGATGTACACAGGAGCCCGGATATTTCTCTCATCAAGAGCTTTCCTGATTTTCTCAACAAATTCCTGATAGCGCTCTCTTGTGGCAGAGGCAAGCATAGCAGTTGCTATCCTTCTTGGGAAATTCAGTTTTCCCGAAACCTTGTGCCCGAGTTCCAGTTTACAGCCAGGAAAGTCCTCTCTGAAAATCTCCTCTACCCTGAGTTCGTGAGAGGAGTTCCTCTGCCCGAACTTACTTATAATGGCTGCTCTCGAAAACCCTGATTCCCGGATCAAACCCACAGTTCTTCGGATCTCGACCTCATCAAGGGGGTCGATTTCCCTTCCCCTGTAATCCATAGCTCCTTTTAGATAAAAACTGTCAGGAAAAGTATAACTTGCCGGGTTAACTCCGGGTCCCGGAATTAATACCAGGGCTACACGGTCGGTTTTGCCTTCGGCAATAAGATTTGTTATCACGGTTGTACTGAATACTACTCTTTCCAGCTGTTCAGGAGGAACATCTCTGCTGACTGCATCAAGGGCCTCAAGCAGGGAACTCAGAAGATTTCCGGGCTCAGTGGAAACCTTGGCAGTACTGCATACTTCTCCATTCCGGATAAGCACTGCATCCGTGGTAGTGCCTCCGACATCAATTCCTATTAGCATTCACAATTCGCCTATCCTCGCTGTATGTGTTTTTATTCTTTTATTACCACATTCATGTCAAATTTAATCATGCCAAATTTCAAACTTTTTTCAAAAAAAGTTTGTTTTAGCTTATAAAGTGTCATATCTCTGATAGACAAGAATACTATTTCTAAGCTTATATGACAAAAACATTCTGAATTGAAAAAGAATTGTAATCTACAAAAAAGATTACTTTAAGAGATATTAAAAGAAAATTCAGTTAAGAAAACCAGGTTAAGAAAATAAAGTTAAGAAAAAAGTAAGAAAGCTCAAGTATAAAGAGTAAAATACTCAATTGAATCTCAGTTTTGACAGTGAAATTAATGGAATTGTAAATGAAATAAGCAATTTTTACTTTTTAAGATTACCTTTTATCTTCGAACCTGATAGTGTACTTTGTTTCATTTCCTCTTTCAAGCTCGATTGTTCCGTTAATCTGTTCAACGAGAGCGTTTACAAGTTGCAAGCCCAGGGTTTTCGAATTTCTGAAATCCACTTCTTCCGGAAAACAGCCTCCATTATCCGTGTAGACAAGAGTAAAACCGGAAGGCAATTCTGGAAAATTCGTTTCGGCTACTTCGCCTGTTCTTAGTTCTCCTGTTCTCAGTTCGCCTGTTTTTTGACACTCAACCTCATTTCGGAAGAGGGAAATCCTGATATCTCCTTCTACACCTTTTGGAAATGCATATTTAAGGGAGTTTGAGAAAAGTTCATTAATTATAATTCCCAGTGGGACTGCAGTATCAATTCCAAGAAGTGTACTATCCACTTCAAGGACAAACTTGATCTTCTCGTTTCCTATTCTGTAAGAGTGCAGAATTTCCGCAGTCAGTTTCCGGAGGTATGCTGCAAAATCGATACTTGCCGAATCTTCGGACTTATAGAGCTCTTCATGAATAAGGGACATGGAGACTACACGGTTTTCGCTTTCCCTGAAAGCTTCAGTAATCTCTTTATCTTTGAACTTGTCAGCTTGAAGGCTAAGCAGGGAAGAAACTATCTGAAGGTTATTTTTTATTCGATGATGGATCTCTCTCATGCCGATCTTCTCGGCTTTCTCAAGGGTTTCCTCAACTTTTTTCCTCTGAGTAATGTCATAGGCATACCCCTGGACAAATGCGGTTTCTCCTGAAGTGCTACATACGTTATGGATTAACTCATGAACCCATTTTACACTTCCGTCCTTCCGCCTTATTCTGTAATCGTACTCCATAATGGAATTCGGGGAGATTTGAGAAGATATCATTTTATCCCGAATCTGATATAGCAATATCATATCTTCCGGGACAATAAGATCAAAGAACTTTACTCTACCGGAAATAAACTCCTCTTCTGTGTATCCGGTTATTTCATCAAGGGCTCCTTCAAGCAAGAGAAGATCAAAATTCCTGTTAAGTTTAAACGAAATTCCTTTGAAATTCTCTAAAAATGATCTGTAGAGCTCTTCACTTTCCCTCAATTTGTGGGAAGATTGTTTAATTTCAGTAACGTCTACCATTACCCCTAGAGCCCTGCATATACAGTCTTCCTCATCTCTCAGGAATACTCCTTTGTTTTTTACGTAAAAATAACTTCCATCCTTTCGCTTGAATCTGAATTCCTCATTGAACCTATCTCCTGTGTTCCAGCAGTTTTTCAATGATTGCTGCACCCTTCTATAATCTTCGGGATGGATATGTTCAAGCCAGTCATAAAAATCAAGATTCGCAATTTCTTTATTGCTGTAACCTGTAAGCTCAGTAACTGCTCCTTCCCACTCTACACTACCATTTCTCAGGTCAATATCATATATTAGCTGCCCTGTCTGTTCCGCGATAAGACGGAACCTTTCCTCACTTTTTTGCAGCCTCTCTTCCGTTTTTTTGCGTCCTGTAATGTCAAGCATTACTCCTATAAGCCCTTCTATATTCCCGCAAAAACTTTTGTACACGGCCTTATTAAAAATGAAGTCCCTTTTGATTTTATCAGAGCACACCACTTTAGTCTCGTAAACCTGGCTTCCTCCTTTCTGGAAGAGTTGCCTATCCATAATTTTGTAAACCTCACTAAGTTCTAAGGGAATTGCTTCGGAAAGCTCATCTATAGTATGCCCTTTTACTTTTTCTTTTGAACTTCCGAGGATCACCTTTGCAAAGAGATCGTTACAGCCCTGATAAACGCCTTTTCGATCCTTGTAAAATACAGGAGCCGGAATTGTATCCAGCAGAGTTTCCAGAAAGTTCACCTTTTCTTTTAGTGCGTCTTCCACTTCTTTTCTTTGAACTGTAAATGAAAGGACTATTGCAACGGTATTCAGGAAGCGAGTATCCTCTACAGTAAATTTCTTCTTTCTCGTGCTGTGAGCTGTCAGCACTCCATACGGTTTTACAGTACTTCCTATGAGCAAACTTATTCCACTGATTATACTCAAGGAGTCTTCAAGGCCCATTGTTCTGAAGAAATTCTCCCTATCAAGTTTCTCTAACAGGATAGGCTGGCTTGAAAGTACAGTATAGCCAGCTCTTGAAGCTGAATCTTTTTTGATGATCCTGCATAAGTTCTCTGGCTTCCAGCCAATCCCTGTCTCAAACATAAAGTTTCCATCAGGCAAGAGTTTCAGGACGCAGCAGTACTCGACGTCAAGAGCTGCTGCAACCAGAGGCAAGACTTGATCAAGCAGAACCCGAAAATCCTGGACTTTGAGAGAGAGACTGGAAATTTGGGAAAGCACTTCATGCTCTCTTTTTCTTAAGAGTAGCTTTTCTTCGGCCTGTTTGAAGGAAGTGATCTCAAACCCAGAGATAATTGCACTTTTGCAGGCAGGTAAAGGAGTAAAAATAAGTGAGTAAGTTTTCTCGCCTGCTTTCAGCTCAGCTCGTGAGGGTTTCTTTTGGATTGCCACTCGTCGTGCAGTCTTCAGGATTTCATCAGGCGCTTTTTCTCCAGTCCTGCTATTAAGAGCCTCAAGCAAGGATTTTCCTGCTTTATTTGCGTAAAAAACCGTCCCTTCTGCCCCTATTCGCAGAACAGGGCCAGGGCTATTTAGAAGATATTCAGTCATCCAGTTTTCTTCATTTTCCATGCCCATAATGTCTTTCCGATTTATGCCAGAACCATCAATTCCTGAATCTCTGATCATTGGCTAATAAATTTCCTAGTAGTTTTATTGCTGATTTATGTAAAGTTCAAACCTCAGATCTATCTTTTAAGCACTATCTTTTAAGCACTATCTTTTAAGCACTATCTTTTAAGCACTATCTTTTAAGCACTATCTTTTAAGTACTATCTTTTAAGTACTATCTTTTAAGCACTATCTTGAAATTATCTTAAATTTTATAACATATTAATATTTTGCTAATTTATACTAAATTAATTGTATATGTTTGGATGAAGATTTATGATGCTTATACAAACAACTTACACAACTATGGGTATTTATAAAATACCTAACATTTACTAATTTGTAAGTCTCCAAAGGTTTACAAAGATGTCTGAGAGGACTTTGTCTCTGATAGAATATTAAAGAATAAATATTTAATATATTTACTGTAATAAAATTATTAGATAAAAAATATTCAGGTAAGTATTTAGGTAAAAGTATTTAGGTAAGAACTTGAGTAAAAATTAGAACAAATAGCTCGGTTAAAATATTTTGAAAAATTTTGAATAATATGTCAATAATGAAATCCAGACTGAAGCGCAAACTTATAAGGAAGGTGTTTTTATAGAGGATCTCAATCTACTCAAAAGAAAACTTGACAATATGGACATAATTGAGCTTTCTGAGTATGTAAAGGAAAATTACCCTGAAAATGAGGAGCTCTGGGTCGGGTCAAAGAAAATAATTATTAGAAAAATTCTTAACTTTGAAAGAAACAGGATGAATAAAGAGGATTTATAACATACATCAACCATTTTCAAGGATTAATTTCAAACCTGTCTCTTTCATCTGGAACCAGTAAAAATAAAAAAGCCTTGATTTTAAGGGGCTACAAGCATGTTAAAAGAGTGTCTTTAAGAATGTTCCAAAAGCTTTCATGAGTCTGAAGGAATTTCCTGAAAACATTAGCTTTCTTAGAAGGATAGAAGGGTGATCCATGTCTCCGTATTCGGTAATCGTATCGAGAATCGAGGGGGTATTTAGCGAACCTATAAGGTCATTCAATTGCCTGTCTTCCAGCTTGCCGATGTAGTCATGAATTTTCATGCCTATTTCAAGCTCTCTTCCAAGACCCTTCCGCCAGAGCTGGTCATATTCGGAAAGCCTTTTTGCCGAGGTATCTCCCTCAAGGGCAGCCTGTGCAGCAACTTTGCCAGCGATTTTTGCCGCGAAGGCCCCGGTATAGATCCCTCCTCCTGATGTAGGTTTTGTCTGCCCTGCAGCATCGCCAACCAGGAGAATCCCATCCGACACCGTTTTCTCCTGAGGGCCAATAGGGATTCCCCCTACTACAAAATCAAGCATTCCTCCTGAGTATCTCGCTTTTACGTGAGAATTGGAGCGAAGGAATTTCTCAAGATAGGAAAGAGGAGAACAGTTTTCCTGGCCATTTTTCCAGGCAAGCCCAGGTTCAAGAGCAAGCGCAATTCTCGAAACCTTTTCATTAACAGGTACAGTCCAGGCAAAAAAGCCAGGAGCAACAGAACCTGGAAAGAGTTCAACAAAGTCACTGTCGTACGAGGCATAAGGAGCTTCGATCTGGATGCCAGGAAGTACGCGGGAAGGTTTTTCAAGCCCTGCGTAGCTGGCTATCCGACTTTTTACTCCATCTGCTCCTATCACGGCGGATGTATGGATTGTTTCAGGCTTGCCGTTTTTCAGTACCCTGAGTTTTACAGTAGAATCTTGCTTTCCCTCCTTCTCGGTTTCCGGGTTCGGTTTTTCGAGCCCAACAGCTCTTGTCCTTAGAGAAAGTTCCACACCTTCTTCCACAGCCATTACTGCAAGAGTGCGGTCGAAATTTTTCCGTGAGACCACATACGCTTTGGTCTGCTTTCCATCAATTGGCAAGCACTGCCCGTCCGGAGCATATACGAAAGCTCCACGCACAGAATTGAACACAAATTCGTCAGAAGGCTTGAGTTCGCATTCTGCAACCGCTCTGGTGCTCAAAAGTCCGGTACAGCTTACAGGCGACCCTATGAAAGCATGCTCTTCAAGCAGGAGAACCTTTGCCCCATTGAGGGCTGCATAGCGAGCTGCAGTGGATCCAACAGGACCGGCTCCAACTACAACGACATCGTATTTCATACAGTGTTAACCTCGAGAATAAGCCCTTAGAATAGCAGAAAGCTTAATATACTCATAATTCATAGTTATAGTTAAAATTGCAATATTTATATATAAGTAAAGTGATTGTGAATACAATGATACCGGATGCAGTGATATCCATTTTATATGTAAGCTTTATTAATGATAATAATTTTTATATTTTATAGTAATCTCTTTCTTGATAAAAAGAGTTCTTTGTCGGTCAGGGTTCCCTTCTTTAATAGAGTTACCTCCTTGAGCTGCTGAGTTTTTAATTGATCTCCAAACTAATTAGAATTTGAATAAAACAATTTTTTGGACTGCTGAAGCTTTTTAAACCTCACAATCTTGATATATTGATAAATAATTTGTGGTATTCCTTTAATCATCCTTGGTTTAATAGTATAAATTAAATTTAGTTAAAAATTCCAATTTTTTGTCAAAGATTAATTGACAGTATTCATAAATTTCGTCAAATTGCCTTTGATTTTTCATCTTTACAATCACTATAAGGTAAATTAGTAGGATATTTGTTCCTTTTAGCATTTTTGGCACATGACCTTTTGGATAGCGTCTAAAAGTAAAAACCGATGGATCCATTACGCTTACGAAGATTATGTGCTGACAACTGGAATAAAGGCTATAAATTTAATAATAGTGTATGTAGCACTACTAGCTATTATAAAATAACAGACCCTTCAAAGTCTGCAGTAAGCTTGGCAACTTATACTAATCAATATTCGAAGTATATATTTAATAAAATCTACTATAACCTAACGAAATTCAAATCCGATTCTAATTTTGTTAGGTATACACGGGGAATTGTCTGATTGCTGGTAAAAAATACAACAATGGGCCTGTGAATTATATGAAAAGTTAATCTTCTCACTATTTTTATCATTAAGTGGAAGCTTCAGAAAATGTAAGAAGTAACATAAATTTAAATTAGTATTTTTACAAATTTTAATATACTTTTAATAACAGTTATCAATGTTAGTCCTGTTATAACGATTTTAGATAGATACAAACTCTGCTGATCTAAAAACATACAGTATCACAAATTATAATAATATACAAAAATTCATGATTATTTTAAGAAGTCAAATGGAAAATCTATGTATCCATTGGATATTCTAAGTTCATCAGCAAACTAAAAATAAATATTTATTTTGGAGATTGGGAGAATGAAAGGTAAGCAAAAGTTAAAAACTAGCATGTTACTCATAGCATTATTAGTTCTAAGCTTAATTTTTGTGTCAGTCTCGAGTTTTGAAAGAATAAAGGACATGAATGGATCAAAAGCTGAGGACATAGATGGGTCAGAAGTTGAATTGGTTGCAGAACAAGAACCATCGGTTCCTGCAGCTCCAATCACAGAAAATGATGGGCCTTACTGGTATTTGCTTACTGTAGATAAAGAAGAGCAGAAAACCTTATTTCAGTATATTGATAATTGCAACGCTTCTGATCAAGAAAAGAAAGCTATGAAACAGTCTATGGCAGATATATGGAGTCGATATCCTGATAATATTACAGAAGAAGACAATCAAACACTTGAATTGGTGGATACAAAAGTAGGAGAGTATCTTAATGATACATATGGTAAAACTTAGGCAAGTGAGGAATAAAATCAATTGTGACAAAGACTAAGGATTAAAGTCCAATTTTAGATAGTTAATAGTCTAATGATGCTGATTTTTCAGTTCAACTACGTAAGTCCTATATGGATTAATCACTGAAGAAGGAGTAAGTAGACTTACATTATCTGTATTCAATGAAGGGTCGAAAAATCATAATATATTATAAAAATATATGATAAAAATAAAATAAGTTCGAAGTTGGAGTAAGATAGTGGATCAATTATATACGATGAGTTCATCCCAAAACTTGGAATTTGCTTCTTGGACATTGTATTTTGAATATCATTCAAGCTCATGATTATGAAAACAACTCTAAGAATTCCTAACGATTAAGAGTAAAGTGTCTTTTGGGATAGGCTCGATATATAAATGGAATAAAAAAATTGGAAAGCAAAATAATTTTGTGATAAAACATATTTAATCTCTTTAATGATTTTGCCCAACAATTTAAAATCAAATCTTAAGAATTAGCGTATGATTCCATCATATCACCCCTCATGTATCAAGGAATAACGCTAAATATCGATAAATACATTCAACGTGCGACTGAACCATACAACTGAAAGATCAAATTTTAACGATTTCTTCAAACTACTAACCAGGGTTTTCATGCAACAGAAAAAAGAAAAACTCCAGGCTTCGGGCCCACAGAAAACAGATAGAGGTAACCAGGGCACAAAAAAAGTCCGGACTCAGGACAAAAGAAGTTTTCAAATTACTGATAAAAAGGCTTTCCGAACTTCAGATAATAAAACTTCCAGAATCTCGGATAACAAAGCTTCCCAAACTTCGGATAATAAAACTTCCAGAATTTCAGATAATAAAACCTCCAGAATTTCAGATAATAAAACCTCCAGAACTTCGGATAAAAGAAATTCTCAGACTCAGCAAAACAGGATAAGGAACAAATCTACAGGTTTTAAAGAAAAGTCTTCCAAAGGAAAACATGCTTTTAACAAGAGCGTTGGCTCTGAAAAAAATCTTGACTCCGTTTCTTACAGGAAAAATAACTCCCAGCGTTTCGAGTATGAAGACGATCAAATATTCTGGTGTGAAAAATGTAATCTGCCCCTGATAGGAGAAGAATGCGGAAGATGCGGCAGCAGAGGAAAAGTCCTTAAGCTTTCACAACCTGCAGACGTCCGTTTTTGTTCTCCTTACGAGCGGGAAGTCCTGGACAGGCAGCTTTATTCGGCTTTTGGCTGTAATCCCCTTGGGAAGAGGCTTATTCTTCTAAACAAAATCCCTGGTGAGGACAAAACCGATGAAGTACTTGTAGACGGCTTTATTTTCGGAATTCTCCGATTTGAGCTCTCGAAAATGGATTACAGTTTTGAACCTTCCCTCAAGGGCGCAAAAATTCTCCTGAAACATACTCAAGGCAGAACAGCCAGACTCAAAAAAACAAACCGGCACCTTAACGGAAAAAGTATTTCAGCAGAATCTATTGAAACTTTTGACAGCAATATAAAAGCAGGAGACTTTGTACTTGTTACTGCAGGCAGCCTGACAGGCTATGGGGTTTCTTTATTTGACGGCGCAGAATTTTCAGGATTGAAAGACCAGCCTGGGTCCGAAACTCGATCCGAACCTGAGTTTTCCAAAGAATCTGAGAAAGTTCTCAGGATCAGAAAGGTAGACAGCAGTGAAGCATCACTTCATCCTGAGACTCCTGATCTTACGGCATGCATAGAAGCAAACAAAAAACACCTCCAGGTGCTTGGAAAAAACGCAATAAATACAATCCGCGGGATTATTTCCAGGAAAGAATACAAAAACCTGCCTGTCTATGTCTCCTTCAGCGGTGGAAAAGACAGCCTTGTGGCGCTTGACCTGGCACAGGCTTCCCTTAAGCAAAGAGAACTTAAAGCTTTTTTCCTGAATACAGGAATTGAGTTTCCTGAAACTGTAGAGTTTGTACGGAACTTTTGCCGGGAAAAGGAAATTTCACTTACCGAAGCAAACGCAGGTTCTGCTTTCCGGGAGCAGGTAGGAAAATTCGGGCCTCCTGCAAAGGATTTTCGCTGGTGCTGCAAGGTCTGCAAGCTGGCATCGGCAGGGGATTTCGAGACCGAGAAAAGAGCTTCTTCTCAAAAAGGGGTAGCTGGCGTGGCTTATCTGACAATTGACGGTAAGCGTAAGCACGAATCTTTCTCAAGGGCAAGGATTGCAGCAAGTGAGACAAATCCTTTTGTCCCTGCCCAGCTCAATATCTTTCCTATAAGAGATTGGAAGGCAATTGAGGTCTGGCTTTACATACACTGGAGACAGCTTTCCTACAGTCCTCTTTATGACCTTGGCTTCGAAAGGGTAGGCTGCTGGCTTTGTCCCTCTGCCCTCGCTGCTGAATATGAAAGAGTAAAAGACCTGCACCCTGAAATGTACGCAAAGTGGAACGCTTTTCTGCTGGAATGGGCAAAGTCAAGAGGGCTTTCTGAAAAATTCATAGAGCATGGGTTCTGGCGCTGGAAAGAACTGCCTCCAAAGATGCTGAAACTGGCTGAAGAGTTAGGAATTTCCGTGCTTGCCAGAGAAAAAACCGAAGACTTCGAGATTGAAGTCGTGTCAGGAATTTCTCCATGCAGGGCAGGTGGCTATTCAATAGAAGCAGCCGTAAAAGGCATCAGGGAACAAGAAGCCGCAGGTTTCGTCAATGTTCTCGGAAACACGGTTTATGCAGAAGACCTGGGAATGTTGCTGGTCAAAACCGCAACAGGGACTGTAAAGTTTTTTTCGAATGGGAATCTGCTTGCAAGTTCGGAAACAAAGGAAAAAGCAATTTTGTTATTTAAGGAAGCTGCAAAGCAGTTTACAAGACTTTCCCGCTGTACCGGTTGCGGAATCTGTGTAAAAGCCTGTCCTGTTGGGGCAGCTTCTCTTGAAGGAAAAACACCGCATGTAAGCGAAACCTGTATCAGGTGCGGAAAATGTACAGAATCATGTGTAGTAACCAGATACTTTGATAAGCTCGTACCGGATCTGAATCAAAAGTTAAAGTTGTGATTCACGAGAAGACTGAACTTCCAATCTCTGTGATATTTTTAAATAGTTCCTAAATATATTTAGATATTGCATTTCCTAATTAGGTTTGGATCTCACACTTTTATTATATTTCCATAAACTTGACTTAAACCTGTATATCTAATTTAAATCCGTATAGTTGATTTAAACCTGCATATTTGATTCTAAAACCCGTATAATTGATTTAAATCCGTACATTTGACTTCAAATCGTATGTTTGACTTAACCCTGTATTAATTCATCCATTTAAACGGAAACTAAAAAATGAGATTGAGCCAAAATCCTGATGGAGTAAGCCAAATCATAGCCAACCGCTGGAAAATTGGGGCGGCCCTGGCGGTAGCGCTGCTTCTGTACTTTTCGTTTCTTATTCTGCTGCCCTTTGCAGATGGAATCGTACTGGGCATAGTCTTTGCTTACATTGCCAGGCCTATCCGGGTAAAATTCAAAAAACACAGAAAAATAGGAGCTCTTGTTGCCAGTATGTGCATATTCATCCCTATAGTATTCATTGTAGGAGCAGGCATTGTTGAAATCCTTAACCAGATCTCCTGGGTTATCGAACATCAAACAGCAGTTGCGGCAGCAATTCTAAATTTCATAAACTCCCTCAACATTCCGGAAAAAATAATAGAAGGCATTAATTCCGCCATCTGGGACCTCTTTACCTCGCTGCTCCCTGCAGTAGGCAGCATAGGGCTCCTTTCATATGCTCAGAGTATCGGTCTATTTTTCATCAATTTTGTTATCTCGATCATTTTCTGCTACTTTATACTCGCTGACGGAGATCGGCTTTACTGCGCATTTCTTGGTGTGGTCCCAAAGGAATACAAAGGAGTTATAAACCGTTACGCACATCATCTTGATATCATCCTTAAAGGCGTTTTCATAGGCAATGCCTACGCTGCTTTAATAGTAAGCGTAACCTCGGTTTTTGTTTTCTATGCTTTTGGGTTTCCCCATGTGCTTGCCCTGGCAACTCTTATCTTCATAGCTTCGATAATTCCTCTTTTTGCCGGGTACATGGTGCTGTTGCCTTTAGCTTTAATGCGGTACCTTGAGTTCGGGTTTAAAAGCGCAGCAACTTTCTTTATAGTATCCTCACTCATTATCTACGGCCCCCCTGAACTGATTCTCAGGCCCTACCTGACCAGCTTGCAATCCAAAATTCACCCTATGCTGCTTATGCTTGCCTTTCTGGGAGGAGCTTTTGTCGGAGGGATTGCAGGATTTTTTGCAGCCCCTATTCTTCTTGGGGCATTGGTTGCGGCTTACAGGGTTTATCAGGAGCACAGCCATCCCGAATTTGTTGATACCTGCGCAGACCTCAAGAATCAGGGACATCCCCATAAGGCTGGTTCGGAAAAGTAGTTACCGGAGTTCTCAGAAAATGTACGGAAAAACATCACATATCCTGGAAAACTCCAGGATATGCCCAAAAGTATCAATCGAAAGGGATTATTTTATATCGTTGAAGGATATTAGGACTGTCATATATTCTTCTTTACCTCTTTAATCAAGATCTACTGACGGTACAGACCTAGGTCAATCTTATATAAATCAACTATTTGATTCAAACGAAACCGATTCGGATAAGTTCAAAACCGAAGATAGTTCGGGAGAAATTAAAGACCGAAGCTAATTCGGAAAAAACTCAAAACGAAGTAAATTCGGAACAAATTCCACACCGAAATGGATTCGGAACAAATCCACACCGAAATAAATTCGGAACAAATTCCACACCGAAGATAACCGAACACAGGTGATAGAATGCAATTATTGCTCATTCACTCTGATTATATTGAATACGAAACCAAAAAACAAACTCCAGTTGCTGAAAAAATTGAAGAGTCCTTAAAGTCCGGAAGGCTTGAGGAAGCACTTACCGCTTTTATGGCTGTTGAAAGTGTAGATGAGGCAAATCCTGAGGGAACTATAGAAAAGACGGTTTCCGAAATTGAAAAGGTAGCTACCCAGGTCAAAACCAACCGTATAATGCTCTATCCTTACGCTCATTTAAGTTCTGACCTTTCTTCTCCGAAAGTTGCAGTACAGGTACTAAAAGGCATAGAGACCGCACTCTCAGGTAAATACGAGGTTAAACGTGCTCCTTTCGGGTGGTATAAGGCTTTTAGTATCAGCTGTAAAGGGCATCCTCTTTCCGAACTCTCAAGGAGCATACGTCCAGAAGAAATTGTAAAAGCAGCAGGCAAAGTCGAGATATGTGGGGAAAAAGAAGTAGTTTCCGAGGCTCTCAAAGCCGAAAGTACGGCAAAGTCCTACTGGCGTATCCTTACCCCTGATGGAGAGCTTCACGAAATAGAGAATTTCGATCTTACGCCTTACCCCAAACTTCAGCAGTTTGTAGACTATGAAATTTCCAAGAGTAGAGCTGTTGAGCGTGCTCCTCCTCATGTGGAGCTTATGCGCAGACTTGAGCTTGCAGATTACGAACCAGGGTCGGACTCAGGAAATATGCGGTATTACCCTAAAGGGAGGCTTGTAAAATCTCTCCTTGAAAATTATGTACTTGATGTCGCAACCGACTTCGGGGCAATGGAAGTCGAAACTCCTATCATGTATGATATGAACCACCCTACCCTGAAGAAATATCTGGACAGGTTCCCTGCAAGACAGTACTCCATTGAGTCAGACAAACGGCAGATGTTCCTGCGTTTTGCAGCCTGTTTCGGGCAGTTCCTCATAAACCACGACATGACGATTTCCTACAGGAACCTGCCTCTTCGGATGATCGAAATGACCCGCTACAGCTTCAGAAAGGAACAGCGGGGTGAACTTGTGGGCTTGAGAAGACTCAGGGCCTTTACTATGCCTGATATGCACAGCCTTTGCGCAGACATGGACCAGGCTGTAGACCAGTTCAAAAAGCAGTACGACCTCTGCATAGATGTGCTTGAGAACATAGGAATCCACATTAAGGATTATGAGGTGGCCATCCGCTTTACCAGAGACTTTTACGAGTCGAATAAAGAGCTTATAGTCAATATGGCAAGGACTGTTGACAAACCCGTGCTTGTTGAGATGTGGGACACCCGTTTCTTCTACTTCGTACTCAAGTTCGAGTTTAACTTCGTAGATGCTCTTGCTAAGGCAAGTGCACTTTCCACGGTCCAGATTGACGTAGAAAACGCCGAAAGATATGATATTTCATATGTAAATCCAGATGGCAAACTGGAAAGGCCTACCGTACTTCACTGCTCTCCAAGCGGGGCAATCGAACGCTGCATTTATGCCCTTCTCGAAAAAGCTGCAATGGAAACCGAAGAAGGAAAGGTTCCTATGCTGCCTGTGTGGCTTTCACCTACCCAGGTCAGGATTGTACCGGTCTCAGAAAAACACGTCGCTTTTGCCGAAGAGGTTGCCCAGAAGCTTGACTGCAGGGTTGATATCGATGACCGTGACCTGTCAATAGGAAAGAAAGTTAGGGAAGCAGGCAGGGAATGGGTCCCTTATGTGGTGGTCATTGGAGATAAAGAAATCGAGGATGGCACTATTAATGTAACAATTAGAGCCGAATCCGGACAGAACAAACCTACAAAAGTTCAAATTACTCCGGAAGAGCTTAATTCCCGGATTAAAGGCGAAATTGCAGGAAAACCGTACAGGAAATTGGCACTGGCAAAATACCTTTCTGTAAGGCCAAAGTTCTTCTAAACAATTTAAAATTTTCTGAATTCTTTCAAATAAGTTTTTCAGAAACCGCCAGAGGAAACAAAAATTTTTGTAAAATTTTTTGTTTATCTGTTTCTTCTGGCTTTTTAGCATAACTTATATATTGACGTAATCCTTATTATTGAAAGAGGATTCCTTTTAAATAAAAGCAGTTCTAGGTTTGTTCTTCTCCGTTTCTGGACGAAAAGATTCCGATTTGACCATTTTGGAAATTTTTGCTAAATGGAATTTTTACTAATTCATTTGTAAGTTATGGGGAGTTACTTCTTATTGAATTTACAATTAAGCACAATATTTCCTGTTTCATGATTATACAAGTTTCCCAGAAACCCTTTACAAGGCACTTTCTGGTTTTGATATCAAATTTTTACATTGACAAGTGTAAGGACAGCATAACTAATGACAATTTCAAATGAAATCGCAGTCGGTATGGAAACCGTCGAGCTTGAGCCCTTGAGGGAAGATAAAAAGAAAATTTTTGAGGATATTGTAAAATATCTTGAAGATAATCAGAGAGGCTATATCAAGGTTCCTACAGGCTGGGGTAAAACCTTTCTTTCGAAACATATAATGAAAAAGTACTATGACGAAGGAAAACTCGTGCTTTTCCTTGTCTCGAAAAATAACCCTCTCCTTAGCCAGACCTATTATGACAGGAAGAAAGACAGGCCTCTATTTCCCAACAGTGCACTTCTCTCATCCGAGCAGAAAGTGGACCGCAAAGAACTCGCTGAAACTTTGAGAGTTTTTGAGCAGAGAAAAGATAAAGGGTTTGTGCTTTTTGCCTCACTTCAGACCATACTTGGAAAGCAGAGCTCTGAGATCAAGAACCTTATTATTGAGCTTGCCGACCTTACAATCGTAGATGAAATTCATAATTTCATAAACAACAGAGGAAACGACTTTCTTAATGAGTTAGGGGAAAGGACAAAAATCCTGGGAATGACTGCAACCCCTTTTCAGGGAGTTGTCGGAAATGTCAAGTTCGTGGATGAGATTGCAGGGGATATGAGGGAGGTTTACGCAAAAACACTTCCTGAATGTATTCTGGACAACGAACTTGCCCCCCTCAAGTATACGATTGCCGAGAGTTCGCAGGATATCTTTGAGATATTTGATTTTGAAAAAGGGCTTGATGAGCTTGATAAACAGGACCTTTTCCTTGACTGCAGCACTCCAGATAGGTTGAAAAAAGTAATTCGAAGAACTCAGCTTGCAAAAGACGTGTACGATTCTATGATAAAAGACAAACACGCAAAAACGCTTGTCTTTTGCGCCCCTGTACGGAAACGTGTTTACGGCGTGGGAGCTGAAGAGGAGGAAATTAATGCTTTCCATGCAAAGCTTACCTCCTCGGTCTTCAACGGAGAAATTTCAATCCCGGAATCCGAAAAAGATTCTGAACCCGTCCTGCCCTTAAACTTTGAGAATTATACCCCTGACGGCGAGTTCCAAGATACGGTTTTTATAAGCTCGGAGCTGCCCAAAAATGAACAAAACGCCATTCTTGCAGCTTTCAGGGAAATAGGAAAGCCCCCTTATGTGCTGTGCACCGTAGGCATGCTGATTGAAGGGTTTGATTTTCCCGGACTTGAAGCCCTTGTTTTGCTGCGCCCTACCCTGAGTATGCGGCTCTTTGAGCAGCAGGTCGGAAGGGTAACAAGGCTTTCTCCAGTCTCAGGAAAGCAACAGGGCAATGTCTTCGAGATTTCGGACAGTATTGACTCTCTCTACCAGCGTTTTGGGGAAGGCGTTTTTTCAGGGGAAAAGGTTGACCAGGTGCAGATGCTCCAGCCCGAGATCCGCCTTGAAGAACTTTTCTCAGAAGGAGATGCAGCCAGGGCAATCGAAGAAGGAAAGATCGAGATTAAGAAAATAGAACTTGGACCTCAAGGAAAAGGGAAAGGAAAAAGAAGAAGGGTTCAGGAAATCCCTGTAAGGCTCCCTCCCACATCCATCAGGGCAAAGTACTTTTCGCGCCTGCTAGCACTGACCGAGGAAAAAGACATAGGAGCTTTTGAACGAGAAAAGCGTGAACTCATGCGGGCTACCCTGAGATTCCGGGTAAGGGAACTCAGGGATGCAGAAGAGCTTGCAGAGCTTGCAGGCAATATTAATAAGCTCAAACGGGAAGCCTATGAAGACCACAGGCTAGGGGATGTTTCAAGGCAGCACAAACCCAAGGTTTTCGGGGAAGTTGAGTGGCTGCTGAAACTTCAGGCCCTGAACTCCCTCAAGTATAACGGTGGACACCTTTCTATGCCCGAGAAAAACCGGATTTTAAAAACTCTGGGTTTCGAGCCAGATTTCCGGAAGATAGACAATCTCAGGTTTAAATGCCTGAAACTGGGCTCAGCCCAGAAGACAATTCCTGAGCTTGTAAAAGTTCTCGGCTTCGTAAGTCGTCTCTCATCTTCGGAAACCTACCAGTTTCTCGACAAGAAGAAAAAAGAGCACTGGAAAAGAGAGTTCCTGCCTGCAGTCTACTGGGGTTTCTGCTTTATAGATGATTCTCCTGAATTGAAGGAGCTTTTCGAGTCTACGGAATGGGACAGACGGGTTAAAAATATCATTCGACAGAAGTAATTTCGTAAAAAAGAATTTTGGGAGGAAATCTTACTATTCTCCCATTTTGTAACTGTAGATTTTTATATTTTATAACTATCAATAGCAATTCGATACATTATTTTACTCTAAATACACCGCAGTTCCTCTTCCATGATCAGTATACTGTTCGCCTTCGATTGTATTATTTCTACTGTCGGGGGTGTAAAACACTTTAATTTCTTTATTCATATCTGCAGTTTCTTTATTCAAACCTACAGTGTTGCCTTTAATTATATTATTTTGAGAATTCCCAAGTGTGATTGAAAACGTGTATGGGTGCATCTCAATATTATTGTTCAGGAGTTTGTTACCATTCGAGTTCTGAAGGCTGATACTGAAATAATTATGTGAAACTCTGTTTTTGCCTAACTCATTGTCTGAAGAATTGGTTAAATTTACACCCTTCCAACTATTTGAAATATAATTACTTATTAGTTTATTACTGTTGGAGTTCTCAAGATTAATCCCGTTTACATCTACCTTTAGCTCATTATTGGATATATTATTATTTTTTAACCAATTATTGTTTGAATTTTTGAGACATACGGCATACACACTGTTTGAGTTTACAACATTGAAATTCAATTCGTTTTCAGTGGAATTCTCAATATAAATTCCGTAATGTGAGCTGTTATTTGCCTCATTATTTTCCAGAGTATTTTTGCTAGAGTTTCTGAGATAAATTCCAAATTCATTCTGAAACACTGTGTTATTTCTAATTACGATATCACTGGAACTTTTCAGGAAGGCTCCATATTTATTATAAACCAATGTATTTCCAGTTATACTGCTATTAGACCCAGTATAATAAATACCGGCTTTGCTCCTTGATCCTGTAATATTGAATCCACTAATTGTTACGTTGTTCGCAGTTATGTGGAATACATCTTTTTCCGGATTTGCAGCTTGAATCACAGTATCCGCAGATTTGCCTTGTTTCGATACTATAGATAAAGGCTTATCTACAACCAAATTTTCCTGATATAATCCTGGGTAAACCAAAATAGTGTCACAAGAATTAACACTGTTGATTTTTTGTTGTATTGAATCTCCAGGGTAAACAATAACAGTGTCACCAGAACGAGCATTGCTGACTTTCTTTTGTATTAAATCTCCAGAGTGTACGTTGGCATTAGTTGAGTTATTACTAAGATTGCCAGGGATATTGTCGGGATATTTTCCATTATTTTCTGAATAGAAAATAAATATTGTTGAAATGGCAAAAACAAACAATAAAAAAACTATTTTTGTATCTATTTTCGTGAGTGGCATATCCATTTCTTCGCATAACCTATACTCTTTATAAGTTATTTAATCTCTTAAAAATTTTACGTCTTAACTACCAAAAATGCAGAAGAAGCTATTACTTTGAATCAAACTTAATTCTCATGACTCTGGAAACCATATTCCAATTAACAGGATTATATAAGTGCCTCCGCCAGCTTGTCTGGCGGCCCTGCACAAAAATAGAAGGAAGAGGACAGCAGTAGAGAGAAAAAAGACTTGAAAAGTAGTAAAATAATAAACAAACACTAAATTTTTCATATTTTGTCTGCAAATGTCACTAATAAGTAACATAAACTCTTAATTTACACATTTATTTAAAGACCTCTATCATGTGTTGTTTCTTTTAGAATTGAATGCGAGCAATATAACAATAATGTACTAAAATATACTAAAGTTTGAGGACGTCAGATAAAAATATTAATTTGAAAGACTTACAACTCTCAAAAGTCCATTCATATAGTCTCGTGACCTGATGTATCTTTGCCATCATAATATCCCACCAGAACGGATAACTGAACCTGGATTCTTGTAACTTTCTAATTATGGTATTTCTAGCTTTTAGAAAAGTTTTAAACAGATAACAATTTATAAAAAATCAAATACTGATAGTGAGATGACGACTATGTTCCGTGAAATATCTGACCTTATGAAGGAACGAATGAATTACCTTGAACTTATCGATAAAGAAGATAGAATTAATGGAACACCGAAATCACAAAGGCTAAGACAGATCCCACCTGAAACCGGTAAGTTTATTGCACTCATGCTAGCCGCTTCCCCGGACGGGATAGCTATGGAGATAGGTACAAGTGCAGGTTATTCATCCATGTGGCTTGCACTCGCTTGTAGAGAAACAAATCGTAAGTTAATCACTTTCGAAATACTGGAAGAGAAAGTGAAACTGGCATGTGAAACCTTTTCAAAAGCCGGACTGGAGGACATCGTAGAACTCGTACATGGAGATGCTAGATATTTAATAAACAAGTACTCCGGGATATCCTTTTGTTTCTTAGATTGCGATAAGGATTATTATCTTGACTGCTATGAGGCAATCATACCTAAAATGGTTAGAGGTGGCATATTGATAGCTGACAATGCAATTAGTCATGCTGATACGCTCAAGCCATTTCTTGACTATGTGTATAATGACCCCCGAGTCGATGCATTACTTATTCCACTTAAAAATGGTGAGCTGGTTTGTCGGAAAAAATGAGTTTACCTAAGATAATGAGCAGTCTATAATATACTAGAAGCCAATCAGAGTACTGTAAATCCTGTACTTTTTTCTCTTCTTTTTTCTCTTCTTTTTTCTCTTCGTCTGCAAGGCCGCTCTCCTTCGTCGAGCGTACAAGAACGGTTTAGTATAATGATAAGGTTGTATGGGTCAAGAATACTTGTAATAAAAGCTTCTCATAAAGAATGGTACAAAGAATATTACATACAGCAGGCTCGTCGGCGGTATTAACAAATAATATATGACGAGGTGCGATATGAAAATCATAAAATGCAAGTACAATTGGGATGACGGAACTGTCGATGTTTTCTTTTCAGACAGGACAAAGCTGTCCCTGATCTGCAAAGAAATTGAAGCCGAGATTGACGGCAGTATTGCTGCAATAGGATGGCTGGAAGCTTTAAAAATCGGGCATCCGCTTGAATATGCTCAGATGGTTCTGAACGGCGTAATGCAAGAATACTGCCGAAGCATTGACCGAAGCGAGGCTTCAAGCGAGGATATACTATTTTATCAGTATAAAAAGCGGTATCCTGATATGAGCGATTCGCAAATTCAAAGCCTTGTTCGTGAAGCTCAAATGTATAATGAATAATGAGCCCCCTCATTGATTTTTCCCGTCAATGAGGGAGCTCATTATTATCTTACAGGTTCTTGTTTTATTAGCCGGAACGTGGTGTATGCTCAGTTTGCGCAGCGAAACATCTTTATAACAAAGCTCAAATGTTCTGTTTTTCCAGTTCAAACGGCGTTTCGCACGAGTATATTTCGCTATAAAATCCCTTGTGCGGAATGCCGTCCTCCATACACTTTACAAGATACGACAGTTCCTCGTCACACTCGGGCTCGTCTCCGTTACGCTTTATTATTTCGAACGAGTCCACGATGTTTTCCATAATCGTCGCGTTGATAAATATAGGTAATCGAGCAAGCATAGAATCGTCAATTCTGGTTTCGGACCGATACCCGGCAAGGACGGTTTCAAAATAATCTTTCATAAACTTCCTGCGCTTGTCGGCGTTCGGCTCAAATTGAATCCAGCCAACTCCGTGTGTCCAGAGATCGGCGAGGTCATACATATAAAAGCCAAAGCACGAGTTATCAAAATCATAAACCATGATTTGTCCATTATCAAAGTCTATCGAGTAATTCCCATCGTTGTAATCAAAATGGATCATACCGTAGGTTTCGCTGTTCCTGTCGAAGCTATCCAACGTTTTGATGAGTTCTTTCATTTTCGCTTTAAGCAAAGCTAACGTATCTGGTATCAGCTCGTCGATACAACCTTCATTAAACCTGTCAAAGAAACCGTATCGGTGATGGATGGGAGTATACTTCTTTGACAACTGATGCAGTTTACCCAGAACCTTGCCGCAGTTATAGTAGTATTCGGTTATAGGAATGCCTTCCCGATACCTATAATTGTTTTCCACAAGCATTTTCCCTTTAGCCTTTTCAAACAAGCAGACAAAAAATCTGTGGTTATTATAATCAATCTCTTCCAACAGATTACCGTTTAGCGAGCTGATTACATTTGAAACACTGCCGCCGTTATCAAATAGATATCTTACATATTCCATTTCGCCGAGGTAATCTTCTCGGCGCCTGTCATTTAAGAAAGAAATTCTAAGTATTTTTGCACTTAAACCTTCTTTCTCACAAGTGTAGACTACGTTTCGTCCTCCGTCGTGCGGTTGAATCGGTTTTATTTTATGCCCTTCCAATCCATATAACTTTGATATGGCAGTAAGCAAATATTCATCACCGATTCTAATAACTTCATTATAGGTCATAAGTTACCCCTTGTTTTTAGGAGGATTAAAGTATAGTCGCCCTCCTATTTGTTTCGAGATTAACTACTACTGTATTTTTCATATAAAAACATCCTTTCAACTAAAATTTATCTTATAACGCTTAAGCGATATAACCCAAGATTATACAAATACCCACGTAGTCATCCGCAAAAGCAAAGCGGCAGAGTAACCGAGATTTTCCGTACAACCAATTGCCTGCCATAAGAATGAACGTTACGCAAGCAATCAAATCACATGTAACTGGATTATGCCAACACCCGAAGTCAGGACAGCTTGAAAAAATTTATGGACGATGATACTTTTACTGCGGAGTAGATGAAATCCGCGGTGAACAAAAGAAAAAGAAATTTCGACAGGAGTACGATTATACGAATTTTGATTTTTAAGGAGGGCTGCGATTGAAACTGCGTGAATTTCCACACTTTTCACGATTGCTTTTCAAATTACATCATATAATGTGACGATAGCGTGTCTGGAACGAGCTTTGACAGACCGGGCGTTTCACGGCTGATCGAGGACGCCAAGGATGGGAAAATCAACCTGATTCTCGTTAATGATTTGAGCCGTTTCGGACGGAACTAAATTCAGGTAGGACAATTTACCGACTATCTGTTTCCGATGATCAGGGTTCGGTTTATCGCGGTCAATGACGGTGTAGATACTTTGAACAACGATAACGACATCATACCGTTTAAAAAACTGTTCAATCTAATCTTCTTGAACTCCTCTCACCGTTATTCTAATTATCCTGTCCAAAAGTATTGTTCTTTAGCAGTAATATTATTGAGGATAACTGTAAAATTACGACATTAAAGAAAGGAAACTGCAAGCCTTCTCTGAATAACGAAACAAATAGGGAACTATATAAATGTGAAAATTTTATTATAAAGCATGATTTCTGTTCTTGAAAAGCAATGTGGAACAAGAAGTGAAACAAGAAGTGAAACAAGAAGTGAAATAGCGAATGAGTGCTTAATTCCCTGGTATGTAATTGGATTAACTGCAATCATCTGTGCAGCGACTCTGGTTTTAATCGCTTTTCTTGGACCTATGGGTCAGGAAATAATACAGTATAGAACCTCTCAATCTGGCGTATGGCAGATTGCAGGACAGGATCTTACAAATCTTATACTGATCGCACCGATACTGCTACTTGGTGGAATTCTATGTCTGGCCAGAAGGGCCGGCTCGAAATACCTGTTAATACTTACACCGATAACGTTAATGTATACAGGGCTTTCCATGGGGATTGGCCAGGAATGGAGCAATTCGGCCTACAGCGGCAATGTTGAGGACTACTGGTGGCTTTTCGGAATACTTATAGTAGGCGGGCTCATCCTGCTTATGGGTAGCCTATCCATGTTTACCGAAGCAGATGCTCCTGACTTCAAACCAAAAGGTCTGCGTATCTACGTGGGCCTTATGACCGTATTCTTCCTGCTCTTTGCAGTAATGTGGATATCTCAAATCCAACAAGTTACAAACACTGGAGACCTTCCTGACGGCTCATACAAAGTGGCTCCAACTGCGTTTTGGACCATCAGGTATCTTGACCTTGGAATTAGTATTCCGTTAGGCTTTCTAGCGCTATTCCTGATGCTTTCAAAACCAAAAAGAGCGTACTCAATATTGCTCCTGTTCTTTGGGTTCTTCATAACTATTGGAACCTCTGTAGACATGATGGCCATAGTTCAAGCCTTGAACGGGGATATGGAGGCGGTTAAAGAAGGAATCTTTATATTCCCAATACTCACATTCTTCTCCTATGGAGGCCTCTTCTATCTTGTTAAAGATAAACTTCATCAAAGTGTGTTTAAAAGTTCAGAGATACAGTTAAAAGATCAGATAACCGGTAAAGACTCATGATTCTTGTAAGAAGCAATAAGAAATAATGTAAGTCTGCTAAAGTTTCTTCCAAAAATTATTGCTGGGCTTTAACATATTCAAAAGTCCAGAGTGGAATTCCTCCTATTTCTCCCTTTTCAAGATGTTCCATCTCATGAGCTGCACTATATGCTGGCGTACCTTTCAGTTGTATGTGTTTTTTCTTTAACTCCCTTACTGTTATTTTCCTGAGCTCCGGGTTTACTTCTGCAAATATGATCTTTTTTGCCTTCAGGGTTATTAAGTAGGGTCTTTCAACCAGTTCTCTTTCTTCTTTTGTCCCGCATTTTTCGAGCCTTCGGATAATTCCTTCTTCCTCTACGATTTCGGGATTGATAAAGAAATAGATCTTTTCCAGAGTATAGCCAGTCTTACTTTCCTCATTATAATAAGTGATCACGTCTTTTACTGCCATACTTTTTGTTTCTTCAGAAGCGTAACTCCAGGAGCCTCCTGATTTTAATGAAAGCAGAAAAGGAAGAAATAGATCTTCTTGAACCCCAAAACTGGAAATCACATGCTTTTCCAGGGCTGAAAATTTAAAGATTGCTTGAATTTCGTCAGCGTCCATACTTACTCTACCTCTCGTTTATTCCTCCCTCATCCATTTCTCTCTCATCCCTCATACTCATTTTGATAAATTAATGTAAATAGTAAAGGTTTATTTGAAGTACAACTTTTTAGCGTCACGTTTATAGAAGTTATTAGTAACGCAACTCTACACTAAGAGAGTCTTGTAGAGAGTCTTGCAAATGGATACTTAACTATTTTCCAGGAATCAGCGGGTAACTGAAGAGTAATACACTTTTAGAGTGAAATGTCTACATTTTGTAGAGGAATAATATTCCGTGATAATAACCATAAGTACCGTGATAATAACCATAAGTACCATGATAATAACACCTGTGAGTGCAGCATAGTAAAACTTTATTTCCTCAGGACACCGCTGGTTTAAGTTCTATGGTTAACTTTCTGCCCGAAACGTCTTGAAATAGAGAAGGAAAAGAAGTAAAAATAGTAGCTTTGGCGTTTCTGTTATCTCTTGTGCCGGGATGGGGGTATATGTACATTATCGAAGACAACACCCAATGAATTTAAGTTTAAAAATTTGAGCTCTGAGAATAAGTGCAGTTTTATTCTCAGGCCCATGCTTGGATTTTATTGGGTTAGATATCTCATGAAAATGCGTACCGTGACGCTGCTCCGACTCCTGTAGTTAAGAAAGCAATTATCAGGAGCAAGCCCAATACAACTGATGCTCGGTATGGTTTTTTCATATTTAATTTCTCCTTTTTTTCAGTATTCCTAATAGCAGCTCGTATTTTTTAAATGTTTGTATGTTGGACTGTGTACTATAAAAAACTAAGAAATTATAACAAGTCTCAGATATTATCACTAATACCTGGAATAGCTTGCAGCGGTTACGCAAGGAGAACTTTATACCTACCGTTGGGTTTCAAGAGTTCAGTAAAATCAGGGTTCTGAGTGTACTTCTCCTCACAGTTGAAGATCTGACTCACTCTCACAATGGAGTTCGGATAATAAAATATCTTAGACTAATGGGAAATATTTGATATTGTGAGGAAATACTTGGGATCGTAAGGAAATACCTGGGATCGTGGGAAAATATTGAGGACTGAAAATTCTATGAAAAACCTGTTAAATTCCGATTAAACATCCTACACTTCCATTTATAAAGCCATTGTCTCTTTATACAGATTTTTAATTACATTTTCAATTCTAGGTCTGAACTCTTCACTCTGGACTTTTAACCAGACTTCCGGAAAAGTATCAAGTAATGTCTGGAGTTCCTCTTCCCTATATGCCTTATAAGCTTCTACCCCTTTGAGACCTTCGAAAGTTTTCTTTTCTATTGAATATTTTTTCCTTTCTGAAAGACCCCAGTCCCCGGTTTGCAGATATGACCCAAGTAAGTCTATTGCAATTACAGAGTCGTGCAGGTCTCCAAGGTGGTTTTGCAAAGCTGTAACTTCCTTAATCATTACTTCTGCTTCCTTTCCCAACACATTTCCAAAAAACTCAAGTGTATAGCGCAGTCCTTTGGATGCAATCCTCAACCTATGCAGTCTCTCTATAGAGACATATGGTCCTTCTAACCATTCGGAATAAGCACTGATATCTGCGAACCGGGCATAAAGGATAGAAGGAAGCACATCCTTTACTCTATATGGCAGAGCATTGTGTTTTGCAGTTGTTGTTGGCAGAGCCCATGATTCAGAATCAAGAAAATCTGAGAAATCTTTTTTGAAATTGGCGTATCTTTCACTTTTCAGGTAAGTGATCATGCTTTTCCGGGCTTTTTTCCTCTCTTCAGCAAGCACTGCAAATAGGGGATCAAGATCATGTTCGTTCTCGGAAGGTAGTTTATTAAGATATTCTTTAGCTTTCTCCCGAAAAACGTCTAAGTCCCTGACGTCACTGAGTGCTCCAAGAGTGTTTTTTAGCCCTTCCAGGTGAGGTTCAAGCTTTTTAGAATCAAGGTAAGCTTCAAAGATCTTTGCAGCAGCTTTCATCCTGCGGATCGCAACCCTCATATCGTGCAGGTTTTCTACATTTTTTCCCTTTAGGGTTCCTTTCTCATTGGCAAGCATTCTGGCAAATTGTCGGGAAAAGACCTTATGGGCTACCATAGCCATTGAGTTTTCAGGCCTAATTGCAAATTTCAAGTTTCTACTTTCTTTTTTATTTTCTTCTTTTATCTCGTTTTCTCCCTTGATTTCCTCAACTCTCATTTCAATGTTTTCGATTTCGTCTGTCTTTTTCTTAGATATAGTCTTTTTCTTAGATACAAAGGAGAGTTTGGTACCAAAAAGGTACTCCCAGAGCTCTTTTCTCTTTTCTGCTTTTTTTGCAGCTTTTTCTGCACCAGGCCCAAAAATTTCTACTTCAACTGCTTCCTCAACCTGCCTGATTCTATCTGGCAGAAATCCCCAACTTCTGTTCTCAAAGATGCCCGATATACGGATAAAAGATGCGAGAATAAGAGCTTTATTTTTGATTTCTGGAGGTAATATGAGATTTGATTTTTCAAAAACTGAAGAAAGGTCCTTTACGCTGATTTTGGGAGACTGAAGTTCCATAATAAGAGCAAGCATTCTGAGTTCGTGAAGCTTTAACCCTTTTAGAGGATGAGTCAGGAGAATTTCCTCACCAATCTTGTATGTTTCTTTCGGAAAAACCGAGCTTCCGATGTCATGAAGGAGAGCTGCAAGACCCAGTATTTTTCTCTCTTGCTGCCCTAACCTGTGGTAAGGGAAAAGTACGTCAAAAAGTATAAATGCGTTAGTCCTGGTCTTTTCTGCTTTCGCTCGGTCTGCTCCATAGAGTTCAAACAGGGTTTCAAGGGTCCACTCTTTGAAGATGATATTTTCCTGGCTTTTGCCCAGGGCATAACGTCCGGCATGAAAATGGAATTCTCCGGAACCATTATTTTTAGAACTAAAGGGGAAACTGAAAAGCCTTTCTTTTTCAAACCGGGAGTAAAAAGCTTCAATATCTTGCTCAGGAACTTTTAGAAGAAGGCTCACTTCTGCCGTATTCAAACCTTTTTCAAGCGAAAGGAGAATTTTAGCCTGTTTTCCATATATATTTTCCTGATCGGCAAGCTGCAAACAAAAGGCTCTTTCCCTGAAGCTCAAAAGAGTTTTTTCCGGCAGATTCTCTTTGAGGAGAAGAGCTCTCTCGAATTTAGAGAAAAGATCTTTTACAAGATGGTAATTTCCTAGCAAGTGTTCCTCAATAGCCTGTAAATCTTGATGGGTTCCTTCAGTCTTCAGTTTAAGTTCAAGTTCACTGTAAAATTTTTCATTCTGTCCACTTTTAAGACTCACATGGTCCAGAGAAAGTTCAGCTATAAGTCTGTCTCCCAATTTCACCTGGCGCACAGTCCTTTTTTGTTTAAGTTTCATAAGTGGAAGCAGATCAAGGCCCGAGCTAAGTTCTAAGATTATATCCCTGGTTCTGGCATCAGGACATTCAAAGACGGAGGTCTCCTTAGGTAGGAAGCTGACATAATCTTCTCTCGTATGTACCCCACATTCGAGTCCCTCCAGACTTTTGATAGCTAACCATTGTCCTTCTTTTCCCATCTCTTTCCTGAGCCGTAAAAAATAACCTCCAGACATTAAAGCATTTTTCTTCGTGTCTAAAAAAGTGTCTTCGATATTTTGTATTATAGCTTCGGAGAGAGAATAGTCCAATAGTAAAGATGATGTTTCAAGAACTTGAAAATCCGTTTCATCCATCACTAGAAACTTTGATTCGGTTTCCACGTCTTTCCCACCTGGTCTTATTAACAATATGGCTTCAGTGTTTAAAGACAAATATTGAGGTTTTTTAAAGACAAATATTAAGTTCTGTTTTTTTCATGAGTGATAGTTTAACAATTATTATAAACATGAGTTTAAAAAGTAAAGCATATAGAATATTGTTACTCAGTCTTAGAAAAACAAAATATTTCAGATGAAAAGTAATAATCGCAACTTGCCTACAAAGCAGGCAAAAGATAAGTTGTTCTCAAAGTCAAATTTATAACTGCAGATCTAATGTTCTATTATATTAGGATATTAGTCAATAGCGCTGAGAATCATTTTGCTAAAATTTCAGTGTACATATCGTCTATATTTTCATCACTTAAACTCTTAAATAATGTGAGTAAATGGGAAGTTAATTCTTCAATATCCGTCCTTCTACATCGTTTATTTAAAATTTTCAACTTTTACAATTTTGAGCAGGAATTTTCGAATTTTCATAAAGCAGGAATTTTCGAACTTTCATAATTGTGAATTATATCTTCTTTTTTGCTTATATCTAATATTAGATCGACAATATAGAAGTATAATTATAAAATAATTTGCTTATGTAAATATGTTAAAATGTAAATATTTTAAGTGCTTTGAGATTCATAAAAGATATATAATGTTTAAATCTTCAAGAAAATAGATATTATAATAAGTAAAAATAATGATAAAGCTTTAAGAATTACCAGAGTTTCCACCAAGATTTTTTTGCTCCAGGTGCAAGAATCTGTTTTTGGTTAATTAAAGTTTGCACTTGCATCATGTAATTATTGTGCATTTCCTCAAAGTATATTTCTCTTCTTTCTGCTTTCTCAAGTTCTCTTTGTAAGTCTTTAATTTTCTGCTGTGCTTCTTCTATCCGTATTTCAAGTTCTCTTTGTAATCCCTGGTTATGCTTTTGTCCGTCAGCAAGTATACTTTCTATTTCCTTCATCCTGGCTTGTAATTCCTGATTCTTTATATGTCCATCCTCAAGTTGTTTTTCCAAATCATATATCTTAACTTGTAGTTCCTGATTATGTTTTTGTTCATCCACAAGTTGTTTTTCCAAATTATATGTTTTAAGTTGCAGTTCTTGATTATGTTTTTGTTCGTCAGCGAACCTGCTTTTTATCTCTTTTATACTAATTTGTAACTCCTGATTTTGCTTCTGTTCATCCTCAAGTTGTTTTTCCAGGTCCTGGATTTTAATTTGTAACTCATGGTTATCCTTTTGTTCATTATCAAGTTCGTTTTTTAATTCTTGTATCCGTGTTCCCTGTTCTTTTCCATAAATATTCAATTCTGGATCAGATACAAGTTTTTCGAAAGCATTAATAACTGCTTTATTAGCATTGTCAAAACCTAATAATTCCACTTTTTTCCATAAGTCAAAAGGTATCTTTGCTTTGATTTTTTGCTCTTCCTCCGAATACATGCGAAATAAAAGGATCTAGTGAGCAATATAATTTCTCATTTTGACAGTTATTATATGGCAGTTATTGTATGAACGACATGTCATAGATACTATTGATAAATAGCCATGCCATGGGCAAGTTATTAGTTTTATAACTGATCCCAAAACTCAAAATTAGTTTTTTTGAATTTCTAGTTTTGAAAAATATATTGAATCCTATAATAAAAAATAGTTCGCAAACTTCTTTTGTTTAAAAATTTGTTTTGGATAAGCTCTTACAGTAACTTAAAAATTGAAGCGGCAGAATTCCTTTAGTTTGGACATGGAAAATATAAATTTTAAAAAAATAGGTTACTTAAAAAGGAAACGATGTACATTGAAAGATAATCTTAACACATTTTAGATCTTTACTTACAATGACATCTATTATTTTGATTTTACTTATATTTTGTTTGAAGTCACTGGGTAATTTGACTCTCAATTTCAGAATAAGTTTTTGCATATTCGTCTTGTAACGTGGTATATTCTTTGAGGGCCATTTCAAGCTCTAACTTTATTAATTTAGATTTAGCTTTTTTTATTAAACCTTTATCTATTGCTATTTTGTCAAAGTTTCCAATGTCAGTAGAAAACTTTTTTATTTCACTCTTTGGTAAAAATTTGCCTTCTTTTGCTTCCTTCAAAAGAGTTCTTTTATTTCCTTTTGTAACATTTGCTTTGTTCACTATCTCTTCAAATTTTGCTATGTTTAATCTAAGTTTACTGATTTCTTCTGATATCTTAGTATCCTCTGATATTTTAGTATCTTCTGACAACATAGTATCTTCTGACATCTTAATATCCTCTGACATCTTAGTATCTTCTGACATCTTAGTATCTTCTGACAACTTAGTATCTTCTGACAACTTAGTTTTTTCTTTCATCTTATCCCTCTTGATATCTGTTTTGCCATTTTATAAAATTTCTAAAATACTTTAAATTGATATGCCATATTTGCGAAAATTTCCATGAATTTCATTTACAACTTCTTCATATTGTATGACTAAACTATTAGTGATTTTTCTAAAAGATAAAACTCATAAAACCAACGTAATCTAAATTTCATCTAACGATCAAAAGCACTTACGTTACATATTTAGTTTAATTAATTATATGATTGCATTTACAGACACTTATGTGCTAATAAAACTCATTCAACTATAACCAAAAGGTAAACCAGCAGCGACTCCACCAAATCAAAGTACCTGCCTATCCCACAAACAGCAGATACTTCTGCATTCAATGTTGCAAATGCTATTACTACCAGTGGCAGAACAATCACAAATAAATATCGAAAAACTCTAACCCATTTCTAAAAACAGTTTTTACTACTGGTGTTATTACAATGCGTTTACCTCCTTAAAGATAACTTCCATATAGTTCAGACACTTATTTGAAATGAAGTAGAAGGATATCAAAATGGTAACTTTCAATTATTAGATCTTTATAATAGAGAGGGGTATCTCATTTTTAATTGTATAAGGAGTTCTTTGTCCGTTTTGCATTGCGAAGTCTTTTAACTTTAGATAACTGACCAATTGCTAAACAATAAGTTCCTAGTAGATCAGCTTCCTCCAAGTCGGCCATTGTGAAGTTTGTTCCTGCAAGGTTAGCTCCTGGAAAGGTTAGTTCCTGCAAGGCTTGCCATAAAACGATAAGTTCCCACAAGATTGGTTCCTGCTAGCTGATTCTTTACTAATTTGGCTCCCTCAAGGTAAACGTATGTTAATTTAGCTTCTCTAATTTGAGCTATTGGGAGAAAAGTTCCTCTTAAGTTAGTTTTTGTGAGGTTGGCTCCATCTAGATTAGCCATCTCAGGGTGAGTTTCTTTAAGGTCAGGCTCTTCGAAGCTAGCTTCTTTAAGATTAGCTTCCATAAGGTCAGCTCTCACAAGATTAGCTTTTTTAAGTATCATTTTTTCAAAGTTAGACTCTCTGAGGTTAGCCTCACTAATTTCAACCTCTGTAAGAATTGTCATTTGACAATCTGTCCTCCTCTACTCTTAAAATTAAATAAACCCACAGTCCATTTTGTGCTCTAAAAGTTTAACAATATGGTTTAAAACTTTAAAAATAATAGAGGAAATATACGTTACACTATATAGAACTTTTGGAATAGTATGAATATGTACTATAGTTAAGGAATTTTTCTTGCCTGAAAGCCATAGATTTTGTACTAGAAGCAAGTCTTAAATTTTGGCCTATTTGCATGAAATCGATACTTTTTCCCAGCTTGTAATTTATTAAAATATTTGGCAAATGTTAAGGAAATTGACGCAATTGTCACAATTCCTCACTTAACCGAAAACGCATGGAAAGGTATTACATGTTTTTCTTGCCTTTCGTACTATTTTTCTTAACTTCTTCCTTGCTGACCTTGCTGCTAGCAGCCAGAGTGTCTGGATCGGTGACAGCCTTTACTTCAGCCCTTATGAAGGCTTTATCCTTCAGACCGCCGTCCTCGTGTTCAAGTTCCTCCTTAGCCACAAGTAAAGCTTCTTTCTGCTCCTCACTGACAGTAGGATAGGCCAAGTTGAGGCTCTTCATAGTGCTGTAGAGTACAGCCGCCACAGCCAGCCTGGTGAACCACTTATGATCGGCTGGCACGATGTACCAGGGAGCCCACTCAGTACTTGTGTGATTAAACATGTCTTCGTAGGCTGCCATATAATCGTCCCAAAAAGCCCGCTCTTTCATATCGGCTGCGGAGAACTTCCAGTTCTTTTCCGGCTCCAGCGCCCGCTCCAGGAAACGCTCCTTTTGTGTCTCTTTAGACACATACAGGAAGAGCTTTACTACAATGATGCCGTTGTCAACTAGGTATTTCTCGAAGTTATTGATCTCCTCGAAGCGCCGATTCCAGATATCTTTGTCCTTCAGCGATGGGGGAAGCTTTTGGCCAGCAAGAAACTCAGGGTGCACGCGTACGGCAAGGACCTCTTCATAGTAAGAACGATTAAAAATTCCGATACGGCCACGAGCAGGCAGGGCCTTGAAGTTACGCCACAGATAATCGTGATCAAGCTCCTCACCTGAGGGAACCTTGAAACTGTGAACATCGACCCCCTGTGGATTGACGCCTGACATTACGTGCTTGATGGTACTGTCCTTGCCTGCTGCATCGAGGGCTTGAAGAATTATTAGTAGTGCATATTGATCTTGAGCCCAGAGTTTGTCCTGCATCTCGGCCAGAATCTTGATGCCTTCGGTCAGGGCCTCTTTGGCCTCTTCCTTTTTCACCCATTTACCGGTGAAGTCGGGATTGTAGTCCTTTTTCAGGTTGATTTTCTTGCCGGAAGGAACCCTCAGGACATCCAGCAATTCTTCTATTCTGTTTGCCATAATTTAACTCCCTCTGTATTACTTCCTGTATTTAATATTCAAGACTTGTTACTTACTAAAGTCATCCCTAGATGTTTAAGTGGTGGGACTCATAGCATCGTCTGTGCTGTCAATGTGGTCAGTATGACAGATGAAGCAGCGATTTTCCGAAATTTAGATACCTATGACCTTATAGGTTATTTCGTAGGAGTTATATACTCGACGTATGGAGCCAAAAACAAATATAGTAAGCGTAATAATTTGAGTTTACACTAAATATTTAACAATTTAATGCTACTGTTTTTCAGTTCAAGTAGATTAAGTCTTATCCCAATTATAGAACCAAGTTTAATTTTAAACACGCTATAATTTTAAACACGTTATAGGCGTCATGATTTAATATAATTTGAACTCGTAAGGAATGCAGATAAACAAAAATTTACAGAAAAATATATTGGAAACTCAAAACCCCTTTATTTCCAGTGGAATATCTGTTATTTTTCTTTCTTCAATATACTTCATTATTTTTGTTGATATATTAATTAGGTTTATATGGTTTAAATAAAAAATAGTAGTGTCCAGAATAATTGATTTATTCTGAGAAGTAAGTTTTCCAAGGTTTTGAGAAAAATAGAGCGACCCTGTTACTTCTACTTTTCAATAACCCACATACATTATCTAATTTTGAGTTTTTCTTTTAAGAGTATAACTAAATACAAAACATAGTGTATTTATTAATCATTTTTTACATTAGGTACATAAAACTAAATCGAGTAGCTATATATAGAGCTCAGTAGATCTCAGTTTCAAGTAAAGTAAGAATAGAATGAGCAAGACAGAGGAGTTAGATATCATAAAAGTGCACATCTTTTAGGTATCCACTTCTCAGGGACATTTCATATGTCTGAAATTGCAAACTCTATACCTAATCGGTTTCTGGATATTGTAGTCACAGGCAATGACCAGACAGAGAGTGAGCTTGTAATTGTAAAAAGCCTTCTTACTGAGACGCTGAAAATTTGTACTGTGAAACTGAAAATTCACCAGGGTTACCAAACGTTCAAAAGGGTTTAAATATCAGATTTTGGATAGTGAGTGAATAAAATTGCGAGATAAACTCTAGCAGGTTATCTTCATGAACTCACAATCAAAATAGTTAAAAACAGATTCTTTTTAGGTGACATGGTGTCATATCGAAAGTTTGTAAGAGACGTTGGCCTTATCGGGACAGTTCAGGTACTTACTAGCCTGGGAACTTTCTTCCTACTTCCGATAATCACAAAAACCCTTGGAACATATGATTACGGACTTTGGGCCCAGATCAATATTATTGTATCTCTTGTTTCTTCAGTTGCACTTATGGGTCTTTCCATGGGGTTTGTCAGGTTTTTATCTTCTGAAACTGACAGAAAGATGATAAGAGAAGCTTTATATTCTATTCTCTTCTTTGTGGCGATCTCTGGCTTCCTGGCCTCTTTGTTAGTTTATATATTTGCAGAGCCTCTCGCAACCGTTGTTTTCAAGGATCCTGAAGCGACTTATTTTATCCAGGCAGGTTCCGCCTTGATCCTCCTGACTGTAGTCGAATCAATATCTCTTTATTATTTCAGAGTTTTCAGGCAGATTAAAAGATATTCTTACTTTATTCTACTCGAAACATTTGGAAAGTTATTTTTTATCCTGGTCCTTATTAAATTGGGGTACGGACTTTTAGGTGTGATAGTCGCAACCCTGCTTGTACAGAGCTTTATTTTTATAATTTCTCTTGTGACAATCGTATCGCAGATAGGATTTACTATTCCCAGGTTTACTCACATAAAAGAGTACCTGCAATTCTCATTCCCTTTAACTCCCAGTGCTCTTGTAACGTGGGTCACAGCGTCCAGTGACAGATTTTTGGTAACTTATTTTCTGGGTCTTGGGAGCGCAGGTATATATTCAGCAGCTTATTCCATTGGAACTCTCATCCAGCTTCTTGTAACTCCTCTTCAGGTTATTCTTCTCCCGGAACTTTCAAAGTTATTCGATGAAGACAAACTTGATCAGGTGAGGATCTACTTATCGAATTCATTGAGATATTTCCTTCTTATTACCGTTCCAGCTGTTTTTGGCCTTTCTGCTCTTGCAAAGCCTCTTCTCGGAATTTTTACGACTCAAGACTTCCTTTCAGGCTGGCTTGTAATCCCAATTGTTGCACTTTCAGGTCTTTTAGCAGGAGTTTTCCAAATCTTTGTCAATATAATGTTTCTTGTAAAAGAAACAAAATCTGCTACTTACATTAATATCATTGCTGCAGTTTCGAACATATTACTAAACCTTTTGCTCATACCTTCTATTGGCTTTGTAGGAGCAGCACTATCAACCCTGATCTCTTATTTTTTAATGATTGTACTCTGTATCTACGTATCTAGGAAGCATTTTGTGTTTGACTATTATTATTATGACATCGCAAAAAGTGTCTTCTCCTCTTTTGGGATGTATCTGTCTGTTTCTCACTTTGCTATTTCAAACGTCTATGAACTTTTTGGAGTAGCAGCATTGGGAGCATTTATCTATATCTCTTTAATGCTTATTATCGGTGGTTTCAGCAAATGCGAACTTTCTGCGGTGATAAAATATACTCCCCCAAGAGTGTAATTAAAAGTAGGACTGCGTCTTGATTCACTTTCAACTTTAAATCTTTTTATCTTTTCTATAATTAACTCATCTTCCATTAACTCGTTTTCCAGAAGAATGGCGAATTTAAAGAATGGATGAATAACAAATGATAAAGTTAAGAAATGAATGATATGTCCGACTTTTCGCAGATGTTCTCAAAAAAACAACAATTTCCCTGCTATCGGTTTTGGAGAATTTCTCAAAAATCTCCTGTTAAACTCTCCTGTTATTTTCTCAACTGAAGTTTTGGAAAATCCATCTGAAAGTTTTCACTGAAGGTAAAAATGTCGAAAATTGAAGGATATTTTAAAAATATTTTCTTCTTACTTCATATCCAGTTACCAGAAAAACGATAACGGAAAGAATTGTGAAAATTGTAAGGACATCTACGGAAAGTAAGATATGTGGTGAACGAATGACAAATGATAAAATTAAGGAGGAAATGAAGAACGAATGAAAAATTAATTCAGGAATAACTTCATTCTTTTTTGTTAACCCCACATATCGGGCAATTTTCAGATTTATTAATCTTCAGTTCACTAAAAGAGCATGAAAGCCCGTCCCATAACAAAAGGCGATTTTCCAGCAGCTCTCCCTGCCCTGTCAGATACTTAATCGCTTCATTAGCCTGGATAGCTCCTATTACTCCTGGAGTAGTTCCAAGTACCGGAAATACTTCTTTCTTAAAGGAAGTTGGAAAAATACAGCAAAGACATGGCGTCTTTCCCGGAATTATTGTTGTTGCCTGGCCTCTGTATCCTGAGACTGCTCCATGAACCAGGGGTATATTCCGTTTCACTGCAAATCTGTTCAGCACGTGTCTTGTATCAAAATTGTCAAGAGCATCTATTATAATATCACATGGAGGAACTATTGAGTCTGCGTTTTCATCCGTGATTTTTTCCCTGATAGTCTCGACTTTTATTTCTGGATTCAGGGAAAAGAGTTTTTCTTCTGCAGATTTAATCTTTTCTATCCCAACATCCTTTTCATGATGGAGAAATTGCCTGTTGAGGTTGCTAAGTTCTACAGAATCAAAGTCTGCAAGTACTATTTTCCCAACACCTGCAACTGCAAGGTAAGTGGAAATAGGAGATCCAAGCCCTCCTGCTCCGACAACAAGCGCTGTTGCTTTTTTTAGTTTTTCCTGACCTTCTTCCCCAAAAAGCATTATCTGCCTGATATATTTCTCTGCTGTATATTTTTCCATTTATATGCTCCGGGATTTTAATGTCCTATAGTTTCCAGGGATCGATCATAAGAACCAGGATTATTCATCCCACGGCTCAATCCCTTTTTTCTTTAGATAATCATTAATTGCCTCATGTATTGCTTCTTCTGCCAGCATTGAACAGTGCATTTTTATCGGAGGAAGTCCGTCAAGAGCTTCTGCAACAGCTTTATTTGAAAGTTTCCAGGCCTCTTCCAGGGTTTTTCCCTTAATCATTTCAGTTGCCATACTGCTTGATGCAATTGCAGCTCCGCACCCGAAGGTTTGAAACTTAACGTCTGAAATCCTATCATTCTCAACCTTGAGGTAGATTTTCATTATATCTCCGCACTTCGCATTTCCAACCTCTCCTACACCGTCACTGTCCTCAATACTCCCCATGTTTCTCGGATTTGAAAAATGATCCATTACTTTAAGGCTGTAGTCCATGAACGGTCCTCCAATGCTACTTCTCCAATTATATCTCAGTTTTTATATCTCAGTTTTCAGTCACTCAAAAATATTCAATAGTAATAAAACTTTTAAAACGACATCAGTTAATCCAATCTCGTAAACAGTTGCCCCTCAAATAGTCCTGTAATCTTTGGGGGTAAGTGGGGACATGTTTCTTAGCTTCTGCACGATCTCAGGCACAGCCTCAAGTACCCTGTCCACATCCTTTTCTGAATTCATCCTTCCGAGGCTAAGCCTCAGTGACCCGTGAACGATTTCGTGCGGGACTCCGCAAGCCGTAAGCACATGTGAAGGTTCGAGAGAAGAAGAGTTACATGCACTCCCAGTAGACGCAAAAATTCCTTTTGCGTTCAATAACAGCAAAAGTGATTCACCCTCTATGTATTCGAACGTAACATTTACGTTATTTGCAAGCCTCTCTATGGGATGCCCGTTGAGGTGAGCTTTCGGGATTTTCAAAAAACCTTCAATAAGGCGCTCTTTCAACTCAAGCAGAATTTTATTTGATTCTTCAATTTCGGCTGTTGCAAGCTCTATGGCTTTTCCAAGGCCTACAATAGCAGGGACATTTTCAGTTCCGGCTCTTCGCTTTCTTTCCTGAGCCCCGCCGTGAAGAAGAGTATCGATTTTTGTCCCTTTTCGAATGTAGAGGGCTCCGCAGCCTTTTGGGCCTTCGAATTTATGACCTGAAAGTGACAGAAGGTCAATATTCATTTTATTGACATCGATAGGAATATGGCCTATTGCCTGCACGGCATCCGTATGGAAATAGATTCGGTTCTCTTTAGCGATTTTTCCTATTTCCTCTACAGGCTGGATTGTCCCTATTTCGTTGTTTGCAAGCATTATGGAAATAAGGATGGTATCGTCTCGAATCGCCTTCTTCACTTCCTCAGGGGATACCATTCCGTATTTGTCTACAGGCAGGTATGTTACCTCAAAGCCCTGCCCTTCCAGCCAGGCACAGGTGTGCAGGACTGCATGGTGCTCGATAGAAGAGGTGATTATGTGTTTTCCTTTACTCCGGTTTGCAAAGGCTATTCCCTTGATTGCCCAGTTATCGGATTCAGTGCCTCCTGATGTGAAATAAATCTCGTTTTCTTCAGCCCCGAGAGCATTGGCAACCTTTTTTCTCGCTTTGTCTATTGCGTGTTTTGAGATTTTTCCGATCTCATAAATCGAAGAAGGGTTTCCGAAATTCTCAGTCATGTAAGGAAGCATCTCTTCGACAACTTCTTTTCTTACAGGAGTTGTAGCTGAGTTGTCCATGTAAATGGTCTTTTTTTCAGTGGTCACACTCACACCTTCACAATCGTGAATAACCAATAACAATTGTGAATATATAAGTTTTATCGTAAGATACCAGGAAAAAATTATAGATATACAGGAAGAGTCAAGGAACCTATAATATAGACAGGAGGAATCCAGGAGCTTACAGACAGGAGTAATCCAGGAGCCTACAGACAGGAGAAACCCTGGAATCCTTTCAGAAACTCTTTTGAATTGTTTCAGAAACTTTTTAAATTGTTAAAAATCAAGCCATTTTTCTCTGAGCTTTATTTCTCATAGAGCTGTCTGAGGATCTCATTATTGTTTTTTCCAATGATAACAATTTATATGTATGCCAGACATATTCGTTTTCAATTGTGAAATTTCAAAAATTGTAATATCTTAATAAGTGATGGTAATTATGGAAACTCCGTGTCAGAAGATTGTGTGGGATCTGGTCCCCGCAATAAGGGCCAGTCTTGCAATCGAACTCGTAAAAAAAGGACAGTCACAGGCAGCATCTGCAAAGTTGCTGGAGATTGCCCCATCGGCAGTTTCCCAGTATATTTCGGGAAAAAGAGGATACAGAATCGAGTTTCAGGGCGAAACTAAAGAATTGATTGAAAAGCTTGCTCAGGACCTGATTGAGAACAGAGTTGATGACTTTGTAGCGAGAATCTGTGAGATCTGTGTAAGTGCCAGAGGAATTGAAAATAGGTGCAATAACGGTTGCGGTCAGGAAGAACATGCAGAGGATGAAACAGAAGATAAAACTTGAAGGTAAAACAGTAGGTAAAACTTGAAGGTAAAGTTGAAGATATAGAAAAATCAGAAGTATAAAGTCGGACTTTACCAGGTAATGTATTGATTTTAGAGCTTTTTTATTGTTTTTCGGTCTTTTTACTGTTTTTAGGTCCTTTTATTGATTTTCCAATCCCTTAATGTTTTTCCAGTTCTTCATTATTTTTTACATCCTGCTGTCTGATTCTTTTTGTTCTTATATACGGTTTTTAGTATAGAAATTTCTCGATAACTATATTAAACATAAAATTGATTCACAATTGTGAATTTCCTGTAGATTATATAGTGTTTCCCTGTCCAGTCTGGACAGTTACAAAAATTTGATTTCTCTTTTTATATTGTCACTGCACACAACTGCAGAAGTTGTGACCAAGCTTAGTAGCACATTTAGTTACCTCCCTTACATAAGACAAAGTTCAGCTCTTAGAAAAGCTTGGTAACAGAGTTTGTTTTCCCATCATCTTTATAATGGAGGTATCGGGGTATTTTGAAAATCAGCCGTGAAATATTCAGTTCACAATACTTCATCCAAACTCCCACTTCTATATCCCTTAAGATCAAGGGCAATATAAGAAAAACCACAGTCCTGCAATACCTCTAATATTTTATCTCGCATGTTTACCCCTTTTTCAAATTCTTCGGGCAGCAGCTCGATTCTTGCAATTTTACCATGCAGTCTTACACGCAGATTTGAAAACCCCAAATCGTGCAGCAAATCTTCTGCGTGTTCTATAATTTGTAGCTTTTCAACTGTAATTTCCTCCCCATATGGAATTCGTGATGCAAGACATGAAGCTGATGGTTTGTTCCAGAAATCAAAGCCGCATTCTTGAGCCAGTTGCCTTATCTGTTTCTTTTGGATTCCAAGTGAGAGAAAAGGATGAAGTATTCCTTCTTCATTACTTGCCTGAAGTCCTGGGCGATATTCATCGAGATCGGAAGCGTTAATTCCATCAGCTATTTTTGAAATCCCCAGTTTTTCAGCCTGATCTTTTAATATCCTGGCAGATTGTTTTTTACAGATGTAACAGCGATTAGGGCTATTTTTCCTGAACTCTTCATTTTCCAGAATAGGAAATGGAATTATAGAGCAGGATAACCCGAACTTGCGTGCGTTTTTCTTCGCTTCCTTAATCGCTCTTCTGGGGACAAGAGGCGCATCAAATAGTACACATTTTACCTTATCCTGAAGTACCTTTTGTGCAAATAATGCAAGCAAAGTACTGTCTATCCCTCCTGAATATGAAACAAGTAAATACTCTAAGCCTGCAAGTTCTTTGAGCAACGCATCCTGTACATTTTCATCTTCCATGACTGAATACCGACCTTTAAAGTTAAGTTTTTTGACTATACCGGAAAGGTTAAATTTTCCAAGAACATTCACAATTGTGAATGTTTTAAAATGGACATTATTAGTAATAATACTTTTGTCCAGAAAACGAGAGTGAAGATAGAGTTCCAGATTCAAAAGTGAGACAAAAATGTAAACATTAAAGAGGAAACATGAAAATTCGAATAAAAACCTTTGCTCAGATAAAGGACGTTCTAGGAGCTGACAGTCTTATTGAATGCCAGGATGACACCTCAATGAGCGAACTTCTTAAAGTTCTTCGCAAGAGAGCCGGAAAATCCGAAGATCAGCTTTTTTCCAGGGACGGAGAGCTGCACGGTAATTTGGTTTTGATGATGAATGGTGCACGGGTTTTCAAAGAAGATATTGATTCTCTCATACTTTCAGAAGGAGACGAAATTACACTTCTTTCTCCAGTTTCAGGAGGATAATCCTTAACGAAAAAGATTAAGAAAATAATCTAAGGAAAAACATCAGTTTCCAAGGAAATCTTAATTACAAAAGTTGAATTTGAGGGTTGACCTTGTAATCCATTTTTGCAGATCAAAATATGTAAGAGATGATTTCGTGACCGGTGTAAAAGTGCTTCTCATGATGGGATGTCCCGAGGTCCCAATTCAAACCAGTATTGCCCTGTATCTTTCCCATAAGCTGACCAAACTGGGATTTGATGTAACTGTTGCCGGGACAACTGCCGCAAGCAAACTTTTGAAGGTGTCTGATTCCGACGGGTATTATGTAAAAAGGCTGGTAGATCTTGATAAAACCATAGCGGATATAATTGAAAAAAGGACGGATTTCGACGTATGCTTCTCCTTTATGCATAACGATGCCGGAATGACTTATGCAACGACGATGAGCTCCATTTCCCAAGCCAGGATGTACTCTATAGTTTTTGGTAGGAACGCCGAAGGTCTGGCCGAAACCATAGAGTTCGACTGTGAAAAGATTGTCTCGCAGGATGTTCACAACCCTGTTCGCCTCAAGAACAAACTGGATAAAGTGACTGAGGAGGTCACGAAATGAGTTGTATTGAGCAAATGAAGTATACAATTCACCTGGAAAAAACAAGTTTCAAGGACGCTAGAGAGTATATTGAGGAAAATTCGGACGAGGTTTACTATGTATCCCCAGGGTACAAAATCTTCAAGGACTACTATATAATAGGGATCCCACCCGTTGCGGTTGGGGCGAAAGGCAATACTCTAATTTTTACCTATACAAAACCCTGCCACGGAAGCTTTGTCCTGAGCATAGACAGCGAAGACAGTGTAAATGAGATAAGTCGGCTCAGGGAATCGGAGAAACAAAAGGATCCGACCTCATTAAAGAAAAGCAAATCTCCTGAAAGTTCCAAAGTATCCGCAGCTAGCTACCAGGATATGTGGAAAAAAGAAGATCTGGAAAGCTGACCGCAATAAAGATAACAGAAGTAAATTACAGAATTTTATAGTTTTGAAATAAATTAATGTTCGCATATATGGTATTGACAAAGAGGATCTCAAATTAATTTGGAGAATATCTCATTTAAATAGGACTTACGCACTTATACTACAAAATCAATTACGACAACGACTGTAGATTAAAATCAAGTTTTAGACCATTAATGGTCAATGGTCTGATGATGTTAATTCTTCAGTTCAACTGCGTAAGTCCTATTAAATTAAGATCCTCCAGAATGCCAATGTTTTTGAATAATTAAAGAGAGGCAGCAGAGCTCTCCCCTTCTCCATATGTAGGATGCCAGCGTAAAAAGTGCTTCTGGATGCGGTCAAAAATGTTCATGATCCCTATAACAACCGCTATCATAAGGATCATGCCTGCGGTCACTTTATCATAGTTTGCAAACTGATGGTAGTACTGGATATACCAGCCAAGACCTGATGTTGCCGCAATCATTTCAGCCACGGTCAGTGTAATAAATGACAATATTAGCCCTATCATTGCACCAGAAAATATAGACGGCAGTGCAGCAGGCAATAAGATTTTCCTTACCATTTGGTAATCCGAAAGATCGAGTGTGCGAGCGGAGTTGATGAGACGGGAGTCTACTGAAAACACTCCATTAACACAGCCAACAAGGATGGGCCAGAATGCTCCTATAAATATTAAAAAGATCGAAGAAGCCCTGAAGGTTGGCAAGAGCACGAGAGAATATGGCAGATATACGGTCGCCGGAATAGGGGATACCGTTTTTGCAATAGGATAAGTTACATCAAACAGTCTTTTTTTCCAGCCAGCATAAAGTCCTATTGGAATAGCAAGGGCAAGAGCAAGAAAGTACCCTGCAAAAAGGATGCCCAAAGAACTAACAATTCCTTCTATCATCTGTTTGGTATCGGTCTGAAAGACCATAAAAACCTTCGCTGGACCTGGAAAGATGAAAGAATCAAGCAGCGAAAGTTTTCCAAAAAGCAATTCCCATAGAAATAATCCCAGGGAAATAATTAGAAATATATCGGTGGTCGAAACAATCTTTTCATAATTTAAGTACACTTTTGCTCCGTATATAGTCGTAATCAGAAGAAGAAAGGCAACAAATGCCCTATTGTCACTTACCGCCTGATCAGGTGAATCCGGAAATCCCACTGTCATAATAAGAGTAGCAAACAAAATGGCAAAAATAGCTACTGACCTGAAGCCGTTACTGGATATTATGCCACTTCTTCCAATTATAGTGCCTAAGCTAAAGCTATTTTCTGACATCATATAACCCTCCTCAATTCTTTTTCCTGATTTTTGGTATCTTCTACCGTATCCCCATATAATATAGAAAGCAGGTGTGACTTTAGAGCAAGGTAATTGGGATCAATACTGAGGTCCTTACGGAGCCTTGGCCGATGGAACGGTACCTTGATTATTTCTTTTATACACCCTGGAGAAGGCGTCATGATAGCAACTCTGTCTGATAGCAAAAGGGCCTCGTCTATATCATGAGTAACAAAAAGAACTGTCTTGCGCTGTTCTCCTTCAGACCATAGGTGCAAAAGAAGGTCCTGCATATATATTCTGTTGAGGGAATCAAGAGCTCCGAAGGGTTCATCCATAAGGAAGACTTTAGGATCCATGGAAAACATTCTGGCGATTGAAGTCCTCTGTCTCATTCCACCTGAAAGGGTACCTGGATATGCATCCTTGAATTTTTCAAGCCCTACAAGCTCAAGAAACTTCTGTGCTGTTTTCTCTATCTCTTTGGGTTCCCCAACATTTTTTGCGTGTTCAATCGCAAAGCAGATGTTTTCAAATATGGTCATCCAGGGAAAGAGTGAATAATCCTGAAACACGGTACCCCGGTCAGTTCCCGGTCCCTTTACACGGGTCCCATCTATGAGGACAGAACCTTCGGATGGAAAACGCAGTCCTGAGACTACATCAATCAGCGTACTTTTTCCGCAGCCTGATGGACCAATCAGTGAAGTGAACTCTCCATTTCCTATGCTAAGGTTAACATCTGATAGGGCTTTATGGCCTGAGCCGTTATTTCCATAGGTCAGTGAGATGTTCTTCAGATCAATTGTTGCCGTTTTGATCCCTCCGTAAAAATTTAAAGCCGAAAGGGAAGGAAATCTTATATGCGATTTTTTCCAGACATAGGTTTGATTTATAATTCATACCTTACACCATATATTGCCTCAAGTCATAGATTACAGGATAATCTTGACTGAAAGCTGTCGCCTTTGCATCTGAGTTTGCCTCTTGTTTTTTGCTTATTTTATTTTCATAGCCCGAGATGAATACACAATTTCAGCCTAGCAAAACTGAAAAAATTTCATGAATGTCTTAATGAAAGCAACGATACATTTCAGGAAACTATTGTGAAAATGCATCCGGGTTATGACTCTTCATTAACCGAAGATGTATGATATATGCACGAAAACAAGGGATTTATATGCTGAGAATTAAGCCATTATTGGCAGAAATATCTCGATTTTGAGTTTTTTGCGGTAAAAGCAGCTTTAAAGGAGGAAAAAAGCTGAAAAATGCGGCAATTTCGCCTGAATTAAACAGTTTCTGTATAATTAAAGGCTATTTTTACTCGAATATCGATTTATAAATTCCTCATTATCCTATGGACACCTCAAGTTAATGGTTTTTTGGCATTAGCCAGAAGAAACTCGATGGAGGTACTTATGGATAAAAAATATATTTTCGGGATATTTATTGCTTTAATTACGTTTGCAGGCATTAGCGCAGTTCTGCTTAACCAGGTAGACTCTTCGAATTCAGGCGGTTCACAGGAAGTGAATACCTCAATTCCTGCTGAACAGAGTGTTAATACTTCAACTAATACTTCAACTTCTGAACTCAAGACTGTAAGGCACGGATACCTGCCTTCAAACGGGGACGCACTTATTTTCATAGCAAAGGAAGAGGGTTTCTGGACTGAAGAAGGCTTAAACGTGGAACTATATCAGTTCACAAAAGGCACAGAGGGTTATAATTCATTATTTGGTAACAAGCTCGATACAGTAGGAGCGGGGACATCCGATCCTGCCACTTACATTGCGCAAGGGGCCGATATTACAATTATAGGCGGGCTGATGAGTGAAGGCCAGTTTCTGGTAACTGCTCCTGAGAATTCAAAGGCTCTTGCAGACCTCAATAACTGGAAAGGTAAGAAAATTGCGACAATAACCATGTCCAATGGAGACCTGATCTACAAGTCCGCACTGAAGAAAGCAGGCATAGACTGGAAAAATGATGTAACTTTCCTCGAGTTAGGTTCACCCAATGCAGTGTTGGAGGCAGTAAAGACCGGAAAAGCCGACGGCGGGATAATATGGATTCCATATGAAATACTTGCACAGCAGCAGGGACTGTCCATAGCATCATACTCATATCAGTACTATGATAACCATCCATGCTGCCGGATTGCTTTGAAAACCGGGACATTGAATAAAGACAGGAATACTTACGTGAAGTTTGAAAAGGGCCTGATAAGAGCATATAAGTTATTCAGTGAGAACGAAAATAAATCCGTAGATGATATTCAGAAGTATGTCAAGGTCGACAAAGAGGCTATCCGCCAGTCAACCTGGAGTAATTACTTCTATGCGTCGCCTGATCCCAATACAAATGGTGTGAAGGAATACTATCAGATGATGAAGGACAGCGGGTACATAGATACGGATGTCAAGATCGAGGACCATATAGACAATACGGTCTACAAAGAGGCCCTTGAAGAGCTAATTGCGGAGAATCCTGACGACCAATTTTACCAGAAATTGCTGTCGGAATATAAAGAAATGAATACATGACCGCAGTTATTGCTCGCCTTAAGAATGAATCTTTTACAAGAAGAATCATTGAAATTAAGGAAACTATAGTCGTAATCATGAAGAGTATTATACTCTTCATATTTACTGACATGTATACTCTTCATATTTACTGGCATTTTATTTTTATTGCATAAAGCAGAAGAGGCTATATTATTGTTTGTGGACTTGTTAGCAGACATCTCCATTTTTATTGGTTTTAGTGAATCAGCTCCTACACGAATGCGGAAGTAAACCTTTTCTCAAAGCTGGATTCAAAGATGAGGATTCAAATTTACAGAATATTCGCTATATTGTAGAGAAATCAGTTTGAAGGAAAAGTAAAAGGAATCAAGACACTTTTGCCGAAACAAAACGGTTTATGTGTAGATCAAGGCAATATTTACTTAAAAAAGGATTTATAAATCCCTTATTACTGTTATTAAGCCTCCAATGGTAGTTTTTGTTACTGGCCAAAAAAACATCTGTGGAGGAACTGATGGATAAAAAATATTTACTTATCGAGTGTCTGTGTGCTATTTTTGTATTTGCAGGCATCTTTTTAATGCTACTAAAACCCGATAGCTCGTCGGATTCGAGGAGATTACAGGATTTCTATACTCCACCTATTGTTGATTGCTGCAGTGGTTTTGAGAACTTTTCTACGAATACTTCGAATGATACAAATGATTCTACACATGATATCAAGACTCTCAGGAACACTACTAGCTCTCAAAAGGTGAATCTATGACCCAGGTTGAGGTTCGACCTTTGAATAAGGCTTTCTGCACTGGTAAAGTAGAGACTCTTTTTGTGTTCCAATATTATGAGCAAAATTGAGCTTTCTAATAGATTGATACCGAGTTAATAGTTTGCTTGAAGGTAGTTCAGGCACTTTTTGCCGTAAAAAAGGGATTTTTATACTAACAATGAGTATTATAGATTGTCAGTTCACAATTGTGAATTAGCGTTTGTAGAATGATAGAAGGCTACAAAATTGCCGACCAACTTCACTCTACAACCTGAAAATTTGGAGATTAAACATTCGGAGAGGCTGTCTAAGAGTTTTCTGAAGATACAAAGAAAACTGAATCCACGAGAGGTAAAAAAATAAAGGAGGTGATACTCACCTTTGAAAAGAGGTTCAAATCTAGGTAGATGTACAGCAAATTGTTAACCTGAAAGCTTTAAGGGCTGCAAGAGTAGTTTAACAATTTCTGAACTTGCTTAGCTAAATATGGAAACCTCAGTTGCTAAAAAATACACAAAATCGTTTGCATAACCCACAACATATTAACATAAAATTCCAGTATGTCAAACAGACATAACATCATTTATACAATCCACATCCACAGAAATTCACAAAAATAATATCAATTTTCATATTTCTTAAACAACAAAGAAAGAATTATACCGTTCTTTATTAGAAAATACTAGTACATAGATTCCAAAATAAACTCTTTGTTTAACAGAAATTCGTTAATCAATAGATCTATTCAAAGGTCAGGTTTGTGACACACTTTGGAATCGCAGTGCTAGATAAATCGGAATAGATACTATAATAGTGAATTTTTGCTGGGTGTTGAGTATAAATTGAAGACTCAAAAAGTAAAAAACTTGAGAGGAATGCTGAGATGACGAAAAGGCTACGCAGTGGACTGCAGATCCATTTATACCGGCTGAGTTCGGGTCTTAGCTTAGAGATTCTTCTGCAGAGATAAGAGATTAAAGGGACACTTAGATTCGAACCAGAATAAAAAGACTGTGCTGCTATATGATAGTTCTTGGCTTTTTTAAGAATTTCTTCATAGCTGAGCAATTATATACCTGATTTTTTTCTCTTCTTAGTCCATTTTCGGGGCTCACGCTAAAAATCCAAGCTTCAGTGCCTGAAATTTTTCTCCTGTTAATATAATCCCTTTCCTAATGTTGCTTGGCTCTTCTTCAATCATTTCTGGGAAAAATGCGCAAAAATAAGTTAAAACTGCGCAAATAGGAAAGCTTATGAGAACTCATGATGACTTCATTGCTTTTTTAGTGTTTATGTTCTGCAGGCATTTTAGTAACACCGTTAACAATATAACTTTGTAAATCTAATTAACTGTTAGATAAGAACCAAAGTTCAGCTCAAATGGAAACTTCGTTTAAGGTACTGAATATGGATGAGACGACAGTAAATGAAGTAAAGAAGCTATTTGATAATAGCAAGAAGAAAAGCTTTGCTTTCGATGTGTTGACAATTACAGGCGGGGCAACCTTTGCTCAAATTCTTACTATTTTATTAGTCCCTGTTTTAGCCCGCTTATACCAGCCTGAAAATTTTGGGGTATGGGCTCTATATAGTTCTATTGTCAGCATTATCAGCGTTATAATATGCATGCGATATGAGTACTCCATCATGTTGCCTGAATTGGATGAGGATGCCATAAATCTCTTAGGAGTAAGTTTTCTTGCAATAGGAGTTGTAACCATTTTAACCCTGGCAACAATATGGTTCTTTAAAGAGCTTATAATTAATATTTTGAATTCTCCTCAAATAGGAAATTACCTCTGGCTTGTGCCCCCATTTGTTCTTGTAAACGGAATATTTCTTGCCTTGAATGGCTGGAATTCAAGAACCAAACTTTTCAGGAGATTATCCTTTTCAAGAATCTCGAGTTCCGTTTCGTCTACTGCAGTACAGATAATTGTAGGAACTTTTAAAAAAAATAGCCCAACGGGCCTAATAATAGGCAGCTTTACTGGTCAGTCTGTTGCAACATTTATACTTGCAGGGCAGATTTGGAGAGATGACAGAAACCTAATCCGGAAGAGTCTTAACTGGAAAAAAATGTATGAGGTACTTAAAAGATATAGTAAATTTCCACTTGTAGACTCATTTTCAGCCCTTATGAATTCGATTTCCTGGCAGCTTCCAGCTTTCCTTCTTTCAGCCTTTTTTTCTCCTACAATCGTTGGTTTTTATTCCTTTGGATTTCGACTTATTCAGATGCCAATGAGTTTAATTGGCAGCTCGATTTCACAGGTTTTTTTCCAGAGGGCATCAAGAGCCTTATCCAGGGGAACTCTCTCTACACTTACGGAAAATGTATTTAAAGTTCTTGTAATAATAGGTATGTTTCCGATATTAGTCCTGACAATTGTAGGAAGTGATGTTTTTACTGTGATTTTCGGAAAAGTATGGGCAGAAGCAGGGGTTTATACCCAAATCCTTGGTTTTTGGGCTTTTGTCTGGTTTATTTCATCTCCACTATCCGGAATATATCTTGTAGTTGAAAAGTATGATTTTGGTTTTCGTTATAATTTTTTTAACCTAATTACACGTTTTCTTTCACTTATTATCGGCGGTCTGCTCGGAAGCGCACGTATAGCACTTATTCTTTTTTCAATATCAGGAATTGTGGTATACGGCTACCTTTGCCTGAAGATGATGTCTTATTCAGGAGTAAAAATTTCAAGAGCTTTGAAAATCGTATTCTCAAATTTTATTCTTTTTGTCCCTGCAGGAATTATTCTTGTTGCCCTGAAAATCAGAGAAACAAACCCGATTTTGCTTGTTGCTTTTTCCGGTATGGTTATCGGCATTTATTACCTGTATATTTTAAAAACTGATACAAGTGTGAAAAAAATACTTAAAGAACTTCGAGCCTGATGAGTTGAATCAAAACAATCAAAAATGTAAGCTTCCTAAAAAGCGAGAGGTTTCATGCAAAAACAGTGTTTTGAAAGACCTGGAGATTAAGGCTTTTAAGTAAAGGCAGAATATTCTTGCTTCTATGGTCTGTCCTTCATACTGCAGGTTAAAGATTGGATTTTTAATCCATTTTGAACATGATCTAGTCTACAGACTTCCTAAAACGTGCTTTTATACTCTCAAAACCTTTGTATGAGCCTTTTTTACCCAGTATAAAGGGGAAATAATTGTTAATAGCAGAGATAACAGGTACTAAAAGGATAAGGCTCAGCACAGTCAAGCCCAGCGCAAACCCAGCATTGTAATGAATATATTCAGTGTCGACACCCAAAAGGATTATTACAAGCTTTATCAGGACATCTTTTAGAGGAAAATGAAGTGCAAGTATTATCAAACTATTTCTCCCATAATACTCAAATACCTTTGAATTCACAAATTTCCTGGAAAGGTAAACAGAGGTAAATATTCCTGAGAAAGCAAACAAGTAAAACGAAAAGAAATCTCCATATTTTAAAACGTTCATGTTAACTTTGTCATCTGTTGGAAACTTCAGAAGGTATCCTAGATATAACAGGCTCAAAAGAGCAGGAATTAAAGGTAGATATCTCTCGATTTTGGAGAGCTTCTCTATAAATCCTGACTCCAGTTTCAAGCTGAAACTGGATCTTGATTCTGTTTCTGTGAATTTTCTGAATAGGTTTCCAGCTCCATAAAAAACTATTGCAACCAGAGCTACATCTATATTCCAGGGTATCCTGAAAGGCACATAAGCCGGGTAGAGATACCCGGTTACTCCGGCTATAATAAGCCAGAATACAAGTCTTCTTGGCTCTCCATAGTACTTCTTTGCCAGTACATAAAAAAGGAGTTCAGTTACAAAAAGACAGGTCAGGAACCATAGAGGCGGGTTGTAAGAAATAGCAGGACCAAATGCGACAAGAATGTGAGAAATTCCATGAAGCATGCTATTTTCAAAAAACTTGATACTTGTGATTTTTGGTGTATATAATTCATCCAGCAAAAAGCAAAAAATACAGGTTATTACTGCAAAGCAGAAATAAGGCACGATAAGAGATTTGAATCTTTCTTTCACAAAGACTGAAGCTGATTCTGCGTATTTACCAAAGTCAAATAAAAATCCTGAAATAAAAAAGAAGAGCGGCATATGGAATGAAAATATGTAAGTGTCAAATGATATCGGTAAACTGTAATGTGCAAGCACTACAAGTATAATTCCAATTCCTTTTAAAGTGTCAATCCAATGAAGTCTCATATTAATCCAAAAAGTTAACGATGTTAACTTATAAAAAATTTAGCCTAACTTTTAAGCAATATAATGTTTAAGGAAAGCTAATTCCCATGTATGATATTCTTTGATTTTATGTGTCAGGCTGTCTATAAATTGATTTTAGAATATGGAACTCAGTAGTTTTCCTGCAAAAAACTGTATCTTTTGTTAATTTCTTTTTACGATTACATAAGTTTAAGAAGACACTATTATATTTCACTTTTTATTATTGGGTTTACATATAACCAAACATAGGCCTCACACTGAATTGAATTAAAAAAATTTCATTGTTTATGTCATATGTGCTGAACTACACACTGACTATCTGCAATCTCAACTCAAGACGACAATTTTAATTAAATTACTTCATAAACGGATCGGTTGAATGCATTGCATAGCTCAACGCAGTTTAATTTACTTTAACAGAAAATGTACAACTGAGTACACCGACCTGATAAATATTAATCGAATTTTCAAAGAGTTTATGTTATGAATATTTTGTAAAGACATAGAAAAACCTCTAAGCTATAGTCCAGAATCGAACCGAACAAACGAGCCTGCATTCCTGCATAGGCGTTATGCTGTCTCAGTAGTGTTTAGTCCAAATTATGAATTTACCACTTGAGCAAACCTGGCAGATTATGAGCCTATAATCTGCCGGCATCAGTTGATTCACAATTGTGAACTTATAATTTATAATTATATTTGTTAATATTTAAACCTCTTTTTTCGGGCAAAATGCGCCTCAAAAATTTTCACTGTTTTTCGAGTAAAAAATCATTTTGCGAGCAGGTGAATAACAAGAAAATAATAAACGAAAATAGAAAAGAATAGACAGAAAGAAATGAAAATATATGAAGATAAACAAATAATAAAAGTACGCTAGAAAAAAGTAACTGATAGATTCATGTTGATGTTAAGAGAAAGCGAATACTATAGAGAAAAACTTCCTGGCCCGAAGAATGCTTCTCTTAATCTGGAAAGCAGTACAAGAGAGCTAATAACATTTATCTACAGGCCAGAAGAACTGAAGTGTTTCTCAGAGTTTAAGGATCTTTGCTGCTTTCATAGCATTGGAAACCATAGTCTCGATATCCATTTTTCTTTCCTCAAGTACGATAAGGTCGTACTTTGCCCCTATTTCAGGATGCTCAGGGACAGCAGTACAGCTGCCTGCTGATCTATTGGAGATATCGTAGGTCCCAATCTTTCGGGCAATGTCCATGATTTCAGTTTTGTCTAACGCAATCAAGGGATGATAAATAGGTATAGCAAGCTGATAAATTTCAGCATGCATATTGGCAGCAGTCTGGGAAGCTACCTGTCCCAGGGAAGAACCGGTAATAATTCCGCTTGCACCTTCTTTTTTCATAACCTCATAAGCTTCCCTGTACATCATGCGTTTGCAGAGAAGACAGGTATTTTTTCGTTTACATATGTCTATAAAGGCTTTGAGATTAGGACCATGAGGAATCTCATAAGTTGTAAACTGATGCCCCGGAGCCCACTTCTGGAGCTGTCGGATGCAGTCAAAAGCACGTTCTCTTGCCGCGTCTTCTGCATAAGGAGAGTTACTGCAATAAACAGGTGTAATCATTACGCCACGCTTCATCATAAGCCAGGCTGCAACCGGAGAGTCAAGACCACCGGACATTAAAACAACCATACTTCCCTGTGTGCCGAGAGGAAGACCTCCTACCCCTTTAAATGTTTTCAGGTAAACGTAAGCCAGGTTCTGCCTCACTTCAACAAAAATTTTCTTATCAGGAGAACTCAGGTTAACTCTTGGGTGTTTTCCTTCTTTTTCCAGAGCATTCCAGACAGCATCCCCGCAGATTCTACCTATATCCGCCGAAGAAAAAGTATGGTTTCCACTTCTTCTGGCCCTGATGGCAAAAGACTCGCCTTCTAAAACCAGGTCCTTGGCCAGAGTAGCACATACACTGGCTGTACTTTCAAGAGTAGGCTCTGCAACCAATGCAGGAGAAGTAGAGACAATCCCAAAAACATCAGCAGCTGCTTCAGCCGCACGGAAATCCGTAGCCTCGATAAATATTCGGCCCCATTCCCTCCGTATCTGGAAATATGGAATATCTCGAGAATCCAGCATTGCCGCAATATTCTTCATAAGAATTTTCTCATACCAGTTCCGGACTCCTGTACTTTTAAGGGCAAGTTCGCCATACCGAACTATAATAACTTCTGTCTTGGTTTCCTGATGGGTAAGAGTGTCAGATTCAGTTTTTTCTTTTACCATAAAATTACCAGCTGTACTAATGGATATTGTAAAAATCCAGTATTTAAAAAATGAAATGATTTTCCAGGAAAATAAAATGAGTTTCCCAGTTATATGGACTGGTATCACGTATATGAAGAAATCTTTATCAAAATCTCTAATAAAGTTTTCCGGCAACTTCAAACTGCTTGTGTAACCTTTTTTCTGCAACATTATATACTGACGTGATACCTTTAATTGGTTCCAGAGTAGTTAGATTTTGAATTGATTAGAGAGGCTCCAGCATCTTTGTAGGTACGAACTTCTGCTCTAAAATGCGATTTTTAAGCACTGTACAGAGCCTTTCTGCTCTTGCTCTGTCTGACTGCCTAAGGGATACAGGGAGAGTTCCTTCAGCAAGTGTTATAGACCCGAGTCTTGCATGGAATACTTCTTCAGAACACTGGAACGTACAGGTTCCGCAGTTAATACAAAGGTCTCTGTTGATGATGCAATCATTTGAAATCGCTCCCGTAGGACAGGTACGCATTGCGGCACAGTCCGGATGGTGCAGACACTTTTCTTTTTCGACGCGGATAACTTTATCAGTGCCTCCCCATATATGTCCATAATTCACTTTTGCATGCGCAGTACGCCCATTTACATCCGATACGGGTAATGGGACATTCTCGTCCAGAACTTTTAGTCCAGAAAGAATCTCTTCATCAAGGACAGGGATAGGGACTGCAAGTGAGGTCAGACATTCAGGCCCATGTGCAGTCTTCATTCCGCCCATCATTGTCGGATCCATATCTTTCATGTCTGCGTAGGCTGAAACGTTCGGCTTATCAGGACTGGCTCTGGTGCCTTTTCCCATAATATAACCTGGCGCGCCGTTTAAAAGAACCCTTGTACCTACACCTATTGATCTGTGAGAGGGGTCGTTCTGCAGAGGATTTATTTCACCGCATCCTGATACCGTTGTTTCCTTAAAAGGACCTGTCAGGCCTGTCACAGAGAAGATAGTGCTGATAGTATGGGAGGTGGGGTTTATCAGTGCGTGGTAATTTTTAAATGCAAGCCTTGTGGTAATGATCCTGGCAAATTCGATCTCGTCAAGAGTAACCTTGTTTTCATAATGCCTCCCGTGTGCTTCTACCAGCACGTCAACGTTTTTTCCTTTTACAAGATCCCGGAAAAGGTGCCCTCCGCCGTACCGATCGTCCGCATGCGCTGTCCCGTTTATCACAAGGTCTACAACCCCGAGCCTTTCGTTCGGACAAGGTCCTGGCTGAGCAGGTACACCATTTAGCCAGATAGCATCCGCCCTTTCAAAACTGCATTTTTCGGCTACTGGCACCATCATAACTGCCATAGTTCCTGACATCACTCCAAATGTTCCGGTTGTGACCACATCCACGTCATCAACAGTCACCTCTTTCCCATCACGAACCATGGACTTGAGCTCGGCAGCTGTAAGGATTATGGCTTCTTTTTTTGCAATCTTCTCACTTATCTCTTCAATTGTTTTCATAGTACCCCAGTCTTTTCAATAATCTTCATAATATTCTGATATCCTCAAGCCTAACGTGAAGTCCAGAAGGTTTTTGGAAACACATATTCACCAGAGCCGTATGTGCAAGCCCTATCATGCAGTTGCCAGGTAGGAAATATTGACGGGTTCCGAACACAGGTGGCTTCTTTACAGTGCTGGCAATTCCTTCGAAAGCATGGACATGGTAGGCCTGAATATCATGGGCATCTTCTTTTCTTGCAACCATGGGACCTACGGTATGACATTCAATTACACCTGTGACCGGATTCGAACTCAGAACTCTTAAAGCGTGATATACCGGACATCCCGGACCTGCCGGACGGCCAGTTACGAGGTCTCCTTTTTTGATATCCCATTTTTCTACAAGGTCTGATCTGAAAGGAACTATAAACTTCCGGGCTGACGGTTCATCCGGAAATGGTAGGAGGACGAAGTCATATTCTTTTCCAGCCACATCTACACCGGAGTAAGTGATGTTTTTTGCCTCGATAGCGAGGTTTCTCAGGCTCAGAATCTTCTCCTGACTCACTTTTTCTTCTAAGGTTTTTTCTATACTGTAGAATGGGCACATATCCAACTCTGTTAATCCGGCTTCAAGTCTGGAAACAAAGTCCAAACAGGTCTGAGAGCCACAAGCCCCACAGTTTTTGCCAGGTGGACTCCATATATTCATCATCAGTCGCCTCGGTATAAGGGCTCCGGCATATCCAGCGGCCGAATAACTCCAAAGTGGTTTTTCCATCCGATTTCTTTTTTACCTATACATACCGTACATACACCAAGAGGAGGGGCACCTCTGAGCTTGATCTGCTCAGGCCCTATATCCGGATGATCGGCAATTCTCCTCATCAGGTATCGTAAACCGGTTCCCTGGACTGCATTTGTCTCTACAATGTCAATTTTCGGGACAACTTTTCGGATGCTTTCTCTGAAAACTTCCTTTTCTGCCTGGGACACCAGATCGGTTTTGGTAACAACTGCTGCATCTGCAAGAGCAAGCAAAGGTGCCATTTTGAGAGGAGAGTTTGTTCCTGAGATCGCACTGACGACTGCAATTCCAAGAGAGTATGTTGTGTAAGGAGTACACCTGAGACAGAGGCCTGCACTTTCAATTATCAGGATATTTCTTGAAAGACTCTCAGCCCAGCGTAACGCATCGTCAAGAACCAGAATTCCCATATGGTCAGGACAGATATCTCCGGAATAGATCTTTTTGACAGGAATATCGAACTCTTCTGCAAGTTCCTGATCTTCTGTGGCATGCACAACATCAATTTTCAGAAAGGCGGGAAGTGATCCTTCAGGGAGATTTTTTATAACCTGGCGAATAACAGCTGTTTTTCCTCCGCTAGGAGGGCCGGCAATGATGAGAAGTTTCATCCGGACTCACACCCTGTTCAACTGGAGGCTTTGCCTGGCCGGAGCCATCAGAACTTTTGCAGAAACGGAGGAAAAAGTAGCTCCCTGTCTGAGTTTTTCCCTGATTTGGTGGAGCCTGTCCTCGATTAAAGCAAGATCTTCAATAAGCTGCTGCTCCTCTCCGGTAGATTCGATTACAGACGCAACTCCACCATGTCTCATCACTATACGCCTGTCTGCCGTCAGAGCAAGATAAGGATCGTGTGTTACAAGGATGACTGCCTTATTTCCCCTTTGAAGAGACTGGATGACCCGATCTTTAAAAATACCTGCGTTTTCAATCTCATCAAGCAAAAGGATAGGGGTATCACTGATTACAAGGGCGTCTGCGATCATTAGGGAGCGAGTCTGTCCTCCGGATAAACCACTCATCCTGCTTTTGAGGCTAATCGGTTCACCTGTAAACGTATTTGCAAGATTCATTGTTTCTTCAAGCAAGTCTCCTCTTCCTGATTTCCGTGCTCTTATATGCATCAGCAGGAATTCTTCGACTGAGAGATCTGCCAGACAACGTGTGTTCTGGGTTATTAGAGCAATCGGTTTGAAGGCAGGCTCTCTTACGAAGGATTCAGGAGGTTCCTGACCATTAATAAGAACTCGTCTGCCTGTAATACTGTCTCCCTGCGCAAGTGTTTCGATATCATTGATTAAAGCTGACTTTCCTGAACCAGTTGGACCTACAATTGCAAGAGTGTCCCCTGGTCTTATTTCTATGGTTTCAAATCCTTCCTGTTCTCCAAGTCTGTTTTTCCCAGATTGAACCGTAAGGGTGAATTGCTTTGTCATGTACACAATTGTGATGATTCGATAGTTATAAGTTTTTCCATAAAACAGACAATTTTATCCCTAAAAGCCAAAATATACGCAAATTATGTCCTTTATTGGATACAAAAATAAAAATAATGGAAAGAATAGACGGATTCAAATCAACAATTTTCCCTTAATTTATATTTCCAGGAGATTACTACAAATTTAGATGGAAAAACAGTTACATACTTCTCGAAATTGTGCTGAAATTGATTATCTATGTTTAAATGTCTTTATGAGGTGTTAGGTCACAGCCAGTACACAGCAAACACATTGTTCGCGATTTATCGACACAGAGCGACTCATGGTCAAGCATGTCCTTCAACATACTTCCCAGTTTTAAAAGCCGTGCAGAATCTGGCCTGGTGATCTTTACATTTTTCCTGAGAGGATGGGGAGAAATTGGTCTGAGAATTGGAATTATACAACGGTTTGTAAGGAGTTTGATACCCTTTCGGACGGTTTCGTCACTTTCCCCAAGACCAATTATGAAGTTCGAAGAGACCCGGTTTTTGCCGAAAACATTCACTGCGGTGTCGAGAGCATCAAGAATTGTGTAAAGCGAGAGGTCCGGACAGAAACGGCGGAAAAGCTCGGGGTCCATAGTTTCCACGTTGTATTTTATCTCGCATGCGCCTGCAGAATAAAGTTCTTCTGACGAACCTGTCGTGGGATAGACAGAGACGCCTATTGGGAGATCGTACTCACTTGTAAGCTGTTTTATGATACTTACCGCTCTCTGGACTTCTTTCTTTGGCGAAACAGCTATACCGCTGGTGAAGGAAATTGCCTTTAGTTCGCCTGTTGCATAAGCTTCCTCAACCATTTGTATAACCTTTGCACTGTCCTTTACCCCACCATGCATTTTCGGTACCGGACAAAATTGGCAATCGTATACACATTTTTCAGATAATGTAATGTATGCCTGTTCCGGACAGTGACAAAGCGGACGTTCAAGTACTCCCCTGGCAACTACGTCATCGTTTTTAAGAACTACCACATGCTCATCTTCAGGCACTACACGCAAAGGAGACGCATCATTGATTGTAAGCCTCACTCTCTGGTTTCCAGACTTCAGAAAAATTGAGGAGCCTCCTGCTCCGGGTCCGGCTGTAGCCTTGCTCTCAAGCTTATCAGGGAGAAGGGATTTATCGACCTGAGCACTCCCTATGCTCAAAAGAGCTGCCTTAATATCTGTGTTCAGTTCTTTGTCCATAATCATACACTTCAGAAAGTAAATCATTAAGTATATTTACTCAGTACAGTTACTATGTATCAATGATAGTGTTTACAATTGTAAACTAAATTAAGTAACAATTGTGAACAACTCAATATTAACAATTGTGAACTTAAAAAGGTTATGATTGCTTCCAATTAATTAAAGGAAGATGAATATTAAAAATTGAAAAAGATTTTTTTATTTCAGGTCCAATCCCAAGTTCTGGTTCATAGGTTTTCTTTAATAGAGCAACAAATCTTAATATGAAGTCTCAAATCCTTTTTTCCGTAAAGGATAATTTTTACCTCAAAAAGTAGGTTTAAATATCAGAAACAATTAGTATAATACCACATATTCACGATTGTGAATTGCTGTGTCAGGGTGGTGGAAAGGCTACGCAGTGGCCTGCAGATCCATTTTGTCCTGGTTCGATTCCGGGCTCTGGCTTAAAAGTTTTCTCATAAACCTTAGTCGAAAACTTTTGGTAAGAAATTCTCAGGATTTTTTTACTCCTGAAAATTAAACAACAATAAATGAATAGTAAAAACAGGTACTTACGACCTTATTGAGTATGTTGATGTTTAAACAACCTAAATCTTATACTGGTACTGTGATTCCGAAGTAGGCATAAAATTTGACTTTTGAATAGATCTGAAAATCACAAATTTTTCCAGGAAATAAGGAATTGATTTTGGAATCGAAGTACTAGCAACTTAAATTGGTGGTACTATTGATTTCTGTTTTCAACTGTGCAAGTTTGAATCTATTACGAGAAAAACAAATTTCTATTTAACGGGATTCAAAATGACTAATATTGAAGTTAGAGAATTAGTGCCGTCCGAATATAGAGAATGGGACTTGCTTGTAAAAGAAGCTAAACCTGGTACACTCTTTCATACGAGTGACTGGCTGGAAACTTATAGAAATGTTCTTTCAAAGGATCTTAGGATTTACGGTTGTTTCAGAAACGATGAGCTTGTAGGTGGATGCCCTCTTTTTGTAAGGAACTTCAAGGGAATCCTTAAAATGGCATCTTCAATCAGTAATATGATTGATTACTGTGGCCCTCTTGTAAAAGAAAGTTCCAATACCAAAGCAAGTAAAAGAGTACAGGAAACTCACGAAATATTTGACGCACTCAGGAAATTTCTGTGCAGACAGGATTTTGATAGTATTCACCTGAGACTCTCTCCGGGAATCGAGGATATTAGACCGTTTACCTGGAATGGATGGGACTCAAAGGTTCATTATACCCATCACCTGGATCTGAAGGAAAATGTGGATAATAATATCTCAAGGACAATAAGGAAGGATCTCAAGTCTGTATTAAAGGCAGGACTTGAAACAAAGATATTGAATGATCTTGAAACTTATTATAGTCTGCTTTCCAAAACATATGAGAGGCAGAATCTCAAACCACCGTTACCCAAAAAAATTTTCGAAAAGATTTTTGACCTTATTCGGGAAAAAGATATCGGTTATATGCTTGTATCCGAAACTCCAGAAGGAGAAGCCGTTGCAGCACATTTGACTCTTTACGGAAAAGAAAGTACGATTGGTTGGTCTTCTGTCCGTAATCCGTCTTTTAATCTGAGAGGATCAAATGCTCTTCTTTACTATAATGAGTTTCTCGACCTGCAGTCCAGGAATTTCGAATATATGAATGTTATGGCAGGAAACATTCCCAAATTTGCGGATTATATTAAAGGCTTTTCTCCCAAACTCGTTCCTTATTACAGTGTGACATTAGAGAATAAGAGGTATTCAATTCTCAAGGCTTTACACAAAATAGTGGCCTGATACAAAGAGCCAGATTGTTTTTGAGTTGTTGTTAGGTGAAAATGAGAATATCCCAAAAAATAATTATACACGGAAAGAATCAGAAATCAGGAGCACTTTTAATTACAAGTTTTCTCCTTTTTTTACAGGTATATCTTGTTAATATATATAATCCGCACGCAATTAATAAAAAACAAATTTCATCTAACCTTTAAACAAGTAATGTTTATATTTTTACTGTTAAACAGGAAAAATGGAGATTAAAAATGAAAGTCGCTATTGTTTCAACTGATGGTAAGGTTATAAACCAGCATTTTGGAAAAGCATCCAGATTCTTTATATTTGAGGTTGATAGCTGTGGAAAAATACAATTCTTAGAAGTAAGAGAGACCATACCTTTATGTGGTTCAGCAGATGAAGGGCATGCCGATGATGTTTTGAGCAGAATAATTTCTTTGATTTCTGACTGTGAGGCTTTGCTTTGCTCCAGAATTGGCAGCAGGCCGCAAGAAGAATTAAGGAAACATGGGATCAAACCAGTCGAAGCTCCATATTTTATTGATGAAGCCTTAAAAAGTTTATCTGAAGTTGAATAATCAGGATTTAACTGTTCCAGATAACCTTATTTCCGAACTACGGATTCATAAACGTTTAGCGAATATAACGACTTTCCAGATCTGAAAAATTACAGATACCGGAACGTTACAAACTTATTTTTGAGCCGCAATACTTCCTGTTTAACCTCTTGAACCTGCAAGAGTAATCTTGAGAACAATCTTGAGAATGATTTTGAGAACAATCTTGAGAACAATCTTGAGAACAATCTTGAGAACAATCTTGAGAACAATCTTGAGAACAATCTTGAGAACAATCTTGAGAACAATCTTGAGAACAATCTTGAGAACAATCTTGAGAACAATCTTGAGAACGACCTTTACTTTTGTTGAAATAGGAAAGGTTGCAAAACTGCTTTTTTCTGTCAAACAGGCGATTTACATCCTTAATCTACGAATATTGATAATTTTCAGGCACTTTTTGCCTTAAAAAAGAAATTTAAGTATTAATAATGAATAGGATGTTTTGTCAGTTCACATATGTGATGACTAAAGGAAAAGTGAAAAAACAACAGAACAGATAAGTTAATTTGAAGAAGGTAAAAATATGAACTCAACAAGGCTAAAGTATGAAAGGAGAGATCGTTGACGGAGCAAAGAATTCTGCCCTCGATCCGAATGAAAATATTGTTGAAGGAGTATGGAGAGAGCTTGGCGATGAGCTTACAGTTGAAATATTATGGGAAGCTCTTGATCTAACTGGGTTCTATATTCTCCTGCATACGGTATATCATATACTTCTTGCAGTAGAGTATGTATCTCTTGAAGTTAGAACCAGCCCTTTTAATCTGATTGAACAGAGTATCGCTCAAAATGAGAAAGATCTTCTTGAAGAAGGAAAATCCCGACTGTGGCAGATATTCAATAAATATCACATCTCAGAAACGGGGATTTCAATAAAAGGGATCAAAATGCGCAGACTGCTACGAACAGAAAATAAAAGGGATATAGGGTTATATGGGAACTTTGTCACAGAATCCAATAATACATTAACTCATCCTCTATTTCCATATATAACCGAAACCTTAACTTCTTCATACTGTTGATAATTGAGACTATAATCCCTAACCTCCGATTTTTCTTTTTTATGATATTTGCTGTAGCTTATTAGGTTTCCTGGCTATAATGGTTCTTACTGCGTGCTGGTGGGGAATATTGCTTGATTTACAATCAAATATAAACTCATTAGAATAAAGCAATTCCCAATCTTTATAATAGCTTTGGAGTTCCTGATTCTCATAAAGGTATTCATTTTTACCCCAATCAGGGGCAATCTTAACATCTGGATGTTCAACAAATGTGCACATTACATTAATGCCACCAGTCTCAGTATTATTTTTTATGTTCTCAAACTGGCGTTTTCTATTTTCCGGTCTAATGTATTGCAAAGTTCCAATGGAATAAACAATGTCAAACATTTTTGATAAAACAATCTCGTTTATGTCTGCTTCCATAGTTTCGATAGTTGTGCCGTTTTCTCTGGCTAATTTGACCGCCTTTTCTAAACCTGCCGGTGCAATTTCGACAGCCAAAACATTAAGACCTTGTAGAGCAAAGAAAACACTGTCTCTGCCTTCTCCTGCACCCATATCAACCAGTTTTTTATTGGTTATTTGGTCATCTGGAATAAACTCTAAAACCTTGTTCACCAACTCATTAGGTTCTTTACCCCAATAGTAATCGGGTTTTAAATAAATTTCTTGCAACTGCTCTTTGTCCATTATTCACATTACCGTTTTTTTAAATATTATAGCTTTGCTGTTGCCTTTAAAAAATTTGTTAACTATTTATAGATAATATTCAGTAATTTACCGTGTCCGAAAGTTCTCTATCGATACGAGCAGAAAGCTTTTGAAGAAAAATCTCAGTTTCTCTTTTCCGTAAAAGGCATGTTTTGCCTCAAAAAACAGGTTTAAATATTAAAAACGAGTATGATGTGTTGTCAATTCACAATTGTGAATACCAGTGCCAGGGTGGCAGAAAGGCTACGCAATGGACTGCAGATCCATTTATCCCGGTTCGATTCCAGGTTCTGTCTTAAAAGTTTTCTCATAAATTATAGTAGAAAACTTTTAGCAAGAAAATTTTAGGGTTTTTTGCCCTGAGGGAGGTTCAACATAAAGAAACTATGACAAAAACTAAAATAATAAATAGAAGCTTCACAATTGTGAAGCTTGCAGGCGCTAGTTGCCAAGTGACTTAACTTACAGGATAAAAACTTCTAGTTGTAAATGAACAGACCAAGATTAACTAACAAAACCCACAACCGAATTTGTATAACTCGCTTTCCGCAGAAGTTCACAAAAGAATACCCGTTTATCAATATGGGTATAGCCCTCCGAAATCAGTATCAGTTATACAGGATACTGGGCAGATAACCCCTCAATTGTGTACATCTGCGGAATAGGAGTACAATAACAAAAGATGCTGAGATGGCGGAAAGGCTACGCGATGGATTGCAACTCCATTATATCCCGGTTCGATTCCGGGTCTTAGCTTAGGGGTAGTATATGGACATAAGAACACAAAAAACATTTGAGGCACTTTTTGCCCTTGAAGATATTAGGGAGACTCTTAGACAAAGGCTTCCGAATATCACAAGTCCAGAAGAAGAAAACACCATTAAAGAAAGTGTAAACAGAGTCAGAAAAATTCTGGACGATATCGAAAACTATACCGGAACCCCGGAAGTAAGGAAAATAGCTGATAATATTGACATCAGGTCCAGAGAAGAAACAAATATCAACATACAGCCAATCCAGGCAGCAGGGAGGCTTACACCCGAAGCACGAAAAGCTCTCATAGCATATGGTGACGGCTATTCCACCTGTGATGCCTGCCGCAAACCTTTCAGGCTTGATAAAATAAGCAGTCCGCCTGTTGCTCCATTTCATGAACAGCTCGCAAGTTTCGTTAACATGGATGTGGCTAGAGTAGTACCAGGCGCAAGGAGAGGGTTCCAGGCGGTGGCTTCTACCTTGGTCAATAAAGGTGATTCCGTAATAGTTTCAGCTCTTGCCCATTATACCGAATTTCTTGCAGTAGAAGGAGCAGGAGGAATAGTTAGAGAAGTACCCTTAAATGAGCACAATCTTGTAACTGCAGATGCTACTGCTGAGAAAATTGAAGCGGTTAAACAGGAAACAGGCAAATCACCGGTACTGGTAATGATTGACCACTTTGATTACCAGTACGCAAATGAGCATGATGTAAAAGGCATTGCAAAAGTTGCTCATCAGTATGACATTCCTTTCCTGTATAACGGAGCATATACTGTTGGTGTCAGGCCGGTTGATGGAAAAAGTATCGGTGCGGATTTTGTTGTAGGTTCAGGCCATAAAAGTATGGCATCTCCTGCACCTTCAGGGATACTGGCAACAACTGAGGAGTGGGCTCCGAAGATATTCCGTACGACTCAGATGACCGGTGATCTAACCAAACGCAAATTTGGGGTAAAGGAAGTAGAGATGCTTGGCTGCACACTGATGGGTTCAACACTGCTGGGTATGATGGCTTCATTCCCTACGGTTAAGGAGAGAGTAAATAACTGGGAAAACGAGCTGAAAAAATCGAATTATCTGATCGATGGCCTGCTTGCTATCGAAGGCAGTAAAATCGTCTCAGAATATCCACGCAAACATACCCTTTCCAAAGTTGACACTATCAAGAGCTTCGATCTTATAGCACAGGAACATAAACGCAGAGGTTTCTTCCTTTCGGACGAACTTTCAAGCAAGGGCATTGTCGGAGAATTTGCAGGGGCCACACGCGTATGGAAACTTAATACATACGGGCTTTCATGGGATAAGGTTCGCTATGTGGTAGATACGTTTCAGGAAATCGCTGAAAAATACAACATTCATGTAAACAGAGAGGAAAATTCCAATGACTAATAACTACAAATTAGGAACACTTGCCCTTCACGCTGGACAGGTCCCAGATCCAACAACAGGAGCACGTGTTGTACCGATATATCAGACAACATCGTATGTTTTCAAGGATACCGATCATGCAGCTAATCTTTTTGGCATCAAAGAGCTGGGTAATATCTACACCCGAATAATGAATCCCACTACTGATGTTTTCGAACAACGCATAGCTGCCATTGAGGGTGGGACCGGAGCTCTCGGAGTCTCATCCGGTTCAGCAGCAATAGCTTATGCCCTATTAGCTATTACAAGAGTAGGAGACGAAATTGTATCCGGAAATAATCTTTACGGCGGAACCTATGAACTTTTTAATTACACTTTTCCCAAATTTGGAAGAAAAGTGATATTCGTAGACTCAACGGATCTAGAAGCTTACCGGAAAGCTATAAATGAGAAAACCAGAGCTGTTTATATCGAGTCATTGGGTAACCCGAAACTTGATGTTCCGGATTTTGAGGCAATCGCAGAGATTGCTCATGAAGCCGGGATCCCACTTGTAGTAGACAACACAAGTGCTGTTGGGCTTGTTAGACCTATTGAACATGGCGCTGATATCGTTGTGCATTCGGCAACCAAATTCATTGGCGGACACGGAAACTCAATTGCCGGTTCTATAGTAGATTCCGGAAAATTCTCCTGGAATAACGGTAAGTTTCCGGAATTCACAGACCCTGATCCGGAGTATCACGGCCTGAAATACTGGGATACATTTTCAGCCTTTCCCGGACTTGGAAATGTTGCATTAGTCTTTAAGATAAGGCTACAGCTTCTTCGAGATATAGGTGCAGCTATTTCACCTTTTAATTCATTCCTGTTGCTTCAGGGACTTGAAACCCTGCATCTGAGAATACAGAGGCACTCGGAGAATGCCCTCAAGGTGGCAGAATATCTTTCTAATCATCCGAAAGTCTTGTGGGTTAATTATCCCGGTTTACCGGATCATCCAAGCCACGAACTTGCATCCAGGTATCTCAAAGGTGGTTATGGTGCACTGATAGGTTTCGGCGTGAAAGGTGGCGTTGAAGAAGGTAAAAAATTTATTAACTCTGTGAAACTGCTTTCACACGTTGCGAATATAGGAGATTCTAAAAGCCTCGTAATCCATCCGGCAACTACCACACACCAACAATTAACCCCGACCGAACAGGAAGCGAATGGAGTCACGCCGGATTACATACGCCTTTCCGTAGGCACTGAGGATATAGAAGATATAATCTCGGATATAGAGCAGGCTCTTGAGCAAGTGTAACTTAATGGCACTTTCTGATACAAGAGTTAATTTAGATCTCAATGCTACAAAAAGACATTAAAAAACTGTTAACTGATGAGGTAAAACTCATCTGTTTATTTTCAGTGACTTTACTTTGTCTATTTAATTCTGTTATACTTTTTTTTAAAATGTTCGGCTGAAAAACAAGAGTGATGTTCATGGGCTTTGAAAAATTACGATAGGGAATAATGTGCTGGGTATCTGGTAGGTTATTAAAGACCCTTTATCAACTCTTTTTGACAACCCCTCGACCCTCCTAACTTTTCAATACCTGAGTGCTTATTCCTGATTTTCCACTCTTTAGATCATAGAGTTTTTTAGTATTAGGAATTATCTGGATAGGACTCAATTCAGTTTTTTCAGGATAATCCCCGGAGTTAAGAAGAAGTATAAAAGGCGCAGATGCCAGAGTCCCCAGATTATACTTGAGATTATGAGTGCTTTTTTTCTTTCAAGAGGAAGTAATTTAGGGAGTGAATAACCTCTCCAACCGAACTCTTCTCCAAAAGCTGAATGAAGTTTATGGTAGGAATGATCAGAATCTTTTAAATGCTCCTTACTAATGAACCTTCTAACAATAAGAGCCGAGATTCCGGGAAAAAACATGACAATAAGAGAAAATATACCCTGATATACGACTATGTTATCAGCAATATTTTTCTGTATGCAGCTGAATATCACATAATATAATTGTTAGGAAGAAAGTGAGTATGAGAAACCAGACAATTCCCTTTTTGTCAATTTTATCGTTCATTTTCCTCCAATAACGAGTTTAAGTGTATAAGCTTAATTTATTTGTTAAAGTTCTGCTTCTACTAAATAAATAGGTACTCAAAATCAATTCTTGAAAAGATTTGCACTTTTAATAGGGAAATCCGAAAAGTAATTTATCTCAAAAGCTGGTTTATGGAATAAGTAAAAAAGACAAAACAGAGTTTTCAGATAGTTTTTCCGAGATCAAAGATCTATATATTTATGGAACAGTATAATAAGTTGAATAACATAAAAGATGATACAATGAGCCTGAAAACTGTAAATTTCTATTATTTTTCCGGAACCGGAAACACTTTTTTAGTGGCTAAGAAAATGGAGGCCACTTTTAGCAGAAATGGGGTTAAGGTAAATTTGTACAGAATTGAAGATTCAAAGCCAGATGATATAAATTTAGAACATGCTATAGGTCTGGGGTTTCCTATAGCTGAATTTTCAACTTATGATTTTGTGTGGAATTTTGTAAAGTCACTTCCTGAAGCAAAGGGAACTAACGTTTTTATGGTAGCTACATTTGGAGGAATTTCAGGCGGGGTTGTAGGATCTATGAGTGAAATCCTGAAGAATAAAGGGTATACGCCTATAGGAGCTGAAGAGATCGTAATGCCTCCTAATATTTTTTATGTTCAGGACGAGAAAACCTGCAGTGTCAAGATAGAAAAAGGGATTAAAAAAGCCGAAGAATATGCAATGGATCTTATGAGTGGGAAATCCAGATGGGATTCAGCTTCTGTATTTTCTGATATGGCTTATTACATATCTACGGCTTGTTTAAAGTTAACAGAGATGAGTATAAATCAGAAATTAATACACCTGAAAACAGACATAGAAAAATGCACTAAATGCGGAATATGCATTAAACTTTGTCCTGTGGGAAATATATGTGTGAAAAACGAGTACCCAGAACACGGCTTTGAGTGTAGATACTGTTTGAGGTGTACGTCTTTTTGTCCGGCAAAGGCTATTTCCTGTCCTATTAATTATAAAGGGAAGACTTATAGAGCAGTTAAAGCCAGAGAACTTGTAAAATGATCACCAGTTTTTATACATATTAAACATTTGATGATATACCAAACAATCAAAACTCACATATGAATTCAAAGTTCTTGCTTTAAAACTGAAGTGAAAAGAGTGGAAATAAAAGTTAAATCCACTCACAAAGGCCCTGCATACTTACTCATAACGTCTTCCATTAGAGTAAGCCCTCCGCTGAACCCTGCGTAACTTCGCTCAAGTATTATGCGGTCGTATGACGGGAATGAAACCGTCAGATGTATGGCATTAAATTCCGGGCCTGATATGAAAGTTTCAAGAGAACTTGCAAGCAGAAACATGAAATTCCTGTCTTTTAAATTTTCCCGAATCCTGTATGCATCCACTTCATATATTATTTCAGGCCAGGCAGGGGTTTCAAGTCCAGTTGTCAGTTCCTCATTTATCAGTTCACGGGCTTCTTCAGGTGGATTATCCGTTATCTGGACAATGTCTGGCAGATATCCCATTTCATTTGCAAGATATTTTGTAATGCTTACAGCTGAATTACTGTCTGCTACCACTGCAAAGTAAGGATGTGGCCTGGCGATTAAAAGTACATCCCCAACATATTCTGCAAACCTGTAAGCTCTTCTTTCCTCACTGGAGATCAGATATTCAATGACATCGGCTGAAACATCTAACCTTTCTCCTATAACCCTCAGGAATTCCGATGTTTGCTTTGGCCCTATCGGTACCCCTGGGAAAGAGATGTAAGGAGTATCGAATTTTCCTTCGAGTTTCTTTGCAGTTTCATGCCCGACCCAGCTTGAAAGGACAATATTATATTCAGCTGCCGGAATTTTTTTCAGGTTCTCAAGCGCGTCAAATTCTCCTACGATTAGATTTGCTTTCAAGCCTATTTTTTCAAGCAGAGTTTTTATCGTCCTTGCTTCTCCCTTCCAGAATATGTGCTGGAAAGGAACTATTCCAAATACGTTTACCAGTCCTTTTTCTTTTGGAACTTTTTCTTCAAGGAGCTGGTCGATTACAGAGTCGAAAAAGTATTCGTAGCCTTCGTAGGAAGTTCCTGCAAACCCTGAGGTGTTTACATGTATGATCGGAATCTCAGGGTTCTTTTCTTTATACCTTCTGATAACCGCCCCCACGTCGTCTCCTATGAGTGAGGGAACACAACCAGAGATGACTGCAAATAACTCTCCGTTTACAAGTTCTACCGTTGACTCAATAAGACTTTCAAGTTTTTTTTCGCCGCCGAAAATTACATGCTCCTCAACTAAAGAGGAACAGGGAGTGCTCGTTCCTCCATAAGGCCCTCCTGCATTCTGGCCCCCACCGTAAAATTGGCCAAAAAGCTGCCCGATTCCACATCCTGCTCCCGAATGGAGTATGGGGACAACTCCAAATATACCTACTGCTGTTGAATAAGCCCCTGCGAGTGCGCAGGAGTAACGTGGTGCTTCAATAGCACCTGATATAACATTATTTGTCTCTAAAGGTTCACTTATTCCCATAATTACACCTATTTACTCCTCTGCTTTCAGATAGTACAGAGAATTTGGCTGTTTATACCACCAGTCTTTATACGTACTCTGCGTTTTTTCTTTCATTGTCCGCTGGTATGAATGGCTTTTCAATGACTGCAAAAGGAAGTTTCCGAATGCAATCGCTCCCGTATAGCCGCTCTGGGCACTCCAGGGGTGGGCATCGGACCTCAAGGCATGTACTCTTGTTACACCCTTGTCACGCTTGAATGCGCCTCCTTGGAACGGGCAGGTCATTGCGATATCGGGATCTCTCTGGTTTGTTATATGTGTCTGTTCTGCAGCCTGGAAGGTATTTACCAGAATGTCAAAGTCCCCCATCTGCGCGATTAATTTTTCGAGGTCCTTGAGTATGAGGTTGTCAAAGTCCTGGCACATTGCAGCTGATGATTTAAGTCCGAGTTCGTCAAAGTATGGGACCTGAGCCAGAAGTCTTCCCTGCCCAAGTGCACCCAGCACTTCTACTTTCTCTCCATTGCCTTTGAAGTTTTCAAATTCCTGCCTGATTGCCTTCAGTTTAGGCAGCCATTTTTCGTGTTCTTCTTTGATCAGGGCTTCTATTTCCCTTTCTTTTCCGGTATGCCTCCCGATTTCCCTTAGCCACTCGTCTGTGTGGGCAACTCCCATTGGGGAAGGATAGAGGAAATAAGGAATTCCGTATTCCTGCTTAAGCCCGCGGGCCAGATAGTCAGTATAGGTCGGGCACAGGGGTGCAGTAACTGCAGCTTCGGAAAGTTGTTCAAACTGCTCCACAGATGCAAATTCAGGAACGAAGTTAACTCTGAGACCGACTTTTCCCAGCAGGCGTTTTATTTCCAGCCTGTCCTGCCAGGTGTAAGAGAGCATGCTTGCTACATTTACCAGGTCTTTCTGTTTCTTTTCCGGCTTTTTGACAAGGTATTTCAGGACTGCATGCCAGAAAGCGTCATAACCTGTCTGGACGAGTCTTGAGCGTGAGCCTTCACAATGAATCGGGACTATTGTTGCTTTTATTTCGGGCTGGACCTGTGAGACAGTCCCTTCTATGTCCTCTCCTATTATTCCTGAAGTACAGGACGTAAGTACAAAGATTGCTTTTGGATTATACCGTCTCTCAGCTTCTTTTATAGCTTCCCTGAGCTTTTCGCCGGCACCGTAGACCACATCTCTTTCCCTGAGGTTTGTTGTCATCCAGTGAAGGTCAAAATTTGCAGGGCGGCCAAGTTCAACAGGTATATGCCTGTAGAGTTCACGGTAACCAAGTGCTGCGGACGAGCAGCCGACAGGTGCATGATATATAGCTACGGCGTCACGGATTGTTCCGATCCTTACTGAAAGATAGAAGTTCAGAACACAACCGCTTGACTGCTGAAAATTCCGTTCTCTTTGCCTCAGGCAGCCGGAACGGGCTTCTTTTGCAAGGTCACTTGCCTTTCCATACCAGACGTTGATACCGTTTGCCCTCTGTTCCCTGTTGGGACATGTATTCCGTGATAGGTCGATTCTTTCCTCGATCAGTTCATTTTCAGTAAGTTCTGTTCCTGACATTAATACTACTCCGTAAGAGACCTGCTTTTCGTAGTTAGTTTGTCTCCAGTATGTTTTACTCCTGACATCACCTCCTCTATTCGCATTAATGAATATATAAATCGGGAAATCAGCAAAAATGTAAGCTAGTTTCTCATTATCCGAATTTTTGCGGCAAAAAAGAAAGTTTGGAAATAATTCAGTATTTTGAACCGGATCCAGATGAATAAATGCATCTGAATAATATCCTGTTTCAGTGTCCTGAATGATGATAGGATTTGTTCCGGTTCCGGATTAATTTGTTTATTCAGACCTGGGCAGGATAGGAAATTTTCAGTTTTTCCTCACTACGCCGCACGGCCTGGAGACCTGCCTGCCGTTTAAAAAAATAATGACCTGAAAACCGATATCGCAGGTAGAAAGATGAGATTCTGAAGAAAACGTCTCGATTCGAAGGTTAGAGGAGTTGTTTTACTTAACTCCAGAAACCGATTTTTAATTCACAGCTGATATAGAACGCCTCCGCCAGCTAGCCTGGAGGCCCTGTAAAAAAAGGAGAAAGAGATAGCAATAGAGATAAGAAAAAAGAGACTTGAACCGATAAAATAAAAATCAGGAAGAGATTTTAAGACTCTCCTTTATGAAAAAGGAGAGTTTTTGTTGATGTAACATTGACACTGTAAATGGGATCTAAGTTTAAGATTTGTTCTTTGGAAAGACCTGAAGCATTAAATTCAACTTGCCCTTTGACAGAAATTGTAGAATTGGGACTTATGGTTTTGTTACCAATTATCTCATGATTCTCGGTTATTACTCTTGTTAAAAGATCTTTTGTAAAAATCGGTTCAACAGAGTCCAGATGAATTTCCTCATTTTCCTCACTATATAAGACAAAATCGTAATTAAAGGCCTGTATGCTTGTATTATTTGTACTATCAATAGGACCTAAAACTACCGTGGATGACACTATTTTTAACCTGTCTTCTGCTTGGGAAGAGTTGCTGTTTTCCTTAAGCTCAACAAACAATATTATATCTAAAACTAAAAGAAATATTAAGATATTGCGCATTAAATTTTTATTCACCATATCCTTCCTGAAACCAAATTAAAATGGTAGTTTTGATAGTAGATACTGTTTACTAATGTCTGTTCAAAAAATGAATCAATTACTCAAAGCTAACTCATTGATCATTGCACAAATTTAAAAGTTCATGTTTGTAAATATATTTTAAGTTTTTCAAATTGATTTCTAAGTACAGGGTTTTTTATGGAACGTTGAACATAAAAAATTACTTGGATACAGGATAGACGGTGAACTCAAAATTGCAATGGCACATCCCACTGCAAGCTATCGGGGCATTCAACTGAATCAACCTGAAAACAGAATTGCAGGTAACAAGATGAGATTCTGAAAAGAAAACACTTCTTGATTTGAGAAATTGGTTTATTTAACCCGAAAACCTACTTTAATTCATAGCTAATATAGAACGCCTCCGCCAGCTAGTCTGGCGGCCCTGTAAAAAAAGGAGAAAGAGATATCATAGAGATAAGAAAAAAGAGATAAGAAAAAAGAGATAAGAAAAAAGAGATAAGAAAAAAGAGATAAGAAAAAAGAGGCTTGAAAAAATAGTAAAAAGCGATAAAACAAACGAAAATGAGCATTTTTAAGCAGAATTCTGCTCTGTTGTTTCAAGGATATCCTGCAAATGATCTCCTGCATCACGCTTAATCATATCTGCACGATCTCTTCAAGAATTCTTTTCCCTATCCTCGGTTTTAAAGCGTTTTTCATGACAAGATCTACTTCTACACCGAGGATTTCTGAAAGCTCCTGTTTGAGCCCAATGAATTCAAGGAGATCAGGCTCTTTAGAGAATTCTACAAGAATATCGAGATCACTATCCTCTTTTTGTTCACTCCGAATGTAAGAACCAAAAATCCCCAGATAGCTGATATAGCTGATATTATACTCCTGTGTAAGTCTCGGAAGATGCTGCCTGAGAATTTTCGAGAAAGATGCTGCATCCTTTGCTTTTTTGTCGCTTGGTTTAATGACGGTATTGACTGTCATGTGTCCTCATAGGCTTGAGTTTAAGCTATTACTCGAAATTAATCCTGTAATATATTTTTGTGTTCCGTATTTAAAAGTAAGGCTCAATTTACTAGTTGCTATAAGATCAATAACCCTTGAGAAACACTCTTTGATTCTCCTTATAAATAGTGTATTTATAGAAAGAAATATTATATAATTAATTGAATAAAAACGTTGGCTAAAAGTCTAAACTGTATATACAGAGGTAGAAGAAATGCCACTTGTTGATATCAAACTCATTGAAGGTGTATTCTCCGAGGAAGAGATCAAGAAGCTTATCAAGGACGTAACAGACGTTGTAGTCTCGTTCATGGGAGAAGACCTCCGTAGCTATACATTAGTAGTAGTCCAGGAAGTAAAAAGCGGAAGCTGGGGAGTAGGTGGACAGGCAATTGGATTGGAGGAAGTAAGGGCCATACAAGCAGGTACTTCAAAGAAGCCCTAAGCCATACTAAGGAAAAAACGGAGATTAGCTGGCAGGATTTGATGTCTGCTAGCGATCTCACCGTTCCTATGCACAATTACTGTTAATATCCTCAGAGAATAAAACGCTTTAGAAAGCGGAGTGAAAGTATTGTCTAATGTTGTTATGAGCAATTAACTGGTTAAACTGAACAGCCTGGTATGTTTTTGTTTATTTATTTTAGTCTCTTGAAGCTGATTTAGATAAGTTTTCTAGAAAGCTGGTCTATATGATTTATTTTACCATTTTTTATATCGGCTTTTTACAGACTAACCAGGAGTCTATTTCACTTCTAAAAACCAGGGAGTTAGCCATTATCTGACAGAAGGAGCTGAAAAACTTGATTTTGTTAATTCTAAATTTGATCTTCATAGAATTGACTCTCTAGAAATTAGGCAAAAGATTCTGAGTGTTTCTTATGCTGATTGGAAAAAGTTAGGGTTTTCTAAGGGGAGACTTTACACTATACGAAACAAAACGCCAAAAGTGATAAGTCCTTCACGCTCAACAGCCATGTTTTGGAGAGGGTTAAGGCTTGGGAAAACTTAGTTTCTGGAGGTAAGGTTAAGATTTAAGAAAAAGTTTAAGTTCTAAGATTAGAGGCTAAGTTTCTAAGATTTAGAAGATATATTTCAAACTGGGATCAAGCTAGAGGTTAGGGATTAAAGAAAAGAAAAAATTAAATGTTTTTTACAAAAACCCTCTTTGTGGAATGAACTGTAAACTTACTTGACTACATATCTTGTACTTCATCTAGATTACGGACATTAGCTAATTTATACATAAGATCATACTTAGGCAGGGGCATTTTTAGCAATTCTGAAGCATTCACCTGAGTGCTTCCATTAATTATTCGAAAATACTCATCAACAATATCTGAAGTTAAAAAAGCACATAGACAATTTACTTCATTGACATCTAAATCACGGTTGATACCACATATATAGTTAAGATGATTTTCAAAACCAACTAACTTAAAGTTTTTAAACTCTTTCCGTAGAAAAGGGGCTGCAAATATTCTTTTTTTAGAACATTTAGAAGTCAATCGTTTCATTAAAACGTAATTTTTAACGGGAATAAGAACCCTGGAAGTTTTTTTATTTACATTAATGCCTCTTTTTTTATTGAAATTCTCGGGATTTAAGTTAACACCATTTTTCTCTAGATTTTGTAACCATATTAATGGAACGCAATCTTTTTCAGAATAGTCCTCTCGCAAATTTTCCTTTGTTCTGAAATCTACTACCTTTCCAGTTGAGACCGTCATTCCAAAGTCTTCCAGCTTATGTTCCCAAGAATCTACTATGCGAATTATTTTTAGATCTTTTTCTGACGTAGGAATTCTAATGTAATTTTCCCCATTTTTCGAAAAAATAATATCTGAGAATGTTGCTTCAATCTTAAAGAAATCCTCAAATTCTTTGCTGTAACTAGAACTCACAACTGTGCCACGTTCACCGGGAAATTTTTTTATAGCTTTAAAAATAATATTTTCCTGATGAACTTCATTGTCGTCAAATATATTAGTTCTTGATTTAAATAGATGAATATTCTCAAAATGTAAATTCTCCACAAGCCATCTTCTTGTTTTCTTAAAATGAAGTCCAGAGCAGAAGCTTCTTGGAACAATAAATATCATTTCTCCGTTTTTCTTAAGCATTTTTGCCACAATAAGCATAAATAGCGAATATATATTTGGAGAATCTAGCTTCAGATGATCAACAGCTAAACTTTCAGCTGAATCTTTTCTCAGCTTATAGTAAGGAGGATTAGAAATAGCTAAATCATATTTCCTTTTATAGTGATTAGCATTATCCAGAATAAAATTGGATTCATAGATGTTAAAACTCAATTCATGACCATGCTTTTCAAACACATTTTTGCATTCTGACATTAAACATTCTAAATAAGGTACTACCTCTGAATCTTGTTCATAACAATCAATTGTTAAATTAAGTTTATTTTTGGACTCTAGAATAATTCTATCACATATTGCTGCCGATAATATACCTGTTCCAGCCCCAGGATCAAGTAATTTTATTTCAGCATGTCTCAAATCTAATAAACTTGCCATAAAAGAAGCTACTTTTTTGTTAGTGAAAAACTGACCTTTTTCTTTTCTCTTCTCAACCGAATAGATTTTACGAAAAGAATCACTTAACTCAACAGAGTAATCTAACAAACTGCAGTTTTCTTTTTTTCGTGGCATTTCCATCAGGTTCACCAAAGTAGTTTTTTAATCAGAAGGAGTACTTTTTTAAAAACAGATAACAGATATTATGACACTATCTAGTTTATCTAGCTCAAATAAAATAACTTCTATTTATAGTATTATTTATAAAGTCTCTTATTAAAAGATTTATTTGACTCATGTCCATTCATTCTCTATTATTAAAACAAGAGAACCCTTAATCTGAGAATGTTTTAAGTGGTTGAATATTTAATTACCGACTTTATGGCATTTCACTTTCAATTCTGCCTAGTTATTTCGACTGTTCGTTTTTTAATTCCTCAATATATTCAGTATACTCAATCAGTACTTCCAAAAATTCTTTGGTATTTTCATTCAATTTTCCAATTTTGTGAAGTTCTTTTAATTTTACGATTCTTTTTTCCAAGCGACAGAGATTCCATATTAGCGGGTGCCTTCTCAGACTTAAACCGAGCCTACTGTACATATAGTTGCCTAAAGGTGTAAGAGGAATAATTTCTCCTAAGTCGTTTCTCATAAATTGCTGTCCATATGTAGGGTCGCATGGATCAATGTATCCTTTAATACCATCATTATGGACATTTTCATTTCCTGTTGGCCAATCTGCCCTCTTTTTATTATTACAGTAAAAGCATGAATAAACTAAATTATTGTAACTTTCTTCTGAAATGTTAACTAGAATCTTTCGAGGTACGAAATGATCAATATGAAATACTCTTTTTCCTCCTCCCCAACACTCTTCATCTCCACAATATCCGCAGCATTTTTTGAAATCTTGCCTCAAATCTTCTTTATAAAGTCTGTATTTTGAAACATGTCTAGGGCTAGGTCTTCTTTGAGGTTGAACATTTCTGAAATCATTCATTTCTTTCAAGTTTTTCAATTATTTTGTCCACCTTTTCTATTAATTCGCATAATTTTTTTAAGCTTTTTGTATCTTTTAAAGTTATTGGAGTAACACCCAATTTGCTTGTTGTCTCTTCCAGAAAATAATCAAGTCTTAAAAGTTCTTCTTCCTCTTTAATAGTTAATTCATTCTTGAGAGAAAGTTCTCTATGTCTTTTTTCTTTCTGTTCTAATTCAAACTTGTATTTTTTTATTTTATTTTCTATCCTGGTAACCATAATATCAAGATTGTTAGAAACCAACTCTTTATCAAAAATAAGGTCATCTAATGATTCATCGGATTCAGAAATGGCTTCGTCTTCATGGGCAGTAATCATGTACATTGGAAAATTAAGACGTTGCCTGTTTAAAGTCTCAAGAATTTCGTTACCATTAAAGTCTATTTCAAGATTTTCTTTTAACCTGTAGTCGACTACAATTATATCTAAATGAGTTGTATATATCCAGCTAATTACATCTTCCATTGTTGTGGAACTATCAATTGGTAGAATTTCTATATCAAAATAATCTGAAAACTGTTGCTGGAATAAAATAACATCGTCCTCGCTTTCATCGATGTAACCAACTTTATACTTTTTGTATTCAGCCATATAATCACTTTTTTTGCTTTGATAGGGGAAACACTATTTGAAGCATAAAGCCAGATTCTGGTTTCAGAATTTTTATATTTCCGGAGTATTCATCAACGATGTTTTTTACCAACCACATACCTAGCCCTGTGCCAATTACATTTCCAGAACGATCTTTTTTTGTAGTCTCAAAGGCCTTGAAAATAATCTCAGGATTATCTCTGTAATCCTGAGAGAGCCCGCATCCTGTATCTTTATATAGAACAGTGACTGATTTATCGATAACTTCCCACTTAATTTCTATAATCCTCTCTTTTGAAGAGCCTTCTCTTTGAAATGCTTCTACTGAATTGACAATTAAATTTGAGAATATACTATCGAAATCGATATCATAAGCTTTTAATGAACATTTTTCTACTTGAGGATCTAGATTTAATGTTACCTTACGATCTAAAAGAAAACTCCACCACGTTTTTTTAAAAGCAATAAAATATTCATTGATATCTATATCTCTACGCTTCCTTCTATCCTTTTTTATCATTAAAATTGAGAAGTTTATCCACTTAATCAACTTATTGTCTTGCTCTTCTATCTTATCTATTAGAATGAACGGATTCTCATGTGCTGGTAGGCCTTCTAATTTAGAGGTTTCTAACTGTTCGTGTAAGTATTTCCTCAAATAAGTAGTTCTCTTTCCGAATTGAGTTCTAATGTGCTTTAATTCATGTGTAAATGTGGCGACGATTAATCCTGAACTTGCAAGACTTCTAATAAGACGTAATTCTTCTTCCTTTTCTTCCAGCTCCTGTTTTTGAATCTCATAACCTTCCGCGAGGACTTCAGCTTCTTTTTCTAGTTTTACAAATTCATTCCCTTTAAGAGCTTTAGGGACTATAGAGATACCTTTTGAAGCGTCGGTATCTGAATCGGGGAAATATTTTCGACTTATCTGTTTAATTTTTTTTATTTCTATCCTTTTGCTTGCAAACTCCTCAGCTTTCTCTTTTGTACTCTCTTTGTCATTTCTTAGCGAATGAAATTGATTGAAAGAGTACATTATGTTGATTCTATCATCTTCAAATTCCTCTATAATCCCAATTATTATATTTTTAAATAGATTGAAAGCATCATTTTCTTGTATCCCTTCTCTGCCTGATTTATCTTGGAAACTTGAATTTGCCACTCTAGAAATACTAATGGAACCCGAAATTTGATTGGGACGTATTCTCCAACCTGTCCGTTTTTGACCCGCACCCCCTGGACTTATCCCCGCTCGTTCTCCTAATCCAAGCCAATCATTTTTGCCTAATCCATAAGGGCGTACTAAAAATCCGTCTCTAAAAATTTTCACTCCACCAAATTTATTTAACCATTGCTTTCTTGAAGCGCTAGAGAAAGACTTGTATGGATATCTAGAATCTTCAGCAGAAGACACATTTTTTAAGAAATAGAATGTGAATGAGAATTCTCCAATCTTATCAAGAATGCGTTTTGCATCATTATCTTTAAACCCGGGCACAAGTTTAGCTAGAGTTGTTTCAATAGTGAATTTTTTTTCTTTCAGTGTTTTAAAGTCATAAGGAGATTTCTTCATCCCTTCTTGTTTAAAAACACCAATATATTCCTTCTCTATTAAATCGACATCTAGTTCATTACGCTCTATTTCCAAAATCACTGTCTTTGAATGGTCATCTAGGTGCCGTGCAAATACCTTATAGTCAAAATCGTCACAGAACTCTGATGAAATTTCACCATATTCGTTTTCTTGAAGAGAACTAAATAGATAGATTGAAAAAATCGGAATTTCTTTGGGAGGCACGAGAATCTCTAAGCTTTTAAATATTCTCTCAACTAGATGTTCATCCCATTCATCCGTTAATTTGTTTATTTTTATTATTGTTCCGCTTTTGAAATTAATATCATTTAAAACTTTAGATAATGGTTCATAATTTTGTGTTAAATCTATTATCTTTTCTTTCAGATCTAAGTTTTCTACAGGTGTTAATTCTGCTTCAACTTTATCTATTGTTAACCCAGGGCTTTCAAAGTCTGACCAATTCACTTGCCACAAGAAACCTTCCTTCTCTTGTTCAGGCAACGTATAAATTTCACAGCTCTTGCCCAGCCTATCAAGCGCAAATCTTCCAATTCCTTTTTCGCCAGTTTTTATGCGTCCATTTTTAGTTTCATACTGAGTATTTTTGTTATCAGTTCCTATGGTCATCCAATGATCTTGGATTACTTTCTCTGTCATTCCAGACCCGTTGTCGATTATGTATAGATGACAGAAATTTGAAAAAAAAGAATTAAGTTTTTCAGTATCTTTATAAGAATTATCATTTAGTAAGTAATTCCCATTAATATCTTGTGTGTAAAACAAATCTATTGAGTCAGAAAATCCACTAAGTATTAAATATTCTTCCTTTGCAAGAATTGAAGGCGGTAAATGATATTTATTATCAAAGAATAAAATGCAGTTATAAGCATCAGCGTCATAACAATTTTTTACAAGCTCAATTATTGCCCCTTCTGCATTTGCAACATTCTCTCTACCTATTAGTCTTGCAGTTCTTGCCGAAACTTTAAATGGTATTCTTGTCATTTAGACAAAAAATATGCGAACTTCTATATTTAAATTCTTTGAAATTTTGTGAAAAGAATCCACTTACATAGTTAGTATAAACAGTTTACGGTTATATCTTGAAATGATTTAGTGTGTTCAAAACCATTTAAAAGTTCAATACACGATACAACAGTAGGTGACTCAAAAGGTTAAACATTGAGTAATTTCCAATTTTATTTTTGTACTGTATGATGACCATGTAAAATGAAAAAAATTCAAAGTTGTAGTAAAATAGCGAGTCACTTGTATACATATTTTACTGCATAAAAGGAAATTAATAAAGTGAAGTAATTTTTGGATAATAGTATTAAACAACTAATATAAATATTGATAAAATAGACTTTTGCATGAATTTTACATAAATATAAAGATAATATTCTTGGATAGGGCGATTTTAGAAGAAAAAAATGATTGTGTATTATTCTCGCAAGACAGCGTTGCGTTTTTTGAGATCCCTATTACCCAAATATCTAGTGCGAGGGATAGGATTCGAACCCATGAGAACCTGCATAAAATCATCTTAAGTACATCGCTTTTGATCTGGCTGGACAAGCCTTGCATGGAAGGACATTTTAGTCTGCTCTTTGAGAACTAAGCACATCGCAAGACAAACCATAATTCGAACTATTCCCTCTAAAAACACGCCTGAAGATATTAAAGCATATTAAAAGGCGCTTCACAAGAAATAAGAAAAGAAGCAAAAACAGAAAAACAGTCAGGTTAAGGACTATAGGAGTCTGAACCTTTTTATTACTTCATCAAACATGAACGGTACATAAATCTTTGACAATTTTCGTATTCACCTTTGCAGTACTTCGATATCACTTCGGCAGGTAACTTACCCTTTTTTGGAGCAACGTCGCATGTATAGAATTCATTACTGGAATTGGGGTTCACTGTTATAAGATAGGAACAACACATTCAAAACACCTCTAATATATTACTATATGAATTATCCGTACATACATAAAACAATATCTCTGCCGGAGCTTTAGCATTTAATGTACCGAATATCGTATTTCATGCTTATCAATATCTCGCATATAGACATCCATTACATTGATCCGTTTTTGTATTCTATCCTAAGACAATGTTTCCGTATATTTTACTGCGACATGGTCTACTGCTGCTGGTTGTGTTTTTCATTTTTATTTGAATTAGCAGTTGTGTTTTTGACAACTCTAAATGAATGACCTGACTTAAATTAAGCATAATTGAGAAATAGCAGAGATTTTTGCCGCAAAATTAAGAAAAACAGAATTTCCATGTCAATTATTGCTGAAGTATGAGCTTATAAATCGGATATGTTTGTTTCCCTGTATGGTGATGAAATGACAAAAGCAAGAAACATCGCAATATATGGAAAAGGCGGTATCGGGAAATCAACTACCTCATCAAATCTTTCAGCGGCTCTTTCTGACCTGGGTCTTACTGTAATGCAAATTGGCTGTGACCCTAAGAGCGACTCCACAAATAACCTGAGAGGAGGCAAATCTATTCCTTCCGTTCTTGATGCTATGAGAAGTGGAAAAAGGGTTGAGATTAGCGACATCGTCTATGAGGGGTTCAATGGAATCCTCTGTGTGGAAGCAGGCGGTCCTGAGCCTGGTGTAGGCTGCGCTGGCAGAGGTATTATTACTGCAATCGAACTTTTAAGGCAAAAAAACGTCTTTGAGGAATTTAACCCTGATGTTGTAATTTATGACGTGCTTGGAGACGTTGTCTGTGGAGGATTCTCAATCCCTATCCGTGAAGGTGTTGCAGAACAGGTATACACTGTTGCATCCTCGGATTTCATGGCAATCTATGCAGCAAATAATCTCTTCAAAGGTATAAGGAAATACGCAAACAACGGCGGTGCCCTTTTCAGCGGAATAATTGCAAATTCAATGAACCAGCCTATTCAAAAAGAGATAATAAATGACTTTGCGAGTCAGACAAAAACAACAATCGCAGGGTATGTACCCCGTTCACTTGATGTTACAAGGAGTGAACTCAGAGGACAGACTGTAGTTGAACATGCACCTGATTCCGAGCAGGCTGAGATATATAGAGAACTTGCAAGAGGCATTTTGAATAACAATAAGAAATATGTTCCTGCTCCTCTTGAGTCCGAAGAACTCAAAACCTGGGCAGAAAGCTGGTCTGATATACTCCTCAAGGAACGGGAACAGGTAAGTGGACATGAAGGAAAAGTGAAAAACAGTAGCGTTGAAGAAGGAACGCCAATAAGTTCGGAAGCATGAGATACTTTAAATTCGGCTTTGTAGAGATTTCTTCAAATCGACAGAAACTGAGCAGATACAGTTATTGAAATCCAGCTCACTTCTTGAATAACAGGTAATTGAGGCTCTTCCAACCACAGGATTTCTGCAAAGTCTAAAATTTGTATCCCAAATTCTTGATTATATAAATGTCGAATTAAATAATAAATCTCAAGCTCCTGTTGTAAATTACTCATATAGCAGGAGTTTTCGAACCTGCAGTTTTAACTCGATAAACTTACTCCTAATCAGGGGGTTGGAGTATATCGTTCCTTTTTCTTACCCGTCTTTTGCGAGGGACAACCGTTTCTTTCAAAGAATTCATCGAGAGTTGTCCAGTAATTTATCCAGTCAGGTGGACAAAACACTTTTATATCACATGAATTAATATGTTCACAATTGTGAACATCAAACTTACATTAAACTCGCATCAAACATATATGGTTCACAATTGTGAAGTTGTATATAAATTAAAAATCACATCTTGCGGTAGAAATAATGGGATTAAGTGAGCGAAATCTAAAGCAAAACAAAAGTTATCGAATTATGATTGATTCGGAGGGGATAGGCCATATTAGAATAATCAGACGCATTAACCTGAAGACTCTAATTGAAATTTTCAAGGAGCTTTACCTTGAGCTTAAAAAAGATCCTGACAAAAAACCGCATATGAAAATATACATTTCCCATTCGATTTATGAAGAGATGTCTGACAATATGAAGCATTTCCATGACTTTGCAGTCTCATGTATGGATGGAACATTTGAGCTGATTGTTATTAGCTAACACTCGTCTTAGTTAATTTTTCGCTTCCAGGCTTTTCCCTTGTTAAAAAGGAAAGTAAGCTCGATTTTCCGGGCATTCTACAGTTGAGATACTGGATGGCACAATTGTGAAATTATTTAAATTTAAAATGGCTAATTTTGGAAAATTGGGTAATACAATATCCGTTTTGTACATAAGATTGGAATTTGGGCCAAAAGGTTTAAGAACAAAGAACCCTTCTATGAAAATGGTGATTCACTATGAGGGATCGTTTTTGTTGAAAATGGATCTATAAATGACAATGTGAATGAGTTTAATTACGAAAAACTTGAGAAACTGCCTCCGTCTGCAAAGCTGGTATTTAAAACCCTTGAGGCTAAAGGGCAGATGACACAGAAAGACATAATTCGTGAAACAATACTTCCTTCACGCACAGTAAGATATGCAATAAACAGGCTAAAGGAAGAAAAAATTTTAATGGAACGTTTTTATTTCATTGACTCACGTCAGAGCCTTTACGAAATAAAAAAACCTTCAAATCAGATTCTTGCAGTATGAATTAAAAAATGCTTTTCTGTGTAACTGAATCAAACTTTATTTTATATCCAAATTTTTGATTTTTGAGGTACATAACCTCAATTGTTTTTTTAGATAACTAAAATTAATAAGTAATTTTAAGAGCTAATCTCTAATTCAAAATCTCTTTTCTGAATCTCAAAATCTCTAATTCAAAATCTCAAATATAAATCTCAAATATAAATCTCAAGTATTCTACTGGTGAGTAAAAATTCACGACCACAAAGCCAGCTCTTAAAAACTCTTAACGTTGCAAACAAAACTTGTTTTGGATAAGCTCAATAATAAACACCTTTATTTTGTTATATAGCACATTCCTGAATTTCCAGTCTGCAATTTAAGCCTCAATCAGTTTCAGAGCTGCTGGATCAGAGCTGCTGGAGAATTTTCTAAGTTTTACCAAACCAGATTAAAAACAGCTTAAAATGAAACAACCAGGTACAGGTTTATGCTAATTTATATAATAAATTAAAAGTAAAATAGATAAAAGAAAATATAGAACGGAACCAAAGAGGAATGGTGAAACTTTGAAAGCTCTGGTTATTATAGATATGACTAACGATTTCGTGTATGAGACCTACGAATATGCAGGAACGTTATATGAGGGAAAACTTGTAGCCCCTATGGCAAAGGAAATTGTTGACAAAATAGCCAGGCTAATAATAAAGGTAGTAAAAGGGGGAACAGTTAGTGTCATCAGAATTCCGAAAGATCACCTCAATGCCTTTATGAACCCGGAACTCGAACTGAAAGCAGCAGAGCTCGGAATCGATGAAGTATTCATTACAGGCCTGGTTGAGGAAGTCTGCATATATATTAATAGCCTTGGTTTCCTTGAAAGAGGTTTTCGAACAAACATCGTAAAAGGTTGTACAGCTCCTTTTGATGAAGAAAAAGGTAGAGAAGCCTTTAGCGAACTTACGGAATGCGGAGCAAAAATGGTTGACGATATTCCTGATGACATAAAGGTTATCCTGCTCCTCGAAGACGAACACAATGAAAATTCCGAAGAAATAAAATCAGGAGACTGGCCACCTCATAATATGAAAGGAACTCCAGGAGCTATGACTGTAAAGACGATCAGGGATGTGCTTGAGGAAAGGTATAGTTAAATACATCAGGTTTTCTACAGGGAAAAATTTCTGGTTTTCTATTAACATAATTGGATATGTTAACGGAAGTCACACTCTATTATTCTCTTTTTAGTATCTATAGTTACGCCTGTAATTGTTGCAACAAAAAACTTTATTGTATCTCATTGGGCAGTTGCATTATTTAGCCTCGTGACTATATATGCAATTATTGTTAAAATCAGTAATTCTGAACATGGCATATATTTGTATACTAAATTTTATCCTGTTAATTTAATTAGACATAGCAAAGTAATAAAACTAGTAAAATCAGATCATCAGTTAGAAAAGTTTGATGATGAATTAGTACAAATCGCAGGTAAATTTGATATTTTGCAATACAATGATAAATACTACATTCTAAACTATGAGATTTTGGAGAAGTTTTACCAATTTACCGATGTAATACTAGAAAGAGCTACGAGTTACTTTGAAGAGATAACAAAAGTCAAGATAATTGAAGGTGAGGACAAGTTATTTTCCTATCTTGTAAGTAATCCTTCACATGCCAGTAAGTTCATAAAAGTTATGTCTTCATCAATAGTAATCAAAAAGAAAATTCCTAACGAACAGTTAATTTCATTTGTTTCAAGCAATCCTAAACTAAAAGATAATATTGAAACAAATGAAGACAAGACTAAATTTAAATTAAAGACAAATAATCATTGTAATTTCTTTATTAAACTGTTAGATGATGATTTTTTAAAATCAGAATTGACACAAGAAGAATATGAAACACTTGCTAAGAATAATGTTTAAACATGACCGCGAATAAAAACCACCTTTCCAGCAACCAGTCGGATTTCATCCTTTACACTTCAAATGATGGGAAAGTAAAGGTAGATGTTGTACTGAAGGATGGAACTGTCTGGCTCACCCAGAAGGCTATGGGGGAACTTTTCGGTAAAGACAGGAGTGTTATTACCAAACATACTCAGAACATTTTCAGCAGTGGGGAACTGGATGAAGAAAGCAATGTGCAAAAAATGCACTTTGCATATTCCGCGAGAATGATACGGCAAATCAGGGAGAGTACGGATGACTACAACTAAGAAACTGCCCGACAACCAGATTACGGTCTATCAGACACCTGAAGGGGACATCAACATTGAGGTGCTCTATGCCAATGAAAACGTCTGGCTGCCTCAAAAGCGGATGGCAGAGTTATTCGGATGCAGCGCAGACAATATCTCTCTGCACCTTAAAAATATCTACAAAGATAAAGAACTTGATGAAGCTGCAACTACCGAGGATTTCTCGGTAGTTCAGACAGAGGGGGAACGCAAGGTAACCCGTACGGTAAAGTGCTATTCCCTCGAAGCCATCATCGCGGTGGGGTACAGGGTAAACTCGGAACGCGGCATAGAGTTCAGGCAATGGGCAACTTCCATCCTCCAGCAATATATCCACAAAGGTTTTGCCATAGACAGCGACCGTTTCAAGTATGGTTCCCGGTTCAGTACACGATATTTCGACGACCTGCTCGAAGAGATTCGGGATATCCGTTCCAGTGAGCGGATGATGTACCAGAAGATAACCGATATTTACGCCACTGCTATTGACTATTCGCCAAAGACGGAGGACACGCGCAAATTCTTCGCCACGGTACAGAACAAGCTCCACTTTGCCATTACCGGACAGACTGCCGCAGAAATCATAATCACACGGGCCAGAAGCGATAAGCAGAACATGGAGCTGACGTCATGGCGAAAAGGGTCCGACGGCAAAATCATGCCGCGTGACGTTACCATAGCAAAAAATTACCTGGATAAAACAGAACTTGACCATTTGAACCGCATAGTCAACATGTACATCGATTATGCGGAATTACAGGCTATTCGCAATAAGCCGATGTATACGAAGGACTGGATTGAAAAACTGGATGCTTTCCTGAAGTTCAGCGAATACGAAATCCTCACCGATGCCGGAAAGATCAGCCACGAAGTTGCTCTTGACCTGGCTGCAAGGGAATATGAAACATTCAGGAAAATTCAGGACAAAAATTACATCTCCGATTTTGACAAAGAAGTACGGCGAATCAGGGAGAATACGGATGACTACAACTAAAATCACCGAGTCCGAAATAGAAAAATTCGCCATCGAACTCCTCGAGCACCAGGGTTACCAGTACATCTATGCCCCTGACATTGCCCCGGATAGCGATACTCCTGAACGGGATAGATTTGAGGATGTAATATTGTTAGAGCGCCTGCGAAAAGCCATTGGCAGGATAAATCCCGACATTCCGGCAGATGCAAGGGAAGATGCTATCAGGCAGGTTCAACGCCTGAACTCTCCTGAACTGATATCTAACAACGAAGCGTTTCACAGGATGCTTACGGAGGGTATAAACGTAAGCTACCGAAAAGACGGGGCAGACAGGGGAGATCTGAACAGTGCTTAAGCAGGCGGAATTAATTGCAGATGAAATAACAAAGGGTGTTTAATCTATCAAATGGAAAGTACTTTAGTAATGAAGAATAATTCCCATGCATTCACATTGGTACTGCTTATTTTTGTAAAACAAAGTCCTTGATGGCATATTTTCTTTTTAAGCATTTACTGTATCCTCTTCAAATTGATTGGAAAGCTCTCAATTTCTGCTTATTGAGCTTTTTTCTGCTTTTCCGTTATAAGTTTCCTGTAAGCTTCCTCGTACCCAGATAATCCTTTTTTTCAAGAATTTTTCCCCCCAAATCCCCTTCAAAATCATTCTTCCCTTGCCAGCTTATACAATTCCTGAATCCTCAACTCCACAACATCCATCGCATCTTCAAAGAGCTGCCTGTCGATTTTGATCCCGAAGTATTCCTTGAGTTTTTCTTCCGGAGGCATTGTCGAGCCTGCTGAGAGATAGGCAATGTATTTTTTGTTAAAAGCGTCGGGGTCTCCTCTGTACTGTTTAAAGAGGGCGAGAGTAATTGCTTTTGAAACCGCGTAGTTGAAGGTATAGTAGTTGCTTGTCAGGTAAATATGGTTTATATAAGTCCATTCTGCGGAATCTTCAGGGTAATACTCGACTGAGCTGCTCCTGTACTCTTTAGAAAGGTCGGTCCAGATAGCATTGAGTTCCGCTCCGCTTACCGTTTCTTTTTCTTTACAGAGCTGGTGGGCTTTATATTCAAATTCCGTGATCAAGGGCTGTCTGGTAAAAAAATTCTGGTAATCATCGATCTGCTGGGAAAGGACTGCAACTGCGGTATCCTTATCGGAATTTTCAACAATGTAGTCAACAAAGAGCTCTTCGTTGAAAGTGGAAGGAATTTCCATTTCATAGATCGTACCTGTGCAGTAAAGATAGTCAACGGAATTGCCCATGAGGTAGAAATTAACGGCATGTCCGAGCTCGTGGGTTAAAGTTTTCTGGTCCCTTATAAGGCCGTCATAGTTCATGAAGATAAGAGGTGGAGCTTTTAGGGCACAGGAATCGGTGCAATAGCCTCCAGGCTGTTTTCCATGCTCGGGGTCAGGGTATACGTCTATGAAACCGCCGGTTGCCATTTTTAGGAAGATTTCCTTGAAATTGGGGTCCATCCTGGAGTAGGATTTCTGAATCTCTTGCAGGGCATCTATGTAAGCGTATTTCTTGCCAGGATGGTCCGTCAGTTGCAGCATCAGGTCATATGGTTTGAGAGTGTCAAGCTCAAGCTTTTTTCTTCGAAAATCATTGTAGGCCTCAAAAACCTCTTTCCTCTGCTTGAAGACAGTATTCATGTCATCAACCTGGGCATGGGTAAGATAGAAATTATACAAACTGTAATCATAGAAGTCCGTATAGTTCAACTCTCTGGCAACAAGGTCATCAAGCTGGGCTTTTTTGGAATAGAGGGATGCCATGGAATCGGATTCATCAATCAGATGGTAGAACCTCTTATCATAACACTTTTTCCTGTTTTCCCTAGTCGGATCTGTTGATAGTAAAGTACTGTAGGACTGGGAATTGACAGAAAATTTCTCTCCGTTCTCAAGCGTGATCTCTCCTGCCTTTGTAACTTTGTTTGTGATTTCGGAAAGTGCTTCAGTTTCCAGTTTCATCCGCTGGTTTTCAAGCTCTGCAAGATGCGCAGCCTGGGTCTCATCCTTTGGCCTGTGCTCTATAAACCTCATGTAGTTAGCTTCAAGATAGGCTCTGTAAGCTTCAAGTCCGGGTTCTTCGGAAAAGAGTCTGTCCCATTCATCTTTCTCAAGCGAGGTTAATTTTACGGTTGCAAAGGCCTGAGCTTTCTTATATTCCGTAAGCAAATCCTGAGTATTTCCAAGCAGGGAAATAAGAAATGATTCGTTTACGTTTTTACTGAGTTGAGTATATGCATAAGTATACAGGACATCAAGTGATTTTGAATAAGCCTTTTCATTTTCCAGGTATTCAAGCATAACAGGTCCTGATAATTTTTCAAATTTGGGCCGGAAAGACTCACTTATCTCCTGTGGTCCCTTTTTTAATCTCTCAAGCTCTTTTGAAGCGTCCTCCCTAGTGCTGAAAAGATATGCATCATTCCACTCTGTCGGAACCTTACCTGGATCAAGCACTTCGGAAGTACACTCACTGCCTGCATCATTTCTACTGCCTGTGCTATTTCCTGAGCCTTCATAAGATTTCTCCAGCTTTCCAGAATTCCTGCCTTCCGGAAAAACTGCAAGAGACAGTAAAGCTCCGAGAGCGAGAGGCCCTCTGAACATCCCTGAAGCTATAAGTCCTTTAACCGATTTAGATTTCATACGACCGCTATCTCCTGATATAATATCAAAACGTCCATATGTTAATGTCTTTCTATTAGCGTTGATTTAACGACCACTGTTTCATAGTCTCATTGGTTGATTAGTCTCATTGATTGATTAGTCTCATTGGTTGATTAGTCTCAATTGATTTCATTAATCTCAATTGATTTCATTAATCTCAATTGATTTCATTAACCTCAATTGATCTCATTGATCTCATTGATTCATTAACCTCAATTGATTTCATTAACCTCATTGACTTCGTATATTACTATGATCTCAGATTTTCACTTAATTTATACGAAAAGGGTACTCGTTTTGGATTGATTACTATATTGTAACAAGTATGATAATAGGTTGTTTTATTTCGGACTCAACTTATTTTTTTGGAAATCTAAAAAGTGTGTAGTAAACCTGTCTGCGTAACAGGTTTACTCAGTAACAGGTCTACTCAGTAACACGTTTACTCAGCAACACGTTTACTCAGCAACACGTCTACTCAAACTAAAACTCTTTCTTCGTAATTCAGTACACTCTCTATCTCTTTTTCCTGCATCGGCACCAGTTCTTCAGGAACCTTTTTTGAATCGGTCTGAATGCGAACTATGCGCTGTGGTAAAGGAATCTCTATGCCGTTTTCTTCCAGGGTCTGTTTTATATCCCATAGAATTCTGGTTTTTATCCCGAACCACTCGTTAACAGGTGCCCAGATCCTGACAGCAATATTTACCGAACTGTCTCCAAGATCGCTTACGAAAACCGAAGGGGAAGGGTTCAGGAGAGCAAAGGGTTCTTTGTCAATAAGGTCTTTAATAAGAAAGATTGCGGCATTGGCATCGTCACTGTAACGAATCCTGATTGTATATTCAAACCTTCTGACAGGGTGCCCTACAATGTTTGTGATATTTGTTGTAAAGACCTGTTGGTTTGGGATACGGACAAGAAGCCCCTCAAAGGTTCTTATATGGGTAGAAATTATGCGAATATCTGTGACATAACCGGATACATCGTTGATTTGAACCTGATCCCCTATTTTTATGGGCCTTTCAACCATCAGGAAAAATCCCGAGACCAGATTTCCTACAATATTCTGACTTGCAAAACCAAGGATGATACCTGTAACTCCTCCTGCCACCAGGAGCGCTGAAGGATCAATTCCTATTAGAGATAGGTTAGAAAGAAATACAATAGTAAGTATGCCATAGTAAAGAATTTTGATGATAGTTTCACCCATATCCTTACTGACTCTGTCTTTGAGAGACCTGCGCAGGTAAAGCGAGAGAATTTTGGCAAAGAGAGTTGAAAAAGAAAGAATTAGTATAAACTTTAGCACAGATCCCAGAGTTACGGTACCATCTGAGATAGGAAAGCCTGTATCAGAAAAAGCGAGATCAGTAATCAAAATCCACTCCCCATGTAAAAATTAAGAGGCATGATACCAAGCTTCTTAAGGCTGTAAACCCCGAAAGCTTCTTTTCTGGCTTTAATCTCTTTCAGAGGACTGCTTTTTAGCTCTCCGCTAAGTTTTTGTAACTCAAAACCTGTTTCAGCCGTGTTCCTGTTGAGGATGTCCATATGCGCTCGCATAAAAACATCACCGGCATAGTAAAGTTTCATACCGTATGCACTGAAAACTACTTTTGAGATTGTCGCCCAATCCGAGGAAGCATTTCGAATGGTCAGTTCCATAATTCCCTCCTGTAGAGGGTTAGGGGAAGGAGAAATTGAATATATCTGGCTTTTCCAGTGCTTGCAGATAACTCCGTTTGAAACCTCCCCGTAAAGAGTAAATTTCTGTCTCACCAGGCTCGTCACATCAAGAAGCTGGAGATTTTTGTCTTCCTTATCCGCGATAAAAATGCCTATTTCTATCGGAAAAGTCAGAAAAATTTTTCTTTTTGCTCCTCCTGCAAGCAAAAGGGTTTTCTCAAATTCTATAAGCAGGTTTGGAGTAATTTCTTTAGGGGTGTTTAAAGGCTCTACAGGATTTACAATCAGGCGTTTATTATCTCCAAGGATAATTTTCTCTACATTTTCCGTTCCGAATTTTCTTCTGTATATCCACTGCTCTCCGACTTTCTCAACGGAAATAGCAATTCCTTCCTGTTCAACTGAAAAAGGGGGATTATAATAGCCGTACATAGTATCCCGAGAACTAACACTTTTTAATGAATTGTCTAAATTTCTTAATATAGAGATGATACTTTATAAAAATTTTGGCTTTGAATGAGATTACACAAATAGAAAAATAGAAAAAAAGTCCGGAAATTACTGACCTTCAGGAAATGTCTTCAAAAAACCAGTATTTTTTAGTATCGTTTTTGAAGAATTATTTGAAAATTCAGGTCATTGTCTCAAATGAAGCTCAGGAAAATAGCTTCTGAAAGTTCTCAATGAAAATATAAATGAAAAATTTTCCAGAAAAAAGAAAGTCAAACCCATCTCCTTTTCTTAAAATAGATAAACATGCTAACTGCTAAAAAGGTCATTACCAACATTACAGCAGGATAGCCCCAGTGCCATTCGAGTTCGGGCATGAATTTGAAATTCATCCCGTAAATACCTACTATAAAAGTAAGGGGAATAAAAATCGTTGCTATGATTGTCAGGACCTTCATAACTTCGTTCATCCTGTAGCTTAAGCTGGAGAGGTAGACATCAACCATTGAAGACAAAATGTCCCGAAAATCTTCAACAGTGTCTATTACCTGGATTGTATGGTCATAAACATCTCTCAGGTAAATCCGGGTAGTCTCTTTAATAAGATCGGACTCAACCCTCTGTAAACCATTTATCAGCTCTCTGAGAGGCCAGACAGATTTCCGAAGGATAATCATATCCCTTTTATACCTTTGAATAGTCCTGAGAGTTTCAGGTCTTGGCTGCGTTACCAGCCCTTCTTCAAGGTACTCGATATCATCCCCAAAACGCTCCAGGATCAAAAAATAATTATCGACTACAGCGTCAATAAGGTTGTAGGCAAGATAATCCACTCCACTTTTTCGCAAGCGAGAAGCCGGATTTTCAAACCTTTCCCGTACCGTATCAAAAACATCTACCTCTCTTTCCTGAAAAGAGAGGATGTAATTGGAGCCGAAGATGATGCTTACCTGGTCTATAGTGAGCTCTTCCTTTTTCGGATCAAGGAGAATCATCTTTAAAATCGAATAAATATATGAGTCGTAATCTTCAGTCTTGGGCCGTTGCCGTGTATTAAGTACGTCTTCAAGAGTAAGGGGATGGATGTTAAAATAACTTCCGAGTTTTTCTATAATATCTATCCTATCCAGTCCATCCACGTTTATCCAGAAGTTAAGATCGGGATGATTTTTAAACTCCAAACACTCTTCAAGCTTCTCCAGCTTTTTATCTACAAGCTTTTCACTATTATAGGCCAAAACCCGGATTACTACCTCTTCAACCTTCTTTTCTCCTACATGGACAAGCGATCCGGGTGCAAGTCCGATTTGCGATCCTCTTCTTCCAGAAACCACCATGCTTATTCTCTACCTCACCTTCGAATAAAAAATAGATCATTCAGTAATTAAAGTTTCACTGATTTAAGTCTGTGCATAACTTTTTGTCCGAATCTCTTTATCGAGCTTTTGAATTAGTTTGGTTCACGTTCAATACACCCCGAGTTCCAATCTGAAAAAAAAGCTTTTATATGCCCGCAGATAAATATATGTATTATATATTTAATAGAATATTATATTAATAAATAATTAAATATTTCTAAAAACTGGGGAATTTGGAAAGATTGTCAGTTTTGAACTAGGATCTGATAGAGGGGTAATTTGTATGGTTGAAAATCAAATCATGAATAGTATATATAGTATGCTTGATCAGTTTATAGCTTTTATTCCGACATTGGTAGCAATAATTCTTCTTATTATCATAGGGAAAGTCCTGGGAACATTTCTTGGAAGAGTAGGTGCAAGGGTACTGGATAAGATAGGACTTGATGATCTTGTTGACAAAACCTTAATAGGTAGAATGATAAGAAGAGGACAAATGAGTACGGTTGGCTTTTTTGATGCAGTCATCCGATGGCTCGTTTACATCATATTTGCCTTAATTATCCTTAATATTCTGAATATCCAGGCAGTCAATAGTTTCATCAACCTGATAATATACTACATTCCACTTGTGATCTCCGCATTTATTGTACTGCTTATAGGCTTCTTGATTGTGGACTTCATTGGGGATCTGATAAAAAACCTGCTTGTTTCGATAGGAGTAGACGAGAAATTTGAAAGTATGCCTTTCGGATCAGCTGTCAGATCAGGAGGACTGACGGCCTCAGGAATTATTTCCGGACTGATCAAGCTGTTTGGGTATCTGATTTTTCTTACAACCGCATCGAATATCCTGCAGTTGACAATGTTTACCGTGTTACTGATAAGCATTACCGAGTACTTGCCACGCCTTTTTACAGGTGTTCTGATCCTGTTGATAGGAATCATTTCAATCGATATAGTGATGGACTACATCACAGGTACGATTAGAGATATGAATATAGAGGGAACAGAGATTATTCTTCCTCTCCTGAGAGGTTTTCTATTCCTCATTGTGATTCTGGTGGCACTGGATACTATGCTTGTTGACACAGGTATTCTATACCTGTTCTTTGGGCCGCTTGCATGGGGAATTGCAATCGTGGTTGCGTTTAAATACGGAGTTAAAGATGCTATCGTTGCATATGCCAGAGAAAAAAGTAAATAAGCAGGTCTCATGAAAAACCTGAAATCCGGTTAAAAAGAAACTTGCTGCATACACTAGAGAAAGGAAGAGCTACTTCCTTTCCCTGTTTATTCCTCTTCTTAACAGATATGAAAAAACCAATTCTGTTAATCTATTTTATTTATACTGGAGTAGTTTGTTTATAACTTTATATTTATACATTTTTGTATTTTTTAAATGAGCCTATCCCAAAACCTTGAATTTTGAATAATTGCTTTAATTTCTAACATAAAAATAGTATGATGATATTTGGAAAGAAATTGGTTTTGGGATGAGCTCAATCAATATTTATTTAAAGCATCTTGCCAAACAACCACAATATGGAAACCCCCAATAACACCTCTTCTTTTGTAGAAAATATGTCTTATTTTGACAGTAGGTTAGAGCAGGCGTTTACATGGTTTTCAGACAACTTAGGTACATTTTTATTCATACTTTTTGTTGGCCTGGTCACTGTCCTTACTGCACGGAACGTAAACAGTCTTCTGGAACGCCATTTCGTAAAAGCGAACAACAGGCTGCATATGGATCCGACATCTTTCCGAATGTTCAGACATATTGTAGTCGCACTGATCTATTTCATGGGAATTGTAGTTGTTATTTTCAGCATTCCCAGTCTTCGAAACCTCTCGATTGCCCTCTTTACCGGAGCAGGAATTGCCGGTATAGTTATCGGTTTTGCAGCCCAAAACACACTGAGCAATATAATTGCAGGGATTTCCCTTGCTATTTTTCAACCTTTCCGGGTTGGAGATCGGCTTAATATTATGAACGAGTACGGAAAAGTTACGGATCTTAATCTCAGACACACTGTCATCATAACCTGGGATAACAGACGGCTTATAATCCCTAATTCCGTAATCAGCAATGAAGCGATAATTAACTGGACTATAGAAGACCCTGCAGTAATCTGGCCAATAGACATCGGAATAAGCTATGATGCCGACATTGACCAGGCAAGAAGGATCATGATCGAAGAAGCCAGAAAACATCCAAACGTAATGCCCCCGCAAAAAGTCCAGTACAGTGTTGTAAAACCTAGCTTAATTAAGTCCGAAACACTTAGAATGGGATTTATTGATCCTCCTGTGCTTCATCCCGTGGACCCGGATTTCAGGGAGAGAGGAGAAGTCAAAGTAAACGTTGTTGAACTGGGAGAATCTGCCGTAAATCTCCGCATG